>NZ_JAUSVA010000002.1:5324000-6655000 GCF_030813695.1 Kitasatospora herbaricolor
GGTGGGCGGACTGCGGCGCCCGGGCGATCACGCCGGCGGCGCCACCCCCGGTCAGCGCGTCGGCGGTGCCCTGCGGATCGGCCACCGCGTGGGCGGAGCGGATCGAGTGCAGCAGCCCGGCCTGGAAGACCGCGCCCAGCACGGCGATGCCCAGCGCGTTGCCCAGCTGGCGGGCGGTGTTCAGGGCGCCGCCCGCCATCCCGGCCCGGGCCGGCGGCACCGCCGCCATCGCGGCGGCCGCCATCGCCGGGGTCGCCAGTCCGACGCCCGCGCCGGTCACGGCCAGGCCGGCCGCCAGCGCCGCCCAGGTCGAGCCCGCGCCGATCACCATCTGCAGCAGCGCGCCGACGCCGATCAGCAGCAGCCCGCCGCCCACCGTCAGCCGGGGCGGCGCCCCGTGCAGCTTCTTGCCCGCGATCGCGGCGGCCACGAAGGCGACCACGCTCATCGGCAGCATCGCCAGGCCGGCCGTCACCGGGCCCATCCCGCGGACGGTCTGCAGCCAGAGCGAGGAGTACACCAGGTAGGAGAAGGCCGCGACGGAGAGCAGCAGGCCGCCGGTCATGATGCCGACGAAGGCCGGGCTGCGGAACAGCGCGAGGTCCAGCATCGGCCGGCTGCTGCGCAGTTCGACGACGACGAAGGCGAGCAGCGACAGGGCGCTGAGCGCGAACAGGCCGAGCGTGGTGGTGGAGGTCCAGCCGTTGTCGCCGACCCGGATCAGCGCGTACGTCAGGGCGCCGGCGAACAGGGTGAAGGTGACCATGCCCGGCAGGTCGACGCCGCTCGCCTGCGGGTTGCGGGACTCCTTCACCACCTTCAGGGTGACCAGCACCGCCAGCACGCTGACCGGCAGATTGACGTAGAAGATCCAGCGCCAGTCGAGGTGCTCGGTGAGCAGGCCGCCCAGTACCGGGCCGGCCGCCGCCGCGGCGCCGTTCACCGCGCCCCAGACACCGAAGGCGATGCCCCGGTCCTTGCCCTGGTAGGCGCCGCTGAGCAGGGCCATCGTGGTCGCGAACATCGCGGCGCCGCCCACGCCCTGCAGCCCGCGGAAGGTGATCAGCATGGCCGGGCCGGTCGCCAGGCCGCAGGCCAGCGAGGCCAGCGCGAACAGGCCGAGACCGGCCAGGTACACCTTGCGGCGTCCGATCAGGTCGGCGAGCGAGCCGGCCCCCAGCAGCAGGGCGGCCAGCGCCAGCGCGTAGACGTCCATCACCCACTGCAGGTCGGCGAAGGTGGTGTGCAGGCTGGTGGCCATGTCGGGCAGGGCGACGGTCACGATGGTGACGTCCACCAGCAGCATGAACGCACCCAGGCAGACCGCTGTCAGCGGTAGCCACTTACGCATCGGGGTCTCCTCGGTGATCGCGCCGGGCACCCCTGCCCGGCTGGTCCGAAGATGGCATCCACCGCGCGGATCGATCCATCCAGTCCGGTCCATCCGGTGGATTCCGACATCCGACGGCCCTGCGATGATGGAAACCATGAAGAGCCAGCAGCCCGACGTCGACCTGGACGACCTGGACCGGGCGATCGTCCAGGCCCTGATGGTGGACGGCCGGGCCGCCTTCAGCCGGATCGCCGAGGTGCTGGGCGTCTCCGACCAGACGGTGATCCGCCGCTACCGGCGGCTGCGCACCGCCGGGGTGCTGCGGGTGCTGGGGCTGCCGGTCGGCCACCGGGTCGGCCTGTACGAGTCCTGGCTGCGGATCCAGTGCACGCCCGACGCGGCCGTCGCGGTCGCCGACGCGCTGGCCCGGCGGCCGGACATCGCCTGGGTGACACTGGTGGCCGGCGGCACCGAGATCCACTGCATCACCCGGGCCAGGACCAAGCAGGACCGCGACGCCCTGCTGCTGCAGAAGCTCCCCGGCACCCGCCGGGTCACCGGGATCTCCGCGTACAGCATCCTGCGGATGTACATCGGCGGTCCCCGGCGCTGGGGCGGCGTGGACGTCCTGACGGCCGAGCAGCTCGCCGCGCTGGAGCGCCCCGCACCCGCCGGGCCGGGCGGCCGGATCGAGCTGGACGAGGCGGAGCTGGCGATGCTCGGCGTGCTGGGCACCGACGGCCGGGCCGGCTACCCGGAGCTGGCCCGGGCGGCCGGGCTCTCCGAGTCGACCGCCCGCCGCCGGCTCGACCAGCTGCGGGACGCCGGCGCGATCTACTTCGACATGGAGGTCGACCCGGCGCTGTTCGGCTTCCGCACCCAGGCGCTGCTGCTCGCCACCGTCGCCCCGGCCGACCTCGCCACCGTGGGCGCGGCCCTCAACACCCACCCCGAGGTGCCCTTCGCGGCCGCCATCACCGGGGCGGCGAACCTGATGGCGGTGGTGATCTGCCGGGACAACGACGCGTTGTACGAGTACCTCACCGAGCGGATCGGCGCCCTGCCGCAGGTGCGCCAGGTGGAGCTGATCACGGTGATCCGCACGGTGAAGCGGGCCGGGATGCTGGTGGACGGCTCCCGCCTGGTCGATCCGCCCGGGGCCGGTCGTCCGGAGATCTGACGGGAGCGGGCCCGGCACCTCGACACCGGTGGCGAAAGGATGATCGAATACTCCCCGGATCCGTGGTCCGCACTCGGTCCGCACATTCTTCGCCGCCGCCCCCGGCCCGGCCCGCACCCCGTTCCGGCCGGCCGTGCGCCGCCGTCCAGGGGAGCGCGCGAGCCGGCCCGGGGCCCGGCCGGAGCCACTTCCACCGGGGGGAAGCACACCGTGCGCCTTCGTCCTGCCGTCGGCCTGACCGCCGCCGGCCTCATCGCCGTCCTCGGCCTGCCGGTGCCGGTGGCCGCCGCCGAGGTGACCACCCTGTACGTCGGGGCGGGCACCGGCTGCTCGGACACCGGAACCGGCACCCGAGCCGTCCCGTACTGCACCATCGGCGCGGCCGCCGAGGCGGTCGGGCCCGGCCAGACCGTCCGGATCGCGCCGGGCCACTACCCGGAGCAGGTCACCATCACCCGCTCGGGGACGCCGGGGCACCCGATCACCTTCCGCGGCGAGGACCCGGGCCGGCCCGGCAAGGTCTCCACGGTCGTGGTCGGCACCTCGGTGCCCGGTCCCCCGATCACCCTGAAGGGTGTCCACGACGTCGTCGTCGGGAGCATGCGGCTGAGGTCCACGGAGGGAGCCGTGGCCGTGACCGACTCCTCGGCGGTCACGGTGGACCGGATGTTCGCCTCGGGCCCGGAGAAGACGCCGACCACCACCCCGGCGGTGGCGCTCTCCGGAGCGACCAGTGACGTCACGATCAGCCGGAACAGCTTCGTGGGCACGGGCGGCGTCCTCGTCGGCGCCGGCGCCCGGCGGACGCTGGTGACGACCAACGAGATCGACGGCTCCGCCGAGGCGGCGATCCGGGTCGCCGACGCGCCCGGCACCGCCGTCACCCACAACACCCTGTCCGGAAACCGCGGCCCCGGGATCGTGCTCGCCGGTGGCTCCGGCGACGCGGTGCTCAAGAACAACGTGTTCTCCTCCGACGGCGCGGACGCGGCCTGGTCCGGCCTGGAGCTGTCGGTGTCGGAGGCCTCGACCCGGGGCACCGCGGCCGACTACAACTCCGTCCACGGGAGCGGACAGGCGGCGTACGAGTGGGCGGGCACGCGCCGCACCCTCGCGGCCTTCACCGGTGCCACCGGCCAGGGGGCCCACGACACCGATGTGACGGTCGACCTCCCCGGCTCGGGCAGCACGTACAGCCCGCTCTACGAAGGGTCCCCGGCGATCGACTCGGCCGACCCGTCGGCCCCCGGAGCCCTCGGTACCGACCTGCTCGGACTCCCCGCCCTGGACGACCCGAAGGTCGCGAACACCGGACCTCAGGGCGGCGTCCGCGACCGGGGAGCCTACGAGTTCCAGGGTCTCCATCAGGTCGAGGCCGATCCCGACCTGAACCAGGGCCCCTACCCCCTGACCGTGAACACCACGGTGCGGACCGACGAGTCCTGGGGTGCACCGCTCACCTACACCTACGACTTCGGCGACGGCACCCCGCCGGTGGTGACCACGGAGTCCGAGCTGGCGCACACGTTCACGGCCAAGGGCGACTACGCGATCCTGGTCACGGCGACCGACTCCCTCGGTCGCCGGCTGGCCAGCGTTCCCGCGTCCGAGGGCGCCTACCAGGCCATGATCAGCGTCCGCGATCCGGGCCCGCTGACCGCTGCCCTGGCGGTCGCCGCCCCCGGGGCGAACCTCGAACGGACCTTCGACACCTCCGGCAGCACCTCCCCGTGGAAGATCACGAAGTACACGCTCGACCCCGGCGACGGGACGCCGGCCGAGAGCAGCGTCTTCGGGGGCTTCGGCCACGTCTACGCCGAACCCGGCACCTACACCGCCACCCTGACCCTGACGGACCAGGCCGGGCGGACGGCGAGCGCCACGGCGGGCGTCACCGCCGCGTACACCCCGGCGGGCTTCGTGCCCGTCCCGCCGAAGCGCCTGCTGGACACCCGGGAGCCCATGATGGGCCGCCCGTGGCCGCTGGGCCCCGGTGAGAGCCGGGTGATCGGGATGGACGCCCCGGCGGGCGCCACCGCCGGCGTCGTCAACGTCACGGCCACCAACGCCGGCACCGACACCCACATCGACGTCCGGCCGTGGAAGGGCAGGCCGACCGGAACGTCCAACCTCAACGTCGGCCCGGGACAGACGGTCGCCGACCTGGTGACCGTCCCGCTCGACAGCAACGGCGGCTACTTCGAGATCAGCAACAACGCCGGCGCCGTGGACGTGATCATCGACTTCTTCGGCTACTACAAGCCGGACGCCGCCGACCGCTTCACCCCGCTGACGCCGGTCCGGCTGCTCGACACGCGGCAGGGCGGCGCCAAGGTCGGCCCCGGCGCCTCGGTGCCGCTCCAGGTCACCGGCGCCGGGGGCGTTCCGGTCGGCGCGCACGCGGTGGTCCTCAGCGTGACCGCGACCGAACCGACCGACACCGGCTACCTCACGGTCCGTCCGAGTGGCCAGGACGGCCGGCCGAGCACCTCGAACCTGAACTTCCGTCCGGGGCAGACCGTCCCCAACCAGGTGATCGTGCCGCTCGGCGCGGACGGCAGGGTCGAGATCTTCAACAACTCGGGCGCCACCCACGTCGTCGCGGACGTCGCCGGGTACTACGGGGCCGACGGCAAGGGGCTGTTCACCCCGGTCACCCCCGTGCGGCTGCAGGACACCCGAACCGCCGGCGGGCCGGTGCCGGCCTACGGCAGCAGGTCCGTCCAGGTGGGGGGCGCGGCGGGCGTGCCCGCCGACGCCGTGGCCGGGGTGTTCAACCTCACCGTGACCGGCGCGGGCGCCGACGGCCACGTCATCGGCCACCCGGACGGCTCGGCCGTCCCGGGCACCAGCAGCGTCAACTTCACCGCGGGCGGGACCGCCTCCGACCACGCGCAGCTGCCGCTCGGCGCGAACGGGCGCATCGACCTGGTCAACCGGTCCGCCGGCGGCGTGCACCTGATCACCGACCTGTTCGGGTACTTCACCAACGCCTGACCCGCGCCCCGCCGGAGGACCGCCCCCGCGAACGCGCCTCGCGGGGACGGTCCTCCGTGCCGCCCGGTGCGGCCGGCCGGCCGGTCAGCGGTTGCCGATCCGCACCCGCTTGAACTCCACCGGCAGGGTGGGGAAGCCGTCGCCGGGGCCGTTCTGGTCGTCCTCGCCGCCGGCCGCGATCCGCTGCAGCACGTCCATCCCGCCGGTCACCCGGCCGAACGGGGTGTAGGCGGGGGAGAGCTTGGTGTCCTTCCAGACGAGGAAGAACTGGCTGCCGTTGGTGTTTGGCCCGGCGTTGGCCATCGCCACGGTGCCGGCCGGGTAGGTGGCGCCGTCCAGGTTCTCGTCCGGGAAGGAGTAGCCGGGCCCGCCGCTGCCGGTGCCGGTCGGGTCGCCGCACTGCAGCACCCACAGGCGCTGGGTGGTGAGCCGGTGGCAGTGGCTGCGGTCGAAGTAGTCGTGCTCGGCGAGGAAGCGGAACGAGAAGGTGGTGCAGGGGGCCTTGTCGGTCAGGGCCTGGAAGGTGATGGTGCCCTGCGAGGTCCTGAGCGTGGCGGTGTAGGGCTTGGCGGCCTTCTTGGCGTCGAAGACCGGGATGCCCTTGAAGTTGTCGGCCGGGACGGCCGGGGTGTACGTGCAGGTGACGGCGGGTGCGGGGCCCTGCTCGGGGGTCTCGGCGGCGGCACCTGTGGTCACGGCCAGTGGGAGGGTGGTCGCTGCGACGAGCAGCGCCCAGTGTTTGCGCTTCACGTGACGGGCCTTCCTGGACGGGATGGTTGTCATGGATGCATCATCCATGCCCGCCCCCGGCCCTGTCATGCGGCCCCCGTCCGCCGCCCTTCCCGGGCCGCCCCCGAACCCCGCCGGCGGCCGGCCGGAGCGTGCCCGGCGGCGGCAAATCCCTTGGACAGAGCGCGTCCTGCCCTGGTCCGATGGTGCGATGACCTCATTCTGGACCGGGAAGCGCGTCCGCCTGCGCGGAATCGAACCCGAGGACTGGCAGACCTTCCGACGGTTCGACGAACACTCCGGGCACCAGCGGTCGGTGGACGCGATCCACCCGCCCCGCTCGGCCGAGGGCTACCGGACCTGGACGGCCGAACGCGCCGTCGCCACCCCGCTCGACAACCGGTTCCAGCTGGCCGTCGAGGAGTTGCGCACCGGCGAACTGGTCGGCGCGCTCTCCACCGACGCCACCGACCTGCGCGCCGGCCGCTTCCGCTACGGCATCGGCATCGTCGCCGAGCACCACCGCCGGGGGTACGCCGCCGACGCCGTCGTCCTGCTGCTCCGGTTCATGTTCGGGGAGCGGCGCTTCCACAAGTGCGAGGCCGGCGTCCACGCCTTCAACGACGCCTCGCTCGCCCTGCACCGCAGGCTCGGCTTCACCGAGGAGGGCAGGCTGCGCGACCACGAGTACTTCGCCGGCCGCCACCACGACCTGGTGCTGATGGGGATGACCGCCCAGGAGTTCGCCCAGCGGCACCCGTTCGAGGAGCTCTGAGCACGGAGGAACCCCGGGCACGGAGGAACCTCTGGGCGTCGAGCAGCTCCGGGCCTCGCGGAACCCCCGGGCGCCGGGCGGCCGCCCCCGGCGCCGGGATCAGGGCAGCTTCGGGTTCCCGTGCTCGTCGGTCGACAGCGTCTGGGTGTTGAACTTCAGCTGCCAGACGACGATCCGGCCGTCCGGATGCTCGCAGACCACCGCGCCGTCCTGCCAGATCCCGTTGGCGGCGTAGTGGTCGCCGGGCGGGTCGCCCTGGTTCTGGTGCACGTCGTGCACCCCGAGCCCCTCGGTGAAGGCCTGCCCGAAGACGTAGATCCGGCTCGCGGCGCGCAGGTGCGGCTCCAGCACGTCCAGCGCGTTGTCGCCGTTGCTGGCGATCCAGGGGAAGAAGCGGACGCCGATCCGGCGCCCGGCCAGCCAGCCGCCGATCAGGTCCACCAGGTCGGGGCCGAAGGCGGGCGCGCCGATCGCCGGGCGCTGCAGGGTGCGGGAGAGCGCCCGGCCCACCGTCCTGGCCCGCACCACCCAGAGCCGGTTGCGCAGCTGCGGGCTGCGGGCGTAGTCCAGCGCCCCCGAGGCCGGGTTCGAGTCCAGCGGGTGGAACCCGTCCGGCAGCGCGCGGACGGTCGCCAGGTCGGCCGCGCGCAGATCGTCCACCAGCCGGTAGCTGACGCCGGTGACGGCCGGGGCGTCCACGTCCAGCGCCGCCTCGTAGCGCCCCTGGGGCGTGTTCAGCCGGACGTGGCCGTGGTACCAGTGCCCGTACTCGTGGGTCGGGTCGCGGTGGAACTCGTCGAACGTCCCGATGGTCACGCCGTAGTGCGCCAGCGGCATGTCTCTCCTCCTCGGCAGCCGGGATGATCACAGCAGCCCCAGGGTTCCGTCCCGGTGCGCCCACCGCCAGCCACCGAACGGGTGCCGGCCCCCGAACGGGTGCCGTCCGCCGGGGTCGGGGCGGGGCCGGGGTCGGGGGTCGGGCGGGGGAAAAGTCGCTGGTCGACCGGGGCGAAGTACGGGAGGATGACGGGCTCGCTCCTCGCGCACGAGATGCCGTCCGCCGACGCACGGGATCCGTACTGCCCACCCCGTACGCCCCGGAGGGACACCCACCCATGCGCACCTCCTCGCCCCTGGTCAGAGACCTCCCCGTGCTGCTCGTCGCCGTGGTCTGGGGGTCGAGCTTCCTCGCGGTGAAGCAGGTCGCCGAACCGGACACCGTGATCGCCATGCTGGTGGTCCGCTTCGGGCTGGTGCTGCCCGTCCTCGGCCTGGCCGCCCGCCGCGCCCTGCGCGGGCTCGGCCCCGGGGAGTGGCTCGGCGGCGGGCTGCTCGGGCTGGTCCTCGGCGGCGTCTTCCTGCTGGAGACCTACGGCGCGGTGCACACCTCGGCCACCAACGCCGGCCTGGTGATCAGCCTGACCATGATCTTCACCCCGCTCGCGGAGAGCGCGGTCGGACGCACCCGGCTGCCCGTGGCCTTCCTGGCGGCGGCCGCGCTCTCGCTGCTCGGCGTCGCGCTGCTGACCGGGGACGGCGGCTTGCGGGCGCCGTCCGGCGGCGACCTGCTGGTGCTCGGCGCCGCGGTCGTCCGGACGGTGCACGTGCTCACCATGGCGCGGATGAAGGCCGTCCGGGGGACTGACTCGCTCGCCCTCACCTGGGTACAACTCGCCGCGGCCACTGTGGTGTTCGCGCTCGCCGCGCCGTTCGCCGGCCCGTCGCCCTGGTCGGTGGCGGCCTCCTGGGGCCCGGCGCAGTGGGCCTGGCTGCTGCACCTGACGTTGTTCTGCACGCTGTTCGCGTTCTTCGTCCAGATGTGGGCGGTCCGGGCCACCTCGCCGTCCCGGGTCAGCCTGCTGCTCGGCACCGAACCGCTCTGGGCGGCCGTCTTCGGCATCACCGTGGCGGGTGACCGCTTCGGGCCGCTCGCCCTCGGCGGGGTGGTCCTGATCCTGGCCGGCACCGAGTGGGGCCGCCGGGCGATCACCCCGGCTCCCGTGCCCGGGCCGGCCGCCGAACCCGGGCAACTGCCGCAGCCGGCCTGAGCGGGCCGCCCCCCGGGCCCGGTCCTGAGCCCGTCCTGAGCCGCCCCGCCCCGGCCCCGAGCCCCTGCTGCTCCCGCCCCGAGCCCTTCCCGCCCCTGCCGCGAGCCCTTCCCGCCCCTGCCGCGAACCCCGCCCCCGGACGTCTCCGCGAGTCCGCCCGGGCGGGGTTCGCGCGCTTGTGAACGAAAGGTCAAGCGGGTGTTCGGAGGGTGCCACCCTGGAGGGTGAGTTCATATAACACGTCAACCTTGCGCCCAGAAATTTGCGGTGAGCGGCGCGTAGTTGATATAGGAACGCGGCCCTGACCAGCCAGTTCATAGATGAATGCGACTGGTTGTGACCATTTGGCGCCTTTGGGTTGATGAATAGCGACTTGATGCCATTGGGTGGCATTCACGAGGTGGCGTAGATCACAAAGATCGTCCTGAACTGCGTGTCGCAGATCACAAGCCGACGGGCATAGGATGCGCTCGATCCTGGCTTTGTGAACTGCCTCACATGAGGTGGATCTCAGAAGTTGGATCACGGGTCCACCCCAGCGTGACCCGTCGGTTCCGATCTGCAGTCAACGACGACTGGACGGAGGGAGCGGGGGCTATGAATGCCTACGCGCCGATCCTCGTACTCGGTGCCATCGCGGCGGCGTTCGCGGTCGGTTCCGTCGTGATGGCCTCACTCACCGGCCCGAAGCGCTACAACCGGGCCAAGTTGGAGGCGTACGAGTGCGGCATCGAACCGACCCCGCAGCCCGTGGGCGGCGGCCGGTTCCCGATCAAGTACTACCTGACGGCGATGCTCTTCATCGTCTTCGACATCGAGATCGTCTTCCTCTACCCCTGGGCGGTCAGCTTCGACGCCCTGGGGATCTTCGGGCTGGTCGAGATGCTCCTGTTCATCGCCACCGTCTTCGTCGCGTACGCCTACGTATGGCGCCGCGGCGGTCTGGAGTGGGACTGACCTCTGCTTGTGAACGCGAGGACAAACCACCGGACTTGAGAGACTGAGAGGGATCTGATGGGAATCGAGGAGAAGCTGCCGAGCGGCTTTCTGCTCACCAGCGTGGAGACCGCCGCGGGGTGGGTGCGCAAGTCGTCGCTGTTCCCGGCCACCTTCGGGCTCGCCTGCTGCGCGATCGAGATGATGACCACCGGAGCCGGCCGCTACGACCTGGCCCGGTTCGGCATGGAGGTCTTCCGGGGCTCGCCCCGGCAGGCCGATCTGATGATCGTGGCCGGGCGGGTGAGCCAGAAGATGGCGCCGGTGCTGCGGCAGGTCTACGACCAGATGGCCAACCCCAAGTGGGTCATCTCGATGGGGGTCTGCGCCTCGTCGGGCGGCATGTTCAACAACTACGCCATCGTCCAGGGCGTGGACCACATCGTCCCCGTCGACATCTACCTGCCGGGCTGTCCGCCCCGCCCGGAGATGCTGATGGACGCGATCCTGAAGCTGCACGACAAGATCCAGCACGAGCCGCTCGGCGTGAACAAGCGCCGCGCCGAGGAGCTGGGCGAGGCCCTCGCGCTGCAGGCCACCCCGGTCAGCGAGATGCGGGGGCTGCTGCGATGACGGACCAGAACGGCACCGCGAACGGCACCGCCGTCCCCGCCACCCGCAAGGAGATCCCGGTCGAGGTGGTCGGCAGGCGCCAGGGCATGTTCGGTGCCCAGGGCAGCGGCGACACCTCCGGCTTCGGCGGCCTCACCGCCCCGATCGCGCTGCCGCCGGCCAGCGTCCGCCCGTACGGCGGCTGGTTCGACGAGGTGGCCGACGAGCTGGAGGGTGCGCTGGAGGAGCAGGGCCTCGACCCGGTCGACGTGATCGACAAGATCGTCGTCGACCGGGGCGAACTGACCTTCCACGTCGACCGCGAGCACCTGCTGCGCACGGCCCGCACCCTGCGTGACGACCCGGCCCTGCGCTTCGAGCTCTGTCTCGGCGTGAGCGGTGTGCACTACCCGTCCGACACCGGCCGGGAGCTGCACGCGGTCTACCACCTGCGCTCGCTCACCCACGGCCGGCTGATCCGGGTCGAGGTCACCGCGCCCGACGCCGACCCGCACATCCCGTCCGTGGTGAGCGTCTACCCGACCAACGACTGGCACGAGCGCGAGGCCTACGACTTCTTCGGCCTCGTCTTCGACGGTCACCCGGGGCTCACCCGGATCATGATGCCGGACGACTGGCTGGGCCACCCGCAGCGCAAGGACTACCCGCTCGGCGGCATTCCCGTCGAGTACAAGGGCGCCCAGATCCCGGCGCCCGACCAGCGGAGGTCGTACTCCTGATGACCACTCACTACGAAGAAGCAGGTGCCCGGGAGACCACCGAGGGGCGGGTCTTCACCGTCACCGGTGGTGACTGGGGCGAGGTGGTCGAGGCCGTCGGCCGGGCGGACGACGAGCGCATCATCGTCAACATGGGCCCCCAGCACCCGTCCACCCACGGCGTGCTGCGGCTGATCCTGGAGATCGACGGCGAGACCGTCACCGAGGCCCGCTGCGGCATCGGCTACCTCCACACCGGCATCGAGAAGAACATGGAGTTCAGGAACTGGGTCCAGGGCACCACCTTCGTGACCCGGATGGACTACCTGACACCGCTGTTCAACGAGACCGCGTACTGCCTGGCGGTCGAGAAGCTGCTCGGCATCACCGAGCAGATCCCGGACCGGGCCAGCGTCATCCGGGTGCTGATGATGGAGCTCAACCGGATCTCCTCGCACCTGGTGTGCCTCGCCACCGGCGGGATGGAGATCGGCTCCACCACCCTGATGATCTACGGGTTCCGGGACCGCGAACTCATCCTGGACATCTTCGAGCTGGTCACCGGCCTGCGGATGAACCACGCGTACGTCCGCCCGGGCGGCCTCGCCCAGGACCTCCCGCCCGGCGCCGTCGACCAGGTCCGCGAGGCGGTCAAGCTGCTCCGCTCGCGGATGCACGAGTACGACAAGCTGGCCACCGGCAACCCGGTCTTCAAGGCCCGGCTGGTCGACGTCGGCTTCCTCGACCTGGCCGGCTGCCTGGCCCTCGGCGCCACCGGCCCGATCCTGCGCGCCACCGGCCTGCCGAACGACCTGCGCAAGTCCGACCCGTACTGCGGCTACGAGAGCTACGACTTCGAGGTCGCGGTCGCCGACACCGCCGACTCCTACGGCCGGTTCCTGATCCGGCTGGAGGAGATGCGCCAGTCGCTGCGGATCGTCGAGCAGTGCCTGGACCGGCTCCAGCCCGGCCCGGTGATGGTGGCCGACAAGAAGATCGCCTGGCCGGCCCAGCTGGCCGTCGGACCGGACGGGATGGGCAACTCGCTCGACCACATCCGGAAGATCATGGGCACCTCGATGGAGGCCCTGATCCACCACTTCAAGCTGGTCACCGAGGGCTTCCGGGTCCCGGTGGGGCAGGCGTATGCGGCGGTCGAGTCGCCGAAGGGCGAACTCGGGGTGCACGTGGTCAGCGACGGCGGCACGCGGCCCTACCGCGTCCACTTCCGCGACCCCTCGTTCACCAACCTGCAGTCGATGGCGGCGATGTGCGAGGGCGGCCAGGTCGCCGACGTGATCGTCGCGGTGGCCGGGATCGACCCGGTGATGGGAGGCGTGGACCGTTGAGTGCCGATTCACCGACCGGCGTCGGGCTCGGAATGCCGGCCCTGCCGGCCAAGCCGTACCCGGCGGACGTCCTGGCCCGGCTGGCCGAGGACGCGAAGGAGCTGATCGGGCGCTACCCCGTGGCCCGCTCGGCGCTGCTCCCGCTGCTGCACCTGGTGCAGGCCGAGGAGGGCTGCGTCACGCCCACCGGCATCCGGTTCTGCGCCGAGCAGCTGGAGCTGACCACCGCCGAGGTCACCGCCGTCGCCACCTTCTACACCATGTACCGGCGCAAGCCCGCCGGTAAGTACCACGTGGGCGTCTGCACCAACACGCTCTGCGCGGTGCTGGGCGGCGACCAGATCTTCGACGAGCTCCAGCAGCACCTGGGGATCAGGAACAACGAGACCACCGCCGACGGCGAGGTCTCGATCGAGCACATCGAGTGCAACGCGGCCTGCGACTACGCGCCCGTGGTGATGGTCAACTGGGAGTTCTTCGACAACCAGACCCCGGAGAGCGCCCGGCAGCTGGTCGACGACCTGCGCGCCGGCGCCGAGGTGCAGCCCACCCGGGGCGCCAAGCTCTGCTCCTTCAAGGAGAGTTCGCGGATCCTGGCGGGCTTCCCGGACGAGCGCCCCGGCGCCGTCGACGCCTCCGGCGCGGGCGGCGCCCCCTCGCTCGCGGGCCTGCGACTGGCCAAGGGCGAGGCACTGCCCGGCACGGCGGGGACGAAGGTCGTCTCGCCCCGGCACGAAGGGACGGAAGCGTGATGACCTCCGCAGAGCCGGCCGAGAAGCTGCTCACCCCCGTACTCTCCGCCTCCTGGGACGACGACCGCCCCTGGACGCTCGCCACCTACCGCCGGCACGCCGGCTACGAGGGCCTGCAGGCCGCCCTCGCGATGCCGCCGGACGACGTGATCGCGCTGGTCAAGGACGCCGGACTGCGCGGCCGCGGCGGCGCCGGCTTCCCCACCGGCATGAAGTGGCAGTTCATCCCGCAGAACGACGGCAAGCCGCACTACCTGGTGGTCAACGCCGACGAGTCCGAGCCGGGCACCTGCAAGGACATCCCGCTGCTCTTCGCCAACCCGCACTCGCTGATCGAAGGCATGATCATCGCCTCGTACGCGATCCGCTGCGACCACGCCTTCATCTACCTGCGCGGCGAGGTCGTCCCGGTGCTGCGCCGGCTGCAGGCCGCCGTCGCCGAGGCGTACGAGGCCGGCT
Organism: Kitasatospora herbaricolor; assembly: GCF_030813695.1. Taxonomy (NCBI): domain Bacteria; kingdom Bacillati; phylum Actinomycetota; class Actinomycetes; order Kitasatosporales; family Streptomycetaceae; genus Kitasatospora; species Kitasatospora herbaricolor. Next base: position 5,337,890 of record NZ_JAUSVA010000002.1, read on the forward strand.
ACCTCGGCAAGAACATCCTCGGCTCCGGGATCGACCTCGACATCACCGTCCACGCGGGCGCCGGGGCGTACATCTGCGGCGAGGAGACGGCGCTGCTCGACTCGCTGGAGGGCCGCCGGGGCCAACCCCGGCTGCGCCCGCCGTTCCCGGCCATCGCCGGCCTCTACGCCTGCCCGACGGTGGTCAACAACGTCGAGTCGATCGCCTCGGTGCCGCCGATCCTGGCCCGCGGCAAGGAGTGGTTCAAGTCGCTGGGGACGGAGAAGTCCCCCGGCTTCACCCTCTACTCGCTGTCCGGCCACGTCACCAACCCCGGCCAGTACGAGGCCCCGCTCGGCGTCACGCTGCGCCAGCTGCTGGACATCAGCGGCGGCGTCCGGGCCGGCCACCGGCTCAAGTTCTGGACCCCGGGCGGCTCCTCCACCCCGATGTTCACCGACGAGCATCTCGACGTCCCGCTCGACTACGAGGGCGTCGGCGCGGCCGGCTCGATGCTCGGCACCAAGGCGCTGCAGGTCTTCGACGAGACCACCTGCGTGGTCCGGGCGGTCACCCGCTGGACGGAGTTCTACGCCCACGAGTCCTGCGGCAAGTGCACCCCCTGCCGTGAGGGGACGTACTGGCTGGTCCAGCTGCTCCGCCGGATCGAGGCGGGCCAGGGCTCCGCGGGGGACCTGGAGAAGCTGCTCGACATCGCCGACAACATCAACGGCAAGTCCTTCTGCGCGCTCGGCGACGGCGCCGCCAGCCCGATCGTCTCCTCGCTGCAGCACTTCCGCGCCGAGTACGAGCAGCACCTCACCGAGCGCCGCTGCCCGTTCGACCCGGCGGCCTCCACCGTCTGGGCCGACGCGCACCGCGACGGCCACCAGTCCGCCACCGAAAGGGAGGTGCACGCATGACCATCACCGAGCCATCCACCTCCAAGGCGGCGGTGGAGCTGGTCACGCTCACCATCGACGGCGTCGAGGTCCAGGTCCCCAAGGGGACGCTGGTCATCCGCGCCGCCGAGCAGATCGGCACCCAGATCCCGCGCTTCTGCGACCACCCGCTGCTCGCCCCGGCCGGCGCCTGCCGGCAGTGCATCGTGGAGGTCGAGGGCCAGCGCAAGCCGGTCGCCTCCTGCACGATCCCGGTCGCCGAGGGCATGGTGGTCCGCACCCAGGTCTCCTCGCCGGTCGCCGAGAAGGCGCAGCGCGGCGTGATGGAGCTGCTGCTGATCAACCACCCGCTGGACTGCCCGGTCTGCGACAAGGGCGGCGAGTGCCCGCTGCAGAACCAGGCGATGTCCACCGGCGGCGCCGACTCCCGCTTCGACGGCATGAAGCGGACCTACCAGAAGCCGGTGCCGATCAGCAGCCAGGTGCTGCTGGACCGGGAGCGCTGCGTGCTCTGCGCCCGCTGCACCCGGTTCTCCCAGGAGATCGCCGGCGACCCGTTCATCGACCTGGTCGAGCGCGGCGCGCTCCAGCAGGTCGGCACCGGCGAGGGCGACGACTTCCGGTCGTACTACTCCGGCAACACCATCCAGATCTGCCCGGTCGGCGCCCTCACCTCGGCCGCCTACCGGTTCCGCTCGCGGCCCTTCGACCTGGTCTCCTCGCCGAGCGTCTGCGAGCACTGCTCGTCCGGCTGCGCGCAGCGCACCGACCACCGGCGCGGCAAGGTGCTGCGGCGCCTCGCGGGCGAGGACCCGGCGGTGAACGAGGAGTGGAACTGCGACAAGGGCCGCTTCGCGTTCCGCTACGCGCAGCAGCGCGACCGGCTCACCACCCCGCTGGTCCGTGACGCCGACAGCGGCGAACTCGTCCCCGCGTCCTGGCCGGAGGCGCTGGCCGCCGCGGCCGCCGGGCTCTCCGGCGCCCGCACGGGCGTGCTGGCCGGCGGCCGGGTGACGGTCGAGGACGCCTACGGCTACGGCAAGTTCGCCCGGGTCGTGCTCGGCACCAACGACGTGGACTTCCGGGCCCGCCCGCACAGCGGCGAGGAGGCGGACTTCCTGACCGCCGCCGTCGCCGGGCGCGGTGTCGACCTCGGCGGCACCTCCCACCCGGAGGACGGCGGAAGCGAGGGGGTCACGTACGAGCAGCTGGAGGCCGCGCCGGCCGTGCTGCTCGCGGGCTTCGAGCCCGAGGAGGAGTCGCCGATCGTCTTCCTGCGGCTGCGCAAGGCCAACCGGGCCCGCGGCCTCAAGGTCTTCTCGGTCGCCGACCACGCCTCCCGCGGGCTGGCCAAGCTGCACGGCGCGCTGCTGCCCGCCGCACCGGGCACCGAGGCGGAGTGGCTGTCGGCGCTGGCCGCGGACGAGGCGCTCGGCGACGACGCCGGCCGCGCGGCCGTCCTGCTCCGGGAGCCCGGCGCGGTGATCCTGGTCGGCGAGCGGCTGGCCGCGATGCCCGGCGCGCTCACCGCCGCACTGCGCCTGGCGCACACCACCGGCGCCCGGCTCGCGTGGATCCCGCGCCGGGCCGGGGAGCGCGGCGCCGTCGAGGCGGGCGCGCTGCCCGGGCTGCTGCCCGGCGGCCGGCCGGCCTCGGTGCCGGCCGCCCGCGCGGAGACCGCCGCCACCTGGGGCGTCGCCGAGCTGCCGGCCCGGCTCGGCCGGGACACCGACCAGATCCTCGCGGCCGCCGCGCACGGCGACCTGGACGCGCTGGTGGTCGGCGGCGTCGACCCGTCCGACCTGGCCGACCCGGCGCTGGCCGACGAGGCGCTCGCCCGGGTGCCGTTCCTGGTCTCCCTGGAACTGCGGCCCTCGGCCGTCACCGCGCACGCCGACGTGGTGCTGCCGGTGGCCGCGGTCGCCGAGAAGGCGGGCACCTTCCTGGACTGGGAGGGCCGGGTCCGGATGTTCGAGCCGGCCCTCAAGCCGGACCAGCAGATGGGCCGCCACCTGTACTCGGACGTCCGGGTGCTGAGCATGCTGGCCGACGCGCTGGGCCACCGGCTCGGCCTGCCGGACGTCCGGGCCGCCCGGCTGGAGCTGGACCGGTTCGCCCCCTGGACGGGCGACCGCCCGGCCGCCCCCGCCGCGCACCCCACCCCGCTGCCCCGGCCGGCCACCGGCCAGGCGGTCCTGGCGGGCTGGCGGCAGCTGCTGGACAACGGCTCGCTGCAGGAGGGCGACACCCACCTGGCGGGCACCCGGCACCCGGCCGTCGCCCGGCTCTCGCCGGCCACCGCCGAGGAGATCGGCGCCACCGCGGGCCTGCGCCTCACCGGCCCGGCCGGCTCGGTGGTCCTGCCGCTGGAGATCACCAAGGAGATCCCGGACCGCACGGTCTGGATCCCGCTCAACTCCACCCCCGGCGGCGCCCACCGGGCGCTCGGCACCACGGTCGGCCACCTGGTCACCGTCGCCGCGGCCGAGCCGCCGGCCCCCGTGGCCGCGGCACCCGTGGCCGCGGCACCCGCCGGAGCCGAAACGGAGGAGGCCCGATGAATCACCTCGCCGCCTACGAGACCCTGGGCTTCTTCGGCCGCGACCCCTGGTGGCTGGTCCTGCTCAAGGCCGTCTTCGTGTTCGCCTTCCTGGTCGGGACGGTGCTGATCGCCATCGTCTGGGAGCGCAAGGTGGTGGCCTGGATGCAGTTGCGCATCGGGCCCAACCGGCACGGCCCCTGGGGCCTGCTGCAGTCCCTCGCGGACGGCATCAAGCTGGCCCTGAAGGAGGACCTGGTCGTCACCGGGGCCGACAAGGTGGTCTACATCCTGGCCCCGATCGTCTGCGCGATCCCGGCGTTCATGGCCTTCGCGGTGATCCCGTTCGGCCCGGCCGGCGACGAGATCTCGATCTTCGGCACCCGGACCCCGATGCAGCTGACGGACTTCCCCGTGGCGCTGCTCTACATCCTGGCGACCGCCTCGATCGGGATCTACGGCATCGTGCTGGCCGGCTGGTCCTCCGGGTCGACGTACCCGCTGCTCGGCGGCATCCGCTCGGCCGCCCAGATGGTCAGCTACGAGATCGCGATGGGCCTGTCCTTCGCGGCGGTGTTCATCTACTCCGGGTCGATGTCCACCTCGGAGATCGTCGCCTCCCAGCAGCCGACCTGGTTCGCGGTGCTGCTGCCGGTCTCGTTCATCGTCTACGTCATCGCGATGGTCGGCGAGACCAACCGGGCGCCCTTCGACCTCCCGGAGGCCGAGGGCGAGCTGGTCGGCGGCTTCAACACCGAGTACAGCTCGCTGAAGTTCGCGATGTTCATGCTGGCGGAGTACGTCAACATGGTCACCGTCTCGGCGGTCGCCTCGACGCTCTTCCTCGGCGGCTGGCGGGCCCCCTGGCCGGTCTCGGTCTTCTGGGAGGGCGCCAACCACGGCTGGTGGCCGATGCTCTGGATCACGCTGAAGATCCAGCTGCTGCTGTTCTTCTTCATCTGGCTGCGCGGCACCCTGCCCCGGCTGCGCTACGACCAGTTCATGAAGCTGGGCTGGAAGGTCCTGATCCCGGTCTCGCTGGTCTGGCTGGTGATGGTCGCCAGCGTCCGGGCCCTGCGCAACGAGGGCTACGGCTTCGGCGAGGTGGTGCTGTACGTCGGCGCCCCGATCGGCGCGCTGCTGCTGCTCGCCCTGCTGCGGGACGTGCTGCGCCGCAAGGCGGAGCCGGACGGCGAGGAGGGCAGCCCCGCGAACGGCGGGGCCTTCGACCCGATGGCCGGCGGCTACCCGGTGCCGCCCCTGCCCGGGCAGGAACTGCCGCCCGTCCCGCGGCGGCGCAGCCGGGCCCCGCAACTCCAGGACGCGCTGAACGGCGCCGACCATTCCGAAGGGAGCTGAACCGAGATGTCGGACGATACCGAGAAGTCATCGATCCTGGGCCCGGCCGCAGGCTTCGGCGTGACCTTCCAGGCCATGTTCAAGAAGCGGCTGACCGAGCAGTACCCGGAGCAGAAGAAGCCCACCGCTCCCCGCTTCCACGGCCGTCACCAGCTCAACCGGCACCCTGACGGCCTGGAGAAGTGCGTCGGCTGCGAGCTGTGCGCCTGGGCCTGTCCGGCCGACGCCATCTACGTCGAGGGCGCCGACAACACCGACGAGGAGCGCTACTCGCCCGGTGAGCGCTACGGCGCGGTCTACCAGATCAACTACGCCCGCTGCATCCTCTGCGGGCTCTGCATCGAGGCCTGCCCGACCCGGGCGCTGACCATGACCAACGAGTACGAACTGGCGGACTCCTCCCGCAAGGACCTGATCTTCACCAAGGAGCAGCTCCTGGTCGGGCTCACCGAGGGCATGGTCGACTCGCCGCACGCGATCTACCCCGGCACCGACGAGGGCGCGTACTACCGCGGCGAGATCACCGCCGCCGCTCCCGGTACGGAGCGCCAGGTGCCCGCGTCGCGCCGCAAGCTCGACGAGGAGGTGACCGGGTGAACGCCCTCGCCCTGACCGGGGCCACCTCCACCGGTGAGGCGGTCCAGTTCTGGATCCTCGCCGTGATCGCGGTCGGCGGCGCGCTCGGCATGCTGCTGATGCGCAAGGCCGTGCACAGCGCGCTCTGCCTGGCCGCCACGATGATCGCGCTGGCGGTCTGTTACATGGCGCAGGGTGCGGTGTTCCTGGGCGTCGTGCAGATCGTCGTCTACACCGGCGCGATCATGATGCTCTTCCTGTTCGTGATGATGCTGGTCGGCGTCACCTCCGAGGATTCGCTCAAGGAGCAGCTGAAGGGCCAGCGGTTCGCCGCCGTGTTCTGCGGCCTCGGCTTCGGCGTGCTGCTGATCGCCGGCATCGCCAACGCCAAGCTCGACCACTTCACCGGCCTGGCCGACGCCAACGCCGAGGGCAATGTGCAGGGCCTGGCGCGGCTGATCTTCACCAAGTACGTCTGGGCCTTCGAGGTCACCGGCGCGCTGCTGATCACCGCCGCGATCGGCGCCATGGTGCTGACCCACCGCGAGCACGTGAAGCCCCCGAGCACCCAGCGCGAGCTGGCCGCCCAGCGGGTCAAGGACAACATCCAGGTGCCGCCGATGCCGGCCCCCGGCGTGTACGCGCGGCACAACGCGGTGGACGTCCCCGGCCTGCTGCCGGACGGCTCGATCGCCGAGGACTCGGTGATGGCGACCCTGCGCGAGCGGGGCCAGATCCGGGACGTCAGCCAGGAGATGCTGCAGCGGATGGCCGAACTGGAGGAGACCACCGCCGACTGGCTCGGCCGGCCCTCCTCCGCCCGCCCGCCGGTGGCACCGCCCGAGCAGCGCCGGGCGCTGCAGAAGGTACCGACCGCGAAGTCCCCGTCCGCAGAGGAGGGTTCGGAGTGAACCCCGTCAACTACCTCTACCTGGCCGGCCTGCTGTTCACCATCGGGGCCAGCGGGGTGCTGATCCGGCGCAACGCGATCGTGCTCTTCATGTGCGTCGAGCTGATGCTGAACGCCTCGAACCTGGCCCTGGTGACCTTCTCCCGGCTGCACGGCAACCTGGACGGCCAGATCATCGCGTTCTTCACCATGGTGGTCGCGGCGGCCGAGGTCGTCGTCGGCCTCGCCATCATCGTGTCCATCTTCCGGACCAGGCACTCGGCTTCGGTCGATGACAGCAACCTGATGAAGCTGTAGGCGGAGGGCCCACGGTGAACTCTCTCATTCCGCTGCTCGTGGCGGCTCCGCTGGCGGGCGCCGCCCTGCTGCTGCTCGGCGGGCGCCGGCTCGACCGCTTCGGCCACTGGCTGGGCACGGCCTTCGCCGCGCTCTCCTTCGGCTTCGGCCTGGCGCTCTTCGTGTCCATGCTGGGCCGAGCGACCGCCGAACGGCAGGTCGACGTCAACCTGTTCAGCTGGATCCCGGTGAACGGCTTCCAGGCCGACATGGGGTTCCAGCTCGACCAGCTCTCGATGACCTTCGTCCTGCTGATCACCGGCGTCGGCACCCTGATCCACCTGTACTCGGTGGGCTACATGGCGCACGACGAGCGCCGGCGCCGGTTCTTCGCCTACCTGAACCTCTTCCTGGCGGCGATGCTGCTGCTGGTGCTGGCGGACAACTACCTGCTGCTGTACGTCGGCTGGGAGGGCGTGGGCCTCGCCTCGTACCTGCTGATCGGCTTCTGGCAGCACAAGCCCAGTGCCGCGACGGCCGCCAAGAAGGCCTTCCTGGTCAACCGGGTCGGCGACATGGGCCTGTCGATCGCGATCATGCTGATGTTCGTGGAGTTCGGCAGCTTCGCCTTCGGCCCGCTGCTCGGCTCGGAGGGCACGGCCGGCGCGGTCGGCCAGGCGAGCGAGGGCAAGCTGACCGCGATCGGGCTGATGCTGCTGCTCGCCGCCTGCGGCAAGTCGGCCCAGGTGCCGCTGCAGTCCTGGCTCGGGGACGCGATGGAGGGCCCGACCCCGGTCTCGGCCCTGATCCACGCGGCCACCATGGTCACCGCCGGCGTCTACCTGATCACCCGGTCCGCCTCGATCTTCAACCTGGCGCCGGACGCCCAGACCGTGGTGGTGGTGGTCGGCGCGGTCACGCTGATCTTCGGTGCGATCGTCGGTTGCGCCAAGGACGACATCAAGAAGGCGCTGGCCGGCTCGACCATGTCGCAGATCGGCTACATGATCCTGGCGGCGGGCCTGGGCCCGATCGGCTACGTCTACGCGATCATGCACCTGGTCACCCACGGCTTCTTCAAGGCCGGGCTCTTCCTCGGCGCCGGATCGGTCATGCACGGCATGAACGACGAGGTGAACATGCGGCACTTCGGCGGCCTGCGCAAGTACATGCCGGTCACCTTCGTCACCTTCGGCCTCGGCTACCTGGCGATCATCGGGTTCCCCGGCCTGTCCGGCTTCTTCTCCAAGGACAAGATCATCGAGGCGGCCTTCGCCAAGGGCGGCACCGAGGGCTGGATCCTCGGCGGCGTCACGCTGCTCGGCGCCGCGATCACCGCGTTCTACATGACCCGGGTGATGCTCCTGACCTTCTTCGGCGAGAAGCGCTGGCAGCCGGACGCCGAGGGCCACGAGCCGCACCCGCACGAGTCGCCGAAGAGCATGACCGCTCCGATGATCGTGCTGGCCTTCGGGTCGGTCTTCGCCGGCGGCCTGTTCACCCTGAACAGCTCCTTCCTGCACTGGCTGGAGCCGGTCACCGGCCACGCGGAGGGCGACTCCCCGCTGTCCCCGCTGACCGTCACGCTGATCACCACGCTCTGCATGGTGGCCGGCGTCGCGCTCTCCTACCTGATGTACGGGCGCTCGCCGGTGCCGGTCGTCCCGCCGGTCGGCTCGGCCCTCACCCGCGCCGCTCGCCGCGACCTGCTCCAGGACGACTTCAACCACGCCGTCCTGGTCCGCCCCGGCTCGGCGCTCGCGGCGGCCCTCGTCTACTTCGACAGCAGGGGCCTGGACGGCTTCGTGAACGGCCTGGCCGCCACCATCGGCGGCGTCTCCAGCCGCCTGCGCCGGATCCAGAACGGCTACGTCCGCTCGTACGCGCTCTCCATGTTCGGCGGCACGCTGGTGCTGGTCGCCACCACTCTCCTGATGAGGTCGGTCTGATGGTCGTGACTCGCCCCTACCCCACACGTCAGGAGGTCCGGCCATGAGCTACCTGCTGACCGCCACCTGCGCCGTCCCGGCGGCCGGCGCGGTGCTCACCGCCGCGCTGCCCGCGGGGACGGACGACGGCCGCCGGCGCGTCACCAAGATCGTCGCGCTGGTGGTCTCGCTGGCCACGCTGGCCCTGGCCGCCCTCGTCGCGGTGCGCTTCGAGCCGGGCGGCGCCCGGTACCAGCTCACCGAGTCGTACAGCTGGATCCGGTCCTTCGGCATCACCTTCTCGCTCGGCGCCGACGGCATCGGCACCGTGCTGGTGCTGCTCACCGCGGTGCTCGTGCCGGTGGTGCTGCTCGCCTCCTGGCACGACGCCGACCCGGAGCGCGGCGCGGACGGCACGGCCGACCCCGACACCTTCGAGGGACGCCGCCGCACCCAGGCCTTCTTCGCGCTGATCCTGGCCGTCGAGGCGATGGTCCTGGTGTCCTTCCTGGCCACCGACGTCTTCGTGTTCTACGTCTTCTTCGAAGCCATGCTGATCCCGATGTACTTCCTGATCGGCGGCTTCGGCGACCGGGCGGGCGGCCCCGAGTCGGCCCGTCAGCGCAGCTACGCGGCGGTGAAGTTCCTGCTCTACAACCTGCTCGGCGGGCTGGTCATGCTGGCCGCGGTGATCGGGCTGTACGTGATCGCGCAGGACCAGGGCTTCGCCACCTTCGACCTGCCGACCCTCACCGGCGCCGTCGCCGACGGCAAGCTGGTGGTCAACCCCACCGCCGAGAAGGCGCTCTTCCTGGGCTTCTTCTTCGCCTTCGCGGTGAAGGCCCCGCTGTGGCCGCTGCACACCTGGCTGCCCAACGCGATGGGGGAGTCGACCGCCGGAACGGCCGTGCTGATCACCGCCGTCGTCGACAAGGTCGGCACCTTCGCGATGCTCCGCTTCTGCCTCGGTCTCTTCCCGGACGCCTCGAAGACCTTCGCCCCGGCGATCCTGGTCCTCGCGCTGATCGGGATCATGTACGGCGCGCTGCTGGCCGTCGGCCAGAAGGACATCAAGCGGCTGATCGCCTACGCGTCCATCTCGCACTTCGGCTTCATCATCATGGGCATCTTCGCGATGACCAGCCAGGGGCAGAGCGGCGCGACCCTCTACATGGTCAACCACGGCATCTCCACCGCCGCGCTGATGCTGGTCGCCGGCTTCCTGATCTCCCGGCGCGGCTCGCGGCTGATCGCCGACTACGGCGGCGTGCAGAAGGTCGCCCCGGTGCTGGCCGGCTCCTTCCTGATCGGCGGCCTGGCGACGCTGTCGCTGCCGGGCCTGGCGCCCTTCGTGAGCGAGTTCCTGGTCCTGGTCGGTACGTTCACCCGGTACCCGGTGATCGGCATCATCGCCACCTTCGGCATCGTGCTGGCCGCGCTGTACGTCCTGGTGCTCTACCAGCGCACCATGACCGGCCCGGTGAAGGACTCCGTGCGCGGCATGCACGACCTCAAGGTGCGCGAACTGGCCGTGGTGGCGCCGCTGGTGGCGCTCACCATCCTGCTGGGCGTCTACCCGAAGCCGCTCACCGACATCGTCAACCCGGCGGTGGACGCCACCCTCTCCCAGGTCCACGAGACCGACCCGGCGCCGGCCCACCCGGTGGCCGCCACCCCAGGAGGTGAGCAGAAGTGATGAGTCATTGGCTCGCCGCCGCCGGCGGCAACAGCGCGAGCATCCCCGCGCCGCACGTGGAGTACGGGCAGCTCTCCCCGATGCTGGTGGTCTTCGGCGCCGCCGTCGCCGGGATCCTCGCCGAGGCCTTCCTGCCCCGGCGGGCCCGGTACTGGGCGCAGGTCACCATCGCCCTGCTCGGCCTGGCCGGCGCCTTCACCGCGGTGATCGTGCTCGCCTCGCAGGGCTACGGCAGCACCAAGGTCGACCTGCTGGCGATGGGCGCGGTCGCGCTGGACGGGCCCGCGCTGTTCCTGCAGGGCGTGATCCTGCTGGTCGCGGTGGTCGCGGTGCTCACCTACGCGGAGCGCAGGCTGGAGCCCAGGGCGGGCGGCGTCCCGGTGGACGCCTTCGTCGCGCAGGCCGCGGCCACCCCCGGCGGCGAGCAGGAGCGCGCCGCCGTCCGGGCCGGTTTCGCCAGCACCGAGGTCTTCCCGCTCACCCTGTTCGCGGTCGGCGGCATGCTGCTGTTCCCGGCCGCCAACGACCTGCTGACCATGTTCGTGGCGCTGGAGGTCTTCTCCCTCCCGCTGTACCTGCTCTGTGCGCTGGCCCGGCGCCGCCGGCTGCTCTCCCAGGAGGCGGCCGTCAAGTACTTCCTGCTGGGCGCGTTCGCCTCGGCGTTCTTCCTGTTCGGCACCGCCCTGCTGTACGGCTACGCGGGCAGTGTCCGGCTCGGCGACATCGCCGACGTCATCTCGGGCGAGGCGCCGGCCACCCAGGCGCTGCTCAGCACCACGCAGAACGACGCGCTGCTGCTGATCGGCCTGGCGCTGCTCTCGGTCGGCCTGCTGTTCAAGGTCGGCGCGGTGCCGTTCCACTCCTGGACCCCGGACGTCTACCAGGGCGCCCCGACGCCGGTCACCGGCTTCATGGCGGCGGCGACCAAGGTGGCCGCCTTCGGCGCGCTGATGCGGCTGTTCTACGTGGCCTTCCCCGGCCTGCGCTGGGACTGGCGGCCGGTGATGTGGGGCGTCGCGATCCTCACCATGGTGGTCGGCGCGGTGCTGGCCGTCACCCAGCAGGACGTGAAGCGGCTGCTCGCCTACTCCTCGATCGCGCACGCCGGCTTCATCCTCACCGGCGTGATCGCCACCAACAAGCAGGGCCTGGGCGCGGTGCTCTTCTACCTGCTGGCGTACTCCTTCGTGACGCTCGGCGCCTTCGCGGTCGTCACGCTGGTGCGCGACTCGCGGGGCGAGGCCACCCACCTCTCCAGCTGGGCCGGCCTCGGGCGGCGTTCGCCGCTGCTGGCGGCGGTCTTCGCGCTGTTCCTGCTGGCCTTCGCCGGAATCCCGCTCACCTCGGGCTTCACCGGGAAGTTCGCGGTCTTCCAGGCCGCGGCGGCGGGCGGCGCCACGCCGCTGGTCATCGTCGGCGTGCTGAGCTCCGCGGTGGCGGCGTTCTTCTACATCAGGGTGATCGTGCTGATGTTCTTCTCCGACCCGCAGCCGGGCGGCCCGACCGTGGCCGTGCCCAGCGCGTTCACGGCGACCGCCATCGGCGTCGGCGTCCTGGTCACCCTGGGCCTGGGGCTGCTCCCGCAGTACTTCCTGGACCTCGCGTCGAAGGTCTCGCCGTTCGTCAGGTAGCGGCTTCGCCGCCGGGGTCCGGTCCGCGCCGACCGGCGCGGACCGGGACCCCTCGCTCTTCCCGCCCGTGCCGTCCGGCCCGGGCCCGGTCGGCCCGACCATGACAGACCCGCACGCCCGTGCAGTGATCCACTCGTGACCGGATACCCTGCCTGTATGGCCAGCGGCGGCACTCAGGGACCAGGCCGCTAGATCGACCAGGGACAGGAGTGGTCTTCGTGACCGTCGTGGGACCCTTCGGGCTCAGCGTGCAGGACCGCGATCTGACCCGCGACGTCCAGACCGGCATGGACGCGGTGGAAGCCGCCCTCGCCGAGACCGTCAAGAGCGACGTCTCCTTCATCACCATCACCGCCAGCCACCTGATCGAGGCGGGCGGCAAGCGCTTCCGTCCGCTGCTGGTGATGCTCGCGGCACAGTTCGGCGACCCGTACGCCCCCGGCGTGGTGCCGGCCGCCGTGGTGGTCGAGCTGACCCACCTCGCGACGCTCTACCACGACGACGTGATGGACGAGGCGCCCGTCCGGCGCGGTGCCCCCAGCGCCAACTCCCGCTGGGACAACTCCGTCGCCATCCTCACCGGCGACTTCCTCTTCTCCCGCGCCTCCCAGGTGCTGGCCGACCTCGGCCCGGAGGCCGTCCGGCTGCAGGCCGACGCCTTCGAGCGGCTGGTGACCGGCCAGATCCTGGAGACGGCCGGCCCGGGGCCCGACGACGACCCGCTGCGGCACTACCTCGACGTGCTCGCCGGCAAGACCGGCTCGCTGGTCGCCGTCTCCTGCCGGTTCGGCTCCCTGATGGCGGGGGCCGAGCCGTGGGTGGTCGACATCCTGACCCAGTACGGCGAGCGGATGGGTATGGCCTTCCAGCTCGCCGACGACGTGCTCGACATCGCCAGCGACGGCCACGAGTCCGGCAAGACCCCCGGCACCGACCTGCGCGAGGGCGTCCCGACGCTGCCGATCCTGCTGCTGCAGCAGATGCCGGCCGACCAGGACGACCCGGCCGACGCGCGGCTGCGCGAGCTCCTCCAGCTGGACCTCGCCGACGACGACCTGCACGCCGAGGCGCTGCGGCTGCTGCGCAAGCACCCGGCGCTGGAGCGGGCCCGCCGCGAGACGCTGCGCTACGCCGAGGAGGCCCGCGCGCTGCTCGACCCGCTGCCCGAGTGCCCGGCCAAGGCCGCCCTGCAGGGGCTCTGCGACGCGGTGGCCATCCGCACCATGTGAGACCGCGCCGCACGCGCGGGCGGGCCGGCGACGGCCCCGCTCACGGCCGTCCCGGGTTCGGGCCCGGCGTCCGGGCCGATAGGGAAGACTGACCCCGTCAGTCCAGCCCAGCCGGAAGGCCGCCATGCTTCGCGTCGTCATCGCCGAGGACTCCGTACTGCTGCGGGAGGGCCTGACCCGGTTGCTCACCGACCGTGGTCTTGAGGTCGTCGCCGGCGTGGGGGACGGCGAGGCCCTGCTGAAGACCGTCCACGACCTGGCCTCGGACGACGCCCTGCCGGACGTGGTGGTCGCCGACGTCCGGATGCCCCCGACCCACACGGACGAGGGCGTCCGGGCCTGTGTGACCCTGCGCGGCCTGTACCCGTCGGTGGGGGTGCTGGTGCTCTCCCAGTACGTCGAGGAGCGGTACGCCTCCGAACTGCTGGCGGGCTCCACCCGCGGGGTGGGCTACCTGCTCAAGGACCGGGTCGCCGAGGTCCGTGAGTTCGTCGACGCGGTGGTCCGGGTGGCCGGCGGGGGCACGGCGCTGGACCCGGAGGTGGTGCAGCAGCTGCTCAGCCGCAGCCGCAAGGGCGACGTGCTGGCCGGCCTCACGCCCCGCGAGCGGGAGGTGCTGGGCCTGATGGCCGAGGGCCGGACCAACGCGGCGGTGGCCAAGCAGCTGGTGGTCTCGGACGGCGCGGTGGAGAAGCACGTCAGCAACATCTTCCTCAAGCTGGGGCTGGCGCAGAGCCCCGAGGACCACCGCCGGGTGCTCGCGGTGCTCACCTATCTGAACTCCTGACCGGCCGGCGCCTCGGGGCCCGTCGCCGGTCCGGGCGGCGGGCCCGACCGGATTCCGGGCAGGGGGTATGGCGGAGCGGACCCCCGGCGTTGACGTGAGTGTGGAAAGAAGACATCGGTGATGCAGTTTTTCGCCGCACGTCGAAGTTCCGGCCTACGGATTACCCACGCGCATAAGATGCGAAGGGTGCACCAGGCGGACGGGGCACACGGCTCACGCCCGCGGCTGGATGCCCACGAGGAGGTCCGCCGCAGTGACCAGCCAGGTCGATCAGTCGGAGGCAGTGGACGGCTCGGACGGACGCGACGAACAGTCGGGTCCGGTGCCGCCGGGGGGAGTGCAGCCCAGGCGCGCCAAGCCGGTCAGACGATTGGACCGGGTGATCATCCGCTTTGCGGGTGACTCGGGTGACGGGATGCAGCTGACGGGTGACCGGTTCACGTCGGAGACGGCGTCGTTCGGTAATGATCTGTCGACGTTGCCGAATTTTCCGGCGGAGATTCGGGCGCCTGCGGGGACGTTGCCGGGTGTGTCGAGTTTTCAGTTGCATTTTGCGGATCATGACATTTTGACGCCGGGTGATGCGCCGGATGTGTTGGTGGCGATGAATCCGGCGGCGTTGAAGGCGAATCTGGGGGATCTGCCGCGGGGTGCTGAGGTGATCGTGAACACGGACGAGTTCACGAAGCGGGCGTTGGCGAAGGTGGGGTGGGTGGTCGATCCGTTGGGGGACGGGTCGTTGGAGGCGTATCACCTGCATCGGGTGCCGTTGACGACGTTGACGTTGGAGGCGTTGAGGGACAGCGGTCTGGCGCGTAAGGATGCGGAGCGGGCGAAGAACATGTTCGCTCTGGGGTTGTTGTCGTGGATGTATCACCGGCCGACGGAGGGGACGGAGGCGTTTTTGCGGTCGAAGTTCGCGAAGCGTCCTGCGGTGGCCGAGGCGAATGTGGTGGCGTTCCGGGCGGGGTGGAATTTCGGGGAGACGACGGAGGATTTCGCGGTTTCGTACGAGATCGCGCCGGCGGCGTTGCCGGTGGGGCGGTACCGGAACATTTCGGGGAATCTGGCGTTGTCGTACGGGTTGGTGGCGGCGGGGGTGCGGTCGGGGTTGCCGTTGTTCCTGGGGTCGTATCCGATCACGCCGGCGTCGGACATTTTGCATGAGTTGTCGCGGCACAAGGGTTTCGGTGTGCGGACGTTTCAGGCGGAGGACGAGATCGCGGGGGTGGGGGCGGCGTTGGGGGCGTCGTTCGGTGGGGCGTTGGGGGTGACGACGACGTCGGGTCCGGGGGTGGCGTTGAAGTCGGAGGCGATCGGGTTGGCGGTGTCGTTGGAGTTGCCGTTGGTGTTGGTGGACATTCAGCGTGGTGGTCCGTCGACGGGGTTGCCGACCAAGACGGAGCAGGCGGATCTGTTGCAGGCGATGTTCGGTCGTAATGGTGAGGCGCCGGTGCCGGTGGTGGCGCCGGCGACGCCGGCGGAGTGTTTCGACGCGGCGTTGGAGGCGGTGCGGATCGCGGTGCGGTACCGGACGCCGGTGTTCCTGTTGTCGGACGGGTATCTGGCGAACGGGTCGGAGCCGTGGCGGATTCCGGAGGTGGAGGAGTTGCCGGTGATCGATCCGGGGTTCGCGTCGGGGCCCAATCATGTGCTGGAGGACGGGTCGGAGGTGTTCTGGCCGTACAAGCGGGATCCGTTGACGTTGGCGCGGCCGTGGGCGGTGCCGGGGACGGCGGGGTTGGAGCACCGGATCGGTGGGATCGAGAAGCAGGACGGGTCGGGGAGCATTTCCTACGATCCGGCGAATCACGATCTGATGGTGCGTACCCGGCAGGCGAAGGTCGACGGGGTCGAGGTGGCGCCGTTGGTGGTGGACGATCCCGGTGGGGATGCGCGGGTGCTGGTGCTGGGGTGGGGTTCGACGTACGGGCCGATCGCGGCGGCGGTGCGGCGGGTGCGGGCGGACGGGGGCCGGGTGGCGCAGGCGCACCTGCGCAACCTCAATCCCTTCCCGGCCAACCTCGGGGCCGTCCTGAAGGGCTACGACCGGGTGATCGTCCCCGAGATGAACCTCGGCCAGCTCGCCCTCCTGCTCCGCGCCAAGTACCTCGTCGACGCGCAGTCGTACAACCAGGTGCGTGGTCTGCCCTTCAAGGCGGCGCAGTTGGCGGACATGCTGTTCGCGGCGATCGGAACGCTGGACGGGGATGAGAGCGATGACTGAGCGTCTGACCGGCGGTCTTCCCGAGGGGTTGCGGTCGCTGAGCCTGGTGCCCAAGGCGGAGGGTCCGCAGAGTGCGCGGGACTTCAAGACGGATCAGGAGGTGCGGTGGTGCCCGGGGTGCGGGGACTACGCGATCCTGGCGGCGGTGCAGGCGTTCATGCCGGAGCTCGGGATCCGGCGGGAGAACACGGTGTTCGTGTCGGGGATCGGCTGTTCCTCGCGGTTCCCGTACTACATGAACACCTACGGGATGCATTCGATCCACGGCCGGGCGCCGGCGATCGCGACGGGGCTGGCGACCTCCCGTCAGGACCTGTCGGTGTGGGTGGTGACCGGTGACGGCGACGCCCTGTCGATCGGCGGCAACCACCTGATCCACGCGCTGCGGCGCAACGTGAACCTGAAGATCCTGCTGTTCAACAACCGGATCTACGGGCTGACGAAGGGCCAGTACTCGCCGACCAGCGAGATCGGGAAGATCACCAAGTCGACGCCGATGGGCTCGCTGGACGCGCCCTTCAACCCGCTGTCGCTGGCGATCGGCGCCGAGGCGACCTTCGTGGCCCGCACCATCGACTCCGACCGCCAGCACCTCACCTCGGTGCTGCGGGCGGCCGCCGAGCACGAGGGCACCGCGCTGGTGGAGATCTACCAGAACTGCAACATCTTCAACGACGGGGCCTTCGAGGTGCTGAAGGAGCCGGGCAGCCGTGACGAGGCGCTGATCCGCCTGGAGCACGGACAGCCGGTGCGCTTCGGCGCCGACCGGGGCCAGGGCGTCTTCCGTGACCCGGCCTCGGGCGAGCTGCGGGTGGCGCCGGTGACGGCGGACAACGAGGCCTCCGTGCTGGTCCACGACGCCCACGCGCCCGGGCCCTCGACGGCCTTCGCCCTGTCCCGGATCGCCGACGCCGACACCCTCCACCACACCCCCGTCGGGGTCCTGCGCAGCGTCCGGCGGCCGGTCTACGACGTGCTGATGGCCGAACAACTGGCCACCGCCACCGCCGAGCAGGGCCCCGGCGACCTGGCCACCCTCCTCGCCGGCACCGACACCTGGACGGTGGACTGAGCGGGCGCGCGGCGACGGTGCCCCACCGGCCTGGTCCGGCGGGGCGCCGTCGGTCGCGGTGCGGTGGTCGTCCGCCCCGGGGTCAGGACGCGGCGCCCGCCCGGCCGCCGGCGGAGGCCATGCCGAGCCAGGTGTGCGGGTTCCCCTCCCAGCACCAGCCGAGCTTCGGCGCGCCCTGGCTGATCCAGAGCGCCGGTACCCGGCGGTCGCCGCAGCGCGAGCCGCCCAGCGAGAAGCACCTGTTCCTGGCCAGCGCCCGAGGGTGCAGGGTGACGAAGGCGATGCCCTCCTCCATGGTCAGCAGGCTGCGGCCGCGCCCGGCCACGGTGGCCATGGCGTCCTTGGGGACGACGCCGCAGAACTCCTCGCCGCGGTCGGCGTCGAGCAGCAGGTGGACCGGCCCGCGGGGCAGGCCGAGGCCCTCGACCGGGGCGAACCGCTCGATGTCACCCGCCGGGTAGTGCCGGTCGACGACGCCGCCCCTGGCCTTGCCGTCCAGCGTGGTCAGCGGCACCGTCCGCTCCACCGGCGCCAGTGTGCGGTCGACCACCAGCAGGAACGGCATCCGGCTCTCGCTGGGCGCGGCCATGCCGGGGCCGAGGGCGAGGACGGTCCGCCGCAGGGGCCGGACCAGCTCGGTGAAGGCGGCCTCGGTGCGGCCGGCGAGCCCGGGGTAGCCGAGGGCGAGCAACCGTGCCAGCTGGCGGTCGAACTCGGCGCCGGGGTCGAACCCGCCGCCCTCTGCCGGGCGGCCGTCGGACGCCGTGCCGGAGCGGGACTGGTGTGAGGTCAAGGTGAGGGATCCTCCCGGTCGATTATCTCCGTACGCCGTACAGTGTACATAGTACGGAGATTTGCCGTGGAAGGATTCCCCCATGGCCACCGACCGCAGCAGCGCAGGAGACCCGGCGCGCACCCTCGCCCTGCTCTGGGGCGACCCGGCCGCGGCCGCCGGGCGGCGCGGGCCCCGGAAGGCACGCTCGACCGGGGAGATCGCGGCGGCGGCCGTCGCACTCGCGGACGCCGAGGGCGTGGAGGCCGTCACCATGCGCCGGGTCGCCCAGGCCCTGGACCTCTCGCCGATGGCGCTCTACACCTACGTCCCCGGCAAGGCCGAGCTGCTCGACCTGATGCTGGACACCGTCTACGCCGGGATGTCGCGCGCCACGCCCGCGGACGACGGCTGGCGGGCCCGGTTGTCGGCCGTCGCGGCGGACAACCGCGCGCTGTACCGGGCGCACCCCTGGGCGGCCTCGCTGCCCACCGGCCGGCCGCCGCTCGGGCCCGGGCTGATGGCCAAGTACGAGTACGAGCTGCGCGCCCTGGACGGGGTCGGCCTGGGCGACGTGGAGATGGACGCCGCGCTGACCCACCTGCTGGGCTTCGTGCAGAGCTGCGCGCGGATGGCGGCCGACGGGCGGGCCGCCGAGCAGGACAGTGCGATGAGCGACGAGCAGTGGTGGGCGGGCAACGCCGAACTGCTCGCCAAGGTCTTCGACCCGCGGCGCTACCCGGTCGCGGCCCGGGTCGGCGCGGCGGCCGGGGAGGCCCACGGCGGGGCCTACAGCCCGGCGCACGCCTACGAGTTCGGGCTGGCCCGGGTGCTGGACGGACTGGCGGTGCTGATCGGTCGGGCCGGCGCCGAACAGCCCCACCAGGCCTGACCAGGCCCGGGGTCGGCCCCCGGAGGCCTGCGGCCCGGCGTCCTCGGGGTCAGCGGGGCTTGGCGTCGTACCGCGCGCGGGCCTGCTCGACGGCCGGCACCCGCCGCTCGGACCAGTGCGCCAGGGTGGAGACCAGCGCGGCCGCCTCCTCGCCCAGCGGGGTGAGGCTGTAGTCGACCCGGGGCGGGATCACCGGGTGGGCCTCGCGGAGCACGAAGCCGTCTCGCTCCAGGGTCTGCAGGGTCTGGGCGAGCATCTTCTCGCTCACCCCCGACACCCGGCGGCGCAGCTCGCTGAAGCGGTAGCCGCGCTCGCTCAGGGCCGCCAGCACGAGCACGCCCCAGCGGCTGGTGACGTGCTCCAGCACGCCCCGGGACGGGCACATCCGGTCGTAGACGTCGGGTGCCCGGTCGAGCGGCGAGACGTCGGTGATCACCTTCATGCCATTACCTCCACATCAGTACCCTACTTCAAAGTGCGTACTTTCGAATAGTTAGTGCAGTGCCTAGGGTGAGTTTCGAAGCCAACGAGACCTTCGCACCCCAGGAGCACCGCATGATCGTCGTCACCGCCGCCACCGGACAGCTCGGCCGCCTCGTGGTCGAGGGCCTGCTGGCCCGGGTCCCCGCCACCGAGATCGCGGTCGCGGTGCGCTCCCCCGAGAAGGCCGCCGACTGGGCCGCCCGCGGCGTCGACGTCCGGGTCGCCGACTACAGTCGGCCCGAGACCCTGGCCGCCGCCTTCCACGAGGGCGACAAGGTGCTGCTGATCTCCGGCAGCGAGGTCGGCCGGCGCGTCCCGCAGCACCTCGCGGTGGTGGCCGCGGCCAAGGCCGCCGGCGTCGCGCTGCTCGCGTACACCGGCGTGCTCGGCGGCGACGAGGCCGGATTCCGGCTCGCCGACGAGCACAAGGCCACCGAGGCCGCGATCCGCGACTCCGGCCTGCCCTTCGTGCTGCTGCGCAACGGCTGGTACACCGACAACTACACCGCCGACCTGGCGGGCACCGTGGAGCGCGGTGGCCCGGTCGGCAGCAGCGGCGAGGGCCGGATCGCCTCCGCCGCCCGCCAGGACTACGCCGACGCGGCCGTGGCCGTGCTCACCGGTGAGGGGCACGAGGGCCGGGTGTACGAGCTGGCCGGTGACACGGCCTGGAGCGTCGAGGAGTTCGCGGCGGAGCTGGCCGAGCAGACCGGCCGCCCGGTGGCCTTCCGCAACGTGACCGCCGACGAGCACCTCCAGGTGCTGCTCGGCGCCGGCCTGCCGGCGGCCTTCGCCGAGATCCTGGTGGACGTCGACGCCGCGATCCTCCGGGGCGAGCTGGCCCGCTCCGGCGGAGACCTGGCCCGGCTGATCGGCCGCCCGACCACACCGCTCGCCGAGACCGTGAAGGCCGCGCTGGACCGCTGACCGGGGGCGCCGTCCGCTGTCATGACCAAAAACCAAATACGGAGATGACATCCTGCCCTCCGCCCGCTACCGTCGGCTCGACACCCGTGCGCGCGGAGGGCAGGCCGTCATGCCAGAGACATCCCCACAGGAGGCCACCCGAGGCCTCTGGTTCGGAGTCGCCGCCTACGGGATGTGGGGTCTCTTCCCACTCTTCTGGCCCCTGCTGGAGCCCAGCGCCGCCGACGACATCCTGGTCAACCGGATGGTCTGGTCGCTGTTGGCCGTCGTCCTGATGCTGCTGGCGCAACGTCACTGGGGCTGGATCCGGCCGCTGCTGCGCCAGCCCCGCAGACTCGCCATGTCGGCCGCGGCGGCCGCCCTGGTCTCGGTCAACTGGGGCGTCTACATCTGGGGCGTCAACAGCGGGCACGTCGTCGAGACCAGCCTCGGCTACTTCATCAACCCGCTGGTCACCATCGCCTTCGGCGTGCTGCTGCTGCACGAGCGGCTGCGCCCGGCCCAGTGGGCGGCGGTCGGCATCGGCGCCCTCGCGGTGGCCGTCCTGACGGTCGGCTACGGCCGGCTGCCGTGGATCGCGCTCACCCTGGCCTTCTCCTTCGCCGTCTACGGGCTGCTGAAGAAGAAGGTCGCCCTGAGCGGGCTGGAGAGCCTGGCCGTCGAGAGCGCCTTCATGTTCCCCTTCGCCCTCGGCTACCTGGTCTACCTCGCCGCCCGCGGCCAGGGCACCTTCGGCCACACCGTCCCCGGCTCCTACGGGTGGGGCCACTCCGGCCTGCTGGTGCTGAGCGGCCTGATCACCGCCGTCCCGCTGCTCTGCTTCGGCGCCGCGGCGGTACGGGTGCCGCTGACCGTGCTCGGCCTGCTGCAGTACCTGGCGCCGGTGTTCCAGTTCCTGATCGGCATCGCGGTGTTCCACGAGACCATGGCGCCCGCCCGCTGGGCGGGATTCGCCCTGGTCTGGGCCGCCCTCGCGCTGCTGACCTGGGACGCGCTGCGCCGGCTGCGCGCGGACCGGGTCACCGACCTGCCGCCCGTCGCGGTCACCGACCTGGACCAGGCCACCGCCCCGGCCGCCACCCGCTGAGGGCGGCAGCCGGGGCCCGGCCGCACCGGCGGTGAAAACCCGGCGCGGGCGGTGCGGGCCCGCCCGCTCAGGCGGTGATGTCCCGGCTCGTGAAGCGGGACCACGCGGCCGAGCCGAAGACGGCGACGTAGAAGGCCTGCAGCCCGAGGTTCTTCAGCACGCCGTCCCAGTACATCGGCTCCCGCAGCAGATCTCCGAAGGTCAGCCAGTGGTGGGTGAAGAGGAACGGCTGCACGGCGTGCAGCTGCGGGAAGCTGTCCAGGATCTGCACGGTGATCACCAGGCCGACGGTGCTCGCCATCGCGGCGATCCCGCTGCCGGTCAGGGTCGAGATGAACAGGCCGATCGCCACCAGGCCCGCCAGTGAGCAGGCCGCCACCCCGACCACCAGGACGGCCCGCAGCAGCGCCTCGCCGAAGCCGATGGTGTCGCCCGAGATCAGCGTCACCTCGCCGAGCGGGAAGAGGGCGGCGCCGGTCGCCAGCGCCGCCAGCGCGACGGTGGCCGTCGCGGCCAGGCAGAACGCCAGCCCGGCCGTGAACTTGGCGACCAGCAGCCTGGTCCGCCCGGCCGGCGCCACCAGCAGATAGCGCAAGGTGCCGGTGCTCGCCTCGCCCGCGATCGAGTCGCCCGCCACCACGCCGACGGTCATCGGCAGGAACACCGGCAGCGCCACGGCCAGCGCCGTGAACACCAGGAACAGCCCGTTCTGGGTCACCTGGGCGATGAAGGCCGGCCCCTCCCCGCCGCGGGCGCCACCCGTCTCGATCCGGACCACCGTGCCGATCAGCACCGGCAGCACCGCCAGGATGCCCAGCAGCGCGATCGTCCTGGTCCGGCGGAAGGTCAGCGACAGCTCGCTGCGCACCAGGGCCAGACCGCCCGCCGCCGTCCGCGGCCGCCGCCCGCCCGCCACCGGCACCGCCCCGGCGGCTCTGCCCGACCCGGCCTCCGCCACCGTGTCAACCCGCGACATCGAAGCCCTCCCCGGTCATCGCCACGAAGGCGTCCTCCAACGTGCCCCGCTCCAGGCCGAAGCCCCGCACCCGCACCCCGGCCTCCACCAGGGCCGCGCAGAGCTTGGGCAGCGCGTCCTCGGCGGCGTTGCCGGCCTCGGCGTCCACCCGGCCCTCGGCGGTGACGACGCCGGCCAGCCCGTGGGCGGCCAGCACCGTGGCGGCGGCCGCCGTGTCCTCCGTACGGACCACCAGCCGGCCCTGCGCGCGGGCCGCCAGCTCGGCGACGGTGCCCTGCACCACCAGCCGGCCGCGCGACATCACCGCCGCGTGCGTGCAGACCTGCTCGATCTCGTCCAGCAGGTGCGAGGAGAGGAACACCGTGGTGCCCTCCGCCGCGACCTCCCGGATCAGCGACCGGATCTCCCGCATGCCCTGCGGGTCCAGCCCGTTGGTCGGCTCGTCCAGCACCAGCAGCTCGCGCGGCTGCAGCAGGGCGGCCGCCAGGCCCAGGCGCTGCTTCATCCCCAGGGAGTAGGCGCGGGCCTTCTTGCCGGCCGCCGCCGTCAGCCCGACCCGGTCCAGGGCGTCCCGGACCCGGTGGTCCCGGGTGCGCGGGTCGGCGGTCGGGTCGGCCGCGTCGTAGCGGGCGAGGTTGTCGCGCCCGGACAGGAAGCCGTAGAGCGCGGGCCCCTCGATCAGGGCGCCGACCCGGGGCAGCACGCTGCCCACCGACTGCGGCATGGACTCGCCGAGCACCGTCGCCCGCCCGGAGGTCGGCGCGATCAGGCCCATCAGCATCCGGATCGTGGTGGTCTTGCCCGAGCCGTTCGGACCGAGGAACCCGAAGACGCTGCCCCGGGGCACCGTCAGGTCGAGGCCGTCCACCGCGAGCTGGCCGCCGCGGAAGCGCTTGGTCAGGCCGGTGGTGCTGATCACCTGGTCGGCCGCCGGGACCGGGGCGGTGGAAGTGGCGGAGGGAGCGACCGCGGGGGCCGGACGCGCATCCGCGGCCCGGCCCCCGGTCGGCTCCGTGGAGGGAGCCTGGACCATCACTTCACTCCGGCCGCACTCTGCAGGACCGGCAGCGTCACCGCGCCGGCGAACACCCGGCCGTCATCGGTGACCAGCGCGTTCAGCACCTTGGTGCTGATCAGCGACCCGCCCTTGACCGGCTTGCCGAGCGCCCGGGCCAGCGACTGCACGCTCTGCCCGGCCACCTCCGAGCCGTGCCGGCCCGCCGCCCCGGCGGGGATCTCCGTGGCGGGCAGCTTGAGGCTGACCACCGTCGTCCAGCCCTCGCCGATCACGTTGAGGGAGTCCTTGGCGGCCCGGGCCTCCTCGGCGCTCCGGCCGGCGTCGGCCGCGCCGCCGCCCCGCTGCCCGGCCGCCGGCCGCTCGCCGGCCTTCTGCTCGACCACCTTCGCGCCCTTGGGCAGGGCGAACTCGAAGGTCTTGGCGTCCGGCCTGGCGAACGAGACGTCACTGAAGTGCGCGTCGAAGACGGTGGCGCCACCGGTGGCCTTCACCACCACGGCCAGCGGCACGCCGGTGCCGGAGTCGACGGCGATCCGCACCTCGCCCAGCGTCGAGCCGGACTGCGTGGGCTTCACGCTCAGCTGGTACGCCTTCCGGTCGGCCACCGTGGTCGTGCCGTCCACGGTGACCGAGGTGGTGCCCGCGCCGAGGGCCAGGAACCGCCGGGCCGCCTCCTGCGGGGTGACCGGCACGCCGGCCAGCAGGCCGGGCGTCGCCGCCCGCTGCCCGTCGCCCTGCGGGAGCGCCAGGTGGAAGGCCTCGTTGGAGGCGCTGTCCCAGGCCCAGACCTGGTCGCCGCTGCGCACCAGCTCGTAGCCGGCCAACTGCTCGATCAGCCCGATCCGCTGGCGGTCCGGCCCGTCCACCGCGACCCGCAGCGTGTGCTCCCCGCCCAGCAGGCCGACCAGCTTGGACTCCGGCGCCGGCGCGGACGGGTCGAAGCCCTGCGCGCCGCCGCCCTGGCCGCCGGTGCCGAGGCCGCCGACCGCGCCGAGCAGCTGGGACGGCGCCCCCAGGTCGGCGCTGACCCGCACCGTCCCGGAGAGGCTCTGCGTCTGCGTGCCGAGCGCCTTCGCCACCAGCTGCTCCGCCGTCAGGGGCGGCAGCTCCGGCGAGCGTCCGTCGGCCAGCGCGGGCACCAGGCCGATGCCGGCGGCGACCGTGCCGGCCACCACCACCGGCACCAGGATCCGCACCGCGGTGCGCCGCCCGGAGCGGTACGGCGCGCCGCCCTCCCCGTTCGCAGTCGTCGTGTGGTCCGTCATCACGTTCAACCCCTCCGTAGCCCGTGGCGGATCGCCCTTCCTGCTCCATTAGACGCTTCGGACCGCCCCGCGGCATCGCTCTGCAGGGCCAGATCCGCGTACGTCTCACGGACCATCGGACGACGGAC
Source organism: Kitasatospora herbaricolor (assembly GCF_030813695.1). Classification (NCBI taxonomy): domain Bacteria; kingdom Bacillati; phylum Actinomycetota; class Actinomycetes; order Kitasatosporales; family Streptomycetaceae; genus Kitasatospora; species Kitasatospora herbaricolor. The sequence continues at coordinate 5,362,549 of NZ_JAUSVA010000002.1, forward strand.
GTGACCCTGATCCCACCTCAGGGTTGGGTCCTCCCGAGGTCGAATGCTGGCGTATCGTCGCGGCATGGACGCAACCGAGGCCTCCCCCGGCACACCCGGCCCGACCAGCAACGGTATGCGGCGGGCGCTGCGCCGGGCACGGGACGGCGTGGCCCTCGACGCGGCCGAGGCCGCGGTGCTGCTGCAGGCCCGCGGTGACGACCTGCGCGACCTCTGCGCCAGCGCGGCCCGGGTCCGCGACGCGGGGCTGGAGGCGGCGGGCCGCCCGGGGGTCGTCACGTACTCGAAGAAGGTCTTCATCCCGCTCACCCGCCTCTGCCGGGACAAGTGCCACTACTGCACCTTCGTCACCGTGCCGGGCAAGCTCCGCCGGGCCGGGCACGGGATGTACCTCTCGCCGGACGAGGTGCTGGAGATCGCCCGTCAGGGCGCGGCGCTGGGCTGCAAGGAGGCCCTCTTCACGCTGGGCGACCGCCCGGAGGACCGCTGGCCCGAGGCCCGCGAGTGGCTGGACGCGCACGGCTACGACGACACCCTCGCGTACGTGCGGGCGATGGCGATCCGGGTGCTGGAGGAGACCGGCCTGCTGCCGCACCTCAACCCCGGCGTGCTGACCTGGACGGACTTCCAGCGGCTGAAGCCGGTCGCCCCCTCGATGGGCATGATGCTGGAGACCACCGCCACCCGGCTCTGGTCCGAGCCCGGCGGCCCGCACTTCGGCTCGCCCGACAAGGAGCCGGCGGTACGGCTGCGGGTGCTGGAGGACGCCGGGCGCAGCGCCGTCCCGTTCACCACCGGGGTGCTGATCGGGATCGGCGAGACGTACGAGGAGCGGGCCGACGCGCTGTTCGCCATCCGGCGCACCGCCCGGCAGTACCACGCGATCCAGGAAGTGATCGTGCAGAACTTCCGGGCCAAGCCGGACACCGCGATGCGCGCGATGCCGGACGCCGAACTGGAGGAGCTGGCCGCCGCCATCGCCGTCACCCGGCTGGTGCTCGGCCCCTCGGCGCGGATCCAGGCGCCGCCGAACCTGGTCGACGCGCAGTGGGCGCTGATCATCGGCGCGGGGATCGACGACTGGGGCGGCGTCTCACCGCTGACGCCCGACCACGTCAACCCGGAGCGGCCCTGGCCGCACATCGAGGACCTCGCCGCCCGCACCGCGGAGTCCGGCTTCGAGCTGCGCGAGCGCCTCACCGTCTACCCCGAGTACCTGCTGCGCGGCGAGCCCTGGCTGGACCCGCGGATCCTGCCGCACGTGAACGCCCTCGCCGACCCGGTCACCGGCCTGGCCCGCGAGGGCGCGATGCCGGCCGGCCGGCCCTGGCAGGAGCCCGAGGACCTGCCGGCCTCGTACGGGCGGACCGACCTGCACCGCACCATCGACACCGAGGGCCGCACCGGCGACCGCCGGGCCGACTTCGAGGACGTGTACGGGGACTGGGAGGCGCTGCGCGAGCAGGTCGCCGGCGCGGCCCCGGAGCGACTGAGCGGCGACGTCCGCGAGGCGCTGGCGGTGGCCGCCGACGACCCGACCAGGCTGACCGACGACCAGGCCCTCGCGCTGCTGCACGCCGACGGCCCGGCGCTGGACGCGCTCTGCCGGATCGCCGACGACGTGCGCAGGGACGCGGTCGGCGACACCGTCACCTACTGCGTCACCCGGAACATCAACTTCACCAACGTCTGCTACACCGGCTGCCGGTTCTGCGCGTTCGCCCAGCGCCGCACCGACGCCGACGCCTACACCCTCTCGCTGGAGCAGGTCGCCGACCGGGCCGCGCAGGCCTGGGACGTCGGCGCCACCGAGGTCTGCATGCAGGGCGGCATCCACCCCGACCTGCCGGGCACCGCCTACTTCGACATCGCCCGCGCGGTGAAGGCCCGGGTGCCGGGGATGCACGTGCACGCCTTCTCCCCGATGGAGGTCGTCAACGGCGCCACCCGCACCGGCCTGTCCGTCCGGGACTGGCTCCAGCAGGCCAAGGAGGCCGGCCTGGACAGCATCCCCGGGACGGCCGCCGAGATCCTCGACGACGACGTCCGCTGGGTGCTGACCAAGGGCAAGCTGCCCGCCGCCACCTGGGTCGAGGTGGTCAGCACCGCGCACGAGCTGGGTATCCGCTCCTCGTCCACGATGATGTACGGCCATGTGGACACCCCGGCGCACTGGCTCGGGCACCTGCGGGTGCTGGCCGGGATCCAGCAGCGCACCGGCGGCTTCACCGAGTTCGTGACGCTGCCGTTCATCCACACCAACGCGCCGGTCTACCTGGCCGGCATCGCCCGGCCGGGCCCGACCGCCCGGGACAACCGGGTGGTGGTCGCGATGGCCCGGCTGCTGCTGCACACCCACATCCCCAACATCCAGACCAGCTGGGTGAAGCTGGGCGCGGAGGGCGCCGCCGAGATGCTCCGCTCGGGCGCCAACGACCTGGGCGGCACGCTGATGGAGGAGACCATCTCGCGGATGGCCGGCTCGGCGTACGGCAGTTACAAGTCCGTGCGGGACCTGGAGGCGATCGCGGAGGCCGCCGGGCGCCCGCACCGCCAGCGCACCACCACGTACGGCGAGGTGCCCGCCGAGCGGCGCGCCGCGGCGCTGGCCTCGGACGGCCACCTGCCGGCGCTGCTGCCGGTCCTGGAGTAGCGGCCGGGGCGCGGGAGCCCCGCGGACCGGGAGCCCCGCGGACCGGGGGCGCCGCTGGAGCGCGCGGGCGGCCCCGGGCGCCGGCCCGGCGCGCCCGTACGCCCGCCGGCTCCGCCGCGGGCCGTGGACCCGCCGTCACGGCCCGCGCTAGGTTGGCGCCATGAGCGTGCTCGTGCGGCGTCGACACGTCGACCTCTGCCGCGTGTCCAGCACCGGCTGTCGCGGCTGACCCACCGGGTCGCCCAGGGCCGGGCCGGTGGCCCGCCCCCACGTTCGTCCATTCCCGCCGGGTCCCGGCCGCGTCGCCCGACGCCGTCCGGCCCGTGCCCGGGCCGCCGCCCCTGACGGCCGCGGCCCCTCCTCCCCGCGGTGACCCGCCGCGCCCTCCCCGCCGGGGGAGCGCGCCCGGCGGGCCGCCCGCCCCCGTGTGCTCCAGCCAGCGAATCCGGAGTCGGTCATGACCGAGAACCCCCGTGCCACCGAGCAGTACCTCGCCAACAACGCGGACTACGCCGCCTCCTTCACCGGACCGCTCCCGCTGCCGCCGGCCCGCCGCACCGCCGTCCTCGCCTGCATGGACGCCCGGCTCAACGTCTACGGCGTCCTCGGCCTGGCCGAGGGCGACTCGCACGTGATCCGCAACGCGGGCGGGGTCGCGACCGACGACGCGATCCGCTCGCTGGCGATCAGTCAGCGGCTCCTCGGGACCCGCGAGATCATCCTGATCCACCACACCGACTGCGGCATGCTCACCTTCTCCGACGACGCCTTCCGGGAGTCGATCCGGGAGGAGACCGGCATCAAGCCGCCGTGGGCCGCCGAGGCCTTCGCCGACCTCGACACCGATGTGCGGCAGTCCGTCGCGCGGATCAGGAACAGCCCGTTCGTCCCGTACACCGACGCGGTGCGCGGATTCGTGCTGGACGTCGCCACCGGCAAGCTGCAGGAGGTCGTGGCCTGACCCCTCGGCCGACCGGGCCAGCCGAACCACCGGGCCAGCCGAACCACCGGGCCCGCCGAACCACCGGGCCCGCGGCCCCGGCGCCCGACGGCGAGGGCCGGCCCCACCCGGACCGCCGGGCGGGGCCGGCCCTCGCCGTCCGCCGTTCTCAGCCCACCAGCAGCCGGCTGCGCAGGTCCCGCAGGTCGCGGCCGTCCAGGCCGAGGCCGGAGCGGAGGTAGCTGTCGAAGGAGCCGAACCTCTGCTGCACCTCGTCGAAGCCGGCGTTCAGGTACTCCGGCCGGACGTCCAGCAGCGGCTTGTACACCGCCTGGTAGGCGGGTGGCAGCTGGGCCAGGGTGGCGGCGTTCTCGGCCGCCCGGTAGGTGTTGCTGGCCAGGTAGTCGGCCTCGACGGTGGAGCGCGGCACGCCGAGGGCGGTGAGCAGCGCGGCGGCGGCCCAGCCGGTGCGGTCCTTGCCAGCGGTGCAGTGGAACAGCACGCCCTGGTCGTCGCGCTCCACCAGGGAGTCGAGCACCGTGCGGTAGGCGGCCTTGGCGCTGTCGGCGGAGACCATGGTGCGCTCGGCGTCGATCATCACCTGGACGGCGGCCTGCGGGCTGGTCACGTCGAACGCGCCGGTGCCGGCGGCGCCCAGGACGTTGGCGTCGACCACGGCGGCGCCGGCCGGGACGCGGTCCGGCGCGCTCTTCCGCTCGGCGGGGGTGCGCAGGTCGAAGACCTGCCGGACGCCGAGGCGGCGCAGCTTGGCGAGGTCCGCGTCGGTGAGCCTGCTGAGGTCGCCGGAGCGGTAGACGACGCCCAACCGCACCCAGCGGCCGTCGGCGGTGCGGTAGCCGCCCGCGTCCCGGAAGTTGGGCGCCGAGGCGAGGTGCAGCGAGCGGTCGGCGACGACCAGCGACTCGCCGCGGTCCGGGACGAGCTCGAAGAACCAGCGGTCGGCCGCGGCCAGGCCGGTGACCGTCACGGTGGCGGAGCCGGCGGCCTCGGCGACGGGCCGGCGGTGGCGGACGTCCTCCTGGTCGGTGCCGGCGAAGACGGTCACGTGGCGGGTGCCGGGCGCGGTCCAGGTCAGGGTGAAGCTGCCGTCGGCCTGCTGGACGGCGCTCGCCGCGGTGAAGGGGACGGCGTGCCGGGCGGCCGTCCGCGAGGCGGCGGCGGGGGCGTCCTGCGGACCCGGGGCGGCGGCGAGGGCCAGGGCGGGGGAGCCGAGGGTCAGCGCGCCGGTGAGGGCCAGTGCGGTGGTCAGGCGGGTGCGGGTGGTGGTCATGATCGGGACGCTAGGCAGCGCCGGGTGGTGGCCCGTGGCCGCCGGATGGCGGGGTGGCAACAGTTTGTTGAAGAGCTGCTCTGCGAGGGAACCGGTCAACCCGCCGAACAATTCGAATACAGTGCGGGGGCGCGCGAACCGTCGTCGGGCGCGGTTGCCCCAACCTCCGGCTTGGGGGTGCCTCCCGGGCCGAGGGCCGGGAGCGGTGCTCCCGCGACCTCTGGACGAAAGGTTCCGACTCGTGATGCCACTGTGGTCACGCGCGCAGCAGCAGGATTTCCGGAGCCGGGTGCGCGGCTGCCTGCTCGGCGGGGCGATCGGCGACGCGCTCGGGGCCGGCATCGAGTTCGAGTCGCTGGAGAAGATCCAGGCCGCGCACGGCCCGCAGGGGGTGACCGGCTACGTCCCCGCCTACGGCCGGACCGGTGCGATAACCGACGACACCCAGATGTCCCTGTTCACCGTGGACGGCCTGATCCGGGCCCACATCCGCCGGGACAGCGGCGGCTGGCACCCGCCCACCGACGTCCACCTGGCCTACCTGCGGTGGGCCGCCACCCAGCGCGACTGGGGGCCGGACGAGCGGCGCCCGGACCTCGGCTGGCTCGGCCGCGAGGAGTGGCTGTACGCCCAGCGGGCACCCGGCCAGGCCTGCCTGTCCGGGCTCTCCGGTCCGCAGGCGGACCGCCTGGGCACCCTGGACGCCCCCAAGAACCCGCACTCCAAGGGCTGCGGCACGGTGATGCGGGCCGCGCCGTTCGGGCTGCTCACCTCCTGGGAGCCGGGCCTGGTATTCCAGCTGGCCGTGGAGTGCTCGGTGCTGACGCACGGCCACCCCACCGGCTACCTCTCGGCGGGGGCGCTGGCGGTGATCGTCCACACGGTGGCCCGCGGCGGCACCCTGGAGGAGGGCGTGCACCTCGCGCTGGCCCTGCTCTCCGAGCGGCCGTCGCACGAGGAGACCACGGCGGCGCTCCGGGGCGCGCTGGACGCCGTCCGGGCCGGGGAGCCGTCCGCGGAGCGGGTGGAGGCGCTCGGCGAGGGCTGGGTCGCGGAGGAGGCGCTGGCGATCGGCGTCTACTGCGCGCTGGTGGCCTACGACGTGAAGTCCGGGCTGCTGCTCGCGGTCAACCACTCGGGGGACAGCGACTCCACCGGTGCGATCTGCGGCAACCTGCTCGGCGCGCTGCACGGGGACACCGCGCTGCCGCCGGAGCTGCTGGCCGCGCTGGAGGGCCGGGGGACGATCCTGGAACTGGCGGACGACTTCGTGCTGGAGCTGATGCACGGACCGGAGCTGCACGGCCAGGACGCGGGGGAGGGAGCGGCCTGGGCGGTGCGTTACCCGGTGGTCCGCTGACCCGGCGGGACGGACGTGCCGGGGGCGGGCGTGGTACCGGTGCCCTCCGCCGGACGACGGCGGGCACCGGTGCGGGCGGACTGTGACAACAAGTGAGGGCGGGTCAGATCTCGCCGAACGATCCCGAGCCGGCCGCGGTGGCGAACGAGGCCCAGGCCTCCTTGGAGAAGTGCAGCTGCGGACCGTGGGGGTCCTTGGAGTCGCGTACCGCGACGGCGGCCGCGCTCGGCACGGCGATCTCCACACAGGCGCCGTTGCCGCCGCTGTGGCTGCTCTTGCGCCAGGTGAGGCCGTTCTCGGACGTGGTGGTCATGGTTGGTACCCCTCTGCGATCTTGGCTATCAGTGACCGGCTCTCCGCGACACTCAGGGCCGCGGCCCTCAGGTGGTCGTACAGTCCGGTATAGCGGCGCACGTCGGCGTCCTTCTCCAGGTAGAGGTCGCTTGTCACCCCTTCGAAGTAGACAACCGTCGAATCCGCGGACTCGGGGAACTCCATCAGGGAGAATGTCCCGGTCATGCCGGGGTGGGCGCCGTGCGAGAACGGGATCACCTGCAGATTGATGTTGGAGCGGGCGCTCAGTTCGAGCAGCTGGTTCAGCTGGCGGTACATCACCTCGGAGCCGCCGACCTCGCGGCGCAGCACGGCCTCGTCTATCACCGCCCAGAGGCTGCCCAGCTGGTTCTCCCCGTAGATCCGGCTCTGCCGCTTGAGGCGCACCTCCACCCGCCGCGACACGGCCGTGGCGTCGGTGTCCGGCTGGGTGCCGAGCACCACGGCCTCGGCGTACGCCTGGGTCTGCAGCAGCCCCGGCACGAAGGAGGACTCGTAGGCCCGGATCGAGGAGGCCTCCGCCTCCAGGCCGATGTAGACGCTGTAGGGGATGTCGCTGAACTCGTGCCACCAGCCGCGCTGCCGGGACTCCCTGGCCATCTCCATCAGCCCGGCGCGGATCCGCTCGTCGTCCACGTTGTAGACGTCGCAGAGGTCCCTGACGTCCCGTTGGCTGATGCTGCGGCGGCCGTTCTCCAGCCGACTGATCTTGGACTGGGAGACCATCAGCCGGCCGGCCACCTCCTCGGCCGTCATTCCCAGGGTCTCGCGCAGGCGCCGCAGTTCGGCGCCGAGCCTTCGGCGGCGCACTGTGGGATTGATGCTCGCGGACACATCGACCTCCGGCCGGGCCTCTGGTGCTCGTTGGACCGGCAATCCTCGGAACAGTGTGGAAATTGGTACCAACCCCCCTGACTTGGAGCAGCATGCCACCTTGGATCGGGTCGGCGCCGGGGAATCGCGGGAGCGCAGTAGAACAGATCATCGGAAAAGCGCTTCGGCGAGACGGCGGCCGTCCCTGGGTGGTAGGAGCGACACTACGGCTGGGTACGGCAGAGGGGCGGCCACCCGGCGACTTCCGTGCCGGGCGACCGCCCCTCGATACCTGCTGGTTGCTCACTCGCGACTATCGGCGCGCGCCGCTCGCCACGCGCCGTCCGGACCGTCGGCTCACCGGGCACCGACCCGGGTGGGTACGGCCCGGCCGCCGGGCTGCCGGCTGCCGGGCACCGGCGCGGCGGCCGACTGGGCGTTGTTGTTTCGGCCCTGCTGGGACGGAAGGCCGTTCTGCACGTCCATCACGGCGTGCGCGACCATCCCACCGAGCGGGTCGTAACGGATCAGGTCGCGCAGCCGTGACCGCGACGACCTGCCCTCGTTGCCCGGGTAGAGATGCTTGCCGAGGCCCACGGCGTGGGCCAGTGCGGCCAGTGCGGCCGTCCTCGGGTCCGGCGGCACACCGGTCCGGATCGACGTGTCGAGACGCTGCTTGATGGCGGCGTTCGAGCAGTCGTCCGACGCCTGGTAGCGCGTCGTCGGAAGGACCCCGCACACCTGTCCCGGCACCGCAGTCACCATGCCGCACCGTTCGAGGTGCGCCAGGTAGGTCTGCCGGAGCCCCAGCCGGGGCCCGCCGATCCAGTGCGCCGCACGTACCGGACTGCCACGACGGCGCAGCAGTTCCAGGGCGTGGTCCAGAGTGGGGTCGCCGGTCGGTCGTGGCAGCACCACGGCGATCCGGTCCCCATCCGGGACTATCCGTCCGGCCAGGGACAGCTCGACGAGCTGTGCCCCGGCGAGTCCGAGGTCGAGGGTCTGCGGCTGCGCCGTGGTACCCGTGGTCGGGTCCAGGGCGAGCAACAAGAGTTCCTCGGGAATTGTTCTGCGGCTCTTGCCCATCCAAGCCTCCCCGCGTGGATGAATGACAGAGTGACGCCTCTCACACGGCCTTGTCGAGTACGCCTCCGAATCGTGACCTTGCGCCACGAGGCGGGAACCAGCGGCGCCAAGGCGGGCGTCTGAACACCGGACGGGCCTGGGAACGGCCGTACGACCGCAATAACCGCCGGTCGGACGGGGTGTGGGTGGCCGGATCGGCCGTCGCGTGGCGGAGACTGTACAGGTACATGGGGCGGGGTGGCGGCTTCCCGAATTCGGGTCGGCCGGTGCCCCGCCAGGCGTATGAGGAGGCTGGGTTACGTGGGTGAGTCCCCCGACAGAGTGCTGCGCGACGGGGAGCGGGACCAGGAGCGGGAGACCCCGCCGGCCCGGCCGCAGGCCGGCACTGCCGGCGCTGAGGGCGCGGGCGGTGCTGCCGGTGCGGACGGCGCGGGTGGTGCGGCGGGGACTGCCGGTGCGGACGCCGCCGGCGCCACGGTGCCGGCCGGCCCGACCGTGCAACTGCGCCTGCCCGCGGACGTGGCCTCCGGTGCTGCGGGTGCGGGTGCGGCTGCTGTTGCGGGGCGTCCGCGGGCCGCCGGGTCCACTGCCGTCACCGCGGCCGCCGGCGCCGCTGCCGGGGCCACCGCCCGGGCGGCCGGGCCGGACGCCGGGACGGGCGCGCGCAAGGGCCCGGACGAGGACCGGGACGGGGCCGAGGGCAGGGACGGGGACCGCGACGCGGACTCCGCCCCGGACAGCGGCCCGGACGGCGCCGGGGAGCCCGCGCCCGCCGTGCCCGCCGTGCCCGCCGACCTGACGCTCGAACTGACCGTCCCGGCCCCGGAAACCCCGTCGGCCAAGGCCGCCAAGGCCGGTCCCACCGTGCAGCTGCGTGTCCGCGAAGTGGACAACCGGACCACCGCCCTGCGCCTGCCGGCGGACAACGCGACCACCGCGCTGCGCCTCCCCGGCGAGGTGCTGCGCCCGGCCTCGGCCGTCGAGGCCGACAAGAGCACTGGTGGGAAGCCCGTCGCCGAACCCGCCGCGCCCGCCGCCGAGGAGCCGGCCGCCGAGCCCGCCGTCGTCGGCGCCGCCGCGGACGAGGCCCCGGCGCGGCCGGCCGCGGTCGATCCGCGTCTCGCGATGCGGGACGGCGCGGGCCCCGGCACCCGCCCGCCCGGCCGGTCGGCGAAGCCCGGGACGGCCGACCGCACGGCCGACCGCACCGCCGATTCCGCCGAGCCGGTCGCCGAGCGGGTAGCCGAGCCGGCCGCCGACCCGGATGCGGCGCCCGCCGCCGGACGGACCGTCGAGCCGGCCGCCGCGCCCTCCCCCGACCTCGTCCGGACCGAGAAGCTGGAGAAGCCGCAGCCGCTGCGCGCCACCCGCCCCGAGCCCCCGGTCGGCGGCCGGGTGCCGGAGCCGCCCGCGCCCGCCCCGCTGCCTCAGCCCGAGCCTCAGCCCGAGCCCCTGCCCGAGCCGCCCGCGCCGAAGCCCGGCCCCCGGCCGGAGCCCGGTCCCGAGCCCCTCCCGGAGCCCGGGCCCCGGCCGCTGCCCGCACCCGAGCCGCTGCCCGCACCCGAGCCGCTGCCCGCACCCGAGCCGCTGCCCGCACCCGAGCCGCTCCCGCAGCCGGAGACCACCTCCGAGGCGATGCAGGTGCTGGCCGCGCTCAGTGCCCGTCCGGTCTCCCCGCTGCGCCGGGCGCTCAAGCGGATCACCATCTGGACGGTCTTCCTGTCCCTGGTGCTCGGTGTCGTGGTGGCGGCCCAGTTGCTGCGCCCGCTGCCGCGGCCCACGGTCGGGCTGAGCGTGGCCACCAGCTTCTCCTTCACCGGCAGCCCGCTGGCCATGCCCTGGCCGGCCAAGGGCCAGTCGGCGGCCCTGGTGGTCGGCGTGGGCGACATGGGCAGCTCCGGCCCGGAGACGCCGGCGCCGATCGCCAGTGTCACCAAGGTGATGAACGCCTACCTGATCCTGCGCGACCACCCGCTGAAGAAGGGCGAGACCGGCCCCAAGCTCACCGTCGACAAGCAGGCCGCCCAGGAGTCCAGCGACGCCGACCAGTCCAAGGTCACCCTCACCGAGGGCCAGCAGCTCACCCAGTACGAGGCGCTGGAGATGCTGATGCTCCCGTCGGCCAACAACGTGGCCCGGCTGCTGGCCCGTTGGGACTCCGGCACGGAGGAGGCCTTCGTCCGGAAGATGAACGAGGCGGCCGCCGGCTTCGGCATGACCAACACCAGCTACGTCGACCCGGCCGGCTTCAACGCGGACACCAAGAGCACCGCGAAGGACCAGCTGAAGCTCGCCGAGCAGGTCATGAAGAACGAGATCTTCCGCCAGGTCGTCGCCGAACCGGACACCAACTTCAACGGGCAGAAGGTGTTCAACACCAACATCCTGCTCTCCCCGAAGAACGGCGTCATCGGCGTCAAGACGGGCTCCAGCACCCCGGCCGGCGGCTGCCTGATGTGGGCGGCCGTCAAGGACATCGGCGGCGTCCGGCGGATGATCCTCGGGGTCACCCTGGGACAGCCGGGCACGGCCACCGAGGGCATCCTCAAGGCCGTCCAGACGGTCAGCGCCAAGCAGATCACGGCGGCGCAGGGCGCCCTCACCGGGCAGACCCTGGCCAAGCAGGGCGACGTCGTCGGGTTCGTGGACGACGGCCTCGGCGGCAAGGTCCCGGTGGTGGCCACCAAGGACGTCACCGTGGCCGGCTGGGACGGCATCACCGCCACCCTGGCGCTGGAACCGGCCACGGTCGGGCACACCGCCAAGGCCGGCACCCAGGTGGGCGTGCTCAAGGCCGGCGTGGGCGAGGGCAGGGTCGAGGTCCCGGTGGCCCTGAAGTCCGACCTGGCCCCGCCGTCGATCCTGGCGCGGCTGACCCGCTTGCTCTGACCCGACTGCTCCGACCCGCTGGCTCCGCCCGCCCGCCCGGCCCGCTCTGCGGCCGGGCGGGCGGGCCGCTTTGTGCCCGGTCCTTACCCCGCCCCTCGTCGTACCGGCACCTCCGGCCCCTTCCGGCGTGCCCCACCCGTGCCGCCGGGACGAGCCGGAACTGCTACGGGACGGACGGTCGCAACCGTCCGTCCCGTCCTGGCCCCTGGGTCCCGTCCTTCGCCCCGTCCTCGTCCCGTTTCACGCGCCGTGCGCGGGTGCGCCCGGCCGCCGCACCGGTCAGCCCTTGAGCTCCAGCAGCGACACCGTCAGTCCCCGCATCTGCTTGACCTCGGTCGGCCGGTACTGCTCCAGCAGCGCGTTCGCCTGGGGGCCCGGCAGGCTGTGCAGCGGGTCCGCGGCGCCCTCGAAGGTCACCACCCAGATCCGGCCGCTCCGGCCGAGGCACTGGTTGGCCACCGGGCACTCGGTCGGGAAGAGGTCCTCGGCCTGGGCCGCCGTGTTCTGCAGGAACACCGGGAACGGGTGGAGGTTGCGCGGCAGGTAGAAGTTGACGCCGGGCCCGATCATCGCCCAGTTCTTCTCACCGTACGGGGCGACCATGCCGTCCCCGGGGCGGAAGCCCGCCGCTATCACCGCGGCGGCGCTCCGGTAGTCGTCGTCCCACTCGTGCGAGAACGCGCCGCGCAGGGCCCGCTGCTGCGGCAGGGCCAGCACCGCCGGCACGGCGAGCAGGGCCAGGGCCAGCACCGCGCAGACCCTGGCCGGCGCCCAGCGCCGGGCCGTCGCGTAGAGCGCGCCCACCCCGCCGCCGGCCAGCGAGGCCCAGGCGGGCAGGGTGAAGAGCAGGTAGCGGTCGATGAAGTAGGAGGTCTCGCCGAGCGAGACGGCCCAGACCCCGACCACCGGCACCACGGCGAGCAGCAGCAGCTGGAGCGCGGGCAGCCGCCGCCCGGACCACAGCAGGGTGGCCAGCGCCAGGGCTCCGAACACGTGGTAGACGTCCGCGGAGGCGAACAACTGCTTGCCGAAGCCGCGCAACGCGTACACGGTCGGGGTGGGGATCCAGCCGAGCTGGCGGTCCGACTGGCTGCTGCCCAGCAGCATCAGCGGCACCACCGGCGCCAGCGCGGCCGCCACCGCCAGCGGGTAGTGCCAGAGCAGCCGGAGGTCCGGCGCGGACCGCGTCCGCCACAGGTGCAGCAGCACCAGGGCCAGCTGGCCGCCCACCGTGCTGAGCGAGATCAGGTGGGCGCCGCCCGCCAGCGCCAGGCAGGCGCTGAACGCGGCCCACCGGCCGAGGCCGGGCCGGTCCAGGGCCCGCAGCAACAGGAAGGTGGCGGCCGCCACCGCACAGGTGACCAGCGCGTACGAGCGGGCCTCCTGGGCGTACCGGGAGATGCTGGGGACGACCGCCAGGAGCAGCCCGGCGGCGAGGCCCGCCACCCGGCTGTCGAACATCCGTCGGGCGGTGAGCGCGGAGAAGGCCGCGGCGCCGGCCATCGCCAGCACGGACGGTAGCCGCAGGGCGACGGTCGAGTCGCCGACGACGGAGGTCCAGAAGTGCATCAGGACGTAGTAGACGCCGTTGCTGGCGTCCACGTGGTCCAGCATCCGCAGCAGGTCGCCGAGGCTGCGGGTGGAGGCGGTCCAGGTGGAGACCTCGTCCCGCCAGAGGCCAGGGGTGGTCATCCGGTAGCCGCCGACGCAGAGCGCGACCAGCGCGGGCCATATCCACACACTGCCCGTCAGCCGGGAAACGGTGCGGGCGGATGCGGATGGCGTCATGGAGCGGAGCCTCGTGCTGGAAGGGAGCGTCATGAGGAAGCACCGGGCCGACAGGCGACCGGAACGGCTCCCAGGCTACTGGAGATGAGCGCTGACGATTCATCCGGTTTCCTGAAAATGTTCGCCCCGGTACGGTCCTCGGGGCCGGTCCGCCCCGGCGCCCGCGCGGGCGCTGCCGGACGCCGTCCGTGACCGTGTGCCGAGCGACCCACGGGCGTCACGTACGGTGACGGCCGGCGCCAGGCGGCCGCGTTCGCCGCGCCCCGTTCCGGACCCGGCGGGCTTCCCCGCCCCCGCGCAGGCGCGTGCCCGGTCCGCCCTGCGGCCTGGCCGGGGAGGCCGGACCGGCGCCGTCGCGGCCTCCGGTGGCCGGCCGGTCCGCGGGGATGCCGGGCGGCGGCACCGGGCACCCGGACGAGGGCGTGGCCCGTCACCGCCGGTGGCCGGACCTCAGCCGGTACCGCTCGGGGCCACGGCCCGGTACAGGCTCACGGGGGCGTCGCCCAAGGCCAGGCGGAGGGCCTCGGCCAGGGCCTCCCGGTGCTCCTCCCGCAGGCCGCCCGCCCGCCCGGAGACCAGCGCCACCGGCAGGCGCAGCCGGGGCACGTCGGGCAGCGGGAGCAGCCCGTCGTCGGACCCGGCGGCGGCCAGGCCCGCCGGGAGCATGGCGCAGCCGAGACCTGCCCGGACGCAGGCGGCCGCGCCGTCGGCCGAGCCGGTCTCCAGGCGCTCCGGAGGCAGGCCGTACCGCAGGCGCAGGTACTCCGGCAGCCAGCGCTGGGAGGGGCAGTCGAGATCCGTCACCAGCACCCGGTCCGGGGCCGGCACGGCGGTCCGGCCCGTCCGCCGGAGGCGGCCCCGCCCGTCGGGCCGCTCGGCCGGCCCGTCCGGTCGCCCGGGGTGCTCCGGCCGTCCCGGGCGTGGTCGTGCTCCGGGCCGGACGCCGGCCGGACGGCGCAGGCCGGCGCCGGTCACCGCGGTGAACTCCAGCTCCTTCAGGACGGTCGCCCGCAGGTCCCCCGGGGCCGGGCGGTCGTCGCCCTCGCCCGGCCCGGCGACGGTGCCCGGGAGCAGCAGCGCGCCGTCCAGGGCGCCGGCCCGCAGGGCGGCCGGGATCTCCCGGCCGCCCACGGTCCGCAGTCCGATCCGCCACCCGGGGAGCAGCAGGCGGGCGAACCGGGCCGTCCGGGCGACCAGTTCGGCATGCGCGAGAGCCGGCGTGAGGCCCAGCGTCAGCCGTGGCGGGGCGGCCGCCGGGCCTCGGAGGGCTTCCTCCATCTCGTCCACCAGGCCGAGGAGTTGTTGCGCGTACTCGCGTAGCGTGGCGCCGGCCGGGGTGAGCCGCACCCCGGCCGGGAGCCGCTCGAAGACCGGCTCGCCGATCTGCCGCTCCAGGGCCCGCATCCGGGCGGTGACGCTGGACTGCGAGTAGCCCAGCCGGCGGGCGGCCGCCGTGAACGACCCGCTTCGGACCACCGCGCAGAAGGTGCGCAGGGTCCTGGCGTCGATGTCCATGCCGTCGTCCCCCTGTCCGACTGGTGGGCCGTGCTGTGCCGTGCCGTGCCGTGCCGTTCCGTGCCGTCCGTTCCGATCCTGGCCGGTCGCCGGCCGGTCGCCGGCCGGCCCCGGGCGGTCGCGGTGCCCGGCCGGGCGGTCAGGCGGCGTGCGCGTCGACCAGCGGGAAGTCCAGGTCCGGCTCGGCCAGGTGGTTGAAGTAGTTCGAGAGCACGTTGAGCGCGATGTGCGCGACGATCTCGGCCAGCTCGGCGTCGGTGACCCCGGCCCGGCGGGCCTCGGCGACGGCCTCGTCGGTGACCCGGCCGCCGGTGGCCATGACCTCGCCGGTGATCCGCAGCACCTGGGCCATGTGCGGGTCCGTGTCGGAGCCCTGCCTGGTCAGCAGCAGTTCCTCGGGGGACAGACCGACCTTTTCGCCACGCAGGCTGTGCGCCGACACGCAGTAGGTGCAGCCGTTGCGCTGGGCGATGAAGAGAGCGAGCTGCTCGCGCCGGCGGGTGTCGAAGCTGCCGCCGACCAACGAGTCGCGCAGGGCGAGGTAGCCGCGCAGGGCGGCCGGCCCGTTCGCCATGGCCGCGTAGAGGTTGGGCACCCGGCCCAGCTGCTTGCGGGTGTCCTCGATCAGCTCGCGCTGCTCCCCGGTGGCGGTGTCGGCGGTGAGCTGGGGCATCCGGGACATGACGTCCCTCCTTGGCCTGAGACAGTGACGGAACCGATCGGTACCGAATAGGACGGTACCGATCGGTTCCGTCTTGCGTCAACGGCCCGTCGGCAGTTCAGTACCGAGTGGTACCGTTTTGGGGTGCCGACCAATGCCAGGGAGCGACTCCTGATCGCCGCCGAACGCCTCTTCTACGAGGACGGGATCCGCGCCGTCGGCGTCGAACGGATCCTGGCCGAGTCGGAGGTGGGACGGGCCTCCTTCTACCGTCACTTCCCGAGCAAGGACGACCTGGTCGTCGAGATGCTCCGGCGCCGCGACGCCAACTGGCGCGCCTGGCTCAGCCGGACGGTCGACAGCAGCACCCTCGGCCCGGAGCAGCTCCCGCTCGCGCTGTTCGACGGGCTGGCCGAACGCTTCGAGGCGGCCGACTTCCGCGGCTGCGCCTTCATCAACACCATGATCGAGGAGGCCGACCGGAGCAGCCCGGCCCACCACGTCGCCGCCGAGCACAAGGAGAAGGTGATCGCCTACCTCGACCGGCTGCTCGTCGACGGCGGGTACCGCGACCACGCGACGCTGGCCCGCCAGTTCGCCCTGCTCGCGGACGGCGCGATCGTCACCGCCCTGCGCGAGGGCGGCACCGAGGCCGCCCCGCGGGCCCGCGCCGTCGCGTCCGCGCTGCTCCGGGCCGCCGAACGCGAAGCGCAGCCGTAGCCGCGGCTCCAGCCCCGGCTTCGGGAGCCTCTGCGCCCCGGCCCCGGGAGCCTCTGCGCCCCGGACACCGGACGAGGAGGGAGCCGAGGCGGCGGCGGGCCTCACCACCACCGGGCCGGGTACCTCCCGATCGCGCCGATCCGCGCCGCAGCGGTCCCGACGAGCACGATCAGCACGCTGCCCAGCGCCAGCAGCAGGAGGAACCGCACCGGTGCCGGATGCTGGACGACCACCAGGACGGCGGTGGCCGCGGCCGGTGCGTGCACCGCCCGCAGCATCCCCATCAGGCCGGCCGACAGGCCCGCGGCCAGGGCCGCGACCCAGAGCGAACGGCCGAGAAGGGCACCGGCCGTCAGGCCCACCAGCACCGAGAGGCACTGGCCGAGCAGCACGCTCCGCGGCTGCGCCGGCGGCAGGGCGGGGGAGGCGCAGACGATCATCGCGGTTGCGGCCAGCGGGGCGATCATCAGCAGCAGGCCGCTCGCCCGGCCGAGAGCGACCAGTACCAGCAGGGCGGCGGTGGTCGTGAGGGTGCTCAGCGCTGCGGCCCGCAGCGTCGGTGCCGACGGTGGGGTCGGCCCGGGCGGTTCGGGTGACGAGGCCGGAGGGGGCGCCGCGTCGATGGGCTGTGCCGGTGCCGGCGGACTGCTGATGGAACGGCTCACGGCGGTCTCTCCTGTTCGGGTGGATCGGCGGGCGGATCCACCGGCGGACGGGTGGCGTACCGCCCGGGGTGCGGTGGCCCGGCGCGCGTCGGGGTGGCTGTCCGGACTCGGGGACGATAGGCCCGGGGGCGTCGCGCCGGCGGCCCGGCCGACGCCCGGAGCACCGAAGCCGGGCGGGCGTGCGCGACGGTGCAACGCCGTACGCGCAGGTCGCAGCACTCGCGGGCGTCCGGCGGGCCGATCGCCATCCGGCATGGCCGCCATACGAGAAGCCGATGGCAGGAGCAGCGCTCCTGGAGGTCGGGCCGGCAGCTGAGCGGGCGAGCGCGACCGCGGGGTTCCGGGGCAGCACGGCTCGGCGTACGGCGGGGGAGTGCCGCCGCTCGGACCCTCGGTGAGCATTGGTCAGCCGGGTGGCTCCACGACCGGGTTGGTGCCGACGCTGCTCCCGGCCGGGGTGGAGACCGGTCGTCGGAGGGGCGGCCGCCCACAGCCCGAGAACCACGAAGGGCCGGTCCCGGGGATACCCCTGAGCCGGCCCATGGTCCTGCGACGCGCTCGCGCGCGCTGTGCCCCAGGCAGGATTCGAACCTGCGACACCGGCTTTAGGAGAGCCGTGCTCTATCCCCTGAGCTACTGAGGCGGGGTGTCCAGCGGGCCTCGCCGCACCCCTGGGGGTTGCTCGGCGCGGACCGCAGACGTCCTGGTCGGCCGGCGCGGCGTCGCGCTCGGTGGTGCCGTGGAGGGCGCCCGGCCGAGTGCGCAGCGGGATGGCCTGCTGACCCCTGACAGACTAGCGGATGGTGCCTGTGGAGATCGCCCCAGTTCCGTTCATAGCGGTGCGGGCGTTCCGGCGGGCGTCCGGATGCCCACCGAGGGGGCGCGCGGACGGGCGGACGGGCGCGCAGGCGTCGGACGCGCCCTCGGGGCGGCGGGGCGCGCAGGGCGGGGCCACGGTCGGGCAGGTGACCGGGCGAGGCCGCGGGCGGAGGCCCGGCGGGGTGGCGGTGTGGAGTTGTGACACAGGATCAGTCCCGCGGTCTCCAGGTGCGTGCGGTGCGTCCGGTGGTCGGTGCGGCCCTCCAGGGCCGGGGCGGGCCGGGGCCTGCCCGGGGCTCGGCGCGGGGCGGGCCCCTAGCGGCGTGGCCAGGGGGCGCGGCTGACCAGGGTCGTCCACTCGTTGTCGGGGCGACCGGGGACGGCACGGCCGGCGCTGGTCCACCGGTGGACCAGCTCGTCGAAGATCGGCTCGTCCGGCTCGTCCGGGTGCAGAACCGTTTCGTCGTCGGCGAGGGTGGGTGGCCGCCATTGCGCAGGTATCACTCTCATGGTCCATCAACGGATTCCGGCGCTGGGAGGTTACCGGGAGGGCGCCGGGCGGACCGGGCCCCGGAGGGCGCCGGGCCTTCAGGACGCCGGGCCGCCGGGGCCGGGGAGCTCGTCCGCGAGCAGGTCCATCAGCAGGTTGTCGTGCCAGCTGCCGTCCGGACCGCGCTCGTAGCGCCGCATGACGCCTACCGGGCGGAACCCGGCTTTGGTGTAGCTCCGGACGGCCGCCGCGTTGTCGGCCGCCGGGTCGATCACCACTCGGTGGTGCCCGTGTTCGGTGAAGAGGTGCCGGGCCAGCGTGCGGACGGCGTCGGTACCCAGGCCGCGCCCGTGGACCTCCGGGCCGAGGAAGATGTCGATGCTGGCGTGCCGGTAGTCCGGCTCCTCCTCGGCCGACCACTGGATCGCGCCGACCACCAGGCCCTGGTGCAGCACCACATAGGTGTGGGCACCCGGGTCCGCCAGGTCCTCGGCGATCTCCGCGGGCAGGTCGGGGCCGCCGCGCCACCACCGGCGGACCTCGGGCGTGGCGCGGATGGCCGCCAGCACGGCGATGTCGGCGGCCGTGGCCGGGCGCAGGGTGACCAGGGCGCCGTGCAGGGAACCGGGCATGGGCCGGAGCGTAGCCCGGCCCGGCGGCTAAGAGGCCCCGACGCACGGCCGGTGCGGTCGGAACGGGTGGTCGGACCGGGTGGTCGGACCGGGGCGGTCGGGCACGGTGCCCGGTGCCGGGGTGGGTCAGCCCAGGCGGTGCAGGAGCCGTTCGGCGACGGCGGGGCCGGAACGGAAGGCGGGGCCGGAACGGAAGTCATGGAGCAGCGGCTCGGACTGCCGGGTGGCGCTCAGGACCGCCGGGTCGAGGTCGGCCAGGACGAGTTGGCGCGCGTCCGGACCGGCCTCGGCCAGCAGGCGGCCGTCCGGGCCCCAGACGGCGCTCGCACCGCACGTGTTCCAGCCGCCCGTCTGCCCGATGTGGTTCGACAGGACGGTGTACACGGTGTTGTCGAGGGCGCGGGCCGGGAACCACGTCCGGGACTCGTGGTGGCCGTGGCCCACGCTGAAGAGCGCGCCCACCAGGTACGCGTGGCAGCCGTCCAGCGCGGCGGCCCGGGCGTGCTCGGGGAAGCCGGAGTCGTAGCAGATGCCCAGGCCGAGCCGCCAGCCGTCCAGTTCGAGGGTGCACCCGGTGGTTCCCGGGCGGTAGATCTCCGCCTCGGACTTGAAGAGGTACTGCTTGTCGTACCGGGTGACCAGCTCCCCGTCGGAGCCGACGACCAGGGCGGAGACGCGCAGCTCGCCCGCTTCGTCCCGCACGGCGGCGCCGACCACGGCGGTGACGGCGCTCTCGCGGCAGGCGTCCGCGATCGGGGCCAGCCGGGCGTCGGCGGGCTGTTGGACGGCGTGCCGGGACGGGTCGGCCGCGATCAGGGCGGGTTCGTAGCCGGAGAGGAACTTCTCGGCGAAGAGCACCACCCGGGCGCCGGCCGCGGCGGCTTCCCGGATCAGGGCGGCGGCCGTCGCGGCATTGGCGGGGATGTCGCCCGCCACGACCGGGGCCTGCACGGTGGCGATCCGCAGCACGGTGCCGGGAAGGTCGCCGGGGAGGGGGAGGAGGTGCTCGGCAGGGCGCGGGAGACGGTCTGCGGGGGCTGTCGACGGCATGGCTGAACGCTAACCGAGTGCCGCCCGGGGCCTCCCGGCCGGGGCTCGGGTGCGGTCAGGGAGCCCGCTGCCCGCGGTCCTTCGGGCGGACCGCGCTCTCGGTCTGACCGCGCTCCCGGGCGGACCGCGCTGCGGGTCGGACCGCTCTCCTGGCCGGTCAGCCCTCCCGGCCCGGGGCGGACGGCTCGCTCGCCAGCACGCGCTGCACCCGGGGGCGGGTGCGCCAGTTGACCCGCCGGACGTCGCGGGCGAGGTCGCCGGGGCGCCAGATCTCCACGGCGACGGTCACACCGCCCAGGATCACTCCGGCGGCCAGCCACCCGGCCAGTACGTCGCTCGGCCAGTGCACGCCGAGGACGATCCTGGTCCAGCCGACCGCCAGGACCGCCAGGGCCGCCACACCGGTGGCGGCCACGCGGCCGGCCCGGTTGGTGTGCGGGCGGATCAGCCAGACCAGGATCACGCAGGTGATCGCGGACGCCATCGCGTGCCCGGAGGGGAAGGCCGGGCCGGCCGCGTAGGCGACCGGGTCACCGAAGTGCGGGCGGGGGCGGCCGACCAGGAGCCGGAGCGCATACAGCGCGGCCCAGCCGACCAGCGCCTGGGCCGCCGCCCAGGCGGCCAGCACCCGGGCGCCGATCAGCCAGAGCCAGACGGCGGCCAGCCCGAGCAGGGTCCGCATGGTGACGGTGCCGCCGATGTTGCTGAGGGTCTGTACGGCGGCGGTCCAGGCGGTGTGGTCGCGGGCGTAGCCGTGCTCACCGTCGGTCCAGCTCCGGTCCAGCCGGGCCAGTGGGCCCCAGCGTGCCTCGACCAGGGCGAACAGCACCGCGAAGAGCGCGGCGCAGCAGGCCGCCAGCACCCCGTACCGCAGCAGATGGCGGTCCGGGGCAGCGGGAGGCGAGCCTTTGGTCAGGTGCATGGCTGACACATTCCCAGTGGGTCGTGCCGATCCGGCGGTGGACGGATAGCGATTCGGCATCTTTTGTGCGGAGAAGCTGGGTGGGGTCCCGCGTGGGCGGGTGCGGCTTTTCGTCGGTGCGAGTACGGACCACCGTTCGGGGAGTTCGGGTGTCCGGGAACGCGAAGGGGTGTTCCAGGGGTTCATGTTGCGGTGGGCGCGAACCGCGGATCGAATGGATGTTCCATCGGCGATCGGCGAATCGCCGGGCCCGGCCGGGATCTGACACCCGCCGTGCTGTTCCGCTCACCCTCCGTTCAGAACCGGGGTGAAATGCCGCAGGATACTGCATCGGACGAAGAATCTGAGCGACTTGGGAATGTTGTCCGGATTCTGTGCGTTGGATCGTTACGTGTGAGCCCCGAAGAGGGCCCGCATTCTTGCCCTTTTCGGGCAGGAAGGCAGATCTCGGCAACACCAGCAAGGGAGCAAGCATGGCCACCCGTGCCGTCGTTCGCGACAGGGCCGACCGGACTCGCGCGGCCCGCCCGACCAACTTCGAAGCCGACCGTGACCTGGTCGGGATGTACCTCGACGAGATCGCCAGGACGCCCCTGCTCGATGCCGCCGAAGAGGTCGAGCTGTCGCTGCGGATCGAGGCCGGCGTCTACGCCCAGCACCTGCTGGAGGAGGGCACGCTCCCCGAGGGCGCCGAGCGCGAGGAGCTGGAGGCGATAGCCGAGGACGCCGAACGCGCCAAGGACGTCTTCATCCGCTCCAACCTTCGGCTGGTCGTGGCGGTGGCCCGGCGGTACCCCCGTAGCGGCCTGCCCCTGCTCGACCTCATCCAGGAGGGCAACGCCGGCCTGGTCAGGGCGGTCGAGAAGTTCGACTACGCCAAGGGATTCAAGTTCTCCACCTATGCGACCTGGTGGATCCGGCAGGCGATCACCCGCTCGATCGCCGACCAGTCCCGCACCATCCGGCTGCCCGTCCACCTGGTCGAGGAGCTCGGGCGGATCCGCCGGGTGCAGCGCGAGAAGGCCAAGGAGCTGGGTCGCGAGCCCGAGCCGTCCGAGATCGCCGCGGAGCTCGACACCACCGAGACCCGGATCAAGGACGTGCTCGACTGGGCCCGTGACCCGGTCAGTCTCAACATGTCCGTCGACGACGAGGGCGAGACCCAGTTCGGCGACCTGGTCGAGGACACCGGCGCGACCTCGCCCGAGGACGCGGTGATGGTGATGCTCCGCCGTGAGGAGCTGGACGGCCTGATCGGGCGGCTGGACGACCGCACGGCGTCGATCATCCGCTCCCGCTACGGCATGGAGGACGGCCGCGAGCGCACCCTCACCGAGGTGGGCAAGCAGCACGGGCTCACCCGCGAGCGGATCCGGCAGATCGAGAAGCACGCGCTGGCCGAGCTGAAGAAGATCGCCGACCACGCGGGCTTCGAGGCAGCCTGATCGTCACGGTGGCCGCCTGATCCCCGCGGCGGAACAGCCGTACGGAGCCCCGGTAGGGCGGAAGCCCAGGCCGGGGCTTCGGCGTGTGCGGTTCCGGGCGGGGCGGCACCTTCGGGGCGGGCGGGGAGAGGGACGGGACGTGCCGGGGGGCACGGCTCGTAGGCTGGTGGCGGGTCGGTCCGAGTGGTCGGGCCGGTCGGAGCGGCTGGAGGTAGGACGATGGGCGAACAGGAGCCGGGACGGACCGGCGGGGGCGAGCAGGGTGGGGCGGACCGCTCCTCGGCTCGTCGTGAGAACGCGACCGGGGCCGCGGACGGATCGGTGGCCGCCGGGGCGGCAGGGCGTGGGGCGGCAGGGCATGGGGCAGCAGGGTCCCGGGCGGCAGGGTCCGGGGCGGCCTCGGTGGGCAAGGCCAAGCTGGTCTTCGGGGATCCGCTGGAGCAGCAGTCCGGGGACGACACCGATCGTGGCTGGGGCGAGCGGCCGGGGGTCGGCGAGAGTGCCGGGCGGGGCCTGGACTGGTACCTCAGCCAGCGCCCCCCGCACCACGGCGGCTGAACCGGCCGTGGTGCGGCCCTGACCAGTGACGGTCGGGGTGGGTGGTCGCGCGCAGAGGGCGGAGGTGCTGCGGTCGGGTGCGCGGACGGCGGGCGTGCCGGCGGTTGGGGACGTGGGCCATGGGTGGGTCGAGGCCGGGCGGTGGGGGCGCGTGGCCGGTGCTGGGGCTGTGGGCGGTCGGGGGCCGCGTCAGGACCGGCTGAGCAGCGCGTCGCGGATCTCGGTGAGCAGGGCGACCTCCTTGACCTCCGCCTCGGTCTGGACCTCCAGCAGGGTCTTGCGCCGGGCGGCGAGCCGGTTCATCGGGAGGATCAGGACGAAGTAGACGACCGCTGCGGTGATCAGGAACTGCAGCGCGGCGCTGAGCACGGACCCCCAGAGGATCAGGATGCCGGTGGTGGCCTCCCCGGTCGCGCTGAGCTCGCACGGCCCCTTGAGGCAGGAACTGTAGGCGGCCAGGTCCTTGGCGCCGAAGGCGCCGACGATGGGGTTGATCACGCCCTTGACGAAGGCGTTGACGATGTTGGTGAACGCGGCGCCGATCACGACGGCCACGGCGAGTTCGACGACATTGCCGCGGAGCAGGAATTCCTTGAAGCCCTTCATGTCGCGTGAACGACAGAGCGCTGACCTGGTCACGGGTGAATTGTCCTGAGTTGTTCGGCTCTGTCCCGCACCCCGGCCGTGCCCGCCTCACGGGGTCTGCGGTGCGCCTCCGCCGGGGGTGCACCGGGGTGCGGCGGCGGGTTCGTGGGCGGCCGCCGTGGTCGAGGTGGCGGCCGGAGGTGGTGGGCCGGGCCGCAGCGGCCCGGCGGCGAGCGCGGTGGCCGCCGCGAGCAGCCCGGTGACCAGCACCCCCGGCCGGTGCCGTACGGCCTGTTGCAGCCGGTGCCGCCCGCTCCCGCCGCGGCGGATCGGCGCGAACACCGGCACGTCCCGTCCGGGCGGCACCGCGGGCCCGGAGGCCGGGACGGTGCGTCGGGCCGACGAACGGTGCCGCGAACCGCCGGGAGGGCCCGGCGACGGGGTAGGGGACGGCGGGGTGCAGGACGGCGGCGGGACCGGCCGCGCGTACGCGGGGTGCGTCTGCGCCTGGCCGCACGCGGGCGCGGCCGGCGGACGGACGTCGGCGGACGGGAGCAGGGGCCGGGGGGAACGGGTCATGACGGGCACCGCCTCGGATCGGGAGCTGGTCAGCGGCACGGCCGGACCTGCCGCCGGTGAGCTCGTACCGCGCTCACCGGTGCCGGGCCGGTCGTGCGTGCTCAGCCTGTGTCCGCCGGGCCACCGGCGGAATCCCCGTCCGATTTCCTGTGGACAACTCGGGGCTGTGGACAACTTCGTTCACCCGCAAGGGTGAAGATCATGACGGCGACCCGGGAACAGGAGAAGAAAACGGACCAGCACCCGGAGTCCGGCACCGAGCCCGAGTTCGGAGCCCCAGCGCGGAGCCCGGGTGCGGAGCCCGACGTCAGAGTCCGGAGCCGGGGCCCGGAGTCGGGGCCCGGAGGGCCGAGACCGTGTGCGCACGCACGCGAAAGGGCCTGGCCCCACCGCGGTGAGCGGTGGGGCCAGGCCCTTCGAGATCCGTCCGGGTCCTGGCCGGCGCGCGATCGGCGCGTCCGGCCGGCCGGTTCAGCTCGTCGAGGCGCTGCCGGTCGACTTGGCGGCGGCCGGGGCCGGGCTCGCGGAGGTGCTGGAGCCGCTGGTGGAGCTGCCGCCGGTGGACGAGCCGCCCGTGGAGGAACCGCTCCCGGCTGCGGCGGCCGAAGAGCCCGCGCCGACCGAGCTGCTGGAGGACGAGCGGCTGTCCGTCCGGTAGAAGCCGGAGCCCTTGAAGACCACGCCCACGGCCGAGAAGACCTTGCGGAGCCGTCCCTGGCAGTCGGGGCACGTGGTCAGCGCGTCGTCGGTGAACTTCTGCACCGCCTCCAGGCCGTTGCCGCACTCGGTGCACTGGTACTGGTACGTGGGCACTTGACTTCCTCCTGCACTTCCCCCTGGCACTCTCGCCTGATGAGTGCTAACGACGGTCAATGATGCGGCATTCCGCCTGATCAGTCCAGCGCCGCAGGTGTGAGATACCCCTACCGGCGGGCCCGGGCGGCCGGACGGGCGGGTACGGACGACTGCGCGGCGCCGGGCGGCCGCTCGCGCGACCCCGCCTCGCCCACCGCTCCGACGGCCGCGGGCCGACCGCACCGACGGCAGTGCGCCGCCGGCCGGGGCCGGCCCGGCCTCAGCCCTTCGCGGCCCCCACCAGCTGCGCCGCGGCGCCGCTGGTGGCCAGGGTCCGGCCGGGCGTGGCGGAGGCCGGGCAACCCGCACCGGTGACGGTCGGGGGCATCAGGATCTCGGAGATCCCCGCAGGTGCGGCGGTCACCGCGCCCGCCGGGGCCGCGTCTGCCGCAACCGGGGCCGCCGTCGGCGCGACGAGCAATCGCCGCAGCAGGGCCAGGGCCAGCAGGCCGAGCCCGGCGCCGGCCACCGGCACCAGGAATCCGGCCGACGGGCCGTGGCCGTCGATCAGCCGGCCCGCGACGGTCGAGCCGGCGGCGAGGCCGAGGCCGATCGCGCCGGTCAGCCAGGTGAAGGCCTCGGTCTTGGCGCCGTCGGCGACCAGGGTCTCGACCAGGGTGTAGCCGGTGATCAGGGTCGGGGCGATGGCGAGCCCGCAGACCAGCCCGGCCAGCGCCAGCGCGGTCAGGTTGGGCATCGCCCAGAGGGTGGAGCAGCCGAGGACCAGCAGCGCGTAGCTGCCGAGCATCCGCCGGCGGGCCGAGCGGCGCCAGGCGACCATGCCGTAGAGCACGCCGGCCAGCATCGAGCCGCCGGCGAAGACGCCGTACACGATGCCGCTGGCGCCGGGGCGTCCGGCCGCCTCGGCGAAGGCGGTCACAGAGACCTGCATGGCACCGAAGACGGTGCCGACGCCGAGGAACGCGCCGGCCAGCAGCCGGACCCCGGGGGAGGCGAGCGCGGAGACCCGACGGGTGCCCGGTACCTGCGGGTGACGGGCCGGTGCGGTGCTCCGCTGCGCGGCGAAGGCGAGCCCGCCGACGACGGTCAGGGCGGCCTCGGCGACGAGTCCGGCGGCGGGGGTGACCCCGGTGGCGACGGCGGTGGCGAGCACCGGACCGACCACGAAGGTGAACTCGTCCGTCACGGACTCGAACGCGAAGGCGGTGTTGAGGGTGCCCGGCGAGGAGTCGGCCAGCTTGGTGACCCAGCGGGCCCGGACCATCGCGCCGATCTGCGGCACGCTGGCGCCGGCCGGGGCGGCGGCGAGGAAGAGCGTCCAGACCGGGGCGTGGCCGAGGGCCAGCGCGATCAGCGCGCCGACCGATACCGCGTGCACCAGCACGCTCGGCACCAGGACGGCGGACTGGCCGAAGCGGTCGGCGAGCCGGCCGGTCTGCGGGCCGACGAAGGCCTGGGCGACGGCGGAGACCGCCGCGACGGCGCCGGCCGTCCCGTACGAGCCGTGGGTGTCCAGGACCAGCAGCACGATGCCCAGGCTGAGCATCGCGTAGGGCAGGCGGGCGGCGAAGGCGGGCACCAGGAACCCGCGGGCTCCCGGGGTGCGCAGCAGCGTGCCGTACCCGACTCGTGCGGGGGCGTTGTCGACCGTTCGGCGGGCCGTCACGGTCGGTCCTTCCTGCTGCCTGGTAGCGCGGCAGGGGCAAGGGTGGCCCCGACGGCGCCGAGAGTCGTCCTCTCGCGCGTCGACCGGGGTAGATACCGGGCCCGGCATGGGTGCTGCGGGCCGCGGCCGCCGAGCGGTCGCGCCAACTCTGCTTCAGGCAGATGTTGCGGATGTGTCAGTCGTTGTTCGCGTTCTTATACGCGCGTAGACACGCGTATTCCTCCACAGTACAGGCTTCAAGGCAACTCGTCCTGTCGAATCAAGGTGAACGCTCGGTGACGCGGTGGAATTCCACTGCCCCGTCGGCCGGGGCCGTGCCCGCGCCACTGCGGCCCCGCCCCGCCGGTGCCGGGCCCGGGCCTACCGCCCGTTCAGCCAGCCGGCCAGCTTGCCGCCCTTGTCGACGGCCCGCAGCCGCTTCTCGGCGGCCTCGCCGACCTCGTCCGTGGTGACCACCAGCAACTCGTCCCCGCCGCGCAGCACGGTGGTCTTGTCCGGCACGAAACTGCTGCCCTCCCGCACCACCAGGGTCACCGCGGCCCCGGCCGGCAGCCGCAGCTCGCCGACCTCCACCCCGGACATCCGCGAGCCGGCCGACAGGGCCACCGACAGCAGCTGTCCGTGCAGCTTCTCCAGCGGCGCGGACTCGATGCCGAGGTCCTGGCCCATCGCGCCCTCGGAGATCTTCAGCCACTTGGCCACCCACGGCAGGGTCGGCCCCTGGATCAGCGTGAAGACCACGACCAGGATGAAGACGATGTTGAAGATCTCCTGGGCCCGGGGCGCGCCCGACACCAGCGGGATGGTGGCCAGCACGATCGGCACCGCGCCGCGCAGCCCGGCCCAGCTCAGCAGCGCCTGCTCGCGCAGTGGCAGCCGGAACGGGGTGAGCGTCAGGAGCACCGACAACGGGCGGGCCAGCAGCACCAGCACGCTGCCGATGACCAGCGCGGGGACCACCGCCGAGCCCATGCTGGCGGGGGTGCAGAGAAGTCCGAGCAGGACGAACATGCCGATCTGCCCGATCCAGGCCAGCCCGTCCGCGAAGCCCCGGACGGCGGGCCCGTGCGGCAGCTTGGCGTTGCCGAGGATGACCGCGCTGACGTAGACGGCCAGGAAGCCCGAGCCGTGCAGCAGGGCGCCGCCCGCGTACGCGAGCACGGTGAGCGCGAGCACCGCGATCGGGTAGAGGCCGGAGGACGGCAGGGCGACGTGCTTGACCGCGTAGGCGCCGAGCTTGCCGATCGCGAGGCCGACCGCGGCGCCGATGGCCAGCTCGGCGACGATGGTGCCGGTCAGCACGTACCAGGAGTCCGCCTCGCCGGCGGTGGCGAAGGCGACGACCAGGATGACCACGGGGGCGTCGTTGAAGCCCGACTCGGCCTCCAGCAGACCGGTCAGCCGGTGCGGGAGCGGGACCATCCGCAGGACGGAGAAGACGGCCGCGGCGTCGGTCGAGGAGACGATGGCGCCCAGCAGCAGGGCGGCCCGCCAGTCCAGGCCGACCAGGTAGTGGGCGCCGGCCGCGGTGACGAAGACGCTGACGGCGACGCCGAAGGTGGCCAGCACGACGGCGGCCGGCATCACCGGTCTGACCTCGCGCCAGCTGGTCTTGAGGCCGCCCTCGGCGAGGATCACCACCAGGGCCGCGTAGCCGAGGACCTGGGTGAGCTCGGCGTTGTTGAAGGTGATGCCCAGGCCGTTCTGGCCGAGCGCCACCCCGATGCCCAGGTAGATCAGCAGGCTGGGGAGCCCGGAGCGGGTGGAGATGCGCACGGCGACCACCGCGACCAGCAGGATCGCGGAGAATTCGAGCAGGAAGTGGTTCAGGTGGTCAACAGTCACGCAGGGGCACCTCGGGCAGCGGGTGGACGGGGTGGCTGACGGATCGTCACAAGGATCGTTACTCAGTCTAACATTTTACCCGCTCTTTAGGTTGAAATTTCCAGCTCAGAGTCGGTCCCGGGCCCGGGACCGGGACCGGACCCGTCGCCCGGACCCTGCCCCGGCCCGGCGCCGGGCGAGGGGCCGCGCGAGCGGGCCGGCCCGCACCGTCCGAGGGACCACCCTGGCAGCCCACCCCGGCAACCTGCCGGACCTGCTCCGGAGCTGCCTTCGAACCCGCTGCGGAAGCCCCCGGGAGGGCCTTGGATCCCACGGTGGGCGTCCCCCGTGCACGGCCGCCACTTGAGTCGGCCTAATGTGGTGACCTGTCACGGCCGCAACCCGAGACCTGCCCGCCCGTCACCCACCGTCACCCTCCAAGGACGCCCTCCGGGCGACAACGTTTGATGCCAAGGACCCAGATGCCCCGCTCGAAGAAGTTCCGGCGCGCCCGTCTGATCGTGCTCGCGCTGGCCGTGCTCCTGGTGGCCGGAGTCGGTTACGGCGGCTACCGGGGGGTGGCCGCGGTCCGCGCGTCCTTCCCCGACGTCAACGGCAGCGTCAAGGTGCCGGGGCTCTCCGCGCCGGTGGACGTCGAACGGGACGCCAACGGCATCCCCCAGCTCTACGCCGACACCCCCGTCGACCTCTTCCGCGCCCAGGGCTACGTGCAGGCCCAGGACCGGTTCTGGGAGATGGACGTCCGACGGCACATCACCTCCGGACGGCTCTCCGAGATGTTCGGCGCCGGCCAGGTCGAGACGGACACCTTCCTGCGCACCATGGGCTGGCGCCAGGTCGCGCAGAAGGAGTACGACACCCTGCTGGAGCCGGAGACCAAGAAGTACCTGGACGCCTACGCGGACGGCGTGAACGCCTGGCTCGCCGAGCACCCGGGCGGCGAGAGCGCCTCCCTGGAGTACGCCCTGCTCGGCGTCGCCAACGGCGACTACAAGCCGGAGAAGTGGACGCCGGTCGACTCGGTGGCCTGGCTCAAGGCGATGGCCTGGAACCTCTCCGGCAACCTGCAGGAGGAGATCGACCGCTCCCTGCTCAGCCAGGACTTCAGCGCCGACAAGATCGCCCAGCTCTACCCGGACTACCCGTACGCCCGCAACGGCACCATCGTGAAGACCGGCACCGTCAGCGGCGACACCTACAAGCCGGCCGACGGCTCCACGCCGCCGCCCGCCGCCCCGGCCGCCCCCGCCGCACAGGGCGCGGTCGCCACCCAGGCCCTGCTCAAGGACGTCTCCGACCGGATCGACGCCATGCCGCAGCTGCTCGGCCGGCAGGGCCAGGGCATCGGCTCCAACTCCTGGGTGGTCGCCGGCAGCCACACGACCACCGGCAAGCCGCTGCTCGCCAACGACCCGCACCTCGGCCCCGGGATGCCCTCGGTCTGGTACCAGATGGGGCTGCACTGCCGCGCCGTCTCGGCCGCCTGCGCCTACGACACCGCCGGGTTCACCTTCGCGGGCATGCCGGGCGTGGTCATCGGCCACAACACCAACATCTCCTGGGGCTTCACCAACCTCGGCGCCGACGTGACCGACCTCTTCCTGGAGAAGGTCACCGCCCCCGACAGCTACCAGGTGGACGGCAAGGAGGTGAAGTTCGAGCTGCGCAAGGAGACCATCAAGGTCGCCGGCGGCGAGGACCGCACCATCACCGTCCGCACCACCCAGAGCGGCGCGCCGCTGATCTCCGACGCCAGCTCCGAGCAGCGCAAGGTCGGCACCTACGCCCCCAACGGCAACGCCGCCCCGGACCGCGGCACCACCGGCTACGGCGTCGCCCTGCAGTGGACGGCGCTCACCCCCGGCAAGACCATGGACGCCGTCTTCAAGCTGGACCGCGCCACCGGCTGGGACGACTTCCGCGGCGCGGCCAAGGACTTCGCCGTCCCGGCGCAGAACCTCATCTACGCGGACACCAAGAACAACATCGGCTACCAGGCGCCGGGCAACATCCCGGTCCGCGGCACCGGCGACGGCAGCTACCCCTCGCTCGGCTGGGACTCCGCGTACGGCTGGAAGGGCTCGATCCCCTTCGCCACCCTGCCCTGGAGCTTCAACCCGGCGGCCGGCTACATCGTCACCGCCAACCAGGCCGTGGTCGACCCGTCCTACAAGCCCCTGCTGACCAAGGACTGGGAGTACGGCACCCGGGCCAAGGAGATCACCGACCAGATCGAGTCCAAGCTGAAGAACGGCGGCAAGATCTCCCCGGACGACATGCAGTCCGTCCAGCTGGACAACACCAGCGTGATGGCCCAGACGCTGGTCCCGATGCTGCTCAAGGTGCAGATCGACGACCCGTACGTGCGCGAGGCCCAGGACCTGCTCAAGGACTGGAACTTCCACCAGGACGCCGACTCGGCCGCCGCCGCCTACTACAACAGCGTCTGGCGCCAGCTGCTCAGCCTCGCCTTCGGCCAGAAGTTCCCGGCCGGCCTGCGGGCCGAGGACAACTGCCTGCTCGTGCACGCGCCGACCGACCCGACCAAGCCCGACACCACCACCACCATCGTCACCGAGTGCGGCACCCGGGACCCGGGCAAGGCCCAGCCCGACGGCGGCGACCGCTGGATGGAGGTCGTCCGCCAGCAGCTCACCCAGCCCGACAGCGACTGGTGGACCTACATCGACGCCGACCACCACGAGCAGAAGGGCATGAACAACCTGCTCGCGGAGGCGCTGAAGGACGCCCGCCAGGACCTCACCTCGCGGCTCAGCAAGGACATCTCCACCTGGAGCTGGGGCCGTCTGCACACGCTGACCCTGCGCGAGCAGACGATGGGCACCGACGATTCGTCGATCGCCTCCGGCCTGGTCCACAAGATGCTCAACCGCGGCCCGTACGAGCTCTCCGGCGGCACCGCCGCGGTCGACGCGGCCGGCTGGAACGCGGCCGCCGGCTACCAGGTCGACTGGATCCCCTCGATGCGCATGGTGGTCGACCTGAGCGACTTCGACGCCTCGCACTGGATCAACGTCGGCGGCGCCTCCGGCCACGCCTTCCACCAGAACTACAACGACCAGACCGCCCTCTGGGCCAAGGGGCAGCTGCTGCCCTGGGCCTACTCCAAGGACGCGGTCGCCAAGGCGACCAGGAACAAGCTGGTGCTCACCACCGGCTGACCGCCGACGCCCCCGTCACCCCTTCGGGACGCCACCGTCCGCCCGTCCCCGCGGGCCCAGCCGGTGCACGCCCGAGGGGGTGACGGCCGCGTCCACCGGCAGGTCGTGCGGCTCGGCCGGCACGCTGTCCAGCAGCTCGCCCTCGTACAGCAGGGTGGCCAGCAGCGGGTGCGCCCCCGCGCGGGCCAGCCGGGCCAGCACCCGGTCGTAGCTGCCGCCGCCGCGGCCCAGCCGCAGGCCCCGACGGTCCACCGCCAGACCCGGCAGCAGCACCACCGATGCCGCGGTCACCGCCTCCGGGCCCAGCCGCGGCCCGGTCGGCTCCAGCAGCCCGCGGGCCGCCGGGGCCAGCCCGTCCGGGCCCTCGTAGCGGGCCCAGTCCAGGTCGTTGTCGGCCAGCAGGACGGGCAGCAGCACCCGCACCCCGCGCCCCGCCAGCGCGTCCAGCAGCGGGCGCGTGCCCGGCTCGGCGCCCACCGAGACGTACGCGGCCACCGTCTGCCCCGGCTCGGCCAGCCCCGCCGCGTGGCCCGCCAGGGCGGCCGCAGCCTCCTCCCGCGAGCGCGCCGATCCGGCCCGCCGTCGGGCGAGCAACCGTGTCCTCAGTTCCGCCTTCTCGTTGTGCAAGGGATCCTCCACAGCTCTGTGCCCGGTGACGGACAGAGCCTGACATGCGGAAGGCGCCCCGAATGTCCACCGCGCTGCTGGTCCAGGCCATGGCCGTCCTGAGCGTCCCGGCGCTCGCCGGCGCCACCCTGCTCGGGGTCCGGCTGCGCCGGGGTGACTCCGGCACGGCCCTGCGCGAGGCCGGCCTGCGCGGGCGGATCGCCGAACTGGAGGAGCGCTGCGCCGAGCTGGAGCGCACCGCCTCCTGCGACCCGCTCACCGGGGCCTGGAACTACCGGCACCTGCAGCTCACCCTCGGCCGGGAGATCGAGCGGGCCCGCCGCGCCGACCAGCGGGCCGACCGGCTGGACCAACCGCACCCGCTGGCCGTGCTGATGCTGGAGATCTCCGGCTTCGACGCGATCATCGCCGAGCAGGGCCGGGGCCGGGGCAACGCCATGCTCCGCGACCTCGTCCAGCGCCTGGGCATGGAGATCCGCCGCTCGGACACCCTCGGCCGCTACGGCGGCCAGGAGTTCCTGGTGCTGCTGCCCGACACCGGCGTCGAGGGCGCCGTGCAGGTGGCGGAGCGGCTGGTCTGGTCGGTGCGCCGGCACCGCCTGCTGGACTGGTCCTCGGGCCCCCGCGAGCCGCGCCCCGCCGACGGCAACGGCCTGACCGCCGCCGTCGGCATCGCCGTCCTCCCCCGGGACGGCGCCCACGCCGCCCTGCTGCTGCGGGCCGCCGACCGGGCGCTCACCGAGGCCAAGCAGGCCGGCGGCGACTGCTGGCGCGGGGCCGGCCCGCCGCGCCCCGCGGTGGCGCCCCCGGTGCCCGGGGCCCCCGCGGCCCGGACCGCTGCTGCTGCCGCCGCCGACGGCAACGGCAACGGCCCGGACCGGCGCGGCCGGCCGGCGCCCGGGGAACCCGCGCCGGACCGCCCCGGGCACTCCCGCCCGGAGGCGGTGCACGACCGGTCGTCCGATCCGGGTAGCCTGTCGCCCAGTAACGGAGAGGGGACCCTCACCCCCGCCGTCGATCCGGCCCCGCCGAGTGCTGTCGCCGCAGGCCGCGACCGTTGTTCATAGCGGCTTCATCCTGCTCACAGCCCGGTCTAAACACGCCTTAGTAAGGTAAACGAATGACGACGACCTCCCGCACTCCTGTGACCAAGGCCGTGGTGCCCGCAGCCGGTCTGGGGACCCGGTTCCTGCCCGCCACCAAGGCCACGCCGAAGGAGATGCTGCCGGTCGTGGACAAGCCGGCCATCCAGTACGTCGTGGAGGAGGCCTCCGCCGCCGGCCTCTCCGACATACTGATGGTCACCGGCCGCAACAAGCGCGCTCTTGAGGACCACTTCGACCGCGCCTACGAGCTGGAGGAGCTGCTCGTCCGCAAGGGCGACCAGGACCGCCTGCGCCGGGTCCGCGAGTCGGTCGAGCTGGCCAACATGCACTACGTCCGCCAGGGGGACCCGAAGGGTCTCGGGCACGCCGTTCTGGTCGCCGAACAGCACGTCGCAGGCCAGCCGTTCGCCGTCCTGCTCGGCGACGACCTGATCGACCCGCGCGACCCGCTGCTCTCCCGCATGATCGAGGTCCAGCAGGAGCTCGGCGGGTCCGTGGTCGCGCTGATGGAGGTGCTGCCCTCGCAGATCCACCTCTACGGCTGCGCCGCGGTCAAGGCCAACGGGTTCGGCGACGACGTCTTCCGGGTGACCGACCTGGTCGAGAAGCCGGACACCGCCGACGCGCCCTCCAACTACGCCGTGATCGGCCGCTACATCCTGGACCCGGCGGTCTTCGACGTCCTGCGCGACACCCCGCCCGGCCGCGGCGGCGAGATCCAGCTGACCGACGCCCTGCGCGTGCTCGCCGGCCATGAGGAGGAGGCCGGCGGCCCGGTCCACGGTGTGCTCTTCAAGGGCCGCCGCTACGACACCGGCGACCGTGCGGACTACCTGCGCGCTATCGTCCGACTGGCGTCCGAGCGCGAGGACCTCGGCCCGGAATTCCGTTCCTGGCTGAAGGAGTTCGTCCGCGACGAGATGCAGGACTGAACCGACGACTGAGAGCGAGAGAGCGATGACCGGGCCCACGGAGCGCACCACCGACCCCGCAGCCTGCTGCGACGGCACCGCGGACCAGGCATCGCCCGTCCCCGCCCCCAGGATGTGGACGGTGGACGAACACCTCGCGGACGTCCTGTCCGGCGTCACCGTGCTGCCCGCGATCGACCTGCAGCTGCTCGACGCCCAGGGCTGCCGGCTCGACGAGGACGTGGTCGCCACCGGTGACCTGCCGCCCTTCGACAACAGCTCGATGGACGGCTACGCGGTCCGTACCGCCGACACGGCCGGCGCCACGGGGGAGTACCCCTCGGTGCTGGCCGTGGTCGGCGACATCGCGGCCGGCGCCGGGGACCTGCCGAAGGTGGGGCCCGGCCAGGCCGCCCGGATCATGACCGGCGCACCGATGCCCCCCGGCGCCGAGGCCGTCGCACCGGTCGAGTGGACCGACGGCGGCACCGGCACCGGCCACCCCGCCGAGGCGATGACCGCCCCGGTCGCGGACGAGGAGGTCCGGGTGCTGCGCCCGGTCCCGGCCGGCGCCCACATCCGCCGCCGGGGCAGCGACATCGCCACCGGCGACCGGATCCTCGACGCCGGAACCCTGCTCGGCCCCACCCAGCTCGGCCTGCTCGCGGCGGTCGGCCGGGGCAGCGTGCGGGTCCGCCCGCGCCCGCGCGTGGTGGTCCTCTCCACCGGCAGCGAGCTGGTCCAGCCCGGTGAGCCGGTCGGCCCCGGGCAGATCTGCGACTCCAACAGCTTCACCCTCACCGCCGCGGCCCGGGACGCCGGCGCCATCGCCTACCGCGTCGGCGGCGTGCCCGACGACGCGGCGGTGCTGCGCGCCGTGCTGGAGGACCAGCTCGGCCGGGCCGACCTCATCGTCACCAGCGGCGGCGTCAGTGTCGGCGCCTACGACGTGGTCAAGGAGGCGCTCCAGGGCGGCGAGGGCAGCGTGGACTTCCGGAAGCTGCGGATGCAGCCCGGCAAGCCGCAGGGCTTCGGCATGATCGGCGGCCCGGCCGGCGTCCCCCTGCTGGCCCTGCCCGGCAACCCGGTCAGCTCCTACATCTCCTTCGAGCTGTTCGTCCGCCCGGTCATCCGGACCATGCTCGGCGCTCCCGACGTGCACCGACCGGTGGTCCGCGCGCTCTGCCCGGTCGAGCTGCGCTCGCCCGCCGGCCGCCGGCAGTTCCTGCGCGGCCGGTACACCCCGGACGGCCGGGTCGAGCCGGTCGGCGGCGAGGGCTCGCACCTGGTCGGCGCGCTGGCCAGGGCGAACTGCCTGATCACCGTCCCCGAGGAGGTCACCGTGCTCGCGGCCGGCACCGAGGTCGACGTCGTCCTGCTCACCGCCTGACGGCCGCGGCCGGCCCGGGGGCGGGCCGGGCGTCCCCGGGCCGGGCGGGCCGTCGGCCGGTGGGCCGCGCCCGCGACGCCCGCGCCGACCGGGCGACAACACAGCTCACCCGTCGGCCCGTCCCACCCGGCGGGCGGCCCTGGGGGTACGGTAGCGCGGTATTCGACCCGTCCTCCTGGAGCACCCGTGACGACCACACCACCCGGCGACCGCCTCACCCACGTCGACGACAGCGGCGCGGCCCGCATGGTCGACGTCTCCGAGAAGGCGACCACCGTGCGTACGGCGGTCGCCGCCGGACGGGTACGGGTCTCCCCCCGGGTCGTCGAACTGCTGCGCGGCGAGGGCGTGCCCAAGGGCGACGCCCTCGCGGTGGCCAGGATCGCCGGCATCATGGGGGCCAAGAAGACCCCCGAGCTGATCCCGCTCTGCCACCCGATCGCGATCTCCGGCGTCAAGGTCGACCTCACCGTCACCGACGAGGCGGTCGAGATCACCGCCACCGTGAGGACCGCCGACCGCACCGGCGTCGAGATGGAGGCCCTCACCGCCGTGGCGGTCGCCGGGCTCGCCGTCATCGACATGGTCAAGGCCGTCGACAAGGGTGCCTCCGTCGAGCACGTCCGGGTGCTCAGCAAGACCGGCGGCAAGAGCGGCGACTGGCACTCCGGTGAACGGCCCGCCCCGGCGAGCACCTCATGAGGGCGCTCGCCGTCACCGTGTCCAACCGCGCCTCGGCCGGCGTGTACGAGGACAAGGGCGGCCCCCTGCTGGTGGCCGGCCTGCGGGCGATGGGCTTCGAGGCGGACGGCCCGCGGGTCGTGCCCGACGGCGACCCGGTCGAGGCCGTCCTGCGGGAGGCCGTCGCGGCCGGCTACGACGTGGTGCTGACCACCGGCGGTACCGGCATCTCGCCGATGGACCTCACCCCCGAGATGACCGCCCGGGTCCTCGACCGGCAGATCCCCGGCATCCCCGAGGCCGTCCGGGCGTACGGCCGGGAGAAGGTCCCCACCTCGGCGCTGTCCCGGGGCCTCGCGGGCCTGGCCGGACGCACCCTGATCGTCAATCTGCCGGGCTCCACCGGCGGCGTGAAGGACGGCCTGGCCGTCCTGGCACCGCTGCTCCCGCACGCCGTCGACCAGCTCGCGGGCGGCGACCACCCCCGCCCCGACGCCGCCGGTGCCCGGCCCGCCTCCGGCGCGTCCGACGCCGCGGACGGGAGCGCGCACTGAACGCCGGCTGGCCGGTCGAACTCCACGAGGGGGACGTCACGCTGCGCCCGATCAGGGCGCGTGACCAGCGGGACTGGCAGGAGGTCAGTCGTCGCAACCGGGACTGGCTGCGCCGCTGGGAGGCGACCGTCCCGCCGTCCCCGGCCGGGCGGCCCGCCGGACCGCGTCCCACCTACCGGCAGATGGTGCGTTACCTGCGCGGGGAGGCCTCCGCCGGGCGGATGCTGCCCTTCGTGGTGCTCCACCAGGGTCAGCTGGCCGGCCAGCTGACCGTGGGCGGCATCACCTGGGGCTCGATGTGCTCGGCGAATGTCGGCTACTGGATCGACGAGGCGGTGGCCGGACGGGGCATCATGCCGACGGCGGTCGCGCTTTCGGTGGAGCACTGTTTCGAGGTGCTGGGGCTGCACCGGATCGAGGTGTGCATCAGGCCGGAGAACATGCCGAGCCGCCGGGTGGTGGAAAAGCTGGGGTTCCGTTCGGAGGGAATGCGTCCCCGGTATCTCCACATCGACGGCGACTGGCGGGACCACCTGGTCTACGCGCTGACCGCCGAGGAGGTGCCGGAGGGCATGCTGGAGCGCTGGCGGGCGATCAGGTCCGGCCGTGAAGCTGGGAATTGAATATATGTTCGAAAATAATATCGATATGGCATCGCTGCCCTCACGGACGGGCACAAATACCGGCAAAATAGTCGGAGAATCAGCTTGATCACACGACACGCCGTGCCAAATTGCTGCCAGGCCTTCCCCGACGCCCGTACGGTGTGAAACGTGAGCAGTAGCGGCCTTATCTACGCGGTCATCGTAGGGGCCTGGGCCGCCTATCTGGTGCCGATGTGGCTCCGCAGGCAGGACGAACTCAACGAGGCGCGCCCGACGGAACGCTTCAGTACCGCCATCCGCCTGCTGGCCGGGCGTTCGGCGATGGAGCGGCGGGCATCCCGGGTCCTTGGCGACGACGTGCGCGACGACGTGCGCGACGAGCGGAGCACGGACGACCGGACCGGCGACGACCCGGGTGCCGACGGGCGGTCCGGCGACGAGCCGACCGACGACGACGAACCGGTCGACGGCGGACGGTCCGAGGGCGACCGGCCCGGGAACGTCCGGCCCGAAGACGACCGCCCGGTTGGCGGGCGGCCCGCCCCCGCCGACCGGGCGGCCCCCGGCATGCCCGCAGGACGGATCCCGGCACCGGCGGCCAAGGGGCACGCCCCCCGGAACGTCGAGCGCCCGTCGGAGCGCCGGCTCGGGGCCGAGCGCCGGGCCCGGCTGCTGGCCCGGCGGCGGCGGATGGTCACGGTGCTCTTCCTGGCCTTCGCGCTGGGGGCGGTCGCCGCGGCGGTCCTCGGACTGGCCTTCCTCTGGGCCCCGGCCCTGCCGGCCGCCCTCCTGACCCTCTACATCGGCCACCTGCGCAAGCTGGAACGCCAGCGCTTCGAGGTCAAGATCGACCGGGACCGCGCGGCGCAGGCGGCGGAACGCCTGCGGCAGCGGGAGAACCGGCGGGCCGAGGCCGGCCGCGCGGACTCCACCCGTCCCGACGCCGGGCACCCTGACATCGGACGGCAGGACATCGGGCGCCAGGACATCGGGCGTCCCGAGCAGGGGCGCCAGGAACACGGACAGCGGGAGCAGGTGCAGCGCGACCACCGGCCGCCGGCCGGTGCCCGCGCCGACGAGGCCCGGGCGGAGCGTGCGGCGGACTCCCCCCGGGAGGCCCCGCACGACGCGGCGCACGCCGCCGACCGCGGCCGCCCGCACCTGCGGATCGCCGCCGACCCGGCCCCGCACGACGTCCGGCCGACCACGGCGGCCTCCGCCCTGGTCGAGGCGACCGACCACGAGGAGTGGGTGGACGGCATCCGCGAGCGCGGCGCGGCGGGACCCGACTCCTGGGAGCCCGTCCCCGTCCCGCTGCCGACCTACGTCACCGCACCGGTCGCCCCCCGGGTCACCCGCGACCTCGACCTCGGCGCCCCCGGCACCTGGACCGCCGGACGCCCGGCCGAGCCCCGCAGCACCCCGCTCTTCGACCAGTACGCCGAGCCGCCCGCCGCACCCGCGGAGGACGGCTACGACACCCGCCCCCGGGCCGCCAACGAATGACCCCGTCCGGAGCGCCCCCGCCCCACCAGGGCGCTCCGGCCGGAGGTGGTCACGAGCCACCTCCGAAAGGTGCTAAAGTTTCTTCTCGTTGGGGCTGTGGCGCAGTCCGGTAGCGCACCTCGTTCGCATCGAGGGGGTCAGGGGTTCGAATCCCCTCAGCTCCACCCAATGTCAAAGGCCCTCCCGGGATCATCCGGGAGGGCCTTTGAGCGTTTGTGGCGCAGTGAAGGACAGCAACTGCTCCGGGGGCCCGGGAGCTTCAGCGGTGAGTGGCGGCGTGGTGAGGCCGTCGCAGCCCCGTTGCTCCGGGGCGGCTCGGAGCTGCCCGTGCTGCGGATCCGGCCACCCGGTCATCCGGTTGCTCAAGGCCGGCCGGCAGGCAGAACGACGCCTTCTGTTCGGTGTCCGTCGAGTTCGGCCAGGCTGCGGGCGGCGTGGGCGCGGCTGACATCGGTGAGTGCGGTGTCGTCGGCGAGGACGCCCAGCAGCCCGGCGCCCTCGGCCCGGTGCCCGTCCAGCTCCGCGAGACCCCGGGCAGCCTTCAGGCGATAGGGCCCGTCAAGAGTGGTGTCGTTCGCCAGGCCGGCCAGCAGTTCGGCGGTGCGTCGGTCGCCGAGTCCGGCCAGGGTCTCGGCCGCCTCCAGGCGGTCGTACCCGTCAAGGGTGGCGTCGTCGACGAGGCCGGCGTACACGTCGGCGGCACGCGCGGCGTCCAGCTCGGCGAGCGCTCGGACCGCCCGCATGCGGGTACTGCCGTGGGGGCCGATGCCGTTGAGGGCGGTGTCGTCGGCGAGGTGGGCCAGCAGTGCGGTGCCTTCGGCCCGGTGGCCGTCGAGTTCGGCCAGGCTGCGGGCGGCGTGGACGCGGCTGATGCCGGTGAGTGTGGTGTCGTCGGCGAGGGCGCGGAGCAGCCCGGTGCCTTCGGCCCGGTGGCCGCCCAGCTCGGCGAGCTCCCGTGCCGCCTTGAGGCGGCCGATGCTGTTGAGGGCGGTGTCGTCGGCGAGGTGGGCCAGCAGTGCGGTGCCTTCGGCCCGGTGGCCGTCGAGCTGGGCCAGGCTGCGGGCGGCGTGGACGCGGCTGATGCCGGTGAGTGTGGTGTCGTCGGCGAGGGCGCGGAGCAGCCCGGTGCCTTCGGCCCGGTGGCCGCCCAGCTCGGCGAGCTCCCGTGCCGCCTTGAGGCGGGTGCCGCTGTCGAGTGCGGTGTCGTCGGCCAGGCCGGCGTACATGTCGGCGGCCAGGGAGGTGCGGAGCCCGGCCAGGGCCTCGGCCGACCGCAGGCGGTAGTACCCGCCCAGGGTGGAATCGCGGGCGAGGCGGGAGAGCAGCTCGGCGGCGTCGTCGTCGTGGCGTTCGGCGAGGTTCCCGGCGGCCCTGACCCGGAAGTGATCGTGGAGCGTGGTGTCGTCGGCGAGGCGGGAGAGCAACTCGGCGGTGCGTCCGTCGCCGAGTCCGGCCAGGGTCTCGACCGATTCCATGCGGTCGTACCCGTCGAGGGTGGTGTCGTCGGCGAGTGCGGCGTAGACGTCGGCGGCACGCGCGGCTTCGAGCCCGGCCACCGCTCGGGCGGCCGCCATGCGGTAGTAGCCGTCGAAGGTGGAGTCGCGGGCGAGGCCGGCGTAGACGCCGGCGGCGCGCGGGGCTTCGAGCTTGGCGAGGGCTCGGGCCGCCACCATACGGGTGCTGCCGTCGAGTGCGGTGTCGTCGGCGAGGCCGGCGTACACGTCGGCGGCACGGGAGGGTCGGAGCTCGGCCAGGGTCCCGGCCGACTTCAGGCGGTAGGACCCGTCCAGGGTGGAGTCACGTGCGAGGCCGGCGAACACGTCGGCGGCTGCGTCGACGACCTCCTCGGGGAGGAGGGTTCCGAGTCGGGCCTGTGCCGCGATGAAGCGGCAGCCGCTCAGTCCTCCGTGCGGGGGAACCAGGCGGGCCAGGTGCGACGTGGCGGCGCAGGGGTCGCCTTCCTGAGCGGCGTCGAGGAGGAAGCCGACGTACGAGGAGTGTTCGAGGGGAGGGTCCCAGTACCTGTGCGGCCACTGTCTCCGTGGCCCGCCCGGCGCCAAGTTCAACCATCCGTATCCGCGGGGGCGATGGAAGATCTGATGGAGCGTACGAGTGCGGGACCCGTGGTCCCGGGTGGCATGGCGGGCGGCCAGGTGTTCCATGAGGGTCTGGTGGAGGAAGACGATCTCGCCCGCACGGACGGTCAGCAGGCCGCTGCGGCACAGGCTGGTGATCAGGAAGGCGTGCCACTCGTCCTGCGGTACCCGCGGGGGCCGCTGCGCTTCGGGCCGGGCCTCCAGAAGGGTGATCGCGGAGAGGGTGTTTCCCCGGTGGCGTTCGGCCGCGAGCAGGGCGATGAGGTCTTGGAGGTGGTCGAGGGTGCGCTCTGCCTGGGCGCGGGCGGCGGATCCGTAGCGGTCGACGCCGGCGCGGTCCTGGACCCGGAGCCTCGCGTGGGCGGGGGTGTACTGCTGCCTGTGCAGCAGGCGGATGAAGTCCCGGTAGATCTGTCCGCGACCGGCGGGCAGCGGCCGGCCGGGGGCGGCGGCGTGGAGTTGGCAGAGCATGGAGGCCATCAGCGGGATGCGGGCCAGGTCGGCCAGCCGGGTGCGGCGCATGGCGTCGACGAACCGCTCGGCGGCAGAGTCAGGGTCTGCCAGGCCGATGGCGCGGAACCAGCCGATGGCGACCGGCCGCAGGTCGTCGGGGCTGAAGGGCTGCAGGTCGTAGCGCGGTACCCCGAGGCCCAGGACGTCGAGCTCGCCGTCGGGCAGGGGGCGGGTGGCAACGACGAAGCGGTACAACCCGCCGTGCTCGCCCCCGGCGACAGCGGCCAGGGCGCGCAGTACCTCGTGCCTCGCGGCGGGGTCGGTCATCTCGTCCAAGCCGTCGACCAGCAGGAGCCAGCGCACACCCGGCTGCGGCGGGGTGGCGAAGAACGCCGGGGTGAGTTCGTCCACCAGGCCGTGCGAGGCGAGATCGGCGGTCGCGGCTGCGGCGAGGGCCTGGGTCAGGGGGCGCCCGGCCAGGGCCGCCGCCGGGACGAGCACCGGTACCACGTCCTCGCCACGGCCGTTCAACCACTGCTCGACGCAGTCGGCAAGGCGGGTGCGCAGCAGACTGGTCTTGCCGCCGCCCGGCCCTGCGACGACCACGCAGGTCTGCCCGCCGGCGAGGATCTCGTCGGCGGCCTGCGATCCCGCGCGGATGTCCAGTGGTCCGGCCGTGTCGCCGTTGAACTGGGATTCATGCCTGCGCTGTCGGGTGGCCTGCTGACGCAGGTAGACGGTGGCGAGCGGCGGCGAGGCGCCGGGCAGCACACCCGGGTAGGGGTGCTCACGGGCGGCCCGCCGGGCGGCGGCCAGGTAGGCACCGAGGCGGTGCTTACGCACGTCCGCCTGGTCCCGCAGGCTGTGCAGTTCCCTCAGCCGCGCCTCGGTGAAGCCCAAGGCGCCCGCGAGCAGGCCGAGGCTGTCGACGGTCGGCACGGACCGCTCGTTGAGGATGTTGCTGACGGTCGCCGCGGAGACTCCCGCCGCCTTGGCGAGTTGGGACTGCTTCATCTTCCGGTCGGTCATCGCCTGCCGCAGGCAGGCGACCAACTCGCTGTGGGCGCCCCTGGGCCCCCCGGCCCCCGCATCGCTCACCTGCCGCCCCTGACCCAACGGTTCAACCTTGTTCACATCAAGCCTTTGAAGGCCCGTCCAGGCTATCCCTGGTACTCGACAGGCCGGTCGGCTCTTGCCCGAACCGACACCGAACGGACCACGAGGAGTACCGAACCGATGAACCCCCACCTGGCCCTGATCGCCACGCCTCTCGTCCTCGGGCTGCTCGTCCGCCTCCTGCGACGCCCGCAGCGCGCGACGGCCGACCTTGCCCGCGGCCTACGCGACCTGATCACCCTGCGCATGGTGCTCCGCGACACCGATCCCGACCAGCGCGCCAATCTCCTCCGGGCGCACCACGCCTGGCGTAGCGAGTCCGCCGGCCGACCGCGCTGCCTCTCCCGCCCTCCGGCCCGGTCGAGGGGCTGACCCGCCGGCACCGGGAGGGCGCGGCGCCGGCCCGGCCTCGGGACGGGCCGGCATCACGGGCACCTGGCCCCGGCCGTCGGACACAGGGCCTCCCGGACCGGGACGGTAGTCCTGCGGGGCCGGGCACCCGCGGGCGGATCAGTCGGACGCGTCGCCGAGGGACTCCAGCAGGTCCCGCAGGGTTTCGGCGAGGCCGTCGCGCTGGGGGGCGGTGAGCCCGGAGAGAAGGCGGTGCTCGTTGGCGACGTGGTCGGGGAGGGCCTGGTCGATCAGGGCGCGGCCGTCGGCGGTGAGGGCCACGTGCACCACCCGGCCGTCCGTCTCGCTGGGGGTGCGGGCGACCAGGCCGCGGGCCTCCAGGCGGTCCAGCCGCTGGGTGACGGCGCCGGAGGTGACCATCGACGTCCGCATCAGCTCGGCGGGTGTCAGCCGGTAGGGCGGTCCGCTGCGCCGGAGGGTGGCGAGCACGTCGAAGGAGGCGGGGTCGAGGCCGTGCTCGGCGAAGGTGCGGCGCAGGTCGGCCTCGATCAGCCGGGTGAGCCGCTTGAGGCGTCCGATCACCGCCATCGGTGACACGTCGAGGTCGGGGCGCTCGCGGCGCCACTGCTCCAGGAGCTTGTCCACGTGATCCGTCACGGCTCCAGTCTAGTCAATCTCTTAGCGGTGAGTTACTTTGTCTTAGTGCTAAGGAATCGGATCGGAATCATCCTGGTGACCGCGCTGGCGCCCGCCGTCTGGGGCACCACCTACCTCGTCACGACCGAACTGCTGCCGCCCGGCCGCCCGCTGCTCGCCGGCGTGGTCCGGGCCCTGCCGGCCGGACTGCTGCTCGTCCTGCTCACCCGCCGGCTGCCCAAGGGCATCTGGTGGCTGCGCGCCCTGGTGCTCGGGGCACTCAACATCGGGGCCTTC
Organism: Kitasatospora herbaricolor; assembly: GCF_030813695.1. Taxonomy (NCBI): domain Bacteria; kingdom Bacillati; phylum Actinomycetota; class Actinomycetes; order Kitasatosporales; family Streptomycetaceae; genus Kitasatospora; species Kitasatospora herbaricolor. The sequence continues at coordinate 5,406,181 of NZ_JAUSVA010000002.1, forward strand.
TTCGCCCTGCTGTTCGTCGCCGCCTACCGGCTGCCCGGCGGCGTCGCCGCGACCGTCGGCGCCGTCCAGCCGCTGCTGGTCGCCGGGCTCGCGGCCGGCCTGCTCGGCGAACGGCTCACCCTGCGGACCGTCCTGTCGGCCCTCGCGGGCGTCGCCGGGGTCAGCCTGCTGGTGCTGCGCGCCGGCGCCCGCCTCGACGGGCTCGGGGTCGCGGCCGCGCTCGGCGGCGCCGTCGTGATGGCCGCCGGGGTCGTGCTCAGCAAGCGCTGGGTGTCGCCCGCGCCGCTGCTCGCCACCACCGGCTGGCAGCTGGTGGCCGGCGGGCTGCTGCTGCTCCCGGTCGCCCTGTTCGTGGAAGGGCCGCCGCCGGCCGACCTGACCGCCCGGAACCTGCTCGGGTACGGCTATCTGACGATCGTGGGCGCCGCCGTCGCCTACGCGCTCTGGTTCCGCGGGATCCGCGCCCTGACGCCCACCAGCGTCACCTTCCTGGGGCTGCTGAGCCCGGTGGTCGCCACCCTGCTCGGCTGGGTCGCGCTCGGTCAGGACCTCACCCCCGCCCAGGGGCTGGGTGGCGCGATCGTGCTCGGCGCCCTGGTCACGGCCCAGCTCCGGCGGCCGGAGCGGCGGGTGGCGGGCGGTCCGGCCGCGACCGGGACGGGTGCCGCGGGGGAGCACCCGGCCGGCGGCGGCGCCGGGACGGTCGGGCAGTCGCGCGCCGGCAGCCGGGCGGGCTGACCCCGGGGGTTGGGGTGGCCATGAGGGGCCCGGCCGGCCACGAGAGCCTGGCCGGCCCGGTCGTCCACCCCGTCCACCCCGTTCAACCGTTCTCACCGTTCTCACCGTTCAACCCGTTCAACCCGTTCAACCCCATCGCCGTCCCGGCGGGGCCGGAACGTCGAGTCCTCATGTCGTACGAAGGAGCTGACAGGCATGCGCATCACCGTGTTCGGAGCGGCCGGCAACGTGGGGAGCCGGGTGGTGGCCGAGGCGCTGTCCCGCGGCCACCAGGTGACCGCCGTCGTGCGGGACGCCGCCCGCTTCGCGGAGCTGGACCCGGCGGCCCTCGCCCGGACCGGTGACGCGGGGGAGGCCGAGGACGTGGTCCGGCTGAGCAAGGATCAGGACCTCGTGATCAGCGCGACCCGGCCGGCGCCCGGCCGGGAGGGGGAGTTCGCCGCCACCACCCGCGCACTGCTGGCCGGCCTCGCCCGGACCGGCGTCCGCCTGCTGGTGGTCGGTGGGGCGGGCAGCCTGACCGTGCCCGGCAGCGGCGGCGCGCTGGTGACCGACGACCCGTTGTTCCCCGCCGACTGGCGGCCGATCGCCGAGGCCTGCGGTGAGCAGTTGGCGGTCTGCCGGGCGGACACGGCGGTGGACTGGGCCTACCTGAGCCCGTCCGCCCTGCTGGAGCCGGGTGTCCGCACCGGCGGCTACCGGCTGGGCGCCGACGAGTTGCTGGTCGACGCCCGGGGCGAGTCGGCGATCTCGATGGAGGACCTCGCGGTGGCCCTGCTCGACGAGGCCGAGCGGCCGCGCCACCACCGGGCCCGTTTCACGGTCGGGTACTGACCGCGGGCCCCGGCACCCGGGCCGGACGGTTGTCCGCGTGCCGCCCGTCGGGCCGCTCACCGGGCCGCCGGTCCGGGCCGCTCCCGGACCGCCAGACGGGCCGCCGGCCGGCCCGGCCGGCCGCCCCTCCCGCGGCCCGCCGGCCCGGAGGCGTGACAGCGTCAGATCACTGCGTGTACGGCCGACCTGAGGTGACCTGCGGTGGCCCGCGCGGCCGGTGACCCAGCCGTTGGCGGCCGGGTTCGCTCGTGTACTGTCACCCCTTCGCACCACTAAGCTCCCGGCCGTGTTACCCCGCACCGGGACCAGGCGATCACCGCTTGAAGGAGCATCCCCCCGTGACCCGATCACTTCGCAGGTCGCTGCCGGCGCTGGCCGCTGTCGGCATAGCCGTGACCTCCCCCGTTCTCCTCGCCGGTACCGCGCAGGCCCACGGCTCGCGCTGCGACTCGGTCAGCGTGCAGTACTCCGTGGACAACGGCGCGCACTGGAAGGAGGACGGCCGGCTGTCCGAGCCGTCCACCAAGATCCAGGTCCGTCTCGACCCCAAGTCCAAGCCCGCCGAGGGCTGTGAGTACAAGGTCTCGCTGGCCTCGTACAACACCGAGGGCCCCACCTGGGCCAAGTCCGGCACCCAGACCTTCCTCGGCTGGGACACCACGGTGCTCAGCAGTGACAAGCGTCAGGCCACCCTGGACGTCACCAAGTACGCGCCGACCTGCTACGGGCAGATCGACCTGTACGGCACCGACAAGAAGCACGACGGTGTCAGCGCGCCGCTGCCGAAGTACCCGAACGCGGTCTTCCCGAAGGACCTGATCACGGCGTGGAACGGCGGCAAGCCGTGCAAGCCCACGCCGACCACCAGCCCCAGCCCCACCGCCACGGTCAAGCCGTCGACCTCGCCGTCGCCGACCGCCACCGTCTCGCCGACCGCCACGGTCACCCCGACCACCAGCGCCAGCCCGTCGGCCTCGGTCTCGCCGTCGGCGACCCCGAGCACCTCGGCCACGCCGACCACCTCGGCGACCCCGAGCTCGTCGTCCTCGGCCCCGGCGCCGGTGCCCACCGACGCGGGCCCGGTCGGTAACCCGACCGTCGCGCCGGTCTCCACCACGCCGTCCGAGAACCTGGCCAGCACCGGTGGCAACAGCTCGCAGACCATCGCCATCTCGGCCGGTGGCGCCGCGCTGCTCGCCCTCGGTGGCGGCGCGGTGTTCCTCAGCCGTCGCCGCGCCCGCCGCAGCTGACGCCGTGCCCGCCCGGGGCTCCCGGGCGGGCAGCGTCCGCCGGGCCGGCCTGAACGGGTCGGCCTGACGGACGGAAGGGCCCGGCCGGAGAACCTCTCCGGCCGGGCCCTTTGCCGTGCTCCCACCACCGCTCCCCGTGAGGGGAGGCGGTCAGCGCTGCCCGGAGCCCGGGTACTGGCCGGGCTGCGGTGCCTGGCTCGGCCCCTGCGGCTGGGCCTGCGGCGGGACGGCGCCGTACCGGGCCGGGCGGCGCCCGCGCGGGTGCCGGGTGAGCGTGTACCCCGCGACGCCGGCCAGGGCGGCCAGCGCGCCGCCGGCGACCGTCCAGAACCAGCGGCTGTTCCAGCCGGAGAACCAGCCGGTGTACCAGTGCGACTCGGGCTCCACCGGGGCGGCCGCGCGGGCGCCGGCGGCCGGCACGGCGGTGCTGCCCGGAGCGACGGTGGCACCGGCGTTGACCGGCGGCACCAGCGGCGCCTTCAGCGAGCCGCCCTCGGGCTGGGCGTCGTCCTGACCGCCCTTGGTGGCGATGCGCAGCTGGACGGCGGCGGCGAGGCCCAGGTCCTGCTGCGGCGCGTCGGCCACCGAGAGCCGGACGTAGTAGGTGCCCGGCAACGGGTCGCCGGACCACGGCTCGGCCCAGGAGCGGACCTGGCGCAGGGTGCAGCCGAGCGAGAGGGAGGCAGCGGTGGCCTCGCCGGTCGCGTTCTGGGTGCCGGCGGTGCAGGACTGGCGGCGGCGCAGGCCGTCGAAGACCTCCACGCTCCAGGTCTGCGGGCCGTGGCGGTCGGCGGCCGGGGCCAGCGTGACGTTCAGCGAGAGGGTGGGCGTCTGGCCCTCCGCCGCGGCGAACGCCCAGTAGAGGTAGTCACCGGTGGACGCGGACACCTTGGCGTCCTGGCCGGGGGCCAGCGTGGTCGCGGTCAGGAAGGTGGTCCCGACCTTGCTGCTGGGCGCCGTGCTGCTCGCCGAGGGCGAGGGGGACGGCGAGGCGGCCGAGGCGGCGGGGGCCGCCAGCGGCACCAGCACCGGGGCCAGGGCGAGGGCGGCGAGCGAGGTCCTGAGAAGGGTACGCATGGTCAGTTCTCCCGCCAGACAGCGATGCGCCAGCGTGCGATCCAGCCGAAGATCAGGCCGGTGAGCAGGCCGGCGAGGGTCAGCACCAGCAGCAGGATCCAGCCGTGGCCGAGTCCCATCGCCGGGCCGTCCGGGGCCGGGGAGGCGGCCGCCAGGTCGACGGTCAGCTCCAGCGGCAGCCCGGGTTCGGCCGCCACCCCCGGCTGCGGGGCCAGCGAGTTGCTGATCACCAGGCAGACGTCGGTCCGGGCAGGGCCGCTCGGGGAGGCGGAGGCCGAGGCGGTCGGCGAGGCGGAGGTCATCGCGGCCGACCAGCGCAGGCCGGTGGAGGCCACGTCGGTGCGGCCGCTGCCCGCGTCGGTGCCCCGGACGAGCTCCTGCCCGGTGGTGCTGGTCGCCTGCAGCAGCACGCCGTAGTCGCGGGCCACCGCCCGGTCGACCGAGACGCTGACCGAGGCGCGCAGCTCCTGGCCGGCCTGCACCGGCACCCGGTAGACCCGGTGCTCGGAGAACTTCTCCCGGTCGCTGTAGACGCCGGGGGTCAGCACCGGCGCGGTCGCGCAGGTGTCGGTGCCGGCGGTCTTGGTCGGGGTCACGGTGTAGGTGTCCACCGAGCGGTCGACCAGCTGCTTCACCTTGTCGGTGAGCTGCTCCTGGGTCCGGACGTCGGTGTAGGTGCCGCCGGTGGCGTTGGCGATGCAGAGCAGCTGCTGGCGGGTCTTGTCGTCGTGCGCCAGGCCGAGCGTGTCGACCACCAGGTGGATGCCCTGGGCGGCGAGTTCACGGGCCACGTCGCACGGGTCCGGCGGGGCGCAGGAGTCCTCGCCGTCGGTGATCAGCACCACCCGGCGGGTGGTCTCGCCCTTGCCGAGGTCCTGGGCGGCGCCGCGCAGGGCGAGGCCGATCGGGGTCCAGCCGGTGGGCCGCAGGGTGGCGACGGCGGTCTTCGCCTCCACCTTGTTCGTCTTGCCCACCGGGAAGAGCTGCTTGGTGTCCAGGCAGCCCTGCGCCTTGTCGTCGCCGGGGTAGTTGGCACCGAGGGTGCGGATGCCGAAGTCGGTCTCCGCGGGCAGGGCGTCGATCACCTCGTTCAGCGACTGCTGGGCCACCGAGATGCGGCTCTTCCCCTCGATGTCGGCGGCCCGCATGGAGCCGCTGACGTCCAGGACGAGGTCGACCTTGGGGGCCTCCCCGGTGGCCTTGGCGGTGGCGCCGCCTGATGGTTCGTCGGCATGGGCGGGCAGGCCGCTGAGCAGCGCACCGCCCGCTATCGCGAGAGCGGCCAACAGGCTGCCGAGCCTGGCCGTCGGTCGTCGGTCGGTAGTCACCCGGCGAATCCTAGGGATCATCAGTTCGCGATGGCCAACGCGGGGCTGCCCTGACGCCGTCCGAACACGCCGCGAACTACCCTGCCGGGCAATGGGACGGGAGCGGTGAATGCGGCTGAACGGTGTCGGCAAGCGCTACGGCCGGGGCGGGCGGTGGGTCCTGCGGGGCGCCGACCTGGCCCTGGAGCCGGGCGCGCTGGTGCGGATCGAGGGACCCAACGGCAGCGGCAAGTCGACCCTGCTGAAACTGGCCGCCGGGATCGAACGGCCCAGCGAGGGACAGGTACGGTCGCCCCGGCGGCGGGCCTACGTGCCGGAGCGCTTCCCGCCCGCGCTGCCCTTCGACGCCCGCGGCTACCTGGCGCTGCTCGGCCGGGTGCACGGACTGCCGGCCGCCGAGGCTCGCCGTCGGGCGGACTCCTGGCTGGAGCGGCTGGGCGTCACCGCCCAGGCGGACATCCCGCTGAGCCGCCTCTCCAAGGGCACCTGCCAGAAGGTCGCGGTGGCGCAGGCCCTGCTCGCCGAGGCCGACCTGCTGCTGCTGGACGAGGCGTGGACGGGCCTGGACCGGGCGTCCAGGGCCCTGCTCGACGAGGCGGCCGCCGAGCGGGCCGCGCTGGGCGGCGTCGTGCTGTTCGTCGACCACGACCCCGCCCGGCTCGCCGGCCTGGTCACCGACGGCTACCGGGTGGGCCGGGACGGCGCGCTGCACCGCCTGCCGGCCCCCACAGGTGCGGCGTCCGGCCCGCTGGTCGAAATCGACGCGGACTCCCCGGACGGGCCGCTGGCCGGACTGCTGCCCGCCCGGCTGCCCGGCGACCCGGACCGCGCCCCGCTGGCCGGTACGGCGGTGCGCCTCACCGTGCCGGCCGGGCATTCGGACGAGCTGCTGCGCCGGCTGCTCACCGGCCGGCCCGCCGTCCGGGTGCTGGCCGTCCGCCGTCTGACGGACCCGCCGGCCGAGGCCCCGCCGGCCGCCGAACGGCTCGGGGCCGCGGCCGTGGAGCCGGCCCCGTGAGGGCGCTGATCCGCTATCAGGCGGATCTGCTGCTGCGCTCCTACGGCTGGCTTCCGCCCTTCCTGGCGTACGCGCTGCTGATGGTGGTCGGCGTCTCGATCGGTGACCCGCTGCTCGGCAGTCAGGCGGTCGGCGCTGTGGTGCTGCTGCCGGTCACCGCCTGGCTGGTCCGGGTGGTGGTGACGGCGGAGCCGGCCGCCTCGCGGGCCTGCCTGGCCGCGGCGGCCACCGGCCCCCGGGTGCAGCTGGCCGCGCTGCTCACGGCGCTCTCGGCGGGCCTGCTGCTGGCGGCCGGCGGGACGGTCGCGCTGCTGGTGGCGAGCGGGCCGGTCGGCAACCCCGGGTCGCCGCCGGCGGCGGTGGGGGAGGCCTTGGCGGCCGGCTTCCTCGCCTCCGTGGTGTGCGTGCTGCTCGGGGTGGCGGTCGGTGCGCTCTGCAACCGGCCGGTGCTGCTGCGCGCGCAGTACGGGATCCCGCTGGCGCTCGCGGCGGCGACGCTGGTGCTGGTGGCGCCGGCGTCGCCGGCGAACGCGGCCGTCCGGGTGCTGGTGGACGCCTCGCGCTCGGGCCGGGTGGGGTACCCGTGGGCGGCGCTCGCGGTGGCCGTGCCGCTGCTGGCGGCGGCCGCGGCGGCGGCCTGCGGGCTGGCCGGGCGACGGACGGAGTGAGCGGGGAGCGGGCCGGGACCGGCGTGCGGCACCGGGCGGCAGCCCGATGCCGGCGAGGGTAAAAACGGGACACACCGCCACCAAGTGAAATAAATATGGCTATTGCTCGCTAGGGTGACGCGCAGGGTCAGGGGCCGCCTCACCGGCTGTCCCCGGCCGGCCGGCACGCTCGACGAGTTGGAAGGACCTCCCCCGTGAGCAACCTGTTCGCGATCGCCTACCCGGATGTCGCCACCGCCCAGGCGGTCCGCAGTGAAGCCCTCGGCCTGCAGAAGCAGAAGCTGATCGACCTGGAGGACGTGGTCGTCGTGGAGCGCCGCGGCGACGGCAAGATCAAGCTCCATCAGGCGGTGAGCACCACGGGTGCGGGTGCGGCCTCCGGCGCGCTCTGGGGCGGGGTGATCGGCCTGCTCTTCTTCATGCCCTTCCTCGGCGCGGCGATCGGCGGCGCCACCGGCGCGGCCGTCGGCGCCTCCACCGACATCGGGGTGGACGACAACTTCATGCGCACCGTCGGCGAGAAGCTCCAGCCGGGCAGTGCCGCCCTGTTCCTGCTGGTCCGGACGGCGACCGCCGACAAGGTCGTCCCGGCGCTGGCCCAGTACGGCGGCGAGATCATCCAGACCTCGCTGTCCGACGAGGCGGAGGAGCACCTGAAGACCGCCATGAAGTCCGCGCAGGCGCACACCGCGGGCGTCTGAGGCTCCTCCCGAGGCACTCCGGGGGCGGACGGGCGGCGGCCCGCCCGCCCCCGGGGCCGTCCGTCCCGGCGCTCCGCGCCCGGGCGCCGGAGCCCCGCCCGCCCGAACACCCCGACGAGCCCCCGACAGGACGGTCCGTGGCGACCCCATCCGCGGTGGCGCGGTCGACCCCCCGGCCCCGGCCGGTGCGCACCCGCCGCAACACCGAGCTCGCCCTGGTGCTGGCGGCCGTCCTGATCGCCGTCCTCGGCTACAACGAGGTCGGCGTCAACATCGACGGCTCGGTGCCCTCCGGCGCCGCCGGCTACGGCGCTGCGCTCGGCGTCCTCGCCCTGCTGGCGCACGGCGTGATCCGCTGGCGGGCGCCGTACGCGGACCCGCTGCTGCTGCCGATCGCGATCCTGCTCAACGGGGTCGGGCTGGTCGTCATCTACCGGCTGGACCGGGCCACCCCCCGCAGCGAGGCCGCCCCCACCCAGCTGCTCTGGTCGACCCTCGGGGTGGCCCTGTTCATCGCTGTGGTGCTGTCGCTGCGCGACCACAAGCGGCTGCAGCGCTACGCCTACAGCGGCGCGCTGGTGGCGCTGGTGCTGCTGGTGCTGCCGGTGCTGTTCCCGCCGGTGTACGGCTCGCGGATCTGGATCACGGTCGGGCCGCTCTCCTTCCAGCCGGGGGAGTTCGCGAAGATCCTGCTGGCGGTGTTCTTCGCCGCCTACCTGGCCGTCCACCGGGACGCGCTGGCCCTGACCGGCCGCCGGATCTGGGGGGTGCGGCTGCCGGTCGGCCGGGTGCTCGGGCCGGTGCTGCTGATCTGGGCGGCCTTCGTCGGCGTCCTGGTGCTGGAGACGGACCTCGGCACCTCGCTGCTCTTCTTCGGCCTCTTCGTGATCATGCTCTACGTGGCCACCGCCCGCAGCGGCTGGATCGCCATCGGGCTGCTGCTGGCGGCGGTGGGCGCGGCCGGCGTCGGCTGGCTCTCCCCGCACGTGCACAGCCGGGTCACCGACTGGCTCGACCCGCTCGGCTCGATCGAGGCCGGCCGGGGCGCCAACCAGATCGCCCAGTCGCTGTTCGCCTTCGCCTGGGGCGGCCTGCTCGGCACCGGCCTCGGCAACGGCCACTCGATCCTGATCGGCTTCGCCGCCAAGTCGGACTTCATCCTCGCCACCGTGGGCGAGGAGCTCGGCCTGACCGGCCTGATCGCGCTGTTCCTGCTGTACGCGCTGCTGGTCTCGCGGGGCTTCCGGACCGGCATCGCGCTCACCGACCCGTTCGGCCGGCTGCTGGCGATCGGGCTGGCCGCGATCGTCGGCATCCAGGTCTTCGTGGTGGCCGGCGGCGTCCTCGACCTGATCCCGCTGACCGGGATGACGCTGCCCTTCATCGCGCAGGGGGGATCCTCGGTGGTGACCAACTGGATCATCGTCGCGCTGCTGGTGCGGATGAGCGACGTGGCCCGGCGTCCCGCGCCGCGACCGGAGGAGGCCTGATGCCGCGCCGGGGCGGTGCCGGCTCCCCGGCGGGCGGCCCGCAGGGCCTGCCGGGCATCTCCACCACCGGGCGCCGGGCCGGCACCTTCTGCGTCCTGCTGATCGTGGCGCTGGCCGCCCAGGCCACCCGGGTGCAGGTCTTCCAGGCGAAGGAACTCGACCACAACCCCGCCAACCAGCGCCTGACCGTGGAGCGCTACAGCCAGCCGCGCGGCAACATCCTGGTCGGCCACGACACGGTGACCGGCTCCGTCCCCACCGGCGGCCGCTACGACTACCGGCGGACGTACACCGACGGCCCGCTGTACGCCGCGGTCACCGGGTACTCCTCGCAGACCTACGGCAACACCCAGCTGGAGGGCACCGAGGACGACGTCCTCTCCGGCACCGACCCCCGGCTGGCCGGCTGGGCGCTCTGGGACGCGATCGCCCGGAAGCAGAACCCCGGCGGGGACGTCTACACCACGATCGACAAGGCCGCCCAGCAGGCCGCGATGAAGGGCCTGGGCAGCCAGAAGGGCGCGGTCGCCGCGATCGAGCCCGCCACCGGCCGCATCCTGGCGCTGGCCAGCACCCCCAGCTACGACCCCGGGTCCTTCGCCGGCACCTCCGCCGCCGACCAGCAGGCCTGGGACGAGCTGCAGGCCGACACCAACCAGCCGATGCTCAACCGGGCCCTGCGGCAGATCTACCCGCCGGGGTCCACCTTCAAGGTGGTCACCGCGGCGGCGGCGCTCGCCGCCGGCACGGTGACCGACATCGACGCGCCGACCGGCGCCCCGTACCCGTACGTGCTGCCGGGCACCACGACGCCACTGGTCAACGACACCCCGGTGTGCAACCGGCCGAACCTCTCGCTGGACACCGCGATGATCTACTCCTGCAACACCGTGCTGGGCTACCTCGGGGTGCGGACCGGGCTGGACACGATGGTCTCCACGGCCCGGGACTTCGGCTTCAACGACGCCAAGCTGGACATCCCGGTCCGGGCGGCCCGCTCCAACTTCGACACCGAGATGAACGAGTCGCAGCTGGCGCTCTCCTCGATCGGGCAGTTCGACACCGCCGCCACCCCGCTGGTGATGGCGATGGTCGCGGCCGGCGTCGCCAACAACGGCACGGTGATGTATCCACAGCTTGTGGACAGGCTGACCCGCAGCGACGGCACCGCCGTGCAGGTGATGGAGCCGCGGACGTACCGGCAGGCGCTCACCCCGGCCGTCGCCGCGCAGGTCCAGCGGCTGATGACCGACGTGGTCGAGAAGGGCACCGGCACCAACGCGAGGATCCGCGGCGCCACCGTCGGCGGCAAGACCGGCACCGCCCAGCAGGGCGTGGACAACAGCGGCACCCCGTACGCCTGGTTCATCTCCTGGGCCAAGCCGGCCGGCTCCGGCGAGGTGCCCCCGGTGGCCGTCGCGGTGGTCATCGCCGACAGCGACGCCACCGACGTCACCGGCGGCGGCCTGGCCGCCCCGATCGCCCGCGCGGTGATGCAGGCGGTGCTGGGCGGCTGAGGCGGCCGCCGCCCCCTACCGCCCGGTACGGCGGTGCGTCGCCCGCGAAGTGTCCGGTTTGTGCGGACATATTCGACGAATCGTCCAATGCGACCGCCCGGACTGTTCGTTTGCGACACTGGTGCATTCGCGGGGTACTGTCCCATCTTTGTTCGGTTGGTCCCCGATGGCACCCCACAGCGCCTCGGGTGACCGGCGGCAAGGAACACCCTCACCCCGCCCAGAAGGATCCACGTTTTGGCCAGCACCACCACCCTCGGCGAACGACTTCTCAGGCGGAAGCCCGTCGCCACCCTGATCGCGGAGAGCGAGGGCCGGGACGCGCTGCCGGCCGGCGCACCGGCCGCGGGCGGACGCTCGGGCATCCACCTGAAGCGGTCGATCGGGCTCTGGCAGCTCTCGGCGATCGGCATCGGGGCGACCGTCGGCACCGGCATCTTCTTCGTGCTGAGCAGCGCGGTCCCCGACGCCGGGCCCGCCGTCATCCTGTCCTTCGTCCTGGCGGCGGTCACCGCCGGCCTCACCGCGCTGTGCTACGCCGAGATGGCCTCCGCCATCCCCGCCTCCGGTTCTTCCTACTCGTACGCCTACGCCACCCTCGGCGAGGGCGTGGCCTTCGGTGTCGGCGTCTGCCTGCTGCTGGAGTACGGCGTCTCCGCCTCGGCGATCGCGGTCAGCTGGGGCGAGTACCTGAACAAGTTCCTCGATCTGGCCTTCGGCGTGCGGATACCGGAGTCCCTGGCCGCCGCCCCGGGCCACGGCGGCTGGTTCAACCTCCCCGCGGTGATCCTGGTGGGGATGGTCTGCTTCCTGCTCGTGCGCGGGGTGAGCGAGTCCGCCAAGGTCAACGCCACCATGGTCGGCATCAAGATCTTCATCCTGCTGCTGTTCGTGGTGATCGGCCTCACCGGATTCCGCTCCGGGAACCTCAGCGACTTCATGCCCTTCGGCGCCGGCGGCGTCCAGCTGGCCGCCTCCAGCATCTTCTTCTCCTTCATCGGCCTGGACGCCGTCTCCACCGCCGGCGAGGAGGTCAAGAACCCGCGCCGCACCCTGCCACTGGCGATCATCATCTCGCTGGTCGTGGTCACCCTGCTGTACATCGGCGTGGCGATCGCCGCCCTCGGCGCCCAGCACTGGAGCAGGTTCGACGGCCAGGAGGCCGGCCTCGCCCAGATCCTGCAGGACATCACCGGCCAGAGCTGGCCGGCCATGATGTTCGCCTTCGGCGCGATCATCTCGATCTTCAGCGTCACCCTCGTGGTGATCTACGGCCAGACCCGGATCCTCTACTCGATGGGCCGCGACGGCATGCTGCCCGCGAAGTTCGCCGAGCTCTCCCCGCGCACCGGCACCCCGGTCTGGAACACCCTGGTGGTCGGCACCGCCGTCGCCGCCCTCGCCGCCTTCGTGCCGCTGGACATCCTCACCGACCTCACCAGCCTCGGCACCCTGGTCGCGTTCTCGGTGGTCTCCGTCGGTGTGATCGTCCTGCGCCGCACCCAGCCCGGCCTCGCCCGCGGCTTCAAGGTGCCCGGCTACCCGGTCACCCCGCTGCTCAGCGTCGGATTCTGCGCCTACCTGATCTACGGCCTCGACCCGAAGGTCTACCTGTTCGCCGGTGCGGCCCTCGCCGTCGCCGCCGCCGTCTACCTCGGCTACAGCGCCCGACACTCCAGGCTGAACGAGGTCGTGGAACCCGAGCCGAGCACGGTCGGCTGACCGGCCCGCCGATGCGGACCTCCGGCGGCCGGGCACTGCCCGTCCGCGCAGGTCAGCGCCGGGCCGCCGGCCACCTGACACGGCCGGCGGCCCCGCGTGCCGCACCGAGACACCCCGAAGCCCCTACGCCAACATCGCGACACGGCGCGCCCCCCGCGCCTAACCTTCCCTCATGGTGAGCACCCGCACGCCCGGCCAGCCCCGCAGCGGCGGGCGCCTCACCGGCCGCCGCAGCACGCAGGCCCACCCGGCCCCGGCCACGGCCGCGCCCGGCGGCCAGCCGCGCGCCGCGCGCCGGCCCGGCCCGCGCCGCGGCACCCGGGCCTTCCCGCGCCAACGCGGCGACGGCCCCGGCCCGGCCGGCCGGCCGGAGCTCCCCGGCCCGGCCCGGCTCGCCGCCATGCGCCGGGTCCAGGTGCTGGGCTGCGCCGTCGCCGCGGTCTGGGCGGCCGCCTTCCCGGTCGTCTCCGACCTCGCCAACCAGCGGCTCTGGGGCACCGTCGCCGCGCCCGCCTACCTGGTGGCCGCCCTGCTCTGCGCGACCCTGCCGCGCCACCTCGCCGCCCGGGCCGCGGCCGCCGTCGCGGTGCTCGGCGCCGTTCTGCTGCCACTGGCCCTGCTCGCGCTGCAAGGCCGCCACCAGTCCGAGGTGATGGTGGTCGAGCGCTCGGCCCGGCTGCTGCTCAGCACCGGCAGCCCCTACCTGCCCCACCCCGTGGTCGTCAGCGACTACAACCCGTACCTGCCCGCCATGGCGGTGTTCGGCCTGCCGCGCACCCTGCTGGGCAGCGCCGACCCGCTGACCCAGGTGCTCGGCGACGCCCGGATCTGGTTCGCCCTGACCTTCCTGGGCTGCCTGCTGGCCTGCTGGCGGCTGCTGCGCCCGAGCCGGGACCGCGGGCCGGTGCTGCCGCTGGCCGTGCTGACCGCCTCGCCGCTGATCGCCCTGGCGCTGGTGGTGGGCGGCGTCGACCTGCCGCTGATCGGGGTCTGCTGCCTGGCGATGGCCCTGGCCGAGCGGGACCGCACCTTCGCCACCGGCCTGGTGCTGGCCCTCGCCTGCAGCCTGAAGTGGACGGCCTGGCCCGCCCTGCCGGTCGCGGTGCTGCTGATCTGGCGGCTGTACGGGCGCCGGCCCGCCGTCCGGGCCGGTCTGACGGCGGTGGGCGCCGCGCTGGCCGTGGTGCTGCCGGTCGCGCTGGCCGAGCCGGCGGTCCTGCGCGAGCAGGTGGTCCGGTTCCCGCTGGGGCTGACCGCGATCCACACTCCGGCCGGCAGTCCGCTGCCGGGCAAGATACTGGCGGGTTTCGGCCCGACCGGGCACACCGTCTCGCTGGCGCTGCTGACGCTCGGCGGCGCCGCGGTCGCCATCTGGCTGCTGGCCCGCCCGCCCGGGTCCGCCATCGCCGCCGCCGACCTGCTGGCGGCGGGCCTGGCGATAGCGTTCACGCTCGCCCCGGCCGGGCGCTTCGGGTACCTGGCGCTGCCGGCGGTGCTGGTGATCTGGCCCCGGCTGGCCGCCCACCGCTGGACGGCCCGCCGGCCGGTGCCGCCGCCCTGCCTGCTCAGCCTGCCGGTGACCCCGGCGGACAGCGTCGGGGCCGGGGCCTAGGCAACGCGAAGGGGCGGCCCGGCGCGAAGGGGGCGGCCCCGATGCGAAGGGGCCCGGCCGACGCGAAGGGGGCGGGTACGGGAGCCTCCCCGTACCCGCCCCCTCGGCGTGGTCGTCAGCCGCCGTTGCCGACCGCCAGCACGGCCGCCGAGGCCGGGCCGGCCGCGTCGACGCCGTGGCCGCCGCCCTCGACCATGGCGGCGACCGCCAGGTTGTCGCGGTACGCGGTGAACCAGCTGTCGGTGGCCTGGCCGGCGGCGCGCTCGGCGGTGCCGGTCTTGCCGCCGATGTCACCCTTCAGGCCGCCCATCGGGCCGGCGGCGGTGCCGCTGTGCGCGGTGGCCGACATCAGGGCCCGCAGCTTGGTCAGGGTGTCGGGGGAGAGCTTGCCGGGCGCCTCGATCTGCGGGAGCCCCTCGATCAGGATCGGCTGCTTGAAGACGCCGCCCTTGACGGTGGCCGCGACCGAGGCCATCGCCAGCGGGTTCATCTTGATCTTGCCCTGGCCGTAGTACTCGTCGGCCGTCTCGTCCGGGTTCTGCCCGGCGCCGGGGATGACGGCGTCGAAGTTCGGCACGCCGACCTTCCAGGTGGTGCCGAGGCCGAAGACCTTGGCGCCGAGGTCGGCCAGGTCGCCGGACTTCAGCTTCGCCTTGCCCTCGATCACGAACGCGGTGTTGCAGGAGTTCGTGAAGTCGTCCTTGAGGGTGTACTCGGGGTGCGGCTCCTCGAAGTCGTTCTTGATGGTGTGCCCGGCGGAGGTGGTCGCGGGACAGGGCATCGGGGACTCAGGGCTGAGCCCGCCCTCCAGCAGCGCCGCCGCCGTGATGACCTTCATCGTGGAGCCGGGCGCGGTGGCACCCAGGAAGGCGGTGTTGAAGCCGGTCGCGGGGGCGTTGGCGGCTGCCAGGATCTTGCCCGTGGTGGGCTCGATCGCGACCAGCGCGGCCTTCCGCTTGCCGCCCTGGGACTGGTCCAGGACGGCCTTCTCGGCGGCGGCCTGGAGCGCGCCGTCGATGGTCAGCTTCAGCGGCTTGCCGGGCTTGGGCGCGGTGATGGTGAAGAGGTTCTCCGGGGTGGCCTTGCCGGCGGCGTCCAGGATCACCACGCCGTTGCCCGCGTCGGCCGGGTCGTTGGCCGGCAGGCTGTTCTTCGGGATGGCCGCCAGCATGCTGGTCAGCGACGCGTACGAGGCCAGCGACTTGCCGTTGCGGTCGGTCATGTTGGACGGCGGCGCGAAGATCGGCTGAGCCGTGATCGTCTCGCCCTCGGCCAGGTGCGGGTGGATCACCGACGGCGCCCAGTGCACGGAGGCCGTGCCGTCGCTCATCTTGACCACGCCGAGGAAGCCGTCGTAGCTCCAGGTGCTGGTGGTGCCCGCGAACTCGGCCTTGGCCTTGAACGCCATCATCACCTGCCCGGCCGGCGGCGGGGTGGCGGTGGAGGACGGGGCAGCGGCGCTCGCCGAGGCCGTGGCCTTCGGGGCCGCCGAGGGGGAGGCACTGGTGGCGGCCGCGACGGCCGCGGCGGTGGCCGGCCCGCTGGTGGCCAGCGTCATCGCGCTCGGCTTGACCTTGTCCTTGAACGCGGTCAGTGCGGCGGTCGCGGCCTGCGGGTCGTCGGTGAGCTTGCCGGCCGCCTCCAGGTCGCCCGAGGCCCAGGCGTCCAGGAACGCCTTGCTCCCGTTCGCGGCCAGCTCTGCGGAGGGCGGTTCGGCGACCACCGTACGGGCCTTGGGGGTCTTCGGGTCGTCGGAGGAGCCCACGAGGCTGTAGGCGCCGTAGCCCGCTCCGCCGATCATCGCGACGGACACGCCGGTGATAATGCCGATCTTCGCGCCTCTGCGCATGGTGCTGGTCCCCCAAGGGTCTGGCGACTGGCGGGCGTCCGGGTGTGGCGGACGCACGTTCGGGGACCAGCCTAGGCCGGTCCGATCCGTGCGCTCACGAAACGTGGGGGTCCCGTGATGCATCCGGTACCTGTCGCGGCGGTGGTGCCGCCGCGTCAGATCCAGCTGGTGAACCACATCCGGGCACGCCAGTCGTCCATCGGTATCGTCTGTCCCGTATAGAGGGGATAGAAGTACAAAAAGTTCCACACGACGGCGAGAAGGAGCGCGCCGGCCGCCGTCGAGCCGATGATCCGCCGGTCCTGCGAGGCCCCGGCCGGGCCGATCATCACCCCGACCATCATGGTCACCGCGAGCACCAGGAACGGCACGAAGGCCACCGCGTAGAAGAGGAAGATGGTCCGCTGCTGGTAGGCGAACCACGGCAGGTAGCCGGCGGCCAGCCCGCAGAGCAGCGCCCCGGCCCGCCAGTCCCGCCGCACCGCCCAGCGGTACAGGCAGTACACCAGCGCCACCACGCCTGCCCACCACAGCAGCGGCGTGCCGATGCCGAGCACCTCGCGGGCGCACTCGTTCACCTCGCAGCCGCTCTGGCCGAGCTTGGGCGACTCGTAGAAGTAGGACACCGGCCGGCCCAGCACCAGCCAGCTCCACGGGTTCGACTGGTAGGTGTGCGGGCTGGTCAGGTGGGTGTGGAAGTCGTACACCGTCGAGTGGTAGTGCCACAGGCTGCGCAGCGCGTCGGGCACCCAGGTCATGCCGACCTGGAAGGGCATCTTCACCTGGCCGAGGACCGGCAGCGGCAGGTACTCGGGGGAGAGGCCGGCGCGGTGGGCCGCCCAGTCCCGGCCGTAGCCGCCCTGCCCGGGGGCGCTGCTGCTGGCGAACCAGCCGGCGAAGGAGGAGACGTAGACGACCACCGAGGTCAGCACGATCGAGCAGAAGGCGGGCACCGCGTCCCGCAGCAGCGTCCACAGGTACGGCCGGGCGGCGCCGGCCAGCCGGCGGGAGCCGGCGTCCCACAGGACGGTCAGCACCCCGAAGGCCAGCGCGACGTACAGGCCGCTCCACTTGGTGGCGCAGGTCAGGCCGACGCAGACGCCGGCCGCGATCCGGTACGGGCGCCAGCCGAGGTTCATCCGGCGGGCGGTCACGGCGTCGGGGGCGTCGCCGAGCCGGCGGGCGATCAGGCCGCGGGTGCGGTCGCGGTCCAGCAGCAGGAAGCCGAAGGCCGCCAGGATCCAGAACATCACCACGAGGTCCAGCAGGGCGACCCGGCTCATCACGAAGTGCAGCCCGTCCACGGCCAGCAGCAGCCCGGCCACGCAGCCCAGCAGTGTGGAGCGGAACAGCCGGCGGGCGATCCTGGCGATCATCAGGATCGACAGCGTGCCCAGCAGCGCCAACGCGGCCCGCCAGCCGAACGGGTTCATCCCGAAGACGTACTCGCCCAGGCCTATCAGCCACTTGCCGACCGGCGGGTGGACCACGTAGGCCGCGTCCAGCCGGTACGGGATGCTCTGCGGCGAGGCCATGATCGCCTCGTTGGCGCCGTCCGCCCAGTTGCTCTCGTAACCGAGGTGCCAGAGCGTGTACGCGTCCTTGGCGTAGTACGTCTCGTCGAAGACGATGGCGTGCGGGGTGCCGAGACCGGTGAACCGCAGGACCCCGCCGAACAGCGCCACGGCCAGCGGCCCCAGCCAGCCCGCCCAGCGGCACAGCCAGGCCCAGAGCCGCGCCGGGGGGAAGATCCCCAGCCGGTTCAGCACCAGCGGCGGGCCGCCGGCCGACGGCATCGGCGGCACCAGCCGCTCGGCGAGCGGGGTCCGCTCGGGCGGGCGGTGGCCGAAACGTTCCAGCGTGCGGCGCCAGGGCGACGGCCCGGCGCCGGGCGGGCCGTCGCCGGGGCCGTCCGCGCCCTCGCGCGGGGCCGGGACGGCCGGCAGGGCGGGGGACGGCTGTTCCGTCCGGCCCAGCACGTCGACGCCACCCGGCGGGGTGTGGTCTGTACCAGTAGGCGCGCCAGTCGCCGTGTCGCCGTTCACCCGCACATCGTAGGGGCGGTGCCCGCCCGGGCGACGGCTCCCTCCGAAGCTGCCCGGTTCGTCCGGAAAGGCCGCCCGCACCGCGGTGCCCCGAACCCTGCGAGGATGGGGCCCGTGACAGGCGTACTGGTTTTGGCAGGCACCCCCATCGGCGACGTCTCGGACGCCCCGCCCCGGCTCGTCAACGAGCTCGCCACGGCGGACGTGATCGCGGCCGAGGACACCCGGCGGCTGCGCCGGCTCACCCAGGCCCTCGGGGTCACCCCGGCCGGGCGGGTGCTCTCCTACTTCGAGGGCAACGAGGTCGGCCGCACCCCCGAACTGGTCGAGGCGCTGCTCGGCGGCGCCCGCGTGCTGCTGGTGACCGACGCCGGCATGCCCTCGGTCTCCGACCCCGGCTACCGGCTGGTCGCCGCCGCCGTCGAGGCCCAGGTGAAGGTCACCGCCGTGCCCGGCCCCTCCGCCGTGCTCACCGCGCTCGCGCTCTCCGGCCTGCCGGTCGACCGGTTCACCTTCGAGGGCTTCCTGCCCCGCAAGGCCGGCGACCGCTCCCGCCAGCTCGCCGAGATCGCGGCCGAGCCCCGCACCATGGTCTTCTTCGAGGCCCCGCACCGGATCGCCGAGGCCCTCACCGCGATGGCCGAGGCCTTCGGCCCGGACCGGCCGGCCGCCGTCTGCCGCGAGCTGACCAAGACCTACGAGGAGGTCAGGCGCGGCCCGATCGGGGAGCTGGCGAGCTGGGCCGCCGAGGGGGTCCGCGGCGAGATCACCGTGGTGGTGGCCGGTGCCCCGCCGGCCGGACCGGCCGAGCTCACCCCCGCCGAGCTGGCCCGCCGGGTGGCCGTCCGGGAGGAGGCCGGCGAGCGCCGCAAGGAGGCCATCGCCGCCGTCGCGCTGGAGCTGAAACTGCCCAAGCGGGAGGTCTTCGACGCCGTGGTCGCGGCGAAGAACGAGGCTGCCGCGAGCAGCTGAGCACAGGGGGTGCCACCGGGGCCACAGGCGCGTACCTTGGAGAAAAGGCCCTGGTAAACGCCTGATGATCTGAAGCTTTGGCCCGGACTTCGTACAGGGATTCCCAACACGGGTCCAAGTCTCGACAAGCCGGGCATCGAGCCGGGCGTCCGGGGCATCCACCGGTATGAAAGACCCGAACCGGGCGAGGGCCCGGCGGGCGCTGGGAGACGCGATGAGCGACACAATCGGCAGCCCCCTCGGTGGCAACGCACTGAGCGACCTCGGCCTGACCAGCCGGCCGCCCACCCCGGTCGAGACCGTCCGGGAGGCCTACTCCTTCGCCTGCCTGAGCTGCGGGTACGGCTGGGAGCAGGCGTACGAGATCGAGCACCACGTGGCCCGGGACGGCCACATCGCGTTCGAGTACCACGCCAACGGGGTCCGGGTGCCGTCGCCGCTGCTGAAGCCCACCTGCCCCGGCTGCGGCGGACATACCGTGCGGATCATGCGGGCGGGCCGGGTGGCCGGCACCGAGCGGTCCTTCCACCACGCGCCCGGTTACGGCGCGCACGCCGAACCGGCCGGCCCCGAGCGTCCCCCCATGAAGGAGACGCCGCGCGGGCGCCTGGCCGGCTTCTGGGCCTGGCTGCGCGGCTGACCGCCGCCCCGGCACGCCCGCGCGGCCGCACCGGGCCGTCGCGGCGGGGGCCAGCCGCGACCCCCTGACGGGCGCGGGCCGGCGCACCGCCGCTACCACCGGCCCGCCGCCGGGAATCGGGTCGAGGACGGCCCCGGCACGCGACTAAGCTTTCCGACCATGGCGGCCACTGCAGACCACAGCACCACCGGGGCCCAGACCCCGGCGTACTACGTTTCCACCCCGATCTACTACGTCAACGATCGCCCGCACCTGGGCCACGCGTACACCACCGTGGCGGGCGACGTCCTCACCCGCTGGCACCGCCAGCGCGGCGAGAAGGTCTGGTACCTCACCGGTACCGACGAGCACGGGCAGAAGATCATGCGGACGGCCGACGCCAACGGCGTCACCCCGCAGGAGTGGTGCGACAAGCTGGTCGAGGAGGCGTGGAAGCCGCTCTGGCAGCACCTGAACATCGCCAACGACGACTTCATCCGCACCACCCAGCAGCGCCACACCGACCGCGTCCAGGAATTCGTCCAGGACCTCTTCGACAAGGGCGAGATCTACAAGGGCGGCTACTCCGGCCCGTACTGCGTCGGCTGCGAGGAGTACAAACTCCAGGCCGAACTGCTCGACGGCGCCACCGAGGACGAGAAGCTCTGCCCGATCCACAAGAAGCCGGTCGAGTGGCTGGAGGAGGAGAACTACTTCTTCCGCCTCTCCGCCTACGGCCCGAAGCTGCTGGAGTTCTACGCCGAGAACCCCGGCTTCATCGCCCCGGAGACGGCCCGCAACGAGGTGCTGCGCTTCGTCGAGCAGGGCCTGCAGGACCTCTCCATCTCCCGCTCCACCTTCAACTGGGGCGTCCCCCTGCCCTGGGACGAGAAGCACGTCCTCTACGTCTGGGTCGACGCGCTGCAGAACTACATCACCGCCGCCGGCTACGGCAGCGACCCCGAGCGCTTCGCCGAGTTGTGGCCCGCCTCCGTCCACCTGGTCGGCAAGGACATCCTGCGCTTCCACGCGGTGATCTGGCCCGCGATGCTGATGGCCGCCGGGCTGCCGCTGCCCAAGCGGGTCGTCGCCAACGGCTGGCTGATGGTCGGCGGCGAGAAGATGAGCAAGTCCAACCTCACCGGCATCGCGCCGCAGGACCTCACCTCGCACTTCGGCGTGGACGCCTACCGCTACTACTTCCTGCGGGCCATCCCGTTCGGCACCGACGGCTCGTTCTCCTGGGAGGACTTCTCCGCCCGGTACACCTCCGAGCTGGCCAACGACTTCGGCAACCTCGCCTCCCGGGTGGCCGCCATGGTCGGCAAGTACTTCGACGGCGCGCTGCCCGCCGCCACCGCCGCCGGCCCCGCCGAACAGGCCGTCGCCGACGGCCTGGCCGCCGCCGTGCGGACCGCCGACCGGAAGATCGGCGAGGACCTCGACTTCGCCGGCGGCCTCGCCGCGATCTTCGAGTTCGTCAAGCAGGTCAACGGCTACATCAGCGACCAGGAGCCCTGGAAGGTCGCCAAGGACGACTCGCAGGAGGGCCGGGCCCGCCTCGCGACCATCCTCTACACCGCCGCCGAGTCGCTGCGCGCCACCGCCGTCCTGCTCAACCCGGTGATGCCCGACACCGCCGAGAAGCTCTGGGTCTCCCTCGGCGCCGAGGCCGGCCTCGGCGCGCTCGCCGCGCAGAGCATCGCCTCCGCCGCGGACTGGGGCCGGCTGCCCGTCGGCGCCACCGTCACCAAGGGCGAGATCCTGTTCCCCCGCCTGGAAGAGAAGCCCGCAGCCTGATGGCCCGCAAAGACGACGACCGGTCGACCCCGCCGCCCCCGCCCGCCCCGCTGGCGGTCGCGGTGGCCGACTCGCACACCCACCTGGACATGCAGTCCGGCACCCCGGCGGAGGGCATCGCCAAGGCCGCCGCCGTCGGGGTCGCCACCGTCGTCCAGGTGGGCTGCGACGTGGCCGGCTCGCGCTGGGCGGCGGAGCTCGCCGCCGAGTTCGAGCAGGTCCACGCGGCCGTCGCGCTGCACCCCAACGAGGCACCCCGGATCTTCCTCGGGGACCCGGACGGCTGGTCCGGGCAGCAGCGCCCGGCCGGCGGGGCCGCCGCCCTCGACGCCGCCCTCGCCGAGATCGACGCCCTCGCCGCCCTGCCGCAGGTCAGGGCGGTCGGCGAGACCGGCCTCGACTACTTCCGCACCGGCCCCGAAGGCGTGGACGTCCAGCAGGAGTCCTTCCGCCGCCACATCGAGATCGCCAAGCGGCACGGCAAGGCCCTGGTCATCCACGACCGGGACGCCCACGAGGACGTCATCCGGGTGCTGCTGGAGGAGGGCGCCCCCGAGCGCACCGTCTTCCACTGCTACTCCGGCGACGCCGCGATGGCCAAGACCTGCGCCGAACACGGCTGGTACCTCTCCTTCGCCGGCCCGGTCACCTTCAAGGCCAACCAGCCGCTGCGGGACGCCCTGCTCGCCACCCCGCTGGAGCGCGTCCTGGTCGAGACCGACGCGCCCTTCCTCACCCCGCACCCCTACCGCGGCCGCCCCAACGCGCCGTACCTGATCCCGGTCACCGTGCGGTCGATGGCCGACACCCTGGGCCTGCACGAGGACGAGCTGTCCACCGCCATCGCGGCGAACACGGCCCGGGCCTTCGGGTACTGAGCCGCTCGGACGAAGACCCGTCCCGTCCCGGCCGGCCGGGACGGGACCGGCCTCGACGGGCCGTCGAACCGTGCTCACCCGCCCCGCCCGTATCCTTGGCGGGTGAGCACCACCGACCCCACCCCTGACAGCTTCCTCCTCGGCGCCTCCGACATCCGGGAGCTGGCCGCCGCACTCGGCGTCAAGCCGACCAAGCAGCGCGGGCAGAACTTCGTCATCGACGGCAACACCGTACGGCGGATCGTCCGGGCCGCCGACGTGACGGGCGAGGACGCGGTGGTCGAGGTCGGGCCCGGCCTCGGCTCGCTCACCCTGGCACTGCTGGAGGTCGCCGCCCACGTCACGGCCGTCGAGATCGACCCGCTGCTGGCCGCGCACCTGCCGACCACCATCGCCTCCCGGCTGCCCGCCCGCGCCAAGGACTTCGACCTGGTCCTCAGCGACGCCATGGACGTCACCGAGCTGCCCGGCCCGCCGCCCACCGCGCTGGTCGCCAACCTCCCGTACAACGTCGCCGTGCCCGTCCTGCTGCACATGCTGGCGACCTTCCCCAGCATCGAGCGGACCCTGGTCATGGTGCAGTCCGAGGTCGCCGACCGGCTCGCCGCCAAGCCCGGCAACAAGGTCTACGGCGTCCCCTCGGTCAAGGCCAACTGGTACGCCGACGTCAAGCGCTCCGGCGCCATCGGCCGCAACGTCTTCTGGCCCGCCCCCAACGTCGACTCCGGCCTGGTCTCGCTGATCCGCCGCGACCCGCCGAGGACCACCGCCACCCGCAAGGAGGTGTTCGCGGTCGTCGACGCCGCGTTCGCCCAGCGCCGCAAGACCCTGCGCGCCGCCCTCGCCGGCTGGGCCGGCTCCCCCGCCGCCGCCGAACAGGCTCTGGCCGGCGCCGGCATCGACCACAAGCTCCGCGGCGAGATGCTCACCGTCGAACAGTTCGCCGCCATCGCCGAGCACAAGCCCGCCGCCGGGCCCGACACCGCCGCAGAGCACGAGCCCGCAGGGGAAGCCCAGTGAGCGTCACCGTACGAGTCCCCGCCAAGGTCAACGTCCAGCTGGGCGTGGGCGGCCTGCGCCGCGACGGGTTCCACGACCTCGCCAACGTCTTCTTCGCCGTCGCCCTCGGCGACGAGGTCACCGCCACCGCGGCCGCACCCGGCGCCGGCACCACCCTCACCTGCACCGGCCCCGACGCCGGCCAGGTCCCGCTGGACGACAGCAACCTCGCCGCGCGTGCTGCCCGACTGCTCGCCGCCCACCACGGCATCGAGCCGGACGTCCACCTGCACATCGCCAAGGACATCCCGGTCGCCGGCGGCATGGCCGGCGGCAGCGCCGACGGCGCCGCCGCCCTCGTCGCCTGCGACGCCCTCTGGGCCCTCGACACCCCGCAGCAGACCCTGCTCGCCCTCGCCGCCGAACTCGGCTCCGACGTGCCGTTCGCCCTGCTCGGCGGCGTCGCCCTGGGCCGCGGCCGCGGCGAGATCCTGGAGGCGCTGCCCGTCACCGGCACCTTCCACTGGGTCTTCGCCGTCGCCGACGGCGGCCTGTCCACCCCCGCCGTCTTCCACGAGTGCGACCGCCTCCGCGAAGCGGCCGGCACCGGCTCCACCGACACCGACGTCCCCACCCCCGACGCCGACCCGGCCCTGCTCGCCGCCCTCGCCGACGGCGACCCCGCCGCCCTCGCCGCCGCCCTCACCAACGACCTGCAGAGCGCCGCCCTCTCGCTGCGCCCCGCCCTGGCCGCCACCCTCGCCGCCGGCACGCAGGCCGGCGCCATCGGCGCCCTGGTCTCCGGCTCCGGCCCCACCTGCGCCTTCCTCACCAAGGACGCCGAGGCCGCCGAGGCCGTCGCCGCCGCCCTCACCGCCTCCGGCACCTGCCGCACCGCCCGCGCCACCCACGGGCCCGTCCCCGGCGCGGCCGTCCGCACCCGCTGAGCCCGCCGGGGCGGACGCCGGACCGGCGCGCGCCCCGGCCCCACTACTCTTGGGAGACCGGGGCATCCCCCGGCCCAGCCGATCCCAGGAGCGCAGCACACGTGGCCGTCAACCTCGCCACCATCGAGTCCGTCACGAAGGTCTACGGCACCCGGGCCCTTCTCGACGGGGTCAGCCTCGGCGTCAGCGAGGGGGACCGCATCGGGGTCGTCGGCCGCAACGGTGACGGCAAGACCACCCTCATCCGGATGCTCGCCAAGCTGGAGGAGCCCGACGGCGGCCGGATCACCCACGCCGGCGGCGTCGAGATGGCTGTCCTCACCCAGCACGACTCGCTCGACCCCGAGGCCACCATCCGCCACGAGGTGATCGCCGGCCGTGCCGACCACGAATGGCTCGGCGACTCCCGCATCCGCGACATCATCGAAGGCCTCTTCGGCGGCCTCGACCTGCCCGGCTTCGGCCAGGGCCTCGACACCGTCATCGGCCCGCTCTCCGGCGGTGAGCGCCGCCGCATCGCGCTCGCCAAGCTGCTGCTCGGCGAACCCGACCTGATCGTCCTCGACGAGCCCACCAACCACCTCGACGTCGAGGGCATCGCCTGGCTCGCCAAGCACCTGCAGAACCGCCGCTCCGCACTCGTCTGCGTCACCCACGACCGCTGGTTCCTCGACCAGGTCTGCACCCGGATGTGGGACGTCCAGCACGGCTCCGTGCACGAGTACGAGGGCGGCTACTCCGACTACGTCTTCGCCCGCGCCGAACGCTCCCGGATCGAGGCCACCGAGGAGCAGAAGCGCCAGAACCTCGCCCGCAAGGAGCTCGCCTGGCTGCGCCGCGGCGCCCCCGCCCGGACCTCCAAGCCGCGCTACCGGATCGAGGCCGCCAACGCCCTGATCGCCGACGTCCCCGAGCCCCGCGACAAGAGCGAACTGATGAAGTTCGCCAACGCCCGCCTCGGCCGCACCGTCTTCGAGCTGGAGAACGTCACCGTCAAGGCCGGCCCCAAGCTGCTGCTGGAGGACCTCACCTGGCAGCTCGGCCCCGGCGAGCGGATCGGCCTGCTCGGCGTCAACGGCGCCGGCAAGACCTCGCTGCTGCGCGCCATGCGCGACGCCTACGCCTCCGAGGGCGACGTCCAGCCCGCCTCCGGCGTCATCAAGGTCGGCAAGACCGTCCGCCTCGCCTACCTCTCCCAGGAGGTCGCCGAACTCGACCCGGCGATGCGGGTGCTGCAGGCCGTCGAGCAGATCCGCAGCCGCGTCGACCTCGGCAAGGGCCGCGAGATGAGCGCCGGCCAGCTCTGCGAGCAGTTCGGCTTCGGCAAGGACAAGCAGTGGACGCCGGTCGGCGACCTCTCCGGCGGTGAGCGCCGCCGCCTGCAGCTGCTGCGCCTGCTGATGGACGAGCCCAACGTGCTCTTCCTCGACGAGCCCACCAACGACCTCGACATCGAGACCCTCAACCAGCTGGAGGACCTCCTCGACGGCTGGCCCGGCTCGATGGTCGTGATCAGCCACGACCGGTTCTTCATCGAGCGCACCACCGACACCGTGCACGCCATGCTCGGCGACCAGAGGCTCCGGATGCTCCCCAACGGCGTCGACGAGTACCTGGAGCGCCGGGCGAAGATCGCCGCGACTGCGGCCGCCGCCGTCCCCGGCGTCGCCCCCGCCAAGCCCGTCGGCGACACCCGGGCGGCGAAGAAGGAACTGCAGCGGATCGAGCGGCAGATCTCCAAGCTCGACCAGCAGGAGGCCAAGCTGCACAGCCAGCTCGCCGAGCACGCCGCGGACTTCGCCAAGGTCGCCGACCTGGACGGCAAGCTGCGCGCCGTCCGGGAGGAGAAGGAGGAGCTGGAGCTCGCCTGGATGGAGCTGGCCGAGCAGGTCTGACCCGGCCCGGCCCGGCCCCGCACCGGCCCCGCAGCCTCGGGCGGCCCCGCAGTTCCGGCCGGCCGGGCAGTTCCGCTCGGCCGCGCCGCGTTCCCGGGGCGCCCCGGTCGGTGCACTCAGGGGCGCAGCAGCGTCTCCAGCTCGTCGGCCGCGCGGCCCAGCGCACTGCGCGCCGGGTCGTGCGGCCCGGTCGGGCGGTCGGCCGGCCGGGTCGGCGGACGGTGCGTCCGGGCCGCCGCGGCCAGGTCGTCCAGGGCCCGCCGCACCCGCTCCACCTCGGCCGGCTCGGGCACCTGCCCGCCGTACCGGATCTGCGCCGCGTACGCCGCCAGACCGCCGCCGATCCGCTCCAGGGCCGCCGTCGCCGGCAGCCACTGCTCGGCCAGCCGGCCCGTCGGCGGCGGCTCGGCCAGCCCGTTCCGGACCTCCTGCCGGGCGTCGGCCAGCGCCCGGTACGCCCTCCGCCGCAGCCACACCTCGGCCACCGGCTCCGGGCCGGACCCGGCGACCGAGGCCAGGTAGGCGCGCAGCGCCGCGGTCGCGTCCACCAGCAGCGGCTCGATCCGGTGCCGGGCCCGCTCGGGCCACAGCAGGTACCCGAAGACCAGCACGATCGCGCTGGCCAGCACGGTGTCCAGCACCCGCGGCCAGATCTCCGAGGCACTGCTCTGGCCGCCCAGCTGCAGCAGCACCAGCGCCATCGGCGTCATCACCACGGTGTTCAGCCCGTAGTGCGCCGCGGTCGCGTACGGCAGCAGCGCCACGCAGAGCGCCGCGATGACCGTCAGCCACCACTCGTTCGTCGTCAGCGAGAGGATCGCCGCCGTGACCGCCACCCCCAGCACGGTGCCCACCGAACGGCTCACCGCCCGCAGGAACACCGAACCGAGATCAGGCTTCAGGACGAAGGCGACCGTCATCGGCACCCAGTAGCTCCGGTCCAGCGGCAGCCACGCGGTCGCGGTCTGCGCCACCGCGACGCACAGCGCCACCCGCAGGCCGTACCGGACCGAGCCGCGCGACAGCAGCCGCACCCGCAGCCGCCACGGGTCCGGCGGCGGGGCCGGGGCGGTGACCAGCGCCGCGTCCCGGCCCGCCACCGTGCCGGCCGCCGACCGCAGCGCCGCGTCCAGGGCCCGCCGGGCCGGCGTGTCGGGCTGCCAGTCGGGCACCTCCACCTCGCCGCCGCCGCGCTCCACGGCCCGGGCCAGCGCCCCCGGCACCGCGGCCACCTCCGCCGGCACCCCGCGCCAGGCCCAGAGCAGGCCGGTGGCCGCCTCGGTGGCCGCCAGCCCCGCCTCGTACATCCGGCGCAGCCGCAGCCCGCGGGCGGACTCGCGGCCCCGGGCCGGCGGCAGCAGGTCCTGCACCTGGTTCAGCCGGGCCGTCAGCAGCTGCCGGGACTTCGCGCCCCGCGGGGTCCCCAGGTCGGCCAGGGTCGCGCCGAGCGCGTCGTAGGCGGCGGCCAGCGCGCGGTTGCGCGGATCGGCGTGCGGGCGGCGGCGCCGAGCCAGGTGCGGCAGGCCGAGCAGGAACACCAGCGCGCCACCGGCCAGCACCATCAGCGCGCCGGCCCACCACGGCGCGGCCGTCGGCATGCCGCTGCCGAGGGAGGCCGACACCAGCAGCAGCAGCCCGGCGGCCGAACCGCGCGGGCCGGTCGCGCTGAGCGCCCCGGAGGCGAAGGCGACCGCGGTGAGCACCAGGCCGGCCGTCAGGTGGCCGCTGCCGCTCTCCTTCAGGGCGGAGCCGATCAGCATCCCGAGGGCGGAGAGGAGGACGGCCCCGGCGATCCGCGGTGCGCGCAGCCGGGCCGGCTCCACCCGGTCGTTCATGGTCGCGTGCATCGCGCCGAGGGCCGCGAAGATCCCGAGGTCCAGGCGGTCCAGCAGCAGCCCCGCGGACAGGGGCACGGCCATCCCGACGGCGGCCCGGACCATCAGGACGAGCGGCAGCGGCGGCCAGGTGACCCGGGCCGCCCTGGCCCACCAGGCGGACGTCCGGGGAGGTGCTGGCGCGCCGGCCGGGGGAGTGGGGTGCGGGTCCGGGGGTCCGGTCCGGCTGTCCGGCCGTTCGACTGACACGCGATCACGTCCGATCCGCTGCGATGGCCGTTCCTGGTGCACCGGGAGGGCCAGGGGTCGCTGCTGTGCGACATTGCGCGGCAGAAGAGGTCGTACCGGGCTGAACCGGTCGCCCCACTCTATCGCGCCGGGCCTGCGCGGGGCCGGGGCCGGGGCCGTTTCGGGGGTGCTTCGGGGGTGCTTCGGGGGTGGGTCGGGAGTGCTTCGCGGCTGCTTCGGCGACGGGTGGGGGGACGGGCCGGGAACGGGTCGGGGGTGCCTCGCGGGTGCCTCGGGAGGGTGCCTGGCCCGCGTCGTGCGGCCGCGGCGGAGTGCGCCCCGGATGGTCCGTCGGCGGAGCCGGGTCACCCGGGGCGGGGCGGGCCGGAGGCGGCCACCTCGGTGGGCACCGGACAGCGGAGGCATGCTGACGGTGCGTCGGTCCGACGGAACTGTACGTGTCAAGTTCGTACCGATCACGCCCGGCCGCGACAAGGCCCCTGCCGCACCGACGGAGGGGGTGGCTACGATTGACCGTGGCGACTGCCGGCCCGACCGGTCGTACGCCGAGAAGCTGTACCGGACTTCGTAGGTGATGGTGTGTTGCGGTGTGGCAGCCGAGGGGCTGCCCGCACGCGGGGGAGAGGTGGATTGCTGTGGTGAGCGTTGCTGCAGACGGTGGTGGCGGCGGCACTGCGTCGACCGATGCGATCGGTTGGGCGGTGGGCGGCGTGGCCGCCGCCGCCATGGGTGCTGCCCAGCTGGTCGCCTCGTACGGGGCGCAGAGCGTCCGGATGGAACTGGAGACCCTGGTCACGTTCAAGAAGCGGGCGGAGGAACTGTTGCAGGCACTCAGCTCCTCGCCGGCGGCGGCTTCCCAGCTGTCCCAGCTCCAGCTGAACCAGGGGAACCTCGGAGAGGGCTTCGCCGAGTCGGCGGACCTCATGACGGCGTACAACCGGACGTTCAACGGCCTGCAGGAACTGGTCAAGGGCCTGGCCGTCCAGATCGAGGGCATGACCTCCGCGCTCGCCAAGACGGCCGCCAACTACGGGGCCACCGAGGAGGAGCAGGCGA
Organism: Kitasatospora herbaricolor; assembly: GCF_030813695.1. Taxonomy (NCBI): domain Bacteria; kingdom Bacillati; phylum Actinomycetota; class Actinomycetes; order Kitasatosporales; family Streptomycetaceae; genus Kitasatospora; species Kitasatospora herbaricolor. The sequence continues at coordinate 5,435,280 of NZ_JAUSVA010000002.1, forward strand.
ACACGATCAACACGGTCGCCCGGCAGGCGGAGTCCTACACCGGCGTGAGCGTGCCGAACGTGTCCGCCGCGGCGCCCAGTCGGCCGAGCGCGCCGTCCGCCCCGAGCACCGCGGCCCCGGCCACGGGCGCGGGCGCCGGGGGTTACTGATGGCCGGGCGGTTCACTGACACGGGGAGCAAGTGATGGCAGGCGGTACCAACTTCGAGAGCATCGATCACGCCAAACTCAAGGCCATGATCGCCAACTCGGACCCGGCGAAGGTCTCCGAGCGGGGCAACCAGATCTCCAGCGCGGCGAAGGCCCTGGAGGAGATCAGCAAGGTGCTCGCGGCGCACCTCGGCCAGCTGGACTGGGAGGGCGCGGCCGCGGACGCCTTCAAGGCCTTCGCCACCAAGGTCCACCGGACCGCGGGGGAGATCAGCGAGGCCTCGCGCGTCACCGGCCAGGTCGTCGAGCAGGTCGGGCAGGCGCTCGCCAGCGCCAAGCACGGCATCCCCGACGTGCCCAAGGCGGACATGGCGGCCGTCAGCAAGCACAAGGAGCAGCCGACCGGCCTGGTCAAGGGCGCCGGCGCCGCCGCGGGCGGTCTCTTCGGCCCCGTCGGCAGCCTGTTCGGCGCCACGGCGGCCGACAAGGCCGCCAACATGGTCGACTCCGACTGGGTCACCGACGCCGAGGCGCAGGCCGCCCAGAAGCGGGTCGTCGCGGCGCACCAGGAAGCCATCCACGAGATGGAGAAGCTGGCGCAGACGTACCAGATGGCGGCCACGCAGCTGAACGCGTTGTCGATGCCGGAGACGCCGAAGCCGCCGGGCAGCGTCGACGATGTCGAAAACGTTCCGGTCGGCCCGAGCGGCCGGGGCGACTCGTCCGGCACCGGCTCCGGCTCGGGTTCCGGCAAGGGCTCCGGCAGCGGTGGCGGTGGCGGCGGGAGCATCCCCGGCGGTGGTGGAAGCGGGGGTGGCGGCGGTGGCGGCGGCTGGGTCCCCGGCACCCCGCCGCGCCCCACATCCCCCGGACACGTCGACCCCGTCCCGGTGCCGTTGCCCGGCGATCGTCCGCCCGGCACGCTCCCCTGGATCAACGACCCGGGCACCGACCTCAACAGCATCCCCGGGCCGCCCAGGACCGGCCAGCCCGGTGGGACGATCCCCGTTTCCCCGCTGCCCGGTGGCGGCGGCGGAACGATCCCCGGCGGCGGCACCGGCACCATCCCCGGTGGCGGGGCCGGCTGGGTTCCCGGTGGCATCCCCGGGGGTGGTGGCGGCGGCTTCATCCCGGGCAAGGGCGGTGCCGGCGGTGGTGGCGGCAGGCTCGGCGGCGCGGGCAGCATCCCCGGCCGCGGCGGATCGGGAACGGTCGGCGCCGGTGGCGCGGGCGGCACCGTCGGCCGTGGCGGGACCGGCGCCGGGTCGACCGGCGGCAACGTGTTCGGCGCCAAGGAGGCACAGGCCGGACGCGCCGGAACCCCCGGCGGTATGGGCGGCATGGGCGGCGGTATGGGCGGTGCGGGTGGCGGCGGATCCGCCGGTGGCCGTGGTCGTGGCCTCACCTCGACGGCCGGCGGCACGGTCGGCGGCCGCAAGGGCCCCGGTGCCGGCGGGGAGTTCACCCCCGGCGGCAGCGGCCTGCGCAACCGCGCGGGTGCCGCAGGCGGCGCCGGCGGCGCGGCCGGGGGCGCCTCGGGCACCCGCGGCGGCCAGGGCGGGATGATGGGCGGTCAGGGCGGCGCCGGGCGCAGCGAGCGCGAGCGCCGCAATCGTGCCGACTACCTGCACGAGGACGAAGAGACCTGGACCAACGGAACCCCGCAGAGCAATCCCGGCGTGATTGAGTAAGGCCGGACCACCTGCCCGGCCACGGGAACCGACTCCCGTGGCCGGGCAGATCCGTCCCGGGGCCCACCGGCCCCGGGACCACGGGGAGATCGACGAGGGAGCATGTGATGCGGCGGACGGACGCGGGAACGCGGGGGCGGCGGCTCGCCGCGGCCTTGCTGGCTGCGGGCACGGTGGTGGGCCTGGTGGCCACCCCGGCCGCCGCGGTCGACTCGATCCGGGACCAGCAGTGGCACCTGGACGCCATGAAGGCCCCCGAGATGTGGCAGACCACGAAGGGCGCGGGCGTCACCGTCGCGGTGATCGACAGCGGCTTCAAGCTGGACCACCCGGACCTGGTAGGGCAGTTCCTGCCGGGCAAGGACTTCAGCGGTCTTCCCGGCGGAGTAGGCGACGACAGGGAAGGCCACGGAACCGGCATCGCCGGAATCATCGCCGGGACCGGCAAGGGGCTCGGCGGCAAGGGTGCCTTCGGACTGGCTCCCGGTGTCAAGATCTTGCCCTTGAAGATCCAGAACAGTGGTAACTCGGGCGCAACTGTCACCAACGCGGAGTTCCTCAAGGAGATCGACCAGGCCATCGTCTATGCGGCGGACCAAGGCGCCAAGGTCATCAACATCTCTCAGGCCGGCGCAGCCTCCGGTTTCTCCGACGCCGACATCTCGGGCCTCAAGGCAGCCGTGGCCCATGCGAGTTCCAAGGGATCCCTGGTCATCGCCGGCGCGGGGAACAGCGCCCAGGACGGAAACCCCGTGATGTATCCGGCGGCGCTGCCCACGATCGTCGCCGCGGCGGCAACCGACCGCAACGGGGTGGTGACCGACGAGTCCGAGCGGGGCAGCCAGATCGATCTCGCTGCGCCGGGCAAGGACATCTACCGCCCTTGCACCGGCCCCTCGGGCTACTGCAAGTCACACGGAACCTCCGACGCCACCGCCATCGTCTCGGCCTCCGCCGCGCTGCTCTGGTCGGTCCACCCGGACTGGAGCGCGAACCAGATCCTCCGCGTCCTGATCAACACCGCCGGCAAGCCGCAGGACGGCTCCGCCCGCACCGACCTGATCGGCTACGGCACCGTCCGGCCCCGGATCGCGCTGGCGACCCCGGGCGACCCGGGCCCCGCCAACGTGAGCCCGCTGATCGGTCAGATGGAGGGCGAGGCCACCCCTGCCCCGTCTGCCAGCACGCCCGCGACGGGGCAGGCCTCCCCCGCCCCGTCCGCCTCGGCGGCCGCCCCCGGAGAGGGCAGCGAGCCCGTCGACCTCCCCGTCACCGGCCAGGCCGCCGACAGCGGCTCCGGCAACCTGCCGCTGGTCATCGGCGGATCCGCGGCCGCCCTGGCCGTGATCGCCGTCGTGGTGGTGCTGCTGGTGCGCCGCCGACGTGCCGGCTCGACCCCCGCCGCCGCCCCGCAGCCCACGCCCGCCGGCGCCCCGTACGGCGGCCAGCTGCCGCCGCAGGGCGGCCCCGGCGGTCCGGGCGCCCCGGCGGCCCCGTACGGCCAGGCCGCGCCGCCGCAGTACAGCCCGCCGGCCGGCCCGCCGCAGTACGGGACCCAGTCCCCGCCCCCGCCGCAGTACGGGCCGCCGGCCGATCCGCCGGCGAACAACCCGTACGCCCGGTAGCGGCCGGGTACCGGACGAACGGCCACCAGGACCGGCAGCGCGAGCCCGCGCTGTCGGTCCTCGCCGTTAGCCTCCGGGGCATGGACGACACCCGAGCACGGCCCGACCGCCCGACCGCCGATTGGCGCAGGTACCGGGCGGAGGAGGCCGCCGAGCTGGCCGCCGGCACCCTCGATCCCACGGAGGCGTACATGGCGGAGCTGTTTCCCGACTCGATGCTGGCGGCCACCGACCTGGTGCTGGCGGCGTTCGAGGAGGAGGCGGCGGCCTGGGGCGCGGCTCCGGCGGACGCGCTCGTCCTCGGCTCCGTCGAGCGGGTGGTGCTGGCGCTCAACGCCGTCAACGAGGAGCACGACGGTGCCGCCTACGAGACAGACGAGCGTGAGCTGCTCTGCGCGTACATCGACGAGGTGCTGATCGCGGCCGGCGTGGAGGTCGGGGCGCTGGCCGCCCGCCAGGGCCTGGGGCGGCACGAGATCACGGACGCCTGGCGCGACTGGTAGGCCTCCGGCCCTCCCGGCGGAGTTGACGAGCGCTGCCCGGCCCCGCTGTCCGTCCCGGCGGGCCGCTGCCACTACGCTGGTCGGCGGACAGATCAGGTCACGGTCCGTCAGGTGCGCCCAGGGCCGGTCCGGTTCCGCGGGGCGCGCCGGGCGTGGCGGCGGCCTGGCCACGGGGGTCCACGGGAAGGCCGGCAGCGCATGGCCCGGGCGCGCCCGGCCGCACGCCGCGATGGCCCCCATCGCGACGAGGGAGAAGCCCGCATGACCGGCCCGACCACCCCCCGCCACCAGCCGCACCCGCACCTCGGCGGCCGGGCGGAGGCCCTTCGCGCACTGGCGGCCTGGCACGCGGGCGGTCCGGCGGAGCCCAAGGTGCTCCTGCTGACCGGGGACCCGGGCAGCGGCCGGTCGCGGCTGGTCGGCGGGTTCCTGATGCTCTGCGACCCGGTCTTCCGTCGCCGGATCGACCTCACCGTCCTCGACCCCGCCACCGTGCCGTCGGCCGCCGGGCCCGGCCCGCTGGTGTTCGGGGCCGCCGGCCTCGCCCCCGACCAACTGCTGCTGCGCCTGGCGGACGTCCTGGCACCCGGTGCCCGGCTCACCGCGGAGGTCTACGAGCAGCTCGCCGCGCTCGACGAGGAGCACCCCGTCACCATCGTGGTGCCGGACGTGGACCGGGTCGGCGTGCTGCGGGTGCGCGACGAGGCCGTCCGGGCGACCCGCGCGTTGCTCAGCCCGCTGGCGCAGTCCCCGGGCGTCCGGCTGCTCGCGGACCTGCCCCGCGCGCAGGCGCACTGGCTCGCCGATCAGCTGCCCCCGGAGCAGGTCCGGGTGATCGACCTGGACGAGGCGCCCTGGGCCGACCCGCCGGGCCTGGCCCTGCAGGCGGCCCACACGCTCGGCGGCGGGCTCCCGTTCGCGCCGTCCGCCCAGGAGGCCGGGCAGCTCGCCGCCGACCTCGCCCGGACGGCCGGCAACGCCCTGGTGGTCCGGCTGGCGGCCTCCTCCCTGCGGGGCACCCCCGGGGGCGGTCCGCCGAAGCTCCCCGGCACCGTCGGCGAGGCGCTGGACCTGCACGCCGAGCGCTGCGGCACCCACGAGTTGACGCTCCGGCGGCTGCTGACGCCGCTCGCGCTGGCCCGCGACGGAGCCGTCCTGCCGCTGCCGCTCTGGGCGCGGCTCGCCTCCGCCGTCGCCGGCCGCGACCTCTCCCGCACCCTGCTGGAGGGGCAGACCCTGCTGGCGCCCTTCTTCGAACTCGTCGAGCCGGGTCAGCCCGGCCGGACCGAGCCGGACGACGGCCAGCCCGCCGTCCGGCTGGTGCACCCCGCCGTCGGCGCCGAACTGCGCGAGCGCCTCGGCACCACCGCGCTGGAGGCCCACCGGCGGATCACCGGGGTCCTGCTGGAGGACGTGCCCGCCGGCGGCCCGGAGCGCTGGGCGCACGTCACCCTCTACGTCCGGGAGCAACTGACCGCGCACGCGCTGGAGGCCGGCCGGCTGCCCGAACTGCTCGCCGACCCGGGATTCCTGGTGCACACCCCGCAGGTGCTGCTGCGTGCCGCGGTGGAGCACCTCACCCGCACCGGCGCGGACCTGCCCCCGGTGGCCCTGACCTGGTTGCGGCTGGCCCCGCAGTTCACCCGCACCGAACTCCACCCGGCGCAGCGGGCCGGCCTGCTGGAGTACGCCTGCCACCAGGACGGGCTGCCGGGGCTGGACTTCGGCCCCGGCCTGCCCTGGCGCACGCTCTGGTGGCACCCGCTGCCCGAGATCACGGCCGTGACCGCCGCCTACGGCCCGGGGGGAGCGCCCGCCGTGGTGGCCGCCCTGCCGACGGCGGAGGGCAGCACCCTGGTCGGCTTCGACGCGGTGACCGGCACGCCCGTCCCGCAGGCCGAGCGGCTGGTCCGGCCGGGGGAGGAGCAGCGCGCGGCGGCCCGCTTCGCGCTCAGCTCGGGCGGGGACCAGGTCCGGGTCTGGGGCGGCTCGGCGCAGGAGCCGGTGACCTCCCTCGCCCTGCCGGCGGGCTCGCTGGTGGCCGCGGACATCACCCCGGACGGAATCCTGCTGCTGGCCGACCCGTTCGGCCTCGCCGCGCTCCGGGTGACGGCCCCCGGGGCCTGACCCGGTGACGAGGCGTCCGGGGACGACCTGACCGCCCGTCCGCCCAGGACCCGGCCCCGCGGACGGCACGGACCCGGGCGGGCGGTACGGGCCCGGGCGGGCGGTACGGGCACCGCAGGCGGTACGGGCCCGCCGTCCCCCGCGGCCTGAAGCCGTTCCGCCGCGGCCGTGCCCGGCCGGCTTCAGGCCGCGAGGGCGGCCCGGCCGGCCAGCACCACGGCGGTGTGCCGGGCGACCCGCTCGCCCAGGTGCTCGGCGGTGGCGATGTCGGCCTTGTGCACCGCCTCCGGCCCGCCGTCCGACGGCGTGGACGCCGCCGCGCCGTTGAAGAAGCCGAGCCGGTTGAGGTCGTACTCGCTCGCGGTGGACGAGTTCCAGCCCGGCTTCAGGCCGAGGTTGACCCAGTGCATGCCGTGCTGGGCGGCCAGCGTCTGCAGGAAGCCCAGCGTTCCGGCCTTGTCGCCGCTCTTGGACGCCGAGTTGGTGAAGCCGGCCGCGACCTTGTCGTTCCACGCGCTCGCGAACCAGCGCTTGCTGCTCGCCTCGCCGAAGACGTGGAAGGCGCCGGAGGCCGTGCCCATGTAGGTCGGCGAGCCGAAGACGATCGCGTCGGCGGCGTCCAGCTGCGCCCACTGCTCCTCGGTGATGGTGTCCACGGCGACGGTGAGGACCGTGGCGCCGGCGGCGTCGGCGCCACGGGCGACGGCCTCGGCCAGCACGGCGGTGTGGCCGTAGCCGGAGTGGTAGGCGATGGCGACGGTCGGCCGGACGGCGGCGGGGCTGGTGGTGGTCATGGCGAAGCGACTCCTGGGTCGGAGGGGAGGCAGGACGGGGGCCGACGGGGTCACCCCCGCTCAGCGGTCTCTAATATAGACCAGGTCTCCATTGGTTACCAAGGCTGGATCGGAGACCGGAGGGCTACCCTGGTCCCATGACCATCCAGGAGCGGAAGCCGGCCCCCGCCCGCCCGGGCCGCACGCAGGACTCCGGCCCGGCCCGTCCGCCGCAGCCGGCCCAGGAGCGGGGACAGGGTCAGGAGCAGGAGCAGGAGAACGGTCAAGGGCAGCCCGAGGAACAGGAACTCGACGTCTTCGGCCGCTTCTGCCCCAGCCGCGGCATGTTCGCCGAACTCGCCGACAAGTGGTCCCTCCTGATCCTGATGAGCCTCGGCAAACTCGGCGAACAGCGCTTCTCCGAACTTCAGCGCGCCGTCGGCGGCGTCAGCCGCAAGATGCTCACCCAGTCCCTGCGCACGCTGGAACGGCACGGCCTGATCAGCCGCACCGTCCACCCCCAGACCCCGCCCCGCGTCGTCTACGGCCTCCTCCCGCGCGGACGCGAGCTCGCCGACCTCGTCGCACCGCTCGGCCGCTGGACCGAGCTCAACACCCCCGCGATGCTCGCCGCCCGCGAGGACTTCGACAGCACCCACGAGGACGCCCACGACCCCGCCTCCGACGACGCCCACGATCCCGCGCACCACCCCCACCACGCCGGCTGAGACCACCGGCCCCACCGATTTCACTTTCCGGCCGACGACCATGTACTGTCTTCCTTGTTCGACCGGTTCGCCCCTATAGCTCAGTCGGTAGAGCGTCTCCATGGTAAGGAGAAGGTCTGCGGTTCGATTCCGCATGGGGGCTCGGAAAAGAAGGACCCTCGCCAACGGCGAGGGTCCTTCTTCGTGTTCCGGGCGCTACCGTGGAGCACCCGCACGGCGCCCTGGCGGATCGCGTACGGAATGCGCTCTGATGGTGCGTCACGCGCGGCCCCCGGCCCCGGGCGGGCGCCGCCCGCCGCGGCAACGGGCCGGACAGGCACCGCCGGACGGGACAGGGAGGCCGCCGTGGGAGTTCGGCTCGTAGTGGTCGACGACCACCGACTGCTGGCCGAAGCACTGGCCACCGCCCTGCAACTGCGCGGACACCGCCTGCTCGCCGTCGGCTCACCCGCCGGCGCCGCCTTCGACCTCCTGGCCGGCCGCCGCCCCGAAGTCTGCCTGCTCGGCATCGCCGGCCCCGGCGAACCCGGCGCCTTCGACGTCGTCCGGCGGATCCGCCGCGAACGCCCCGAGATCGCCGTCATCGTCCTCGGCCCCCTCGGTGAACTACGCGGCGTCGCCGCCGCCTTCGCCGCCGGCGCCGCCGGCTACGTCCGCAGCGACGAACGCATCGACGTCGTCGAACGAGCCGTCGCCCGCGTCCGCGGCGGCGAAGCCGCCGTCACCGCCGACCTGCTCCGCGGCGCCTTCGACCAACTGCTGCGCCCGGCCTTGGAGCCCGACGACGAGGCCCTGCGGCTGCTCCGCTCGCTGACCCGGCGTGAGATCCAGGTCCTGGTGCGGATCGCGGAGGGCGAGGACACCCAGGCCATCGCGACCGGGATGGGGATCGCGCCCAGCACCGCCCGGACCCATGTGCAGCGGGTGCTCACGAAGCTCGGCGCGCGGACCAGGCTGGAGGCGGCCGCGGTGGCCGCCCGCACCGGACTGCTGGAGCGGATGCCCCGCGGCTGAGGGGCCCGAGTGCGAACCGTCCCGTTGCCGCCCTTTCGTGCGGGGCGGCACGCGTCGGCGGCCGGCGGTGCCTGACGGCGTCCCGTGGCGTCCCATGACGCCCGTTGGCGCACCCTCCGACCCCCGTCCCGTCCGGTGGGCGGATTTCCGGGGCCGCTGAATGTTGTCTGATGATGATAAATGTTCCATTATGTTTGATGTAGGCCGATGCTCGGTCCGGCGCCGGGGGCAACCGGGGCCGCCGGGAATCCGTCGTACGGTAGGGCCCAAGTTCCTCGCCGGGGCGCGATCCGGCCTGGCGAAGCGTTCATCACCGGTCCGTCGCGCCGAGCACGGACCGCCTGCGGGAGGTCAAAGCAATGAGCAAGTACCTGGTCACCGGTGGCGCCGGCTACGTGGGCAGCGTCGTGGCCGCCCACCTGCTGGAGGCGGGCCACCAGGTCACCGTCCTGGACGACCTCTCCACCGGCTTCCGCGAGGGCGTCCCCGCCGGCGCCGACTTCGTCCGGGGCCGGATCCAGGACGCAGCCGACGTGCTCGACTCCTCCTACGAGGGCGTGCTGCACTTCGCCGCCTCCTCCCAGGTCGGCGAGTCCGTGCAGGACCCGGAGAAGTACTGGCGCAACAACGTGGCGGGCTCGCTGGAGCTGGTCTCGGCGATGCGCAAGGCCGGTGTCGGCAAGCTGGTCTTCTCCTCGACCGCCGCCGTCTACGGCGAGCCCGAGAGCGTCCCGATCGCCGAGACCGCCCGGACCTCCCCGACCAGCACCTACGGCGCCACCAAGCTCGCCGTCGACCACCTGATCACCAGTGAGGCCGTCGCCCACGGCCTGGCCGCCGTCTCGCTGCGCTACTTCAACGTGGCCGGCGCCTACGGCAGCTACGGCGAGCGGCACGACCCCGAGTCGCACCTCATCCCGCTGGTCTTCCAGGCCGCCCTCGGCCGGCGCCCGCACATCGCCGTCTACGGGGACGACTACCCCACGCCGGACGGCACCTGCATCCGCGACTACATCCACGTCGCCGACCTCGCCGAGGCGCACCTGCTCGCGCTCGGCGCCGCCACCTCCGGCGAGCACCTGATCTGCAACCTCGGCAACGGCAGCGGCTTCTCCGTCCGCGAGGTCATCGAGTCCGTCCGCCGGGTCACCGGCCGCGAGATCCCGGTCGTCACCTCCGGCCGCCGCCCGGGCGACCCGGCCGTGCTGGTCGCCTCCGCCGCCCGCGCCCACGAGTCGCTCGGCTGGACCCCGCGCCGCCCGGAACTCGACGAGATCGTCGCCGACGCCTGGCGCTTCACGCTGGAGCTGGCCGCCGGCCGACAGGACGGCTGACCCGCCGCCCGGCCCCGCCGCCCGGCCCGCCCCCGGCCCGCCCCGGGCCCGCTCCCGCCGGCGGACCGGTGGGCCGACCCCGGTGCCGCCTGGCCCCGGCTGCGGCCGGGGCCGGGGCGCGGCAGGACCTGTCCGACGCGCAATTCCCCATCCCCTGGCGAAACTTCACCAAATCCCCACCAGGCCGCCCCCCACCCCGTACGCTGATTCAGCTGCCGGGTGGGGGCAGCGCCCTGGCTGGGGGGAGTGACAAGTGGGGCGGATCCGCGTCCTGGTGGTCGACGACCACCGCATCTTCGCCGAGGCGCTCGCCGCGGCCCTGGCCGCCGAGAGCGACATCGAGGTGGGCGCGGCGGGGAGCGCGGGCGCGGCCGAACGAGCGCTGGAACGCGCGGCCCGCGAGGGTCGCCCGTTCGACGTCGTCCTCGTCGACGCCGACCTCGGCACGGTGCCCGCGGCCCCGACCGCCCGCCGGCCGGCCCAGGCCCCCTTCGAACACGCCGCCCCCGCCGGCCCGGCGCACCCGGCCCCCGGACAGCCCGGCCGCCCGCAGGCGGGCCCGGCACAGCCGCCGGTCGCCCCCGTCCTGCCCGGCGTACCCCCGCCCCGCCGCGCCGCCCGCTCCGGCGCCGCCCCGCCCCCGGGCGTCGGCAGCACCACGTACCCGCCCGCCGCACCCGGGGCCACCGAGGCACCGGCGGCGGACCCTTCCTTCCGCCCCACCGAGGGCGGCGGCGCCCCGCCCCCGGACGGCATCACGCTGATCGCCCGCGCCCGCCGCAACCACCCGAGCCTGCGCGCCGTCGTCCTCGCCGAGACCGACGACCCCCGCCGCGCCGCCCGGGCCCTGCACGCCGGCGCCTGCGGCTGGGTCGCCAAGGACAGCTCGCTGGCCCGCCTCACCGCCGTCGTCCGGGGCGCCCTGCGCGACGAGACCCACCTCCCGCCCGCCCTGCTCACCGGGGTCATCCGGGAGCTCACCACGGCCCGGCGCGACCGCACCGAGAGCGAGCGCCTGGTCGACAGCCTCACGCCCCGGGAGAAGCAGATCCTGCGCTGCATGGTCGGCGGGCTCGGGCGGCAGGCCGTCGCCGAACGGCTCTACCTCTCCCCGCACACCGTCCGCACCCACATGCAGAACGTGCTCGGGAAGCTCGGTGTCCACTCCACCCTCGCCGCGGTGGCCGTCGCCCGCCGGGCCGGCGTCAGCCCTGCGGAACAGGGCGGCCCACCGGTCCCGCCGTCGGTGACCCCGAGTGCCGCCCAGACCGCCGCCCCGGCGTCCACCGAAGGGCCTCGCGCCGGCTGAAACACCCCGCCCGTGACCTCAGGGCGGGGGAGAGCACGATCCCCGGGCGTGGGGGCGGTGTGCCGAACCGTCGGCGGGCCTGCGGGCAGGTCCTAGCCGGGCACGTTGTCGAAGGGCGCGACCAGCTGGCGCAGCAGCCCGGCCAGCTCGCCCTGCTGGCCGGCGGACAGCTCGGCCAGCAGCGCCCGCTCGTGCGCCAGCAGGCCGGCCAGGGCCTGGTCGGCGCGGTCGCGGCCGTCGTCGGTCAGGCGGACCAGCACGCCGCGCCGGTCGTCCGGGTCGGGGAGGCGCTTGACCAGGCCCTTGCCGGTGAGGCGGTCGATCCGGTTGGTCATCGTCCCGGAGGTCACCAGGGTCTGGGTGAGCAACTGTCCGGGGGAGAGCTGATACGGCGACCCGGCCCGCCGAAGGGCCGTCAGGACGTCGAACTCCCAGGGCTCCAGGCCGTGCTCGGCGAACGCGGTGCGGCGGGCGCGGTCCAGGTGCCGGGCGAGCCGGCTGACCCGGCTGAGCACCTCAAGCGGTTCCACGTCGAGGTCGGGGCGCTCTCGGCGCCATGCTGCGACCAGGCGGTCGACCTCGTCCTCCATGACGATCAGTGTATCGGGGGTTGTGTCGATGTGAAGTCTCTTGACGTCGAGAAATGTTAAGCGCATGCTGCCGGTGGATATCTTGATGTCGAGATACTTGGGAGGCCGCCATGACCACCACCCACTGGGACCCCGCGCAGTACCTCAGGTTCGCCGACGAACGAACGAGACCGCTGCACGACCTCCTCGCCCGCGTCCCCGCACTCCCCGAACCCCGCACCCCCGCCGTCCTCGACATCGGCTGCGGCCCCGGGAACTCCACCGCCGTCCTGCGCCGACGCTGGCCCCACGCCCGGATCACCGGCATCGACAACTCCCCCGACATGCTCACCACCGCCCGCACCGACGGCGAACCCGACGCCCACTACCTCCTCGCCGACGCCCGCACCTACGACCCCGCCCCCCACCACCCCGACCTCATCGTCAGCAACGCCACTCTCCAGTGGCTCAACGCCGACCCCCGCCACCCGGCACAACCCCGGGGCCACCTCGCCCTCCTCCCCACCTGGACCGCCGCCCTCCGCCCCGGCGGCACCCTCGCCTTCCAGGTCCCCGGCAACTTCGATGCCCCCAGCCACACCCTGCTCGCCGAACTCCGCCGCACCCCCCGCTGGCACCGCCTCCTCGGCGACGACGCCACCCGCGCCGGCGTCCACACCCCCGCCCGGTACCTCGACACCCTCACCGGCGCCCACTGCACCGCCGACGTCTGGGAAACCACCTACAGCACCCTGCTCGACGGCCCCGACCCCGTCCTCGAATGGGTCAAGGGCACCGCCCTGCGGCCCGTCCTCAGCCGGCTCACCGACCCCGCCGACCAGGCCGCCTTCCTCGCCGAGTACGGCGCCCTCCTGCGCGAGGCCTACCCCGCCGGACCGCACGGCACCGTCTTCCCGTTCCGCCGGATCTTCGCCGTCGCCGTCCGCCGCTGACCCACCCGCGGCCGGCAGCCACGCCGCCCGACCGCACCGGCGCCCCGCCCGGCCCCGCTCAGGCCTTCCGGTCACCCACCAGCTTCGGATGCCGCTCCATCCCCTCCAGGCCGTGCCAGGCCAGATTCACCAGATGCGCCGCCACCTCGGCCTTCCCCGGCTTGCGCACCTCCAGCCACCACTGACCCGTCAGCGCCACCATCCCCACCAACATCTGCGAATACATCGGCGCCAACCGCGCGTCGAACCCCCGGGCCTTGAACTCCAGCCCCAGAATGTCCTCCACCTGCGTCGCGATGTCACTGATCAACGACGCGAACGTCCCCGTCGACTGGGCCACCGGCGAATCCCGCACCAGGATCTTGAAACCGTCCGTCGACGTGTCGATGTAATCCATCAACGCGAACGCCGCCTGCTCCAGCAACTCCCGAGAATGCCCCCCGGTCAACGCCCCCGTCACCATGTCCAGCAACAGCTGCATCTCGCGGTCCACCACCACCGCGTACAGCCCCTCCTTGCCCCCGAAGTGCTCGTACACCACCGGCTTGGACACCCCGGCACGCTCGGCGATCTCCTCCACCGACGTCCCGTCGTACCCCCGCTCGGCGAACACGGAACGCCCGATGTCGAGCAGCTGCTCACGGCGCTGCTTGCCGGTCATCCGGACCCGGCCGCCGCGCGGCCGGGCCGCCGGGGCAGCGGCGCGCCGGCCGGTCGAGGCACCCGCCGCGGCCCCCGTCCGCGAGGTCCGCCGGCCGTCTGCGCTGTCTCCGTTGCTCCCGTTCACCCCTACATCATGCTGCAGCCGACGGGTCATGCGGCGCGGCGGGCGGCGATCCGCTCCGCGTCCGGCCAGCGGACGTCACGCGCCCAGCCCGCCTTCTCGAACCACCGGATCAGCCGGGCGGACGAGTCGATCTGCCCGCGCAGTACCCCGTGCCGGGCCGAGGTCGGGTCCGCGTGGTGCAGGTTGTGCCAGGACTCCCCGCAGGACAGCACCGCCAGCCACCAGACGTTGCCGGAGCGGTCCCGCGACTTGAACGGCCGCTCCCCGATCGCGTGGCAGATCGAGTTGATCGACCAGGTCACGTGGTGCAGGAGCGCGACCCGTACCAGCGAGCCCCAGAAGAACGCCGTCAGCGCCCCCTGCCAGGACATCGTGACCAGCCCGCCGACCAGCGGCGGCAGCATCATCGAGATCAGCGTCCAGACCCAGAACAGCCGCGAGATCGCCCTTATGGCCGGGTCGGCGATGAGGTCCGGCGCGTACTTCTGCTGCGGGGTCTGCTCCTCGTCGAAGAGCCAGCCCATGTGCGCCCACCACAGGCCCTTCAGCAGGGCCGGGACGCTCTCGCCGTAGCGCCAGGGCGAGTGCGGGTCGCCCTCCTTGTCGCTGAAGCGGTGGTGTTTGCGGTGGTCCGCCACCCAGCGCACCAGCGGCCCCTCGATCGCCAGGCTGCCGGCCACCGCCAGGGTCAGCCGCAGCGCCCGGTTCGCCTTGAAGGCACCGTGCGTGAAGTAGCGGTGGAAGCCGATGGTGATCCCGTGGCACGCCACGAAGTACATGACGGTCGCGATCACGAGATCGAGCCAGCCGACACCCCAGCCCCAGGCCACCGGCACGGCGGCGAGCAGCGCGAGGAAGGGCACGCCGATGAACAGCGCGAGCGTGACCCGCTCGGCGGTCCCCTGCTTCTCGCCACCACGGGTGGCGGAGACCAGCTGCTGGGGAGTGGGATCGGGCGGCGAAGTGCGTTCCTGGCCTGCCTGGACAGTCATGGAGCATCCCTAGAGGGAGGGGGAGGGGAGCCTACGAAGGCGTAACCTACGGCATCGTAGGTTGTGCGGCACCCCAAGGGAAGTGCGCCGCGACTGATCCCAACAGGGCTTTAGCGTTTTCACCCGAACGGATGGTCGACCCCGAAACCCGCCAGTAGCCCCACGCGGGGTCACCAGACTCCCCGGTATGAGAGCCAAGACCGAACACCGCGAAACCGCCCGCCGCCTGCGCGCCGAGGGCCGGACCTACGACGAGATCCAGGCTGCGCTGGGGGTCTCGAAGAGCTCCATATCGCTGTGGGTGCGGGACCTGCCCAAGCCTCCGCGCAAAGCACGGGCATACAGCGGGACAGAACGGCAGGTGGCCGCTGCCGCCCGGCGGACGGAGGCTCGCAACGCGCGGAGGAAGGCAGCTGCCGCAGAGATCGGCCCCCTCAGCGAGCGCGAATTGTTCTTGGTGGGAGCGGCCCTGTACTGGGCAGAGGGCGCGAAGGCCAAGCCGGACGCGAGAGTGATCTTTGTGAACAGCGATCCCTCGGTCATCCGCTTCTTCGAGGCCTGGCTCGATCTTGTGGGTGTTACGAAGGACCGCCGCCGCTACTCGGTGCAGATCCATGAGACGGCTGACATCCTCGGGGCCGAGCGTTTTTGGGCAGGGGTTGTCGGGGCGGGACCGATGTCCTTCAACAGCCCGTCAGTGAAGCGGCACAACCCCAGGACGAACCGGAAGAATGTGAGTGAGACCCATCGGGGCTGCCTGAGGATCACCGTTCTCGGCAGCGCAGATCTCTACTGGAAGATCGACGGCTGGTGGAGCGGCATAGCTGATGCACAGTGCGCGGCGGACTCCGGTAGGGTCTGAGCAACTGTCCGCCGTGGGGTAATTGGCAGCCCGCAGGCCTTTGGAGCCTTGCAGTGATGGTTCGAGTCCATCCGGCGGAGCAAAGCCCGAGGCCAGGACCCATGTGGTTCTGGCCTCGGCGTTCGGTTTCGACTCCCCGGTTATCCTCGTAGCGCCGAGGCACGGACGTGCGGATTCGCTGAGCCTCAGGCTGTTCTGCCCTCTCTGCGAACCGACCGAGGAGCCTCCAGCGTGAGTGCCAATTCCCCTGCCGCTGTCATCGTGCTCGCCGCCGGCGGCGGGACGAGGATGAAGTCGAACAGCCTGCCGAAGGTGCTGCACGAGGTGTGCGGACGGTCCCTGGTGGGCCATGCGGTGGCTGCCGCGCAGGAGTTGGGCCCGGAGCAGCTGGTCGTCGTGGTGGGGCACATGCGCGAGAAGGTGGAGGCGCACCTGGCGGCCGGGTACCCGGCGGCGCGTTCGGTGGTGCAGGTGGAGCAGAAGGGCACCGGTCACGCGGTGCGGACGGCGCTGGAGTCGCTGGCGGAGTCGGGTGTGGAGCTGGACGGCACGGTGGTGGTGACGACCGGGGACGCTCCGTTGCTGACGGGTTCGACGCTGTCGTCGCTGGTGGGTGCGCACGAGGAGCAGGGCAACGGGGTGACCGTGCTGACGGCGGTGGTGCCGGACGCGTTCGGTTACGGGCGGATCCTGCGGGACGACGTGGACGGTGCGGTGGCGTCGATCGTCGAGGAGAAGGACGCGACGGACGCGCAGCGGGCGATCGCGGAGATCAACTCGGGGGTGTACGCGTTCGACGCGAAGCTGCTGGCGGAGGCGCTGGGCCGGGTGACGACGGACAACGTGCAGGGTGAGGAGTACCTCACGGACACGTTGGAGATCCTGCGGACCGGTGGTCACCGGGTGGGTGCGGTGGTGGCGGGTGATTTCCGGGACATCCTGGGGATCAACGACCGGGTGCAGTTGGCGCAGGCGCGTCGGCTGCTGAACGACCGGCTGGTGGAGCGGGCGATGCGGGCGGGTGTGACGGTGGTGGATCCGGCGTCGACCTGGCTGGACGTGCAGGTGTCGTACGAGCCGGACGCGGTGGTGCTGCCGAACACGCAGCTGCAGGGTTCGACGCATCTGGGTGAGGGCTGCGAGGTGGGTCCGAACTCGACGTTGCGGGACACCCGGGTGGGTGCGGGGGCGCATGTGAGCAACACCACGGCGGATCGTGCGGTGGTGGGCGAGCTGGCGTCGGTGGGGCCGTACGCGTATCTGCGTCCGGGGGCGGTGCTGGCGCGCAAGGCGAAGGTCGGCACGTACGTGGAGATCAAGAACTCGGAGCTGGGTGAGGGTGCGAAGGTGCCGCACCTGTCGTACATCGGGGACACCACGATCGGTGAGGGCACCAACATCGGTGCGGCTTCGGTGACGGTGAACTACGACGGGGTGAACAAGCACCGGACGGTGATCGGGGCCCATTGCCGTACGGGTTCGGACAACATGTTCATCGCGCCGGTGACGGTGGGGGACGGTGCGTACACGGCGGCGGGTTCGGTGATCACGAACGATGTGCCGGCGGGTGCGCTGGGGGTGAGCCGGGCGCAGCAGCGGAACATTCCGGGTTGGGTGGAGCGGAAGCGTCCGGGGACGTCGTCGGCCCAGGCGGCTGCTGCTGCGGGTGCTGGGGTTGACGGGGTGGTGGAGGCCTGACGGGGCTGGTCGGGGGGTCCGAGGGCTGGTACCGGAGCGGACGCTTATCGCTCGGGCGCGTAACCTGGAGGTCATACGTGCGCCATTGGGCTTTCGGGCTGTGCTGGGGCGTACCGCCAATCCCCGACCTTCATCGCTTCAGGCGGCTGCCTGCCCGCGGTGCGGCGGGTTCATGTGCGTAAGCAACACGAGGAGACGGTGCAGTGAGCGGGATCACGACGTCGGGTGAGAAGAAGCTGAAGCTCTTCTCCGGCCGTGCCCACCCTGAGCTGGCGAAGGAGGTGGCCGCGTCGTTGGGCACCGAGCTCGTCCCGACGAAGGCGCTGGACTTCGCCAACGGTGAGATCTACGTGCGGTTCCTGGATTCGGCGCGTGGTGCGGACTGCTTCGTGATGCAGAGCCACACGGCTCCCATCAATCAGTGGATCATGGAGCAGTTGATCATGATCGATGCGCTGAAGCGGGCTTCGGCGCGGAGCATCACCGCGATCCTGCCGTTCTACGGGTATGCCCGGCAGGACAAGAAGCACCTCGGCCGGGAGCCGATCTCGGCGCGTCTGGTGGCGGACCTGCTGGCCGCTGCCGGTGCGGACCGGATCATGGCGGTGGACCTGCACACCGCGCAGATCCAGGGCTTCTTCTCGGGGCCGGTGGATCATCTGTTCGCGCTGCCGCTGCTGGCGGACTACGTGGGCGAGAAGGTGGACCGCTCGAAGCTGACCATCGTGTCGCCGGACGCGGGCCGGGTGAAGGTGGCGGACCAGTGGTCGGACCGTCTGGGTGCGCCGCTGGCGATCATCCACAAGCGTCGTGACATGACGCAGGCGAACACGATCCTGTCGGCCGAGGTCGTCGGTGACGTCAAGGGCCGGGTCTGCGTGCTGGTCGACGACATGATCGACACGGCGGGGACGATCTGCGCCGCGGCGGACGCGCTGTTCGAGAACGGCGCGGCGGACGTGATCGTGGCGGCGACGCACGGTGTGCTGTCGGGTCCGGCCGCGGACCGGCTGAAGAACTCGCGGGTGAGCGAGTTCGTGTTCACGAACACGCTGCCGACGCCGGGTGAGATCCAGCTGGACAAGATCACCACGCTGTCGATCGCGCCGTCGATCGCGGCCGCGATCCGTGAGGTGTTCGAGGACGGTTCGGTGACGAGCCTCTTCGAGGGCGTGCACTGATCCTCGGGATCTCGGGTCTCGGGTCTCGGGATCTCGGGGCTCTCGGGTTCCGGGTGCGTGCCGGCGCCCCGGCGGTGAGCCGTCGGGCGGGCGCGGGTGTGCACTGACGACCTGTCCGGCAGCGGTCCCGGCCCCTCGTGGGCCGGGGCCGCTGCCGATTTCACGGTTGACTGCCGGTGCGGTTAGACTCGTGAGACTGCTCGGCGAGGGATGTCGTGTGCCCGTTCCGCGGGTGTGCGCTCCGTGATCGACGCGCTGCTCAGGCCGGTTTCGCCGGTTCCTGGCAGAGGTCGTAGGCCGCCGAGTGACCCCCGAACGTACTTGTGGGTGTGGTCCCGGCGGTTTTTTCGCGTTTGCCTGCACCCCCGCGCCAGTTCTTATTACGAGGAGTGCAGTCGTGTCCGAGATCCGCCTTGACGCCGAGACCCGTACCGAGTTCGGCAAGGGTGCCGCCCGTCGTGCCCGTCGCGCCGGCTTCGTCCCCGGTGTCGTCTACGGCCACGGCCACGCCCCGGTGCACCTGAACCTGCCGGGCCACGCGCTGATGATGGCGCTGAAGACCCCGAACGCCCTGCTGGTCGTGCCGATCGAGGGCAAGGACGAGTTCGTCCTCCCGAAGGCCGTGCAGCGTGAGGCCATCAAGCGCTCCATCGAGCACGTCGACCTGCTGCTGGTGAAGCGCGGCGAGAAGGTCACCGTCGAGATCCCGGTCATCGCCGAGGGCGAGCTGGCCCCCGGTGGCAACCTGCTGGAGCACGTCCTGAACGCGCTGCCGGTCGAGGCCGAGGCCACCCACCTGCCCGAGTCCGTGACCGTGTCGGTCGAGGGCCTGGAGGCCGGTGCCTCCATCACCGCCGGTGACATCACCCTGCCGAAGGGCACCACGCTGGCCGTCGAGGCCGACACCGTCGTCCTCCAGGTCATCGGCGCCCAGGCCTCGCAGGCCGACGCCGACGCCGAGGCCGCCGAGGCCGCTGCCGAGGCCTGAGCCTCGCGCACTGCTTGAACAGCCCGCTGCCCCGGCCCTCCGCCTTCGGAGGGCCGGGGCAGCGGTGCGTCCGGGATGATGTGCTGGACGGCACGTTGAGGAGCGGTTGATGAGCGACGACGAGTACACAGGGCCCTGGCTGGTGGCCGGCCTGGGCAATCCGGGGGAGGGCTACGCCCGCAACCGGCACAACATCGGGTTCATGGTGGCGGACCTGCTGGCGCAGCGGATGGGTGCGAAGTTCAAGGCGCACAAGAGCCGCGCGCAGGTCGCCGAGGGGCGGCTGGCGGGGCAGCGGGTGGTGCTGGCCAAGCCGATGACGTTCATGAACCTGTCGGGTGGTCCGGTGACCGGGCTGCGGGACTTCTACAAGGCGCCGACGTCGTCGATCGTGGCGGTCCACGACGAGCTGGACATCGACTACGCGACCTTGCGGCTGAAGCTGGGCGGCGGTGACAACGGGCACAACGGCCTGAAGTCGATCACCAAGGCGCTCGGCCCGGGGTACCACCGGGTGCGGTGCGGGGTGGGGCGGCCGCCGGGTCGGATGGAGGTCGCGGACTTCGTGCTGAAGGACTTCTCGTCCGCGGAGCGCAAGGAGCTGGACTGGTTCGTGGACCGGGCCGCCGATGCGGTGGAGGCGCTGGTGTCGGAGGGGTTGGAGCGGGCGCAGGCGACGTACAACACCTGACCTCCGCCGGCCCGTCCGCCGCCGTCCACCTGCCGGCTGACCGCCGGTCAGGTGCGGCCGCGGACCGCCCGGACCGGCCGGTGAGGGCTTGGTGGGAGCGGGTGCGGCACGGTGCGCGCCGTACGCAACGGTGTTACAACGCTTGCCCGTCCTCATCTGATCCGGTGTGAGGTGCGCCCGGCCGATCGGATACGGTCGGTCGGGTACGCGATGGGGTCTGGGGAGTGCTCGATGCGGAGTTTGCGGCGGGTGCGGCGGGTGCGTCGCACGCGGGTGGTACGGCTGGCGCGGCTGGGCCGGCGGGTCGGTACGGCGGGTGCGGTGGGGGTGCTGATCTCGATGGCCGGCCCGGCGCACGCGGAGGGATCGGAGCCCGGTACGGGGGTGGCTTCCTCCCCGGCGCCGGCCTCGGCGGAGTTCGCGCCGGTGCTGAGCGACTCGATGGGCGGGGACGCGGGGCTGGTCGCGGTGGGCGGCGGTCTGGTGGTGGTGGCCGGGGGTGCGGCGCTGTGGTTGAAGCGGCGCCGTTCCGGGGTGCTGGACCAGCACTGAACCGGTGACCGGTGACCGGTCCAGGCGACCGGTGTGCGGCTGCGGTGTGCGGAGCGGCCGCCGGGTGCGGTGGGACGAGGACGAGGACGAGGTTCGGCCGTGGGCCGGTTTCCGGATGACGGGGGCCGGCCCTGAGTGTTTTCCGGGGCCGGCGGGGGCTCGGGGCCTGCCGGGAGGGCCCGGGCAGCACCGCGCCCGCCGGTGGTGTTCCGGCGGGCGCGGTGGTGTGTCGTCGGTGGTGCGGTCGGGTGCCGGTCAGCCGGTGTTGCGCAGGCCGGCCGCGATGCCGTTGACGGTGAGCAGCAGCGCGCGGGCGCGCAGCGGGTCCTCGGGGCGGCCCTGGGCGACGAGCTCGCGCTGGCGGCGGAGCAGGGCGACCTGGAGGTAGGAGATCGGGTCGAGGTAGGCGTCGCGGACGGCGAAGGTCTGCTTCAGCACCTCGTTGTGCTCCAGGAGTTCGCTCTCGCCGGTGAGGCGCAGGACCTCCTTGAGGGTGAGCTCGTGCTCGGCGACGATCTGGTCGAAGATGTGGTGCAGTTCGGCGGGGACGAGCTGTTCGACGTAGTGGCGGGCGATCCGCAGGTCGGTCTTGGCCAGCGTCATGGCGACGTTGGAGAGGAAGTTCTGGAAGAAGTGCCACTGGCCGTGCATCTCGTCCAGGACGTCGCCGAGGCCGGCGGCGCGGGCGGCGGCGAGGCCGGAGCCGACGCCGTACCAGCCGGGGACGATCTGGCGGGACTGGGTCCAGCCGAAGACCCACGGGATGGCGCGCAGGCCGTCGAGGCCGGCGCCGGAGTCGGGGCGGCGGGAGGGGCGGGAGCCGAGGTGGAGGGAGGCGAGCTGGTCGACGGGGGTGGCCGCGAAGAAGTACTTCGGGAGGTCCTCCTGCTCGACGAGGGCGCGGTAGGCGTCGTGGGCGGCCTGCGAGACCTGGTCCATGGCGGCGTCCCAGCGGGCCAGTTCCTCGGGGGCCTGGCGCGGTGCGGTGTGCAGGGCGGAGGCGGCGAGGGTGGCGGAGATGGTCAGTTCGAGGTTCTCGCGGGCCAGTGAGGGCAGCAGGTACTTGTCGGAGATCACCTCGCCCTGCTCGGTGACCTTGATCTCGCCTTCGAGGGTGCCCCAGGGCTGGGCGAGGATGGCCTCGTGGGAGGGGCCGCCGCCGCGGCCGACGGTGCCGCCGCGGCCGTGGAAGAGGCGCAGCCGGATGCCGTAGCGGTGGGCGACGTCGCGCAGCCGGCGCTGGGCGCGGTGGATCTCCCACTGGGAGGTGGTGATGCCGCCGAACTTGGAGGAGTCGGAGTAGCCGAGCATGACCTCCTGGATGTCGCCGCGCAGGGAGACGAGCAGCCGGTAGGAGGGGTCGGAGAGCATCTCGTCCAGGATGCGGTCGGCTTCCTGGAGTTCGTCGGTGGTCTCCAGCAGCGGGACGATGCCGATCTTGGCGATGCCGGCGTGCAGGTCGATGAGGCCGGCTTCGCGGGCGAGGACGGTGGCGGCGAAGACGTCGTCGGCGCCCTGGCACATGGAGATGATGTAGCTCTCGACGATCTCGTCGCCGAAGCGCTCGAAGCCCTCCCGGATGGTGTTGAAGACGCCGAGGGTCTTGGTGCCGGCGGCGTCGAGGGGGGCGGGGGTGGGGGCGAGCGGGCGGCGGGAGCGGAGTTCCTTGGCGAGGAGCTTCTGGCGGTACTCGCGGGGCATGTCGGCGTAGCGCCAGGCTTCCTCGCCGAGCCGGTCGAAGAGCTGGCCGAGGGCGTGGTGGTGGGCCTCGGCGTGTTCGCGGACGTCCATGGTGGCGAGCTGGAGGCCGAAGGCCTCGATGGTGCGGATGGCGCGGGCGAGGCGGCCGTCGGCGATGAGTTCGCCGCGGTGGCTGCGCAGCGAGTCCTGGATGAGTCGCAGGTCGGCGACGAGGTCGCGGGTGCCGCGGTAGTCGCGGCCTTCGACGTGCGGGGTGCCGTGGGCGAGGCGCTCGCGGGTGTTCTCCAGCTTGAGGCGCACGCAGGTGGCCTTGAGCCGGTAGGGCTCCTCGGCGTTCATCCGCTTGTAGCGGGGGCTGAGCTCGGGGAGCAGGTGGAGGTCGGTGTTGAGGGAGGCGAGGAGTTCGACGGAGGCACCGGCGAGCCGCTCGGAGGTGGAGAGGGAGTTGCGCAGGTCGTCGACGGCGGCGAGGGCGTCCTTGATGCCGTACTCGTGCTGGAGGTTGAGGACGTCCCAGGTGACCTGGGGGGTGACGTTGGGGTTGCCGTCGCGGTCGCCGCCGATCCAGGTGCCGAAGGTGAGCGGCCGGACGCCCTCGGGGAGGGTGAGGCCGACCCGGGCGAGCTCCTCGTGCAGCTCCTCCAGGACCTCGGGGACGGCGTCGCGGTAGAGCTCGTCCAGGTAGTAGACGGCGTTGCGGGCCTCGTCGGTGGGCTCGGGGCGGGCGATGCGCAGTTCGTCGGTCTGCCAGAGCAGGTCGATGACCTCGGCGAGGCGGCGGTCGGCCTGGCGCTTGGCGGAGCTGTGCCGGGCGGGGTCGGTGGTGGAGAGGCCGGAGGCGACGTGCTCGCGGTGGATGCGCTCCAGCAGTTCGCCGATCCGGCGGAGCTTGTTGAGGACGCTGCGGCGGGCGGCCTCGGTGGGGTGTGCGGTGAAGACCGGGCGTACGGCCAGGTGGGCGAGGGTGTCCTCAAGGTGCTTGGGGTCGGCCTCGGCGAGCTGGTCGGCGGTCTGGGCGAGCAGCGAGCCCTCGCGGGCGCGGCGGGTCGCGAACTCGCGGCCGCGGTGCACCTGCTCGGTGACGTTGGCGAGGTGGAAGTAGGTGGAGAAGGCGCGGACGAGCTTGCCCGCGGTCTCCAGGTCGATGTCGGAGAGGAGCTCGGCGGTCGCCTCGCCGTCGGTGCGGCTGAGCAGGCGGACCTGCTCGACCAGGCCCAGCAGCTGCGGGCCCTCCTGACGGACGAGCGTCTCGCCGAGCAGGTCGCCGAGGCGGCGGATGTCCGCGCGCAGGGCTGCGTTGTCTGCGATCGGACCTGCGGCGGGGTTGGGGCTGTCCGCCGGGGTGGGGACCGGAGCGGTCACGGCTGGCTCCCTGTGGTGGTGGGGTTCGGCAACGGCTCTTGTCACCTGGATGACGGTGACGCGTGCGGACCGCGCTGTCCGACGCGACCAGCATAGGTGGGTGGGTGGCTCGCGTCCGAGAGGTGGCCGGATCGCGGACACGTCCGGCCGGTCGTGGTGACGGCCGTCCGGGTCACCCGAAGAGGTCTGGACCACTTGGCGGGGGTCGGCGGGGGTGCGCCGGGGCGCGGCGGCGGGGAATCCGATGGGGCCGGATCGCGCCAGCGCCTAGGCTGTCGGGTATGAGTAACCCGCCTGGGGAGGCAGCGCCGCCGGTCCGGCCGCTGTGGTGGTGGAAGCGGCGCCGTAGTGCGTTCCTGGACATCGGCCTGGCCGCGCTGGCCGGCCTGGAGTGCGGTTTCGGGGCGTACCAGTTCGTCGGCAACCGGCTGGGGATGGGTCTGCCGCTGGCGGTCCCGGCGCTGGTGGTCGGGGTGCTGGCGGGGGCGTCGCTGGTGGTGCGCCGGCGCTGGCCGGCGGTGCCGGCGCTGATGGCGCTGCTGTTCCTGCCGGGGCTGTTCGGCGTGATCCTGCTGATGGTGTCGCTGTACACGCTGGCGGCGACCTGGGAGTGGCCCTCGCGGCGCCGGCGGGTGGTGGCCCTGTCGGGGCTGGCCTTCGTCGAGTCGGTGGGGATGGTGCTGACGGCGATGCTCGCGCCCGGTACCTCGGCGCCCTCTCCGGAGGTGGGCGGGCCGCCCCTGTGGGGGCTGGTGCTGCTGGCGGTGCTGGTGGGGGTGGCGTTGACGGTTCCTCCGGTGGTCACCGGCCTGTACGTGGGGGCGAAGCGGCGACTGGTGGAGTCGCTGAAGGACCGCGCGCACGGTCTGGAGACGGAGCTGGACCTGCTGGCCGAGCAGGCGCAGGAGCGGGCCCGCCGGGCGCGGCTGGAGGAGCGGACCCGGATCGCCCGGGAGATGCACGACGTGGTGGCGCACCGGGTGTCCCTGATGGTGGTGCACGCCGGTGCGCTGGAGCGGATCGTGGCGAAGGATCCGCAGAAGGCGGCGCAGAGCGCCAAGCTGGTGGCGGAGGTCGGCCGGCAGGCGCTGGACGAGCTGCGGGAGATCCTCGGGGTGCTGCGGATGGCCGAGGAGCCGGGCGCGGGGGGCGAGCAGCCGGACGGGCTGTCGGGGCTGCCGGGCCTGGTGGACCAGTCGAAGGCGGCGGGGATGGCCGTCACCTTCACGGTGAGCGGGGCGCGGCGGCCGTTCAGCGCCGAGGCGGAGCGGACGGCGTTCCGGGTGGTCCAGGAGGGGCTGACCAACGCGCACAAGCACGCGGGCGGGGCGCTGGTGGCGGTGCTGCTGGCGTACGTGCCGAACGGTGTCCGGGTGGCGGTGGTGAACGGGTGTCCGGCGGCGGTCGAGCGGGTGGGTCTGCCGAGCGGGGGCAACGGGCTGGTCGGGATGCGCGAGCGGGTGGTGGCGCTGGGCGGCACGTTCCGGGCCGGGCCGGAGTGCGACGGCGGGTTCCGGGTGGAGGCGGTGCTGCCCTCGCGGCTGGCGCTGCAGAGCGAGCGGCTGGGCTGAGCGGGCGGCCGGGCGGTGTCCCGGCCGGGCGGGTGCCGGGCCGCCCGGGTCCCGGGTCAGGCCGGCGGCGGGCCGGTGCGCAGCCGCTCCGGGACGGTGCCGAGCAGCAGGGTGGTGACCGCTTCGTCGACGCCCTCGCCGAGGAACCACTCGCCGATGTGGTCCAGGCTGTAGACCCGGCCGGCCTCGTCGATGGCGAGCAGTGCCCGGCCGTACATCTCCTCGCCGAGCGGGGCCAGTTTGGTGTCCAGGGCGCGGCCGAGGTCGGCCAGGGTGCGCGGCTGGTGCAGGCCGCAGAGCGGGTCGAGCAGGAACGGGGTGCGGGCCAGTTCGCGGCCGGCGCCGGACGGTTCGAAGTGCAGGCCGCCGAACTCGGCCCAGGCCTCCACCGCCGCCGGGAACACCGAGTGCCGTACGCCGTGCGCGTCGCCGGGGGTGCCGTACCCGGCGAGGGCGTCGGCCCACTCCTCGGCCTGCTGGATCTGCCAGCGGCCGGGGTGCCAGCCGGCCTGCTTGAGCTCGGCGGCGACGTCGGCGGGGAAGCGCGGCCGCAGCCGGGAGGGGGTCTGACTGAGCGGGTTCAGGGCGTGCTCCATCGATCGGGGACAGGGGTCGTGCGGCGGGGCGGCGGCTCAGGCGCCGGGGGGCCCGACGGCGACGCTCTGGACGTTCAGGTGCTCCAGCAGCGGCTCGCAGGAGCGGCACGGCGGTGCGTGGGTGCCGTGTGCGGGATCGTGCTCCTCCCGGATCCGGACGGTGGTCAGCCGGGCGCCCTTGAGGGACTTGCGGGCCTCGCCCAGGCTCAGCGGTTTGCGGGCGGCGCGCTTGGAGCGGCCGGCGTCCACCGTGCTGAGGTGCTGGGAGAGCAGGACGGCCTCCGGGCAGTGCCCGGTGAACCGCTCGCGGTGCTCGATCGGCAGGGCGTCCAGGAAGTCGCCGATCAGCGGGTGCAGGCCGGGGCGGTGCTCGGCCTTGTCGCCGGCCAGGGTGAGCACCTCGCCGCCGCGCAGCGAGAGGGCGGCCGCGACGGCGGGCAGCAGGCTGTCGCGGAGGTGGCGCAGCTGGGGGGCGCCGGCCGGGGTGGTCTCCTCGACGGTCATACGGCCTCCTCCTTCTGCGTGGTGTCCGGGCGGGTCGCCCCTGGTGGGACGGGGTTCCTGCCCGGGCCGGTCACCGCCCGGGTCCGGGCCCGGGCGTCGGCCGGCCGGTCCGCCCGGGCTACCGGCGGGTAGTTCCGCGGGCGCGGGCCGGTGGCGGTTCGGGCCGGCTCCGGCCCGGGGCCCAAGCCTGTCAAACGCCACTGTCAGTCGGTCACCCGGGGTGTTGGGCCGGGGAGAGAAGGATGGGGCATCGGCGGCCCGGATCGTGGGAGGCGGGGCCGGTGCGCACGTGGCGGGGGCCGGATCTGCACGTGTTCCTCACGAATCGTCCGCCGATGCCGGGGGCGGGCGGCCGCCGGCGCCTCCCGGGAGGGCCTTGGTCGGCCCTGGCCGGGCGGGCGGCCGCCGGTGCCGTCCCTGTCGCCGGGGGTCGGCAACTCCTGCGCGCGAAGGTGCTGTTGGGGCGGTCCGCCGCGCGTTGGCGCGCCGCCGGACCGGAGGCCCGGTCGGTGCGCGCCCGGACCGCGGGGCGGTGCCGCTGCCGGGCCGGGCGGCGTTCGCCGCCGGCCGCCCCGGCCTGCTCGGACGAACCTCCAGGCGGGGCGACCGCGCTCCGGGCCGACCCCCTACCCTGGTGTCCAGCAATCGGCTTCAGTAGGTGGGGGCTCCCAGATGACGACAGGTCGGCCCGGCACCGCCGCCGCGCCCAACGGGGCGTACGCGGGCCAGGTGGTGCAGTTCCCGGACCCGGTACGGGCGCAGAGGCATCCCGCCGGGGTCCGGGTGGACGAGTACGGGTACCCGGACTTCAGCGCGTACGCCGCGGCCGCCGCCGAGGTCGCCGACCCGCCGGAAGGCTTCGGGGTCGACGAGCTGAGACTGACCGACTTCGTCTCGGCGAACGCCGCGCTGTTCACCCAGGGCCACGAGCTCTGGGCGGACCAGGACACCGCCGTCGCCACCCCGCCCGGCTGGACCTGGCACCACGCCGTCGGGCGGGCCGCCCCGGGCTGGCGCCGGATGGAGCTCGTCCCGGTCGAGGTGAAGGCGCTGCTGCGGCACCACGGCGGCCTGGCCCGTTCCTCGGCCGACCACGGCCGGCGCGGCACCCGCCCGCTCCAGGAGCACCGCCCGGTGCACTTCTCGCTGGCCAAGGACGGCGGCGACCCGCTGAGCGTCCCGGAGGACCTCGTCCAGCGGGCCGAGGAGCGGCTGGGGTACCGGCTGCCCGGCGCCTACCGCAACTTCCTCAAGGTCGCCGGTGGCCGCACGCCGGCCGGCGTCGCGCTCGACACCGAGTACGGACTGCTGCTCGACCAGCCGTTCCTGACGCTCAGTGAGGAGTACGGGGTCGACGACCTCGTCTACGCCAACAAGTGCCTGCGCGACCACCTGACCAAGGACTACCTCGGGATCGCGTACGTCCAGGGCGGCCTGCTGGCGATCAAGGTCCGCGGCGAGGGCACCGGCTCGGTCTGGGCCTGCCTCTACGACGACGCCCGGGACACCGGCGGCCCGGAGGCGCCCGAGGACCGGGTGGCGCGGCTGCTGCTGCCCTGCGGGGACGACTTCGACGCCTTCCTGCTCCGGCTGGCCGGCAGTCCGCCGGAGCTGGAGACGGTCGCGGAGCTGATGGTGGACGGCGGGTTCGCCCGGGCCGTCCCGGTGCGCTGAGATGCGCGGCGGGCGGCGGGCGGGTCAGGCAACAGATGGTGAGCGGACAGGGGTGAACCGGGCGTGGTGACGTACGCGCAGGCGCAGGCGGTCGCGGACGACTGGATCAATGGCGGGGTGCCGCGCTCGCAGCAGCGCGAGGTGCGGGTCCGGGAGTTCGACCTGGGCTTCGTCTGCTGGTCGGTGGACCCGGCCGAGGGCCCGGCGGCCGACGGCGGCGAGGTCCGGCTGGTGATCGCCCGGGACACCGGGGCGAGCACCCTGTGGCCGGCCCTGCCGGTGAACGAGGTGGTCCGGCAGTACGAGGAGGTCTACGGGCGGCCGGTGGGGGCCAATCCGGCGGGTGCGGCCCGACCGGCCCCGGGGCCGGTCGAGGCGACGTCCTTCCTGCTCAGCCCGCCGCAGTGGCTGCAGGAGGCCGGCGCGGCGGCGATCGCGGCGGAGGCCGCGCGGCTCGGCGAGCCCGCGCCCGCCGCCCAGCCACCCGCCGCGCCGGCTCCTGCGCCCATGCCCGCGCCCGCTCCCGAGCCGGAGTTCGCCGGCGGGTACGGCCAGGGCGCCGGGCCGGCCGTCCTCAGCACGCCGCCCGCCTCCGACCGCCCGGCCGGGGACGCGCCGACCATGCTCGCCCCGCCGTCCGGCCCGGACGCGCCGGTGGCACCGGCCGGCGACGCCGCCGCCACCGTGCTGCTGCCCGAGGGCCTGCCCGGCGGGCCCCCGCCGCCGCCCGGCGCCACACCGCCGTTCCCGGCCCAGCAGCCGGCCGCCGACGGGTACGCGCCGACCGTGCTCGCCCCGCCCGGCGCGCTGCCGGGCCTGGCCGGCCTGCCCGGCGCCCCCGGCACCCCGCCGCCGGTCGACCACGCCGCGACCGTGCTGGCGCCCCCGGACGGCCTGCCCGGCGCCCCCGGCGTGCCCGGTCCGCCCGCGGGCGGACCCGCCGTCGACCACGCGCCGACCATGTTGGCCCCGCCCGACGGCGTGCCCGGCCTGATGGGCCTGCCCGGTGCCCCCGCGGCCCCGGGCCCGGCCGGCCTCGGCCGGTCCGGTTCGAGCGCCCCGCCGCCCCCGCCGCCCGCCGACCTGCGCGGCGGCGCCGGCCCCGCGCAGGGTGCCGGCGGCCGCGGCGCGAGCGCTCCGCCGCCGCCTCCCCCGGGCGGGCTGCGCCAGACCCCCGGCGCCGCCCCGGCGGCCGGCGGCCTCGGCCGGTCCGGTTCGAGCGCCCCGCCGCCGCCCCCGCCGCCCGGGCTGCGCGGCGCCGACGGCCAGGCCGCGCCGCCCGCCCCGGCCCCCGCCGCTGCGCCGGCCGCCGCGGGAGGCGCCGCCGCCGGTGTCGCGTACGAGCGGACCCAGCTGGCGCACGCGGTCGAGCTGCCCGGCGGCCCCGGCACCCCGCACCCCGCCATGCCGCCGGCCGGTTACGGCTACCCGGGCGCCGGCGCCCCCGGGGCCCCGGGCCCGGCCGTCGCGCCCGCCGTGGTGCCGCCGCCCGCCCCCGGCCCGCAGGGCCCGCCGGTGCCCCCCGGCGTCCCGGTGGTCGGTCCCGGCTACTTCGCCGCGCTCAGCTACCGGGCCCCCGACGGCTCGGAGCAGAAGCTGCTGCAGCGCAGCGAGCCGGGCACACCGCACCCGGAGTGGAAGATCCTCCAGGAGCTGCGCCGGCTGAACGTCCCGCCGGAGCAGGTGCTGGAGCTCTACACCGAGCTGGAGTCCTGCGACCTGCCGGGCGGCTACTGCGCGCGGATGATCCGGGCGTCCTGGCCGAACGTGCGGCTGACCCACACCGCCGGCTACGGGCGGGACCAGCAGGCCCGGCAGGCGGGGATGTCCCACCTGCTGGACCATCTGGACGAGCTGCACCAGCTGGCCTCCGCCCCGCAGCGCCCGCGCCCCGTCCGGGCGCCGCTGCCCGCCCCGGGCAGCGTGCCGCCGCTGCCGCCGCTCCCGCCGCAGCAGCTGGCGGCGGAGCTGGGCCAGGCCTTCGGGCCGGCCGTGTTCCGCTTCGAGCAGCGCGCGGTCGCCCGGCAGGGGGTGCCGGAGCCGGTCGCGCAGACCCTGATGTGGGCCGGTCTGCCGCGGGACTTCGGGCCGTTCTTCTGGGCCCAGGCGCAGGAGGGCCGCCCGATCCCGACGCTGGCCGAGCTGGCCGCCGAGCGCGGCGTCCAGGGCGGGCCGGACTTCGGCGGGTACCTCGTCCTCGGCAACGACTACGGGCGCCAGCTGTGCGTGCAGTACGGCACCGCGGCCGTGGTGGCGGTGGACCTGGAGGGCGGCGGCGAGCCGCCGCGCTTCGTGAACACCGGCGTGCCGGAGTTCGTCCGCTCGCTCGCCCTGCTGGGCCGGATGTGGCGGCTGCGGTACTCGCTCACCCCGGACCAGGCGGGTCGTTGGACCACGGACTTCCAGACCCAGCTGGCCGCGATCGACCCGGCGGCGCTGCAGTCCGCGGACACCTGGTGGGCCGTTCTTCTCGAACAGTTCTGGGACGGTCTGCTCTAGCGGATCGCCGCAGGTGACGGGGGCGTACCGGCCTCGGGTACGCCCCCCGTCCGGGTCGGTACGGCGGCGCCTCGTTGGGGTTTCGCCACGATCTGCGCAAAATAGGTCAAGAGGACGGTCGTACCCGCCCGCTCCTCGCCACGCATCGATTCGATCCGGCCCTGGGCTCCGCAGCCCGTGATCACGAGGGGAAGAGCCCATGAGCGACGCCGTCTCCCAGTACGGCTTCACCGTTGGCCGGCGTGGCTACGCGCCCGAACAGGTCGACCGGTCCCTGGTCGCGTTGACCGCCCAGCGGGACGCCGCCTGGGAGCGACTGAGCGTGCTCGGCGCCGGCCTGCGGGAGATGGAGAAGCGGCTCGCCGACATCCAGCAGACCGCCGAGGACGCCCCGGAGCCCGACTACGGCGTGCTCAGCGAGCAGGCCGCCGGGCTGGCCCGCACCGCCGAGGCGGAGGCGCTGGCCGTCCGCGAGGCCGCCGAGCGCTTCGCCGAGGACACCCGCGACGAGGTCTACGAGGCCGGCCAGGCACTGGCCCGGGCCGCCGAGGAGTACGCGACCGCCGTCCGTGCCGAGGCCGACCAGGCCGCCCGGCGCATGGAGGAGCGGACCCGGGCCGAGGCCGAGCAGCTGCGCGGCGAGGCCGACCGGGACGCCCGCGGCGTCCGGGACGCCGCCACCGCGCACGCCGCCAAGGTCCGGGTGGCCGCCGCCGAGGCCTCCGAGCAGGCCGAGGCCGCCCTGGCCGACCTGCGCCGCAGCGCGGACGAGATGTTCGCCGCCGCCGTGGTGAAGGCCGACGCCGAGGACTCCAAGATCACCATGACCGCGGAGCGCCGGCTCAAGGAGGCCGAGCAGTACCGCGAGACGGTGCTCGGCCAGATCAAGCAGTCGGACGCGGAGGCCCAGGCCAAGGCGGACCAGCTGATCGACCGGGCCCGCCGGGAGGCGGAGCGGGTCAACGCGATCAGCGAGCAGGAGCAGAGCGAGTTCGCGACCCGCTACGAGGTGGTCCAGCAGCACCTCGACCACATCAAGGGCACCCTGGCCTCGCTGACCGGCGCGGCGGTGGGTGCGATCGAGCCCGAGCCGGAGCCCGGCCCGCAGGGCGCGGCGCTGCCCGCGGCCGAGCAGGCGCCGGCCGACGCCGACGCCGAGGACGCGGTCGTGGCCGGGCCCGTCGCGGTGGGCGGCACGGTCCAGCTGCGGGCGGTGGCCCGCCCGGCGGGCCGTCCGGTGGACCCGGAGGCGGACACCGGCGAGATCGTGCTGACCGTCGACGCGCCCCCGGCCGCCGAGGACCCCCGGGCCGCCGCGGGCTTCCCGGTGGCCGCCCGGGCCGGAGCCCCCGCCCGTGCGGCGGGTGCCGAGCCCGGCGCCACGCCCGCCGTTCCGGGCGACGCCGCCACCGAGGTGCTCCCGGTGACGCCCGCCGCGCCCGTCTTCGTCCCCGGCCGGGTGGCCCCGGCCGCCGCGGTCGAGACCCCCGCCGACGCCCCCACCGACGCCCCCGCCGACGCGGCGGCCGGTCCGGCCGTCCCGCCGAAGCCGGCCACCGCGCCCTCGACCGGCGCGCCCTCGACCGGCGCTCCCGGCGGGGAGGAGGTCGCGACCCGGATCATCCCGAAGATCGTGATCGTCGACGACGGATCCGACTACGCGACGCCGCACACGGTCCACCCCCGCCGGATCTGAGCACGGCCGGCCGCGCGGCCGGCCGGCTACAGCACCTCCACCGCGGCCCCGGCCGGGCGCCGTCGGCAGTCCAGGAGGTACCGGGCGTGCCTGGTCACGGCCCGGTCGTCGACGTCCTCGTGGTCGGTGAGCAGGACGACCGCGTCCGCCGCGGCCAGCTCCCCGGGCGTCGCCCCCGCCCGGGCGGCGGACGCGGACGGGCCGCCGTCCGGGGACGGCCCGGCCGGCGGGTGCGGGCCGGCCGGCGGGTGCGGGCCGGACACCGGGTGCGGGCAGGCGACCCTGACCTCGGCGCCGGCCCGGGTGAGCAACTCGGCGATCCGGGCCGCCGGCGTCCTCCCGGAGCCCCCGGCGGCTCCTCCCTCGTCCGCCGGGGCGAGCAGCAGGACGCGTGAGCCCCGGACCGGCCGTCGCCGCTCCGCCAGCGCCGCGGTGAGCCGGCGCACCACGTACTCGGGCATCCGGCCGTTGACCTCGTTGGCCAGCTCCACCAGGCGGAAGGACTGCCCGAGTGCCCGCTGTGCCCGCCAGGGCAGAAAGGCGGGGTCGATCGGCAGGCAGGGCCCGTCCGCCCCGGGCCCCGGGGTGAAGCGCGGGTGGCCGAAGGGTTTGGCGGCGGCCGCGTCGATCGCCTCCCGCAGGTCCAGCCCGAGGTCGTGGGCGAACATCGCCAGCTCGTTGACCAGGGCGGTGTTCACCTGCCGGAACCCGCACTCCAGCAGCTGGGTGAGCTCCGCCTGGCGGCAGGAGGAGACCGGGACGGTCCGCTCCACCAGCTGCCGGTAGAAGCCGTCGACCGCCGCCAGTGCCGCCGGGCCGAGGCCCGACACCACCTTCGGGGTGTTCTCCAGCCGCCAGGCCGGGTCTCCCCGGTCGATCCGTTCGGGGCTGCAGCCGAGGTGGAAGTCCGGCCCGGCGATCAGCCCGGAGCCCTCCTCCAGCAGCGGGGCGAGCAGCTCCTCGGTCGTCCCGGGGTAGCCGGTCGACTCCAGCACCACCGTCGCGCCCGGCCGCAGGTGCCGGGCCAGCAGCATCGCGGAGGACTCGACGCGGGAGAGGTCCGGGGCGCCGTCGCGCAGCGGGGCCGGCACGGTGATCACCGCGACGTCGAAGCCCTCGACGTCGGCCGGGTCGGCCGACGGCCGGTAGGCGCCGCCGCGCAGCAGCGGGCGCAGCCGGGCGGCCGGGACGTCCGCGACGTAGGACTCGCCCGCGGTCAGCCGCTTGATCCGGTGCTCGTCCACGTCGTACCCGACGACCCGGTGCCCCACCTCCGCCGCGCGGACGGCCAGCGGCAGCCCCGTCCGGCCCTGGCCCGTGACGACCACGCGCACGACGACCACCCCCTCCGTCACGGCCCGCCGCTGCGCCCTGCCTGTCGCGGCGCTGTCGCGTCCTCGACACCAGGGTAGGGAGCGGGCCCGGGCCCGCGGGGGCTTTCCGCTGTTCGCGCGGGGCGGGCCACCGGCCGCGCGGCGGTGCTTCGTCCGACGGCGGCACCGGCCCGGAACGCGAGGAGGCCGAGACCCGTGGCGCCCTCCAGGAAAGGGCGCCACGGTTCCCGGCGCTTGGGCGGGCGCCCCCACCCAGGGTCGCCCGGCCACGCATCCCGACCCCCATCGGGCTGCGTCCGTGTCCGCCGCAGCCATCCCCCACGGTTGGGTGCGGCGGGCACATTCACCATGCTGCGCGATCTCCATGGACGGCCAGTGACAGGAGTATGTCCACTTCGTGGCATTCATTCGCGCGGTCCGCCCGCCGGCGTACGGGATGTTCATTCACGGCATTCCGGGTCGCACCGGACGCGGCACGACCGGTGCGCCGCGTCAGCGTCCGCGCCTCGGCGTAGGCTGGACACCCCCGGCCGCTCGGCGCGCCGGGCCGTTCGCGTTGCCCCGCCGGATCTCCGGCGCCCGGGCACTCCAGCTACGG
Source organism: Kitasatospora herbaricolor (assembly GCF_030813695.1). NCBI lineage: Bacteria > Bacillati > Actinomycetota > Actinomycetes > Kitasatosporales > Streptomycetaceae > Kitasatospora > Kitasatospora herbaricolor. Next base: position 5,469,340 of record NZ_JAUSVA010000002.1, read on the forward strand.
GACGAAGAAGAGACTCCACATGAGCCTGACCGGACTGCTCGATGTCGTCGCGCGGGACGCCGCCCTCGCGGAGGCGATCGAGGCCGCCACCGCCACCGGCGCCTCGGCGGGCGCCCGCCAGCACCTTGACCTGGTCGGCCCGCCCGCCGCCCGGCCGTTCGCCGTCGCCGCCCTGGCCCGCGCCCTGGCCGCCCGCGCCGACGGGGAGCGCGGCCGCCCGGTGCTCGCGGTCACCGCGACCGGCCGGGAGGCCGAGGACCTCGCCGCCTCGCTGCGCTCGCTGCTGCCCGCCGACGCCGTCGCCGAGTTCCCCGCCTGGGAGACGCTGCCGCACGAGCGCCTCTCGCCGCGTTCGGACACCGTCGGCCGGCGCCTCGCGGTGCTGCGCCGGATCGTCCACCCGCGGGCCGACGGGGATCTCGCGGCCGGGCCGGTCCAGGTGATCGTGGCACCCGTCCGCTCGGTGCTGCAGCCGCAGGTGAAGGGCCTGGCCGAGCTGGAGCCGGTGGCGCTGCTGCGGGGCCGGTCGCACGATCTGGAGACGGTCGCCCGGGGGCTCGCGGCCGCCGCCTACTCCCGGGTCGAACTGGTCGAGAAGCGCGGTGAGTTCGCCGTCCGCGGCGGCATCCTGGACGTCTTCCCGCCGACCGAGGAGCACCCGCTGCGGGTGGAGTTCTGGGGCGACGAGATCGAGGAGATCCGCTACTTCAAGGTCGCCGACCAGCGCTCGCTGGAGATCGCCGAGCACGGCCTGTGGGCGCCGCCCTGCCGTGAGCTGCTGCTGACCGACGCCGTCCGGGCCCGGGCCGCCGAACTGGCCGAGGCCCACCCGGAGCTGCGCGAGATCCTCGACAAGATCGCCCAGGGCATCGCCGTCGAGGGCATGGAGTCCCTGGCGCCCGTCCTGGTGGACGACATGGAGCTGCTGCTGGACGTCCTGCCGGCCGGCAGCGTCACGGTGGTCTGCGACCCCGAGCGGGTCCGCACCCGGGCCGCCGACCTGGTCGCCACCAGCCAGGAGTTCCTGCACGCCTCCTGGGTGGCCGCCGCCTCCGGCGGGGACCGCCCGATCGACGTCGAGGCGATCGACGTCTCGGCCGCCTCGCTCTGGTCGCTGGCCGACGTCCGCGAGCACGCGGCCGGCATCGGCCTGCCCTGGTGGTCGGTCAGCCCGTTCGCCACCAGCGACTCCTCGGTCAGTTCGGTCCTCGAGTTCGACACCAACACCCTGACCCTCGGCATGCACGCGGTGGAGGCCTACCGGGGCGACACCGCCCGCGCGATCGCCGACGCCAAGGAGCGGCTGGCCGCCGACTGGCGGGTCGTCATGGTGACCGAGGGTCACGGCCCGGCCTCCCGGCTCGCCGAGGTGCTCGGCAACGAGGGCATCCCGGCCCGCCTGGTCGCCGACCTCGCGGAGGCGCCCACCCGGGACGTCGTCTACGTCTCCTGCGGCTCGATCGAGCACGGCTTCGTCGACGAGGCGCTGAAGCTCACCGTCATCACCGAGACCGACCTGTCCGGCCAGAAGTCCTCCACCAAGGACATGCGCCGGATGCCCTCGCGGCGCCGCAACGCGATCGACCCGCTGGCCCTGGCCGCCGGCGACTACGTCGTCCACGAGGCGCACGGGGTCGGCAAGTACGTCGAGATGGTGCAGCGCACCGTCCAGGGCGCGACCCGCGAGTACCTGGTGCTGGAGTACGCCCCCGCCAAGCGCGGCCACCCCGGCGACCGGCTGTTCGTGCCCACCGACCAGCTCGACCAGGTCACCAAGTACGTCGGCGGCGAGGCTCCCACCCTGCACCGGCTCGGCGGCGCGGACTGGGCGAAGACCAAGCAGAAGGCCAAGAAGGCCGTCCGCGAGATCGCCGGCGACCTGATCAAGCTCTACTCGGCCCGGATGGCGGCCCCCGGCCACACCTTCGGCCCGGACACCCCCTGGCAGCGCGAGCTGGAGGACGCCTTCCCGTACGCGGAGACGCCCGACCAGCTGACCACCATCGCCGAGGTCAAGTCGGACATGGAGAAGTCCGTCCCGATGGACCGGCTGATCTGCGGCGACGTCGGCTACGGCAAGACCGAGATCGCGGTCCGGGCCGCCTTCAAGGCCGTCCAGGACGGCAAGCAGGTGGCGGTGCTGGTGCCCACCACCCTGCTGGTCCAGCAGCACTTCTCGACCTTCGCCGAGCGCTACGCGAACTTCCCCGTCACGGTGAAGGCGCTGTCGCGGTTCCAGAGCGACTCCGAGGCGAAGGCCGTCCTGGAAGGCCTGTTCGCGGGCTCGGTGGACGTGGTCATCGGCACCCACCGGCTGTTCTCCTCCGAGACCAGGTTCAAGGACCTCGGCCTGGTGATCGTCGACGAGGAGCAACGCTTCGGCGTCGAGCACAAGGAGCAGCTGAAGAAGCTGCGCGCCAACGTGGACGTGCTGACCATGTCGGCCACGCCGATCCCGCGCACCCTGGAGATGGCCGTCACCGGCATCCGGGAGATGTCCACCATCACCACCCCGCCGGAGGAGCGCCACCCGGTGCTGACCTTCGTCGGCCCGTACGACGAGAAGCAGATCTCGGCCGCCGTCCGGCGTGAACTCCTGCGCGAGGGACAGGTGTTCTACATCCACAACCGGGTCGAGTCGATCGACAAGGCGGCCGCCCGGCTGAAGGAGCTCGTGCCCGAGGCGCGGATCGCCACCGCCCACGGCCAGATGGGCGAGAACCTGCTGGAGAAGGTCGTCGTCGACTTCTGGGAGAAGGAGTTCGACGTCCTGGTGGCCACCACCATCGTCGAGTCCGGCATCGACATCTCCAACGCCAACACCCTGATCGTCGAGCGCGGCGACACCTTCGGCCTCTCCCAGCTGCACCAGCTGCGCGGCCGGGTCGGCCGTGGCCGCGAGCGCGGCTACGCCTACATGCTGTACCCGCCGGAGAAGCCGCTCACCGAGACCGCGCACGAGCGGCTCGCCACCATCGCCCAGCACACCGAGATGGGCGCCGGAATGTACGTCGCCATGAAGGACCTGGAGATCCGCGGCGCCGGCAACCTGCTCGGCGGCGAGCAGTCCGGGCACATCGCCGGAGTCGGCTTCGACCTCTACATGCGGATGGTCGGCGAGGCCGTCGCCGAGTTCCGCGACTCGCTGGCCAACGGTGGCGCGGCGCCGGAGGAGGAGCCGCTCGACGTCAAGATCGAGCTGCCCGTCGACGCCCACGTCCCGCACGACTACGCCCCCGGCGAGCGGCTGCGCCTGCAGGCCTACCGCTCGATCGCGGCGGTCAACTCCGAGGACGACATCGTCCACGTCCGTGAGGAACTCACCGACCGCTACGGGAAGTTGCCCGAGGCGGTGGAGAACCTGCTGCTGGTCGCGGCGCTGCGGCTGTACGCACGGCGCTGCGGCATCAGCGACATCACCCTGCAGGGCGCCAACGTCCGCTTCGGCCCGGTCGACCTGCGCGAGTCCCAGGAGTTGCGCCTGGGCCGCCTCTACCCGCGCAGCCAGGTGAAGGCCACCGCCCAGCAGATCCTGGTGCCCCGTCCGTCCACCGGCCGGATCGGCGGCAAGCCGCTGGTCGGCCGCGAACTCCTCACCTGGTGCAGCGAGTTCCTGTCCACGATGTTCGACGACCTGGCGGGCGGCAAGCGCTGACGGCCGCCCTCCGCCTCCGCCGGCCCCCCTGGATGCGGGGGCCGGCGGCCGGCGGCTGCCGCCCGTGGACTCGGGCGCGCGGGCGGGCGGGCCGGTCGGGGGATCAGGCGGATTCGGTGGGGAGGCCGGCCTCGGCCCAGTCCTGGATGCCCTCGCGGTACTTGCGGACGTTGCTCCAGCCCAGGGCGGTGAGCCGGTCGGCCACCTGTCCGCTGTTGGGGCACGCCGGGTTCGAGCAGTAGGTGACGATCGCCGCGTCCCGGTCGGGGAGCAGGGCGGGCGCGTGGGTGTCGACCTCGGCCAGGACCAGCGGGAGGGCGCCCGGCAGGTGCTGCTGGTCGTAGTAGGCGCCGCCGAGGGTGTCGAGCACGGTCACGGTGCCGGCCTCGATCGCCGCCGCCAGTTCGTCACGGGTGATGAGTGCGGTCATGCCACTGCCTCCAAAGGAATCGGACTACAGTCCTCTTATGGCTCACGACAGTAACGGACCACAGTCCGCTTCGGCAATCCCCCTGGAACTGCTCCGCACGCCACCGCCCAAGGAGCGCGCGGACGCGGCCCGCAACCGGGTCGCGGTGCTGGAGGCGGCGGCCAGGCTGTTCGCCGAACACGGCGTCGAGGCGGTCTCGATGGACCAGGTGGCCGCCGCCGCCGGCGTCGGCAAGGGGACGCTGTTCCGCCGCTTCGGCGACAAGTCGGGGCTGGCGGCCGCACTCCTCGACGCCCGCGAGCGGGTGCTCCAGGAGGCGATCCTGAGCGGCCCGCCGCCGCTGGGCCCCGGCGCCCCGGCCGGCGAGCGCCTGGCCGCCTTCCTGGACGCCTATTTCGACTACCTGCTGGAGCATCTGGCCCTGGTCCGGATGTCGGAGACCGCCACCCCCGGAGCCCGGTACCGCATCGGCGCCTACCGCTTCTGGCACCGCCACGTGGCGATCATGCTCACCGCTGCCCCCGACCCGGAGCACACCGCCCACGCCCTGCTCGCCGCCCTGGCCGCCGACCACGTCGCGGCGCTCCTGCCGGAACTCGGCGAACAGCGGATGCGGGCCGGCCTGCTCCGCCTGGCCCGCGCGGCGATGTGACGGCCGGCGCGGGCCTGCGCCGTCCGGCCTCAGGCGGAACGGAACCTGTCCGTCGGTGGAGGCCAGTTCGACAAAGGTGCCCCCTTGGACGAGGGGTGGACTTCTGTCGGACGGCGGAACCGCTCAGCGCTCCTTGAGGATGCGGACGATGAAGTCGCGTGACTCCTGCGGGCTGTGAGCCGAGTCCTGCACCTTGGCAAACAGGCGTCGGTGCTGGGAGAGCAGGGCTTCCGCGTCCACGAAGGTGCCCCGCACCGGCGAGTCGAAGTGCAAGGTGTCCAACTGAGGTACAGGTCCGGCCAGGTAGTACATGGAGCCGCTGGCGCCGGCGAATTCGGTGGCGGAGAACGGGATGACACGGATCTCCACGTTCGGCCGTTCCGACAGTTCCAGCAGCAGAGCCAGTTGTTCTCGGGCGGCCGTGGTGCCACCCACGTTCATCCGGAGCGCCGCTTCGTGGATGACGGCTTGCACGTCGGTGGCAGGAGTGCGCTGCAGGAGCACCCGTCGCTGAACGCGGAAGGCCACCTTGGCTTCCAGGTCGGCGGAGAGCATCCCGGGTACGTAGTAGTTGAACACGGCACGTGCGTGGGCCTCGGTCTGCATGAAGCCGGGAATCTCGGCGATGCGGACCGAACGCACCGATACGGCATGAAACTCGGCCTCGGCCAGATCGAGGAACCCGCGGGACAGGATGTCTCGGTATTCCTCCCACCAACCGCGCGTCCGATCTGTCGCCATCGCCACCAGGGCGTCGATCAGCGCGGTGTCGTCACAGGCGTAGTGGAAGGCCAGGCGCCGGATGCGGTCCGCGCTGGCGCCGACGCGCCCTGCTTCCAGGTTGGACATCTGGGCCTGGTCCGAGCCGATCAGGTTAGCGGCCGCACGCGCCGTCAGTCCTGCCTTCTCGCGGAGCTTTCTCAGCTCTGAGCCCAGGCGCTCATGGCGTGCGGACGGGTTGATCCTCGGTGGCATGCATCTCTTCCTTCGACCCGTCAGAAGTCTGACGCACTGGCCGTAGTCGGGGCCAGACACGTCCGGGTGAATCATGAGCACAAGGTTGTGCCGTAAAAATCTCGTGCCCTACCGTAAGTGTCGCATCGATCGCCCGGCGTAACCAATGTCGGTCGGAAGTGCAGCGCCCCGGCTCGCCCGGGCGCCAACGCCACCGCCCGACTCATGCCCGCATCCCCGTACGGAGGTCCCCTTATGACGATTGACGCTGCCTCGGACCGCCCCGAACCCTTCTGGTTCCCCCACTCCTGCACGATCCTGCTGCCGGCCGCCGCCATCGCGCCCAAGATCTGCCGGGACTTCGTCACCACCGTGCTGGACCTCATCGGGTTCGGGTACCTCGCCGAGCGGGCCGCGCTGTGCACCTCGGAGCTGGTGACCAACGCCCACCGGTACGCGGGCGGGCTGGTGCATCTCCAGTTCACGGCGGACCGGACGCGGGTCCGGGTCTCGGTCTACGACAGCAGTCCGGAGCGTCCGAGGCTCCGCCTCGCCACGGACGACCAGGTCGGCGGCCGGGGGCTCGGGCTGGTCGACGCGGTGGCCGACGACTGGGGGATCACCGACTCGCGGTCCGGGCTGCCGAGCAAGGGGGTCTGGTTCGAGCTGCACACGCTGCGCGCGGTGGCGTAGCCGGGCCGGCGGTCGGCCAAGTGGCTTGACCTCAAGTCGACTTGAACTCCTAGCGTGATCCCCGTACGAGCCCGCCGGGCAACGCAGGGGAAGGGCAGCACCATGGAACAGATGGACCTCACCGACGAACAGCTCGCCGGCCAGCCCGTCGGGTACTGGACGGGCGAGGCGCACGCCGCCGTGATCGCCTTCATCAACGCCGAGCAGGGCAAGCTCGGCGTCACCCAGCGGCACTGGATGACCCTGAACCGGCTGGCGATCGTCGACGGCGGCCTCACCCGGGAGGGCCTGGCCGAGGCGCTGGGGCCGTACATGACGCCGCAGATCGGCGAGGTGTCCACGTACGGCGTGGTCCTGGACGACCTGGTGGACCGTGGCTGGATCACCCCCGGCCCCGACGGCCGGTTGACCCTCACCGAGGCCGGCCACGCCGGCCGGGCCCGGCTGCTGGCGATCGCCCCCGGCGTCCGCGACCGGATCCACGAGGGCATCCCGGACGAGGAGTACGTCCTCGCGCTCAAGGTGCTCCGCCGCATGATCGCCAATGTGAGCGGCTAGTCCGGGGCTCCCGCGACCGGCCGGCGGCGGGGCCGCCCGTGCGGGGGTGTGTCGGACCCCGATGCGAGACTTCCGCCCATGAACCTCGCCGATCTGAGCCTCGACCGATGGCGGTCCACCGACCTCGTCACCGCCCGCGGCGTCGCCCGGCTGGCGGCGGACCGCGTGGGCGGCCGGGTGAGCGCGGTGGAGACCGTCGAGCACCTCGGTGCCCCGCTGCACCAGGTCCGGATCGAGCGGGACGGGCAGGAGTTCGCCCTGGTGCCCGGCGGTACGGTCACCCTGGGGTTCGACCTGGACGCCTGGCAGCCGACACCGGGGCAGCTGGCGGACTACCAGGAGAGCCTGGAGCAGGGCTTCGGCCACGGCCCGGACCTGCGGGCCCATCTCGCCCAAGTGCTCTCGCCGCGCCGGACGGTCACCCTGGCCGCTGTGCTGATGGCGGTGGAGGACGAGAACCTGACCGAACCGCCCGCCGACATGCCCGCCGTGCTCGCGGAGCGCGGCCTGCGGATGCCGACCCCCGACGAGTGGGAGCACGCCTGCGGAGCCGGAGCGGGCACGCTGTTCCGGTGGGGCGACGAGTGCCCGCTCGACCGCACCACCTACGAGGACGGCGACGGGCCCCAGCACCGGCCGAACGCCTTCGGCCTGCACATCGGGTACGACGTCTACCGCACCGAACTGAGCAGCGGCGTCGGCGCCGTCCACGGCGGGGACGGCGGCGAGTCGGTGTGCGGCGGCTACGGCACCCTGCTGGCCTGGCTGCCGCTGGCCACGGCCAACCACAACCCGTTCATGGCCGAGTTCGTCCACGGCCCGGACGGGGACGGCCTCTGCGAGGATTTCTCCACCCGTCCCGTGTTCGCGCTCTGAGGCTGGCGGCACCCGGCGGGAGGGAGGACGGCTCTTGGACGGCGGACTGCGGTTCCGGTTCGAGCTACGGGCGTCGGAGGATGTCGGCCCGTGGGGCGGTGAGCACCACCGGACCCTGCACTGGTTCGCGCTGACCCAGGGCTGGTACTGGATCGAGGCGGGCGGCCAGGAGCTGCTGCGGTACTCGGAGTCCACCCTGCGGCGGTGGCGCGAGGAGACCGGCGGCGAAGTCCGCCCGTACGCGGACCACTTCGTGGTCCGGATCTGGGAAGACGTCCTGGAGATCCTGGCGGACGTGCTGGAGCCGGTGCCGTCGGACCTGCTCGCGTTCGTGTCGGGCGACCTCTCCAGCCATCCGCTCTGGGACGAGGAGGACCTCACCCCGGAGGCCGAGGCGGCCGCCGACTGGCACGGGCGCCGGTCGATGTACACGGGCCCGCTGGTCAACGCTCCGCAGATGCGCTGGTGGCGGACGGTCGACGAGGCCGGGGACCGGATCACTCTCGACTGGACGCACGAGCCCGGCCACCGGATCGGGTTCGCCGCGTCGCCGGCCGGGCGGCTCGTCCTGCCGACCGACGACTTCCTCGCCGCTGTCGCCGAGTTGGACGGCGCGCTGCTGGCGGCGATGGAGCAGCGCGTCGCGACCCTGGAGGCTTCCGGTCCGCCGGCCGGTGTCGAGCTGGACCTGGAGCAGCTCCGCCGTGAGCACCGGGACCGGGCGGGGTGGCTGGAGCGGGCCCGTACCCGGACCTGTGCCACCGACTGGGCCGCCGTGCGGGCCGGGGCCCGGGAGTTCCTCGCGGCGGGCCCGGTCCTTTCGCCGGACGGGGCCTGAGCCCCGGCTCCGCCGGGGCGGTGCGCCGGGCATCCCCGGTGGTGAGGGGTGATCAGCCGATCTTCCACTGGCCGGTCTGGTCGGCGAAGCCGGCGTCCAGGCCGAACTGGATCTTGTCGAGCTTGGCGTCCTTCGGGACCTCGAAGGTGATGAAGCCCTTACCCGTCTCGCCGGGGGCGATGTTGGTGGGGGTCTGGAAGCTGGGCCCGGCGGTGGTGTCGGTGAAGCTCGGGCCGTAGGACTGGCCCTGGGTGTCCACCACCTTCGCGGCGCCGAGCGGGGCGTCGCTGTAGGCCTTGGTGCCGGTGGCCTTGATCTGGAACTGGACGGCCACCCAGCGCTTGCCGTCGGCGGGCTTGAGGTACTCGTCGCCGCTCTCGGCGTTGTCGACCACCTTCAGCGCCGTGACGTCGGCGGTGTTGCTCTTCTCCATGCCCTTGAGCGCGATGGTGTCGCCGACCTTGGCGGCCGCCGGGGCCTTGGCCGCGCCCTGGTCGGCCGGCTTGCCGCTGTCGGCCGGCTTCGCGGCGTCGGCGGCCGGGGCGGCGGCCGTCTGCTTGGGGGTGGTCGAGACGGAGGCGCCCGAGGTGCAGGCGGTGGCGCTCAGGGTGACCAGTGCGGCGCCGAGCAGGAGGGCGGCGGAGCGGCGGCGGGCGGTGGCGGTGAAGGACATGGCGGGCTCTCCCGATCGGTGAGGTGGGCGTCTCCGCTGCGGCGGCTGCCGCTGGAGGCGATGGGTAGATCACACCACTGGCTGTGAACAATGTCAACGGCAATCCAATAAACCTCTCTGTTCACGTGTGAACGGGTCCGAGTGTTCACGCTCGCTATGCTGTGTGGTCACACCGGTCTCGCGTCCCGGGCCGCGCCCTCGCCCGCACCGCACCCGCACCCGCACCCTGCAACCCCGCACCACGCGCCGAAGGAGCCCTCATGCCGGACCGCCCCGAGGTGACCGCGGTCGAGATCGCCAGGCTCGCCGGAGTGGGCCGGGCCGCCGTCAGCAACTGGCGCCGCCGCCACCCGGACTTCCCGCAGCCGGTCGGCGGCACCGACGCCAGTCCGACCTTCGCCCTGACGGAGGTCGAGAGCTGGCTGCAGGGCCAGGGCAAGATCGCCGAACTGCCCGCCCTGGAACGCGCCTGGCGACAGCTGGAGACCCTGCGCGACCCGGCCGGCCACCCCGCCGCCCCCCTCGTCCCGGCCGGGGCCTTCCTCCTCCTGCTGCACCGTGAGCCCGAGGCCTGGTCCGCCTTCGCCACGGAGCCCGACACGCGCCTCGCCACCGCCCTGCCCCGGGCACTCGCCCAGGCCGCCGCCCGGACCTTCGGCATCGAAGGCGCCACCCGGCTGGGCCTGCCCTCCCTCCTCGGCAGCACCTACCTGGACCTCGTCCGGCTGCTCGCCGTACTCGCCGGGCCCGCCGCCGGCCCGGCGGCCCACGCCCCCGCGGGCCCGGCCGCCGCCTTCGAGCGGCTGCTCACCCGGCACGCCGAGGCCAACACCCGCCAGCTCAGCCCCACCCCGCCCGAGGCGGCCGGACTGCTGGCCGCCGTCGCCGGGCCCGTCCTCGCCGCCCCGGGCGCGGCCGCCCTCGACCCGGCCGCCGGGCTGGGCGCCGTCCTGCTCGCCCTGCCGCCCGCCGTCGCCCGGTACGGTCAGGACCTCGACCCGGTGGCGGCCGCCCTCGCGCTGCTCCGGCTCGCCCTGCACACGCGGGCCGCCGAGCCCGGCCCGCTCCCGCTGGACCTGCGGGCCGGCGACTCGCTGCGCGCCGACGCGCACCCCGGCCTCGCCGTGGACGCGGTGCTCTGCCAGCCCCCGTACAACGAACGCGACTGGGGGCACGACGAGCTGCAGTACGACTCCCGCTGGCCCGCCGGGCAGCTGCCCCCGCGCGGCGAGTCCGAACTCGCCTGGGTGCTGCACTGCCTGGCGCACACCCGCCCCGGCGGCCTGACGGCCCTGCTGCTGCCGCCCACCGTCGCCTCCCGGCGGGCCGGCCGCCGGGTCCGCGCCGAACTGCTGCGCTCCGGCGCGCTGCGCGCCGTGATCGCCCTGCCGGCCGGCGCCGCCCCGCCGTACGGGGTGCCGCTGCACCTGTGGGTGCTGCGGCGGCCGGCGCCCGGCGACGACTTCCGACAGGTGCTGCTGCTCGACGCGGCCCCGCCCCAGGGCGCCGGCGAGGGCGGCCGTGACCGGGTCGACTGGCCCGAGCTGCGGGCCACCGTGACCGCCACCTGGCAGGCCTTCGACGAAGCCGCCGTCACCGGCCGGCCGGTGCCCGCCGACCGGCCCGGCGCCCACCGGGTGATGGCCGCGATCGACCTGCTGGACGACGAGACCGACCTCTCGCCCGCCCGGCACGTCCCGCCCGCCGCCCCGGCCGGCGACGCCCCCGCCCTCGCCCACCTGCGCGGACGGCTGACCGAACTGCTGGCCGGGATCGCCGAACAGGATGCCGCCCTGCCCGAGGCCGGCCCCGCCCGGCAGCCCGGCCATCCGCCGGCCGTCGTCACCGTCGGCGAGCTGATCCGGAGCGGCGCGCTGGAGGTCCTCTCCTCCGGACCGGGCGCGCCCGGCCGGCCCGCCGGCCACGGCGCCGAAGGCGTCCCCCTGCTGACGGACCAGGACCTGATCACCGGCAACCCGCCCGCCGCCGTGACCGACCCCGGCGCCCCGGACGCCCCCGTCCTCACCCGGTCCGGCGACGTCCTGGTGCCCGCCCTCGGCGGGGGCGTCGCCCGGGTCGTGCTGCCCGGCGGCCCGCTGGACGGCGTCGCGCTCGGCCGCCAGCTGCACCTGCTGCGGCCCGACCCGGCGCTGATCGACGCCGAGTTCCTGGCCGGCCAGCTGCGCTCCACCGCGCTCACCCGCCGCGCCGCCAGCCACGCCTCCACCACCGCCCGGCTCGACATCCGCCGGGTCGAGCTGCCGAGGCTCCCCCCGGAGCGGCAGCGCGTCCTCGGCGCCGCCTTCGCCCGGATCGCCGCCTTCGACACCGCCCTGCACCGGGCGGCGGCCCTCGGCCGCACCCTCGCCCAGGGCCTGACGGACGGTCTGGCGGACGGCACCCTGGAGCTGCCCGCGGGCGAGTGACGGGCGAGCGGCGGGGGTCCGTGGCATCGGCCGGCGCCGGCGGCGGTGCCGGAACCCCACCGGCGTGTCGGCCCGGAGGGTAGCGTGTGCGGGGGCTCGCACCCACCCCGTGAACCACCGTCACCACCGTTCAGGAGCGCACATGGCAGGGCACTACCCGGGCCAGTTCGGACCGCCGGCCGGCGGTCCCGCACCCGGTGGTGCGGACCAGCGGCCCCCCGGCCGGTTCGGTGCGCCGGGCCGGGTGCTCTGCTGCCTGGCACCGCTGCTGACCGTCGGATTCCTCGGCGTCGTCCCGTCGCTGCTGCTGGCCGTACGGCGCAAGCGGGTGGTCGACGTGATCGGCGCGGTGCTGTTCTGCCTGGTCTTCGTGGTCTTCCTGGTCAGCATCGCGCTCGCCGGGGGCGCCAAGCACGAGAACACCGCCGACACCACCGGCGCTGTCGCCATGGTGCTGCTCTGGCTGGGCGCGCCCCTGCACTACCTGGCGATGGACCGCCGGGCGCTGTGGCCCTCGCCGGTCCTGGCCGTGCCCGCGCCCTACTACCAGCCGGTCCAGCCCGTCCAGAGCGCCTGGTACCCGCCGCCCACCGCACCGCTGCCCGGTGCGCCCCTGCCCACGACCGGTCCGCCCGCGCCGGTGGCCGAGGCCGACCCGTACGCCCTGGTCGCCCGGTACCACGCCCCGGCGGCCACCCCGGCCCCCGCCGCGCCCGTCGCGCCTCTCACCGCCGAGCCGCCGGCCGCGGCGCCCGCCCCGGCCCGTACCGCCGACGACCTCCAGCAGCTCGGCGAGCTGCTGCGCCGGCAGTCCCGCGAAGGCCGGCCGTGACCGGGCCGAGAGTCGTCGGCGGTCGCTACCGGCTCGCGGAGAAGATCGGCCACGGCGGAATGGGCCAGGTCTGGGCGGCGTACGACGAGCGGCTGGACCGCCGGGTCGCCGTCAAGCTGCTGCACACCGACCACCTCCTGCCGGCCGGCACCACCGAGCCGCACCGCCGGAGCCGGGGCGAGGAACTGCGCCGCCGCTTCCTGCGCGAGTGCCGGATCACCGCCGCGCTCGACCACCCCGGCCTGGTCACCGTCTTCGACGCCGGGGAGGACGACGGCGAGCTCCACCTGGTGATGCAGCGCGTCCCCGGGCTGAGCCTGGCCGACCTGATCGCCGAGGAGGCGCCCTTCCCGATCGGGCACGCGACCGCCGTCGCCGCCCAGCTCTGCGCCGCGCTGGCCGTGGTGCACGCCGTCCCGGTGGTGCACCGGGACATCAAGCCCAGCAACGTGATGGTCCGTGAGGACGGCCGGGTGGTGCTGCTCGACCTCGGCATCGCCACCGCGGTGGAGGCCGACGCCACCCGGCTCACCCTCACCGGCGTGCCGATCGGCAGCCCCGCCTACATGGCGCCCGAACAGGCCCTCGCCGCCACCGCCGACGCCCGCAGCGACCTCTACGCCCTCGGCTGCCTGCTGCACGAGATGCTCTGCGGCGAGGAGCCGTTCCGCGCGCCCACCGCCCTCGGGGTGCTGCGCCGCCACGTGGACGAGCCGCCGGTACCGCTGCGCGAGCTGCGCCCCGAGGTGCCCGCCCCGCTGGAGGCGCTGGTCCTTGACCTGCTCGCCAAGCAGCCGGCCGACCGCCCGGCCGACGCCCAGCAGGTCTACGCCCGGCTGCTGCCGATGCTCCCGCCGCCGGCCGGGCCGCAGCCCCAGCCGCCGTACGGTCCGGTGCCCGACCCCACCCGCCCGTTCCGCTACCCGGGGCATCCGCGGCCGGCGCCCGTCCCGGTCGGGCCTCCGACGGCGGTCCCGCCACCCCCGGCGGAGTCCGTGCTCTCCCGGCAGCCGGACCCGGCGGGTCGGCCCGGCGCCGCCTCACCGGGACGCACGAAGCCGCGGCCGCTGATGATGACGGCGTTGCCCGGCGACCCCGCCCGGGGCGCGCACCCCTCGCCGGCCGGCCCGCAGTCGTGGCCGCAGGCCGCGCACGGCCCGGTGGCGCAGCCCCCGGCTGTCGGCGACCTCGCCGCGGCCTGCGCGGACCTGTCCGACCTGGTCGCTGCGAAGCGCCACGCCGAGGTCATCGACCTGGCCGCCCGGCTGCTGCCGCGGGCCCGCGCCGAGCACGGCGACGGCGCGCCGCTGGTCCACACCATCCGGACCATCTACGCCCGGACCCTGCTGCAGGAACGCCGGTTCCGGGACGCGCTGCCCGAGTACCTGCTGCTGGCCGGCACCGCCGAGGGCGGGCCGCACGGGCCGCAGGGCCTGGACCACCGGTACCGGGCGGCCGACTGCCTGGAACAGCTCGGCGAGCCGGCGCGGGCGCTGGCCGAGTACCAGGCACTGCTCGCGGCCCACTCGGCCCGGCTGGACGCCGGCCTCGATTCCGCTCCCGAGCGGGTGCACGACCTGCGCGAGCGGATCGGACTGCTGCTCGCCGCCGCCGGCGACCCGGAGAGCGCCTGGCAGTGGCTGCTCCAGCTGCTGCTCGACCGCGAACGGCTGCTCGGCCCGCACCACCCGGACGTCCGACGCCTGCGGCAGAGCCTCGACCAGCTCCAGCAGCACCGCCGGACGGGGAACCCGCCGGCGGTGCTGCTGGATGTCGCCCCCGGCCGGGTGCCCGCCCCCGGCCAGCCGCCGGCGACCCCGCCGGCCTTCGACCCCCGCTCGGCGGGTTGGCCCACGCCGGCCCCCGGCAACCCGTACGCGACCGGGCGCTGACCGGCCGGACCCGCGACGGGCCGGGTTCGCCCGTTCGGAGCACGGTCCCCGACGGCGGGCACCGGTCGACCTACGCTCGGGGCACGCCCGGCGCTCCGGGCGCATCCGCCCCGCGCGGGTACGCCGACGCGCGCCCAGGTGCGCGAGCGGCCGCCGTGCGCGCCGAGCGCTCCCGCCCGGAGGCCCGCGCGCCGAAGCCGCGCCGACCGTACGCGCTCCGCCCGCTCCGCCCGCACGGTCGGTCAGCACCGCCGGTCCGGGCCCGTCCGCACCCCGCCGCACCCTCTGGGGAGGCTCCCGCCATGAACCGCCTGGCCACCGTCCGTCGCGCGCTCGCCCCCGCCGCCCGGGCGCTGCCCGTGCTCGCGGCCGGCCTCGGCGCGCTGCTGCTCTGCTCCTGCGGCGGGCCCGTGCAGGCGGGCGCCGCGGCGGTGCTGGACGGCGAGCGGATAAGCCTCACGGCGGTGCAGGAGCGGGTGGCCGAGCTGCGCACGGTCACCGCGGCCTCGCCGGGGGACGCCGACGCGGGGGCGGAGGGGCTGGCGCGCCGGGCGGTCACCCAGCTGGTGCTGGACGCCCTGGTGTCCCGGGCGCTGGCCGACCGCGGGCTGAGCGTCGGCGCCGGCGAGGCGGCTGCGGCCCGCGCCGCGGACGAGGTCTGGGCGGGCGGCTCGGCTCGGCTCGAACAGCTGCTGGCCGCCCGGGGCGTCCCCGCGGTCGAGGTCGACCGGTACTACCTGCAGCAGGTGGGCATCCGCCGGCTGGCGGCGGCCCGGGGGCAGGACGCCGGGACGGAGGCCGGGGACACCGAGGTCCGGCGGGCACTGGCCGAGGCGGCGGCCGCCCTGCACGTCCGGGTCAATCCCCGGTACGGCAGCTGGGACGCGCAGCGGGTCGTCCTCGCACCGGACCGGCCCGACCGCTGAGCCCGACCCGCCGACCCGCCGACCCTTGACCCGCCGACCCGCCGAGGCCGCCGCCCGCCGGGCCCGGGGCGCCCGCCGTCCACCGCTCGGCGGCGGTGCCCGGGGCCCGCCCGCGGACCGGTAGGTTCGGAGGGTGACCACGTCTACGGCAGCCCCGAAGCTGATCCTGCTCACCACCACCCACCGGGTCGCCCCCGGTCTGATGTCCTGGCCGGCCTGGGAGGCCCTGCGCGGCGCGGACCTGGTGCTGGCGGCGGACCCGGAGCACCCGCAGCTGGCGGCCGTCCGGCAGGCGGGGGTCCAGGTGGAGATCGTCGAGCGCGGCACCGCCCCGGCGCTGGCCCGCCGGCTGTCCGCCGGGTCCGAGCGGGTCACCGTCTGGCTGGGCAGCCCGGACGGCGACCCGGGCCTGACGGACGCCCTCGCCCGCCTCGCGGTCGAGGAGGCCGGGGCGGTGCCCGAGATCGAGCTGCTGCCCGGGTCGTACGACCTGCCCGGCGCGCGGCTGCTCGACCTGGCCTCGGTGATGGACCGGCTGCGGTCGCCCGGCGGCTGCCCGTGGGACGCCGAGCAGACCCACGCCTCCCTGGTGAAGTATCTGGTGGAGGAGGCCTTCGAGCTGGTCGAGGCGATCGAGGAGGGTGACCGCGAGACGCTCCGCGAGGAGCTGGGGGACGTCCTGCTGCAGGTGTTCTTCCACTCCCGGATCGCCGAGGAGCACCCCGAGGACCCGTTCTCGATCGACGACGTGGCGGGCGACATCGTCGAGAAGCTGATGTACCGCCACCCGCACGTCTTCGGCGACGTCGAGGCGGAGGGGACGGCCGCGGTCGAGGCGAACTGGGAGCAGCTGAAGGCGGCCGAGAAGCAGCGCGAGTCCGTCCTGGACGGCGTGCCGGCCGGCCTGCCGGCGCTGGCGTACGCGGCGAAGCTGGTCTCCCGGGTGCGGCGTGCGGGCTTCACCGCCGTGCCGGACGCCCCGTACGAGCTGCCGGCGGAGCTGACCGCGGAGTCGGCGGGCCGGCTGCTGCTCGCGGTGGCGCAGCGGGCGCACGACGCCGGCGTGGACGTGGACGCGGCGCTCCGGGCGAGTGCCCGCGGCTACCGCCGGGAGGTCCGGGCGGCGGAGGGCCTGACGGACTGAACCGGGCGGACTGACACCGGCGGCCCCGGCGCGCGGCGGCACGGGCGCGGGTAGCCGGCCGCACGCGGTGCGGCCGGTCGGGATGGGGCGGGGCCGGCCTCAGCCGCGCTCGGTGCCCGCGGCGGTGCCGGTGAGCGCCTGGTCGTCCGCGGCCCGGCGCTGCGGCGGGATGACCTCGCTGATCGCCTCGCCGACGAGGGCGAGCAGTTCGGCGAGCCGGTCGAGGTGGTCGGGCAGCTCGGCCAGCGAGACGATCCGCTCGCCGTCGGGCCCGGCCACGCAGAACAGGTCGATCGGGCCGAGGTGCTTCTCCGCGGTGTCGACCAGGGCGGCCACGTCGCTGGGGCGGTGGATGTCGCCGCACACCCCGACCACCGGGCAGCCCGGGCGGTCGAGTTCGGCGGCGAGGTCCTCGGCCCGGTTGGGGTGCTGGTCGGCGATGAGCACCCCGGCGGCGCCGGCGGCCGTGAACCGGCGGGCCAGGTCGGCGCCCGAACCGCCGTCCAGTACCGCGATGACCACCACTGCCCCGGCTACCCGCATGGGTGCGCTCCTCCCTGTGGGCGACACCGCACCGGCGCCCACCAAAGACATGTCGGAGGATCCTAGGCACGTCACGACCCTCCGCAACAGGGATTACCCATCAGGTGACCAGGCTCACGCCTGCCGGCCACCGGATACGGTCAGGACATGCCGGATCAGCCGAACCCCGCCCAGCCTCCCCTCTTCACGTGGGAGTTCGCCGCCGACCCCTACCCCGCGTACGCGTGGCTGCGCGAGCACTCCCCGGTGCACCGCACCACGCTGCCGAGCGGGGTGGACGCCTGGCTGGTCACCCGGTACGCGGACGCCCGGCAGGCGCTGGCCGACGGCCGGCTCTCGAAGAACCCGGCGCACCACAGCGAGCAGGCGCACCGCACCGGGCGGGTGGGGATCCCGGGCGAGCGCAGCGCCGACCTGATGACGCACCTGCTGAACATCGACCCGCCGGACCACACCAGGCTGCGGCGGCTGGTGTCGAAGGCGTTCACGCCGCGCCGGGTGGCGGAGTTCGAGCCGCGGGTGCAGCAGCTGACCGACCGGCTGATCGACTCCTTCGCCGGGCGCGGCTCGGCCGACCTGATCCACGAGTTCGCCTTCCCGCTCCCCATCTACGCGATCTGCGACCTGCTCGGCGTCCCGCCGCAGGACCAGGACGACTTCCGCGACTGGGCGGGCATGATGATCCGGCACGGCGGCGGTCCGCGCGGCGGGGTGGCCCGCGCGGTGAAGCGGATGCGCTCCTACCTGCTGGAGCTGATCCACCGCAAGCGGGCCGACCTGGGCGACGACCTGATCTCCGGGCTGATCCGGGCCAGTGACCACGGTGAGCACCTCACCGAGAACGAGGCCGCCGCGATGGCCTTCATCCTGCTGTTCGCGGGCTTCGAGACCACGGTCAACCTGATCGGCAACGGCCTGTACGCCCTGCTGCGCCACCCCGGGCAGCGGGCCCTGCTGCAGGACTCGGTGGCGGCGGGGGAGACCGGGCTGCTGGCCACGGCGGTGGAGGAACTGCTGCGCTACGACGGTCCGGTGGAGCTGGCCACCTGGCGGTTCGCGACCCACCCGCTGACGATCGGCGGGGTGGACATCCCGGTCGGCGACCCGGTGCTGGTGGTGCTGGCGGCGGCGGACCGCGATCCGGCGCGTTTCGCGGACGAGAACACCCTCGACATCGCCCGGAAGGACAATCCGCATCTCGGTTTCGGCCACGGGATCCACTACTGCATCGGCGCACCGCTGGCCCGGCTGGAAGGCCAGGCCGCGCTGGCCACGCTGCTCACCCGGCTGCCTGATCTGCGGCTTGCGGCGGAACCGGAGGAACTTCGCTGGCGTGGTGGGCTGATCATGCGTGGGCTTCGTGAACTCCCGGTCGAATTCACTCCGGCGAAGGCGCTCTGACCGGCCGGGAAACGCTGACGGCGTGTCGGACAGGATCGCTCACGGACGCTCAGAACACGCATCAATACGGACAAATGGGCGTGGTTTGTGAACGATCCGCCGACTGTCGTAATTTCCGTGTGATGTATGCGATATGAGCTTGTGATTGATGTGAGGATCTGTCTACTCTCCCTGGTGTTCGCAGCTGCGAACACCCGTGCGCGGAACGCCGAGTCCTGCCCGCCGCGCGTCCGGGAAACCGACCAGACCCTTGGGCAGGGGCGGGGGACCCAGGATTTTCTGCCGTTCCCCACGGCTTGGGGTGAAGCCGCATCAGGTGGAAGAAGGATTCCGCCCGAGGCGGCCGGGCCACCTCCCGGTCCGAACCCGACAGCTCACCTCGCAGGCGTGCGGAGAGGGACATGTCCATGCTGTTCGTTGGTAACGGTCGTCACCGTCGTCGTACCCAGGCCGAGAAGGCGATCGCCGTGGCGGGCGTCGCCGGGGTCGGACTCGCGATGCCGCTCCTCGCCGCCACCGGCGCCCACGCGGCCCCCGTGTCCGTCTGGGACAAGGTCGCCCAGTGCGAGAGCGGCGGGAACTGGAGCATCAACACCGGCAACGGGTACTACGGCGGACTCCAGTTCAGCCAGAGCACCTGGAAGGCCTACGGCGGCGGCCAGTACGCCCCGCAGGCGCACAAGGCCAGCAAGGGCCAGCAGATCGCCGTCGCGGAGAAGGTCCTCTCCTCGCAGGGCCCGGGTGCCTGGCCGGTCTGCTCGGTCAAGGCCGGCCTGACGAAGGGCGGCGCCTCCGCCCAGGTCGACACCGCCGACGCCACCACGCAGAGCGCCTCGCAGGACGCCGGCACCCGGAGCGTGCAGCCCGCTCCCGCCGCCAAGCCCGCCAAGCCGGCGCAGTCGAAGCCGGCCCGGGCCACCCGGGCGAAGGTCTCGACGGACGGCCAGGGCTCCCCGTCCGGCCGCGGCGAGGCCCAGGACCCGGACTTCTCCGGCCGCACCGGCTGGGACGCGGCCAACAAGGTCTTCTGGTACCAGGTGGACGGCGGCTGGCACTGGACGAGCCACCAGGACGTCTACGACCGCCACGCCGACGACGACACGCCGCAGGCCCGTACCGCCGCCGCGGCCGCCCCCGCGGCCGAGGCCGCTCCCGCCGCGCCGGTCACCCCCGCCGCCGCGACGACCGGCCGGGCCTACACCGTCCAGCCCGGCGACACCCTCGGCGGGATCGCCGGCAGCCAGGGCGTGGCCGGCGGCTGGGGCGCGCTGTACGACGGCAACCGCACCGTGGTGGGCGGCGACCCGGACCTCATCCTGCCGGGCCAGGTCCTGAACCTCGGCTGAGCACGGCGCGCGGGGCCGTGCCGTCCGGTACGGCCCCCTTCGCCCCCTTTCGCCCCGCTCCGGGTGCATCCCGTGGGGCATCCAGGTGAACTACCGGCGGGTAGCCGGGCCACACGCTGAGACGGGACCGAGGTCGACGTGGCCGGGAGAGCCCGTGCGGTTAGGCTCTGGTCGTAACGACTCCGCAATCGTCCGCCGGACTCCACAACGGTCCGCGGATACCTGCTTCCGCTAGGAGATGCCTCGTGCCGTCCATTGATGTCGTCGTAGCCCGTGAGATTCTCGACTCGCGTGGCAACCCCACGGTCGAGGTCGAGGTCGGCCTCGACGACGGCAGCACCGGCCGTGCCGCTGTCCCGTCCGGCGCCTCCACCGGTGCCTTCGAGGCGCTCGAACTGCGCGACGGCGACAAGAACCGCTACTTCGGCAAGGGCGTGGAGAAGGCCGTCCTGGCCGTCATCGAGCAGATCGGCCCGGAGCTCGTCGGCTACGACGCCACCGAGCAGCGCCTGATCGACCAGGCCATGCTCGACCTGGACGCCACCCCGGACAAGTCCTCGCTCGGCGCCAACGCCATCCTCGGCGTCTCGCTCGCCGTGGCGCACGCCGCCTCCGAGGCCTCGGACCTGCCGCTGTTCCGCTACCTCGGCGGTCCCAACGCGCACGTCCTGCCCGTCCCGATGATGAACATCCTCAACGGCGGCTCGCACGCGGACTCCAACGTCGACATCCAGGAGTTCATGATCGCTCCGATCGGCGCGGAGTCCTTCTCCGAGGCCGTCCGCTGGGGCGTCGAGGTCTACCACACGCTCAAGGGCGTGCTGAAGGAGCGCGGCCTCTCCACCGGTCTGGGCGACGAGGGCGGCTTCGCCCCGAACCTGGACAGCAACCGCGAGGCGCTCGACCTCATCGTCGAGGCCATCAAGAAGGCCGGCTACGTGCCCGGCAAGGACGTCGCGCTGGCGCTGGACGTCGCCGCCTCCGAGTTCTTCAAGGACGGCGCCTACCAGTTCGAGGGCAAGGGCCTCACCTCGGCCGAGCTCATCGACTACTACGCCGACCTGGTCGCCTCGTACCCGCTGGTCTCCATCGAGGACCCGCTGGACGAGCAGGACTGGGACGGCTGGAAGGCCATGACCGTCAAGCTCGGCGACAAGGTCCAGCTGGTCGGCGACGACCTGTTCGTCACCAACCCGGTCCGCCTCGCCAAGGGCATCGAGACCGGCACCGCCAACGCGCTGCTGGTGAAGGTCAACCAGATCGGCTCGCTCACCGAGACCCTGGACGCCGTCGAGCTGGCCCAGCGCAACGGCTACCGCTGCATGATGTCGCACCGCTCCGGCGAGACCGAGGACGTCACCATCGCCGACCTCGCCGTCGCCACCAACTGCGGCCAGATCAAGACCGGCGCCCCGGCCCGCTCCGAGCGCGTCGCCAAGTACAACCAGCTGCTGCGCATCGAGGAGATCCTCGACGACGCCGCCGAGTACGCCGGCCGGGGCGCCTTCCCGCGCTACAAGTACGAGGCCTGATCCCGCCACGAGGGCCGACGCCCTCGGCGGGAGACGCCCCCGGAGCACGGGGGCGGACACACAGCCGCTGCACCGGTGCCCCGGCTCTCACCCCGTAGGGTGGGGGCCGGGGCACCGGCGCGACCAGGAGGGGTAACGGGAGATGGCAGGCTGGAAGATTCCGGGCTTCGCGGCGCGCCCGCGATTCACGAGCCGGGCGACCGTGCTCGTCCTGGTGCTCTGCTCCCTGGTGGCGATCCTCGCCTACCCCACCCGCCAGTTCATCTCCCAGCGCTCGGAGATCTCCGCCCAGCGCGCCCGGGCCGAGCACGCCCGGCAGCAGGTCGAGCAGCTCCGCCGGGAGAAGGCCCGCTGGCAGGACCCGGAGTTCGTCAAGGCGCAGGCCCGGGCCCGGCTGCACTACGCGATGCCGGGGGAGACCCCGTTCATCTCCGTGGACCCGGCCGCCGGCGCCACCAAGTCCTCCTCCTCGGCCGGCGCAGCCGGCCCGGCGAAAGCCGCCAAGCCCTGGTACGCGAGCGTCTGGGACTCCGTGGACGCCGCCGACACGGCCGCCCTGGCCCCGCCCGCGGCCCCGGCCGCCGCCCCCGCCCCTGCCCCCGCTAGAGACAGCTCTCCCCATGACCACTGAGAACACCCCCTCCGCCTCCGCCGCCACCCCCGGTGCGGCCGTCGCGGACTCCGACGTCGCCGCGATCGCCGCCCAGCTCGGACGGGTTCCGCGCGGCCTGCGCGGCGTCGCCCACCGCTGCCCCTGCGGCAACCCGGACGTCGTGGAGACGGCCCCCCGCCTCGCGGACGGCACGCCGTTCCCCACCCTCTACTACCTGACCTGCCCCAAGGCCGCCTCGCTGATCGGCACCCTGGAGGCGGACGGCGTGATGAAGGAGCAGACCGCCCGGCTCGCCGAGGACCCGGAACTGGCCGCCGCCTACCGGTCGGCGCACGAGGACTACATCGCCCGCCGGGACGCGATCGAGGTGCTGGAGAACTTCCCCAGCGCCGGCGGCATGCCGGACCGGGTGAAGTGCCTGCACGTGCTGGTCGGCCACTCGCTGGCGGCCGGGCCCGGGGTCAACCCGCTCGGCGACGAGGCGATCGGGATGCTGGAGGACTGGTGGGCCAAGGGCCCGTGCGTCTCCGCCGCCGAGGTGGCCGAGAGCGCCGCCCGGGTCGCCGAGCAGCGGGCCACCGCCGAGGACCACGCGGCCGTGATCGCCGCCAAGGAGCAGCTGGCGGCCGAGCGCGCCGCGAAGAAGCGCGCGGCCGAGGAGGAGGGCGCATGACCACCACCAGGGTGGCCGCGATCGACTGCGGCACCAACTCGATCCGCCTGCTGGTCGCCGACCTCGACCCGGAGACCGGTGCGATCACCGACCTCGACCGCCGGATGGTCATCAACCGGCTCGGCCAGGGCGTCGACCGGACCGGCCGGCTCGCCCCCGAGGCGCTGGAGCGGACCTTCGCGGCCTGCCGCGAGTACGCCGAGGTGATCAGCTCCTACGGGGTCGCTCCGGAGCGGATCCGCTTCGTGGCGACCAGCGCCTCGCGCGACGCCGAGAACAGCGACGAGTACACCGAGGGCGTCCGGGGCATCCTGGGCGTGGCCCCCGAGGTGGTCAGCGGGGACGAGGAGGCGCGGCTCTCCTTCGTCGGCGCGACCAAGGAGCTCACCGGCGGTCAGTTCCCCTCGCCCTACCTGGTCTTCGACCTGGGCGGCGGCTCCACCGAGTTCGTGCTGGGCACGGACGACGTGCAGGCGGCCCGCTCGGTGGACATCGGCTGCGTCCGGCTCACCGAGCGCCACTTCGCCGGCGCCGAGCTGCCCACGCTGGGGCAGATCTCCGCCGCCAAGGCGCACATCCGGGGCGAGCTGGACAAGGCCGCCGAGGACGTCCGGCTGACCGGGGCGGCCACCCTGGTCGGCCTGGCCGGCACCGTCACCACGGTGTCCGCGATCGCACTGGAGCTGCCCGAGTACGACTCGGAGCGGATCCACCACTCGCGGATCTCGCGCGACCAGGTCGCGGAGATCGCCGGGCGGCTGCTGGCCTCCACGCACGCCGAGCGCGCGGCGATCCCCGCCATGCATCCGGGGCGGGTCGACGTGATCGCGGCCGGTGCGCTGGAGCTGCTGGAGATCATGGGGCGGACCGGCGCCGCCGAGGTGGTCGTCAGCGAGCACGACATCCTGGACGGCATCGCCTGGAGCGTCGTCCGGGCCTGACGGCCGGGTGCCCTCCGGGCCCCGTCCGAGTCCGACCTGCGGGCCCCTGTCGGCCCCGCCCGCCCCTTGCGGGGCTTACGTTTCCGGCCCCGGAGCGCCTGATCGGCGCCCGGGGCCGCGCCGCGCGCGGGGCCGGGCGAGAAAGTTCGTGAATTTCTTCACATGGCGATCCCCGCTTTCGGTGCACTGAGGGGTCCGCTACGTCCGATATGTGGGACCGAAGGTCGTCCGCAGGCGTAGGCCGCTGGTTCGCAGGCCGTCCCGCGCTCCGGCGGTGGAATCGCAATCGGCAGTGGGGAACCCAAGCGCCGCACGGATCGTTGCTGCTCACGCGGGTCGATCGAACGATTGTGCTCACAGGCAACAGCTGTTACGAGTGAGCGGAAGTCCCGCCCCGCCCCGAGTGGCCGCGTAGTGTAGCACAGGGTGTCCAGACCCCTGTGACGGGCCTCACGAAGGGCGCCTCGGACGGTGCTGGATACTTTCGGATATGAGCACCACGGAGCGTCCTCGCATCCTCATTGTCGGCGGTGGTTACGTCGGCCTGTATGCCGCGATGCGCATCCTCAAGAAGATGCGCTACGGGGAGGCGACCGTCACGGTCGTCGACCCGCGGTCGTACATGACGTACCTGCCCTTCCTCCCCGAGGCGGCCGGCGGCAACGTCGCGCCTCGCAACCTCGTCGCGCCGCTGCGCAGCGCCCTCAAGAACGCGGAGGTGCTCACCGGTCACGTGACCGGCGTGGACCACGCGCGCAAGGTCGCCACCATCGCGCCGCCGGCCGGCGGGACCTACGAGCTGCCCTTCGACTACCTCGTCGTGGCCACCGGCTCGGTCTCCCGCACCTTCCCGATCCCCGGCCTGGCCGAGCACGGCATCGGCATGAAGACGGTCGAAGAGGCGATCAGCCTCCGCAACCACGTCATGGCGCAGCTGGACAAGGCCGAGTCCACCACGGACCCGGACGTCCGTCGCAAGGCCCTCACCTTCGTGGTCATCGGCGGCGGCTTCGCCGGCGTCGAGACCATCGCCGAGGTCGAGGACATGGCGCGGGACGCGGCGAAGATCTACAAGACCGTCAGCCGCGACGACATGCGCTTCATCCTGGTGGAGGCGGCCAACCGCATCCTCCCGGAGATGGGCCCGGACCTCGGTCTGTGGACCAAGGAAAAGCTCGAAGAGCGCAACATCGAGATCTACATCGAGACCTCGATGGACTCCTGCGTCGACCAGCACGTCGTGCTGAAGAACGGCGTCGAGGCCGACGCCTCCACCATCGTGTGGACGGCGGGCGTCAAGCCCAACCCGGTCCTGAACCACTTCGGCCTGCCGCTCGGCCCCCGTGGCCACGTCGACACCGCGCCGACCCTCCAGGTCCAGGGCTTCGACTACGTCTGGGCCGCCGGCGACAACGCCCAGGTGCCTGACCTCGCCGTCGGCGAGGGCGCCTGGTGCCCGCCGAACGCGCAGCACGCCGTCCGTCAGGCGATCGTCCTCGGCGACAACGTGATCGCGGGCATGCGGGGCTTCCCGCAGGCCACGTACAAGCACAAGAACCTCGGTGCGGTGGCCGGTCTCGGCCTGCACAAGGGCGTGGCGATCCTCTTCGGCAAGTACAAGCTGAAGGGCCGTCCGGCCTGGTGGTTCCACCGCCTGTACCACGGCAGCCGGGTACCGACCATGAACCGCAAGGTCCGGGTCTTCACCGACTGGACCCTCGCGATGTTCCTCAAGCGCGAGACCGTCGGCCTCGCCGAGATGGAGAAGCCGTTCGAGGCCTTCCAGGAGGCGACCGCGCCGGCCCCCAAGCCGGTCGAGGCCAAGCCCGCCGAGAAGGAACTCGCCACCAGCAAGTAACGACCCGGCCCGGGCGTGGGAGCGCCCGGGTATGTGTCGGAGGCCCTCCGCCCGGCAGTGTCGCCGGACCACGACCTCCGTGGTGCTCAGCCGGCCGTGCGACCGGGCGGAGTACAGCAGTAGCGAGACGGACCGATACGAGAAGGACCCCGCCGCCCCCTCCCTCAGGGGCCGAGGCGGGGTCCTTCTCGCATGTCCGCCGCCGCACCGCCGTGGCGTGGCGCCGCGGCGGTGCGCGGGGCGCCCGGGCGGGGCCGTCGAGCGGCCACCGGCCCGGGACGGACGCGGAGGACCCCGCCCCGCCCCCTCAGGGGCCGGACGAGGTCCTCCGCCTCGTGCCGTCCGGTGCGGCGGCGCGCCGCCCGCCCGGCTCAGTCGGTCTTGATGCTGTCCAGGATGTCGAGCCTGGACGCCCGGCGGGCCGGCCAGAACGCCGCCACCAGGCCGACCAGCCCGGCCAGCGCCAGGAAGAGCGCCATCTTGTCGTACGGGACGACCGTGGTCAGCCCGGAGATGCTGGACTTCATGGTGCCGTTGACCGCCCAGGCCATGAAGCAGCCGAGCAGGACACCCACCAGGGCGCCGAAGACCGAGATCACCACGGACTCCAGACGGACCATCCGCTTGATGCCGGTGCGGTCCAGGCCGATCGCCCGCAGCATCCCGATCTCGCGCTTGCGCTCGAAGACCGACATGGCCAGCGTGTTGATGACGCCGAGGATCGCGACGATCACGGACATCGCCAGCAGGCCGTACATCATGTTCAGCGCGAAGGTGATGATCTGGCTGAACTCGTCCCGGACGTCCTGCTTGGTCTTCACCTCGATGACCGGGTTGGAGCCGGTGGCGTCCTTCAGGGACTGCTTCAGCGAACCGCTCTCGCCGCCGGCGCCCTTCACCAGGACGTCGGTGATGTACGGGTCCTGGTCGTGCTTGGCGATCTCGGCGTTGTCCAGGACCACCGGGCTGAGCATCTCGTTCTTCTCGAAGACGCCGCCGACCTTGTAGGTGCCCTTGGTGTCGTCCGGGTAGGTCACCGCGACGGTGCTGCCGGGTGCCAGGCCCTTGCTCTTCGCGAGGTCGCCGTCCACCAGGATCTCGCCCTTGCCGAGGCCGGCGCCGGAGCCGCTGGTGTACGTGAGGGAGAGCAGCTGGTCCGCGCTCCGGGCGTCGATGCCGGTGATCGACCGGGTGCGGTCGTCGAGCTGCCAGTAGACGGCGGTCAGCGCCGAGGAGGCGCTCACCCCGGAGGTCTTCGCGATCTCCGCCGGGACCTGCGGGGACAGCGCCATGCCGTTGGCCATGGCGACGTTGTAGTCCGCCTTCATCGCGCTGGTCACGGCCTTGTCGACGGCTCCGCCGACCGAGGCGCCGAGCACGGTCAGGGCGCTCACCAGGGTCAGGCCGATGGTGAGGGCCGCCGCGGTGGCGGCGGTGCGGCGCGGGTTGCGCACCGCGTTCTGCCGCGCCAGCTTGCCGGGCGTGCCGAACAGCTTGCCGAGCACCGGCCCGACCAGCGCGATCACCGGGCGGGAGAGCAGCGGCAGCAGGACGAAGACGCCGATCAGCGCGAGGGCGGCGCCCAGGCCGACCGGGGCCCGGCCGGAGTCGTTGCCGGTGGAGGCGCCGTAGGCGACCAGGGCCAGGCCGCCGCCGGCCAGCACCGAACCGATCGCGTTGCGGATCACCAGGCTCTTCTGGGTGCTGGGCTGGTCGCCGCTGCTCATCGCGGCCACCGGGGCGATCCGCGCGGCCCGGACGGCCGGCAGCAGGGCGGAGAGCACCGTCACCAGGACGCCGACCAGCAGCGCGACCGCGATCGTCAGCGGCGCGATCACCAGCGGGCCCGAGGGCATCCCGGTGCCGATGGCGCCGATCAGCGCCTGCATGCCGGCACCGATCCCGATGCCGGCGACCAGGCCGGCCACCGAGGAGACCGCGCCGATCACCAGCGCCTCGACCAGCACCGAGCGGGTGACCTGCTTGCGGCTGGCGCCGACGGCGCGCAGCAGCGCCAGCTCCTTGGTGCGCTGGGCGATCAGCATGGTGAAGGTGTTGGCGATGATGAAGATGCCGACGAAGAGCGAGATCGCGGCGAAGACCAGCAGCATCGTCTTCATGCTGTTGGTGCCGTCGGCGATCATCTTCGTCTGCTCGTCCTTGAGCTCCTGGCCGGTCTCGATCCTGAACCGGTCGCCGTCGGCCGGGATCACCGGGCGGACCGCGTCGACCAGGGCGCTCTCGCCGGTACCGGGCTTGGCCGTCACCACGATGCTGCTGTACTGACCCGGGGTCAGCAGCAGCTGCTGGGCGGTGGCGCGGTCGAAGAGCGTGAGGGTGCCGCCGGAGACCACCTGGGGGTCGTCGGTGTCGAAGATGCCGGTCAGGGTGGCGTCCAGGACCGGGCCGTTGGAGGCCACCCGGACGGTGTCGCCGACCTTGTAGCCGGCCTTGTCGGCCGTCCCCCGGTCGAGGGCGACCTCCTTGGCGGCCTGCGGTCCGCGACCCTCGGCGATCGGGTAGCGGGTGTCCTTGCCGTCGGGGCCGGGGGCGTAGTTGGCGCCGCGCGCCGTCCACGCCTCGCCGATCAGGTTGCCCTTCTTGTCGGCGACGCCGGTGAAGCCGCCGACCACGCCGCGGGCGGCGGCGGTGCCGGGCAGCGCCGCGATCTGCCGGACGGTGGCGTCGGTCAGCGCGGCCGGACTGCGCTCGCTCTTCTCCCGGGCGCGGGCCTCGTTGCCGGCGGCGGGGTCGGTGACCTGGACGGAGACGTCCGAGAAGCTCTTGGAGTAGCTGTTGGACATGGCCTTGCCGAACGTGTCGGAGAAGACCATGGTGCCGGCCACGAAGGCCGTGCCCAGCATGACGGCCAGGGCCGTCATCAGCAGGCGGCCCTTGTGGGCCAGCACGTTGCGCAGTGCGGTGCGATACATGGATGCGTCCAGGGTGAAGGAGTCGGTACGGGCGGGCGGGGGCGGTGGTCCGCCGGCCCGTCAGCTCGTACGGCCCTTGGCGTCGAACCGGCGCATCCGGTCCAGCACGCTGTCGGCGGTCGGGGAGAGCAGCTCGTCGACGATCCGGCCGTCGGCGAGGAAGACCACGCGGTCCGCGTAGGCGGCGGCCACCGGGTCGTGAGTGACCATCACCACGGTCTGGCCCAGCTCGCGCACCGAGTTGCGCAGGAAGGAGAGGATCTCCGCGCCGGAGCGGGAGTCGAGGTTCCCGGTGGGCTCGTCGGCGAAGATGATGTCGGGCTTGCTCGCCAGCGCGCGGGCGCAGGCGACCCGCTGCTGCTGGCCGCCCGAGAGCTGGGAGGGGCGGTGCGAGAGGCGGCCGGAGAGGCCGACGGTCTCGACCACGCGGTCCAGCCACTGCTTGTCGGCCTTCCGGCCGGCGATGTCCATCGGGAGGGTGATGTTCTCCAGCGCGGTCAGCGTCGGCAGCAGGTTGAAGGCCTGGAAGATGAAGCCGATGTGGTCGCGGCGCAGCTGGGTCAGCTGCTTGTCCTTGAGGCCGACCAGCTCGGTGTCGCCGATCATCGAGGAGCCGGAGGAGACGGTGTCCAGCCCGGCCATGCAGTGCATCAGGGTGGACTTGCCGGAGCCGGACGGGCCCATGATCGCGGTGTACTCGCCCTGCGGGAAGACGACGCTGACGTTGTCGAGCGCGACCACCCTGGTCTCGCCCTCCCCGTAGACCTTGTTGAGGCCGGTGGCGCGGGCGGCCGCCTGGCCGGTGCGGACGGCGGTTGCGGTCGTCGTGGTCACGGGGAACTCCTTGGGGAACGAGGGGGTGGTGGGACGGGCGGGGCACGGGCCCGGGCCTTACCTCCATGCTCCGCCACGTGATCATGGTTTTCGTCGATCCGGGGAACGGTTGGCCCTACCGCCGCTGGGCGTACGTCCAGGTGGGCCGCCTCATCCTGCGGTATGACACGGACCCTGAGGACGGGCGCTGGCCGGATCACTCGCCTGCCGTGGCCGAATTGCGAACAGTTCGTCAGATGGCAAGGAAACATGACAAATTCCCTGGCTGCGAACATGCGAAAGAGGGATCCGGGCGACTAGGCTCAGGGCGTGGCCCGCACGGTGCGGAGCGGCTCACGCCCGGATGGTGGAACGCAGACACGGGCAGCTTAAAACTGCTTGGCCGCGAGGCCGTGCCGGTTCGAGTCCGGCTCCGGGCACCACACTCGGATCGCGGGGGCGTTCGGCGCCGGCCCCCGCGACGCCCCGGCGGATTTCCTCCTGGAGGCGTACCCGCCGAACTTTGCCAAGCCATTACCCTTGACCCGTGGGCAGCGCCGTGCCGCCCCGGAGGGAATGAGCATGAGAAGCAGCAACCCGGTCTTCTCGCGGGAGGGGTCCTTCACCCGCGACTCCGGATACGCGGGGTTCGGCACCACGCAGCAGGCGCCGCAGGCCGGCGGCCAGCCCGTCGGCGGCCCCTACGGCAACAATCCCTACGCCGGCAATCCCTACGGCAACAACCCGTACGCGCAGCAGGCCCCCGGGCAGCCCCCGCTGACCGACGACCAGCTGGCCGAGATGTACCGGGCGCCCTCGGCCGGTCCGCTGGCCACCGGGCGGATGACGCTGGACGACGTGGTCGCCCGTACGGCCATGACGCTGCTCACCCTCGTCGCCGCCGGCGCCGTGGCGTGGTTCGCGCTGCCCGACGCCAACTACGGCGTCGCGATCGCCGCCGCCTTCGCCGCCTTCGTCGTCGGCATGGTCGTCACCTTCCGGCGCAGCGTCAGCCCCGCGCTGATCCTGACCTACGCGGGTCTGGAGGGCTTCTTCCTCGGCGCCGTCACCAGGGTGTTCAACACCGTCTGGCCGGGCATCGCCATCCAGGCCGTGCTGGGCACGGCGGTGGTCTTCGCCGCGATGCTGGTCGCCTACAAGAGCGGCCGGATCCGGGTCACCCCCCGCTACACGCGGATCGGCCTGACCATCGCGATGGCCTTCGTCGGCCTGCTGCTGATCAACATGATCGCCTCCTTCTTCGGCGCGGACATGGGCCTGCGCTCCGGGCCGCTCGGCATCGCGGTCGGCCTGATCGGCATCGCCCTCGGTGCCTTCTTCCTGTCGCTGGACTTCGCGGAGATCGAGGAGGCCATCCTGCAGGGCGCGCCCCAGCAGGAGGCCTGGCGGGCCGCCTTCGGGCTCACCCTGTCGCTGGTGTGGATCTACATCGAGATGCTGCGCCTGATCGCGATCCTGCGCGGCGACGACTAGCCGCGGCCCGGCACCGTCCGGCGGGGCGCGACCCCCGCCGGTCCCGGGCCGGCCGCCCGACCGGCCGGCCCGTACGCCGACGGACCCCGGAGCACGCGCTCCGGGGTCCGTCGGCGTACGGGCCCCCGGGGCGCGGCTAGGCTCGCGGTATGCCCGAACCGACACCCCTGACCGAAGCCGTCGACCGTCTGGCGGATCGTTTCCGCGCGATGCCGCAGAGCCGGCTGCTCGCGGCCGTCCCGGGCCATCTCTCCCGGGCGGCGGCCGGGCTCGCGCTGGCCCGGACGCTGGCGGCCGTCGCGCAGGCCCTGGAGGGCCTGCAGCCGCGGCCCTTCCCGGACGCCGGGGCGTTCGCGGCGGGGGACCAGCTGGCCGTCGCCGGGCACGATCTCGCGGCTGCCCTGGCCGCCGGTGAGCCCGTGGCCGGCCTCGCGACTAGGTCCGTACCGGTGGTCCTGCCGGTGCCGCTCGGGGCCCTGCCCGCCGGCGCGCCGGCCGACGGCGCCGCGGTGCTGGCCGAGGCCCTGGCGGCGGTCGCCGCCACCACGGAGCTCTGCGCCTGAACCGGTCGCCCGGCGCCGGAACGGCGCCGGCCCCGGCCCGGAACGGCAGAAGGCCGGGCCGGGGCGTAACCCCGAGACCCGGCCGGCCCTCTGGTACCGCGTCAGATGCTGGCGACCACCCGGTCGGCCAGGACGTAGACCGTCTCCTCGTCGGTGGAGAAGGTCAGCGAGTACGAGCCGGAGAAGCGGGAGCCGCCCAGCAACCGGACGTCCTCGCCGGCCCGCACGGCGTCGATCAGCCGGTAGGCCGCCTCGCGGTCGCCGGGGGCCACGCAGAGGGTGGTGCCGTCGGCGAAGGCGTACACGTCCAGGGTGCCGAGCGGGCCGGGCCGGACGTCGGTGAGGGCGACGCCCTCGTCGGCGAGGGCGGTCAGCCGGGTGTCGGTCCACTCGCGGGACGGGGCCTGACTGGGCACGAAGTCGGGGTGCGAGGGGTGCCGGCGCGGGTCCGGGGCGGTGGCCGGCTCGGCCTCCACGGCGGGCTCGGCGTCGAGCAGGCCGGCCTCCAGGCCGGTGGCCAGCAGATCGGCCTCCCGGCGGGCCTTGGCGTCGCCGCCGGCCTCGCCGGCCGCGATCCCGGCCGGGTGGCCGGGGTGGCTCGGGTGGCCGGGGCGCGGCGCGCCACCGCCGGTGCCGCCCGCGGTCGCGCCGCCGGCGTCGCCGTCGTTGATGAGGTCCTCCAGCGCGGAGCGCAGCGCCTCGCCGAACTCCGGGTCCATGGTGCCCGCGTTGTCGGCGGCCTCCAGCGGGCCGGTCGGACGCGGGAAGAACAGCGGCCACTCGCCGCCGGTCCCGCCCGGGGTGTCGAAGAGCGGCGCGTCCTCGGCCGCGCGGGCCTCCTGCTCGGCCCAGAACGCCCGGGCCTCGGTGATCTCCCGCTCGCGGTCGGCGGCCAGCGCCTCGGTGACGGCCCGGCGTATCGCGGCCTCGTCGACGGGGGTTTCGGCGGTGGCGGTGGAACGTGCGGCCAGGTGGCGGGAGATGCCGCGGAGATGGACCAGCACGGAGGTCGACACGGCGATGAGGATCAGCAGCAGAACGGTGTAGACGGCGCTCACGGAACGTACTCCTAGGGAGGAGTGGAACGGGGTTACGTCTCCACACTGCCGCATGGGGGCGAGTTACTGCAGAGGCAGATGTCCGATATGTCCGTGACTTTCGTACTTGTCCTCAAATTGTTAGGTAACGCCGTTCTACGCAGCGGAGTTGATCCACTTCGGAGTGTCGATTTTCGAACCGGATCGGAGCAGATCGAGGGCCGGATCACGGTCAGAATGTGATCCGGCCCTCAATTACTCTGCGTCATGGCGAATGGGTGACGCGCCCGGCCCCGAGGGGGCGTTGCTCAGCTGAGGCGCTCGATGACCATGGCCATGCCCTGGCCGCCGCCGACGCACATGGTCTCCAGGCCGAACTGCTTGTCGTGCCACTGGAGGGAGTTGATCAGCGTCGTGGTGAGGCGCGCGCCGGTCATGCCGAAGGGGTGGCCGACGGCGATGGCGCCGCCGTTGACGTTGAGGCGGTCGATGTCGACGCCCAGGTCGCGGTAGGACGGGATCACCTGGGCGGCGAAGGCCTCGTTGATCTCGACCAGGTCGATGTCGCCGATCGACAGGCCGGCCCGGCGCAGGGCCTGGCGGGAGGCCTCGACCGGGCCGTAGCCCATGATCTCGGGGGACAGCGCGCTGACGCCGGTGGAGACCACCCGGGCGAGCGGGGTGATGCCCAGCTCGCGGGCCTTGGTGTCGGACATGATCACCAGGGCGGCGGCGCCGTCGTTCAGCGGGCAGCAGTTGCCGGCGGTCACGGTGCCGTCGGGACGGAAGACCGGCTTCAGGCCGGACACCGCGTCCAGGGTGACGCCGGCGCGCGGGCCGTCGTCCGTGGAGACCACGGTGCCGTCGGGGGTGGTGACCGGGGTGATCTCGCGGGCCCAGAAGCCGGAGGCGATGGCGGCCTCGGCCAGGTTCTGCGAGCGGACGCCGAACTCGTCCTGGTCGGCGCGGGTGATGCCCTTGAGGGCGGCGAGGTTCTCGGCGGTCTGGCCCATCGCGATGTAGGCGTCGGGGACCAGGCCGTCGGCGCGCGGGTCGTGCCACTCGCCGCCGCCCTCCTCCGCGCGCCTGGCGGTCCGGGCCAGCGCGTCGTCGAAGAAGGGGTTGAGGGTGCCCGGGATGCCGTCGGAGGTGCCGTTGACACTGCGCGAGACGGTCTCGACACCCGCGGAGATGAAGACGTCGCCCTCGCCCGCCTTGATGGCGTGCAGTGCCATCCGGGTGGTCTGCAGGGAGGAGGAGCAGTAGCGGGTGATGGTGGCGCCGGGCAGGTAGTCCATGCCCATCTGGACGGCCACGATGCGGGCCAGGTTGTGGCCCTGCTCGCCGCCGGGCAGGCCGCAGCCGAGCATCAGGTCGTCGATGTCGCGGGGGTCCAGCTGGGGCACCTTGGCCAGCGCGGTGGCGATGATGTGGGCGGTCAGGTCGTCCGGGCGGACGTCCTTGAGCGAGCCCTTGAACGCCCGGCCGATCGGCGAACGGGCTGCGCTGACGATGACGGCTTCGGGCATGACGGGCTCCTCGTTGAGTGACCTTCGGCTACCTGGTGTCCGGGCGACCGGCCGGGCCGGGGTGGACACCCGGGAGGAAAGTTACCGCTTGGTAGCTCAGGCGTCACCTGCCCCCGCGTGTGAGTTGGCCGACGCCGGACCCGCGTCCCCGGGCCGGGCCGCGGCGGGCCGCGGGGCCGGAGCGGGCCCGCCCTGCTCCGACCCGTCCGGGATTCCCGCGGGCGAGCCCGGGTCCGGCAGGCCGAGCCGCAGCCGGTGCCGGATCAGGGCCCAGCGGCGGGCGCCGCCGTCCGGCCCGACCGCCTCGACCTCCGCGCCGGACTGCCCGGCCGCCGCCGCGGCGGCGACCGCCACCGGCAGCACCGCCTCGCCCTCCACCGGGCCGTCCTCGCCCGGCCCGTCCTCCACCGGCCACAGGTCCACCGCGGCGCAGAGCGAGGGCAGCATGGCCATCGCCGCGGTCGCGTACCCCTGCGCCGAGGGGTGGTAGCGGTCGGAGGCGAACATCTCCGGGCGGGCGGCGAACTCGGGGCCGAGCAGCGAGCCCAGCGAGACGGTCCGTCCGCCGGCCTGCACCACCGCGATGGTCTGCGCCGCCGCCAGCTGCCGGCTCAGCCGTCGGGCCACCCAGCGCAGCGGGGGCCGGACGGGCTTGATCGTCCCCAGGTCCGGGCAGGTGCCGACCACCACCTGGCAGCCGGCCGCCTGCAGCATCTCGACGGCCTCCCCGAGCTGGCGCACGCACTGCGCGGCCGGGCTGTGCCGGGTCACGTCGTTGGCGCCCACCATGATCACCGCGAGGTCGGGGCGGTGCGGCAGCGCCAGCTCTGCCTGCCGGGCCAGGTCGGCGGAGCGGGCGCCGGACTTCGCCACGTTCAGCAGCCGTACCCGCCGCTCGGCCACCGACGCCAGCCCGGCCGCCAGCAGCGCGCCGGGCGTCTCCCGCCCGCGGAGCACGCCGAGCCCGGCGGCCGTCGAGTCGCCGAGGAAGGCCAGGGTGAGCGGGGGGACGTCCCCGCCGGGCTCCGCGAAGGCCTCCCCGTACACCCCGTCGGCCTTGGGCGGGTCGCCGTCCAGGATCCCGACCGCCCGGACGGCCAGCTTGCTCTCGGTCAGGAGGATTCCGACCAGCCCCACCCCGAGCAGTCCGAGCCCGCCCCCGCCGTACGCCGCCGCCGTGGCGATCCGCCGGGCCACCCGGGCCCGCGACTGTGTCGCGCCTGGCATCCGGTCCCCCCCTTCGCGTCCTTGCGTCGCCCCCGACGGGGCCGTTCCAGTGTCTGTGTACCCCTGAGTACCCGTCCTGACCGCGCGCTATCGGTGAGCGTGGGCCATCCGTGGCCATAGTCTTTGAAGTACCGAAAACCTGCAGGGCCACAGACCGGGAGGACCCCCGTGCGGTACCACAACTCGATCATCGACCTGGTCGGCAACACGCCGCTGGTCAAGCTGAACAAGGTCACCGACGGGATCAGCGCGACGGTGCTGGCGAAGGTCGAGTACTTCAACCCCGGCGGTTCGGTCAAGGACCGGATCGCGATGCGCATGATCGAGGCCGCCGAGGCCTCCGGCGCGCTCAAGCCCGGCGGGACGATCGTCGAGCCGACCTCCGGCAACACCGGCGTGGGTCTGGCGATCGTCGCGCAGCAGAAGGGCTACCACTGCATCTTCGTCTGTCCGGACAAGGTCTCCACCGACAAGATCAACACCCTCCGCGCGTACGGCGCCGAGGTCGTGGTCTGCCCGACCGCCGTCGCACCGGAGCACCCGGACTCGTACTACAACGTCTCCGACCGCCTGGTCCGGGAGACCCCGAACGCCTGGAAGCCGGACCAGTACTCCAACCCCGACAACCCGGCCTCGCACTACTACTCCACCGGCCCCGAGCTGTGGGAGCAGACCGAGGGGAAGATCACCCACTTCGTGGCGGGCGTCGGCACCGGCGGCACCATCTCCGGCACCGGCAACTACCTGAAGGAGGCGTCCGGCGGCAAGGTCAAGGTGATCGGCGCCGACCCGGAGGGCTCGGTCTACTCGGGCGGCACCGGCCGGCCGTACCTGGTCGAGGGCGTCGGTGAGGACTTCTGGCCGACCGCCTACGACCGCAGCGTCGCCGACGGCATCGTGGCCGTCTCCGACAAGGACTCGTTCCAGATGACCCGCCGCCTCGCCAAGGAGGAGGGCCTGCTGGTCGGCGGCTCCTGCGGGATGGCCGTGGTGGCCGCGCTGGAGGTCGCCCGCGGGCTCGGCCCGGACGACGTGGTCGTGGTGCTGCTGCCGGACGGCGGCCGCGGCTACCTCTCCAAGATCTTCAACGACGACTGGATGGCCGACTACGGCTTCCTGCCGTCCGCCACCGACGAGGCCTCCATCGGCGAGGTGCTGGGCCGCAAGGACGCCATCGAGCACGAGGGCATCCCGCAGTTCGTCCACATGCACCCCAGCGAGACGGTCGCCGAGGCCGTCCGGGTGCTGCAGGAGTACGGCGTCTCGCAGATGCCGGTGGTCTCCCCGGGCGCCGGGCACCCGGACATCATGGCGGGCGAGGTGATCGGCTCGGTGGCGGAGAAGCTGCTGCTGGAGGGTCTCTTCGCGAAGGAGATCGACCTCGGCGACAAGCTGGAGAAGGTCATGTCCAAGCCGCTGCCGGTGGTCGGCTCGGGCGAGACCGTGACCAGCCTGATGACGGTGCTGGAGAAGGCCGACGCCGCCGTGGTGCTGGTGGAGGGCAAGCCGCAGGGCATCGTCACCCGTCAGGACCTGCTGGGCTTCCTCACCAGCCGCACCGCGCACTGATCCGCACCGCGCACTGATCCGCACCGCGCACTGATCCGCACCGCGCACTGAAGGGGCCGCCGCGCGCCGGGCGGCCCCTTCGGTGCGGCGCCCCCGCCCCTGACCCCCGATCGGCCGGACCGCCGGCACTGATCGGGGGTCAGGGGCGGCGGTCCGTCCGGACCGTGAAACTTCGTCCACCCCGTGAAGTGGTACACCGGCGTCACCTGCGCGCAGCATCCGGTTAACAACGGTCGTGCATCGTATTGGTCAACGGCAAGATGCCGAAGCGAGATGACAGCAACCGCCGGGAGCGGCTCCCCGGCAACCGCGGTCATCTGGGACACGTCGGTCGGCCCTGACCCGGCCCGCCGTGTCTGCCCGTGGGGGACGCCGTCGTCCCGCCCCTGTCCGGTACTGCCGGATCAACAGGGTGCGGCGGCTCCCACGGCACCCAACCGCGCCGAAAGGCGCGTCTCCGCGGCTCCCGGGTGGGGGAGCCCCGGCGGAGGCGAGACGGCCGGTCCCTCTTCGGAGGGGCCGGCCTTCCCGTGTGCCCGGACGGGTGCGCCGCCCGCGCCCGCCCGGCCCGGTGTTCCCGTAACCTCGCACGCATGACCAGCACTGAACTGACCGGCCAGGACGCCCCGCGCTACGTCCGGCTCAGCATCGAGCTCATCGCGGAGATCACCGATGAGCAGGCCCTGAAGACCGCCGCCCTGGCCCAGGTGGAGAACGACGAGTACCTCGACGACGAGGAGCGGACGCAGTCCGTCGAGGCCATCGAGGTGGACCCGTCGGGTTCGCTCGCCCACTTCATCGACCCGGTCGCGCTGCTCGGCGACGTCCCCGGGGTCGAGCTCGCCTCGGCCACCTGGGAGTCCGCGCAGACCGAGTTCGACCCGGAGGGGGAGGGCTGGGACGAGTACACGGTGGAGGAGTCCGCGTCCGCGGAGTGACTCCGGACACCTTCCGCTGAGCGGGAAACCCGCTGAGCTGCTGTGACGACCGCCCGGCCTGTGACTGCACAGGTCGGGCGGTTTGTCCATGTTTGGCATGAAGATAAGTGTTCTCATACGATCTCTTCCCGTTGGCGGTGCAACCGCGGAAGGACAGAACGCCTCTTTCTATCCGTAATGCCCCGAAGGTGAGCAGCAGGGAGACGACGACGTGACGGCACGCGAGCGACGAAACCGGCCCACCGAAGGCACCACCGAAGGCACCTGGACCCGCCGCGGAGTGCTCGCCGGGCTGCTCGGCGCACCGGTCCTGCTGATCGCCGCCTGCAACGACACCAAGAGCACCGGCGCGGCCGGTACGGGCACCGGCGCCGGCGCCTCGGGCGGGGCCACCGCCGGCGCGAGCGCCACCGGCAGCGCGAGCAACTCGCCGAAGACCTCCGTCGCGAAGATCACCGTGCTGCCCGCCGACGAGGCCGCCAACGCCAGCTTCACCCAGCCGGTCACGGTCACCGTCACGGCCGGCACCCTCAGCTCCGTCCGGCTCGCCGACTCCACCGGCCAGGCCGTCGAGGGCAGGCTCGCCGCCGACTCGGCCAGCTGGACCTCCACCGGCACGCTGACCAGCGGCACCAAGTACACCGTCGCGGCCGCCGCCACCGACGCCGACGGGCTGGAGTCGGACGTCAACACCACCTTCACCACGACCACCCCCGCCAACACCTTCGTCGGGTACTTCACCCCCGAGAACGGCTCCGTGGTCGGCGTCGGCATGCCGGTCTCGATCAACTTCAACAAGCCGATCACCGACCGGGAGGCCGTCCAGAAGGCGATAACCGTGACGGCCCAGCCGGGGGTCGAGATAGTCGGGCACTGGTTCTCCAGCACCCGCCTCGACTTCCGGCCCGAGGACTACTGGGCGGCCGGCACCAAGGTCACCCTCAAGCTCCGCCTCAAGGACGTCGAGGGCGCCAAGGGCTACTACGGCACCCAGTCCAAGGACGTCCGCTTCACCGTCGGCCGCAGCCAGACCAGCGTCGTCGACCTCGCCGCCAAGACCCTCACCGTCACCACCGACGGGCAGGTCAGTGCCACCTACCCGATCTCGGGCGGCTCCCCGGAGCACAAGACCTGGGGCGGCAGGATGGTCATCTCCGAGCAGTTCCAGCAGACCAAGATGGACTCCACCACGGTCGGCCTCGGCGACGAGTACAACATCCCCGACGTGCCGCACGCCCAGCGCCTCACCACCTCGGGCACCTTCATCCACGGCAACTACTGGTCCCCCGCGGCGATCTTCGGCGGCCAGAACACCAGCCACGGCTGCGTCGGCCTCCAGGACGCCAAGGGCGGCGAGGACCCGTCCACCAACGGCTACAAGTTCTACAAGAGCTCGATGGTCGGTGACGTGGTCGAGGTCGTGAACTCCGGCGACAAGACGGTCGAGCCGTCCAACGGCCTGAACGGCTGGAACATGACCTGGGCGGCCTGGAAGGCCGGCAGCGCGGTCTGACCGGTTCCACCCCTCCCGGGGCCGTTCCCGCCCCAGACTTGAGTCTCCAGCGACTGGAAGGCCCAAGGTGGCGGACATGGACGGCGACACCCTGCACACCATCGGCGAACTGGCCGCCCTGACCGGGCTGCCGGTCAGGACCATCCGGTTCTGGTCCGACGAGGGCGTGGTGCCGCCGACCGACCGCACACCCGCCGGCTACCGGCTCTACGACCACGACGCGCGCGCCCGGCTGGACCTCGTCCGGACCTTGCGCGACCTCGGTGTCGATCTCGCCACCGTCCAGCGCCTGCTGGCCCGCGAGACCACCGTCGCCGAGGTCGCCGCCGTGCACCTGGAGGCCCTGGACGCACAGATCCGCACCCTGCGGCTGCGCCGGGCCGTCCTGCGAGCGGTGGCCGGACGCGGGTCCAGTCCAGAGGAGTTGGAACTCATGAACAAGATCGCCAAGCTCTCCGACCGCGAGCGCCGCCGACTGGTCCAGGACTTCGTCGAGCAGGCCTTCGACGGGCTCGACGCGGGCCCCGAATTCCTCGCCAAGATGCGCGCCACCCTGCCGGAGCTCCCCGAGGACCCCACCGCCGAGCAGGCCGACGCCTGGCTCGAACTCGGGGAACTCGTCCAGGACGCGGACTTCCGCGCCGCCGTCCGGCGGATGGCCGCCTACCAGGCCCGGGAGCGCGCGGAGGGGGCCCGCACCGGCACCGACGAGGACGGGAGGCTCGTCATGACCGTGCTGGCGCGGACCACCGAGGCCCGGGAGGCAGGCATCGCGCCCGGCTCCGCCGCCGCCCGGCCGGTCGTCGACGAGCTGGCGGCGGCCTTCGCCGACCTGTTCGCCCGCACCGACGGGCCGCGGTTCCGGACCTGGCTGCTGGAGCGGCTGGAGACCGGCAACGACCCGCGCACCGAGCGGTACTGGCATCTGATCGCGATCATCAACGGCAATCCCGTCCCGCCCGGCCTCGGCCCCGCCTTCGACTGGCTGATCGCCGGCCTGCGAGCGCGATGACCGGATCCCGCCGGTGGGCCGGGCCCGGATCGCGCAGGCTGGCAGGCATGACAACGACGACTGCCCTGCGGGTCGGGCCGATCGATCCGGTGGTGCTCGCGCAGCTGCGCGCCCGCGACGACGCGGGGCGCCCGCCCGTCCTCTCGGTGGACGAGGACGGCGGCGCCCCGCTGCGCTGCTGCCTCACCCGGGCCAGGCCCGGTGAGCGGATCGCCCTGCTCGGCTACGCGCCGCTCCGGCGCTGGGCGCAGGAGACCGGGGCCGAACCGGGCCCCTACGACGAGGTCGGCCCGGTCTTCGTCCACGCCGAGGCCTGCCCCGGCGCGGGCCCCGCCTGGCCGGCGGGCTTCCACGGCTCCGAGCGGGTGCTGCGCGCCTACGACCGCCGGGGCCACATCCTGGGCGGCACGGTCGTCACCCCCGACACCGCCGAAGGTGCGGCCCGGGAGCTGCTGGCCGACCCCGAGGTCGCGCTGGTGCACGTGCGGGCGCTGGAGTTCGGCTGCTTCCTGCACGAGGTCCGGCGGGGCTGAGCCGGCCCTGCCCCGCACCAGGCCCGGCGGTGCGACGTGGCGGGGGCGGACTCAGCGTTTGGCGTAGTCTGCGAACCCCTGCCAGTCGAGCACGACGCAGGCCTCGTCCCCGAGCACCCAGGCGTCATGGCCGGGCGGGCAGATCATGACGTCGCCGGGGCCGAACTCGGCCTCCTCGCCGTCGTCCATGACGATCTTCATGCGGCCGGAGACGACGTACCCCATGTGCGAGGCCTGACAGGTGTCCGTCCCGGCGAGCGGCTTGATGTGCTGGGTCCACCGCCACCCGGGCTCGAAGACCCCGCGCCCCACCGCGCCGGCTTCGAGGTTGACCAGGGCCACGTGCCCCATACCCCCGTCGAAGGGACGGACCTCCTCGGGTGAGTCCAGGCTCATACGGATCAGACCGGACATGGCTGCTCCTCTGCCGAGGGCGGGTGACCGCGTCCGTCCGGCGGTCTCCGGGACCGCCCTGCTGGTCATCTCAGTCTGCGCCCCCTCGCGGGGGCTGTCACCGCGGCCCGGCCGGCTGGCGGTGGATCCCCGAGCGCGGCGAGACCGGACACCGCGTGGACGACCTCGCCCGCGGTCCGGTCGGTCGGGTCCCGGGGCCGCCCGGTGAAGCCGTACCGGGCGACGCCGTCACGCGGCATCGCCCGGTACGCCCCTGGCCCTCGGGCCGGACGGCCCGGCGGCCGGACCGTCCGGCGACCGGACGGTTCAGCCGTCCGTGCGGGCCACCCCGATGGGGCAGCTCGCGCCCGTGCCGCCCAGGCCGCAGTAGCCGTTCGGGTTCTTGGCGTCCGAGAGGTACTGCTGGTGGTACGGCTCCGCCGGGTAGAACGGGCCCGCCGGGGCGATCTCGGTGGTGATCGGGCCCAGGCCGATCGCGGACAGGGCCGGCTGGAAGGCGTCCCTGGTGGCGTCGGCGGCGGCCGCCTGGGCGGGGGAGTGGGTGTAGACGGCGGAGCGGTACTGGGTGCCCACGTCGTTGCCCTGACGGTTGCCCTGGGTCGGGTCGTGGGCCTCCCAGAAGGTCTTCAGCAGCGTCTCGTAGGGGAGGACGGCGGGGTCGTAGACCACCCGGACGGCCTCGGTGTGGCCCGTCCGCCCGCTGCACACCTCCTCGTACGTCGGGTTCTCGGTGTGGCCGCCCTGGTAGCCGACCAGGGTCGTCCAGACGCCGGGCAGCTTCCAGAAGGTGCGCTCGGCGCCCCAGAAGCAGCCCAGGCCGAAGTCGGCGACCTCCAGACCGGCCGGGTACGGGCCGGTGAGCGGGTTGCCGAGGACGGTGTGCGGCTGGGTGAGGGTGAACGGCGCGGCCGCCCGGCCGGGCAGCGCCT
Organism: Kitasatospora herbaricolor; assembly: GCF_030813695.1. Taxonomy (NCBI): domain Bacteria; kingdom Bacillati; phylum Actinomycetota; class Actinomycetes; order Kitasatosporales; family Streptomycetaceae; genus Kitasatospora; species Kitasatospora herbaricolor. Next base: position 5,511,300 of record NZ_JAUSVA010000002.1, read on the forward strand.
GCTCGGCGGAGACGAGCTCGGTCTTGTGGCGGTTGAACAGCACGGCCTGCTCCAGCTGTCGAGGGACGGGTTGCAGTGCTTGCAACGCTCGGCCGGCGCGGCGGATTCCGGCCGTCCTCGCGGGCGGTCCGCCGTGCGGCCGCCGCGGAGCGGGGCGGTCCGGTACCGGGGGTCGCGCCGGGCTCCCGCTCCGACCGGACTTCGCACCATTCGCCCACTACCCTCGGTGCTATGACCGAGCACCAGCTTCCCCACGGCTTCGAGACCCTCGCCATCCACGCGGGTCAGGAAGCAGATCCCCAGACCGGGGCCGTCGTCACGCCGATCTACCAGGTGTCCACCTACAAGCAGGACGGGGTGGGCGGCCTCCGGGGCGGGTACGAGTACAGCCGATCCGCCAACCCGACCCGCACCGCGCTGGAGGAGTGCCTCGCCGCGCTGGAGGGGGGCAGCCGAGGGCTGGCCTTCGCCTCCGGCCTCGCCGCCGAGGACACCCTGCTGCGCACCGTCCTCAAGCCGGGCGACCACATCGTCATCCCGAACGACGCCTACGGCGGCACCTTCCGGCTGTTCGCCAAGGTGCTGACCCGCTGGGGCGTCGAGTTCTCGGTGGCCAACACCCAGGACCTGTCGACCGTCCGGGACGCGCTGCGCCCGAACACCCGCGCGGTCTGGGTGGAGACCCCGTCCAACCCGCTGCTGGGCATCACCGACCTCGCGGCGCTCGCCGAGATCGCGCACGGCGCGGGCGCGCTGCTGGTCGTGGACAACACCTTCGCCAGCCCGTACCTGCAGCAGCCGATCGCGCTCGGCGCGGACGTCGTGGTGCACTCGACGACCAAGTACATGGGCGGCCACTCGGACGTGGTCGGCGGCGCGCTGGTGGCGGCCGAGGCCGGGCTGGGCGAGGAGATCGCCTACCACCAGAACGCGATGGGCGCGGTGGCCGGACCGTTCGACTCCTGGCTGGTGCTGCGGGGCATCAAGACCCTCGGGGTCCGGATGGACCGGCACAGCTCCAACGCGGAGCGGATCGCCGAGCTGCTGACCCGGCACCCGAAGGTCAGCCACGTGCTGTACCCGGGCCTGGCCGAGCACCCGGGCCACGACATCGCCGCCAAGCAGATGAAGGCCTTCGGCGGCATGGTCTCGTTCCGGCTCAAGGACGGCGAGCAGGCGGCGGTCGACGTCTGCAACCGCGCGCAGCTGTTCACCCTCGGCGAGTCGCTGGGCGGGGTCGAGTCGCTGATCGAGCACCCGGGCCGGATGACCCACGCCTCGGTGGCCGGCTCGGCCCTGGAGGTGCCCTCGGACCTGGTCCGGGTCTCGGTCGGCATCGAGTCGATCGACGACCTGCTGGCCGACCTCCAGCAGGCGCTCGGCCGCTAGGCCGCCCCCGGTGGGGCCGGCCGCCGGCCCCACCCGGTCGGGGGCCCGCCCCACCCGGTCGGGACCCCGGCCCCGCCCGCTCCGGCGGGCGGCGCTCACGGCCCGGCCGGGAAGGCCTCCGCTCCGGCCGCGTACGACTCCAGGCTGCCGTTGAAGCGGGCCAGCAGGGCGCAGAACGCCCGCTGCTCCTCGGCTGGCCAGCCGTCCAGCAGACGGCGGATCAACTCCTCGCGGCCCGACCTGACTTCGGCCAGCCGATCGGCGCCGAGCGGGGTCAGCGCGAGCCGTACGGCCCGTCGGTCGGCCGGGTCCCGTACCCGGCCGACCAGGGCGGCCCCGACCAGCGGGGCGACCTGTCTGGTGACCGTCGACGAGTCGATGCCCAGGCAGTCGGCCAGGGTCTTGATGTTGGCGGGCCCGTGCCGCTCCAGGCGGTCGAGCAGCAGATAGGCGGCGCGGTCCAGCGCCCCGACCCCGTCGGAGGTCCGGACCTGTTCCAGTCGGCGGGCGAAGACCGCCACCTGGTACTGCAGTTGGGTGTGCACGGGGTCGGTACGGGGGGTGGCCCTGGGCGAGGTCGTCGTCATCGCGGCTCACGATCGGTGTGCGGTGAGGGAGGCTCGGCCGGCCGGCGCGCGGTGGGCTGGCTCAGACGCGCTGCGGGTGCGGCGCGGACGCCGCTCCTCCGTCCGCCCACCTGGCGCCGGTCGGTCTCGGGACCAGCAGCGTACGCGGGCGGACCCGCGCCGGGAACCGTGCGTGCGTCCCCGGCGGCGGCCCGCGCGGCCGTACGCTGGCGGCATGCAGAGCTGGCCGATCACCATCGACGACGTCCGCGGCGCCCAGAAGATGCTCGCCGGGGTCGCCCGGGTCACCACGATGGAGGGCAGCCGGTACCTCTCCGGGCTGGTCGGCGCCCCGGTCCGGCTGAAGTGCGAGAACCTGCAGCGCACCGGGTCGTTCAAGCTGCGCGGCGCCTACGTCCGGATCGCCGGGCTCTCGCCGGTCGAGCGTGCGGGCGGGGTGGTGGCGGCGAGCGCCGGCAACCACGCGCAGGGGGTGGCGCTGGCGGCCTCGCTGCTGGGGGTCCGCTCGACGGTGTTCATGCCGGTGGCGGCCCCGCTGCCGAAGGTCGCGGCGACCCGTGACTACGGCGCCGAGGTCCGGCTGCACGGCGCGAACGTGGACGAGGCGCTGCAGGCCGCGCAGCGGTACGCCGACACCACCGGTGCGGTCTTCATCCACCCCTTCGACCACTGGGACGTGATCACCGGCCAGGCCACCGTGGGGCTGGAGATCCTGGAGCAGTGCCCCGAGGTGCGGACCATCCTGGTCGGGGTGGGCGGCGGCGGCCTGCTGGCCGGGATCGCGGCGGCGGTCAAGCCGCTGCGGCCGGACGTCCGGGTGATCGGCGTCCAGGCGGCGGGCGCGGCCGCCTACCCGCCCTCGCTGGCGGCGGGGCGCCCGATGTCGCTGGAGCACGTGGCCACGATGGCCGACGGGATCATGGTCGGCCGCCCGGGGGACATCCCCTTCGAGGTGATCAACACCTTGGCGGACGGCATCCGCACGGTCTCCGAGGACTCGCTCTCCCGGGCCCTGCTGCTGAGCCTGGAGCGGCTGAAGCTGGTGGTGGAGCCGGCCGGGGCCAGCCCGGTCGCGGCGCTGCTGGAGCGGCCGGACTCCTTCGAGGGGCCGGTGGTGGCGGTGCTGTCCGGCGGGAACATCGACCCGCAGCTGATGCAGCGGGTGCTGCGGCACGGGCTGGCGGTGGCCGGCCGCTACCTGTCGCTGCGGGTCCGGCTGACCGACCGGCCCGGCTCGCTGGCGGACCTGCTGGGGGTGCTCACCCGGGTGGACGCCAACGTCCTGGACGTGGCCCATGTGCGGATCGACCCGCGGCTGGGGCTGACCGAGGTGGAGGTGGACCTGCACCTGGAGACCAAGGGCCCCGAGCACTGCGACCTGGTGGTGAGCGAGCTGCGGGACGCGGGGTACGTCGTCTCGCACTGACGGCGGGCCGGGCCGCCGGGCCGGCCCCTCGGCTGCCGTCCACGTGTCGGACACCCGGTTGTCAGTGGTGCCTGTCAGGATGGCGGGGCCCTGAACCTTGACGCGATATATCGCAAGCTGCCATTCTCGCGATGTATCGCGTTTCCGCCCGATCGCATGTGCGAGCGCATGCATGAAGGCGGGGTGGCTCGGGTAGCCCTATGTGGGCACAAAATGGGGCAAATGCTCCCAGGTGTGGAGAATCCCGCGTCCCCCGCGAACAGCACCGGCTCGACAGCACTGAACAGCACGCCTGAACAGCACGCCTGAGAAGCACCGCCCACCGCATCCAGTCAGAGGAGATGAAGCAGGCCCATGGCGCCAGCCATCCAAGCCGAGAACCTGGTGAAGACCTTCGGTGACGTACGAGCCCTGGACGGCGTCAGCCTCGACGTCCCCGAGGGCACGGTGCTCGGACTGCTCGGCCCGAACGGCGCCGGCAAGACCACCACCGTCCGGGTCCTCACCACCCTGCTCCGCCCCGACTCCGGCCACGCCGTGGTCGCCGGGGTCGACGTGCTCAAGCACCCCAACAAGGTCCGCAGCCTGATCGGGCTCTCCGGCCAGTACGCCGCCGTCGACGAGTACCTGACGGGCCGTGAGAACCTCCAGATGGTGGGCGAGCTCTACCAGATGAGCGTCCGGGACGCGAAGGCCCGCGCCCTGGAGCTGCTGGAGTGGTTCAACCTCACCGACGCCGCCGACCGCACCGCCAAGACCTACTCCGGTGGCATGCGCCGCCGGCTCGACCTCGCGGCCGCGCTGGTCGTCCGCCCGCCGGTGATGTTCCTGGACGAGCCCACCACCGGGCTGGACCCGCGCAACCGCCTCGCCCTCTGGGAGGTCATCGAGACCCTGGTCGAGCAGGGCACCACGCTGCTGCTCACCACCCAGTACCTGGAGGAGGCCGACCGCCTCGCCCACGACATCGCGGTGGTCGACCACGGCAAGGTGATCGCCCGGGGCACCGCCGACCAGCTCAAGGCGCAGATCGGCGGCGAGCGCGTCGAGGTCGTCGTGCACCGGCGCGACCAGGTGAGCGAGGCCCTGGAGGCCCTCACCCCGTACGCCAAGGGCGACCCGGCGGTGGAGAAGAACACCCGCCGGATCACCGTCCCGGTCAGCGGCGGCGCCAAGGTGCTGGCCGACGTGATCCGCGAGCTGGACACCCGCTCGATCGAGATCGACGACATCGGCCTGCGCAGGCCGACGCTGGACGACGTCTTCCTCTCCCTCACCGGCCACGCCACCACGGCGGAGGACGCCGAGAACGGCGGCGCGGGCGGCGGGGCGGACACCGGCCGGCCCGGCCGGGACAAGCAGGCCGTCGCGGCCGGGAAGGACGCCTGAGATGACGACGGTCACCGAACACGCCATCGGCGGCGCCGTTCCCAAGCAGCGGCACGGCCTGGCCGCCACCCTGCACGACTCCTGGGTGGTCGCCAAGCGCAACCTGCGCCGGATGACCCGCATCCCGGAGATCGTGGTCTTCGGCCTGATGCAGCCGGTGATGTTCGTGCTGCTGTTCTCGTTCGTGATGGGCGGGGCGATCCAGATCCCCGGCGCCGAGGCCAGCTCGGACACGTACACCCAGTTCCTGATGGCCGGCATCTTCGCCCAGACCGTGACCTTCGCGGTGGCCGGCGCCTCGGCGGGCATCGCGGAGGACATGACCAAGGGCCTGGTGGACCGGTTCCGGTCGCTGCCGATGGCCCGCTCGGCCGTCCTGGTCGGCCGGACCCTCGCGGACCTCGTCCAGACGGCCTTCACGCTGCTGGTGCTGGCCCTGGTGGCGTTCGGGGTCGGCTGGCGCATCCACGAGGGCTTCCCGAAGGCGCTCGGCGCGTTCGCGCTGCTGCTCCTGCTCGGCTACGCGTTCTCCTGGATCGGCGCGCTGATCGGCCTGTCGGTGCGCAGCCCGGAGGCGGCCACCTCGGCCGGCCTGATCTGGCTGTTCCCGCTGACCTTCATCTCGAACGCGTTCGTGCCGATCAGCAGCATGCCGGGCTGGCTCCAGCCGATCGCGTACTGGAACCCGTTCAGCGCGACCGTGCAGGCCTGCCGCGACCTGTTCGGCAACCAGGTCGGGCCGGTGGACGACGTCTGGCCGATGCAGCACGCGACGCTGGTCTCGATCATCTGGTCGCTGATCATCATGGCCGTCTTCTCCTGGCTGTCCGTGCGCAAGTACCGTTCCGCGGTCGGCTGACCGGCCGCACCGCACCCGACGCGCCGAGGGCGGCCGTGGAGTCCTCTCCACGGCCGCCCTCGGCGGTTGCGCACGCGATCCGGGCCCGTCGGGCCCGGGGGTGTCAGCCGGTGTACGGCTTGACCTCCACGATCCGGACCGAGGCCTTCTTGCCGTTGGGCAGCTCGTAGGTGGCGTCGTCGCCGACCTTCCGGCCGTCGATGGCGCGGCCGAGCGGGGACTGCGGCGAGTAGATGTCCAGGTCGCCGGCGGCCTCGCGGGAGCCGAGCAGGAAGACCATGGTGTCGTCCGGGTCGCCGTCGAAGGCCACCGTGACGACCATGCCGGGGGCCACCACACCGGTGTCGGTGGGGGCCTCGCCGACCTTGGCGCGCTCCAGGAGCTGGGTGAGCTGGCGCACGCGCAGTTCGCCCTTGCCCTGCTCCTCCTTGGCGGCGTGGTAGCCGGCGTTCTCCTTGAGGTCACCCTCTTCGCGCGCCGCCTCGATCTTCTGGGCGATCTCGACGCGCCAGGGGCCGGTCAGGTGCTCCAGCTCGGCCTTGAGCTGGTCATAGCCGGACTGAGTGAGCCAGGTCACGTTTTCGCTGGTCTGGGTCACGGGTGCTCCTCGTAGGTACTGGGCGGTGCCGCGGGACAGGGCCGTCGGCACGGGTGGTGGTGGTGATATCGGTCTTAACTACAAAGCAACGCCCACTCCCGTACCATCCGGCGCGGAAGGGGCGAAACCACGAGCCTAACAATTTCCGTCACCTGGCGGGAGGGGCATTGACGCGCTGTTGACCACAAGGTTGCGCGAAGGTGACCGGGACTGGTGGACGGATTCCCGCTCCCCCGATCGAATATGCGCCCGATCGGGTGAGATTCAAAGAGGCCCGGGCGGCAGGGCCGGAAGAGCGGGCGGCCGGGCCGGTCCGGGGCCGCAGGAGGAGCGCGGCGGCCCGCGGGGCCTACTTGGCCGGGGTGCAGCCCAGCAGCTGGGCGGTGGTCCCCCGGGCGGTGGTCCGCAGGGTCAGGACGGCGTCGTAGTCGCTGCCGGCCGCCGGCACCGGGAAGTCGCTCTGGCCGACCACGGTGCCGTCCGCGGCCTGCGAGCGGACCGTGCACGCCCCGGCGGTGCCGTTGCTCTTGCTCACCTGCAGATGGATCTGCATCTCGGAGTCCGAGACGGCCTGGAAGGTCGGCACCAGGCCGTTCATGGCCGTCTCGCGCAGCAGGTACGAGGCGCCGAACCAGCCGACCAGCCCCAGCAGCACCACGCCGCAGACGGCGCCGACCGCCTTCAGCCTGCGGTCCGCCTCGCGGTCGCCGGTACGGCCGTAGCGGCCCGCGGGCGGCTGCCCAGTGGTGGTGCCGACGCTCATGCTGGCTCAGTCCTCTCGTGGGAGGGGCCCGCCGGGGTGGTGCCGGGAATGTAAGGCTCCTCCAGTCCGTCACTATAGGAGGGGCACGCCCGCGGCCGGTCCGGCGGGGGCGGGGGGCCCGTCGTGCCGGCACCTGTCGGCGGTGGGTCCCGCGACGGCGCGGCCCCGGAAACTGCGCGGCCCGGACGGTGGGCGGCCCAGATTATTGGTGGAAGGAAACCAGGCGTTGACTGAGCAGTTGCGACTGATGGCGGTGCACGCCCACCCGGACGACGAGTCCAGCAAGGGTGCCGCCTCCATGGCCATGTACGTCGAGCAAGGGGTCGACGTGCTCGTGGCCACCTGCACCGGCGGTGAGCGCGGGTCGGTCCTCAACCCCAAGCTCCAGGGGGACCCGTTCGTCGAGGAGAACATCCACGAGGTGCGCCGCAAGGAGATGGACGCGGCACGCGAGATCCTCGGGGTGAAGCAGGCCTGGCTGGGCTTCGTCGACTCGGGCCTGCCCGAGGGCGACCCGCTGCCGCCGCTGCCCGAGGGCTGCTTCGCGTTGAAGGACGTGGCCGAGGCGGCCGAGCCGCTGGTGCGGCTGATCCGTGAGTTCAAGCCGCAGGTGATCACCACCTACGACGAGAACGGCGGCTACCCGCACCCCGACCACATCATGACCCACAAGATCACCATGCTGGCCTTCGACGCCGCCGGGGACCCGGACGCCTACCCGGAGTCGGGCGAGCCCTGGCAGCCGCTGAAGCTCTACTACAACCACGGCTTCCCGATGGGCCGGATCCGGGCGCTGCACGCCTACCTCACCGAGCACGGCCACGAGTCGCCTTACGGCGAGTGGATCGCGGGCTGGGAGAAGAGCGGCCGCAAGGAGCGCGAGATCACCACCCGGGTGGAGTGCGGGGACTGGTTCGAGACCCGGGACCGCGCGCTGATCGCCCACGCCACCCAGATCGACCCGGACGGGCCGTGGTTCCGCGTCCCGCTGGACGTCCAGCGCGAGGTCTGGTCGACCGAGGACTACGAGCTGTCCCGCTCGCTGATCGACACCGACCTGCCCGAGGACGACCTCTTCGCCGGTCTGCGCACCCGCAGCCTGGCCGCCGAGCCGGGCAACTGACCGGCCGGCTCCGACACGCACCACCCCGGTGGCCCGGCCCCGAGCGGGCCGGGTCACCATGGAGAGATGAGCAACCCCGTGAACCTCACCGACCTGGCCACCGGGCTCGCCCTGGACGAGACCAAGGTGACCCCCGGCCTGCTGGGCTTCGTGGTCTTCGCCGCGCTCGCGGTCGCCACCTGGTTCCTGGTGAAGTCGATGAACAAGCAGTTCAAGCGCGTGAACTTCGTCGAGGAGCCGGACGCCACCGAGGAGTGACCCGCGCGCCGGGCCGGTGCCCGGGGCCGTGCCGGCCCGCGCGCGGCGCGTGCGCGCACGGGTGCGGGGCGGGACCTGGTCGGTCCCGCCCCGCACGCCCGTGACCGGGCCGCCGCGCCCCGGGTGCGGGCGGGGCGGAGCGCTCGGGCTCAGTCGCAGTCGTCGTCGTACTGGTAGAACCGACGGTGGTCGGTCAGGTCACCCGGGGTGAGGGTGTTCCACGGCGGGAGCTTGGTGTGCACGTCCGGCACGTCCTGGGTGGGCTCCAGCGGCAGGTAGTGCGGGACGTCCGGGTGCTGCCGCTGCCAGACCGACCAGAGCTTGTCGATGAAGCAGTGGTGCAGGAAGAACACCGGGTCGTTGGGCGAGCCGATGTACATCATGTGGCCGCCGACCCAGACGTGACCGGCGCCGTGCAGCTTGCCGAAGGCCGGCTCCCAGGGGAACTTGGCGTACCCCTCCAGGTGGTTGCGGAAGCTGGCGAACGGCGTCTCGCGGCCCGAGGTGTGGTTCCACGGGAACGAGTCGTAGACCGGGAGGTCCAGGGTGTCCTGGAGCTCCTTGGGGGTCGGCAGGTTCGGGGTGAGCGTGCCGAAGTCCCGGACCAGGTAGTCGCGGTCGTCCGTGGTGTAGTGGCCGTTCACCGGCGCGGGCTCCGAACCGTCGGACACCACACTGATGTTGATCTTCCACCCGTTGTCCCGGGCGAACGGGCCGGTCATCACCCGGTTGTCGCCGGGCCGGCCGTTGCCGCCCATGAACTCCTCGTCCCACAGCGGGGAGTCGGCGCCCTGGTCGGTGGTCCAGTCCCAGTACGGCAGGGTGACCCGGGGGTCGACCTTCTGCAGCTCCCGCTCGAAGTTCATCAGGTACTGGCGGTGCCAGGGGAACAGGCCCGGGTTCACGTGCCCGATCCGCTTGCCGCCCAGCTTCGCCAGGTAGTCGTCGGAGTTGACCTGGATGTGCAGCTGCACGAACTGGTCGAATATGCCCCGGCGCTTGATCTCCAGCACCGCGTTGACGAACCGGCGCTTCTCCGCGCGGCTCATGTGAAGGTGGTTCTTGCGTACGCCCACGCGTCGCTTCTCCTGCTCGTGACCGCTCATGCGGCGTGGTGGTGGTCGGTGGAGCCGGAGTCCTTGGCGGCCAGCAGCTGCGCGCCGCGCAGCTCGTCGACCGCGCGGCGGGCCGCGACCAGCGGCGAGGCCTCCAGGCCGTAGTGGCAGAGCGAGCTCATGTACGCGTTCTCGCCCAGCTTCATCACATGCAGCGGCCGGTCGTCGATGAACACCGGGGTGTGCTCGCCGCTCGCGGCGGCCACCCGTATCGTCCGGCCCTTGTACGTCTCGACATGGTCCGCCGGGCCGGCCGCGGCGACGGGGCCGGAGCCCTCGGCCGCGGCCCGCGCTCCGACGCCGGTGCCGTTGAACGCCACCACGCCGCTGGCGGCGGCCGCGGCCACGCCCACCGTGGCTTTCACCATGTCACGTCGATTCATCCCCACAACGCCTTCCTCGGTCCGTTGCTCGGTTGCCTGACGCCAGGAATCATGTCGACGCGAGGTGTCGCCCGGCTTTCGAATCGATATCGCCGCTCACGACGCCCTTCGGCTCCAGCAGGAACTGCGTGTAGTTGTCGTCGTGCGGGATCCCGGGCACGGCCGTCCAGGGCAGCACGGTGCCCCGGGTGACCTTGCGGACGGTCGGCTCCAGCAGGGCCCGCTCGGCGAGGTCCTCCCGCTCGGTCAGCAGGTTGAGCACCAGCGACTCGCGCAGCGGCGCGGTGCCGTCCGCCTCGGTCCAGGGTGCCACCACGATGAAGGGGAAGGGCAGTTCGGTGCCGACGGCCGGGTGGCCGGCCCGGTCCGCGGAGAGCACCAGCGGCCGGGGGAGCAGCGAGCCGTTCTCCAGCCGGACGAAGGGCTCGTGCGCGTCGTGGCGGGCCGAGTGGTCGGTCAGCTCGGTGCGCAGTTCGGCGGTCTGGCGGCGGATCTGCTCGGCGCGGTGGGCGTCCAGCACCAGCAGCGAGGCGTCCGGGTGGTCGGCGGGCAGCACCGGCAGGGTGCTCAGCCGCCGGGCGAGCCGGTCGGCGACCTCGGCCACCGGCCGGGTGGTGAGCACCGCGGAGAGGTTGGTGCAGCGGGTGCCGCCGTCGAAGGAGGCGGAGGTGACCAGGTGGTCCAGCAGCGCGTCGTCGAGGTCGGCGTCCAGGAAGGCCTTGGTGCTGCCGGGTCCGCGCACCGCGATGCTGTCGTCGCCCTGCCAGGTCTCGACGGCCTGCCGGCCGCCGTAGATGATCCCCCGGTCGGCCTTGCGCAGCAGGAACTCCCCGACCTCGCGGGAGCTGGGCAGGAACGCCAGCCGGTCGGCCGGCAGGCCGGCCCGCAGCAGCGCCGCGACCAGCCGGCGCGGGGTGAACGGGTCGCGGCTGCCGGGCCGCACCAGCACGCTGTAGCCGTGGTAGACCGCTTGCACCCAGGTGGCGTTGGGCACCGGGTGGTTGCTGGCCATCACCCCGGCGAAGACCCGGCCGCGGGGCACCCAGCGGGTGCGGAAGCCGGAGCCGAAGTCGGTCACCGGCAGTTCCGCCGCGGTGGTCGCGGGCAGTGCGACGATCTCCTTGACGAGGTCCTCGACCGCGAGCCGGACGGTGGCCGCGGTCAGCCCGGTGCTCAGCGTGACGCGGTTGACGTAGTCGTCGATGCTCTCCCCGTCGAGGTCGGCGCTCGCGAACAGCCGGGCCGCCTCGACGAGCAGTTCGGCGCCGGGCGGGACGCCGTCGGCGTTGCGGCGCAGTTCGTTCAGCGCGGCCTGGGCGAGCAGCCGGGGGGCCTGGCCGATGTCGGCGAGCGGCTCGCCGGTCACGCCCAGCAGCGTGGAGCGGTCGCTGCTCGGCACGGGCCGGCCGCCGGTCACCGGGTCGATGCGGACCACGCTCATCAGTACACCCCTTCGATGACGGCCACATCGTCGATGGTGCCGAAGGTCTGGACGTCGGCCAGGCCGTCCGGCCCGCCCGGGGAGGTCGGTGCGATCCGGACGGCGCTGTCGCGCTCCAGGATGTTCGGCAGGAACATCTCCTCGGCGACGAGGTGCAGCCGGACCCGGCCGCGCTCGCCGTAGCCGACCTCCTTGCCCTGCTCGTCGACCAGCTCCAGCCGGGTGGTCTCCGGGAACGCCTCGAAGACGCAGGGGTACTCGTCGCCGGCCAGCCGCTCGCGCTGTGGCGCCACCCCCATCAGGCTGTTGCCGTAGATGCCGGCCACGGCGGTGCCGGGGAAGAACACCTCCTCGACCAGGCGCAGGCTCTCGGCGCTGATCGAGGTGCCGGCCCAGATGATCCCCCGGACCTTGGCCAGCACCAGCTCGTACAGCTCCTCGCGGGCGCAGATCGCCTCCAGCAGCGGGGGCGTGGTGCTCAGGACGGCCACGTCCTGGCTGCGGAGAATCGTCTCCGCCTGGTCGAGCAGGTGCTGGATGTACTCCTCGGCCTGCTCCGGCCGGCCGCTGCCGAGCAGCCGCTTGACCCACCGCGGGTCCAGGTCGACGGTGTAGAAGATGCCGTTCCCGAGCGCCGCGTAGCGCGACACGTCGAAGCCGATGACGTGCGGGCCGCTCGGGCCCAGGTGCAGCCAGTTGCCGGTGGCGGGCACGCCCTGGGCGACCAGCCGGCCGTGCGCCCACTCCAGCAGCCGCGAACGGTAGCCGCTGTCCACGATGCGCTTCGGGGCGCCGGTGGTGCCGCCCGAGTCGTACACCCGGAAGGGCTGGTCCGCCAGGCCCTGCGGGATCAGGTCCCCGGCCGGGACGCTGCGCAGCTCGGAGCTGATGTCGGGGAACCGCAGCAGATCGGTCGCACCCTGCACGTCGCTGACCGGGTCGAAGCCGAGGGTGGCCCGTTTCCCGAGCCAGAACGGCGATCCGGTGGCATCGCCGAAGTGCCAGGCCATCAGTTTCCGCAGGTGGCTGTCAAAGTCGTCTGAGCTCATCGGTGAACCACTCTCTCGACGCGCGGGACAGGTGTTCTCCCATGCTTTGTGCTCCGCCTATCGGGCGGTTATCACCTGGGTATCGGGAGTGCGCCGACCGGATACGGACATGCCGGTGCCGGAGACCGCACGGGCGGTCTCCGGCACCGGGGAGCGGGATGGACGAGTTGTGGTTCCGGTACGAACTGGATGCCGGCGGGTCAGGCCTGCTTGGCCTGCGCGGCGCTGCCGTTGAGCGTCAGCGCGATCAGCGCGGCCACCAGCGGCAGCGCGGCCACCAGTCCCAGCGCACTGGTCAGCGTCATCGACTTGGACAGCGCACCGGCCGCGGCCGAACCGACCGCGCCGCCGACGAAGAAGGTCAGGTTCAGCAGGCCCATCGCCCCGCCGCGCTGCGCGGGAGGGATCCGGGCCGACATCAGGCCCGTCGTCACCACCTGGGTCACGGCGAAGGCGGCGAAGCCCAGCGAGGCGCCGGCCACCAGCAGGATCGCCCCGCCGCCGTAGATCCCGGCGGCCGCCAGCAGTACGGCCGAGGCCGCCGCGGCGCCGGCCAGCAGCCGGCTGCCGCCGTTGCCGGAGATCCGGCCGGCGGCCCGGGAGAGCACCGCGCCGATCACCGCGCCGGGGAGCAGCGCGAAGCCGACCGTGAGCACGCTCCAGCCGTAGGACTTCACCAGCACCTGCGGCACGGCGTACATGGCGGCGAACAGGCCGCCGTACACGCCCACGCCGACGGCGGCGGACAGCAGGAACAGCCGGTCGCCGGCCAGCGACTTCGGGACGAAGCCGGTCGGCAGGCTGCGCACCCGCACGGCGAGCGCGCCCGCGCCCAGGATCACCAGCAGGGCGGTGACCAGCACCACCGGGGTGGAGAGCGACAGGGCGGGGGACTGGATCAGCACCAGCAGCGCCGCCGAGGTGAGGGTGAGCAGTACGGCGCCGGTGATGTCGACCGGCTTGCGCGAGCCGGGCCGGGTGGCCAGGCGCAGGCAGAACGGGACGGCGAGCAGCGACAGCACCGGCAGCACGACCGTCAGCCGCCAGCTCAGCCACTGGGTGATGATGCCGCCCATCAGCGTCGCGCTGGCGGAGAAGGCGGCCATCGTCCCGCCGAAGCCGGCCAGCACCTTGGGCCGGCTCGCCGGGTCGCCGGAGGCGGCGAGGGTCAGCGCGCCGGAGGTCATCGCCCCGGATCCGGCGGCCAGGACGAAGCGGCCGGCCACCAGGGTGCCGAGGTTGGTCGAGGAGACGCAGATCCCGGTACCCAGCAGCAGCACCACCGAGCCGGCGAGCAGCGTGGTGCGGACCCCGAGGGCGTCGCCGAGGCGGCCGAACAGGGCGGTGCCGATGCCGAGGGCGAGGGCGTGGATGGTCAGGACCCAGGCGGTGGCGGCCGGGGTGGTGTGGAGTGCGGCGGTGACCTTGGGGAGGGCCACGCCGGCCGCGGTGACGCCGAAGACGGCGGGGCCGAAGAGGGCGCCCAGGCGTAGTCCGGTGGAACGGGCGCTGATGGCGGGGGCCGCGGGAGCGGGGAGAGTGATGGGAGTGGCAGCTGCGGACTGCTGCTGCACGGCTGGGTCAGTGGTCACTGGGAGAGCCCTTCGCTGGGCACGATGTTGTGGTTGAAACGGAAAAGGTTCTGCGGGTCGTACACGGCCTTGATGTCCGCCAGCCGGCGGTACGTCTCGGCGTCGTAGCAGGCACGCACCTGGTCGGGGCCGGTGGTGGCCGGGCCGCCCAGGAAGTTGAGGTAGCGGCCGCCGGTGCCCCAGGGGGTCAGGCCCTCCAGCACCTCGCTGCCGGCGACCTCGGCGGCCGCCGGGTCCCCGGGTATGGCGGGGGTCAGGGTGGACAGGGTGAAGGCGCCGTCCCGGTTGCCGACCGCGTTGGGCACCGCCGGGGGGCGGCCGAGCGCGCCGCCGAGGTGGCGCAGTTCCACCATCAGCTCGCCGCAGCCGGAGCCGGGGCCGGCCAGGGCCAGCAGCCGGGTCACCGCCTGGTGGTCCAGCTCCCGCAGGACGATCGAGCGCTCGTGGTACGGCAGCGGGTGGGTCGGGTCCTGGTGGATCTCCTGGACGGCGGTGTACGGCATGTCGCCGACGGTGTCGAGGACGGGCAGCGCGACCGTGCGCAGCGGCCGGATCAGCTGCTCGCCGTCGGCGGCGGAACCCTGGAAGGCGATCCGGACGTGCACCACCAGCCGGCCCCGCAGCAGCGCCGGCACCACCGGCAGGTCGGGGAGCCGCAGCAGGGCCACCGAGGAGGTCATCTCCTCCGGCAGGTCCCTGGTCCAGGCCCGCCAGGTGTGCAGGACGTCGCTGGTGTCCTCGCCGTCGTAGAACAGGCCGCCGCCGTACAGCCGGGTGACCGGGACGAGCTCGAACTCCATCGCGGTGACGACCCCGAAGTTGCCCTTGCCGCCGCGCAACGCCCAGAACAACGCGGCGTTCTGATCCTGCGTCACCATCCGCAGCTCGCCGTCGGCGGTGACGATCTCCAGCCGGGTCACGTGGTCCGCGGCGTAGCCGTACCGGCGGGCGAGCAGGCCGAGGCCGCCGCCGAGGGTGTAGCCGACCGCGCCGACCAGGTGCGAGGAGCCGTTGAGCGGGGCCAGGCCGTGGGCGGCCGCCGACCGGATGACCTTGTGCCACGGGGTGCCGGCCTCCACCCGGGCGAGCCGCGCGATCGGGTCGACCGCCACGCCGTTCATCCGCCGGACGGAGATCAGCAGTCCGCCGTCGGCCGGCGCGCTGATGCCGTGCCCGGTCGACTGGACGGTCACCGGCAGGCCGTGCAGGCCCGCGATGCGGACCGCCGCCTGCACGTCCGCCGCTCCCTCGGCGACGACGACCAGGGCCGGGCGGTGGGCGGCGACGAGGTTGAACCCCGCACACTCGGTGGCGAAGCCCTCGTCACCCGGCGACAGCACCGCGCCGCGTACGGCATGGGCCAGTTCCTGTGCCACCCCGGCCGGCGCGGAGCGGAATTCGACCTGGCCTTCCTGTGCAATCCCCACAGTTCTTCCCCTTCGAGCGATGTGCTGTACCTTCCACCTGGATTCTTCGCTCCGGGGGAGGCACAACCCATCCCTTGAATGGGGGGAGTCGGCGGGGGGTGGATCCCTCAACTGGGGGGGTGGGGCGGGCCGGTCCGTGGATTCGGAGGCGGGCGCGGCTGTGGGGGCCCACTCGGCAGCGGGGTCCGCCGGCGCTCCGGTGCGGTGTCGCACTCCGCCGCCGCCCGGGCCGCGGGCCGGCGCCGGGACCGGCCCGCGGGCCGTCCGGCGCCGGAGTCGGGCGGGCTCAGGCCTGGGTTTCCCAGAACTTCGCCCAGAGTGAGATCGCCCGCTTGAACACGGCGTGCTCGGCGCGGAGTTGTGCGTGCTCGCGCTCCAGCCGCTCCAGCCGGTCCTCGGTCCTGCGGTGCTCGGAAATGGAGAGCGGATTGTGCACGGAGGAGGACGAGATCTTGTCCCGGGCCGGGGGCAGCCGCAGGTTGAGGAGCTGGGTGGGCTCGGGCCCGGCCGGCCCGGGGGTGTCACTGTTCAGAATGGAGTACTGCAACTCCCGCAGGCTTTCCCCGGGTTCGATCCCCATCTCCTCGGAGAGCTTGCGCCGGGTGCTGCGGAACAGTTCGAGCGCCTCGACCTTCCGGCCGGAGCGGAAGAGGGCCAGCATGAGCTGACCGCACATCTTCTCCCGGAAGGGATGCTCGGCGACGTGGCCGGAGAGTTCCCCGACGATCTGCCGGTGTCTGTTGAGCTTGAGCTCCAGGTCGTAGCAGTCCTCCAGGGCGGACAGCCGTTCCTCGTGGAATTTGGTCGCCAGTGATTCCACCAGCCGGCTGTCGAGCCCCGACCCGATCGGGCCGCGCCACAGGCCGATGGCCTTGCGCAGGAGTTCGACCGCCTCGGTGGTGTTTCCGGCGGCCCGTCCGCGGAAGGTGAGTTCGCCGAACTCGCCCAGGTCCAGGGCGCCGTTCGGGACCTTGATGATGTAGCCGGACGCCCTGGTCTCGATGACGGCACCCGGATGCCGGTCGGCGAAGAGCCGCCGCAGCCCCGAGACACAGATCCGGACCTGGTTCTTGGCGGAGGCCGGCGGTGCGTCGTTCCAGATCGCGTCGACCAGGCGTTCGATCGGGACCACGTGGTTCGCCTCCAGCAGCAGGATGGTGAGCAGCGCCTGTTGCCGCGCTCCTCCCAGCCGGATCGGCTGCCCGGAGAACTCCACCGCGAGTGGTCCGAGTATTCGGAAACGGAAGCCGTCCGACATGCGCTCTCCCCCATCGATGCGATGCACAGTCATGATCGAAATGACGCCACCTGCTTGCCGCGCCTTGCCGTCAGCCACTCACGGATCCATGGTGCGTTTTCGGCCGGGTTGCCGCCCCCGCCCCGTGCCGCTCCCCGCCGGCGCCGGTGCGGTCGCCGCGGGGTCGTGCGGCGGCGTACCGTGCTGGTCCGCCGCGCTGATTGTTGATTGTTGTAGGTTCTGCCGGCCTGGGGCCGGTGAAGTCACGGTGGGCGAACGGTGAGCAGCTGTGCCGTCGTCCTTCACGAAATCTCTCGACCATGCCCACAGTTTGCCATGACGTGTCCATGCCCATGCTCGGATATTCGGGCATGGTGGAGCCGCCGTTCCCCCGGCGGCGACCGTTACTCTCCCTAAGCCTTGAACAGACGGCCGGGGGAATCAATCCCGCATTTTGGGGGTTGGCCGAAAGGTGCCGCTAGCGGGGCGCGCGGCCGCACGTACGCCCACGACCCCTGCGCCGGACGGGCCGTGGCCCCCCTCACTTGGGGGATGGTGGACCGGTCCCGAAGGCAGGAGGATCGCAGCGTGAGCAAAGTAACCACCTCCCGGCTGATGGCCGGCCGTGACGAGCTGCTCGACAGCGCCTTACGGGCGCCGGACGCGCTCGCCATGTTCGGCGAGGCCTCGCGTCACCTGCGCAAGCTGGTGCCCTACGACGCCGCGGTGTGGCGGGCCACCGACCCGGTCACCGGGCTGATGACCGCGCCGATCCGCGCCGAGAACCTCGACGACGAGGGCTGCGCGGTCTACTGGGGCTGCGAGTTGTTCACCGAGAGCGTGAACCTGTTCAGGGACCTGGCCCGGGCCGAGGTGCCGGTGGCCGGCCTGCGGGAGAGCACCGGCGACCTGCCCGGCCGCAGCGTGCTCTACCACGACTTCATGCGGCCCCGCGGGCTCGACGACGAGCTGCGGGCGGTGCTGCGGATCGGCGGCCGCCCGCGCGGGCACATCAGCCTGTTCCGCTCCAAGGGCCGGGCTTCGTTCGGCCGGGCCGAGGCCCGGCTGGTCGAGAGCCTGGTCAGCCCGCTGGCCCGGCGGCTGCGCTCCTACGACCAGCCGGTCGTGGAATCCCTGCCGGAGCGCCTGCCGGGCGCCGAGCACGGGCCCGGCCTGCTGCTCTTCGACGCCCGGGGCACCTTGATCTCCATCAACGACGACGCCCGCCAGCACCTGGAGGACCTCCCGGCCGGGCCGTCCACGGACGCCGGACTGGGCATCAAGGTCCCGGCCTGGATCAGCAGTACGGCCGCCCAGGCCCGGGCGATCGCGCAGGACCGCGGCCGGGGCACCGCCCGGGTCCGGGCCCGGACCAGGTCCGGGCGCTGGCTGGTCTGCCACGCCTCCTGCCTGCGGGAGGCCGGCGGGGTGCTCGGCGCCTCGGCGGTCGTCATCGAACCGGCCAAGGCCTCCGAGATCGTGCCGCTGATCGTGGACGCCTACGAACTCTCCGAGCGGGAGCTGGAGATCACCCAGTTCATAGCCCGCGGCCTGGCCACCGGGGAGATCGCCAAGCAGCTCTTCCTGTCCCCGCACACCGTGCGCGACCACGTGAAGGCGGTGTTCGAGAAGGTCGGCGTCTCCAGCCGGGGCGAACTCGTCGGCCGGCTCTTCACCGAGCACTACGCGCCGGTGGCCGAGCAGAGGATCGTCCGGGTCACCGACGGCTGACGCGCCGCCGCCCGCAGCGCCGGGCGCCGCATTGCCTCGCACCGCAGTACCTGGGCCCGCAGCACCGAGCCCCGCCGGAGGACTCCTCCGGCGGGGCTTCCTGCTGTCCGGGGCCGTGTGCCCGGCGGGGTGCGGCGGCCGTCGGTCCGGGGCCGGAAACGGCGCCGCCGTGCCGCCGGTGGATTCCGGCGGCACGGCGGCGGGTCGGTCCGGGGCCTACTTCTCCAGGCAGAACTCGTTGATCGGGTAGCCGACGTGACGGTCCTCGGTGGGCAGGTAGCCCAGCACGATGTCGCCCGGCTTCAGCTCGGTGCTGTTGAGGACGACACCGCCGGGGCCGAGCACCCGCACGTGCCAGTCGTCCTGCAGGATCAGGTTGACGGCCTGCCCGTTGGCCGCCACCGCGTCGATGGAGATCAGCGGACGGGACTCGATCTTGACCCGGCCCACGGTGATGATCCGGGTCTGGCCCTTCACGTCCACCGCGGTGATCTTGCTGCCGGTCCGGAGCTCGCTCAGGTAGTTGGTGCGCTCGCCCTTGGACAGGGTGTACGAGTGGATCGCGCCGGCGTTCACCCGGAACGGGCGGGTCGGCATGTACGGCAGCGGGTGGGTCTCGCTGACGCAGAGGATCATGCCCTTGGAGTGCGAGCCGACCAGGATGCCCTCGTCCTCGCGGAAGTGCGAGCAGGTGTCGACGCAGGCCCGCTCGCCCATGCCGATGTGGCTGGTGGCGGTGATCGTCAGCTCGGTCAGCTCCAGGTTGGGGGACTCGAACTCGGCCGAGTTCCGCAGCGCGGCCGCGTCACCCACCTTGGCCGGGGCCATCATCACGCCGTCGGAGCCGAGCTCCAGGACACCGAAGATGATCTCGGCCTCCTCGACGTCCTGGGCGATGGTGATCAGGCTGCCGGTGGACTTGGCGGCGGCCGCGATCACGATCTCCAGCGGGATCTTGGTGGGGTCGCGGAAGAGGAGCAGGCTCCACTTCTCGGTGCGGGCGGACTGGCAGGCGTCCTCCAGGGTGTCGGCGTCGATGATCTCGACGAAGCGGCCGAACTCCACCTCGGGGTGACGCAGCGCCAGCTCGGCCGGCTCACCGTGCTGGGCGGGGTCGACGATCACGATGTCGGCGCTGCCGAAGCTCTCGGGCAGCGGCTTGCCCTGCGGGAAGAGCACCTTCTGCACGGTCGGCGGCAGCTGCTCGAACTCGGCGGGGTCGTCGGCGACGATGCCGTCCAGACGGTAGTGCAGCGCCTCCTGGAGGATCGCGGCCTTGGCTTCGTCGGTCTTGCGGATGTCGAGCCAGCTGAGCTTCACAGGGTTCTCCTCATTGGGTGCTGAGCGACGTGGAACGGGAAAGTGGTCAGTTGCCGCCGGGCCGGGGGCCCGCGGTGGTGGGCGGGAAGTCGCCGTGGATCAGCTCGGCGAGCTTGTAGGCGACGGCGCCGGGGTCGGCCGCCTGGAAGACGTTGCGGCCCATCGCCACGCCGGCCGCGCCGCCGCGCAGCGCGTCCTCGACGTAGGTGAGGACGGCGCCCTCGTCGTCGTTGCGCGGGCCGCCGACGACGATCACCGGGACGGAGGCGGTGCCGGTGATCTCGGCCATCGCCTCGACCGAGCCGACGTACGGGGCCTTCACCAGGTCGGCGCCGAGGTCGGCGGCGAGCGTCACGGCGTGGGCGACCAGCGCCGGGTCGGCCGGGTTGTCGATCTTGGGGCCGCGCGGGTACATCATGGCCAGCAGCGGGACGTTCCAGCGGTCGCAGGCGTCCGCCACCTTGGCCATGTCCGAGACCTGCTGGCGCTCCTCGTGGGAGCCGAGGTTGACGTGCACGCTGACCGCGTCGGCGCCGAGACGCAGGGCCTCCTCGACGCTCGCGACCAGGTACTTGTCGTTGGGGTCGGGGGCGTGCACGGTGCTCGCGCTGAGGTGGACGATCAGCGAGGTGCTGGTGAACCACTCGGCGTCGATGTGGCGCAGGCTGCCCTTGTGCAGGACCACCGCGTCCACGCCGTTGCGGGCGAGCCGGCCGACCAGCTTGTCGACCCGGTTGCCGCCGGTGACCGGCCCGTCGGTGATCGAGTGGTCCAGCGGGACCACGAACAGCCGGTCCGGGTGGTGGCGGTGAAGGCGCTTCAGCCGCACCTGGCGGGCGAACGACGTGTTGAGGGCCATCGGCACTCTCCTTGGTGAGGGGAAGGCGCGTCCCCCCGTTGTACGGGGGCGGGCGCGTCAGAACTGGTTGGCCGGTCGCAGGTCCCTGGCCTCCGCGTCGAGCCCGAACTCGCTGTGCAGCACGCCGACCCCGCGGACCACGTCGCTGTCGGGGACGGTGGCGGAGATCCGGAGCTGGGAGGTGACCACCGCGCTCGCGGGGATGTCGGCGCTGGTCAGCGCGGACAGCATGCGGGCCGCGTACTGGGGGCGGCTGAGCAGCCCGGTGCCGACCACGGAGAGCATCCCGACCTCTTCGTTGACCTCGACCCAGCCGCCCCAGCGGACCGCCATCTCGCGCAGTGACTTCCGCAGGTCCGGCACGTCGGAGCGGCGGACGGTCATCCCGACCGAGAACCCGCCCTCGTCGCCCTCGGAGAGCGCGGCCATGCCGACCGGAATGGACTTGTGCGCCAGGAATCGGAAAACCTCGGCGACGGAATGGGCGTCGATCCTTTCGACGCGCATCGCCACACGGGCAACATCCGTATCATGTACGACTGCCTGGACAGCAGTGCTCGTCTCCAGCATTTCTTCTCCAATTCCCCCGCGGATAACCGTTCCGGGTCCTTCCAGCGATGAGTGCATGACGTGGATGTCCACGCCGTACAGCGCGGCCAGTTCCACCGCGCGGGAGTGCATGACCTTCGCGCCGGCGAGTGACATCTCGGTCATCACGCCCATGTCGACGACCGGCATGATCCGCGCGGCGGCGGCGATCCGGGGGTCGGCGGTGTAGACGCCCTCGACGTCCGTGTAGATCTCGCAGCGGCCGGTGCCCAGCTCGGCGGCGATCGCGACGGCCGTGGTGTCGGAGCCGCCCCTTCCCAGCGTGACGATGTCGCCGTCGGCGTCGGCGCCCTGGAAACCGGCCACCACCACGACCTTCCCGGCGCGCAGGTGCCGCAGGGCCAGTTCGGTGTCGATGGCCACGATCACCCCGGCGCCGTGCTCGCCGCCGGCCAGGATCCCGCTCTGGGTACCGGCCAGGGCGACGGCCGGCACGCCCAGGTGCTGCAGGGTCATGGCGAGCAGCGAGGCCGACGCGGCCTCGCCGGTGGCGAGCAGCAGGTCCAGCTCCCGCCAGGACGGGTCCGGGTTGAGGTCGTACGCCGCCCGCAGGAGGGCGTCGGTGGTCTTGCCCCGCGCGGAGGCGACCACCACCACCGCCCGGCCCGAGCGGTGCGCGGCCGCGACGCGGGTGGCGACCGCCCGCACCTGGGCGTCCGTGGCCAGGGAACTGCCGCCGTATTTCTGTACCAGTACTCCGGTCGAAAAATCGCTAATCGGCAGGTCCATTGCCACCCCTCCGAACGTCTCGGATCGTCGCACCGATCCCGGGCGGATCCATTAATTCGATGCTCGGGTGCCGCAGTATTGATTAGCTTTCGTAAAGATATCGGTCCGTTATGGAAAGGTCATCGCGGCGAAACCGGATCATCCGCGTCCACCGCGTACGGACCGCCGTGCCCCGGCGACGGCCGCCCTCCGTACCCGGCCGGGGGCCGGCGGCGGCCTTCCGTGCACGGTGCACGGGGGCGTCCGTCAGCCCGCCGCGCACGGCCCGACCCCGACCCGGCGCCGCCGGTCCGGACGCCCTGCGCCGGCAGCCGGGCGCCCCGCGCCGCCGGGTCCGGCGGCCTCCGGCCACCGGGATGCGCGAGGATGGAGCCATGCCGAACCGTCTCGCTGACGCGACCTCGCCGTACCTGCTCCAGCACGCCGACAACCCGGTGGACTGGTGGCCCTGGGGCCCCGAGGCGTTCGAGGAGGCCCGTCGGCGGGGCGTTCCGGTGCTGCTGAGCGTCGGCTACGCGGCCTGCCACTGGTGCCACGTGATGGCCCACGAGTCCTTCGAGGACGAGAAGGTCGCCGAGTACGCCAACGAGCACTTCGTCGCGGTGAAGGTCGACCGCGAGGAGCGGCCGGACGTCGACGCCGTCTACATGGAGGCCGTCCAGGCGGCGACCGGCCAGGGCGGCTGGCCGATGACCGTCTTCCTGACGCCGGACAAGGACCCGTTCTACTTCGGCACGTACTTCCCGCCCGAGCCCCGGCACGGGATGCCCGGCTTCCGGCAGGTGCTGGAGGGCGTGGACGCCGCCTGGCGTGAGCGCCGCGACGAGGTCGGCGAGGTCGCCGCCCGGATCAGGGCCGACCTGGCCGAGCGGGCCGCCGTCTACACCGTCGGCTCCGGCGTCCACCAGCCGCCCGGCGAGGCCGACCTGCACCAGGCGCTGGTGGGGCTCAGCCGCGGCTTCGACGCCGCGCGCGGCGGCTTCGGCGGGGCGCCCAAGTTCCCGCCGTCCATGGCGGTCGAGTTCCTGCTGCGCCACCACGCCCGCACCGGGTCGGGGGTGGCGTTGGAGATGGCCGCCCGGACCTGCGAGGCGATGGCCCGCGGCGGCATCCACGACCAGCTCGGCGGCGGCTTCGCCCGGTACTCGGTGGACGCCGAGTGGGTGGTGCCGCACTTCGAGAAGATGCTGTACGACAACGCGCTGCTGCTGCGGACCTACCTGCACCTGTGGCGCTCCACCGGCGATGCCCTCGCCCGCCGGGTGGCGCTCGGCACCGCCGACTTCCTGCTGCGCGAACTGCGCACCCCCGAGGGCGGGTTCGCCTCCGCACTGGACGCCGACAGCCTGGATCCGGCCACCGGGAAGTCGGTTGAGGGCGCCTACTACGCGTGGACCCCGGAGCAACTGGCCGAGGTGCTCGGCGCCGAGGACGGCGCCACCGCCGCGGAGCTCTTCGCGGTCACCCCGGAGGGGACCTTCGAGCACGGCACCTCGGTGCTCCAACTGCCCGCCGACCCGGCCGACCCGGCCGCGTACGAGCGGATCCGGGCCGGGCTGCTCGCCGCCCGGTCGCGGCGGCCCGCACCGGCCCGGGACGACAAGGTGGTGGCCGCCTGGAACGGCCTGGCGATCGCCGCCCTGGCCGAGGCCGGCGCCCTGCTGGAGCGGCCGGACCTGGTGACGGCCGCCGAGGCCGCCGCCGACCTGCTGATCGAGGTCCACCTGCGGCCCGACGGCCGGCTGCTGCGCACCTCCCGCGACGGCCGCGGCAACGAGCGCAACGCCGGTGTCCTGGAGGACTACGCGGACACCGCCGAGGGCTTCCTCGCCCTGTTCGCCGTCACCGGCGACAGCGCCTGGCTGGACCTGGCGGGTCTGCTGCTGGACACCGTGCTGGCGCACTTCGCCGACCCGGCCTCGGGCGCCCTGTACGACACGGCGGACGACGCCGAGGAGCTGATCCGCCGCCCGCAGGACCCGACCGACAACGCCACCCCGTCCGGCTGGACGGCCGCGGCCAACGCGCTGCTGACCTACGCCGCCTACACCGGCTCCGAGACCCACCGCACGGCGGCCGGGCGGGCGCTCGCCATCGTCGGCGCGCTCGCCTCGCGGGCCCCGCGCTTCATCGGCTGGGGCCTGGCCGCCGCCGAGGCCTGGACGGACGGGCCGCGCGAGGTCGCCGTGGTCGGCCCGGCGGGCGACCCGGCCACTGCCCTGCTGCACCGCACGGCGCTGCTGGCGACCGCCCCCGGCGCGGTGGTCGCCCTCGGCGAGCCCGGGCCGACCGACGTGCCGCTGCTGGCCGACCGCCCACTGGTCGGCGGCGCGCCCGCCGGGTACGTCTGCCGGCACTTCACCTGCGACGCGCCGACGGCGGACGCGGCCGTGCTGGCCGAGCGGCTGGGGGTCAGGGCCGGGTGAGGCGGGCCTCCTGCGGGCGCGGACCGCTGCGGGGAGGACGGGCCACGCCCTGGACGCCGAGCACCTCCCCGGACGACTTCCGCATGCAGGGGGCGGCTTCCCCGCGTACCCGGCGGGGAGCACCGTGCTGCGGCCGGCCGCCGACGGGCCGGCCGCCGACGGGCCGACGGGCCGGCGGGCCGGCGGCCCATGGCGAGGAGCCGCCGCGCTTCGGCCGATGGCGGGCGGGGGTCCGCCGCCCGTCAGTCCCAGTCCCAGCGCACGCCCAGCAGGCAGGGGCGCAGACCGGACGCGAACAGGTGCACGCAGCGATGCCCGTCGAGGGTCAACTCCTCTTCCTCGTAAGGCTGTTCGCCGGGGGAGTGGCAGGCGAACCGATGGCAGCGGACGGGCAGGGCGGCCGGGTCGAAGCTGACCTGCAGGACGTACTGCCCCGTCCCGGAGTTGAAGCCCCGGACGTACTCCCGCCCGGGCTCCGCGGCCGGGGCGTCGTCGAAGCCGTAGCCGAGCAGGTGGGTGTCGCCGGCCCGTAGCCGGCGGTCCAGCAGCAGCTCCACCACCAGCAGGTTGGCCGCCTGGTCCCGCCGGATCCGGCCCGGCCGGCAGTTCTCCTCGGCGCGGACCCGCACCCGGGAGATGTCGCAGCCCGGGTCGCCCTGGTAGAGGGCGAGGTAGCGGTCGATGCCGTCCCGGTGCGCCCGGACGGCGTGCAGCGAGTCGCGGCGCCGCAGTTGGCGGTCCGGACCGAGCCGGACCCGCTCGATGTGGGTGATGGTGTGCAGACCGCTGTCGGGCGGGCCGGGGAGGGCGGCGAGCAGGTCGTCGACCGCGGCGGCCGGGGTGATCAGGTCCCGGTACGGGAGCAGCGCGGGGGCGGCCGGGGAGTCGCCGGCCTCGGGCAGGGAGGCGCGGCGGGGGCCGAGCAGCCGGGTCAGCGAGTGCGCCGGGAGCTCCAGCAGCTCCTCCAACGCCCTTACCGCGCGCAGCGATTCGGGTCTCTCCGGGCGTCTTCTGCCTTGCTGCCAGTAGCTGAGGGTGGTCAGTCCGACCTGGATGCCGCGCTGGGCGAGGTGCTCGCGCACCCGGTGCAGCGCGAGGCCCCGGGCGGTGATGGCGGTGCGCAGGGCGAGGTGGAACGGCCCGGTGCGCAGCGCGGTGGCGAGATCGGGGGGTGTGCCGGTCCGCTGCATGTCCACTCCTGGGGGCGGCTGGTCTGCTGGTCGGCTCGCGGGGCGCGGGCAGCGGTGGTGTCCGGCCGGGCGTGAATATTCACACGTGGCGGCCCGGGTTGTCACCGGCCGGGACCTGCCGGGCCGGGGAGGACGCCGGGCCGTTCACACCCTCGCGGTCCCGTTCACACCTGGGCGCCGGGCGCCCGCTCGGCCGTTGACCGCCCGGCGGCGACGGCCCGATGCTTCCCATCAGCGTCCGGACGCTCCCCCCACACCCTCTCCTCTGCGGATGCAAGGAGGCCTTCCCCCATGGCAGTTCATCGGACACGGCTACGCCGTACGGTCGCCGCGCTCGCGCTCGGCGTGCTGGCTCCGGCGCTCACGGCGGCCGCCGCCACCCCGGCCCTGGCCGCGGCACCCGCCGCCGGCCAGGCCCTCACCCAGGTGCGGCCCGCCGCCGCGACGGGTGCCACGGCCGATCTGGCCGGCACCTTCAAGAAGCTCAACATCACCATGCAGCAGCAGCAGAACACCAATTGGTGCTGGGCGGCGAGCGGCAACACCATCGCCACCTGGTTCGGCTACTCCTACAGCCAGAACCAGTTCTGCAACGCCGCCTTCGGTCGCTCGGTCAACTCCACCTGCCCCAACAGCCAGGCCACGCTGGGCGACGTGCAGAACGGCCTCAGCTGGATCGGCATCAACCCCGGCTCCTACGTGACCGGTTACCTGCGCTACAGCACCGTGCAGACCGAGGTGAACGCCAACCGCCCGATCGAGACCCGGATCCAGTGGAGTTCGGGCGGTGGTCACATGCACGTGCTGTACGGCTTCGACACGGCGAGCAACTGGGTCTACTGGGGCGACCCGTGGCCGTCCAACAACCGCTACAACTGGGCCGACTACTCGTACTACGTGAGCAACGGCTCGTTCTCCTGGACCCACTCCCTGTACCGGATCGGCGCGTGAGGGGCGACATGACCGAGATCAGGAAAGCCGCCGTACGCACGATCGCCGCCAGGACCGCCTGGGTCACCGTCCTGCTCGCGCTCGGGATCGCCGTCGCGCCGGGCGCGCAGGCCGCCGGGGCTCCCGCCGCCGGGGCCGGTGCGCCCGTGCCGGTCGCCGCCGCCGAGCTGGCGCGGGCCGGAGCCGAGGCGCAGAGCCCGGCCGTGCTCGACAGGCTCGGGCACTTCTTCGCCCGCAAGGGCGTGCCGCCCACCGGCGGGCTCACCCTGGGCGCGGCCGAGGAGGCGAAGGCGGCGGCCGCGGCCGCGCCGCGGCTGTCCGGCGAGACCGTCGCCGTCTACACCCTCGACCGGGACTTCGTGGCCGGTACGCCGGGCGCACCGGTCGCCAAGGCCGAGTTCGCGGCGACCCGGGCCGTCTCGGCGGACGGCCAGGTCGCCTCGGTCTGGACGGTCCGCGAGGCCGGCGGGTGGCGGGTGGTCAACGTCGCCTCCGGCGGCGACGAGAGCGACTACCCCGCGCTGGCGGCGAGCGGCGGCGGCGGGACGGCGTTCCGGGAGCCGCAGATCAACGCCTGGTACGTGCTGCGCGGGGGCCGGGTGCTGCCGCTGGACGACGAGGCCCGGCGCTCGGTCGGCGCCGGGGGGATCGACCTGGCGGCGTACCAGCGGTTGGTGCACCAGCGGTACGGCGACAAGCTGCCCGGGTCGGCCTACGACCGGGCGGGCGAGGGCGGCGGCTACCGGCCGGACGCCGCCGCCCCGACGACGGGCGGCGGTGGCAGCACCCTGCCGGCCGCCGCGGCGGCCGCGGCCCTGGGCGTCACCGCGCTCACGGGGGCGGGCCTGGCACTGCGGCGCAGGCTGCGCGGGTAGCGCCTGCGGTGCGGTGCGGAGCGGCGGATCCGGTACGTCACCGGTCCGCCGCTTCGCCGTGCCCGGGCCCGCGCGCCGGGGCTGGGATCGGAGCCGTGGCCGGCGTCCGTGGCCGTTCGCGGGCCGACGCACGGCGCGGTTGCTGTGCGTGAACCGTCGCGTTCGGTGACCGGTATGCTAAATCACTGTCACGCACAGGAAATTGACGCAGCGTTGACCCCCCGTTAGCCGTCCCGACCGGCCCTCGGATCACTGTCGGTAGATAGAATGTGGCAATCGGTCAATGGCGACCGGGAGCCACCGGGAGCGGAGAAGGGGTGGGGCGGCAGGAGCCGGCCACGAGCCCGCACGGGAAGGGAAGGCCGATGCCGAAGAAGGGTTCGACGGGGGCGCAGGTGTGGGGGGCGGTCGTCGTGGTGGCGGCCGCGCTGGCCGTCGTGGCGGCGTACCTGATCAACGGGGCGGCGCTGGTGCTCGGCGTGGCCGGCGTCGAGGTGCTGCTGGTGATGGTGCACGTGGCACGGCGTTTCCGGCTCGCGCACCTGCCGCGCGCGGCGGCCCGCCGGGCGGCGGCGCGCCCGCAGGCGGCGCACTGCGAGCGCTGCCGGCGGGCGCAGGAGGCGCTGGACGCCAGGGCCGCGCGCCGCGCCGGGTCAGCCGGCCACCGTGTAGGCCACCAGCGAGACGCCTACGTACTGGCAGATGAAGGCGCCGAGTGTGAAGGCGTGGAAGACCTCGTGGAACCCGAACCAACGCGGTGACGGGTTGGGCCGCTTCAGCCCGTAGACCACGCCGCCGAGGCTGTAGAGGACGCCGCCGACGATCATGAGGGTGATCACCGCGGCGCCGCCGGTGCGGATCATGTCCGGCAGGAAGAACACCGCGGCCCAGCCGAGCGCCAGGTAGCAGGGCGTGTAGAGCCAGCGCGGGGCGCCGACCCAGAAGACCCGGAACGCAATTCCCGCGAGCGCTCCGCCCCAGACCACCCAGAGCAGCGTCTGCCGCCGGCCGCCGTCCAGCAGCAGGATGGTGAACGGGGTGTACGAGCCCGCGATGATCAGGAAGATGTTCGCGTGGTCGAGGCGCCGCAGCACGGCGTCGCCGCGCGGGCCCCAGGTGAAGCGGTGGTAGACCGCGCTGACGCCGAACAGCAGCCAGGCGCTCACCGAGTAGATCGCGCAGGCGATCTTCGCCGAGGGTGATCCGGCGAGGCAGATCAGCACGATGCCGGCGGCCACCGAGGCCGGGAACATCCCGGCGTGCAGCCACCCGCGCCACTTGGGCTTGACCTCAGCGATGAATGCCCCAAGGGCGGTGCTCTGATCCGCAGTCATGCGCGCCATGCTACCTACGGGTCCGTAGGTTACTGAATCGTAGGTAGTGGCGATGGTCACTCTTGGACGTTTTGGAGTAATCGGGGATGGCACCCGACGGTCCGCGGAGGGACGCCACTGCCGGATTACCAACCAGTAATCTGCCAGTTAGGAGTAAAAATCGCGTCAAACTCGCCGAGGTGCCGTGTTCAGCCCCGAATGGCGGAGCTACGCTGCAAGCACCCTCAAACCCCCCGCTACGCCGTCTCGGTGCCGAGACGGCGTGAAACGGAGCGATCGTGTCGTACGAGAACTCTGCTCTCAGCGCATCCGCGCCCACCCGCCACAAGCGTCTGCTGGCCTGGGTGAGCGAGATCGCGGAGCTCACCCAGCCCGACCGCATCGAGTGGTGCGACGGCTCGGAGGAGGAGTACCAGCGCCTCGCCGACCTGCTGGTGGCCCAGGGCACCTTCAAGAAGCTCAACCACGAGAAGCGGCCGAACTCCTACTACGCGGCCTCCGACCCCACGGACGTGGCCCGCGTCGAGGACCGCACCTACATCTGCTCCGAGCAGGAGAAGGACGCCGGCCCGACCAACAACTGGAAGGCGCCCGCCGAGATGCGGGAGCTGTTCCAGGGCACGAACGGCCTGTTCAAGGGCGCGATGAAGGGCCGCACCATGTACGTGGTGCCCTTCTCGATGGGCCCCGTCGGCTCCCCGCTGGCCGCGTACGGCGTCGAGATCACCGACTCCGCCTACGTCGCCGTGTCGATGCGCGTGATGACCCGCATGGGCCAGGCCGTGATCGACCAGCTCGGCGAGGACGGCGACTTCGTCAAGGCCGTGCACACCCTCGGCGCACCGCTCGCCGAGGGCCAGGCGGACGTCCCGTGGCCGTGCAACACCACCAAGTACATCTCGCACTTCCCGGAGACCCGCGAGATCTGGTCCTTCGGCTCCGGCTACGGCGGCAACGCCCTGCTCGGCAAGAAGTGCTACGCCCTGCGCATCGCCTCCACCATGGCGCGCGACGAGGGCTGGCTGGCCGAGCACATGCTCGTCCTCAAGCTCACCCCGCCGGCCGGCCCCTCGGGCGAGGCCGAGCCCAAGTACGTCGCCGCGGCCTTCCCGTCCGCCTGCGGCAAGACCAACCTCGCCATGCTCCAGCCGACCGTCCCGGGCTGGAAGGTCGAGACGATCGGCGACGACATCGCCTGGATGCGCTTCGGCGCCGACGGCCGGCTCTACGCCATCAACCCCGAGGCCGGCTTCTTCGGCGTCGCGCCCGGCACCGGCGTGGACACCAACGCCAACGCCATCGAGACGCTCTGGGGCAACACCGTCTACACCAACGTCGCGCTCACCGACGACGGTGACGTGTGGTGGGAGGGCCTCACCGAGGAGCCGCCGGCGCACCTGACCGACTGGCGCGGCAACGACTGGACGCCGGAGTCCGGCACCCCGGCCGCCCACCCGAACGCCCGCTTCGCCGTCCCGGCCGCGCAGTGCCCGACGATCGCCCCGGAGTGGGAGGACCCGGCCGGCGTGCCGATCTCGGCCATCCTGTTCGGCGGCCGCCGCGCCACCGCCGTCCCGCTGGTCACCGAGTCCTTCGACTGGCAGCACGGCGTCTTCCTGGGCGCGAACATCGCCTCGGAGAAGACCGCCGCCGCCGAGGGCACCGTCGGCGAGCTGCGCCGCGACCCGTTCGCGATGCTGCCGTTCTGCGGCTACAACATGGGCGACTACTTCGGCCACTGGCTGAAGCTGGGCGCGCAGGCCGACGCCTCGAAGCTGCCGAAGATCTACTACGTGAACTGGTTCCGCAAGAACAGTGCGGGCAAGTTCGTGTGGCCGGGCTACGGCGAGAACAGCCGGGTCCTGAAGTGGATCGTCGAGCGGCTGGACGGCACCGGCGAGGGCGTCGAGACCCCGATCGGCGTGCTGCCGACCCAGGAGGCCTTCGACCTGTCCGGCCTGGAGCTCTCGCAGGACGACCGCGAGCTGCTCTTCACCGTGGACGCCGACATCTGGCGCCAGGAGGCCGCGCTCGTCCCGGCCCACCTGGAGCTGTTCGGCGAGCACACCCCCACCGAGCTGTGGGACGAGTACCGGGCCCTGGTCAAGCGCCTGGGCTGACCGCTCGCGGCCGGCCGGCGGAGCACGCCGGCCGGCCCTCACGGCCGGAGCCCCGGCCGGACGAACCCCCGCCTCGACCGGGTGGGGGGTTCGTCCGGATCGGGTCTCCGGCCGTGGGCGTGTCCGGGCCCGGTCCGCCGGCGTGCGCGGGGCCCCGCGCACGATCCCCCGCACGGTCACGATCCCCCGCACGGTAGGGGGCGACAGCCGGTCAGGGCTGGGTGTACCCGCTCAGGAAGTCGCCGATCCGGGTCACCGCGTCGGTGATCTCCTCCGCGCGCGGCAGGGTGACCAGCCGGAAGTGGTCCGGCTCGGGCCAGTTGAAGCCGGTGCCCTGGACCAGCAGGATCCGCTGCGAGCGCAGCAGGTCCAGCACCATCTGCGCGTCGTCCTTGATCTTGTAGACGTTCGGGTCGAGCCGCGGGAACGCGTACAGCGCGCCCTTCGGCTTGACGCAGCTGACGCCCGGGATCTCGTTCAGCAGCTTGTACGCCGCGTCGCGCGACTCCAGCAGCCGGCCGCCGGGCAGGATCAGGTCCTTGATCGACTGCCGGCCGCCGAGCGCCGCGGCCACCGCGTGCTGGGCCGGCATGTTGGCGCAGAGCCGCATCGAGGCCAGCACGGTGAGGCCCTCGACGTAGCTGGCCGCCCGCTGCCGGTCACCGGAGAGCACCATCCAGCCGGAGCGGAAGCCCGCCACCCGGTAGGCCTTGGAGAGTCCGTTGAAGGTGACGCAGAAGAGGTCCGGCGCCAGGGTGGCCAGCGGGATGTGCTCGGCGTCGTCGTAGAGGATCTTGTCGTAGATCTCGTCCGCGTAGACCACCAGCTGGTGGCGGCGGGCGATCTCGACGATGCCTTCCAGGATCTCGCGCGGGTACACGGCACCGGTCGGGTTGTTCGGGTTGATCACCACGATCGCCCGGGTGCGGTCGGTGACCTTGGACTCGATGTCCACCAGGTCCGGGTACCACTCCGCCTGCTCGTCGCAGCGGTAGTGCACGGCGGTTCCGCCGGCCAGGCTGACCGAGGCCGTCCACAGCGGGTAGTCCGGCGCGGGGACGAGCACCTCGTCGCCGTCGTCCAGCAGGGCGGTCATCGCGAGCTGGATCAGCTCCGAGACGCCGTTGCCGAGGAAGACGTCCTCGACGGTCAGCCCGTGCAGGCCGCGCTCCTCGTAGTGCATGACCACGGCGCGGCGGGCCGAGAGCAGGCCCTTGGAGTCCCCGTAGCCGTGCGCGGTGGAGAGGTTGCGCAGGATGTCCTGGAGGATCTCGGGGGGCGCGTCGAAGCCGAACAGCGCGGGGTTGCCCGTGTTCAGCTTGAGGATGCGATGGCCCTGGTCCTCCAGTCGCATCGCCTCGTCGAGCACCGGGCCGCGGATGTCGTAGCAGACATTGGCGAGCTTGCTGGACTGGATGACCTGCATGCCTGCTTACTTTACGGGTCCGGGGGCCGCGTACGGGCGTGTCGTCTGCCACGTGGACGCGCCGCCCGGCCGGCGGCGTCCCGGGGGGCCGGCCGGCCCTCCGGCGGAGGAGGCCGGCCGCCGCGATCCCGGCGCCCTGCCCGGGCAGCGGTCGGGGCGTCAGGCCCCGGTACCCGGACTCAGCCGAGCTTCCAGACCAGCGGCTTGGTGTCCATGATGGCGCCGTAGACGAGGAACTTCGGCGCGGCGTTGTTCGGGAGGAGGTAGATCCCGCAGGACTTCTGGGTCTTTCCGTCGGGCAGCGGCGCGGGCTTCTCGCCGGCCGCGCAGGCCGCGATCGACCTGGTGGTGCCGGCCTGGAAGATCGCGTCGCCGTTCTCCGCGGTCTTCACCGTGACGCGCTGCATGAAGTAGTCGTCGGCCACCGTGGCGCCGGAGCGGTTGGTGTACGACACGGTGATGTAGTACGGCGTCCGGCCGTTGGTGTCGCCCGGGGCGAGCTTCAGCGGGGCCAGGTCGGCGAGGTTGCCCTTGACCACCGTGACCGGTGTCAGCTCGGCCTTGTTCCTGCCGGTGTAGGTGCCGGTGGCGGTCGGGCCGAGCGGGTCGGCATAGCCGCCGGCGCCGCCGGAGGCGCCCGCCCCCGCGCTCGGGCCGCCGCCGGCGCCGCCGCCCGCCCCGGCGGTGCTGCCCGCGGTCGGTGTCCCGGCCGGGGCGTCGCCGCCCGCCGTGGCGGTGGGCGCCGCGCCGGCCGCGCCCGGGTCGACCGGGTCGTTGCCGTTCTCCGGGCCGCAGCCGGTCAGCAGCAGGGCCAGGGCGGCGGCCGGAACGGCCGCGCGCAGGACGGTGTGCAAGCTCTTCAAGACATCCCCCGATATGTGGTGTCGCGTGGAAAGCACCAGACTCTAACGGAGCGGGCGCGGTGCCCGGACGGACAGGCCCGGGTGCACGGGCCGGGGGACTTGACGGTCCGGTGGCGAGGAACTGGGGGTGGCCGTGATCGGTCCGGTGCTGGGTGCGGTGGCCGGGTTGGCGGCGGCTCCGCTGCTGCGCGCGGTGGTGGTGCGCCACGCCGTGCCGACGGCGGAGGAGCCCTTGCGGACGGCCTGCCCGGCCTGCGGGCGGCCGGTGGCGGCGCTGGCGCCGACCGGCCGGTGCCGCGGGTGCGGCGGGCGGCTCGGCCCGGGCGCGGGCCAGGTCGAGCTGGCCGCGGCGGGTGCCGCGGCCCTGGTGCTGGCGGCGGCCGCGCCGGCGGAGGGCCTGCTGCTGCTCTGGGCGGTGCTCTGCGGGGTGCCGCTCGGCTTCGTGGACGGCGCGGTGCGTCGGCTGCCGGACCGCGTGACCGGCTGCCTCGGGGCGGGCGTCGCCCTGCTGCTGGTGCCGGCGGCGTTCGCGGACGGGCACCCCGGGGTGCTGCTGCGCTGCCTGCTGGTGGCGCTGGTGGCCGGCGCGCTGTTCGAGCTGCCGGCCTGGTTCGGCCAGATCGGCCTCGGTGACGCGAAGCTGGCGCTCGGCCTGGGGGCGCTGCTCGGCTTCTACGGGTGGGGCCCCGCCTTCGTGGCGCTCTTCCTGGCCTCGGCGCTGGGCGCGCTCTGGGGCACCGGCCGGGCGGGCGTGGAGCTGGTCCGGCGCCGGCCGGTGCGCGGGCTGGAGATTCCGTACGGCCCGTTCATGCTGCTGGGCACGCTCGGCGCCGTCCTGCTGGCCCAGCGCTGACCCCGGCCCCGGCCCCGGCCCCCGGGGGCCGGGCGCCGTCGCGCCGGGTGCGCCGGCCCGGACGCGGTCGGGGCCCGCCGCACCTGGTAGGTGCGACGGGCCCCGCCGTGGGCGCGCGGACTCCACCCTCAAGGAGCGGCGCGCCGGGGAGAGTTACGGCATGTTGTGGACGTAGCTGCCCACGTTGTTGGAGAAGTCGTTGTTGTTGGCCGCGTCCCAGTTGGTGGACCAGGTCATGACGCCGCGGATGGTCGGCCACTTGGCCGGCGGGACGAAGCTGCCGCAGTGGTTGCCGGTGGCCAGGCAGTCCAGCGCGTTGTTGACCACGGTGGAGGAGACGTAGCCGCTGCCCGCGCCCTTGGTGGACGCCGGGACGCCGATGCCGACCTGGTCGGGCCGCAGGCCGCCCTGGATGTGGGTGCAGATCTGGGCGGTGATGAAGTCGATGCTGCCCTGGTTGTAGACCTTGCCGTCGCAGCCGTTCATGCCACCCGAGTTGTAGAACTGGGTGTTGACGACGGTCAGGATGTCCTTGACGTTCAGCGCCAGCTGGAAGTAGTTGCCGGCGGTGCTGTACATCCCGATGGTCTCGGGGGCCATGGTCAGGATGAAGCCGGAGCCGACCTTGCCCGCCAGGGTGTGCAGCGACTGCGCCATGTAGGTGGCGTCGACGCCGTTCTCGAGGTCGATGTCGACCCCGTCGAAGCCGTACTGCTGGATCAGCGCGTACGCGTTGTTGGCGAAGGTGGTCGCGGCGGCGGCGTTGGCGACGCTGATCGCGCCGTTCTGCCCGCCGACCGAGAGGACGACCTTCTTGCCGGCCGCGCGCTTGGCCGCGATGTCGGCCTTGAAGTCGGCGTCGGTGTAGCCGCCGAGCGCGGTGGAGAGCTTCGGGTCCAGGGTGAAGCTGATCCCGCCGGGCGTGGCGGTGGCGTCGGCGAAGGACACCGCGATGATGTCGTACGCGCTCTGCACGTCGCGCAGGCGCTGGACGGTGGCGCCGTTGTCGAAGTTCTGCCAGTAGCCGGTCACCGCGTGCTTGGGCAGCCCGGTGGCGGGCTGGGTGGGCGTGGCCGTCGCGGTGGGCGTGGCGGTCGCGGTCGGCGAGGCGGTGGCCGTGGGGGAGGCCGTGGAGGTCGGCGACTTGGTGGCCGTCGGGGAGCTGGTGGCCGTGGGCGAGCTGGTCGCGGTCGGCGAGGCGGTCGGGGTGACCGTCGGGGTCGGCGAGGCGGTGCCGGCCGGGCCGGTCAGGGTGATGTCGTCGGCGCCGTAGGCGGCCTGGCCGTACCAGCCGTGCACGTAGAGCGTGACGGTGTTGGTGCTGGCGCCGGTGGTGAAGGTGGTGCTGAGCTGGTTCCAGGTGCTCTGGTTCGACCAGGTGCTCGGGTCGGTGCCGCCGGTGCCGCTGGCACCGAGGTAGACGTACGGGCCCTGGACCCAACCGCTCAGCGTGTAGCTGGTGTTGGGGAGCACGGAGACGGTCTGGCGGCACTCGGCGGTGTCGCCGGCGCCCGGGGTCGCCTTGAGCGCGCCGGTGCCGGAGTGGACCGGGGTGCTGACCGCGCTCGTGGCGCCGACACAGCTCCAGCCGGTGAGGCCGCTCTCGAAGCCGCCGTTGGCCGCCACGTTGCCGACGGCGGCGCTGGCGCCGCCCGCGAACAGGGCCAGGCCGGTGCCGGCCAGCGCGAGGGCCGTGGTGCCGGCCGCGAGGGCGGGCAGGGTGCTTCGCCGGCGCTTGTGCGCGGGCTGGTTCAGCGTACGGGCCATGCTGTCGACGCTCCTGGGGGAGGAGGGAGCGGCCGCCGCGGTGGGGGGCGCGGCGGCCGCGTTGTGGGGGAGGGGAGGTCCGCGAAAAGCTGTGGGGGTGGGGCGGCGTGGGGAGTGCGCTCGCCCTTGGACACACAAGCTGGACTAGACCAATGGGGGTCGTCAAGCACCCGGAACCGACTTACGGGTCCCTTAAGGAAGCGGAGACCATTCCGTATCCGACCGGGTTCGCCCGCCGACCCGCCGCCGTACACCCGGCGCTACCGGACCGTAACCGGACCGGGACCTGCGGCTTTACCGAGTGGCACCGCGCGGGAGTAGGCTGCGCGCGGGGGTTGTACGCACCCCAAGGGAATGAGCACGGAGGGGCCGGAAGCCATGGGTCTGCGCGATGTCGTCGAACGCACGCCGGGTCTGCGCACCCTGCTGGACGGTATGTACGGCCTGTACGGCCGCCGGGTCGAGGTGCACCTCGCCCGCACGCCCCACCACATCGGCGTGATCCTCGACGGGAACCGGCGCTGGGCCAAGGCCACCGGCGGCACCACCGCGTACGGCCACCAGCGCGGCGCCGACAAGATCAGCGAGTTCCTGGGCTGGTGCGACGAGACCCACGTCAAGGTCGTCACCCTGTGGATGCTCTCCACCGACAACCTCTCCCGGCCGGCCGAGGAGCTCGTCCCGCTGCTCGGGATCATCGAGGACGCCGTCACCGGCCTCGCCGACGCCCGCCGCTGGAAGGTCAACCCGGTGGGCGCCCTCGACCTGCTCCCCCAGCACACCGCCGACGTGCTCAAGCGCGCCGCCCAGGACACCGCCCACATCGACGGGATCACCGTCAACGTGGCGGTCGGCTACGGCGGCCGGCACGAGATCGCCGACGCCGTCCGCTCGCTGCTCCAGGAGCACGCCGGCCGCGGCACCTCGATCGAGGAGCTGGCCGAGGTGCTGGACGTCGAGCACATCGCCGAGCACCTCTACACCAAGGGCCAGCCCGACCCCGACCTGGTGATCCGCACCTCCGGCGAGCAGCGCCTGTCCGGCTTCCTGCTCTGGCAGAGCGCCCACAGCGAGTTCTACTTCTGCGAGGCGTACTGGCCGGCCTTCCGCAAGGTCGACTTCCTGCGGGCGCTGCGCGACTTCCAGCAGCGCAACCGGCGCCTCGGACTCTGACCGGGGATCCGCCCGGGCGCCTTGCCGCCGCCCGTCCCTGGACCGACCCGTCCCGCCGCCGCGTCCCGCCGCCGGCCGGGTCGACCCGGGCCCGTCCGGCACCCGATCCCGGGGTTCCTCGGGAGCTGACGGCCTGTGGGGCGTCCGAAGGGCTGACGTACCCGCCGGGGGTGTGGGCAAACGTTCACCAGGAATGATCCGTCAGTTCTTCCCGGCGCGAATGCACACCCCCTCGCCTGGGAATACTCGGATCAGACCGGTACCTAGGCCACCGGGGCCGCGGGGGCCGGTATGCCGCGGGTGACGCAGGGTCATCCGCCCTGGAGGCCTAGTGGTCAGTTCCAAGAGCCGCCGGACACCAGACCGGCGCACGTACGTTCTCGACACCAGCGTGCTCCTGGCAGACCCTCTCGCCATGACGCGCTTCGAGGAGCACGAGGTCGTCCTGCCGGTGGTCGTGGTCACCGAGCTGGAGGCCAAGCGGCACCACCCCGAGCTGGGCTACTTCGCCCGCCAGGCACTGCGCCTGCTCGACGACTACCGGATCCGGCACGGCCGCCTCGACGAGCCGATCCCGGTGGGCGAACTCGGCGGCACCATCCGGGTGGAACTCAACCACTCGGACACGTCGATACTGCCCGCCGGCTACCGCATCGGCGGCGGCGAGGCGGACACCCGCATCCTCGCCGTCGCCCGCAACCTGCAGGCCGAGGGCTACGACGTCACCGTCGTCTCCAAGGACCTCCCCCTGCGCATCAAGGCCAGCTCGGTCGGCCTGCTCGCCGAGGAGTACCGCGCCGAACTCGCCGCCACCTCCGGCTGGACCGGCATGTCCGAACTCCACGTCACCGGCGACCAGGTCGACGCCCTCTTCGGCGCCGGCCACGACCACACCGTCGAGGTCGACGGCGTCCAGGACCTCCCCGTCCACACCGGACTCGTCCTCACCTCCGAACGAGGCCGGGCCCTGGGCCGCGTCGCCGGCGACGGCCGCGTACGCCTGGTCCGCGGCGACCGCGAAGCCTTCGGCCTGCGCGGACGCAGCGCCGAACAACGCGTCGCCCTCGACCTGCTCCTCGACCCCGAGGTCGGCATCGTCTCCATGGGCGGACGCGCCGGCACCGGCAAGTCCGCCCTCGCCCTGTGCGCCGGACTCGAAGCCGTGCTGGAACGCCAGCAGCACCGCAAGGTCATGGTCTTCCGCCCGCTCTACGCCGTCGGCGGCCAGGAACTCGGCTACCTGCCCGGCTCCGAGTCGGAGAAGATGAGCCCCTGGGCCCAGGCCGTCTTCGACACCCTCTCCGCCGTCACCAGCCCCGACGTGATCGAGGAGGTCATCTCCCGCGGCATGCTGGAGGTCCTGCCCCTCACCCACATCCGCGGCCGCTCCCTGCACGACGCCTTCGTGATCGTCGACGAGGCCCAGTCCCTGGAGCGCAACGTGCTCCTCACCGTCCTCTCCCGGATCGGCCAGGGCTCCCGCGTCGTCCTCACCCACGACGTCGCCCAGCGCGACAACCTCAGAGTGGGCCGCCACGACGGCGTCGTCGCCGTCGTCGAGAAGCTGAAGGGCCATCCGCTGTTCGCCCACATCACCCTCACCCGCTCCGAACGCTCCCCCATCGCCGCCCTCGTCACCGAGATGCTGGAGGACATCCAGCCCTAGGCCGGAGCGGCTCGGAGCGGCCCGGGTCCTGGCCCGGCGCAGGTCGGGCAAATCGGGTGTAACGGTTCATAGTGGGTCAATTCGCAGCGTGGGGCCCGCCCTTGAGAGGGCGGGCCCCACGTTTGTCATCACATCGGACCGCCAGCTGTCCGCCGAACGGCGAAATTCCTCGCCCCGGAGGATTGTGAGATGCGCCACGCAGACGGGAATTGCGCCGGAGATGCCCGGTGCGGCATGGTGAGTTCCCTGTCAGGCCCCGCGTACGGCACGACAGGGCCCCTTCGCCGGGGTCCGCGTCACCCAGACGGTGAC
Source organism: Kitasatospora herbaricolor (assembly GCF_030813695.1). NCBI lineage: Bacteria > Bacillati > Actinomycetota > Actinomycetes > Kitasatosporales > Streptomycetaceae > Kitasatospora > Kitasatospora herbaricolor. Next base: position 5,550,140 of record NZ_JAUSVA010000002.1, read on the forward strand.
GATGTGTGCGAAATGCCCGCCAACTCCGGTCGGTGGGAGGACAACTGAAAACCTGAGCCGTACGCCGCCCGATTCACACGTCCTGCCGACCACCTCGGCCGGGCGCCGGGCCAGCACCTCCCGTGACCAGCTCGGCGGAGGACAGTGCCAAGGGGCATGTTGCGCCCGTACGGTCACGCATGGGCGATGCTGGAAGGAAACCATGTGACTCGGATCTCGGTCCGGGGAGTCGCTGTGGCCTCCGCCACCGTCGTCACCGCAGTCGGTGCCGTCGCGGGTGTGGCCTCGGGCAGCGAGGGCAAGGCCGCTCAGACGGTCGATGTCGCAGGCGCGACCCTGCTTGCCGACGTCCCCTCAGGCGCCCAGGCGCAGACCATAAGCGACAACTTCAGCCACCAGGCCTCCGCCCAGCAGGCCTCCGCCGACGCTGCCGCCAAGAAGGCCGCGGAGGAAGCCGCGCGCCAGAAGGCCGCGGCCGACGCCCAGGCCAAGGCGGACGCGGACAAGGCCGCCGCCCAGGCCGCCCAGGCCGCCGAGGAGAAGCGGAAGGCCGACGAGGCCGCCGCGAACCGCTCCAAGGCGCGCTCGGCGATGGCCGCGGTCGAGAGCTCGGCCCCGCCGGTCTCGGTCAGCCCGGGTTCGGTGCAGGAGCTCGCCCAGCAGATCATCGGGAACGACACGCAGTTCCAGTGCTTCAGCCAGATCGTGAAGCGCGAGAGCGGCTGGAACTACACGGCCACCAACGCGAGCTCCGGCGCGTACGGCCTGGTCCAGGCGCTGCCGGGCAGCAAGATGGCCTCGGCCGGCGCCGACTGGCGCACCAACCCCGCGACGCAGATCAAGTGGGGTCTCGGCTACATGAACAGCCGCTACGGCAGCCCTTGCGGTGCCTGGTCGTTCTGGCAGTCGCACCACTGGTACTAGGCCACTGGTACCCGGCACCGGCCCCGGTGCCAGGAGTCGCCCGGCAGCTCCTGCCGGCCGGCCCCGACGCTGTCCGGCAAGGCCCCCGACCGTACGGTCGGGGGCCTTGCCGTTCCCGGCGCTCCATGGTGCGAGGACCGTCCGTCGGGCGGGCCGCGCCGCCCGGGCTGCGCTGACCAGTGCGCGCGGACGGTGCGGTCCTGGGTGCGGACGCGGGGCGCGGGAAGGGGTCCTGGTTGCTTCCTGCACCTGCCGGTCCGCCGGCGGTTGGTCCGACGGACCACTCCCGCCGTCGGCCCGCCGTCGGCCCGGAGTGCTCCTTCGTTCGGGTACCTCCCCTGCCCTCGGGCGCCTGAAACCACCAGTTTCGATGGGTTTGTGACGATTTTCCCGCCCGATGACCGCCGGCTCGGGACACCAACCCACCGGCCACCCGGACCTGCCCCGCACCGGCCGGGTAGCGTCTTCACCGACAGCCGTGGCGACACCCACGGCGTACCGCCCGGAACGGCGGTCCGACGGGGAGCGGGTAGGTCCAGATGGCACGGGGCGGAAAAGCGTTCAGGGCGGCGGCCACCGGGCTGGCCCTGGTGGCCAGGGCGGCCGCCGGGATCGAGCGCCGCCGGCGAGCGGCGATCGCCGCCGAACCCGCCGCCACCGGTGCGCGGCCGGCCGGCCCGGCCGCGCACGAGGAGCAGATCCCGCCGCCCCGGCGCCCCGAGACCGAGGAACCACCGGTGCCCTACCTGCCCACCCACGGCGCCTTCGGCCGCGAGGTGCACCCCGGCCGCCCCGCCACCCCGGCCGAGGCCGTCCCGTGGGGCCTGCGGGTGGCCGCCGAGTCGACCTGGCGGCTGCTGCTGCTGGGCGCCGCGCTGTACGTGGTCTTCCGGGTCGTCGACATGCTGCGGCTGGTCGCCTTCGCCGTGCTCGCCTCGCTGCTGATCTCGGCCCTGCTGGAGCCCACCGTCTCCTGGCTGCGCCGGCGCGGGGTGCCGCGCTCGCTGGCCGCCGCCGGCACCTTCCTCAGCGGCCTGGCCGGCATCGGCCTGGTCGGCTGGTTCGTGGTCTGGCAGGTGACCACCAACCTCCCGTCGGTCACCGTCCGGGTCCAGGACGGCGTCGACAAGCTCCGGGACTGGCTGGTGACCGGGCCGCTGCACCTGACCCAGCAGCAGATCAACGACTTCGCGAAGCAGATCACCACCGCGATCAACGCCAACTCGGAGCAGATCACGTCCGCCGGCATCACCGGCGCGCAGATCGCCGTCGAGGTGCTGACCGCGATGCTGCTCGCCTTCTTCACCACCTTCTTCCTGCTGTACGACGGCGAGAAGATCTGGAACTGGGCGCTGCGCGGCCTGCCGAGGCACTCGCGCTACGCGATGGCCGGCGCCGGCCCCAAGGCCTGGGCGACGCTCACCGCGTACGTCCGGGGCACCGTCTGCGTGGCCTTCATCGACGCGGTCTGCATCGGGATCGGCATCGAGCTGCTGGGCGTCCCGCTGGCCCTGCCGCTGGCGGTGATCATCTTCCTCGGGGCGTTCGTCCCGCTGGTCGGGGCGCTGGTCACCGGCACCATCGCGGTCCTGATCGCGGCGGTCACCGAGGGCCCGTTCACGGCGCTGATGGTGCTGGTGGTGCTGGTCGCCGTGCAGCAGCTCGAAGGGCACATCCTGCAGCCGCTGATCCTCGGCCGCGCCGTCCGGGTCCACCCGCTCGGCGTGGTGCTCGGGGTCGCGGCCGGCTCGATCGTCGGCGGGATCGGCGGCGCCATCGTCGCCGTCCCGCTGATCGCCGTCACCAACACCGTGGTCACCCACCTGCGCCGCCGCAACGAGGCCGGCCAGGAGGTCTTCGTCGCCCTGGAGGCGGCCCGCGAGGCTGCGGCCGCCCGCACGGCGGGCGAGCCGGCGGCGGTGTCCGACCCGGCTCACTAGCGGCCGGCCGGCCTCCCGAGGGATGCATGCCGAAGGGCCCGCCGGTTCCGGCGGGCCCTTCGGTGTCGCTGTCGGCGGTGCGTCAGGCGGTGACGCTCGCCAGGACGGCCTCGGAGTCGAGGGTCGCGGCGACGCCCTGGAGGATGGCGGCGATCTTCATCGAGGCCTGGATCACCTCGCGCTCGACGCCGTGCTTGCGGAGCACGGCCTCGTGCGAGTCCAGGCACTGGCCGCAGCCGTTGATCGCGGAGACCGCGAAGCACCAGAGCTCGAAGTCGGCCTTCTCGACGCCCGGGGTGCCGATGATGTTCATCCGCAGGCCGGCCCGCATGCTGCTGTACTCCTTGTCGGAGAGCAGGTGCAGCGTCCGGTAGTAGACGTTGTTCATCCCCATCACCGCGGCCGCGCCCTTGGCGGCGTCGTACGCGGCCGGGGTGAGGTTGGCCTTGGCCTCGGGCTCCAGCTCGCGCAGGACGGAGGGGCTGCGGGTGGCCATGGCGCAGGCCAGCACGGTGCCCCAGAGCTGCTGGGCGGGGAGGTCGGAGTTGCCTATGACCGCGCTCAGGTTGAGCTTGAGGTCCTTGGCGTACTCGGGGAGTGCCGCCTTCAGGTCGTCGAGGGCCATCGGTCAGCCCGCCAGCAGCTGGTCGGCGTCCAGGGTGGCCTCGCCCTTGTTCCAGTTGCACGGGCACAGCTCGTCGGTCTGCAGGGCGTCGAGCACCCGCAGGACCTCCTTGGGGTTACGGCCGACGGAGCCGGCGGTCACCATGACGAACTGGATCTCGTTGTTCGGGTCCACGATGAACACCGCGCGCTGGGCGGTGCCGTCCGCGCCCTCGACGCCGCAGGCCTGCATCAGCTCGTGCTTCACGTCGGCCAGCATCGGGAAGGGCAGGTCGCGCAGGTCCTTGTGGTCCTTGCGCCAGGCGTGGTGGACGAACTCGGAGTCGCCGGAGACGCCGAGGATCTGGGCGTCGCGGTCGGCGAACTCCTCGTTCAGCTTGCCGAACGCGGCGATCTCGGTCGGGCAGACGAAGGTGAAGTCCATCGGCCAGAAGAAGACGATCTTCCACTTGCCCTCGTAGGACTTGTGGTTGATCTCGGCGAACGCGTTCGCGGCGTCGAGGTCGACACAGGCGTTGAGTTCGAACTCGGGGAACTTGTCACCGATCGTGAGCACGTTCGCTTCTCCTGGGTGTGAGATGTGAGGGTATCTGCCCGTATTGCCTATGATTCGACAGTTCCGGACGTGATCCACAGTGACACGGCGGGCACTGATCGCGGAAATAGCTAGACTCGATTCATCTGATCGGAGAGAGCTATCAATACCCAGCAGCCCAACCCTCGCCGGGGCCGGCCGCGCAAACCCGACGCCGGTGTGGCGAGCGGCACAGCCGGCACCGCCCCGCGGGGGCCCCGCACACCCACGGTCGCCCAGCTCAGGGCATTCGCGGCGGTGGCCGAGCACCGCCACTTCCGGGACGCCGCGGCGGCCAGCGGCACCAGCCAGCCGGCCCTGTCCGGGGCGGTCGCCGCACTGGAGGACGCGCTGGGCGCGCAGCTCGTGGAGCGTACGACCCGCAAGGTCATCATCACCCCGTTGGGCGAGCGTGTCCTCGATCACGCGCGCCGGGTGCTGTCCTCGCTGCACGCCCTCACCGAGGAGGTCGAGGCGGCCCGCCGGCCGTTCACCGGGCCGCTGCACCTCGGCGTCATCCCGACCGTCGCGCCCTACCTGCTGCCCGCCCTGCTGCGACTGGTCCGCACCAGCTACCCCGACCTCGAACTGCACGTCCACGAGGAGCGCACCCCCTCGCTCCTGGACGGACTGGCGGCCGGCCGGCTGGACGTCCTGCTGCTCGCGCTGCCCTCCGGCGGCAGCTCGCCCACCCGGGACATCCCGCTCTTCGACGAGGACTTCGTCCTGGTCACCCCGCCCGGGCACCCGCTGGCCGGCCGGGCCAGCGTGCCGCGCGACGTCCTGCTCGACCTGGACGTGCTGCTGCTGGAGGAGGGCCACTGCCTGCGGGACCAGGCCCTGGACATCTGCCGGGAGGCCGGCGCCGACCTCCCGCAGGGCGGCAGCACCCGCGCCGCCGGCCTCTCCACCCTGGTCCAGCTGGTCGCGGGCGGCCTCGGCGTCACCCTGCTGCCGGCCACCGCCCTGGACGTCGAGGCGGGCCGCACCGACCGGCTGGCCTCCGTCCGCTTCGCCGATCCCGCCCCCGGCCGCCGGATCGGACTGGCCACCCGCCCGGGCTCCGCCCGCACCGCCGAGTACGACCGCTTCGCGGCCACCCTGCGGGACGCCCTGCGGGAGCTCCCGGTCCGGATCGTGGAGTAGCGGCCGCCCCCACCGGCCGCCCCCACGGCCGGGCCCGGCCCGCGTCGCCGGCCCGCCCCGTAGCCCCGGCTCACGCCGGGCCTACGGCAGTCGCTGCTCGAACCAGACGACCTTGCCCGCGCCCAGCCGGGTCGCCCCCCAGCGGTCCGCGCACCGGGCCACTATCTGCAGGCCCCGGCCGCGCTCCTCGTCCGGCGCGGCCCGGCGACGGCGCGGGAGCAGCGGGCTGTCGTCGCCCACCTCGCAGCGCAGCCGCGAGGTGCGGACCAGGCTCAGCGTCACCGGGCGGGTCGCGTGCTGGACGGCGTTGGTGACCAGCTCGCTGACCATCAGCTCGGTCGACTCCGTGAGGTGCTCCAGCCCCCAGCGGCGCAGCGTGTGCGCGGCCAGCCGGCGGGCCCGGCCGGGCGTCTCGTGCCGGGGCTGCAGGTACCAGTGCGCCACGTCCTCGGCCGGGATCCCGTCGAAGGAGGCCGCGAGCAGCGCGATGTCGTCGCCCCGGTCGCCCGGCGGCAGGATCCGCAGGGCGTCCTGGCACAGGTGCTCCGGCGAATGCCGGTGCGAGGTGGCGAGCCGGGCCCGGAGCAGCTCCAGGCCGGTGCTGATCGGGCGGCGGCGGGTCTCCACCAGGCCGTCGGTGAACAGCAGCAGGGCGGAGCCCGGCGGGGCCGGCAGCTCCACCGAGGAGAAGTCGACGCCGCCGACCCCGATCGGTGCCCCGGACGGCAGGTCCAGCAGCTCGGCGCTGCCGTCCGGCTGGACCAGCACCGGCGGGACGTGGCCGGCGTTGGCCAGCACCACCCGGTTGGCGATCGGGTCGTAGACCGCGTACACGCAGGTGGCCAGGTGCTGTTCCCGGCCGAGGCGCTGGGCCTGCTCGTCCAGGTGGTACAGCACCTCGTGCGGGGGCAGGTCCAGGGCGGCCAGGGTCTGCGCGCTGGTCCGCAGCTGGCCCATGATGGCCGCCGAGGTGAGCGAATGGCCCATCACGTCGCCGACGATCAGCGCCACCCGGTTGCCGGGCAGCGGCACCGCGTCGTACCAGTCGCCGCCGACCTGCGCGCCGCGCTCGCCCGGCAGGTAGCGGTGCGCCAGCCGGACGCCGTGCGGCTGCGGCAGGTGGGTGGGCAGCATGCTGCGCTGCAGCTCGTCGGCGATCTCCCACTCGCGGGAGTAGCGCAGCGCGGTGTCGACGGCCAGGCCGGCCTGGGTGGCGAGGTGCGAGGCGGTGGCGGTGTCGGCCGGGTCGAAGCGGCCGTGCTCCCCGATGTCGGGGTCGCCCCAGGCCGGTCCGGCCGCGAAGGCGGGGCCGTCGGCGGGCGCGGCGATGTCGGGCGGCCCGGGCCGCCCGACGCCGCCGTCGGGCGGCCCGGGCCGCCCGACGCCGCCGGGGGCACCCTTGGGCGGGCGGCGGATCAGCACCAGCAGGCCGAGCACCGCCTTGCGCCCGCGCAGCGGCAGGGCCAGCACGGAGGTGCCGGCCGCCAGCCGTCCGGCCGTCCGGGAGCCGTACAACTCCCGCAGCAGCGGCCGGATCCGGGCGTCCGAGCGGGTCCCGAGCACCGCCGGCTCGACCCGGTCGCGGCTGAGCATCGCCCGGCAGAGCGCGCCGTCCGGCGGGACGGGCGTGCTCGGTCCGGCGCCGGAGCGGCGGCCGAGCCGGGTGCCGTGGCTGTGGTGGATGAGCAGCCGGGTCGGGCAGCCCGGGTCACGCTCGACGTCGGGGAGCGGGTCGCGCAGGTGGACCACGGCGGCGTCGGCCAGCGCGGGGACCAGCACCCGGCACAGGTTGCGCAGGGTGGAGGCGAGGTCCAGGGCGCTGTTGATCCGGCGGGTGGCGGCGTCCAGGTAGGCGAGCCGCTCGGCCACCTGCCCGGCTACTCCGTCGACGTCCTCGGCGTCGTTGGGGTCGGCGCCGACGGGGGGCGGTCGCCGCTGTGCCGGCACGGCAGGTGGCTGCCCGGTCTCGGGCTTGAGCTGGTCGCGCACGGCTGCCTGTCCTGGGGTAGTGGGAGGAAAGCGAGGTCCGGTGGCGGCGCCGGCCGGGGGCGGTGGCCGGCGCCGGCTCAGCCGACGCGCCGACAGCGCAGGAACAGCTGCTCCTCCGGCGGCAGTGAGGTGCTGGCCGGTGCGTACGGCATCCCGAACTGCTCCTCGACGGCGAACCCCGCGCCGGTGAGCACCCGTTCGAGGTCCTCGCGCAGGTAGCCGGTGATTCTCAGGGTGGTGCCGAGGAAGGGCAGGGCGGCATGGTCGAGATCGGCCTCCACCATCCCCAGTGCCAGCAGGCCGCCCGGGCGCAGCAGCCGGCGGATCCGCCGCAGCACGGTGGGGACTTCGTCCTGCGGCAGCAGGATCAGGGAGAAGAAGGCCGTCGCGGCCGCGAACCGGCCCGCCGCCGCCGGGCCGAGGCCGGGCAGGTCCCAGGCGGTGGCGGCGCGCTCGGTCGCCAGGTCGTACATGTCGATCCGGTGGTGGACGGCCTCCGGGACGGTGCGGCGGGCCAACGCCAGCATCCCGTCGGAGAGGTCGATGCCGGTGACCCGCAGGCCGCCGGCCAGCAGCCGGCCGGCGGTCGGCTCGCCCGTGCCGCAGCCGACGTCCAGCACCTCGGCGCCGGTCTCCAGCTCGTCCAGCAGCCACTCGCCGCAGGCGAGCTGGCCGCCCTTGGCGGGGAAGGCCTCGTTGTAGCCGGTGCCGATGCTGTCGAAGGCGACGGCCTGCAGGGCGCGCACGCCCCGGCGGCGCAGCTCGTCGGCGGTGCCCGCGGCGGTGCCGCCGGCGGGTGCGGAGGGTGCGGCGGCCGGGACGCCGGGTGCGGGTGCTGATGCGGGGAGGGAGGGGCCGGCGGGCCGCGACCCGCACAGCAGGGCGTCGGAGGACGCGCCGGCGGGCGTCGGATCGGAGAGCTGTCCGGTCGTCACGATTGCGAGGCACCCTTCCACCCTGGCCGCCGGTCGGCAGTACGAGGCCGGGCGCCGCCTTCGCCGGCACCGAACTTCCTCGCCGGCCTACTGCCGGTGGCGGTCCGTCACGCTCCCTGCGTCACTCCGTGCTGCCCGGCCGGCCGTGGACCGGCCGCGCCCGGTGCGCTCCTGACTGCCTGTTGTATGCACTGATCCTTGAGAATATGCGTGATCACTACGCCGTGGGGCTCCTTTTTGGCCAACTCGTAGCCGAAGGGCCGATACGGCTCGGGCGTCGGCAGCGTGCAGAAGCAGTCCGGGGTGGTGCGGATCGCACCCGCACGCCGCACGGCGCGTCCGCCCACCCGCTCCCACCTGCTGTTTCCCGCGCCGATGCGGCGTTTATCGAACGTCAATCACCGGGGTGCACAGTGGGAACCAGCGCCGGGGAAGCGTCGACGGTGTTCCCGCAGCCGGGGGGCTGCGGGGACACCGCGCACGCGACCGGGGGGAGGGCCCTCCTGTCGGGGGACGGGGGTGGAGGGTCACGGCGCCGGGGGAGAGGAAGGCTCGGTGTGCTGCTGCTGTCGGGAGACGAGGTCCAGCACGGGGGAGGCCTCAGGCACACCGAGCCGGGTGAAGATCGCGTACGCCTCCTGCAGGCAGGCCAGCCCGCGGGCGGGCTGCGCGAGCTGCAGCAGCGCCTCGCCGAGGGCGGCGTTGGCCAGGCCCTGGCAGTAGGCGGAGTCCATCTCCTGCGCGATCGCCAGTGACTCCTCGGCGGCCTCGGCCGCCGCCGGCACCTGCCGGTCGGCGAGCAGGCTGCTGGCGAGGCGGGTCAGCGTGTACGCCTCCCGCAGCCGGTTCTGCTGCGACTGGTAGAGCTGGTGGGCCTCCCGCAGGTGGACGGCGGCCCCGCCGGGATCCCCGGTGGAGGACAGCACGACACCGAGTTGGTACAGGATGTCCGCCAGGCAGGGGGCGTTCTCGGAGGCGCGGGCCGTCTCCACCGCCTCCTGGACCGAGCGGATCGCCGATTCGGCCTCGCCGATGTCGAGCTGCGCCCGGGCGATGTTTCCGAGCAGCCGGGCCACCCCGCTCAGCGGGCCGATGGCGCGGCTGATGCCGAGCGCCTCCTGGAGGAAGGGGAGGGCCTCGGCGGGCTGGCTCGCGATGCTGAGGGTGATGCCCAGCATGTTCGCGACCATGGAGCGGAGCACGGTCACGTCGTTGCTGCCCTGGAGCTCCAGGCTGTCGCGGAGCGAGACCTCCGCGTTGTGGAACTCACTGGTGAGGTGCTGCAGGAATCCCAGGGCGAAGCGGACCCGGGCCAGGGCCGCGGTGTCCGCGTGCGCCTGCGCGTTGGCGTCGGCCGCCTGCAGGATCCGGCGGATGCGCTGCCCGTGGGTGGGGTCCTCGAACGTGCTGTTCAACACGATCAGCAGGTCCACCGCGGGCCTGAGCAGGACCGCCGGTCCCTGGACGGCTGCTTCGACGGTGCTCAGGAGCAGCGCGATCTCCGACCTCAGCCAGCCCTGGGCCTCGGCGCCGGTACCGAAGCCGAGGCCGGGGGAGCTGAGCGGGTTCAGGGGCTCCGGCAGGAGGTCGTCGGGTTCGATCGAATGCGCCGCGTTGAGCACGCTCGCCAGCAGCAGGTCCAGCAGCCGCAGGACCGCGGACTGCTGTTCCGCGCTGTTCCTCAGCTTCTGGTTCTGGCGCTGCGCGTACAGCCGGAGCAGGTCGTGGTAGCGGTAGCGGCCGGGGGTGAAGCACTCCAGCATGTTCGCCTCGACCAGGGCTTCGGCGAGGTTCTCGGCCCGGGTCTCGCTGACGCCGAGGAGCGCCGCGACCGAACTCAGCGGGAGGTCGGGGGCGTCGACCAGGGAGAGCAGCCGGAAGGCCTGCGCCTCGTCCGGCTGGAGCTGTCCGTAGCCGAGGCCGATCGTCGTCTCCACGGCCAGGTTGCCCAGCTGGAGTTCGTCCAGTCGCCGACGCTGGTCGGCTAACCGGCGGGCCAGGTCGGAGACGCTCCAGCGGGGCCGGCTGGCGAGCCGGGCCGCCGCGATCCGGACGGCGAGGGGCAGGAAGCCGCAGGCGGTGACCACGGCCAGGGCGGCCTCGGGCTCCGCGGCCACGCGCTGCTCGCCGACTATGGCCGAGAACAGGGCGAGGGCCTCCGCGGGCGTCAGTTCCTCGACGTCGAACAGGTGGGCGCCGGCGATTCCGGCGAGCCGGGAGCGGCTGGTGGCCAGGACCGCGCAGCCTGAGACGCCCGGGATCAGCGGGGTCAACTGCTCGACGTCCTGGGCGTTGTCGAGCAGGATGAGCATCCGGCGCTTGGCCAGCAGCGAGCGGTAGAGCGCGGCCCGCTGTTCCAGCGAGTCCGGAACGTCGCCGGCGCCCAGGGCGTAGAGGAAGTCACCGAGGACCACGGCCGGATCGGCGGGTGATGCCCCGGCGCCCCGCAGGTCGACGTAGAGCTGTCCGTCGGGGAAGTCGGTACGGACGCTGTGCGCCACGTGGACGGCCAGGGTGGTCTTGCCCACACCGCCGATGCCGGCGAGGGAGGTGACGACCACGGCTTGGCCGGCGGCCCTGCCGAGGACCTCGCGCAACTCGTCGACCAGCTTCGTCCGCCCGCTGAAGTCGGAGATGTCAGCCGGGAGTTGGGCCGGTGGGGTGAACGGTGCGGCGGCCTCCGGGTCGATGCTGTGCGGTGCTTCCCGGACGACGGGGATCAGCGCCGGGTCGGCCGAGAGGATCCGGGCGTGCATGGACGCCAGACCGGTCCCGGGCTCCACGCCGAGTTCCTCGATCAGCAGCTTTCGCGTGTCCGCGTAGACGCCCAGCGACTCGGCCTGGCGGCCGCAGCGGTAGAGGGCGAGCATCAGCAGTTCGCGGAGCCGCTCGCGCAGGGGGTGCTCGGCGCTGAGGGTGCTCAACTCCGACACCACCTCGGCGTGCAGGCCGATGTCCAGGGCGGCGGCGCACCGCTCCTCCCACACCGTCACCTGACGCTCGGCCAGCCGGATCCGCTGGGACTCGACGTAGGGCCCCGGCACTCCGGCGAGCGGGCGGCCGCGCCAGAGGGCGAGGGCCGACACGAGCATGTCGTGGGCCGCCGGGAGGTCGCCCGCGGCCCTGGCGGTCGCGGCCTCGGCGGACTTGGCGTCGAACACGGCGAGGTCCACCGAGGCCGCCGGGATCCGCAAGGCGTAGCCGTCGCTCACCGACACCAGGAGCTCGGCGGGGGCCCGCGTCTCACGATTCGGTTCGATGACCGCGCGCAGGCGCGAGATGTAGGTGCGGAGCGCCGCGACCGCCTGCGGCGGCGGGCGGTCCCCCCAGAGTCCGTCCACCAGGTCCTGCGTCGTGACCGGCCGGCCGTGGTGGAGCAGGAGTGCGGTGAGGATCGCCTGTTGCTGGGGTGAGCCCAGGGCCAGGCTGTGTTCACCGCGCCAGGCCTGGACGGGACCGAGCACCTGGAAGCGCAGCGCATGGGAGTGCGGCGTTTCCCGATGCTCCATGAAATCCCCCGATGGCCTGTGATGAAGTTTCTCGCTCGGAGCGCTCGACGGTCCGCCGTAGGGCGTCAGCTTAGGCGGCATGGCGCAAACGGTGGACCGGAGGGTTGGCGGTGCGATGTTTATAAGACATTTAACGGTCTCTACGATACTGTCCGCGCGCCCTGACCAGTCAGGCCGGGAGCGCTCGGATCTGACGGATGATGTGAAAGGGGGCCATCCCATGGCCCACGACGAGAGCACGCCCTCCGTGTCGGCGGAAACCCCGCAGACACCTGCCGAGTCGATTGCCGCCACGACGGTCGCGGCGGCGCAGGAGACCGTGGCGGACGCAGCCGTCGCCACGACGGCCCCGGCCGAGTATGCCCCGCCGACGGACGAGGAGTCTGTCGATTTCGGCCTCCAGGGCGGGGATTACGGAACTCCGGTGGAGCCGAAGTCCGGCGACGACAACGGCACCGAGCGGCCCTTCGAGCCGCTCGGGTCGATCACCAGCCGGCCGTAAGGACGGGCACCGGGCCGCCGGCCTCGGACGATCCGGAAGGCGCCGTCCCTGGTGGGCGCGTCGCCGCAGGTGGGGGAACGCCTTTTCCGGAGGAGTCCGTCGGCGCATTCCGGTGGTTATCGGATATGGCCGTGCCACCGGCGGTCGCCGCGTCCTGCCGCCCACCCCGACCGCACCGAACGCCGCCGCCCCGGACTCCAGGAGTCCGGGGCGGCGGCGTTCGTTCGCCGGGGGCCGCGGGAGCCCGCCGGGCTACTCCGCCGAGCGCACCCGCAGGCTGGTGATCAGCGGGCCCTCGGTGGTCTCGCGGAAGAAGTCGTTCCCCTTGTCGTCGACCACGACGAAGGCGGGGAAGTCCACCACCTCGATCCGCCAGACGGCCTCCATGCCCAGCTCGGCGTACTCCAGGACCTCGACCTTCTTGATGCAGTCCTGGGCGAGGCGGGCGGCGGGGCCGCCGATGGAGCCGAGGTAGAAGCCGCCGTGCTTGGCGCAGGCGTCGGTGACCTGCTTGGAGCGGTTGCCCTTGGCGAGCATGACCATCGAGCCGCCGGCGGCCTGGAACTGGTCGACGTAGGAGTCCATCCGGCCGGCCGTGGTGGGGCCGAAGGAGCCGGAGGCGAAGCCCTCGGGGGTCTTGGCGGGGCCCGCGTAGTAGACCGGGTGGTCCTGGAGGTACTTGGGCATGCCCTCGCCCGCGTCCAGCCGCTCCTTGATCTTGGCGTGCGCGATGTCGCGGGCGACCACGAGCGTGCCGGTGAGCGAAAGGCGGGTCTTCACCGGGTACTTGGAGAGTTCGCTGCGGATGGCGGACATCGGCTGGTCGAGGTCGATCCGCACCACGTCGTCGTCGAGGTGCTCGTCCGTGGTGTCCGGCAGGTACTTGGCCGGGTCGGTCTCCAACTGCTCCAGGAAGACGCCCTCGGCGGTGATCTTGCCGAGCGCCTGGCGGTCGGCGGAGCAGGAGACGGCCATCGCGACGGGCAGCGAGGCGCCGTGCCGCGGGAGGCGGATGACGCGGACGTCGTGGCAGAAGTACTTGCCGCCGAACTGGGCGCCGATGCCGATCTTCTGGGTGAGCTCGGTGACCTTGGCCTCCAGCTCCAGGTCGCGGAAGCCGTGGCCGCTGGCGGAGCCGCTGGTGGGCAGCTCGTCCAGGTAGTGGGCCGAGGCGTACTTGGCGGTCTTGAGCGCGAACTCGGCGCTGGTGCCGCCGACCACGATCGCCAGGTGGTACGGCGGGCAGGCCGCGGTGCCGAGCGAACGGATCTTCTGCTCCAGGAAGTTGAGCATCGAGGCCTCGTTGAGGATGGCCTTGGTCTCCTGGTACAGGTACGACTTGTTGGCGCTGCCGCCGCCCTTCGCCATGAACAGGAACTTGTACGCGTCGCCGTCGGTGGCGTACAGCTCGATCTGGGCGGGCAGGTTGCTGCCGGTGTTCTTCTCGTCCCACATGGTCAGCGGGGCCATCTGCGAGTACCGCAGGTTGAGCTTGGTGTAAGCGTCGAAGACACCGCCGGCGATGGCGGCCTCGTCGCGGCCCTCGGTGAGGACGTTCTGGCCGCGCTTGCCCATGACGATCGCGGTGCCGGTGTCCTGGCACATCGGCAGGATGCCGCCGGCCGAGATGTTGACGTTCTTCAGCAGGTCCAGCGCGACGAAGCGGTCGTTGGGGCTGGCCTCGGGGTCGTCCAGGATGCGGCGCAGCTGGGCGAGGTGCGCGGGGCGCAGGTAGTGCGAGATGTCGTGCATCGCCTCGGCGGTGAGCAGCCGCAGGGCCTCGGGCTCGACCTTGAGGAAGCGGCGGCCGCCGGCCTCGAAGGTGGAGACGCCCTCGGAGGTGATCTTCCGGTAGGGCGTGGGGTCCGCACCGAGGGGGAGCAGGTCGGTGTAGTCGAAGTCTGGCGTGGGAGCCATGGGGGCGGTCCTTAGGGTGATCCGGCTGCGGCGGCGAAGCACCCTCAAGGGTAGGCGGCGGAGGAACACCGCACGCGCACAGGTCCGCCTGCGTGACGGGAGTCACGCGGAACCGGGGGAACTGCCGTTCGGGAGCGGCCCGTGGTGACTAGTCTTTCCCCGTGGACAACTCGCCGTCGCAGGACGACCAGCCGCAGGACGACCAGGGGCACGCGCCCGTACCGATGACCAAGCCCGAGCCCGTGCGCGCACCCGCGCGGACCGACGCCGGCGCCCCGGTGGCGGAGGCGGAGATGCGCGCCTCGGACGCCGACCGCGAGCGGGTCGCCGAGCTGCTCCGCGACGCCTACGCGGAGGGCCGGCTGAACGTCGACGAGCACGCCGAGCGGATCGAGGCGGCGTACGGGGCGAAGACCCTGGGCGAGCTGGCGCCGCTGACCCGGGACCTGCCCGCGCACGGGTCGATCTCCTTCGAGAAGCCCCCGCTGGGCGCTCCGGTGCCCGTGCCGCGGCCGCCGGCCCGGCAGGAGGCGCCGACGATGCTGGCGGTCTTCGGCGGGGCGTCCCGCAAGGGCCGCTGGCGGGTCGGCTCGCACCTGCGCGCGGTCGCGGTGTTCGGCGGGATCGAGATCGACCTCACGGACGCGGTGTTCGAGTCGCCCGAGGTGGTGATCGAGGTGGCCGCGGTGTTCGGCGGGGTCGAGATCAAGGTGCCGGAGAACGTCAGCCTGCACGGCGGCGGGGTGGGCATCTTCGGCGGCTTCGACGTGAAGGAGCAGACGGCGGCCGACCCGTACGCACCGGTGGTGCGGGTGAAGGGCGCCGCGGTGTTCGGCGGCTGCGAGGCCAAGCCGCGCAAGGGCAAGAAGCTCAAGGAGTGGGTGCGCAAGCAGCTCGGCACCTGAGCCGGCCCTGCCTCCCGGCGCGCGTCGGCGGACGATCGGGCCGCAGCGGGACGGCGCCGGCGGGGGCGCCGGCGGGAACAGGGCAGCGGGGCAGGACGGGAACGGGACGGCAGGACCGGAGCAGGGCGGCAGGACGGGACGCGGCGGGGGCGGCGCGGCGGTGGGGGAACCCCGCCGTCCGCCCCCGCCGTCCGTACTCTCCGTCAACTCTCCGTCAACTCCCCGGCAGGCACTCGACATTGCGTCGAGTGCACTCCGTAGTCAGTTGCGTGCGGTGTGCATGAATCCGGATGGGGCGGGGTAGTTCCTCACGCACATCGTTTCTTGTACGGCTGTGACACCGGAGGCGGCCTGGGCCGGCCCCCGGGGGGTGTGGCACGGGGCAGCCGGGCAGGGACGCGAGCCTTCCCCCGAGACTGAGCCTCGTCAGGAGTACGCCGTGCTGCATCCGATCGAGTCCCGCACCATTCGTCCTGTCGCCGCCGCGCCGCAGCCCGCGCCGTCGCCGTCGCACGACGAGGACAACCCCTGGCACACGGGCGCCGCCTGCTGCCGGGACGAGGCGGGGCTGTTCTTCGCACCGTCCAAGGAGCCGACGGCGGCCCGGCTGGCCCGCGAGGAGCAGGCGAAGCGGGTCTGTGCCCGCTGCCCCGTCCTGCTGGAGTGCCGCGAGCACGCGCTGGTCCAGCCGGAGCCGTACGGGGTGTGGGGCGGCCTGACGGCCGCCGAGCGCCGGGTGGTGCTGGCCCGCCGGCGCCGCCGGGACGTGGAGCTCCGCGAAGCCGCCCGGGTGCCGGCCACCCGCCGGATAGCGGGCTGAGCGGGACCGCCCGGCTGGGCCGGGCCCGGAGCGCGACGGTCGGGACGCAGTGGCCGCGGGGCCGGACGGGGAGGGGTCGAAGACCGGTACGGAGACGGCAGCGGCCTCGGCGGAGGGGGATTCCGCCGAGGCCGCTGCTCACGTTCTGTCAGGACTCTCGTCCCGGTCCGGACTCCGGTCCGTGACCCCGGGCGCCGTCGGTCCGTCCGGTCAGTTCGCGCGGTCGAAGTCGATCGCGCTGTAGGCCCGCAGCTTCGAGAGCTTGTGGGTGGAGTGGATCTCCCGGATGGTGCCGCTCTTGGAGCGCATCACCAGCGAGCTGGTGGTGGCGGTCTCCTGGCGGTAGTGCACACCGCGCAGCAGCTCGCCGTCGGTGATGCCGGTCGCCACGAAGAACACGTTCTCGCCGCTGACCAGGTCGTTCGTGGTGAGCACCCGGTCCAGGTCGTGCCCGGCGTCGAGGGCCTTCTGCCGCTCGGCGTCGTCCTTGGGCCACAGTCGGCCCTGGATGACCCCGCCCATGCACTTCATCGCGCAGGCCGCAATGATGCCCTCGGGGGTGCCGCCGATGCCCAGCAGCAGGTCCACGCCGGTGCCCTCGCGGGCGGTCATGATGGCGCCGGCCACGTCGCCGTCCGAGATGAACTTGATCCGGGCGCCGGCCTCGCGGACCTGGCGGACCAGGTCGTCGTGGCGGGGGCGGTCCAGGATCATCACGGTGACGTCCTCGACGGCGCTGCCCTTGGCCTTGGCGACCCGGCGGATGTTGACGGCAGGCGGGGCGGTGATGTCGACGAACTCGGCGGCCTCGGGGCCGGCGACGAGCTTGTCCATGTAGAACACGGCGCTCGGGTCGAACATGGTGCCGCGGTCGGCGACGGCCAGCACGGCGACGGCGTTGGCCATGCCCTTGGCGGTCAGGGTGGTCCCGTCGACCGGGTCCACCGCGACGTCGCACTCGGCGCCGGTGCCGTCGCCGACCCGCTCGCCGTTGTAGAGCATCGGGGCCTCGTCCTTCTCGCCCTCCCCGATGACGACGATGCCGTTCATCGAGACGGTGGAGACGAGGGTGCGCATGGCCTTGACCGCGGCGCCGTCGGCGCCGTTCTTGTCGCCCCGGCCGACCCAGCGGCCGGCCGCCATCGCGGCGGCCTCCGTGACCCGGACGAGTTCGAGCGCGAGGTTGCGGTCGGGGGCCTCGGGGGCCACCTCGAGAGACTGCGGGAGGGTGTTCGGGAAGTTGCTGTGTACCGCGTGCGTGGTCATCGTCGATACCTCTCTGTACGCGACGGCCGGTAAGCGCCCGACTACTGCCCGGTCGAACGCCGTGGTGAGGGTGCTGCGATCGTATCTTCCTGCCGGAGCACTGTCTGTGGCGCGGGTCCCCGCTGCGCCGGCTCCGGGGCGGTATGTCCCTGTTCACCCGTTCGCGGGTACCCCGGGTGCGGGGGCCCCGGGCGCGATGGGTCACCATGTGGGGATGGCAGGGAAGAGCAGCATGAGGGGCCGGCAGACGGTACGGGACATGGTCCTGTCGATGGTGGCCATCGGTGGTGTGGTCGCGGTCGGGTACGCGTTCATGCCGCATTCCGAGGGCGACGGCGTGCACGCGGTCGAGTACCGCGCCGCCGCGTCCTCCGCCAAGCGGGACGCGCCGTTCCCGCTGCTGTCGCCGGAGGGGCTGCCGGAGAGGTGGAAGGCCACCTCGGTGGAGTACCGGGACGGCAGCCGGGCCGGCAACAACGGGCACAACACCTGGCACCTGGGCTTCGTGACCCCGTCCGGGCAGTACGCGGCCGTCGAGCAGAGCGACGCGCCGCGCGCGGACGTGCTGGCGGCCATGGTGGCCGGCGGCGAGCCGGACGGCACCGCGACGGTGGACGGCGCGAGCTGGGACAAGGTCCAGGGCCGCAAGGCCCGGGCGCTGGCCGTCCAGAGCGGCAACGCGACCACGCTGGTGACCGGCACCGCCTCGTACGAGGAACTGGAGCAGCTGGCCGACGCGCTGAAGTGAGGCGCGTGCGCCCGGCGGACCGCAAGCCGAAGGGCCCCGGCGGGTCGAGGAGTTTCGACCGGCCGGGGCCCTTCGGTGCGTCCGCCCGGGGGCGGTTGGCGGATCAGACGGTGGTGACGACCTCGTCGTAGGCGAGGCGCGGGGAGCGCGGGAACCAGGCGTCCTCGGCCGGCTTGCCGATGTTGACCACGGCCAGCACCGAGTGGTCGCCGTCGCCGAAGAACTCCTTGTTCAGCCCGTCGGCGTCGTAGCCGGTCATCGGGCCCGCGGCGAAGCCGGCGGCGCGCACGCCGATGATGAAGTAGGCGGCCTGCAGGGCGCCGTTGAGCAGGGCGGAGGACTCACGCACCGGGCGCTCGGAGAAGAACATGTCCTTGGCCTGCGGGAAGTGCGGGAGCTGCGAGGGGAGCTCCTCGTGGAACTCGTTGTCGGCGGCCAGGATGGCGACCAGCGGGGCGCTCGCGGTCTTGGGCTTGTTGCCGTCCGCCATGTGCTTGACGAGGCGCTCGCGGCCCTCGGCCGAGCGGACCAGGACGATGCGCAGCGGCTGCTGGTTGAACGCGGTCGGGCCGTACTTCACCAGGTCGTAGACGGCCTGGATCTGCTCGTCGCTGACCGGCTCGTCGGTGAAGGTGTTGGCCGTGCGGGCCTCGCGGAAGAGGAGGTCCTGGGCGGCGGCGTCGAGCACCAGAGCGTCGTTGGCTGCAGTCGTCATGCTTGTGCACCTCATGCTGAGCGGTATGGGGGGTCGGCCGGGGAGCCGATCACCCGTTGACAACATGAGTGAACATTCAACTGTTCCCCGGGGTGATGTGACACGTGTCACTCCGCTTCCCGGTCACCCCTGGTCGGCGGCCTCCTCGGCGGCCAGCGCCGCGTCGAGCCTGGCCCGGGCGCCGTCCAGCCAGCGCTGGCAGACCTTCGCCAGCTGCTCCCCGCGCTCCCAGAGGGCCAGCGACTCCTCCAGCGACGTCCCGCCGGTCTCCAGCTGCCGGACGACCTCCAGCAGCGCGTCCCGGGCGTGCTCGTACCCGAGAGCGTCGTCGGCCGTCCGCGGCTGCCCGCTCTCCTGCTGGTTCTCCTGGTCTGCCATGGGGCCAGCCTAGGGGGCGGGGCCGACAGAACGGCCGCCGCGCCGGGCACCCGGCCGCGCCGGCGGCGAACCGACGGTGCGCCGCCCGGGGGCGGGTCAGCCCTCCGGGTCGACCGTCACCCCGAAGCCGCCGGCCGCCACCCGGGCGTGCAGCGCGTCGCCCGCCGCGACCTGGGCCGGATCGGTCACCACCGTGCCGTCCGCCCGCTGCAGCACGGCGTACCCGCGCTCCAGCGTGGCGGCCGGCGAGAGCGCCACCACCCGGGCCAGGGTGTGCCCGAGGTCCGACTCGGCGGCGTCCAGCCGGTGGCCGAGGGTGCGCCGGGCGCGCTCCAGCATGGCCGTCACCTCGTGCGTACGCCCGTCCAGCATCCGCTGCGGCGCGGCCAGCACCGGGCGGCTGCGCACGCCGTCCAGGCCGTGCTGCTCGCGCTCGACCCGGCCGGTGACCTGGCGCCGGGCCCGGTCGCGCAGCTGGCGGACCTTGGCCAGCTCCTCGCCGACGTCCGGCACCACCCGCTTGGCGGCGTCGGTGGGGGTCGAGGCCCGCAGGTCGGCGACGAAGTCCAGCAGCGGCTGGTCCGGCTCGTGGCCGATCGCGCTCACCACCGGCGTCCGGGCGGCCGCGACCAGCCGCACCAGCTGCTCGTCCGAGAACGGCAGCAGGTCCTCCACGCTGCCGCCGCCGCGGGCCACGATGATCACGTCCACCTCGGGGTGCTCGTCCAGCTGCCGGACCGCCGCCGACACCTGCGCCACCGCGGCGGCGCCCTGCACCGGGACGTTGCGGACCTCGAACCGGACGGCCGGCCAGCGCCGCCGGGCGTTCTCCAGGACGTCCCGCTCGGCCGCCGAGCCCCGCCCGGTGACCAGGCCGACGCACTGCGGCAGGAACGGCAGCGGGCGCTTGCGGTCGGCCGCGAACAGGCCCTCGGCGGCGAGCCTGCGCTTGAGCTGCTCCAGCCGGGCGAGCAGCTCGCCCAGCCCGACCAGCCGGATCTCGCCCGCCCGCAGCGACAGCGTCCCGCGCGCGCCGTACCACTCGGGCTTGGCGTGCACGAGGACCCGGGAGCCCTCCTGCACCACGTCCGCGACCTGCTCGAAGACGGCCCGGAAGCAGGTGACGGTCAGCGAGACGTCCCGCTCCGGGTCGCGCAGGGTCAGGAACACCACACCCGCGCCCGGGCGGCGGCTCAGCTGGGTGATCTGGCCCTCGACCCAGACCGCGCCGAGGCGCTCGATCCAGCTGCCGATCAGCGCGGATACCTTGCCGACCGGGATCGGGGCTTCGGGTGAGCTGGTGTTGGCCATACCGACGAGGCTAGCGCCGCCGGCCGACAGCGGTCCGGTCCTGGACGAACAGCACCGCGAGCCCGGCGGCCAGCCAGGCCGCGCCCACCCACTGGGCGGTGTGCGCGGCCTCCACGATCACCGCCACCGTCACCGCGATGCCCAGCACCGGGACGACCAGGTGCCGCAGCCGGTCCCGGGAGCCGTGGCGGACGGTGTACCAGCCGATCACCGAGGCGTGCAGCAGGACGAAGGCGGTCAGCGCGCCGATGTCGACCACCGAGGTCAGCTGGTCCAGCCCGTCGTCCCGGCGGGCCGCCCAGACCGCCGCGACCAGCGTGACCACCGCCGCCGTCAGCAGGGCGAGCCGCGGCACACCGGTCCGTCCGTCGACCGCGGCCAGGGCGCGCGGCAGCCGGCCCTCGCGGCCCATCGCGAACAGCAGCCGCCCCGCCGCGGCCTGCCCGGCCAGCGCGGCGAAGGCGGCGCCGATCGCCTTGCTGACCGCGACCAGGGTGTGCAGCCAGGGCGCGATCGCGATGTCCACCGTCCGGTAGAAGGCCGCGCCCTGGGCCGCCGGGTCGGCCGCCAGCTGCTGCGGGGAGTCCGGCTCCAGCAGGGCCGCCAGGTAGGTCTGGGCGACGAAGAGCAGCCCGGCCAGCACCAGGCACCACAGCACCGCCCTGGCGACCGCGGCCGAGGCGCCCACCGCCTCCTCCACGAAGGAGGCGATCGCGTCGAAGCCCAGGAACGACAGCACGGCCACGCTGACCGCCGAGAGCACCGCCGTGAGGGAGAAGCCCCCGACCCCGGTCAGCGGCGAGAGCCAGTCCCGGGCCGCGCCGTCGCGCACCAGCACCACCACCGCCGCCACCAGGAACACCGCCAGTACCGCGATCTCCATCGCCAGCACCGCGAAGCCCACCACGGCCGCCGTCCGCACGCCGGCCAGGTTCAGCGCGGTGGTGACCAGCACCGCCAGCGTCGTCCACACCCAGCGGGAGACGTCCGGCACCAGCGAGTTCAGCGCGATGCCGGAGAACAGGTACGCGACCGCCGGGATCAGCAGGTAGTCCAGCATCGCCATCCAGCCCGCCACGAACCCGGGCCCCTCGCCCAGCCCGGCCCGCGCGTAGGCGAACACCGATCCGGTCCTCGGCACCGCGCGCACCATTCGGGCTTACGAGAAGGCGGTGAACCCCATCGCGACGGTCGCCGCCAGGTAGACCGCCGCGACCGCGCCGTGGCTCTTCGCGTCCAGCACCCCGAACACGCCGACCGGTGCCATCGGGGCGATGAACAGCAGGCCGTAGACCATCAGGTCCCGCACGCCCAGGCTGCGCCGCAGTCCGCCGGGCCCGACCGTCTCGCCGCTGGTGTCCATAAACTCCACATTTGAGCATTCCGGCCGCGCCCGGCCCCGTACGTGGCGCCCGTCGGCGCGGCTCGACGACGCCCGTACCATGGGAGCCATGTCCACCACTGCTCAGCGCCGCGTCCTGCTCGCCGCCCCCCGGGGCTACTGCGCGGGTGTCGACCGCGCCGTCATCGCCGTGGAGAAGGCCCTTGAGCAGTACGGGGCGCCGATCTACGTCCGCAAGCAGATCGTCCACAACAAGTACGTCGTGCAGACCCTGGAGAAGCAGGGCGCGATCTTCGTCGACGAGACGGAGGAGGTGCCCGAGGGCTCCATCGTGGTCTTCTCCGCGCACGGCGTCGCGCCGTCCGTCCACGACGAGGCGAAGGCCGGCAGGCTCGCCACCGTCGACGCGACCTGCCCGCTGGTGACCAAGGTCCACAAGGAGGCCGTCCGGTTCGCCGAGGAGGACTACGACATCCTGCTGGTGGGCCACGAGGGCCACGAGGAGGTCGTCGGCACGATGGGGGAGGCCCCGGACCGGATCCACCTGGTGGACGGTGCCGAGGATGTCGCCAATGTCACCGTGCGTGACGAGAGCAAGGTCGTCTGGCTCTCCCAGACCACGCTCTCGGTCGACGAGACGATGGCCACCGTCGGCGAGCTCAAGAAGCGCTTCCCGCTGCTGGTCAGCCCGCCCAGCGACGACATCTGCTACGCCACCCAGAACCGCCAGGTCGCGGTCAAGCAGATGGCGCCCGACGTCGACCTGCTGATCGTGGTCGGCTCCAAGAACTCCTCCAACTCGGTGCGCCTGGTCGAGGTCGGCCTGGAGTACGGCGCCAGGGCCGCCCACCTGGTGGACTTCGCCGACGAGATCGAGGAGTCCTGGCTGGAGGGCGTCACCACGGTGGGCCTCACCAGCGGCGCCTCGGTGCCCGAGATCCTGGTCGACGGAGTGCTGGCCTTCCTCGCCGAGCGCGGCTACGCCGACGTCTCGATCGTGAAGACCGCCGAGGAGCACCTGATCTTCTCGCTGCCCAAGGAGCTCCGCCGCGACCTGCGCGCCGAGGCCGCCGGCAAGCTCTGACCACCGCCCGTCCGCAGTCCGTCCGACGCCCGGGAGCCCCACGGGGCCCCGGGCGTCGTGCTGCCCGTCCGCGGGTATCAGCAGGCGGGGCCGACCGGCCTCTCGTACGTTGGTGCCGGAACGGCCTTCCGTACGGTTGCACAGGCCTGTGGACAGAAGGGACGACGCATGACGGCGAACGTATTCGGCGTGGACATCGGCGGCTCCGGCATCAAGGGTGCCCCGGTGGACCTACGGCGCGGAGTGCTGGCCGAGGAGCGCCACAAGGTGCTGACCCCGCGCCCGGCCTCGCCCGAGGCCGTCGTCGCCGCGGTCTGCGAGGTCGTCCGGCACTTCGGCCACCAGGGCCCGGTCGGGCTGACCTTCCCCGGGGTGGTGGTCGGCGGCCACACCCGGACGGCCGCCAACGTGGACAAGGGCTGGATCGGCCTGGACGCGGAGGGTCTCTTCCGGGAGGCCCTCGACCTGCCCGCCACGCTGCTGAACGACGCGGACGCGGCCGGCCTGGCCGAGACCGCCCACGGCGCGGGCAAGGACCGGGACGGCGTGGTGCTGGTGCTCACCTTCGGCACCGGCATCGGCAGCGCGCTCTTCGCGGACGGCGTCCTGGTGCCCAACACCGAGCTGGGCCACCTGGAGCTGCGCGGCAAGGACGCCGAGCGCCGGGCCTCCTCGGCCGCCAAGGAGCGGCACGAGCTGACCTGGGAGCAGTGGTCCGTGCGGGTCGACGAGTACCTGGACCTGGTGGAGGGCCTGTTCTCGCCGCAGCTGATCATCATCGGCGGCGGGGTCAGCCGCAAGCACGAGAAGTTCCTGCCGCTGCTCAAGAAGCGCGAGGCCGAGGTCGTCCCGGCGGAGCTGCGCAACGACGCGGGCATCGTGGGCGCGGCGATGGCGGCGGCCAAGGCCGGCTGACCGGCCGGGTGACGACGGGGGCGCGGACGCGCACCGGGGGCGGCGCCGCCGCAGGCCCGGTCCGCCGTTTCCGGCCCGCCCGGGTGGAGCCGCCCGGGCGGGCCGGAACGGTCAGCGGTTGCGCTGGATGCGGCGCTGCGCCACGAAGCGCGCCAGTACGATCGCCGCGGCCAGCCCCGTGCCGCCGAACAGCCAGCCGGCCCGCAGCGCCAGCCCGGTCGCCAGCGCCACCACCTGCGCGGTCACCCCGGAGCTGGACACCGGCCCGAGCAGCAGCAGCGCCGCCGCGAAGGCGATCGGCCCGCTGATCGGCGCGGCCAGCAGATCGGCCGGGCGCACCCGTACCGCCAGCTGGAAGCAGACCACCAGGTAGCCGACCCCGAACAGCACGCCGAGGCCGCCGAAGACCAGCCGGTCGACGCCGGCCCCCAGTACGGTGCCGGCCACCGCCAGCACCCCGGTGCCCACCGCCGTCAGCCGGGCCGGCCGGCCGCCGCGCGGCCGCTCCCCCCGGGACCTGCCGCCCAGGGGCAGCCGGAGTCTCAGCCGGGGGCCGGTCGCCGGGCGGGCGCCGTCCCGGACCCCGGAGGCCGCCCGCAGCCTGGGCCGGTCCGGCCCTTCGGCGGCGGCCCGCTCGGGGGCCCGGCCGGGGCCCGGTACGGCGGCCCCGGCTCCGCCGTTCGGCGGTCGGCGTCGGGGCCCTGGCGGCTGGGTACGGATGCTCTGCTCCACCTGGCCAACGTACGGTCCGATCAACGCCACACTGTGTAATGGTGATCGGGAGCTTGCTCCGTGTCTCCGTCCGGCGCAGTCGTATGATGGTCCGTCATCGTGCGTACGGGGAGGAACCATGACGGCGGACTTCGGCTTCGAGCGGTTGCACCACGTGCAGCTCGACATGCCGGCCGGGGCCGAGGAGCTGTGCCGGGAGTTCTGGGTGGGCGTGCTCGGCATGACCGAGATCGATAAGCCGCCGGTGCTGGCGGCCCGCGGCGGCTGCTGGTTCCGGGGCGGCGGCGTCGAGGTGCACCTCGGGGTGGTGGCCCACTTCACCCCGTCCGCCAAGGCGCACCCCGGCATCCTGGTGAACGGCCTGGACGGCCTGGCCGCCCGGCTCGTCGCCCACGGCCATCACGTGGTCCGGGACGGGAACTTCCCCGGGTACCGCCGCTTCCACGCCGCCGACGGGCTCGGCAACCGCCTGGAGTTCCTGGAGCCTGAGCCGGTCGGCTGAGCGCCAGCCCGTAGACTGGGGGATCGGCCCGTACGGTGGCCGCTCCACTCCCTCCGAGCCCACGGGACTGCGCTTCATGTCGCTCACGATCGGAATCGTCGGCCTGCCGAACGTCGGCAAGTCGACCCTTTTCAACGCCCTGACCAAGAACGACGTGCTGGCGGCCAACTACCCGTTCGCCACCATCGAGCCCAACGTCGGCGTCGTCGGCGTTCCGGACGCCCGGCTGAACAAGCTCGCCGAGATCTTCGGCTCGCAGCGGATCCTGCCGGCCACCGTCGACTTCGTGGACATCGCGGGCATCGTCCGCGGCGCCTCCGTGGGTGAGGGCCTGGGCAACAAGTTCCTCGCGAACATCCGTGAGTCCGACGCGATCTGCCAGGTCATCCGGGCCTTCGTCGACCCCGACGTGGTGCACGTGGACGGCAAGGTCTCGCCGAAGGACGACATCGAGACCATCAACACCGAGCTGATCCTCGCGGACCTCCAGTCCATCGAGAAGGTGCTGCCCCGGCTCCAGAAGGAGTCGCGCCTGAAGAAGGAGTCGGCCGCCACGCTGGCCGCCGCCGAGGCCGCCCAGAAGATCCTGGAGGAGGGCCGGACCCTCTTCGAGGCCGGCTTCGACTCCTCCTCGGTCCGCGAGCTGCACCTGCTCACCACCAAGCCGTTCCTCTACGTCTTCAACGTCGACGAGGACGAGCTCACCGACGAGGAGTTCAAGGACGCCCAGCGCGCCCTGGTCGCCCCCGCCGAGGCGATCTTCCTCAACGCGAAGATCGAGTCCGAGCTGATCGGCATGGACGAGGACGAGGCGCTGGAGCTGCTCCAGTCGATGGGCCAGGAGGAGACCGGCATGGCCACCCTCGGCCGCGTCGGCTACGAGACCCTCGGCCTGCAGAGCTACCTCACCGCCGGCCCCAAGGAGACCCGGGCCTGGACGATCAAGAAGGGCGCCACCGCCCCCGAGGCCGCCGGTGTGATCCACACCGACTTCCAGAAGGGCTTCATCAAGGCGGAGATCATCTCCTTCGACGACCTCGTCGAGTGCGGCTCGATCGCCGAGGCCCGCAGCAAGGGCAAGGCCCGCATCGAGGGCAAGGAGTACGTCATGCAGGACGGCGACGTGGTGGAGTTCCGCTTCAACGTGTAGCCGTACGCGTGCGGCAGGTCGGGCGACCGGTCAGGCGTGCACCACGGAAGGGGTCGGACCCGGTCGGGTCCGACCCCTTCTCCGTCGCCGTGCCGGAGGGGCGCTGGACGTTCCGGCGCCAGGTCGGTGACGACGGGGGCTCGCCCTGCCTTCGGTGACGGGCGACCTCGGCTCAGCCCTCGTAGTGATAGCGACACTGGGCGATCAGGACCGAGTCCTCGGTGGCTTTGTGGATCAAGCGGTGCTCGTCGTTGATCCGACGCGACCAGTAGCCCTGGAAGCCGTGCTTGAGCGGCTCCGGTTTGCCGATGCCCTCGTTGCCGTTGCGCGCGACGTCCGCGACGAGGGTGTTGATCCGCCTGAGGACTTTGCGGTCCTGGGCCTGCCACCACAGGTAGTCCTCCCAGGCCTGGGAGGAGAAGGTGATCTTCACGACGGGTCCGTCAGCTCCCGTACGGTCCCTCCGCCGTTCTCCAGCTCCTCGAAGGAGGCCAGGAGGCGGCGGGCGTTGGCGGGGCTCCGCAGCAGGTATGCGGTCTCCTTGAGGGACTGGTAGTCCTCCAGGGAGACGATGACCACGGGCTCGTGTCCGGCGCGAGTGATCACTATCTCCTCGCGGTCGTCGGTCACCGCGTTCAGTACCTCGGCGTAGCGAGCACGGGACTCCGAATAGGTCATCGTCTTCATGGTCCGACTCCTCCGCTGGGTACAGGAAACTGTACGCCCGCCCGGTGTCGGCGGCGCGAACCCTCCTTGCTGCCGGGTCGCCGCCGCCGACCCGCCCGGGCGGTCAGCCGGCGGTCTCGGTCCGTACCCAGTCGAGGTAGGCGGGGCTGCCGGCGAGGACCGGGACGGCGATGATCTCCGGGGTGTCGTAGGTGTGGTGCGCCGTGACGAACGCCGCGAGCCGGTCGAAGAGTTCGGCGCGGGTCTTGAAGTCGACCCGCCACTCGGATTCGGTCCGCACCTCGCCCTCCCAGCGGTAGACCGAGGTGACCGGGTGGAGCTGGGCGCAGGCGGCCAGCCGTTCGCCGACCACGGCGGCGGCGAGCGCGCGCGCCGCGTCCTCGGCGTCGTGGGTGGTGGTGACCACGAAGAAGGCGGGGGTCGTCATGGGGGCAGCCTAGGGCCCGGGCCGGCCGTTCGTGGGGCCCCTCGCGCGGTGTTTGAGTACCCGTACTCATGTGCGGCGCCCGTTCGGCCGGGACACTCTGGGCATGACCAGCACACCCTCCACCGGCCCCGCCGCTCCCGGCCGGGTGCCGTCGTGCCCTGACTGCGGGGCGCCGTTCGAGGCCGAGCGGCCCGCCCGCTGTGGTCGGTGCCGGCTTCCGCTGGACGGCCCGGCCGCCGCGACGCTGTGGCAGGTGACGCTCGCGCTGCAGAGCGTCGAGGCGCAGCGGCTGGTGCTGCTCCGGCAGCGGGACGACCTGCTCGCCGGGCTGCGGGCCCGCCGGGACGAGCCCGGGGGCGTCCCGGCGGGCCCGCAGCCCCCGTGGGGTCCGCCTCCGCCCGCGACCGGGCGCCCGGAGGTGTCCGGGCGGTCCGCGCAGACCGTCCTGCTGGTGCTCGGCGGCCTGCTGGTGACCATCGCGGCGCTGGTCTTCACCGTGGTCAGCTGGGGGTATCTGGGGATCGGCGGGCGCGCCGCCGTGCTGGCCGTGCTGACCGGATGCGCCCTCGCACTGCCCCCGCGACTGCGCCGCCGCGGCCTGTCCGCCACGGCCCAGACCTCGGCGGCCGTGGGGCTGGCCCTGGTGCTGCTGGACCTCTTCGCCGCGCGGGCCGCCGGCCTGCTGGGTCTGGACGCCGTCGCCGCACCCGCCTACTGGGCGGCGGCCACCGCGCTGACCAGCGCCGGAGCGGCGGCGTACGGATGGTTGCTGCGGCTGCGCCTCCCGGTGGCGGCCGGGTTCCTGCTCGGGCGGCTGCCCGGGCTGCTCGCCGTCCACGCGCTCGGACTGGACGGCGTCGACGCGGCGGCCACGGCGATGGTGGCCACGGCCGCGGTCGACCTCGCGGTGCTCCGGGCGGTGGCCGGCCGTGGTGAGGCCAGGTCTCTTCCGGCCGCCGGCCCGGTGTTCCGCCAAGCCGTCGGCGCGACGGCCGCGCTCTGGGGTGGGCTGGGCGCGTTCCTCGCGGGGCAGGCCTCACTGTCGGCCGTGCTGCAGCCGCGCCACCCGGCGGCAGCAGCGGACGAGCGGTGGACCGTGGTCGCCTGGGCCTGGCTGCCGCTGGGCTGCTTCGCGCTGCTCGCGCTGGCGGTGTCGCTGCGCCACCCGCGCCGCGCGCAACCCGGCCTGCCGGCCGGCGGTCGGCGGGTGGCGGCCGCCCTCGGCGGCGCCGCGCTCCTGGCCGCCGGCGGTGGAACCGTCGCCGCGGCGCTGGCCCGGGAGTGGGGAGCGGTCGCCTACGCGGCGCCGGCCGGGCTGCTCGCCGTGGCGACGGGCGCGCTGCTGCGGGGTTCGGTGAGCGGCTCCGCGAGGTCCGGCGCGCCGGCTCCCGCGTCGGACCGGCCGCCGGGCCGGGTCGTCCCGCTCGGGCTGTTCCACTCCGCCGTGCTGGTCCTGCTGGTCGCCTCGGCGCCGGCGCTGGGCGAGATCGTGCCGGCTGTCCTCGCACCGATCCGGCACATCCCGGCGGCCTGGGCGGACGGGCCGTCAGCATCCTGGGAGTGGTCGCTCGCACCGGCCGCCGGCACCGGTCTCTGGCTGCTGCTGGCCGTGCTCGCCGTGCTGACCGCGTACGGCCTGACGCGGGCCGACCTCGGCCTGCCGTCCGCTGAGGCCTCCCCCGGTCCGGCTTCCCCCGGTCCGGGTTCGCCCATCCCGGCCTCTCCCCATGAGGCCGCCGCCGTTGCGGCCCCCGGTTCCGGTTCCGGCCCGGCCGAACCGGGCCGCGCCTTCGCCACGGCCACCGCGCTGGTCGGTGTCCCCGCCCTCGCACTGCTGCCGGTGGCCCTCGGGCTGCCGTACGGTGTCGCGGTCGCCGTCGCGGCGGGGTCCGCGGTCGCCGCCGTGGGGTACGCCGTCTCACGCCCGGTGCGGCCGGCCACCGTGGCGGCGCTGGTCACGGCCGCGGTGCTCGCGCTCCTCTGGGCTCCGGCCGACCGGGTGGCGACCATCGCGGTGCTCGCCGTGCTCGCCGCCCTCTCGGCCGCCCTGACGGTCCGCGCCGCCTCGGTGCCCACGGGGCGGTGGCTCGCCGTCCGACCCGCGGTGACCGCCGCCTGCGCCACGGCGGCACTGGGCGCCGAGGCCGCCGCCGTCACCGCCACGGCGGGGGCGGCCCATGCGGACGTGCTGCTGGCGGTGCTCGCGGTGGCGGTCGCCTCCGCCCCGGTGGCGGCGTGGGCCGGAGGCGGTGTCTCGCGGGCGGTGGAGCGTACCGGCTACGCCCTCGGCGGGTTCGCCCTGCTGCTGACCGCCACCGCCACGGCGCCCGGGCGACTGGCGTTCGCGCTCGCGGTGGCCGGCGTCGCGATGCTCGGGGTCGCGCTGCGGCCCGACCGGCGCCGCGCGGCGTCGGTCGCCGCGACCGCGCTGCTGATCGGCTCGTCCTGGATCCGGCTGGCGCTCTCCGGGGTGGGCACGCCGGAGGCGTACACCCTCACGGTGGCCGTGGCGGCCCTGGTGATCGGGGTGCTGCACCGGCGGCGGTTCCCCGAGGCGGGGTCCTGGACGGCCTACGGTCCCGGTCTCGGCCTCGGGCTGCTGCCCAGCCTGCTGGCGGTGTGGGCGGACGGGGGCCGGCTGCGCCCGCTGCTGCTCGGCTCGGCCGCGCTGGCGGTGACGGTGCTGGGCGGGCGGCTGCGGCTGCGGTGCCCGCTGCTGCTGGGCGGGGCGACGCTGCTGCTGGTCGCCGTGCACGAGTTGGCCCCGGCCGTGGTGCAGGTGCTCGGCCTGTTGCCGCGCTGGGTGCCGCTCGCCTTCGCCGGCCTGCTGCTCCTGGTGCTGGGGGCGACCTACGAGCAGCGCCTGCGGGACGCCCGCCGGCTGCGGGCGTCGCTGGGCCGGTTGCAGTGAGCCCGCCGGCGGTCCGACCGGTCGCGACGGGTCGGACCGCCGACCCGGCTCGGGTCGGCTCAGCCGACCCGGACGGTCAGCCGGCCGTCGGCGTCGGCGGTCACCTCGACCTGCTCCAGCGAGTCCGCCTGGACGGTCGGCCGGTGGGCGGCGGCCCGGGGCCCGATGCCGACCACCTGCATGCCGGCCGCCAGGGCGGCGGCGACGCCGGCCTCGGAGTCCTCGAAGGCCAGGCAGTCTGCCGGGGCGAAGCCGAGGGCGGCGGCGCCCTTGAGGAAGCCCTCGGGGTCGGGCTTGCTGGCGCCGACGGACTCGGCGGTGACCAGGACCGGCGGCAGCGGCAGCGCGGCCGCGCCCATCCGGACCCGGGCCAGGCCCTCGTCGGCGGAGGTCACCAGGGCGTGCGGGAGGCCGGCCAGCGAGGCGAGGAAGGCGGGCGCCCCGGGGACGGGGACGACGCCGTCGGTGTCGGCGGTCTCCTCGGCGAGCATCAGCCGGTTCTCCTCGATGTTCTGCTCCATCGGGCGGTCCGGCAGCAGGATCGCCATCGAGAGGTGGCCCTGGCGGCCGTGCACGACGCGCATCGCGGCGTCGCCGTCCAGGCCCTGCCGGGCGGCCCAGCGGCGCCAGCAGCGTTCGACGACGGCGTCGGAGTCGACCAGGGTCCCGTCCATGTCCAGCAGGAGGGCTCGGGCGGACAGCTCGGTGATGACGGGCACGGTGGTACTCCTCGGAGGGCCGATGTTTGTTTCAAAATGATACAAACAATTCAGCCGATCAGATGCGCGTTCACCGCCCGGGCCGCCGCCGCCAGCTCCGGCAGCTCCACGACCTCGATCCCGGCCGCCTCCAGCAGGGCCGTGCCCTGGCAGTCGGTGACGAACAGGTCCGGCTCGCGCCAGGCCACCACCACCCGGGCGACCCCCGCCGCGATCAGCAACTGCGAGCAGGTCAGCGGCCGGGAGGCGCGCCGGCCGCAGGGTTCGAGCGAGCTGTAGACCGTCGCGCCCAGCAGCCTCGGGTCCCCGGCGGGGAGCTTCGCCAGGGCGGACTCCTCGGCGTGCACGAGCGGGTCGCCCTCCCGGCTCCAGCCCTCGCTGACGGTCGTCCCGTCCGCGCCGACCACCACCGCGCCCACCGAGAAGGCCGTTTCGGACGGCGGGCACAGCTTCGAGAGCTCGACGGCCCGGCCGAGCAGGGCGAGATCGACGGCTCGCTGGTCAGCGGTCACGGTGCGGGCTCCTTCGGGGCGTACCTGAGCAGGACGACATCACCCACCGTACGTGCCTCCAGCAGCCGCATCCGCCGGGCCGGGCCGCCCGGGAACGCGGCCGGGTGCACGAACCGCGGCGCCGCGGCCTGGCCGACCAGCAGCGGGGCGACCACCAGCTGCAGCTCGTCGGCGAGGCCTTGGGCGAGGAACTGGGTGTGCACGCTGCCGCCGCCCTCCACCATCAGCCGCCGCACCCCGCGGGCGCCCAGATCGTCCAGCACCGCGCCCAGCCCGACCTCGGCGCCGAGCGCGACCACCTCGGCCAGGCCGTCCAGGGCCGGCCGCAGCCGCCGGGCCCCGGCCTCCGTCGTGTAGGCGACCTTGCCGCCGCCGGTGTGCCAGAACCGCAGGTCCGCGTCGAGCGCGCCGCTCGCGCTGAGCGTCACCTTCAGCGGGTACGCGGGGCGCCCGTCGGTGACCCGGGCGGCCCGCCGGCCCGGGTCGTTGACGAGCAGCCGGGGGTTGTCGGCGCGCAGGGTGTTGCCGCCGACCAGGATCGCGTCGCTGTCGGCGCGCTGCGCGTCGACCCGGTCGAAGTCGGCCGGGTTGGAGAGCAGCAGCCGCTCCGGCGAGGCGTCGTCGAGGTGCCCGTCCAGCGACATCGCGGCGCTCAGCAGGACGTACGGGCGGGTTGGGGCCATGGGTGCGGGATCCGTTCTACTCCGGTGCACGGCCAACGGTACGACCGGGCGCGGACGGCCACCCGCAGCCGCCCCCCGACCCCGGCCGGTTCCCGGCCCGGCGCCGTCCGGCCAGGTGGCCGCCGCGGCCTGACCGCCCACCGGTGCGCCGGGCCCGCGCGGGCACCGGCCGGCGGTGCGTCCCGGCGGGGCGTCACCAGCGGAAGGACGGTGTTCGCCCGCCGGCCCGGTGTTGTAGGGGCGGCGTTCGCCCGGGGACCTCAGCCTGGTCCGGACCTCGCACCGCCCCGCCGTAGAAGGGCCCCACCAGTGTCGTACCCGCGCCGTCCGCTCGGCCTCGCCGCCGCGCTCACCCTGGCCGCCGCACTGCCCGCCGTCGTCATCCCCGCCGCCCCCGCGCTCGCGGTGACCTACGGAACCCCCACCATCGCGCTCTCCGCCGGCTACCTCTCCGGCGCGGTGGGGGCGACCGGTGACCCGACCGTCACCGTC
The DNA here is from genome assembly GCF_030813695.1 of Kitasatospora herbaricolor. Taxonomy (NCBI): domain Bacteria; kingdom Bacillati; phylum Actinomycetota; class Actinomycetes; order Kitasatosporales; family Streptomycetaceae; genus Kitasatospora; species Kitasatospora herbaricolor. The sequence continues at coordinate 5,582,499 of NZ_JAUSVA010000002.1, forward strand.
ACGATCGCCCAGAGCGGTGCGGACGTCTCCGCGCTGACCGTCGCGGCCTCGGCCAGCACCAAGACCGCGGTGGCGAAGACCACGGACGTCACGGTGGCCGGCACGACCGGCAGCCGCGTCCTCAACGTGGCCGCGCGGGGTGTCGGTTACACGGACCTGACGATCAAGGTGACGGGCCTCGGCGGCAAGACCGCCACCAAGACCCTGCACTACGCGGCCTCGGCGGCCGTCCAGCACTCCGCCGACGCCCGCTACCTGACCGGGTCCAGCGACGCCTCGGCGGCCGTGGACGCGGGCAACGGCTACATCGTGGTGGCGGACGACGAGTCCAACGTGCTGCGCCTGTACGACCGCAACGCCTCCGGCGCGCCGGTGCGCACCTGGGACTTCACCTCCGCGCTCGGTGTCTCCAAGGAGATCGACATCGAGGGCGCCACCCGGGTCGGCAACACCATCTACTGGACGGGCTCGCTCGGCAACAACAAGGACGGCGAGATCAAGGCCGACCGCCGCACCGTCTTCACCACCAACGTCACCGGCTCCGGCGCCACCACCCAGCTCACCCTGGGCGGCAAGTACACCGGCCTGCGCGACGACCTGATCAACTGGGACAAGGCCAACGGCAACCACTACGGCTTCGCGGCCGGCGCCGCCGCCGGCGAGATCCCCAAGCAGATCGACGGCTTCAACGTCGAGGGCCTGGAGTTCGCGCCGGGCAGCACCACCACCGCCTTCGTCGGGTTCCGCGCCCCGCTGACGCCGGCCGTCACCAACGGCAAGGCGCTGCTGGTGCCGGTCACCAACTTCAACCAGCTGCCCGGCGGTTCGGTGCACGCGACCTTCGGCACGCCGATCGAGCTGAACCTGGGCGGCCTGTCCGTCCGGGACATCCGCCGCAACGCGGCCGGCCAGTACCTGATCGTGGCCGGCTCCTGGGCCGCGGACGACAACTCCGACCCGTACGCGCTCTACCGCTGGGACGGCCTGGCCGGCACGGCCCCGGTCAAGCTGCTCGACCTGCCGACCACGGACGCGGGCGGCTGGGAGGCTGTGGTGGACGTCCCCGACCTCACCGTGTCCGGCGCCCGGGTGCAGCTGATCACGGACGACGGCTCCGCCGACCTGTACAACGACGGCACCGAGGCCAAGGACCTGACCCACCCCGAGTGGAAGAAGTCCCGCTCGACCTGGTTCACCGTCACGCCGTAACCGTCGCCGCACCATCGCCCCCGCCGGAGCGGCTCCGGCGGGGGCTTCGGCCTGCCGTCGGGCCTGCCGTACGGCTCCGCCGGGCCCGTCGGGCCGCCCCGGGCCCCGCCGGGCCCCGCCGGGCCCCGCCGGGCCCCGCCGGGCCCCGCCGGGCCCGCGAGTCCCGTCAGGCCGCCGGGCGCGGGGGCAGCGGCAGTGGCAGGGCGGGCATCCCGTCGATGCTGGTGCCGACGTGGTCCTTGCCCTCGCAGTAGGCGGCGAATTCGGGATCGGTCTTGCGGTCGAAGAAGTCCGAGTGCAGGCTGCGGTCCTCCCGGTACTCCATCAGCGGGACGGCGAAGCCGCAGGAGTCGCTGACCCGCTCGGCGTGGACCAGCACGATCGCCCGCAGGGCACTGCCGTCGGCCGCCGGGTCGAAGCGGCCGACCAGGCCGGCGAACCGCGGGTCGTCGCGGAACACGGCCTCGCCGCGCCCGTGCACCCGCACCACGGTGGGCGGCCCGGTGAAGGCGCACCACATCAGGGTGATCCGCCCGTTCTCCCGCAGATGGGCGATGGTCTCCGCGGTGCTGCCGCCGAAGTCCAGGTAGGCCAGGGTGAGTTCGTCGATGACGACCAGGGTGCCGGAGCGCCCCTTGGGGGAGACGTTGACATGGCCGTCGTCCGCCAGCGGGGCGGTCGCGGTGAAGAAGACCGGCTGGCTCTCGATGAAAGCGCGCAGCCGTCCGTCGATCCGTTCGTAGGTCTTTCCCATGCCCCGATTCTCCAGCAGGAGGGCCGTCCGGGGGCAGTCCATTTTTCAATCGTCTCTTATGCTGAGACCAATATTCTCATTGGGCGAGACGCGGAGTAGCGTCGGAACGGCCGGAAAGCGGTCCGGCCGGATCCGAGGGGGCGTCATGACCGAGCATCAGAACACCTACACCCACGGCCATCAGGAGTCGGTGCTGCGCTCGCACCGGTCCCGGTCGGCCGCCGACTCGGCGGCCTACCTGCTGCCTTCGCTGCGTCCGGGCCAGGCCCTGCTGGACGTCGGCTGCGGGCCGGGCACGATCACCGCGGACCTGGCCGAACTGGTCGGCCCCGGCGGGCGGGTGGTCGCGGTGGACAGTTCGGCCGAGGTGCTGGAGCAGGCCGCGGCCAACGCGGCGGCCCGCGGGCTGGACAACGTGGTGTTCGAGGTCGCCGACGTCCACCGACTGCGCTTCGAGGACGGCGAGTTCGACGTGGTGCACGCCCATCAGGTGCTGCAGCACGTGGCCGACCCGGTCGCCGCGCTGCGCGAGATGCGTCGGGTCACGGCGCCCGGCGGAACGGTGGCGGCCAGGGACGCCGACTACGCCGCGATGACCTGGTACCCGCGGCCGGCCGGGATGGACGACTGGGCCGCCCTGTACCAGCGGGTGTCGCGGGCCAACGGCGGTGAGCCCGACGCCGGGCGCCGCCTGCTGTCCTGGGCCAGGGCGGCGGGTTTCACCGAGGTCGAGGCGGGCTCCTCCACCTGGACGTACGCGACGCCCGACCGGCGTGCCTGGTGGGGCGGCATGTGGGCGGACCGCATCCTGAAGTCGGCGATCGCCGGGACGGCCCTGGCCGAGGGCTTCGCCGAGCAGGCCGACCTGGAGCGGATCTCGGCGGCCTGGCGCAGCTGGGCGGCGGCCGAGGACGGCTGGTTCGCGGTGCTGCACGGGGAGGTGCTGGCCCGGGCGTGAGACTGCCCCGGGCGGACGTGACGGGCCCGTGAAGGTCCGGTGAGCTGGTCCGATAGAGTCGCGCGTCGGTCAGTCGTCGAACTGGTGCCCGCCAGTGGCGGGCCGGGGGAGCTCAAGGTGTCGCCGAACATGTCGAAGGCCGGGCCGGGCTCCCCGGAGGACGGCGCCTGCGGCCCCGCCGCCCCGGCACCCGCGGTGGAGGCGCCCGCGGTCGGGTCACCCGCCGTCGATACGTCGCCCACCGGAACGGCCGACGTTCCGACGGCCCGCACCGACGCATCACCCGCCCCCGCGCTCGCTCCGCCCGCCCCCGCGCCCGCCCCGCCCGCCTCTGCCGCGCCCGCCGCGGCGCAAGCCGCCCCGCCCGCGCCCGCGGGGCCGGTGGACGCCGTGCCGGCCGGCCCGCCCGTCGCTCCCGAGCCCTTCGACCCGTGGGCGCCGCCGAGCGAGGCCGAGACCGCCGCCCCGGGGGTCTTCGGCCACGCCGCAGGGCCCACCCCGCCGCCCGCCGACCGGCCGCAGCCGCCCGCGGGCTGGGCCCAGTCGCCGCCGGGCTGGACCGCGCCGGCCACCGGCTGGGGCGCGGTCACCCCGGGCGCGGTGTCCGGGTTCCAGGGGATGTACGCGTACCCGCCGCGGCCCACCAACGGATTGGCGATCGGCTCGCTGGTGACGGCGCTGACCTGCCTGTCGCCGGTCGCCCTGGTGCTCGGGGTGATCGCCCTGGTGCAGATCCACAAGCGGCAGGAGCGGGGCCGCGGCATGGCGGTGGCCGGGGTGGTGCTGGGCGTCCTCGGCCTGCTGCTGGGCGCGCTGACGGCCTTCGGCCTGGCCCTCGACGACCAGGACGGCAGCACGCCGGGCCGGCCGGTCGGCCCGCGCGGTTCGGTCACCTGGGACAAGGTCGCCAAGGGCGACTGCTACAACCCGGCGCCGGGCGCCGGCGACGCCGACCAGCAGGTGTCCTGGGTGACCAAGGTGCCCTGCTCGCTCCCGCACCACTCGGAGGCGGCCGGCACCGCGGCGATCGCGCCCGCCGAGGGCGGCGGCTACCCGGGCGAGGACAAGATCCTCAAGTCGGCCGACGCGCTCTGCAAGCCGGTCTTCGACAGCTACGTGCTGGACGACTGGGCCGTCCCGGACGGCGTCGGCCTGAGCTACATGTACCCGACCCGGGGGAGCTGGCGGGCCTCCGGCGGTTCGTTGATCTGCGTCCTGGAGGACGTCGAGGCCTCGCACAAGGGTTCGCTGCGGACCGACCGCACCACCCTGACGCCGGCCCAGCTCGCCTACCTGGAGGCGGTGAAGCCGCTCAACGCCGCGGCCGAGGACATCCCGGAGGACGAGGTGGCGGACGCCCCGGCGGACTACCGGGCGTGGGCCGCGACGATGGCCGAGGCCACCCAGCAGGAGGGCGAGAAGCTGGCCGCGATCGCGTGGCCGGAGGCGGCCAAGGGCCCGGGCGAGGCCATGGTGGCCAGCAAGCCGGCCGCCGTGGAGGCCTGGCACGCGGTGAAGACGGCGCGGGACGGTGCGGAGCTGGCGCGGGCGGTGCAGCGGGCGAAGGCCCTGCTGCGCGACTCGGTCGGCGAGGCGAAGGCCGTCCGCGCGGCCCTGGGCCTGTCCACCGGCGAGCACCCCGGCGACCTCCAGGTCTGACGCGGGGCCGGTGCCGCAGGGACGTGCCCGGGGCCGTCCGGCCGTCGCCGGCCCCGGTCTTACGCACTGTTAACCAGTCCCGTACCTGCCGGTAGCGGTCGGCGCCTAGCGTCGTGCCCAGGGCCGGCCCGGCTCGACCCCCACGCGGGCCGGGCCCGCTACCCTCACCCGGGTGGAGACGTACCGGGTGATGCGGCAGGACGACAACGGCAATCGCTACCTGGTCGCCGGCGGACTGGACCGGGCGGAGGCCGAGCGGCTGGCCGCCGAGTTCGAGGCCCGCGGCCACAAGCAGCTGTACTGGGTGGAGTCCGAGGCCGCATAGGGTCGTGGCCATGGAGATCCGGATCGTCGTCGGCGGCGCACTCATCCACCAGGGCCGGGTGCTGGCCGCACGGCGCAGCGCGCCGCCCGAGGTGGCCGGAGGCTGGGAGTTCCCGGGCGGCAAGGCCGAGCCCGGCGAGTCCGAGGAGCAGGCGCTGGAGCGCGAGCTGCTGGAGGAACTGGGCGTCAGGGCCAAGGCCTTGGAGCCGCTGCCGGGCAGCTGGACGGTGCGGGCCGGGCTGGAGCTGCGGTTCTGGGCGGCCGAGCTGCTGTCGGGCGAGCCGCAGCCCCTGGAGGACCACTCCGAGCTGCGCTGGCTGGGTCCGGGCGAACTGGGCGACGTCGAGTGGCTGGAGCACGACCGTGAGGTCCTGCCGTACGTCGCCCGCCTGCTGGCCCGGGGCTGACCCGTCCGGGCCGGTACCGGCCCGTCGGCGGCTCGCAGCGCCCTCCTGAGCGCTCCCGGACACCCCGGACGCAGACACACCTCCGGGCCCCTCGGGAGCCCGCCGCCCGCCGGCGCCCGCGCCGCGACCCGCTCACGGCACCGACCGCGGCGGGCCGGGTAGGCCAATCGGAAACCACCGGACGGCTGCCGGGATAGCCACGGTTTCCGCGGGGTATGTCACTGTTCGGCAGCATTCGTCACCATCGGTGAGTCGGCCGTTCCGGCGGATCCGGTCGTGACCTGGGATCGGCCACGACATTCCGCGCCCCGGCACCCCGCCGAGGTGCGCAGCCCGAGAGGCGGAGGCCCCGTCGGTGTCGAGTACGGGTAATGGCGAGGGAGAACGACGAGCCCAGGGCCTTCCCCGACGGGGGCCGCGGCACGTGGCCCCCACCGGCCTGGGCCCGCTGCGCCGCGCGCAGGCGGGAGGCGCCTCCGCGCGGGCCCGGCTGCGCTCCGGCACCCGGGCCGCGGGCCCGGCCGCCCGCCGCCGCGAGGACACGGCCGGCCCCCGCACCACGCTGCCCCTCGTCCACCCGGGGCCCCCGACGGTGGGCACCCGGGGCGGTCCCGGGCTGGCGTTCCCCGACACCGGGCCGCCGGTGGAGGGGCCGCCGCTGCGGACCGAGGGCAGCCTCTTCGACGTGGTCAAGGTGGCCATCGCGATCCTGGACACCTCCGCCCGGGTGGTGCTGTGGAGTCCGGCGGCGGAGGACCTGCTCGGCTGGCCGAGCGAGCTGCTGGTGGGCCGCCGGATCGACGAACTGCTGGGCGACGAGGAGCAGGTCGCCCGGACCAGGGCGGCGATCCAGGCGACGCTGCGGACCGGTGCCTGGCACGGGCTGACCGAGATCCGCCACCGGGAGGGCCCCGCGGTCGCCGTCGAGGCCCGGATCTCGCTGCTGGTGGACGGTGACGGCACCCCGTTCCTCCAGGTGGCGCTGACCGAGGCGCGGGCCCTGCAGGCCGTCGAGCGCGACCTCGCGGTGCGCGACGCCCTGTTCGAGCAGTCCCCGCTGGGCATCGCGGTGCTCGACACCGACCTGCGCTACACCGCGGTCAACCAGACCCTGGCCGACATGAACGGCGTCCCGATCGAGGAGCACACCGGCCGGACCACCGGCGAGACGCTGCCCGAGCGGGCCGCCGACGAGATCACCGCCATCCAGCGGCAGGTGCTGGCCACCGGCGAGCCCGTCATCGACGTCACCCTGGCCTCCCCGGTGACGGCCCGCGCCGGGTTCCGCTCGATCTCCTACAGCCGGATGACCGACCGGGCGGGCCGGGTGCTCGGCATCTCCGGCACCGTGATGGACGTGACCGAGCGGTACCGGGCGGTGGCCAAGGTCGAGCACGCCCGCCGCCGGCTGTCGCTGCTCAACGAGTTCGGCTCCCGGGTCGGCGACCTGCTGGACGCCGCCCGGATCGCCCAGGAGCTGGCGAGCGCGGTGGTGCCCCGGCTGACCGACCACGCGGCGGTGATCCTGCTGCAGGCCGTCGCGCACGGGGACGACCTGCCCCGGCACGGTCACGACCGCCGCACCTCCCTGCTGCAGCTCGGCACCGCCTCGGTCCAGGACGGCCCGGAGGTGGAGGTGATGCTCCGCCGGGGGGCCAGGATCACCTTCGCGGAGGACTCCGCCTGCGGCCGGGTGCTGCGCACCGGCGTGCCCGAGCTGCTGTCCGGCGCGGACGAGCTGAGCGACGTCACCTACCCGGCCGACCCGAAGATGCAGGCCGCCCAGGAACTCGGGGTGCACTCGATGCTGGTGGTGCCGCTGCGGGCCCGCGGCATCGTGATCGGCCTGCTGCTGGTCAGCCGGGCCGGCTACCGCGAGGGCTTCGACCGCGACGACCTCGCCTTCACCGTGGAGCTGGCCGACCGGGCCGGCAGCTCGCTGGACAACGCCCGGCTGTACGCCCGGGAGCGCACCGCGGCGCTCACCCTGCAGCGCACCCTGCTCCCGCAGCAGGTGCCGCAGCCGACCGGGGTGGAGGTCGCCTACCGGTACGTGCCGGGCAGCAGCGGCACCGAGGTCGGCGGCGACTGGTTCGACGTCATCCCGCTGCCCGGCGACCGTACTGCGCTGGTGGTCGGCGACGTGATGGGTCACGGCCTGCGGGCCGCCGCCACGATGGGCCGGCTGCGGACGGCGGTGCGCACCCTGGCGGGCCTGGACCTGCCGCCGGACGTCCTGCTGCGGCACGTCCACGAGCTGACCGACGACCTCGCCCAGAGCCCGGACGAGGCCCTGCTGGCGACCTGCATCTACGCCGTCTTCGACCCGGCGACGGCCCGGCTGGTGGTCGCCAAGGCCGGGCACATCCCGCCGGTGCTGATCGTCCCGAGGGAGGCCGCCGAGGAGCCGACCCGCACCGGCGGCCCGCTGCCGGGCGGGGTCGGCCGGGTGCTGGAGCTGCCCTCGGGGGCGCCGCTCGGGGTCGGCGGGGTGCCCTTCGAATCGGTCGAGCTGAAGATCCCGGAGGGCAGTCTGCTGGCGCTCTGCACCGACGGGCTGGTGGAGTCCCGCGACAAGGACCTCGACGTCGGCCTGGGCCGGCTGCTGACGGTGCTGGAGGAGCCGTACGCGTCCATCCAGCAGGCCTGCGAGGCGGTGCTGGGCACCATGGAGCAGGGCCGGGAGCCCGACGACGTCGCCCTGCTGCTGGCCCGGCTGGGCCACGGGCAGGCCGGCACCCCCACGGCCGGCTGGACCCTGCCGGCCGAGCCGACCGCCGTCGCCCGGGCGCGCCGGCTGGTCCGGGCCACCCTGGCCGAGTGGGGCGTGGAGGAGCTCACCGACACGGCCGAGCTGCTGGTCAGCGAACTGGTCACCAATTCCGTCCGCTATGCGAGCGCACCGATCGGCGTCCGGTTGACGCTGGGCAACACCCTGCTGGTGGAGATCTCCGACCCGCTGCCCGACCCGCCCCGGGAGCGGCACGCGGCGGAGGCCGACGAGGGCGGCCGGGGGCTGGAACTCGTCCGCCGGATGGCCCTTCGCTGGGGGGCGCGGGCCGAAGGAATCGGCAAGGTCGTCTGGTTCGAACAGGCGCTCCCGGGTATGGAGCCGGACGAGAGGTGACGCGAGTAGATCGGGACATGACATGGCGTACGGCGGTCCGAGGGGGCGCGCACGACAGCAGGGGGCGCGGGCGTGGCATTGTGGTTGCGCGGGCGTCCGGACAAAAACCTTCGCCCGATCTGATGTTGTGATGTTGAGGGCGTGTGCGCTCACCCCTCGATGATGAATACTCGGTCTTCTCGACATCCGGACGGTCGCGGGTTGGAGGGGTCGGTCCGTTGAACAGCACCCCGGCGCGGAGCGCGCCGATCAGCAGCGGTCATGTCGCCGTGCCCGGACAGTCCACCGCTCCCGGCGGACTGCCGAGGCCCGCGCCCGCGAACCTGGCCCGCTGGGGCCACGGCCAGCCCGGATCGATCTACGACTACATCCGCGTCGCCACCTTCGCGATCGGCCCGGACGGCCGGATCAGCCAGTGGAGCGACCGCGCCGCCGAGTTCTTCGGCCTGCCCGCCGCCGAGGCGGTCGGCGCCGACCCGATCACCACCTTCGTGCCGCGCGAGCTCTGGGCCCGCGGCCGGGCCAGGCTGGAGAACATCCTCCGCGGCGAGGAGTGGGTCGGCACCGCCCCCTATCGCGACGCCACCGGCGCCGAGAGCCTCGCCGAGCTGTACCTGATGCCCGACAGCGCACTGCCCGCCTCCGGCGCGACCTGCCTGGCCGTCGACCTCGGCCGGCTGCGCCGGATCGAGACCGACCTGGCGGCCTCGGAGGCCGTCTTCGGGCAGACCCCGACCGGGTTCGTGCTCTTCGACGCCCGGCTGCGCCTGCAGCGCGTCAACGACGCCTTCGCCTCCGGCGTCGGCCTCGGCCCCGGCGACCTGGAGGGCCTCACCCCGTACGACCTCTTCCCGCCCTCCGAGGCCGACCGCCTGGCCGCCGCCCTGCGCAAGGTGCTGGACAGCGGCGAGCCCGTGTTCGACCTGCGCTTCCACGCCCCCGCCGTCGAGGGCAACCGGCTCTGGGCCATCTCGCTCTACCGCCTCGACGGCGGGGGCGGGCAGCCGATGGGCGTCGCCGGGCAGGTCTCGGACGTCACCAGCCGCCACGTCGCCGAGCGCGAGGCCGACGGGGTCCGGCGCAATCTCGCACTGCTCAACGAGGCCAGCGCGCACATCGGCTCGACCCTCGACCTGGAGACCACCGCCAAGGAACTGCTGGACGTCGTCGTCCCGCCGTTCTGCGACCTGGCCACCGTCGACCTCTACACCGCGCTGCTGACCGGCGAGAACGCCCCGCGGTCGGCCCGGCTCGGCGAGCCGGTGCTCACCGACGGCTGCGGCGAGCTGCGCCGGGTCGCCGTCTCCAGCGTGGTCGGCGGCGCCTCCTCGGTGCTCGGCTCGGTGGCCGGGTTCCCGGTGGCCGAGGCCGGCGGCACGCTCTGTTACCCGCGCCGCTCCCCGCACGCCCGGGCCCTGCGCACCGGGCGCAGCGTCGCCCCCGAGCCGGGGCCGGACCCGCTGCTGCGCTCCACCCTGATCGTCCCGCTGGTCGCCCGGGACCAGGTGCTCGGCCTGGTCCAGCTCTCCCGCGCGATCGGCAGCGAGCCCTTCGACGCCCGCGACGTCGCGATCGCCGAGGAACTGGTCGCCCGCGCCGCCGTCTGCATCGACAACGCCCGGCTGTACCGCCGTGAGCACGAGCGCGCGCTGATCCTGCAGCGCAGCCTGCTGCCCCCGGGCAACCCGGCCGCCAGCGGCCTGGAGATCGCCTGTCGCTACCTGCCCAGCAACAACAACACCGAGGTCGGCGGCGACTGGTTCGACATCATCCCGCTGCCCGGCAACCGCACCGCCCTGGTGATCGGCGACGTGATGGGCCGCGGCCTGCGGGCCGCCGTCGCGATGGGCCAGCTGCGCACCGCGGTCCGGACCCTCGCGATGCTCGACCTCGACCCCGCCGAGGTGCTCACCGCCCTGGACGAGATCGCCCGCGGGCTCGGCGACGACTCCGCCCCGGCCGCCGGCACCACCCCGTACGGCCGGCTCACCTCGCCCGCCGACGAGGAGGCCCGCGAGGTCTACCTGGCCACCTGCGTGTACGCCGTCTTCGACGCCGTCACCCGGCGGTGCGTCTTCGCCAACGCCGGCCACCTGCCGCCGGTCCTGCTCAGCCCCGGCGAGAGCGCCCGGATGCTCGACGTCCCGCCCGGCCTGCCGCTCGGCGTCGGCGGCGAGCCCTTCGAGGAGGTCGAGCTGACCCTCCCGGACGGCGCCCTGCTCGGCCTGTACACCGACGGCCTGGTCGAGTCCCGCAAGCACCAGCTGGACGAGGGCCTGCGCGCCTTCCGGCAGGCGCTGTCGGCCGGCGCCAAGAGCCTGGAGGACCTCTGCGACCACGTCCTCGGCGAGCTCAACCCGCACCACGGCGAGGACGACATCGCCCTGCTGATGGCCAAGGTGCACGCCTTCCCCGAGGACTCCGTCGGCGACTGGCGCCTGCCGCCCGAGCCGACCTCGGTCGCCAAGGCCCGCGAGCTGGCCTGCAGCTGGCTGCTGGCCCGCGGCCTGGACGAGCTGGTCGACACCACCGAGCTGCTGGTCAGCGAGCTGGTGACGAACGCCCTGCGGCACGGCCGGGGCGACATCCGGCTGCGGCTGCTGCGCGACCGGACGGTGGTCTGCGAGGTCTGGGACGACGGCTACGCGCAGCCCCGCCAGCGCCGCGCCCAGGAGACCGACGAGGGCGGCCGCGGCCTGCAGCTGGTCAGTCTGCTCGCGGAGCGCTGGGGCAGTCGCCGCACCCCCAAGGGCAAGATCGTCTGGTTCGAGTTGAGCCCCTGACCGGCGCGGCGGCCCGCCGGCCGCCCCTCGCCGGCCGCCCGGCCCGCCGCACCCCGGCTGTCCGCCACGCGGGTGCTTCGGCGCGGCCGTCCGCCGTGTCGGGCCCGCGCCCGGCGCCGCCGTCGCGTTGAGTGGTGACCCACCCCGGTCATCGGGTCACCCGACCAGCCGACGGAGCCGAGCATGCGCGCCCGCCAGATCACCGCCGCAGCCGCCGCGCTGCTCCTCACCGGCATGCTGGCCGGCTGTTCGGACGACCCGGCGCCTACCGCCGTGGCCGCCTCCGACGTCAGCGCCGCCGACCGCGCCCAGGTCCGCGAGGGGGGCACCCTGCGCTGGGCCGTCGACGCCGTCCCCAGCACGCTCAACGTGTACCAGCCGGCGGCCACCGCCGACTCCGAGCTGATCGCCCGGGCCGTGCTGCCCTCGCTCTTCCGCTTCGACGAGCACGCCCGCCCCACCGCCGACCCGGACTACCTGCTCTCCGCCGAGTCCACCCCGGCCGGGCAGACCCCGCAGGTCGTCACCTACCGGCTCAACCCCAAGGCGGTCTGGAGCGACGGCACCCCGCTCTCGGTCGCCGACTTCAGCGCCCAGCGCAGCGCCCTGGCCGGGGTGAACCCGGCCTACCAGGCGGCCCGGCCGGCCGGGTACGACGCGATCGACTCGATCACCCAGGGCGCCGGCCCCGGCGAGGTCAAGGTCACCTTCAAGCAGCCCTACGGGCAGTGGCGGGCGCTCTTCGGCCCGCTCTACCCGGCCTCCGCCACCGGCTCCCCGGAGGCGTTCAACCAACCGCTCGCGGGGGAGTTCCACACCTCCGGCGGACCTTTCCTGCTCGCCGACTGGGACCGGACGGCGGGCCGGGCGGCGCTGGTCCGCAATCCGAAGTGGTGGGGCGACGCGCCGAAGGCCGAGCGGATCGACTTCCTCGCCACCCCCGCGGCCGCCCGGCTGGACGCCCTCGACCAGGGCAAGCTCGACATCGCGACGCTCACCGAGGCGGTCGACCGGGCCGGCGGTCCGGAGCCCGCGCTCGCCCAGGCCGCGGCCACCACCGTGCCGTCCGGGGCCGCCGTACCGTCCTCGCAGACTGCGGCGTCCGTCTCCGTCTCCGCCTCCGCCTCCGCCTCCGCCTCCGCCTCCGCCTCCGCCTCCGCGCCCTCGGCCGCAGCCGCGCCGCCCGACTCGGCCGGCGTCGCGCTGGCCGTGGCCTCCGCGCAGGCGCTCAAGCGGGCCGAGTCCCTGCCCGGGCTCTCGCTGCACCGGGCGGCCGCCCCGGCCCTCACCGAACTCACCCTCAACGCGTCCCGGGCGCCGCTCACCGACCCGGCCGTCCGCCGGGCGCTGGCCCGGGCCGTCGACCGCCGCAAGACCGCCGACGCCGCCCTCACCCCGCTCGGCCTGCCGGCCACCCCGCTCGGCAACCACCTGCTGGCGGTCGGCCAGGACGGGTACCAGGACAACAGCGGCGCGGCCGGGGACGTCCCGGCGACCCGGCTGCTGGACGAGGCCGGCTGGAAGAGCGCGGGCTCCGGCACCCGGTCCAAGGACGGCAAGGAGCTCAGCCTCACCCTGCTGCTGCCCGAGGGCTCGGCCACCGCCCGGCGCACCGCCGAGGCGCTGACCGCGGACCTGGCCGGGGCCGGCATCGCGCTGCACTCCAAGGCCGTCCCCGTCGACAGCTTCGTCAGCGGCCCGCTGGCCGCGGGCGACTTCGACCTCGCCCTGTTCTCCTGGCCCGCCACCGCCTCCCCGGCCACCGACGAGCGGGCCGTCTACGCCAAGCCGCAGCCCGGTCCGGACGGCGCCCCGAGGCTCGGCTCCAACTACGCCCGGACCGGCACCGCGGAGATCGACCTCCTCTTCGACCGGGCCGCGGCCGAACTCGACCCGGCCGCCGAGCGCTCCCTGCTCCAGCAGGCCGACGCCCGGATCTGGGAGCTGGGCCACTCCGTCCCGCTCTACCAGCGCCCCGACCTGGTCGCCGTCCGCAACGGCGTGGCCGGCGCGGGAGCGTACGGCTTCGCCCGGCCGCGCTACCAGGACCTCGGATTCCTGGCCACGACCTGACCAATCCCCACGAACCAATCCCCACGAAAGCGTGAACCCGGACGGGAACCGTGCCGATACGCTGAGTGCCAGGGCCGGACTCCCGCCCGTGGAGCGACGATGACTCGCGAGAAGATGCCGGACCGGGCCCTTCCGAGCAACTGAAGCTCGCGCCGCCGTTCGCGATCGACGTCGACCTGACCGCCGTCGACCAGTTCCGACCGCTGTCCGGGCGCGACCGCAGGACGCGGCCCGGAGGCCCTCTCCCGGACCCGTCCGGACGGTCACGACCGTGCCGGGTGACCGACGACACCCCCGCTCCGGGGCCGGGGGCAAGTGGCCGTTTCGGCCCAGCTGGGTGGTTCCCAGTACCATAGGAGAAAGCCGTGGCGTGTCTGCCCGGCGGGTGGACCGGTAGTAGCAGGCGGAACGGGCGGCGGCGATCAACAGGGATCGCAGGTCGGCGTCACGCAGCCGGGCGCCGTAACCCACGACTCCGGGAGAATCCGCTCCGCATGCCCACGCGCAATGACATCCGCAACGTTGCCATCGTCGCCCACGTCGACCACGGCAAGACCACGCTGGTCGACGCCATGCTGAAGCAGGCCGGCGCCTTCGCCGCCCACCAGCACCTCGACGACCGAATGATGGACTCCAACGACCTGGAGCGCGAGAAGGGCATCACCATTCTCGCGAAGAACACCGCCGTCAAGTACCACCCCAAGGAGGGTGGCGCGCCGATCACGATCAACATCATCGACACCCCCGGCCACGCCGACTTCGGTGGTGAGGTCGAGCGCGGCCTGTCGATGGTCGACGCGGTCGTCCTCCTGGTCGACGCCTCCGAGGGTCCGCTGCCGCAGACCCGCTTCGTGCTCCGCAAGGCCCTGACCGCGAAGCTCCCGGTCATCCTCTGCATCAACAAGACCGACCGTCCGGACTCCCGGATCGACGAGGTCATCAACGAGACCTACGACCTCTTCCTGGACCTCGACGCCACCGAGGAGCAGATCGAGTTCCCGATCGTCTACGCCTGTGCGCGTGACGGCGTCGCCTCGATGACCAAGCCGGAGAACGGGACCGTGCCGGCCGACAGCGACTCGCTGGAGCCGTTCTTCTCCACCATCCTGGAGCACGTCCCGGCCCCGGTCTACGACGAGGACGCCCCGCTCCAGGCGCACGTCACCAACCTGGACGCCGACAACTTCCTCGGCCGTATCGCGCTCTGCCGCGTCGAGCAGGGCGAGCTGCGCAAGGGCCAGCAGGTCGCGTGGATGAAGCGCGACGGCTCCGTCCAGCAGGTCAAGATCACCGAGCTGCTGATGACCGAGGCGCTCACCCGCAAGCCGGCCGAGGTGGCCGGCCCCGGCGACATCTGCGCCGTCGCGGGCATCCCGGACATCATGATCGGCGAGACCCTGGCCGACCTGGAGAACCCGGTCGCCCTGCCGCTGATCACGGTGGACGAGCCGGCCATCTCGATGGTCATCGGCACCAACACCTCGCCGCTGGTCGGCAAGGGCGGCAAGGGCCACAAGGTCACCGCCCGCATGGTGAAGGACCGCCTGGACCGCGAGCTGATCGGTAACGTCTCGCTCCGCGTGCTGCCGACCGAGCGCCCCGACGCCTGGGAGGTCCAGGGCCGTGGCGAGCTGGCGCTGGCCATCCTGGTCGAGACCATGCGCCGGGAGCTCTTCGAGCTGACCGTCGGCAAGCCGCAGGTCGTCACCAAGGTCATCAACGGCAAGACCCACGAGCCGGTCGAGCGGATGACCATCGACAGCCCCGAGGAGTACCTCGGCGCCATCACCCAGCTGATGGCGACCCGCAAGGGCCGCATGGAGACCATGACGAACCACGGCTCCGGCTGGGTCCGCATGGAGTTCATCGTCCCGTCGCGCGGCCTGATCGGCTTCCGCACCCAGTTCCTGACGGACACCCGCGGCACCGGCATCGCGCACTCCATCTTCGAGGGCCACGAGCCGTGGTTCGGCGAGCTCCGGATGCGCAACAACGGTTCGCTGGTCGCCGACCGCGCCGGTGTCGTGACGCCGTTCGCGATGATGGGCATCCAGGAGCGCGGCACGCTCTTCGTCGAGCCCACCACCGAGGTGTACGAGGGCATGATCGTCGGCGAGAACTCGCGCCAGGACGACATGGACATCAACATCACCAAGGAGAAGAAGCTCACCAACATGCGTGCGGCCTCCTCCGACACCACCGAGAACCTGGTGCCGCCGCGCAAGCTCTCGCTGGAGCAGTCGCTGGAGTTCTGCCGCGAGGACGAGTGCATCGAGGTGACCCCGGAGACCGTGCGCATCCGCAAGGTCGTCCTGGACCAGAAGGAGCGCGGCCGTACGGCCTCGCGCGCCAAGAAGAACTGACGCCCGCTCCGGCGTGCTGACGTTCGCCGCGGTGTCCTGACGCCACGGTCGTAGCGCCACCGGCCGCCGTCCCGCTCCCCCGACAGGGGAGCGGGACGGCGGCCGTTCTGCGTGCCCGCGGCGGCGCCGAGGGGCCCGCCCGGGGGCTCCCGGCCTTCCCGGACCGCCCCGTGCCATCCGATCGGATCGTCCACGGATCGATGGGCCCGTCTGTCGTGTCATGCCCGCGGCGGTTTCTGCTTTGTGCCCCCCCGGGCGCCGGCGAGGGGCCGCGTTAACCGCAATCCCGACTGTTAAGTGAACGCTGTCTGTTAACGGAGCGCTGTCGACGCGCGTAGCACCTCTGAGGCCTCTATCACGCCCGAATGTCCGCTGAGCGAACGTGACAATCCGTCATACATGACAACTGTCCGTTTAATACCTGTCTGGCTATGTCTCATATGTCCGATTTTCGAAACTTACCGACCGTTCATGTGACCTAATTGAGATCCGTATTCGTCACTTTCGTCTCCGTGTGTGACGGATAGTGGGTGCAGTCAGGCTCGGGCAAGGGTTACGCGCAGGGGTGCGCGCCGAACCTCGAGCGAGGAAGCACCGCCGGCCAGGCGCTGTTGCCGGCCACTCCTTCCGGTGCTCTCCACGTTTGCAAACACGGATTTCAGGAGGCACACCGTGCGCGGTGCCAGCCAGGCCAAGTGGGTCGTCGCAGCTGTTGCGGTCGCCCTCGCCGCAACTGCTTGTGGCAGCGGTTCGTCCAGCGGTGGCAGCTCCGACAGTGCCGTCAACGCCCAGGGCGTCTTCAGCTACCAGAGCGCGGAGCCGCAGAACCCGCTCCAGCCGGCCAACGCCATGGAGAACCAGGGCGGCCGCATCGTGAAGCAGCTCTTCATGGGCCTCGTCGACTACGACCCGACCTCGGGCGCCCTGCGCAACCAGGTGGCCGACAAGATCGAGACCACTGACGCCAAGAACTACACCGTCACCCTGAAGTCCGGCTGGACCTTCCACGACGGCACCCCGGTGACCGCGAAGTCCTTCGTCGACTCGTGGAACTGGTCGGCCAACACCAAGAACAACCAGATCAACTCGGACTGGTTCTCCGACATCGCCGGCTACGACGCCGTGCACCCGGAGAAGGGTGACCCGACCGCCGACGCGATGTCCGGCCTCAAGGTCGTCGACGACACCCACTTCACCATCGAGCTGACCGGCCCGGTCTCGTACTTCCAGTACAAGCTCGGCTACTCGGCCTTCTTCCCGCTGCCCACCGGCTTCTTCGCGGACCCGGCCGGTTACGGCCAGAAGCCGGTCGGCAACGGCCCCTACAAGTTCGTCTCGTGGGAGCACAACAAGGCGATCACCCTGGCCGCGTACGACAAGTACGCCGGCACGGACAAGCCGAAGAACGGCGGCATCGTCTTCAAGAACTACTCGTCCGGCGAGGCGGCCTACAAGGACCTGACCTCGGACACCCTGGACGTGCTGGACCAGGTCGACCCGACCGACCTGGCCTCCTACAAGACCGACCTCGGCAACCGCGCGGTCGACCAGGCCCAGGGCGCCATCCAGAACATCTCGTTCGCGCTGTACCAGGGTGACTGGGCCGGCGTCGACAAGGCCAAGGTCCGCCAGGGCCTGTCGATGGCGATCGACCGCGACACCATCACCAAGACCGTGCTGAACGGCTCGCGTCAGCCCGCCGACAGCTGGGTCGCCCCGGGCGTCATGGGCTACAAGGCCGGCGCCTGCGGCGACGCCTGCAAGTTCGACCCGGCCAAGGCCAAGGAGCTCATCCAGGCCGGCGGCGGCGTGCCGAACAACAAGATCACCATCATCTACAACTCCGACGGTGGTCACAAGGAGTGGGTCGACGCGGTCTGCAACTCGATCCGCCAGTCGACCGGCGTCGAGTGCCTCGGTGACCCGAAGCCCGACTTCAAGACCTCGCGCGACATCATCCGCAAGAAGGCCGTGCCGAGCATGATGCGCACCGGCTGGGTCCAGGACTACCCCCTGAACGCCAACTTCCTGCGTGACGTCTACGGCACCGGCGCCTCCGCGAACGACGCCGGCTACTCCAGCCCGGAGTTCGACAAGCTGGCCCAGGCCGCCGACCAGGCCACCTCGGTCGAGAAGACCGCGGACCTCTACCAGCAGGCCGAGGCCGTCCTGGCCAAGGACATGCCGGCCATCCCGCTCTGGTACTACAAGACCAACTCCGGCTGGTCCAACAACGTCCAGAACGTGAAGTTCGACTCCTTCGGCAACCCGGTCTTCACCGGCGTCGAGGTCAAGCAGAAGTAGTTCAGCCCGGCACCGCACGGCTGAACAGGTAGCGGCCGGTGCCCGTCCCATCCCCACAAGGGCAGGACTGGCACCGGCCGTTGGCACGCCGACTCACCTCTGACCCGGGATGACGGCCCGTCAGAGACAAACATGGAGGAACGATGGGGCGCTTTGTCGCGAGGCGACTGCTCCAAATGATCCCGGTCTTCCTGGGGACCGTCACGCTCATCTTCCTGATGGTGCGTGCGCTTCCCGGAGACGCGGTCAGTGCGATGTGGGGCGACAAGGCGCCGGATCCGGCTCAGCTCGCCGCCTTCAAGCACCGGTTGGGCCTCGACAAGACCCTGGTCGAGCAGTACTTCGACTACATGCGCAAGCTGTTCATGGGTGACTTCGGCGAGACCATGTCGGGCCGCAAGGTCCTCGACGTGATCACCGAAGCGATGCCCGTGACCATCCGGCTCGCGCTGATGGCCTTCGCCATCGAGATCCTGCTCGGCGTGACCATCGGTCTCTTCTCCGGCCTGCGCCGGGGCAAGGCCTTCGACAAGGGCACCCTGGTCCTGACCCTGCTGCTGATCTCGATCCCGGTGCCGGTGCTGGGCTTCGTCTTCCAGACGGTCTTCGCCACCAACCTGGGCTGGGTCACCCCGACCGTCCAGGACTCCATGAACCTGGGCCAGCTGCTGCTGCCCGCCTTCGTGCTCGGCTCGCTGTCGCTGGCCTACGTCGCGCGGCTGACCCGTACCTCGATCGTGGAGAACGTCCGGTCCGACTACATGCGCACCGCGGTGGCCAAGGGCCTGCCCAAGCGCCGGGTGATCGGTACCCACCTGCTGCGCAACTCGCTGATCCCGGTCGTCACCTTCCTCGGCACCGACCTGGGCGCCCTGATGGGCGGCGCGATCGTGACCGAGGGAATCTTCAACGTCAAGGGCGTCGGCAACGCGCTCTACCACGCGATCAACCTCAAGGAGGGCGGCACGGTCTCCGGCTTCGTGGTCGTCCTGGTGCTCGTGTACCTGGCCGCCAGCCTGATCGTCGACCTGCTCTACGCGGTCCTGGACCCGAGGATCCGTTATGCCTGACCTGATCCAGAAGAAGTCCGCCGACATCCCCGCGCAGCGCGCGGGCGGTACGGCGGAGCCCAAGCCCGAGAAGGCCCGCAGCCTCGGCTCGGACGCCTGGCACGACCTGCGCCGCCGCCCGATCTTCGTGCTCTCGGCGCTGCTGATCCTGCTGCTGATCGTGATCGCCATCGCGCCCGGCCTGTTCACCTCGGTGGACCCGCGCGCCGGCGACCTGCGAACCCACTTCCTGACCAAGCCGAACTACAGCCACCTGTTCCAGGCGGACTGGTTCGGATACGACGGCCAGGGCCGCAGCATCTACGCCCGGGTGATCTACGGCGCTCGCGCCTCGGTCGTGGTCGGCATCTGCGTCACCACCGGTGTCACCATCCTCGGCGGCATCACCGGCATGCTGGCCGGCTACTTCGGTGGCTGGGTCGACGTGATCATCTCCCGCGTCACCGACATCTTCTTCGGCATCCCGCTGCTGCTCGGCGCCCTGGTGATCCTCAACGCCTTCACCTCGCGCACGATCTGGAGCGTCGTCTTCGCCCTGGTCGCGCTCGGCTGGACGCAGATGACCCGCGTGATGCGCGGTTCGGTCATCACGGTCAAGCAGGCCGACTACGTCACGGCCGCCAAGGCCCTGGGCGCCGGCACCTCGCGGATCCTGGTCAAGCACATCCTGCCGAACGCGATCGCCCCGGTGATCGTGGTCGCGACCATCGCGCTCGGCGGCTACATCGCCACCGAGGCGACGCTGAGCTTCCTCGGCATCGGTCTGCAGGACCCGACCATCTCCTGGGGCATCGACATCAACTCGGCCCAGAAGGTCATCCGCACCGCCCCGTTCGCGCTCTTCTTCCCCGCCGGCATGCTGAGCCTGACCGTTCTGGCCTTCATCATGCTCGGCGACGCGGTGCGCGACGCCCTCGACCCGAAGCTGCGCTGAGAGAGGCGGACGCATCATGACCACCGTCATAGACCCGAAGGTCGCCCCCGAGAGCGGGCGCCTCACCCCCGGCACGCCGCTGCTGGAGGTCAAGGACCTGCACGTCGAGTTCGTGACCCGGGACGGCATCGCCAAGGCCGTCAACGGCGTGAACTACTCCGTCGCGGCCGGCGAGACCCTCGCCGTCCTCGGCGAGTCGGGCTCCGGAAAGTCCGTCACCGCGCAGACCATCATGGGCATCCTGGACATGCCTCCCGGCCGCATCACCTCCGGTGAGATCCTCTTCCGCGGCCAGGACATGCTCAAGATGAGCAACGAGGAGCGCCGCAAGCTGCGTGGCCGGAAGATCGCGATGATCTTCCAGGACGCGCTGTCCTCGCTGAACCCGGTGCTGAGCGTCGGGTACCAGCTGGGCGAGATGTTCCGGGTGCACCAGGGCGCCTCCCGCAAGGAGGCGAAGGCCAAGGCGATCGAGCTGATGGACCGGGTGCGGATCCCGGCCGCGAAGCAGCGGGTGGGCGACTACCCGCACCAGTTCTCGGGCGGTATGCGCCAGCGCATCATGATCGCGATGGCGCTGGCCCTGGAGCCTGACCTGATCATCGCGGACGAGCCCACCACCGCGCTGGACGTCACCGTCCAGGCCCAGGTGATGGACCTGCTCGCGGAGCTGCAGGCCGAGTTCAACATGGGTCTGATCCTGATCACCCACGACCTCGGCGTGGTCGCCGACGTCGCGGACAAGATCGCCGTGATGTACGCGGGCCGGATCGTGGAGACGGCGCCGGTGCACGAGCTGTACGCCAACCCGGCGCACCCGTACACCAAGGGCCTGCTCCGCTCGATCCCGCGCCTGGACCAGAAGGGCCAGGACCTCTACGCGATCAAGGGCCTGCCCCCGAACCTGCTCAAGGTCCCGGCCGGCTGCGCGTTCAACCCGCGCTGCGAGCTGGCCACCGACCTGTGCCGCACCGAGATCCCGGCGCTGCACCAGGTGATGGACAAGAACGACGCCGAGATCGCCGGTCGCGCGAGCGCCTGCCACCTCTGGAAGGAGACCCTCCATGGCTGAGCCCATCCTGGAGGTCAAGGACCTGGTCAAGCACTACCCGCTGTCCCAGGGCATCCTCTTCAAGAAGCAGGTCGGCGCGGTCAAGGCGGTCGACGGCATCAGCTTCACCCTGATGCAGGGCGAGACGCTCGGCATCGTGGGCGAGTCCGGCTGCGGCAAGTCGACCCTGGCCAAGGTCCTGATGAACCTGGAGCAGGCCACCTCCGGCCAGGTCCTGTTCAAGGGTGAGGACATCTCCCGGCTGTCCGGCCAGGCCCTGAAGGCCGTCCGTCGCAACATCCAGATGGTCTTCCAGGACCCGTACACCTCGCTGAACCCCCGGATGACGGTGGGCGACATCATCGGCGAGCCGTACGAGATCCACCCGGAGGTGGCGCCGAAGGGCGACCGCCGCAAGGCCGTCCAGGACCTGCTGGACGTGGTCGGGCTCAACCCGGAGTACATCAACCGGTACCCGCACCAGTTCTCCGGCGGCCAGCGCCAGCGGATCGGCATCGCCCGGGGTCTGGCGCTCAAGCCCGAGGTGATCATCTGCGACGAGCCGGTCTCGGCGCTGGACGTCTCCGTGCAGGCGCAGGTCATCAACCTGCTGGAGCAGCTGCAGACCGAGTTCAACCTGTCCTACATGTTCATCGCGCACGACCTCTCCATCGTCCGGCACATCTCCGACCGGGTCGGCGTGATGTACCTCGGCAAGATGGTCGAGATCGGCACCGACGAGCAGATCTACGACCACGCCACGCACCCGTACACCCAGGCGCTGCTCTCCGCGGTTCCGGTGCCGGACCCGACCGGCCGGGAGAACCGCGAGCGGATCATCCTCTCCGGGGACATCCCCTCGCCGGCCAACCCGCCGTCGGGCTGCCGCTTCCGCACCCGCTGCTGGAAGGCCGAGGAGCGCTGCTCCACCGAGGTGCCGCTGCTGGCCGTGCCGGAGCTGCTGAAGGGCCCGGCGGCGCACGACTCCGCCTGCCACTTCGCCGAGGTCGTGGCGCCGGTCGCCGCCTGACCTGGCTCTTTCCCGAAGGACCCGCAGCCTCGGCTGCGGGTCCTTCGGTCTTTCCGGGTCGGTTCGGCCGTCCGGCTCCCTCGGGTGGCCCCCTGCCGGTGGCGCTGCGCACCCATCCGGCGGTATCCGGGTCGCGCCGCCGAAACGGCGCGCTTCTCATGGGGTGTGATGCGACAAGACACCCTGAGGAGGGACCTCCATGCCCGAAGCCACCCGCGTTCGATGGGTCCTCGCCGCTGCGACTTCGGTGGCCCTGGTGGCCAGCGGGTGTGGCAGTAGCGGGGGAGGCGGCAGCAGCTCGTCGGATGCCAGCAAGACCTTCAGCTACCAGAGCAGCGAGCCGCAGAACCCGCTCCAGCCCGCGAACGCGAACGAGGCGGGCGGCGGTCGCATCATCCAGAACCTCTTCAAGGGGCTGGTCGACTACGACCCGAGCAACGCGACGCTGCGGATGCAGGTGGCGGACTCGATCGACACCAGTGACTCGCAGACCTTCAACGTGACGCTGAAGTCCAACTGGACCTTCCACGACGGCACGCCGGTCAAGTCGAGCAACTTCGTGAACGCCTGGAACTGGGCCGCGACGACCACCAACAACCAGATCAACAGCTCGTGGTTCTCCGACATCCAGGGCTACAAGGACGTCCACCCGGACAGCGGTGCGCCGACCGCCACGACGATGTCCGGGCTGACCGTCACCGACGACACGCACTTCACCATCAAGCTGACCACCAAGGTCTCGTACTTCGAGTACAAGCTCGGCTACATCGCCTTCTCGCCGCTGCCGGACAGCTTCTACAACGACCCGGCCGCCGCCGGCCAGAACCCGATCGGCAACGGGCCGTACCAGTTCGTCAGCTGGGCGCACAACTCCCAGGTCGTGACGAAGAGTTACCCGAACTACCAGGGCGTGGACAAGCCGAAGAACGGTGGCGTCGTCTTCAAGATGTACACCACCGCCGAGGCGGCGTACGCGGACCTGCAGTCCAACAACCTGGACGTGATGGACCAGGTGCCGCCCTCCGCGCTGGCGACGTACAAGAACGACCTCGGCGACCGGGCGATCGACTCCCCGCAGGGCGCCATCCAGAACATCGGCTTCCCGCTGTACCAGCCCGACTGGGCCGGGCCGGAGAAGGCGAAGGTCCGCCAGGGCCTCTCGATGGCCATCGACCGGGCCACCATCACCAAGACGGTGCTGCAGGGCTCGCGCGCCCCCGCCTCCGCCTGGGTCGCCGAGGGCGTCGAGGGCTACAAGCAGGGCAACTGCGGGAACTTCTGCAACTTCGACCCGGCCCAGGCGAAGCAGCTGATCACCGAGGGCGGCGGCGTCCCCGGGAACAAGCTGACGATCACGTACAACGCGGACGGCGGCCACAAGGAGTGGGTCGACGCGGTCTGCAACTCGATCCGCCAGAACACCGGGGTGGACTGCGTCGGCGACCCGAAGGTCGACTTCAAGACCGCCCGCGCGGCGATCACCGGCCACACCGTCACCGGCGCCTTCCGTACCGGCTGGGTGCAGGACTACCCGCTGAACGCCAACTTCCTGGCCGACGTCTACCGCACCGGCGCCGCGTCCAACGACTTCGGCTACAGCAGCCCCGAGTTCGACAAGCTGGCCACCCAGGCCGACCAGGCGGACAGCATCCAGGCCTCGGCCACCGGCTACCAGCAGGCCGAGGCGGTGCTCCAGCAGGACATGCCGGCCATCCCGCTCTGGTACTACCGCACCAACTCGGGCTACTCCACGAACGTGCAGAACGTCGTGTTCGACTCCTTCGGCAACCCGGCCTGGACCCAGGTCGAGGTCAAGGGCTGACCCTCCCGCGGCCACCCGCCCCCGGCAGGCCCGGGGAGCGGGCCCGCGGGGCAGGAGGGGCCCACCCCCGCCGGCCCCGTCCTCCCCGCACGGAGGGCGGGGCCCGGGCACTCAGTCCTCTAGGAAGGAGGCGCGATGGGCAGCTACGTACTCAGGCGAGTGCTGCAGATGATCCCGGTGTTCTTCGGCTCGACTCTGCTGATCTTCCTGATGGTCTACTCCCTGCCGGGCGACCCGATCGTGGCGCTCTTCGGCGACAAGGCCGCCGACCCGGCCCAGGTGGCGGCCCTCAGGCAGAAGTACTACCTGGACCAGCCGATCTGGAAGCAGTACCTGCACTACATGGGCAACCTGTTCCAGGGCGACTTCGGGACGAGCTTCACCGGCCGTCCGGTGTCCGAGATCATGGCGGACGCGTTCCCCGTCACCATCCGGCTCGCGCTGATGGCCTTCGTCTTCGAGCTGGTCGTCGGCCTGACGCTGGGGGTGCTCTCGGGCCTGCGCCGCGGGAGCGTCGTCGACACGGTGGTGCTGGTCCTCACCCTGGTCGTGATCTCGATCCCGGTCTTCGTGCTGGCCTACATCGCGCAGACCATCTTCGCGACCAATCTGGGCTGGGTCACCCCGACCGTCCAGGACTCCACCGACCTCTCCCAACTCATCCTGCCCGCCATCGTCCTGGGGTCGTTGTCACTGGCGTTCGTCGCCCGGCTCACCCGGACGTCCATCGGCGAGAACCTCCGGGCCGACTACATCCGCACGGCCACCGCCAAGGGCCTGCCCCGGCGCACCATCATCACCCGCCACCTGCTGCGCAACTCGCTGATCCCGGTGGTCACCTTCCTCGGGACCGACCTCGGGGCGCTGATGGGCGGCGCGATCGTCACCGAGGGCATCTTCAACGTGCAGGGCATCGGCAACGTCCTGTACCGGGCGATCAACCAGAAGGAAGGGCCCACCGTGGTCGGCATCGTGACCGTCCTGGTGATCGTCTACCTGGTCGCCAGCCTGCTCGTCGACCTGCTGTACGCGGTCCTGGACCCGAGGATCCGTTATGCCTGACATCCACGACGAGAGCGGGTTCGAGCCCCACCCGAAGCCCGGTGTCGACCACCTGGACTACGCGGGCGAGCAGGGCCGGGTGGTCGAAGAGGACACGCTGATCGAGCCGGACCCGGCCAAGCGCGAGGAGGCCCGCAGTCTCTGGGGCCATGCCTGGCGGGACCTGCGGACCCGGCCGATCTTCCTGATCTCGGTGGTGCTGATCCTGCTGCTGGTGATCATGGCCATCTTCCCCTGGGCGTTCACCGACACCAACCCGCGCGCCTCCGACCTGGTCAACGACTACCTCAAGCGGCCGGACTGGACGGACTTCTTCGGCGCGGGCTGGTTCGGCTACGACGGGCAGGGCCGGAGCATCTACGCCCGGGTGATCTACGGGGCGCGCGCGTCCATCACGGTCGGCATCTGCGTCACCGCCCTGGTCACCCTCCTCGGCGGGCTGACCGGCATGCTCGCCGGCTACTTCGGCGGCTGGGCGGACGCGGTGATCTCCCGGATCACCGACATCTTCTTCGGCATCCCGCTGCTGCTGGGCGCGCTGGTGCTGCTGGGCGCCTTCTCCGCCCGCACGGTGTGGAGCGTGGTGATCGCGCTGGCCGTCCTGGGCTGGACCCAGATCGCCCGGGTGATGCGCGGCGCGGTGCTGACGGTCAAGCAGGCCGACTACGTGATGGCGGGCAAGGCGCTCGGGGCCGGTACCGGCCGGTTGATGCTCCGGCACATCCTGCCCAACGCCGTGGCGCCGGTGATCGTGGTCGCGACCATCGCGCTCGGCGGCTACATCGCCGTCGAGGCCACGCTGAGCTTCCTCGGCATCGGTCTGCAGGAGCCCACCATCTCCTGGGGCATCGACATCTCCTCGGCGCAGAAGGTGATCCGCACCGCCCCGTACGTGATGTTCTTCCCGGCGGCCGCGCTGTCGATCACCGTGCTGGCCTTCATCATGCTGGGCGACGCGGTCCGCGACGCCCTCGACCCGAAGCTGCGCTGAGCGAGGGGACGATCGTGACCACTGCCGTCGACACCACCAAGAGCGCCCGGCAGGCCCCCTACGACGGGCCGCTGCTCGACGTCCGGGACCTGCACGTGGAGTTCGTGACCCGGGAGGGCGTCGCCCGCGCCGTGAACGGGGTCAACTACAGCGTCAGCGCCGGCGAGACGCTCGCCGTGCTGGGGGAGTCCGGTTCGGGCAAGTCGGTGACCGCGCAGGCGATCATGGGCATCCTGGACATGCCGCCGGCCCGCATCCCCAAGGGCGAGATCCGGTACCGGGGCCGGGACATGCTGACCATGGGCAAGGAGGAGCGGCGCAAGATCCGCGGTCAGAAGATCGCGATGATCTTCCAGGACGCGCTCTCCTCGCTGAACCCGGTGCTCACCGTCGGCTTCCAGCTGGGCGAGATGTTCCGCGCCCACACCGACGCCTCCCGCAAGGAGGCCAAGGCCAAGGCGATCGAGCTGATGGACCGGGTGCGCATCCCCGCCGCCAAGGACCGGGTGGGCGACTACCCGCACCAGTTCTCGGGCGGTATGCGCCAGCGCATCATGATCGCGATGGCGCTGGCCCTGGAGCCTGACCTGATCATCGCGGACGAACCCACCACCGCCCTGGACGTCACCGTCCAGGCCCAGGTGATGGACCTGCTCGCGGAACTGCAGGCCGAGTACCACATGGGCCTGATCCTGATCACCCACGACCTCGGCGTGGTCGCCGACGTCGCGGACAAGATCGCGGTCATGTACGCCGGCCGGATCGTCGAGACCGCCCCCGTGCACCAGCTGTACGCCAGCCCCGCGCACCCGTACACCAGGGGCCTGCTGGACTCGATCCCGCGCCTGGACCAGAAGGGCCAGGAGCTCTACGCCATCAAGGGCCTGCCGCCCAACCTGCTCCGGATCCCCCCGGGCTGCGCGTTCAACCCGCGCTGCCCGAGGGCCCAGGACATCTGCCGCAGCGAGGTGCCGGAGCTGTTCAAGGTCACCGCGGACGACGGCACCGAGCAGCCGGGCCGGGGCAGCGCCTGCTTCTTCTGGAAGGAGACCCTCCATGGCTCACGGAGCTAGCGCGCTGGGCAGCGCGGCCGCGCCGGAGGAGATCGCGTTCGACAAGCCCGTCCGGCGTGGCGAGCCGATCCTCGAAGTCCGGGACCTGGTCAAGCACTTCCCGCTCACCAAGGGCGTCGTGTTCAAGAAGCAGGTCGGCGCGGTCAAGGCGGTCGACGGCATCAGCTTCGACCTCGTCCAGGGGGAGACACTGGGCATCGTCGGCGAGTCGGGCTGCGGCAAGTCCACGCTGGCCAAGGTGCTGATGAACCTGGAGCCGGCCAGCGCGGGCTCGGTGCGGTTCAAGGGCGAGGAGATCTCTCATCTCTCCGGCGCCGGCCTGAAGGCGGTGCGCCGGAACATCCAGATGGTCTTCCAGGACCCGTACACCTCGTTGAACCCCCGGATGACGGTGGGCGACATCATCGGCGAGCCGTACGAGATCCACCCGGAGGTGGCGCCGAAGGGCGACCGCGCCAAGGCGGTGCGGGACCTGCTGGACGTGGTCGGGCTCAACCCGGAGTACATCAACCGGTACCCGCACCAGTTCTCCGGCGGCCAGCGCCAGCGGATCGGCATCGCCCGGGGGTTGGCGCTCAAGCCGGAGATCATCATCTGCGACGAGCCGGTCTCGGCGCTGGACGTCTCCGTGCAGGCGCAGGTCATCAACCTGCTGGAGCAGCTGCAGACCGAGTTCAACCTGTCGTACATGTTCATCGCGCACGACCTCTCGATCGTCCGGCACATCTCCGACCGGGTCGGCGTGATGTACCTCGGCAAGATGGTCGAGATCGGCACCGACCTGGAGATCTACGACCACGCCACGCACCCGTACACCCAGGCGCTGCTCTCCGCGGTGCCGGTGCCGGACCCGACGGCGCGGGAGGACCGGGACCGGATCGTCCTCACCGGCGACGTGCCCTCGCCGGCCAACCCGCCGTCGGGCTGCCGCTTCCGCACCCGCTGCTGGAAGGCCCAGGAGCGCTGCGCGACGGAGGTGCCGCTGCTGGCCACGCCGTCCTGGCTCGGGGGGCTCGCGAAGCACGAGTCGGCTTGTCACTTCGCGGCGGAGCGCGAGATCGAGCAGAGCGCGGCGGAGCGCGGGATCGAGCTGGGCCCTGCGGAGCGCGGAAGTGGGCAGGGCCCTGCGGAGCGCGGGATCGGACAGGGCCCTGCGGCGCCCGGGACGGGCCTGCCGGAGGCCCCCGGAGCGGTGACCGACGGCCCGGCTGCGGGCGGGCCCTCCTCGGGCACTCCAGGCCCCCAGGGCCCCCCTGGCGCCCCTGGGGCCCCCGGTGCCGGGGGCACCCCGGAAGCCGGCTCCGGCCCGGGTGACGGGAAAACCGGTTTGACACCACCGGACTGAGTTCTTCACAGCTGTGCACGCAGGGCGCGTCCTCGTCGGAGGGCGCGCCCTGCCGCTTGTGCTGGGAGAACTCCCGAATGCTGGTCCGGACTCCGAGGGGCTTTTGGATATTACGCCGCGTAATGTGCCGAATTCCGGTGTCCTTCGTCCGCTATTCGGAAGGCGGAAGAAATTGTTCCGCGCGTGATATGGCGGAATTTGGCGAGCATTGTCACGACTTGGTCTGAGCATGTAACTGAAAAGAGATGTAAGGGC
Organism: Kitasatospora herbaricolor; assembly: GCF_030813695.1. Classification (NCBI taxonomy): domain Bacteria; kingdom Bacillati; phylum Actinomycetota; class Actinomycetes; order Kitasatosporales; family Streptomycetaceae; genus Kitasatospora; species Kitasatospora herbaricolor. The sequence goes on from NZ_JAUSVA010000002.1 coordinate 5,611,093, forward strand.
GATTCCGCCAGGGGGGCCGGGTGATCGATAGTTGCTCTGCGCGTGTCAGTGGTCACACCATCAACTCGGTGGTTCGGCGCTGACGTTGATCCCCCATGCCCGGCACACCGAGTGGCGTGGGTGCTGTTTCGTTCGTAAGCCCCTAAATCGAGGAGCAGTTGAATGAGGCTCACCAAGACCATGCGCTGGACCGCCCTGGCGGCGTGCACCGCGCTTGCGATCTCCGCCTGCAGCACCAGTGGTGGCAAGTCTGCGACGGATCAGGCGAGTGGTGGGTCGGGCAAGAAGGGCGGCTCCATCAGTGTCGAACTGGGTGAGCCCCAGCACGGTCTGGTCCCGCAGAACACGGCCGAGTCCGAGGGCTCCGAGGTGCTCAACGCGCTGTTCTCCGGCCTGGTCGAGTACGACAACGACACCAGCGTGCCGAAGCTGCGCGTCGCCGAGTCGATCGAATCGCCGGATGCCACGACCTGGACGATCAAGCTGAAGGACGGCTACACCTTCCACAACGGTGAGAAGGTTACCGCGAAATCCTTCGTGGACGCTTGGAATTACGGGGCGAACCAGGACAACGCCCAGGAGGCGCTGCCCTTCTTCGACAAGATCCTCGGTTCCGACGAGCTGGCCCCGGGCAAGGGCAAGACGCCCGCCACCAAGGAGCTCAAGGGCCTGAAGGTGGTCGACGACAAGACCTTCACGGTCACCCTGAAGGCGCCGTTCTCCCAGTTCAAGACGATGCTGGGCTACAACGCGTTCTTCCCGCTGCCGGCCGCCTTCTTCACCGACCCGAAGGCCTTCGACGACGCCCCGATCGGCAACGGCCCCTTCCAGATCGACGGGAAGTGGGAGCACAACAAGCAGATCAAGGTGAAGCGGTACGAGAACTTCCCGGCCGCCGAGGGCAAGGCGAAGCTGGACACCGTCACCTTCAAGATCTACGAGAAGCTGGAGACGGCGTACAACGACCTCCGCGCCGACACCATCCAGATCACCGACAAGCTCCCGGTCTCCGCGATGGCCACCGTGGCGAGCGAGTTCGGCGACCGCTACATCTACAAGCCGGAGTCCGGGGTCGGCTACATCGGCTTCCCGATCGCCACCAACCCGGCGTTCGCCAACGCGGACGTCCGCAAGGCGATCTCGATGGCCATCGACCGCGAGTCGATCACCAAGACCATCTTCAGCGGCACCCGCAAGCCGGCCGACGACTTCATCAGCCCGATCATCCCGGGCTACCGCAAGGGCGCCCTCGGTGACGTCGCCAAGTACGACCCGGCGAAGGCCAAGGCGCTCTTCACGCAGGCCGGCGGCCTGCCCGGCAACACGATGGAGATCGGCTACAACGCCGACGGCGGCCACAAGGAGTGGATCGAGGCGGTCGGCAACCAGCTGAAGGCCAACCTCGGCGTCGAGGTCACCTACAAGCCGTTCGAGAAGTTCGGCGCGATCCTCACCGCGCTGGGCGACAAGCAGTACAGCGGCGCCTTCCGCATGGCCTGGTCGATGGACTACCCGTCGGCGGAGAACTACCTGCGGCCGATCTTCTCCAAGATCGCGATCGACAACGGCTCCAACTACGGCGGTTACGTCAACGAGGAGTTCGAGGCGCTGCTGGCCAAGGCCGACAGTGCGAAGACGGACGAGGAGAGCCTGAAGCTGTACCAGCAGGCCGACGACGTCCTGATCAAGGACGTCCCGTACATCCCGATCTACACGTACATGTCGTCCGCGGCGTACACCAAGACGGTCAAGAACGTGAAGGTCAACGCCCAGGGGCAGATGGACCTGGCCAACGTCGAACTGGCCTGACCGACATCCAGCTGACGGCACGCCCCGACGGGTGGCGCGGGTGACCCCCGCGCCACCCTTCGCGGCCGTGCCCCTAGCCACGAGGAGGCCCCGTGGGCCGCTATGTGGTCCGCCGGATCATCCAGGCCATACCTGTGATCCTCGGCGCGACGTTCCTGATCTACGCACTGGTCTTCCTGCTGCCTGGCGATCCCATTACGGCACTGGCCGGTGAGAAACGCGCCGATCCGACGGTCGTGGCGGTGCTCCAGGAGCGCTACCACCTGAACGACCCGTTCTTCGTGCAGTACTGGTACTACCTGTCCCACCTGTTCACCGGCGACTTCGGCGAGGACTACCGGGGCAACGCGGTGGTGGACGTGATGTCCGCGGCCTTCCCCTACACCATCAACCTCGCGCTGACCGCGCTGGGCATCGAGATGGCGGTGGGCGTCACGGCCGGTGTGGCCGCCGCCCTGAAGCGCGGCCGCTTCATCGACAACGTGGTCATGATCTCCACCCTGATGGTCATCTCGATCCCGGTCTTCGTCATCGGCTTCGTGCTGCAGCTGGTGCTGGGGGTCAAGCTCAAGACCGACTACGGCTTCGACTTCTTCCCGGTGTCGTTCAACGAGGAGGCCGGGTTCCGGTCCTACCTGATGCCGGCCTACGTGCTGGCGTCCACCTCGCTGGCGTACGTCGCCCGGCTCACCCGGGCCAGCCTGATCGAGGTCATGCGGGCCGACTACGTCCGTACGGCGGTGGCCAAGGGGCTCAGCCCGTTCCGGGTGGTGGTCAGGCACGGACTGCGCAACGCGCTGATCCCGATCGTCACCTTCCTGGGCATGGACCTCGGCGGGCTGATGGGCGGTGCGGTGATCACCGAGGGCATCTTCAACATCCCCGGCGTCGGCCACCAGCTCTTCCAGTCCGTCTACCTGCGCGAGCGGACCATCGTGGTCGGCATCGTGAGCGCCCTGGTGCTGGTCTACCTGTTCGCCAACCTGGTGGTCGACCTGCTGTACGCCGTCCTGGACCCGAGGATTCGCTATGAGTGAGCCGACGAAGAGCGACGACCTGGTCGTCCCCGCCGCGGAGCCGGCCGACCCGGTGAGCATCCCGGGTCAGGCCGTCGGAGAATCGCCCACGGCCTCCGGCCAGGAGCCGGGGCAGGCCCCGGCGGCGACCTTGACCGAGGCCCCGGCCGACGCCCCGGCGCAGACCCCCGCGACGGCCCCCGGGAAGCCCGGGAAGCGCGGGAAGGCCGACACCGAGCGGGTCGCCAGCCTCTGGACGGACGCCTGGTACGACCTGCGCCGCAACCCGCTGTTCCTGATCGGCGCCCTGCTGGTGGCGTTCATGGTGGCGCTCGCCGTCGCCCCGCAGCTGTTCACCGGCAAGGACCCGCAGTCGGCCGGCTTCTGCCAGCTGGCCGACTCGCTGAAGCGGCCCAGTGCGGACCACTGGTTCGGCTTCGACGTCCAGGGCTGCGACGTCTACACCCGGACGGTCTGGGGCGCCCGCAACTCGATCGTCGTCGGCATGCTCACCACGACGCTGGTCGTCCTGGTGGGCGGCGCACTGGGGTTGCTGGCGGGCTGGGTCGGCGGGTTCTGGGACAGCCTGCTGTCCCGGGTCACCGAGATCTTCTTCGCCATCCCGCTGCTGCTCGGCGGCATGCTGATCATGGCGAACTTCCAGAAGGGGAACGCCTTCACGGTCTCGATGGTGATGGCGGTGCTCGGCTGGCCGCAGATCTACCGGCTGATGCGCTCGGCGGTGCTGTCCAACAAGCACAACGACTACGTCGTGGCGGCCAAGGCCCTCGGCGCCGGCACCTCGCGCATCCTCGGGCGGCACATCCTGCCCAACGCGGTGGCGCCCGTCATCGTGGTCTCCACCATCAACCTCGGTGTGTACATCGGGGCCGAGGCCGCGCTGTCGTACCTGGGGATCGGGATCCAGTCCCCGGCGATCTCCTGGGGTCTGATGATCAGTGACGCGCAGGCCCGCTTCCTGAGCGCGCCGCACGTGCTGCTCTTCCCGGCCGTGGTGCTGAGCATCACCGTGCTGGCGTTCATCATGCTCGGCGACGCGGTGCGCGACGCCCTCGACCCGAAGCTGCGCTGAGGAGGGCCGCGGGCTATGACCGCAGTGCCGAACGATTCGAAGCCGTCAAGGCTGTCGACGCTGTCGAAGAACAGCAGCACCCACGAGGCCGGCCTGATGGAGGTGACCGGCGGACGGGAGAACCTGGTGCCGGGCACCCCGTTGCTGGAGGTCGACGACCTGCACATCGAGTTCCACACGCGGGACGGCATCGCCAAGGCCGTGAACGGCGTCAGCTACTCGGTCTCGGCCGGTGAGACGCTGGCCGTCCTCGGCGAGTCCGGTTCGGGCAAGTCGGTGACCGCGCAGGCGATCATGGGCATCCTGGACATGCCGCCCGGCAAGATCACCGCGGGTGCGATCCGGTTCCGGGGCGAGGACATGCTCCGGATGAACCCCAAGGACCGGCGGGCCATCCGTGGCCGGAAGATCGCGATGATCTTCCAGGACGCGCTGTCCTCGCTGAACCCGGTGCTGAGCGTCGGGTACCAGCTGGGCGAGATGTTCCGGGTGCACCAGGGCGCCTCCCGCAAGGAGGCGAAGGCCAAGGCGATCGAGCTGATGGACCGGGTGCGGATCCCGGCCGCGAAGCAGCGGGTGGGCGACTACCCGCACCAGTTCTCGGGCGGTATGCGCCAGCGCATCATGATCGCGATGGCGCTGGCCCTGGAGCCTGACCTGATCATCGCGGACGAGCCCACCACCGCGCTGGACGTCACCGTCCAGGCCCAGGTGATGGACCTGCTCGCGGAGCTGCAGGCCGAGTTCAACATGGGTCTGATCCTGATCACCCACGACCTCGGCGTGGTCGCCGACGTCGCGGACAAGATCGCCGTGATGTACGCGGGCCGGATCGTGGAGACGGCGCCGGTGCACGAGCTGTACGCCGACCCGGCGCACCCGTACACCAAGGGCCTGCTCCGCTCGATCCCGCGCCTGGACCAGAAGGGCCAGGACCTCTACGCGATCAAGGGCCTGCCCCCGAACCTGCTCAAGGTCCCGGCCGGCTGCGCGTTCAACCCGCGCTGCGAGCGGGCGACGGATCTCTGCCGCAGCGAACTGCCCCAGCTGGTACCGGTGCTGGACGCGGAGGGCGCGGACCTCCCGGGCCGCCGCAGCGCCTGCCACTTCTGGAAGGAGACCCTCCATGGCTGAGCCCATCCTGGAGGTCAAGGGCCTGGTCAAGCACTATCCGCTGACCCAGGGCATCCTGTTCAAGAGCGTGGTCGGCGCGGTCAAGGCGGTCGACGGGATCTCCTTCGACCTCCACCGCGGTGAGACGCTCGGCATCGTGGGCGAGTCGGGCTGCGGCAAGTCCACGCTGGCCAAGGTGCTGATGAACCTGGAACGGGCCACGGCCGGCCAGGTGCTGTTCAAGGGTGAGGACATCTCCCGGCTGTCCGGCTCGGCCCTGAAGGCGGTGCGCCGGAACATCCAGATGGTCTTCCAGGACCCGTACACCTCGTTGAACCCCCGGATGACGGTGGGCGACATCATCGGCGAACCCTTCGAGATCCACCCGGAGGTGGCGCCGAAGGGCGACCGCCGCAAGGCCGTCCAGGACCTGCTGGACGTGGTCGGGCTCAACCCGGAGTACATCAACCGGTACCCGCACCAGTTCTCCGGCGGCCAGCGTCAACGCATCGGCATCGCCCGCGGGCTGGCGCTCAAGCCGGAGATCATCATCTGCGACGAGCCGGTCTCGGCGCTGGACGTGTCCGTCCAGGCGCAGGTGATCAACCTGCTGGAGCAGCTGCAGACCGAGTTCGACCTGTCGTACATGTTCATCGCGCACGACCTCTCCATCGTCCGGCACATCTCCGACCGGGTCGGCGTGATGTACCTCGGCAAGATGGTCGAGATCGGGACGGAGGAGCAGATCTACTCCTTCCCGACCCACCCCTACACCCAGGCGCTGCTCTCCGCGGTACCGGTGCCGGACCCGACCGGCCGGGAGAACCGCGAGCGGATCCTGCTCAGCGGCGACCTGCCCTCGCCGGCCAACCCGCCGTCGGGCTGCCGCTTCCGCACCCGCTGCTGGAAGGCCGAGGAGCGCTGCTCCACCGAGGAGCCGCTGCTGGCCGTGCCGGAGCTGCTGAAGGGCCCGGCGGCGCACGACTCCGCCTGCCACTTCGCCGAGGTCCGGGACGTGGTGGGGGCCGGCTGACCGCACGGGGACGAGCCGGAGGGCCGCGGCCGCCGTCGGGCGACCGCGGCCCTCCGGCGTCCGCCGCGGGTGCCGGGCCGGGGCGCGGGGAGCCGGCGCCGGGAACGGCCGAGGCCCGGGGGGCGCCCCCCCGGGCCTCGGTTCAGGTGGTACGGCCGGCGCCGCCGGTCAGACCAGGCCGCCCTCGCGCTGGCTCGGCAGGAGCTCCGTGGCGGCCTTCGCGGACAGCTCGGCGGTGCTGGGGCCCTCCGGGAAGTGGCAGGCCGTCAGGTGGCTGTCCAGGCTGCCGGAGAGCTGCACCAGCGGCGGCTCCTCGGTGGCGCACTTGTCCTGGGCCTTCCAGCAGCGGGTGCGGAAGCGGCAGCCGGACGGCGGGTTGATCGGCGAGGGCACGTCGCCGGTCAGCCGGATCCGCTCGCGGTGGTCGTCCGGGTCGGCCTCGGGGACGGCCGAGAGCAGCGCGTGGGTGTACGGGTGCCGGGGGCTCTCGTACAGCGACTTGCGGTCGGCGATCTCGACGATCTTGCCGAGGTACATCACCGCCACCCGCTGCGAGAAGTGCCGCACGATCGAGAGGTCGTGCGCGATGAACAGGAAGGCGATGCCGAGGTCCTTCTGCAGCTGCTGCAGCAGGTTGACCACCTGGGCCTGGATCGAGACGTCGAGCGCGGAGACCGGCTCGTCGGCGACGATCAGCTTGGGGCTCAGCGAGAGCGCGCGGGCGACGCCGATGCGCTGGCGCTGGCCGCCGGAGAACTCGTGCGGGAACCGGTTGTAGTGCTCCGGGTTGAGGCCGACCGTCTCCAGCAGCTCCTGCACCCGGCGCTGGATGCCGCCGGCCGGCTTGATGCCGTTGATCTCCATCGGGGCGCCGATGATGGCGCCGACGGTGTGCCGGGGGTTCAGCGAGGAGTACGGGTCCTGGAAGATCATCTGGATCTCGGACCGGACCGGCGCCAGTTCCTTGCGGGAGGCGTGCGTGATGTCCTGGCCGGCGTACCGGATCGATCCGCCGGTCGGCTCCAGCAGCCGGGTGACCAGGCGGCCGGTGGTGGACTTGCCGCAGCCGGACTCGCCGACCAGGCCGACCGACTCGTTGGCGTGCACCGTCAGGTCGACGCCGTCGACCGCGTGCACCGAGCCGATCCGGCGCTTGAAGATGAACCCGCCGTTGACGGGGAAGTGCTTCTGCAGGCCGCTCATCTGCAGCAGCGGCTCACCGGCCGGGCCGGCGGGGGAGCCTTCGGCCTTGCCGAGGGTCAGTTGGTCGCTCATGGTCTCTTGCCCGTCCCGTTCAGCCGAGCCGCGGCTGGATCTGGTTGATGAAGATGTCCTGCTGCCGCTCCAGGGTGAGGTGGCAGGCCGTGGCGTGCCCGGTGGCGGGCGCGAGCAGCGGGCGCTCGGTGGAGCACTTCCCGCCGACGGCCTGCTCCTGGTAGTCGCAGCGCGGGTTGAAGGGGCAGCCCTTGGGCATGTTGATCAGGCTCGGCGGGGTGCCGCGCACCGGGCGCAGCGGCACGTCCAGCGGGCCGCCGAGGCTGGGCATCGAGGACAGCAGGCCCCAGGTGTACGGGTGCTGGGGGGCCTTCAGGACCTCGCGGACGGTGCCGCGCTCCACGGCCCGGCCGGCGTACATGACCATCACGTCGTGGGCGGTGCGGGCGATCACGCCGAGGTCGTGGGTGATCATGATGATCGCGGTGCCGAGCTCCTGCTGGAGGTCCTTCAGCAGGTCGAGGATCTGTGCCTGGACGGTGACGTCCAGGGCGGTGGTCGGCTCGTCGGCGATCAGCAGGTCGGGGTCGCAGACCAGCGACATGGCGATCATCGCGCGCTGGCGCATGCCGCCGGAGAACTGGTGCGGGTAGTCGTCGACCCGCAGCGAGGGCTGCGGGATGCCGACCCGGGTGAGCATCTCGACGGCCCGGTCCCGGGCCTCCTTCTTGCTCGCGCCGGTGTGCTTGCTGAAGGTCTCGCCGATCTGCCGGCCGATCGTGTAGTACGGCGAGAGGGCGGTCAGCGGGTCCTGGAAGATCATGGCCATCTTCTTGCCGCGCAGGTGCTCCAGCTCGCGGTCGGTGCGGCCGACCAGCTCCTCGCCGTCCAGCTTGATGGACCCGGTGATCTCGGTGGCCTTGCGGTGGTGCAGGCCGAGGATGGCCAGGTTGGTCACCGACTTGCCGGAGCCGGACTCGCCGACGATGCCGAGCGTGGAGCCCTTCTCCAGGTCGAAGGAGAGGCCGTCGACGGCCTTGACGACGCCGTCCTCGGTCCTGAAGCGCACCTGGAGGTCGTCGACGGAGAGGAACGGCCCGGACGAGCTCCGGTCGGTCGAGGCCTGGGACTGGGCCTGGGTGGTCACGGGCGGACTCCTCGGTGGGTCGTGCGGCGCGCGGCGGGGTTCACGGTGCTCATGCCAGTCGGATTCGGGGGTCGATGAGGGCGTACGCGGCGTCCACGATGATGTTGAAGAGGACGATCAGCCCGGCGGCGACGACGACCACGGCCATCAGCATCGGCAGGTCGTTGTCGACCACCGCGTCGATGGAGAGCCGGCCGATGCCGTGCAGGTTGAAGGTGGTCTCGGTGATGATCGCGCCGCCCAGCAGGGAGCCGAGGTCGATGCCCAGGATGGTGATGATCTGGCCGAGCGAGCCGCGCCAGGCGTACCGCAGGAAGACCGTCCGGCCGGGCATGCCCTTGGCGCGGGCGGTGCGGACGTGGTCCTCGGAGAGCTGCTCGATCATCGACGAGCGCGTCATCCGGGTGTAGTTCGCGGTGAAGATCAGGGCGAGCACGATCCACGGGAGCAGCAGGCCGCTGAACCAGGCCGCCGGGTCCTGGGTGATGGAGCCGTCGTGCGGCTCGGGCAGGAGGCCGGTCTGGCGGACGAGGAAGTACATCGCCAGGGTGCCGATGAAGTAGATCTGCATCGAGGAGAAGGTCAGCGAGATGGCGCTGGCCGACTTGTCGAGGAGGCTGCCCTGCTTGTGCGCGGCGAGCATGCCGGCGCCGACGCCCAGCACCAGGAAGACCACGGCCGCGCCGAGGGTCAGCGAGATGGTGGTGGGGAAGCGGTCCAGGATGGTGGCCAGGACGGGCTCGTGGTTGGTGAACGAGTACCCGAGGCAGGGGGCCGCGCAGTCGCCCCAGGCGGGGTAGGTGCGGCCGACGAACAGCGCCACGAACCAGTGCCAGTACTGCAGCGGCAGCGCCTCGTTCATCCCCAGGTTGGTCCGGACGGTCTCCAGGTCCGTGGGGGAGCAGATCTTGCCGCAGAACGACCGTGCGGGGTCGGCCGGCACGGCGTAGAAGAGGCAGAAGGTGATGGCGCTGATGATCAATAGGATCGCGCCCGCACCTAGCATCCGGCGCACAAGGAAGCGGAACATGGGAGCGTGATCTCCTGATCGGGTGTCAGAGCCGGGCTGAGCGGGGGCGGTCGGCGGCCGGCAGCTGGGTGGCTGGGTGCTGGGTGCCGCCCGGTCGGATGCGGTCGGGTGGCGCGGTGTCCGCCGCCCGGTCGGGGCGGCGGACACCGTGGGACTACCGGTGGAGCAGGGTCACGGCTTCAGGAAGACCTTGTTCGGGCTGATGATCTGGCCCAGCGGGTCGTACTCGGCGCCGCCGATCTTGGAACCGTGCAGGATGTAGAACTTGTTGGTGATGCCGGGGATGGCCGGGGCCTTCTCCAGGATCTTCTTGTCCAGCGCGCCCCAGGCCTTGTTCTGCTCGGCCGAGTCGGAGAGGGCCATGATCCGGTCGATCTCGGCGTTGATCTCCGGGTCGTTGAAGTTGGAGTAGTTCTGCGAGCCGTCGGCGATGGTGCGGCCGTCGAAGAGCACCGGCAGCACGGTGGCGCCGGTCGGCCAGTCGGCGCCCCAGCCGCCCCAGAAGACGTCGATCTCCTTGTCGACCTTGCTGATCTCGTCGTACCAGGTCTTGGTGTCGATCGGCTTGATGACGACGTCGAAGCCGGCCTTCTTCAGCGCGGACTCGATGACGACCGAGATCTGCTGCTGCTTCGGGGTGTTGTTGTACGCGTAGACGATCTTCTGGTTCTCGGCGCCGGCCTCCTTGAGGAGGGCCTTGGCCTTGTCGGGGTCACCCTCGGGCTTGGCGATCTTGCCCCAGACGTCCGTCTCCTGGAAGCCGGCGACGGTCGGGTTCAGCAGCGAGCGCGAGTAGTCGCCGGTGTCCGGGCCACCCTCGGTCTGGCGGATCTGCTGCAGCGGCCAGGCCTGGATGAGCGCCTCGCGGACCTTCTGGTTGGTGATCCGCTTGTTGTTGATCCAGTAGTAGTCGGCGTAGGGGCTGTTGCCCTTGACCAGACGGTCCTTCAGGCTGGCGTCGCCGAGCACCTTCTGCAGGCGGTCACCGGCGGTCGAGGCGTAGAACGACATGGTCGTCTGGTCCTCGCCCTTGTCGGCGGCGATCAGCTTGTCGGTGGCCGGGATGGCCTGGAAGCCGAACTCGAAGTTCCACTTGTCCGGGTAGGCGTTGCGGATCGGGTCCGTCTTCGCGTCCCAGTTGGTGTTCCGCTCCAGGGTCAGCGTCTTGTCGGTGACCCGGTCGACGATCTTGTACGGGCCGCTGGAGAGCGGCTTCTTGTCGTACTCCTCCTTGGTGTCACCCTTCTCGGAGACGACCGCGTAGGTGGTCATGGCCATCGCGTAGTTGAAGTCCGCGTGCGGCTTGTCGAACTTGAAGACGATGGTCTTCGGGTCCTGGGCGATGACGTTGTCCAGGTGCTTGCCGCCGTAGGGGCCCTCGTAGGCCTTGCGGTAGTCCTGGTCGGTCAGCCACTGCTGGACGTAGCTGGCGCCCTGGGTGATGAACGGCGCGAAGGTGCGCTCGATGCTGTGCTTGACGTCGGCGGAGGTGATGGCCTCGCCGTTCTCCCACTTGACGCCGTCCTTCAGGGTGAAGGTCCAGGTCTTGCCGCCGTCGGAGGGCTTGCCGGCGTCGGTGGCGAGGTCGCCGACGAGGGTGACCTTGCTGCCCTCCTGCTTGTAGCCGGTCAGGCCGCGGGTGATCAGCTGGGAGAAGTTGGAGCCGGTGTTGGTGTACACCTGGGCCGGGTCGAGGTGCTCGAAGTCGTCGCGCTCGATGTCCTTGACCGTGCCACCGGCCTTCGCGCCCTCGACGGCCTTCGCCGGGCCCTGGGAGTCGGCGGCGGTGCCGACGCTGACCTGGGCCTGGTCGGAGAGCTTGCCGCCCTTGGCGTCGGAGCTCTTCGAGCCACCGCCACCGCCGCTGCTGCAGGCCGTGAGGGTGAGGGTGCCGACGGTGAGTACCGCGGCCGCGGCCCGGAGGGTCTTGCGAGAAATCATGTCGTCCTGCCTGTTCGGTAACCGGCTGGTGGGCACGGAGGCACGGCGGACTGCCGAAGCCTGCGCTGAATGATCGATGTGAGGGTGTGCGGCGCCTTGGCGACGGTGCGTCAGCGCTTGGTCTTCGGGTCGAGTGCGTCCCGGACCGAGTCCCCGAGCAGGTTGAAGGCGAGCACGAAGATCACCATCGAGAGGCCGGGGAAGATCAGATAGGTGATGTCGTCGCCGTAGATCTCGGTACCGCGCTGGATCATGCGGCCCCAGTCCGGGGTCGGCTCGATGATGCCGACGCCGAGGAAGGACAGGGCCGCCTCGGCGGTGACGAGGGCGGGCAGGGAGAGCGTCGCCTGGATGAGGATCGGGGTCCCCAGGTTCGGCATGATCTCCTTGAAGATGATCCGCATCGGGGAGGCGCCGGTGACCTTGGCGGCCTCGACGAACTCCCGCTCGCGCAGCGACAGGACCGAGCCGCGCAGCAGTCGGGCCAGGCCCGCCCAGCCGAACACCACCAGGACGACGACCAGGACGAAGGCCCGGGCCCAGGAGGGGATGCTCTCGTCCGGACGGTAGAAGGCCGCGAAGACCACCGGCATGAAGGCGATGAAGAACAGGGTGGACGGGAACGACATCAGCACGTCGATGGTCCGGCCGACGAAGTAGTCGAACTTGCCGCCCAGGTAGCCGGCCGCGACGCCGATCGCGGCGCCGATGGCGGTGCTCAGCACGGTCGCGGCCAGGGCGATCAGCAGCGAGGTGCGGATGCCGTACACGAGCTGGGTGAAGACGTCCCGGCCGAGCGAGGGCTCCAGGCCGAACCAGTACTCACCGCTCATGCCGCCGTTGGGCGCGATCGGGAAGCCGTAGTCGTTGAGCAGGCCGCTGTGGTCCTGGCCGTACAGCGTGTACGGGTCCTTGCCGTAGATCGCGGAGATCAGCGGTGCGGCGAGCGCGACCAGCACGAAGAACAGCACGACGAGGGCGGAGATCACACCGGTGCGGTCGCGCCGGAACCGGCGCCAGGCGATGGTGCGGGGCGAGAGCCCCTGGAACGCCTTCGCCGGCGCGGCGCCGGCGGCATCAGGGGTGGCCGGCGAGACGACCGTCTCGGACTCGGCCGACGCCTTAGTGGGGTTGGTCATGGTGGTGGAGCTCCCGCCCGGGATGTAGCGGCCGCAAGAAGTTGGTTGAACGGACTCTGGCAAGCCGTTTATCGAACGTCAAGGGGTCGGAAGTTCACGGAAGCGACATTTCCACTTCGTCCTGCAAGATCCATCAGGTCGTTGTCAAAGGGGACTTGACGCCGTGTCCGGCGCGCGGGCGTACAGGGGCAAATATGGACAATAGCTGTTCACATATCCGTAACGCGGGTGCTGTTATGCGCTGTCCGGACACTGTGAGGGTGGCTGAATAACAGCTGAAGTACAGTGAATACCTCGGACTTTTCGGACGTATCGGGGCGTACTCATCCGTCCGTTTATCGGACGCACCTGGCGAATTCCCGCCACTGGCGGTAAGTGCACGCCTTATTCGCCGCCGCGATGACACTGGGTGAGCAAAATGGTGTCACTGCGTAGCCGGGGCCCGTCAAAGCGAGGAGCCGGAGCCCCGATCGGGACCCCGGCTCTCGCTGCCCATGACGATACGTCAGGTGGTGGTGAACTTGAAGGTGCGGTCCTTGTCGCCCGTCTTGTCCAGGACGGAGGTGATGCCGTCCGCCACGTCCTGCGCGGTGATCGGCGCCAGGGCGCCGGCCTTGCGGGCCTTCAGCTTGTCGAAGATGCCGCCGATCGCGCCGCCCAGCTGGTCGTAGTCCCACTTGGGAACGATGTTGCCGGAGGCGTCCGGGGCCAGGGTGAGGGCCTTGGCGGCCGTCGCCTTGCCGAAGTCGAACTTCTTGGCGCCCGCCGTGACGTGCACGAGGCCGTTCAGCACGGACTTGCCCAGGCTGTCCGCGGCGGCCTGCAGGGCCTGCGGGGAGACCTTCGGCTGGGCCGCGGCCACCGGCAGGTTGATCGGGGTCTCCGGCTTGCCCGCGGCGCGGTCCCGGTAGGCCTGCTCGACCTGGTCGACGGCGGCGGTGGAGTCCACGGCCTGACCGGCCTTGCCGGGCACCACGACGACCTCGCCGGCCTCGGTGAACTTGACGTAGCCCTCCTGCAGCCCCTGGCCGGAGCCGGCCGCCAGCGCGTCCAGCGCGGCCTTGAGCTTGGCGCGGTCGACCTTGACCAGCGGCGGGACGGCCTTCTCGCCGCCCTTCAGCGAGTTGATCACGTCGACCGGGCTGTAGCTGTGCTGGGTCAGCCCGTCCACCGTGCCGGTGGTGTCGAAGCTCAGCCCGGCGGCCGTCGGGTCGAGGTCGAGCGTCTGCTCGCCGATCTTCAGCTTCACCGGCTGCTGGCCGGCCTTGCCGACCGTGTCCTCCAGCTGGTGGATCGCCTGGTCACGGCTGCTGCCGCCGATGTCGGTGCCGAGCACCACGGTGCCCTTGGGCACGTCCGCCTGGTTGAGCATCAGCCCGGTGCCGTACGCGGCGGCGCCGGCGAAGAGCAGGAAGCCGATGCCGTACACCACCAGCTTCGACGCCTTGCCGCGCCGCTTGGCCGGCGCGGGCTTGGGCGCGGGCTTGTCGGCCGCCTTGTCGGCGGGCTTCTCGCCGGTGGGCGCGGCCGGGGCCGGGCGGCCGCCGGCGGGGGCAGCGGCCGGGGAGCCGGGCCCGGGGCGGCCGGAGCCGTCCGGGTACGGTGCGCCCGGCGGGAACGGCTGCTCGGAGCCGAACGCCGCGCCCTGGTCGAACGGGCGTCCCGGCGCGGCCGGGGCGAACGGGTCGGGAGCCCCGGCGGGGCCGCCGGGGAAGCGGCCGCCCGGTGCGGCGGTGGCGAACGGGTCCGTGCCCGCCCCCTGGGGGCCGGTGGCGAACGGGTCGCCGCCCATGCCGCCCGGGGCCGGCGCGTACGGGCCGGTGCCGGGCAGGCCGGACTGCGGCGGCCCGGGTATGGCGGCGGGCGGGGCCTCGTCACGGATCGGCTCGAAGCCGCCGACCGCGGTGTCCTCCTGCGCGGCCGGCTGCGGCCGGCCGGCGCCCTGCGGGCGCGGGCGGGGCGGCAGCTGGTCGGCGCCGCCGGGCCCGAAGCGGTCCGCGGCGCCGGAGGCCCCCTGCCCGCCCGCGAACGGGTCGGTACCGAAGGGGTCGGTGGCGAACGGGTCCGCGGCGAAGGGATCGACGGGCATGCCGTCGTCGAACGGGTTGGCCGTGCCGTCCGGGCCGCCCGTGTTCGCGAACGGCGAGGCGGGCGCACCGGTGGGCGTCGGGCCCGGCGTCGGGCGCGGGCCGCTCGGGCGGCCCGGCTCCTTGCGTCCGGCGTCCGGGCGGCCGGGACCGGGGCGGCCGGCCTCGGAGCGGAGAGCGCCGGGTCGGGCCGGGTCCGGCCGGGCGCCGTTCGGACGGCCGGGCTCGGTGCCGCGGGTTTCGGCGGGCCGGCCGGGGGCGGCCGCGGGGGCGCCCGCGGTCACCGGTGCGGGGGCCGGGTCGGCGGCGCCCTTCTTCTGCCGGGGCCGGAACCACTCGCCGGTCGACTCGGCCTCCGACTGGCCGGCTGGCTCGCCGGTCTGCCACTCGGGCGGGAGGTTCGGCGGGGTGGCCGTCCTGGCGCTGCCGTCCATCACCCCGAGCACGGGGGAGGAGGGGGCGGCCGAGCGGTGCCGGGGGCCGGGCGGCTCGGGGGCCTCGGCGGGCCCCGCCTCCGGTGCTTCCTCGTTCTTGACGGCGCTGCGGACCACGACCGGCGGGATCGGGCGCGAGCCGGGGATGTTGATCCGGACCCGGGTGGTCAGCGTCGTCTCGGTCTTCGGGGCGTCGCCGCCCTCGGCCGGCTTGGAGCCGGCCGTGTCGGACTGGCCCGAGCCCGCCCGTTCGGCGCCGCCCGGCAGGCCAGGCGTGCCGTAGGGCGGGGTGCCCGAAGGGTAGGCGTCCGGGCCCGTGCGCCGGGGCGTCGGGTAGGCGTTGTCAGATTCGCGGCTGCTCAATGCTGCTCTGCTCCGGGTTCGCGGTCGCTGCCGTGGGGCGCGACCGCGGGTTGTGGGGTGCCCGTCCGTCCGTCCGGCGGATGCCACCGGACCATGGACCGGGACAACGTCCCCTCCGACACCAGCTTCTTTCGTCTTGGCTGATTCTCTCCCGCCGGTCCCGCCCGGCAGTGGTCGGGGGCGGGGGCGGCTTGTTGCGGCACCACCATACTGGGAAGAACTGAGCGGCGAACTGCTTCGGATAGAACCTGATACGTCCGGTTCCTCCGGTATGAGACTACGGTCGCGCGGTCCTGACTGCTCGTCGTGAGGATCGTGTACGGACACGCTACCGGTGGGCCCCGCCAGGGCTCAGCGACGTGGTCCCGGCACCCCGAGAAAGCCCCCCGAGCGAGTGGGCAGGGTGGCGCAGATCACCCCGAGGACCGAGCCCCCGAACAGGTAGACGTAGGAGGAGAGGGTCGGCCAGAGCACGTAGTCGCCCTCGGGGCGCGGCACCATCAGCACCATCAGGGCGAGGAACCAGCCGGCCAGCGGCATGCCCGCGCCGAGCTTGGTCCCGGTCACCCGCAGGCCGCCGTAGAACACCGCGCCGGTGGCGGCCAGGGCCAGCAGCAGGCCGGCCGGCGTCCACAAGGTCTGCACGAAGCTTCCGCACAGCGAGACCAGCGCGCCCAGCACGAACAGCACGACGTACGCGGTCACCCGGCCGGCCGTCGGCGGCTGGGCCTCGGCCAGCCGCTCGGCCCGGGTGCCGAGCACCCGGGCCGGCAGCGAGGGGCGGCGCGGGGCGGCGGCGGGGGCCGGGGCCGGGGCGCGCTCGATCATCGGACGGTCTCCTCGGTGACGGGGGCGGTGGAGCCGGCGGCCGCGGCGGGGGCGCCGTCGGTGCCGGCCCCGGTGTCCAGCCCCGCGAAGAGGTCGGTCTCCGGTCGGCCGGGACCCGCCTCGCCGCGGACCAACTGGTAGTACTCGGCCGCGATCAGCGGCTGGCCCAGATCGTTGCTCAGCGCGAAGAAGTCCCCCGCCACGGTGATCTGGGTGGCGTGCGCGGCCATCGCCGCGGCCTTCCGGTCGGCGTACCCGACGCCGTCCAGCACGGTGGTGACCAGGTCGTCGTCCACCACCCCTGGCACGTCCGCGGGCCGCGCGACACCGGGAAAGGGCGCCTTCGCGGCCGTCTCGGCCAGGCCGCGCTCCAGCACCGAGCGCGGCATCCGGTTCCAGTACACCTTGGCGATCCGCCAGGCCGGGCCCAGCTCGGGGCGGAACCCCGGGTCGGCGGCCAGCTCGTAGGCCCGCATCGCCACCCGGTGCGCCTGGATGTGGTCGGGGTGCCCGTACCCGCCGTTCTCGTCGTAGGTCACCAGCACCTGCGGGCGGACCTCGCGGACCACCGCCACCAGGTGCCCGGCGGCCTCGTCGAGGTCGGCCCGCCAGAAACAGCCGGGGACGTCGTTGTCGGGCACGCCCATCATCCCGGAGTCCCGGTAGCGCCCGGCGCCGCCGAGGAAGCGGAAATCGGCGACGCCGGCCGCACGCATCGCGTGGGCCAGCTCGCCGATCCGGTACGGGCCGAGCGCGTCGTCCTGGTCCGCCGTCAGACGGGCCAGCTCGGGCGGGATCACCTCGCCGCCCTCGCCGAGGGTGCAGGTCACCAGGGTGACCAGGGCGCCCTCGGCGGCGTAGCGCGCCATCGTCGCCCCGTTGCCGATCGACTCGTCGTCGGGGTGGGCGTGCACCAGGAGCAGGCGGCGGCCGGGATTCGCGGTCATGGGTGCAGCCTAACCACCGCCCGGCCCGGCGCCGGGCCGGGCGCGGTCAGAGCTTCAGGCCGTTGATCATCCCGGCGAGATTGCTGGTGACCTCACTGATCGAGGGAGCGATCGAACTGGACGCCAGGTAGAAGCCGAGCAGTGCGCAGATGATCGCGTGCGCCAGCTTCAGATTGGACCGGCGGATCAGCACCACCACGATGACCAGCATCAGCATGACGGCGGAGATGGACAAAGCCATGACGGCTCACACCCCTTCTCGGGTGCGCCACGCCTGGGGGAGGGTGGCGGTCGGGACCGTGCGGGACAAGCGGTTCGGGTGGGCCGGGCCCGGGACGGGGCCTGACGATCACTCGATGGATCAAGTCATACCCGACGGGTGAGCACCGCGTTACGTACCGTGAGGCGGCATCACCCGGGGCACAGGGGCGTCAGTGGGGCGCATGGGCCGGTGGGAAGGGGTGCGGGCACCCTCCGGGCCTTCTTCGCGGGGATGCTCCGAACGAGTGATCGCAATGAGCCGGGCGGCGGCGCCGGAAGGTCGTAGGGTCTGGTGCCATGACCTCCGATACCCCTGCGGACACCTTCCCCCGGCAGTACGCGCGGACCCTGCGCTACACCGTCGGAGCCCCCCGGTCCTTCACCGTCGCACCCGACGGCTCCAGGGTCGTCTTCCTGCGCTCCCGGTCGGGCAGCGACCGGGCGAACCTGCTCTGGACCCTCGACACCGCCACCGGCCGGGAGCAGATCGCCGCCGACCCCGTCGCCCTGCTCGGCGGCGGCGAGGAGGACCTCTCCCCGGCCGAGCGGGCCCGCCGCGAGCGCAGCCGCGAAGGCTCCGCCGGCATCGTCGGCTACGCCCTGGACGGCGCCGGCCGGCTCGCCGCCTTCGCCCTCTCCGGACGGCTGTTCGTCACCGATCTCACCACCGGCAGCGCCCGCGAGCTGCCCGCCGAGGGCCCGCTGCTCGACCCCCGGCCCTCGCCCGACGGCGCCTACGTCGCGTACGCCACCACCGCCGGCGAGCTGCGGCTGACCCGGACGGACGGCAGTGCCGACTGGGCCTTCGCCCAGCCGGACGGCCCCGGCCTGACCTGGGGTCAGGCCGAGTTCATCGCCCAGGAGGAGATGAGCCGCGACCGCGGTCACTGGTGGTCGCCGGACAGCGACCGGCTGCTGGTCGAGCGGGCCGACGACGCCCCCGTGGCCCGCTGGTGGATCGCCGACCCGGCCAACCCCGGCAGCGCACCGGCCGAGATCGCCTACCCGGCCGCCGGCACGGACAACGCCGAGGTCGGCCTCTGGGTGCTCGGCCTCGACGGCACCCGGGTCGAGGTCGACTGGGACCAGGAGGCCTTCCCCTACCTGGCGCGGGTGCACTGGTCGGCCGGCGGGCCCCCGCTGCTCCTCGTCCAGGCGCGGGACCAGCGCAGCCAGCAGATCCTCGGCGTCGACGTCGAGACCGGCGCCACCACCGTGCTGCACGCCGAGCAGGACGAGGCCTGGCTGGAGGCGTTCGGCGGCGTACCGGCCTGGACACCGGACGGGAAGCTGGTCCGGATCAGCGACGAGGGCGGCGCCCGGGCACTGGTGGTCGGCGACCACGCCGTCACCGGGGCCGACCTGCACGTCCGCTCGGTCCTCGCGATCACCGACGAGGAGGTGTTCTTCACCGCCTCCGGCGGCGCCGCCGAGACCGACCCCGAGCCCGGCTGGGTCGCGGTGGGCCGGATCTCGCAGGACGGCAAGCGGCTCTCCTGGGAGTCGGCCAACGGCGAGCCGTTCACCTCCGTCACCACCGCGGTGCACGCCGCCGGCGTCACCGTCCGCTCCACCGCCGAGCACGGCCGCCCCGGCGCCGTCGTCCAGGTCGGCCGCGACCTGCCCGAGGGCGTCGTGGTCGACGAGATCGCCGTCATCGACTCGTACGCGGAGACCCCGGTGATCACCGCCCGCCCGGTCTTCCGCTTCGCGGGCGAGCGGCGGATCCCCGCCGCCGTCTTCCTGCCCACCGGCTACGACCGCGAGCGGGACGGCCTGCTGCCCGTCCTGATGGACCCGTACGGCGGCCCGCACGGGCAGCGCGTCGTCCAGGCCCACAACCCGCACCTGAACTCGCAGTGGTTCGCCGACCAGGGCTTCGCCGTGATCGTCGCCGACGGGCGCGGCACCCCCGGGCGCAGCCCCGAGTGGGAGAAGTCGATCGCCTTCGACTTCGCCGGCGCCACCCTGGACGACCAGGCCGACGCCCTGGCGGCGCTCGCCGAGGAGTTCCCGCTGGACCTCGGCCGGGTCGCGATCCGGGGCTGGTCCTACGGCGGCTACCTCGCGGCGCTCGCCGTGCTGCGCCGCCCGGACGTCTTCCACGCGGCCGTCGCCGGAGCCCCCGTCACCGACTGGGAGCTCTACGACACCCACTACACCGAGCGCTACCTCGGCCACCCCGCCGAGCGCCCCGAGGTGTACGCGGCCAACTCGCTGACCGGCTACGCGGCCGGCCTGGAGCGGCCGCTGATGATCATCCACGGGCTGGCGGACGACAACGTGGTGGCCGCGCACACCCTGCGGCTCTCCTCCGCGCTGCTCGCGGCCGGCCGCCCGCACACCGTCCTGCCGCTCTCCGGGGTCACCCACATGACCCCGCAGGAGGAGGTCGCGGAGAACCTGCTGCTGCTCCAGGTCGACTTCATCCGGCGCGCGCTGGCGGGCTGACCCGGTCGTGGCGGGCGGTGCCGGCCGGCACCGCCCGCCATCACCGGCCATGACATCCGTCATGCCGAGGACACGACGGCGCACACTGCCGCCGCACACCCCCTGAGCGGGACTCTTACCGGTGTCGGGCCGAGGGGCGGCCCGCCAGGAGAGGACCGGACGGATGAGCAGCGGGACGGAACTGAACGGGGGCGGTGAGGTCGCCGCCTTCCGGCAGGTCAGCAAGAGCTACGGCCGGGTCAAGGCGGTGAACGGCCTCGACCTGGTGCTGCGCCCCGGCGAGACGGTGGCGCTGCTCGGCCCGAACGGGGCCGGCAAGTCCAGCAGCCTCGACCTGCTGCTCGGCCTGCGCGAGCCCGACCGGGGCAGCGTCTCGCTCTTCGGCGGCACGCCGCGGGCGGCCGTGCAGGCCGGCCGGGTCGGCGCGATGCTGCAGAGCGGCGGCCTGATGGGCGACGTCAAGGTGCGCGAGCTGGTGAAGTTCGCCTGCGCCGTCCACCCGCGCGGGCGGGGCGTCGACGAGGTGCTGCGCGACGCCGGGATCACCGAGATCGCCGAGCGCAAGGTCGACAAGCTCTCCGGCGGCCAGGAACAGCGGGTGCGCTTCGCCCTCGCCGTCGCCGGCGCCGCCGACCTGATCGTGCTGGACGAGCCCACCACCGGCCTGGACGTCTCCGTCCGGCAGGCCTTCTGGGCCGGCATGCGGGCCCAGGCCGACGCCGGGCGGACGGTGCTCTTCGCCACCCACTACCTGGAGGAGGCGGACTCGGTCGCCGACCGGGTGCTGGTGCTGCACCGGGGGCGGCTGATCGCCGACGGCACCTCCGCCGAGATCAAGGCCAGGGCGGGCGCCCGCCGGATCACCTTCGAGCTGCACAGCGCCGACGGCGCCCGCGACGTGGACGAGCAGGTGCTGCGCGCGCTGCCGGGCGTCGTCGCGCTGGACGTCACCGCCCGGGTCGAGGGCGTCCGGACGGTCCGGATCCGCAGCACCGACGCCGACGCGGACGTCGCCGGCCTCTACCGGGCAGGCCTGTTCCCGCGCGGACTGGAGGTCACCGGACTGGGGCTGGAGCAGGCCTTCCTGACCATCACCGGGGCTCAGGACACCGAGGACGCCGAGGGCGCCGAGACCGTGAAGGAGAGCGTGCGATGACCACCCTGATCCAGCTGGAGATCCTGCGCACGCTGCGCAACAAGCGGTACCTGATGTTCACGGTGCTCTACCCGGCCCTGCTGTACGTCTTCTTCATCAACGCCTACAGCGGCGGCGAGGTCGCCGGGGGCGTTCCCGCCAAGTCGTACTTCATGGTGTCCATGGCCACCTTCGGCGCCGTCGGCGCGGTGCTCACCGGCAGCGCCCAGCGGATCTCGCTGGAGCGCAAGAGCGGCTGGACCAGGCAGTTGCGGCTGACCGCGCTGCCCGGGCGGGCGTACACCGTGGGCAAGATCGCCGCCTGCGCGGTCACCACCCTGCCCGCCATCGCGGTGGTGTTCGCGATCGGCGCCGTCGAGGGCGTCCGGCTGGGCGCCGCGCAGTGGCTCGGGCTCGGCCTGGCGCTGTGGCTGGGCAGCTTCGTCTTCGCCGCCCTCGGCGTGGCCCTCGGTTACGCCGCCCAGCCCGACGCGGTGCAGCCGATGGTGATGATCGTCTACATGCTGATGGCGCTGTTCGGCGGCACCTGGTTCCCGGTGAGCGACTCGCTGAAGGCCTTCGCCCGGTTCAACCCGGTCTACCTGTACAACCAGTCGGCCTCCTTCACCCGGCCCGGGCACACCCTGGACACGGTCGCGGTGGCCGGACTGGCGGGCTTCCTCGCGCTGTTCGTGGCGGCGGCGGCCTACCTGTACCGCCAGGACACCAAGCAGGCATGATGTCGGCCATGTCCACCTCGCTCCCGGCCCGCCACCCCGACGACCACGGGGAGGGGGGCCAGGAGCACGCGCCCTACGTCAACTTCCCCGGCGCCGCCGTGCAGAACCGGCGCCAACTCCTGGTCAAGCTGGCCTGGATGTCGCTCTGGATGATCTACCTGGTCTACCCGGTCAAGGACCTGACCGGCGGCACGCACGGTACGGCGGCCACCGTCGTGGGCTGGGCGGCGCTCGCGGTCTTCCTGGGCGCCTACCTCTCGCTGGTGGCCCTCCGCTCGACCAAGCCGGCCGACTGGCACGGCAAGTACTCCTTCGTCGCGTTGATGCTGGTGCTGGCCGTGGCCACCTCCTTCGGGCTCGGCGAGGCCTGGCTGACGCTGTTCACCTACGCCTCGGTCTGCGTGGCGATCGTGCTGCCGCCGCGGCTCGGCCTGCGCGGGGTCGGCGTCACCACCGCGCTGGCCCTCGCCGTCGCCCTGCTCGTCCGCGCCGACCCGGACACCCTGGCCGCGATCATCCTGCCGTGCTTCCTCGGCGGCCTCGCGATGACCGGCCTGCAGCGGTTGATCGCCACCATGCAGGAGCTGCGCGAGGCCCGGGCGGCCGTCGCGCACCTGGCCGCCTCGGAGGAACGGCTGCGCCTGGCCCGGGACCTGCACGACCTGCTGGGCCACTCGCTGTCGCTGATCACGCTCAAGAGCGAGCTGGCCGGCCGTTTCCTGGACCAGGACAAGCAGGAGGCGGCGCGGGCGCAGGTGGCCGACATCGAATCGGTGGCCCGGCAGTCCCTGGTGGACGTCCGGGAGGCGGTCAGCGGCTTCCGCCGGCCCACCCTGCCGGTCGAACTCGCCGCGGCCCGGACGGCGTTGGCGGCCGCCCAGGTCACTCTGGAGGCCGCCCCCTCGGTGCTCGACGGCTGGCCCGGCCTCGGCCCGGACGAGTCCGGGGTGCTGGCCTGGGCCCTGCGGGAGGCCGTCACCAACGTGGTGCGGCACGGCGAGGGCGCCACGCTCTGCACGGTCGGCGCCGACCGGACCTGGGAGGGCGACGGCGAGCGCTACGCCGTCCTGGAGATCACCGACAACGGTCCCGGGCCCGGCAAGTCCGGCCCGGGGAACGGCCTTTCCGGCCTGGAGGAGCGGCTCACGCTGGTCGGCGGCCGGCTGGAGACCGGCCCGGGGGCGCGCGGGCGGGGCTTCCGGCTGCGGGCGCTGGTGCCGCTGCGGACGGTCTCCGAGCCCTCGCCGCCGGCCTGAGGGGCCGCGGGCTCGAGAGACCGCCGGCCGCGGCTCGCCCGCGGCGGCCGGCACCGGCCGGTCTAAGGTCGTCGCATGAGTGAGAATCAGACCGGCGGGCAGTCCGTGCGCGTGCTCCTCGCCGAGGACCAGGGGATGGTCCGGGAGGCGCTGGCCGCACTGCTCGGGCTGGAGGGGGACATCGACGTCGTCGCGCAGGTCGCGCGCGGGGACGAGGTGGTGGACGCGGCGGTCGCGCACGAGGTGCAGGTCGCCGTGCTGGACATCGAGATGCCGGGCATGACGGGGATCGAGGCCGCGGCCCTGCTGCGGTCCCGGCGCCCGCAGACGAAGATCGTGATCGCCACCACCTTCGGCCGCCCGGGCTACCTGCGCCGCGCGATGGAGGCCGGCGCCGACGCCTTCCTGGTGAAGGACGCCCCGGCCTCCGAACTCGCCGAGGCGATCCGCCGGGTGCTGCGCGGAGAGCGGGTGATCGACCCGGCACTGGCCGCGGCCGCCCTGGCGGAGGGCGCCAACCCGCTCACCGCCCGGGAACGCGACGTCCTCGCCGCCGCCGCGGACGGCGCGGTGAACGCCGAGATCGCCGGCCGCCTGCACCTGTCGGAGGGGACGGTCCGCAACTACCTCTCGATGGCGATCCAGAAGACCGACGCCCGCAACCGGGCGGAAGCCGTCCGGATCGCCCGGGAGAAGGGCTGGCTCTGACCCCACCCGGGCCGACCGGCCCGACCCGCAAACGGTGACCTGCGGGAGGCCGGCCCCGCGTACGGGTCACCCGGCAGTTCGTCGACCGGCGGGAGGGCACGGCCGCGAGCGCCCCGGAGGCGAGGGAGCCTAATTAAGGCGGTGCCGGGCCGCCCGGGCGTCCTGGCGGACCCGGGTGGCGGTGTCCGGGTCGAAGGCGTCCAGGATCTGGGCGTAGGAGTCCATCTCGGCCGCCCCGGCCAGGAAGTCGCCGGTACGGACGAGCAGTTCGGCGCGCTCCAGTCGCAACTGGGCCGGATGGCGGGGGAGCAGCAGCGAGAGCTCGGTGGCCCACAGCTGGGTGCGGGCGTGCTCGGGGCGGTCCGCGGCCCAGTTGCGGATGTTGCCGAGCACCCGCAGGACGATGTCCAGCGGCTGCGCGGGGGTGAGGAGTTCGGGGGAGAAGGCGTGCCCGGCCCGGTGCGCCAGCCGGGCCGCGTCGTCGAGGTCGAGCAGCCGGCCGCCGTGGAACGGGTCGGCGAGCACGTAGTCGTCGCCGCCCGCGGGGCCGCCGACCGCGACGATGAAGTGGCCGGGCAGCGCGACGCCGTGGACGGTCAGCCCGGCCCGGGCGGCGACCGCGCTCCACACCAGCGCCAGCATGATCGGCAGCCCGCGCCGGCGCCGCAGCACGTCGGGCAGCAGCGAGGACTCCAGGCGGCGGTAGTCGGACTGCCGGCCGTGGAACCGCTCCCGGCCGCCGAGCACGGCCGCGAGCAGCGCCGCCGTCTCCTCCGGGGTGCCCGGCGCCCGTTCGGCGACGGCCTGGCGCACCGCGGCGGCGTGCCGCTCGATCGCGGCCTGGCAGGCCGCCAGCAGCGCGTCCAGGGTGGGCGGTTCCTCGGCGTCCGGGCCGGCCGGGCGCGGGCCCAGGGTGTGTTCGGCTGCTGCCAGCAGGCAGAGCAGCACCGGGTCGGGGTGCTCGGCCCGGGCCGTGGATCGGAAGCGTGCTCTGCTCTGCTCGGTCACGGTGGCTGCGACGGCTTTCGTGGTGAAGGCTGCTGACGGTTACCGCTGGGGAAGGCGGGCGTAGTGGTAAGTGTGACTGGTCGTGAAGCCGAGTCCGTCATAGAGCGTGATCGCACCACTGTTCTCGGCCTCCACCTGCAGGTACCCGCCGGTGGCGCCCTCCTCCGCGGCGCGGGCGGCCAGCACCGCCATCAGCGCGGTGGCCAGCCCGGCCCGCCGGGCGTGCGGGGCGACCTCGACGGCGCCGAAGCAGGCCCAGTCGCCGTCGATCACGCAGCGGCCGATGGCCAGCGGGGTGTCGCCGGGGCCGGGGACGTCGGCGAACCAGACGGACGGGCCGCCGTGGACGACCTGCCGGGCGGCCGCCTCGACCGCCGGGTCACCGGTCACCCGGCGGTACAGCGACATCCAGTCGGGGCCGGCGGTGCGCGACAGCCGCACCCTGCGCCAGCTCTCGGCGGCGGGGGTGCCCGGGCGTCCCTGGCCGGCGCGGGCCAGTGCGGCGAGCGATGCGGTGCGCACCAGGGTGGGGGAGTAGGCCGCGCCGAGCCGGTCCAGTTCGGCGGTGAGGTCGTCCGGGGAGCCGGGCGTGGTCACCTCGAACCAGGCGGGCAGCCCGCGCTCCTCGTACCACCGCCGGACGGCCTCCAGGGCCTGCGGCAGCGGCAGCCCCGGGTCGCCGAGCGCCTGGACGGAGTTGGCCCGGCGGGTGAAGCCGGCGGAGGCGCGCAGCGTCCAGTCGCCGAGCTGCTGCTGCTCGACGGCGGGCCAGCCGCGGGCGGCGATCCGCTGCAGGTCGACGGGTGCGGTGGCGGGCAGCGGGGCGCGGCGGGCCGGGAACAGCGGGACGGTCTTGCCCGCGACCAGGACGCTTTCCGGAAAGGTGACCGGCGCGCCGTCGCGCGGGGCCACCGTGAGCCCGGCATCGTCCCAGGATGTGAGCACACCGATCACATCGCGGAACACCGGCCTGTCGTCCACGAACTCCGAAAGGCGCCGCGCCGAGACGCGTCGTCCCACGTCAGAGCGGTCTATCCGGACCTCCGGCCGACCTTCGGCCGTACCTCCACCCGCCATCTGGGCACCTCCTGTGCATTTGCGGTCCCTGACCCGCGATACTAGGGGCGGGCATCGACGACACGCGCTCACCCGCGCACGCGAGCAATACAGTTTGGGGCGGCCAGCCCTTCCGAGGAGGAACGACAGCGTGACCTACGTCATCGCGCAGCCTTGTGTCGACGTCAAGGACAAGGCGTGCATCGAAGAGTGCCCGGTTGACTGCATCTACGAGGGCGAGCGGTCCCTCTACATCCACCCGGATGAGTGTGTCGACTGCGGCGCCTGCGAGCCGGTGTGCCCGGTCGAGGCGATTTTCTACGAGGACGACACTCCGGAGGAGTGGAAGGACTACTACAAGGCGAACGTCGAGTTCTTCGACGACCTCGGTTCGCCCGGTGGTGCTTCGAAGCTCGGCCTGATCGAGCGCGACCACCCGTTCATCGCCGCTCTGCCGCCGCAGAACACCGACCACTGATCGGTGGCAGCTGAGCTGTGAGCAGTAACGACACGAGCGCGCCGCTCCCGGGTCACTCCGGGGCGGCGCGCCGCCCGTTCATGAAGAACAAGCTGTCGGACCTCCTGCCGGAGTTCCCATGGGACCGCCTGGAGCCGTACAAGAGGACCGCGGTCGCCCACCCCGGCGGGATCTGCGACTTCTCGGTCGGCACCCCGGTGGACCCGGTCCCCGAGGTGATCCAGAAGGCGCTGGCCGCCTCCTCCGACACGCCCGGCTATCCGACCGTCTGGGGCCCGCTGGAGCTGCGCGAGACGATCGCCGGCTGGCTGCACCGCCGGGTCGGCGCGGAGATCGGCCCGCAGGCCGTGCTGCCGACCGTCGGCTCCAAGGAACTGGTGGCCTGGCTGCCGACCCAGCTCGGCCTCGGCCCGGGCGACCAGGTCGCCTACCCGCGGCTGGCCTACCCGACCTACGAGGTCGGGGCCCGGCTCTGCGGCGCGGAGCCGGTCGAGTACGACTCGGTGGACGAGCTGGACCCGGCCCGGGTCCGGTTGCTCTGGCTGAACTCGCCGTCCAACCCGACCGGCCGGGTGCTCGGCGCGGACGAGCTGCGCACCGCCGTGGCCTGGGCCCGGGAGCACGGGGTGCTGCTGGTCAGCGACGAGTGCTACCTGGAGCTGGGCTGGGAGGCGGAGCCGGTCTCCGTCCTGCACCCGGAGGTCTGCGGCGACGGGCACGAGGGCCTGCTCGCCGTGCACTCGCTGTCCAAGCGGTCCAACCTGGCCGGCTACCGCGCCTCCTTCGTGGCGGGTGACCCGGTGGTGGTGCGGGAGCTGCTGGAGATCCGCAAGCACGGCGGCATGATCGTGCCGGCGCCCGTGCAGGCGGCCACCGCGGCCGCGCTCGCCGACGACGCGCACGTGGCCGAGCAGCGCGGGCGCTACGCGGCCCGCCGGGCGGCCCTGCGCGGGGCGCTGGAGGCCTACGGGTTCCGGATCGAGCACTCCGAGGCCAGCCTGTACCTGTGGGCGACCCAGGACCGGCCCTGCTGGGAGACGGTGGCGGAACTCGCCGCCCTGGGCATCCTGGTGGCGCCCGGGGACTTCTACGGGCCGGCCGGTGAGCGGTTCGTCCGGGTCGCGTTCACGGCGACCGACGAGCGGGTGGCGGCAGCCGTGGAGCGGCTGCGCGGCTGAACCGCGGGAACAGCACACGGCGCGGGGGCCGGGAGCGATCGCTCCCGGCCCCCGCGCCGTGTGCTGTCGGGGCCGCTGTGCGCCCCGTGCGTTCCGACCGGAGGGGTCAGCCGAGGCCGCCGCCGCCGATGCCGCCGAGCAGGCCGCTGACCGGGCCGAGGGCGCCGGTCAGGCTGCCGAGCGGCGAGCTGCCGCCGAGGTCCGGCACGCCGCCGAGGCGGTTGGCCGCACCGTGCTCGCCGAGGCCGAGCAGGTCCGCGCCGGGCAGGGCCTTGGTGAGACCGCTGGTGGGCAGGGAGCTGGTGGGCAGCGCGCCGGTGAGGGTGTCGGCACCGGGGACGCTGTTGGCGAGGCCGCCGGCGCCGGGCAGGCTCTGGGTGACCGCGGTGGTCTGGCCGAGGCCGCCGACCGGGGCCTCGGCGCTGCGGCCGGTGGCGGCGTGGCCGAGCTTGCCGGCCAGCGCGGGGGCGACCTGGCTCGCCACGCCGGACAGGGCGCCGGTGGTGGCGGCGGTCTTGTCGACCGGGGCGGTCAGCGAACCGGTCTTCTCGTTCGCCTCGGGCAGGGTGTCGGCGACGATGTTGCCGGTCGCGTCGGCGGTGGCCGGCACGCCCGCGGCGACGGTGGCGGCGCCGGTGGTGCCGGCGGCGTTGCCGAGCTCGTGGGTGGTGTGCTGGAGGGTGGAGCCCGCGTCCGGCGAGGCCAGCTGCGTCAGGGGCGCGCCCAGGTCGGTCCTCGGAACCAGGTCGGCGGCGGCGGATGCGGACCCTGCAGCGACCAGAGGCGTGGCGCCGGCCGCGACGAGCAGCGCGGCCTGGGCGATCCGGCGCTTGAGGGGGAGAGACATGGTGCTCCTAAGAGGTGTGGGTGAATCCCGTCCGCCGGGCGGACGTGCTGATTACCGCTTGAGGAGCGAGAAGGTTTCGGGGCCGTAATGCAAAGAGTCGCTAAAGATCACATCATCGCTATTCCGGCATTCGGGGCATTACGCCTGCCCTGGCGACGGGTGAAGAATCGTCACTTCCCTTGCCGCGCACGGACCGGCGCCCGTCGCCGGGGCGTCGGCGCTCCCCCGGGCGGGCCTGCCCGCAGGAGTGGTGGCCCACCTGCGGGGTTGACCGGAATCACCCGGACGGCGGGGGCTCGATCGCCCGTGCGTCAACCCGCCGCGCGCCCCGTCCGGGCCGTCCCGGACGCGATCAGCTCTTCGCGGTGCCGGCGGCCAGCGAGACCAGCACCAGGCTGGTCGAGGTGCCCGAGGCCTGCGGCTTCCAGCCGTCCGCGGACTTGGCCATCCGCCAGATCTTCCCGTCGTAGGCGACCGTCCGGATGCCCAGCTGCTGGGCGTGCGTCACCGCCCAGTGGGCCACCTCCCAGCCGTTCTGCCGGGCCGCGTCCGGGCCGGACTCGGTGCTCGCGGACGGCTCGGGCGTCAGCGCGACCGCGTTCTCGGCGCCCTTGATGCTGGAGGAGTAGCCGCCGGCCGCGGTCACCGTCCGGCCGAACTCGCGGCGCACCCGGTCGGTGAGCTGCTGGGTCCGGTCGGGGGTGGCGGGCGCGGCCGGCGAGGCGGCGTCCCCGGCGGCGGCCACGGCCGGGGTGGGGGTCTCCGGCTCCGCGAACTCGTGGACCACGCAGTTCACCGAGGCGGCCTCCCGGCCGGTCAGCGCCGAGGCCAGCAGCGTCGCCTTGGTCTCGTGCTTGGCGTACGCCTGCGGGTAGCCGCTCTTCTGGACCTGCTGGGCCGCGTCGGTCAGCGGCAGCCGGGTGTAGCCGGGCACCTTCACCAGGCCGTCCAGGAACTTGTTGGTGGCGTACACCGGGTCGCTGATCTGGTCGACCGTCCCCCAGCCCTGGGAGGGCCGCTGCTGGAACAGGCCGACCGAGTCGCGGTCGCCGCCCGACAGGTTGTGGATCTTCGACTCCTGCATCGCGGTCGCCAGCGCGATGGTCACCGCCCGGTCGGGCAGTCCGCGCGCGTGCGCCACGGCGGTGATCGTCGCGGCGTTGGCGGCCTGCGGGATCTCCAGCGTCCCCTCGCCGGCCGGGGTCTTCACCGAACAGCCCTCGGCGACGATCTTCCCGTGGTTCAGCCAGTACAGCGCCCCGGCCGCGATCGCGCCGAGCACCACCAGGGCGATCAGCACCTTCAGCAGCGGCGCGCCCCGACGGCGGGCAGCCCTGCCACCGCTCTGCCCGTCATCCGTGTTCCTGGCCACCGCCACCCCTCTCGCCCGTCGGTCGTCCCGACACCGTACCCACTCGGACGGGTGTGCGTAGTCCATGGTTGCGCCCGCGGCCCGGCCCGGGCGGGGCGGGAGCCTCCCAGGTGGGGCCGCCGATACGCTTGTCGACCATGAGCAGCCCGAACACGCCCCTGGACCTCACCCTCGACGGCGGCGCGCTGACCGCGCGCCTGGTCGACTTCCCGTCCGTCAGCGGTGACGAGCAGGCGCTCGCCGACGCCGTCGAGGCCGCGCTGCGGGAGTACCCGCACCTGACCGTCGACCGGTACGGCAACAACGTCGTCGCCCGGACGAACCTGGGGCGGGCCGAGCGGGTCCTGCTCGCCGGACACCTGGACACCGTGCCGATCGCCGACAACCTGCCCAGCCACGTCGAGGGCGACCTGCTCCACGGCTGCGGCACCTCCGACATGAAGTCCGGCGTCGCCGTCCAGCTGCGGCTCGCCGCCACCCTGCCCGAGCCCAACCGCGACCTCACCTTCGTGTTCTACGACTGCGAGGAGATCGAGGCCTCCCGCAACGGCCTCGGGCACCTGGCCGCCCAGCGCCCCGACTGGCTGGCCGCCGACTTCGCCGTCCTGCTGGAGCCCAGCGGCGCCGTGGTCGAGGGCGGCTGCCAGGGGACCCTGCGCGTCCAGGTCAGGCTCACCGGCGTCCGCGCCCACGCCGCCCGCAGCTGGCTCGGCGACAACGCGATCCACCACGCCGCCGAGGTGCTCGGCCGGCTCGCGGCCTACGAGGCGCGCCTGGTGGAGATCGACGGCCTGGAGTACCACGAGGGCCTGAACGCGGTGCGGATCGACGGCGGGGTGGCCGGCAACGTCATCCCCGACGAGTGCGTGGTGACCGTCAACTTCCGTTACGCGCCGGACCGCGACGAGGCCGCCGCGGAGGCGCACGTGCGCGAGGTCTTCGCCGGCTTCGACGTCACCGTGACCGACTCGGCTCCCGGCGCCCTGCCCGGCCTCGGGCAGCCCGCCGCCCGGGCCTTCCTGGCCGCCACCGGCGGCACCGCCCGCGCCAAGTTCGGCTGGACCGACGTCGCCCGCTTCAGCGCGCTGGGCGTCCCCGCCGTCAACTACGGCCCCGGCGACCCGAACCTCGCCCACAAGCGGGAGGAGCACTGCTCGCTCCGGGCCATCGCCGAGGTGGAGGAGCGGCTCGCCGCCTGGCTGAGCGCCTGACCCGCCGAGCGCGTCCGCCCGGCCGGTGCCGGGCCCCGGCCGGGCGGACGCGCCGCTGCCGGGCGTCCGTCCGGGCGCCACCTGCCGTCCCCGTACCGACCCTCCGCCGTTCCCCCGAAACGGGGGGTGACAGGCGTAGGGTTTCGTCATGACAGGCACAGGAGACGAGAAGCACTACGGGCACGGCCCGGAGCAGGTCGGCGCGCCGGGGCGGAAGAAGGCCTGGCCGGAGAAGCAGAAGGGCCCGGTGCTGGTGCGCCGGGACCAGGTCGGCACCAGCACCACCGACCAGCGGCTGCTGGACACCACCGGCCCCACCGACTGGCTGCACACCGACCCCTGGCGGGTCTGGCGGATCACCTCCGAGTTCGTCGAGGGCTTCGGCGCGCTGGCCGAACTCCCCGCCGCGATCAGCGTGTTCGGCTCGGCCCGGACACCGGTCGACTCCCCCGAGTACGCGGCCGGCGTGGCCATCGGCCGGGCCCTGGCCGAAGCCGGCTACGCGGTCATCACCGGCGGCGGCCCGGGAGCGATGGAGGCCGCCAACCGCGGCGCCTCGGAAGCCGGCGGGCTGAGCGTGGGCCTCGGCATCGAGCTGCCCTTCGAGCAGGGCCTGAACGAGTTCGTCGACCTCGGGTTGAACTTCCGGTACTTCTTCGTCCGCAAGACGATGTTCGTGAAGTACGCCCAGGGCTTCGTCGTGCTGCCGGGCGGCCTCGGCACCCTCGACGAGCTCTTCGAGGCGCTGACCCTGGTGCAGACGAAGAAGGTCACCCGGTTCCCGGTGGTCCTCTTCGGCAGCGCCTACTGGGGCGGGCTCTTCGAGTGGCTGAAGAACACCCTGGTCGCCGAGGGCAAGGCCTCGCCGAAGGACCTGGAGCTGTTCCACATCACCGACGACATCGACGAGGTCATGAAGATCCTCGCCGAGACCCGCCGCCCGGACCACGAGATCTGACCCGGGGAACGGCCCTGCCCCGGGACCGCCGGGACCACCCCTCCCGCAGCCACGACCCGCGGGAGGGCGCCCCGCGTACGGTCACCCGGCAGGGCCGTCGACCGTCGGCACCGGCGCGCCCCGGAGGCGGGCCGAGCCCGGGAGGATCAGGCCAGCCCCCGCCGCGCGACCGCCGGGGGACGGCTCCCCCTGATCGAGGCGACCATGTCCAGCACCTGCCGGGTCTCCGCGACCTGGTGGGCCCGGTAGATCCGGGCGCCGAGCCAGGCGGAGACGGCGGTGGTGGCGAGGGTGCCGAGCAGCCGCTCGTCCACCGGGCGGTCCAGGGTCTCGCCGACGAAGTCCTTGTTGGAGAGCGAGACCAGGACGGGGAACCCGGTGGCGGTCATCTCCGGCAGCCGCCGGGTGGCCTCCAGCGAGTGCCGGGTGTTCTTGCCGAAGTCGTGGCCGGGGTCGATGATCAGCGCGTCCCGGCGGACGCCGAGGGCGGCCGCGCGTTCGGCCAGGCCGACGGTGACGTCGAGGATGTCGGCCATCACGTCCTCGTACCCCACCCGGTGCGGGCGGGTGCGGGGTTCGGCGCCGCCGGCGTGGGTGCAGACCAGTCCGGCGTCGAAGCGGGCGGCGACTGCGGCGAGTTCGGGGTCGACCCCGCCCCAGGCGTCGTTCAGCAGGTCCGCGCCGACCTCGCAGACGGCCTCGCCGACCTCGTGCCGCCAGGTGTCCACGCTGATCACGGCCTCGGGGTGGCGCTTGCGCAGCTCCGCCACGAACGGCACGGTGCGCCGCAGTTCCTCCTCGACGGTGACCTCGTCGCCGGGGCCGGCCTTGACCCCGCCGATGTCGAGGATCGCCGCGCCCTCGGCCACCGCGCGGTCGGCGGCGGCGAACGCGGCCTCGTCCGCGAAGGTGGCTCCCCGGTCGAAGAAGGAGTCCGGGGTGCGGTTGACGATGGCCATGATCACCAGCTCGTCGTCGCCGAATTCACGCGGTCCCAGGCGCAGTGCCACCGATGTCTCCTCCTCAGCTGCTGCGGGTGCGATGATGGCCCCCGGCCTACTCGGGGACCATGCTCGCACTTTGTAGGGGTCGGCACGCTTGGCGGGGCCGATCGGACGTCTGGAGGACAGCTCGTGTTCTGGGTGATCGTGGTGGCGATGGCCGTGGTGGTCGGCGGCGCCGCGCTGGTGGCGCTGGGTGGTGGCGGTTCGCTGCCGGAGGCGGTGCAGGACCGGCTTGCCGCGCGGCTCCCGCAGGACCGGCCGTTGAGCCGTCATGACGTGGACGAGATCCGGCTGCCGATGGCGGTGCGCGGCTACCGGATGGACGAGGTGGACGACGTGCTCGACCGGCTCGGTGCCGAGCTCGCCTACCGGGACTCGCGGATCGCGGAGCTGGAGGCCGCCGCCGCCCTGCGGGGCGCGGTCGAGGCCGGCCCGGACGCCGAGCCCGGCGCCGAGCCGCTGCCGGGCCTGGAGGAGTTCGCCAAGGTGGTGGCCCCGGCCGCCTCGCTGGAGAAGACCTCGCAGCCGGCCGCCGGCGGCCCGGTGTCCGACGAGCCGCTGGCGGATCGTTGAGCGGCACGCTGGCGGGCCCGGACGGCCTGCTGCGCTGTGCCTGGGGCGAGTCGGCGGAGGACTACCGGGAGTACCACGACACGGAGTGGGGCCGCCCGGTCCGGGGTGACGACGCGCTCTTCGAGCGGGTCTGCCTGGAGGCGTTCCAGTCCGGGCTGTCCTGGATCACCGTCCTGCGCCGCCGGGAGGGGTTCCGGGCCGCCTTCGCGGGCTTCGAGATCGCGAAGGTGGCGCGGTTCGGCCCGGCCGACGTGGAGCTGCTGCTGCAGGACACCGGCATCATCCGGAACCGGGCGAAGATCGAGGCCTCGATCGCCAACGCCAAGGTGGCCCGCGAGCTGGACGGCGGGCTGGACGCGCTGATCTGGGGCTTCGCCGGCGATCCGGACCGGCCGGCGCCGCGGACCCTGGCCGAGGTGCCGGCCGTGACGCCGGAGTCGACGGCGCTGGCCAAGGCGCTGAAGAAGGAGGGCTTCCGCTTCGTCGGCCCGACCACGGCGTACGCGCTGATGCAGGCCTGCGGGCTGGTGAACGACCACCTGGCGGACTGTCACGTCCGGACCGGCCGGGCGTAGCCGCCCGGGCCCGCCGGCCCGCCCGGGCCGTCACGTGCCACCCGTGCGTCGGCGGTCCGGGCCGCCCCGGGGGAGGCCCGGACCGCCGACGGTCTCAACGGCCCAGGTAGACCGGCGGCCGCTTGGCGATGAACGCGTCGACCGCGATCCGGTGGTCCGCGCTCCCGCCGGCCAGGGTCTGCAGCTCGTCCTCCTTGTCCAGGAGCTCGTCCAGCGTGTGCGAGGCGCCGTAGGCCAGCGACTCCTTGATCGCGCCGTAGGCGACCGTCGGCCCTTCGGCCAGCTGCTGGGCGAACGCCCTGGCCGTGGCCTGGAGTTCGGCGGCCGGGACGACCTTGGTGGCCAGGCCCAGCTGCAGCGCCTCGGCGGCCCTGACCGTCCGGGGCAGCATCAGCAGTTCGGTCGCCCGTGCGTGTCCCACCAGCCGGGGCAGCGTCCACGACGCGCCCGAGTCGCTGGTCAGCGCCACGCCCGCGAACGAGGTGTTGAAGCCCGCCGTGTCGGCCACGATCCGGAAGTCGCAGGCGAAGGCCAGCGACGCGCCCGCGCCGGCGGCGACCCCGCCGACCGCCGCGACGGTCGGCTTGCGCATCCCGGCGAGCGCGCGGACCAGCGGGTTGTAGTGCTCGGCCACCGTCCGCAGCGCGCCCTCGCCGGTCTCCTCGGCCCGCTTGAGCAGGCCCAGGTGCTCCTTGAGGTCCTGGCCGACGCAGAAGGCCTTCTCGCCGGCGCCGGTGAGCAGGACGGCCCGCACGGCCGGGTCCTCGGCGACGGCGGCGACGGTGTCCCGCAGGGCCACCTTGGTGGGGGTGTCCAGCGCGTTCATCGCGTCCGGTCGGTTGATGGTGACGACGGCGAGGCCACCGTCCAGCTCGTACAGCACGGAGTCGGACATGAGGGTGTGGGCTCCCAGCTTTTGGTGGGTGGAGGGTGGAGCGGGTCGTGTGTGTCAGGATGCCGGAGCCGGCGGCCGCCTGGGGAGTGTGAGGTATCGCACCTTTCCCGGGCGTCGGTATCGCCGTCCTGGTGGGGCTTCTGGCATGAAATCTCCCGCTATCGGCGGGTCCGGGCACGGTTGTGCTCGGAGTGATGTTGGTCATCAGGCCGCCGCATGCGGGATAATGGCTTCCGATCAATGCGTTCGATACCGGCGGTGGACGGACAGCCGGTACTTAGCTGAGCGGTTGCAGGAAGGGGAACGAGCATGGCGGCCATGAAGCCGCGGACGGGTGACGGCCCGCTCGAGGTCACCAAAGAGGGGCGGGGCATCATCATGCGCGTTCCGCTGGAAGGCGGCGGACGCCTGGTGGTGGAACTCACGCCGGACGAGGCCGACGCCCTGGGCGAGGCTCTGAAGAAGGCTTGCGGCTGACCGCAGCGGGTGTTCCCCTCTCATCTCCTTGAGATGTGCACGGAGCCCGGGCCGACACACCGTCGGCCCGGGCTCCCTGGCGTCCGCGGGCGGGCCCGCGCGGTCGCCGACCCGCCCGGGCCAGGGCCGGATCAGCGTTTGACCGCGCAGAGCAGCCCGTCGCTGACCGGCAGCAGGGCGGGCAGCAGGTCGTCGCTCTCCCGGACGTCGCGGACCAGCTCGCGGACCGCGTGGGTCTGCGCGTCCCGGTGGGAGGGCTCGGCGAGCCGGCCCTCCTGGAAGACGCCCTCGAAGCAGACCATGCCGCCGGGGCGCAGCAGGCGCAACGATTCTGCAAGGTAGGACTGGGACTCGGCCGGGTCGCCGTCGCAGAACACCAGGTCGTACTGGCCGTCCGCGAGGCGTGGCAGCACGTCCAGGGCGCGCCCGGGGATGAACCGGGCCCGATTGGCCGCGAAGCCGGCCGCGAGGTACGCCTCCCGCGCGAACTGCTGGCGGACCGGCTCGGAGTCGACGGTGGTCAGCACCCCGTCCGGCCGCATGCCGCGCAGCAGGTAGACCCCGGACACGCCCGTCCCGGTGCCGATCTCGGCCACCGCCTTGGCGTCGAGCGCGGCGGCCAGCAGTCGCAGGCACGCCCCGCCGCTCGGCCCGATCGCGCGGATGCCCGTCCGCGCGGACTGGGCCCTGGCGTAGGTCAGGACGGCGTCCTCACCCACGTAGGTGTCCGCGAGGGCCGCGTGCGCTGACCCGAACTCGGTGATGGCTGCCTCTTTCGGAGCGCCGGGTGCCGGCCCTGTGCCGACCGGATGTCGATATTTCCTGGCACAGATTACTGGCCGCCCGGGAACCGCGTCCGGCGGCGGGCCGTTGGTGAAGTCGGGAACGGGCGATGGGAGTGCGTACCGAACGGCCGACAACGCACGGCAGGGGTGCTCGACCAGGGGTTGAGCACTTTTATCCGGATCTGACGGGTGAGGTGGATATGGTGGTGGCCCTGCTGGGCAGAAGAGCCGACCGAGGAGGTGTGGCCGAGGGCGACGTCCCTGTGCGGCGGCACCACCGCGGCACCACGTCGGCCCGTACGCCGGAGCCCGTGATGAACCAGCCTGCGCAATCCCCCCTGGACAAGCCGGCCGACGCCACCGCCGAGGCCCCCGTTGCTCTGGCGACCTTCGCCGAGGGCCCCGACGCGCAGGCCTGGACCCCTCCCTCCTGGGAGGAGATCGTCGAGGCGCACAGCGCCCGCGTCTACCGGCTCGCCTACCGCCTGACGGGCAACCAGCACGACGCCGAGGACCTCACCCAGGAGGTCTTCGTCCGGGTCTTCCGCTCGCTCTCCACCTACACCCCGGGCACCTTCGAGGGGTGGCTCCACCGGATCACCACCAACCTCTTCCTGGACATGGTGCGCCGACGCCAGCGGATCCGCTTCGACGCCCTGGGCGACGACGCCGCCGAGCGGCTGCCCAGCCGTGAGCCCAGCCCGGCCCAGCACTTCAGCGACACCCACTTCGACGCCGACGTCCAGCAGGCGCTCGACACCCTCGCCCCCGAGTTCCGCGCCGCCGTGGTGCTGTGCGACATCGAGGGCCTCTCCTACGAGGAGATCGCGGCCACCCTCGGTGTCAAGCTCGGCACCGTGCGCAGCCGCATCCACCGCGGCCGCTCGCACCTGCGCGCCGCGCTCAAGCACCGTGCCCCCGGCTCCGCCCCCGGGCGCGAGCGCCGCGGCGGCTCCGACGAGCCGGTGGCGGTCGGTGCGGTCGGCGGTGACGCGGGAGCCACCGACCGGCGTGGACGGGGGCGGTCGTGAGCGGTGTCGGCCGGTCCGGTCCGCACGAGTCGTCCGGCAGGGCGGCGTCCCGCCGTGGCGGCGGCTGGGCGCAGCTGGGGCGGCGCGGTGGCGCCGATCCCGAGCCGGCGGCGCCGCAGGTACCCGTCGGGCCGGAGAGCGGGCTGCTCCCGGTCGCGGTCCGCAGCAGCGCGGAACCCCCCGCGGAGGAGCACCATCTCGGTGAGCGCCTCTCCTCCTTCGTGGACGGCGAGCTCGGCCACGACTCGCGCGACCGCGTCCAGGCCCACCTGGCCACCTGCCCGCAGTGCCTGGCCGAGGCCGACGCCGGCCGAGCGGTCAAGCACCTGCTGACCCACACCGGCACGCCGGCGCCCTCCTCCACCCTGATGGCCCGGCTGCTCGCGGTCGGCGCCCTCGGCGAGCAGCCGGACGGCGACGCCCCGCCGGGCCGGGACCAGGACGGCCGGGAGCGCCACGACGACCACGACGATCACCCGGACGGCGGCCGCGGCGGCTCCGGCGGCGGCCTGGCGGCGGTCACCGGCACGCTCGGCGGCAGCCGGCTCACCGGCGGCTCGTTCGGCCGCGGCGCGGGTGCCTCCTTCGGCGGCGGCGCGCTCGGCGCGGACGCCCCGCTGCCCGGTGTGGACCCGAGAGCCTTCGGCCGCGGATCCGTGCTGCGCCCCCTGATGGGCCGGCGCGGCCCCCAGGCGGGCCCGGACGGAGCCGCGGCGGCCGCCGGGCCGGGGGCACCCGCCCGGTCCGCCCCGGAGCCCTCCGGGGCCGCCGGGCGCCCGGTGCAGCCGCGGGCCCGCCGCTTCGTCTTCGCGGCCGCCGCGGCCGGTGCCTTCTCGGTGGCCGCGGTCACCCTGGGCGGGGTGGGCGGCCTGCCCGCCCCGGTGGGCGACGACCGGCCCGGCACGGCGGTCACCCCGGCGCGCGGCCCGGTGGGCGGCGCCCCGGTGCCGATGAGCGGGCAGGTCCCGGTCGACTTCCCGGTGCTGCCGGTGGCGGCGACCCGTACCGCGGTCGCGCCCGGCGACTCGGGCCGGCTCCCGGCCGGCGGCAGCCCCTACGGCGGGGCGCCGTACAACGGCGGCTACCACGGGGACGCTCCCGGCCAGCCGCGCTGACCCCACCTGCGGCGATCGGTGGGACTTCACCACGGCTTCATCACCTGGAGGCCCCGGTACCGGCCGACGGCCATTACCCTGTAGGGACGCCGACCGGAGAGTGTGGGAGCTTGCGTGTTCACAGACATAGGCACACTTGAACTCCTGACCTTGGTCATCATGGCCATCGTGATCTTCGGCCCGGACAAGCTCCCCAAGCTGATCCAGGACACGATGGGCTTCATCCGGAAGGTCCGGTCCTTCGCCGACAGCGCGAAGGAGGACATCCGCAGCGAGCTCGGCCCGGACTTCAAGGACTTCGAGTTCGAGGACCTGCACCCGAAGACCTTCGTCCGCAAGCAGCTGATGGGCGGCAACGAGGACCCGCTGGGCTTCAAGGACATCCGCGACAGCCTCGACATCAAGTCGGTCCTGGACGACCGGCCGTCCCCGTCGGTGAACGGTCGCTCGGGCTCGGTGAGCATGGAGAAGACCGGGCCCGTCGAGTCGGCCGCCGCCGCCGGCGGCGCGCCGCTCGCCGCCGGCGAGCGCCCCCCGTTCGACCTGGACGCGACCTGATCCCCGGCCCCTCGCCGGCGTGAGCACGACGCGCCAACGCCCCGCCCGGCCGGTCGGCTGAGCGGGGCGTCGGCATGTGCGCCGCTATTGTGCTGATTGTCTCCGTCGCGCCGGACGGCCGTTTCCAGGCCGGACCGGAGCGGCGGGCACGCCGTGGCACGCCGTCATCGGAGCGCGCCGCGGCAGGGAACAGGCGTTGAGGAGGCCCGGGGATGGACGCGACGAGTCATGCGGTGGGAACGGCCACGGCCGGCGGACCGGAGGCCGGCGCGGCGTCCGGCGCCGTACCGGGCGGCCGGGCCCGCCCGGTGGACCCGCTGCTGGCGTACCGGGCGGCGGACTTCCCCTGGTACGGGCTGGACGAGGGCTGGACCGGCCGCCGCTGGCTGATGCAGGCCGGCTCCGGCGTGCGGGCCGGTCAGAGCGCCGGCGTCGACTACGGCACCCTCGGCCACGGCGAGGAGCCCGCCAAGCAGTACGAGGCCCGGGACGTCCGCCGCTTCGCGGTGGTGGTCACGGTGGCCCGCCGGGACGTGCGCCGCAGCGCCGACAACACCGGCACCCTGGAGGCCACCTCGGCCTCCTCCGCCGCCTGGCTGGCCGGCTCCGGCCTGCTCGCCGCCACCTGGCCCGGCCAGCTGGACCGCGCCCTGCGCCAGGACTGGATGGACCAGCAGACCGCCCTCGCCTGGGACCTCGCCGACGACCTGGAGGGCCCCGGCTGGTCCGCCCTCAGCCTCCCGGTCAACGGCCTCCCGCAGCCCTTCCGCTACCGGGAGTCCGAGTACGGCTGGGTGCTCGCCGGCGAGGCCCCCGGGGTCCTGCTCGGTGCCTACGGCAGGGGCGTCAGCGCGTACGGCGTGGGCTTCGCGACCGTCCCCGACCTCACGGCCTACACCCGCCCGTAGGCCCCGCGCGCCCCGGAGAACGGCGAAGGGCGGGGCGGTGTGTCACCGCCCCGCCCTTCGGCGCCGTCAGGACGGCGTCAGAACTTGTTCAAGTCAGCCCGAAGGGGCGCTGACCTGCTGTTATCCATCGCTAGCTAGGCTCTCGGGCCGTCGTCGGGCCGTCATCGGGATCCGGGCCGCCTCCGAAGGCTTGGTCGATGGCTTCCCTGGTCCGCCTCTCACTGCTCGGCATCAGGTGCGTGTAGGTCCGGAGGGTGAAGCCCGGGTCGTGGTGCCCCAGGTACTCGCTCAGTGCCTTGATGCTCTCCCCGGCGTCGAGCAGCACGGAGGCGTAGAAGTGCCTGAGTGCGTGCATTCCGTTCTCACGGCCGCGGGGAATCCCCGCCGCCGACAGGGCCGGCCGCCACGTGTCGACGTTGAACCGGTTGCGGTTCAGGTTCCGTTGCTTGGCATCCACGAACAGGAGGCGCGCGGTTGTCGGCGGTCCGTCCACTCCGCGCCAGGGCAGGGTGACGCTGGTCGGCGGGCACGACGTGACGTGGGCCTGGAGTACCCGGGCCACAGAGTTGGGCAGCGGGACCGTTCGCATCTTGCCGCCCTTCGGCAGCGAGAACACGGGGCGGTTCCTGATTAGGCGCACCTGTCGGACTAGGTGCACCACACCGTCCGCGAAGTCGATGTCGTCCACCGCGAGACCGAAGATCTCGCCCTGGCGCATGCCGCATCCGCCGGCGAGGTCCACCATCGGTCGTTGCCCTTCCGGGAAGGACGCCCGGACAGCCAGCACCCGATCCCGAGTCCAGGGTGCGACCCGGCGGGCAGCCAACTTCGGCGCCCTTACTGACGTGGACCGGCACGGGTTGCTCGGGATGATCCGGTCCTCGACAGCTGCGGTCAGCATGGTCCCGAGGTTCGCGAAGACCGCGCGCTGTGAGGCGGGCGCCATCCCGTGATCTGCCAGTTTCACCAACCACTCGCGAATGTCCGACGGCCGGAGCGAACTCAGCGGGCGACTGCCCAGGTGGGAGACCACGTGGAGCCGAATGCGCTGCTCGGTGGTGACGTACGACAGCGGATCCATATTGAGAGAGGCCAACCACTTTTCGGCGAACTGCTTCACGGTCGCTCGCCCGGCATTCGGGTCGATGTACTGCCCGCGGGACATGTCTGCCTCGATCTGGGCGAGCCACTGGTCTGCCTGGCGCTTCTGGCGGTCGGGGAAGGACTGACTCTTCTCGGTGCCGTCCGGGCCGATGTACCGGGCGCGGTAGCGCATGCCGGTGCCGTGCCGGTCGGTCTTGACCTTTTGGGGCTTGCCGTCGGGGGCGGTCTCGGTCTTGTACCAGCGGTCTTGGATGTGTCCGGCCATGGTCAGAGTCCTTCGGTGTGGCGGGTCTCGGGGCGGGTGGCGGTAGCGCCGGTGGGTGGGGGCATGAGGGTGCTCCGGGGCTGTTTTTGGGCGTGGCTGGGGAGGGTCGCTAGCTGCTAGCGACCTGATCAGGTGGGCTATGGGGTGCTACTGGGGGTGCTACCGGTAGCGGGGTGGGGCGCTACCGGTAGCACCGGTTCACGCGGCGTCGTGGGTCTGGTCGGCGACCCATCGGGCGACGGCGGCGGGGTCGTAGCGAACGTGGCGGCCGACGCGGAATCCGGGCGGGCCGGTGTGCTTGCGGCGCCACTGGTAGACGGTCTCCAGGGGGACGCCGAAGAGGGAGGCGATGTCTTCGGGGCTGAGGTAGCGGGCGGGCAGGGCCGCCGGGGCGCCGGCGAGCCCGGCCTTCTCGCGGCGGTGCTCACCGAGGGACCTCACGGTGCCCTGCTGGCGGTCGGTCATGAGCGGTCTCTCCTCGCGGTGGTGGGAAGAGCGGGGTACCTGGTTCTGGCGGCGGGGGTGACAGGGCGGGTGACAGTCGGGGTGCCAGTCGCCGACTGTCGGGGTCGCGCGCGCGTTACCCGGGGTTTCGGGCTTCGGCCGACAGTCGGTGACTGGCGCCTGTCGGGCGGCGGGCTGGTGGTCGGGCGGGGCGACCAGCAAGAGGAGCACCCCCGTCGGGGGCCGGTGCTCTTCTTGGTGTTTGGGCGAGCGTGGGCGCGGGTCGGTCACGGTGGGTGGTGTCCGGTGGAGTGCCAGGGCCGTCAGGTCGGTCCGGGGTGGGGTGTCAGGGCCGTCAGAGAGGGGCGTCAGGTCTGCCGTCAGGAGGTGTCAGGAGGGGTGTCAGACGCGTCAGACGGGCCTCGCGCGCACGCGCTACCTGGGGAAATCGGCCCTCTGCCGTCAGACGCGTCTGACACCTGACGCCCGCCGGCCCCCTGGGTCGGGAAGGGTTGCTCTGGGTGAGGGAGGGAGGCGCCCACCGCCGACGGGGGCCGCCTTTCGGGAGTCCGGCCGAGTGGCCCGGGGTGCCTCCCTGCCTCCCTGGGAGGGGAAGTGCGCTGCTCAGGGCGGGGAGGGGGATCAGGGAGGCGGTGAGGGAGTTCTCCCTGCCTCCCTGGCGGCTCCCTTCGCTTCGGTGCCCGGCCGGGGCTGGTGATAGCGCTTGCGGCGGAGGCCGGAACCTGGGGTTCGGGCCGTTTCGGGTCTTCCAGTGCCCCGGGGTGCTATCTGCTATCGGGCAGGTCAGCCGCTGTCGGGGGCGCTATCAGGGCTGCTATCGATAGCGGGGGGCCCTGCTATCGATAGCGACCCCGGGACCGGCCACCGGGGCGCCGCCGGAACTTGGTGGGGAGCGGGCGCGGGGCTCGGGGGTGTCCAGTTTTCTGGACAGGCGGGGTGTCGCCGGGGTGGTGGTGGGCATGGTGTGGCGTTCCGTTCGGTGGTTGGGGGTGGTCCGGAAAAGCCGGAAAGGTTGGAAAGGGTTCTGAGCTGGGGTTTTGTGTGGCGGAAAGTGGTCCGCGATGGTCCGGAAAGGGGTCCGGTAAGGGTCCGGTGGTTGCGGGCCGGGGGCTTCGCGGACCATTCCGGACCGCTTTCCGCCGCGCGTTTGCGCAGGTGGGAGGGCTTTACGATCTTTCCGGGCTTTCCGGACCGGGGCCGGTCAGTCGGGCGGGGCGTAGAGGTAGACCGTGGTGTGGCGGCCGCCGTTGGGCACCTGGGCGGCGGCGAAGCCCGGCAGCTGGCAGAGCCGGGCGGTCAACTCGCTGCGCTGGGTGGCGTTCTGGCGCTTGAACATGACCTGCACCTCGGACTGGGTGAGCCCGCCGGGGGCGGCGGCCTTGACGGCGGCGGCCAGCTTGTCGAGGTTGGGGTCGCCGGTGCCGCCGGCGGCCGGGCCGAGGATGTGGGCGGCGCTGGCGCGGGCGTAGCGGATGAGGGCCCATGAGGCCCGCAGGTGCTGCTCTTCGATGCGGTCGCTGTGGTCGAGGAGGGCGTAGACCATGGCGGCGCGCTTGGCGTAGGGGGCGGCGCGGGCGGTGAACTCGGCAAGGGGCCCGTCGTCATCATCGGCGCCGGACAGGGCCGGGTAGACCTCTTCGCGCCAGAGCTGTCCGGCCGCGTCGGTGAGCTTGACCTCCCCGACCCGGCGGGCATCGGCGAGCACGGTCCGCCACGTGTCGGCCAGCCTCTCTACCAGGTGCTCGGGGGCGCCGGTGGCGTCGGGCAGCGACAGGTTGCGGTGCACGAACACCGGCAGGAACCGGTTGTACGTGCCTCCGGCCAACTCGGAGTCCTGCATCTTGGCGCGCAGCTCACGCGGGGAGATGTGCCCGATCAGGGCGATGTGCGGGGCGGTGGAGCGCATCGCCTCACGGTTCATCACACCGAGGTCTTCACCGTTCCACGCCTGCCGCAGCACCCCACCGAGGGAGGAGCCCTCGCGGCGGGCGCGGGCCATGGTGATGCCGTACTCCGACTCCACCACCCACAGCCGCTTGTCCACGACGCCCTCACCGCCCTTCGCGGCCTTGCCGGGCTTGGGGTCGGGGTCGCCGTCGCGGACGGCTTCGATCAGGCCTTCCCCGGAGGACAGGCCGGAGGGCATGTGGTTGGCGACGAACTGCGGGTCGGCGGCCTTGAACAGCCGCTTGACGGTGTTGCTGGCTGCACCCTTGCGGCCGGCGGCGGTGGCTCCGACGGTCAGGGCCCAGATCAGGGCGGGGTGGCGGTCGTTGCCGATCCACAGGAACGGGCCGGGGCCGATGATGGCCCCACCGGCGGACAGCAGGTTCACCAGGATGGCGACGGGGTCGGCCTCGGTGGTCGGGTCGAGGTCCCGGACGGTCTGCCCGACCCACCCGGTGAACACCTCCGGGTCCGGCACCGGGCCGGGCCTCGCGGGGCGCTCCGCGTCGGGTCGGGGGTCGTAGAGCGGGTTCGCCGCCCGGGTTGGTCGGACGTCGTCGGGCGCGGGCGGGGGCTGGGTTTCGACGGTCATCGGGGTTCTCCGGCTGCTAGGCGGAAGGGTGGTCGGTCGGGTGCGGGGCTGGTGGGTCGCGCATCGGTCGGTGTCTCCGGTCGGGTGCGGCGGTCGGGTGCCGATCGGGGAGAAGGGCGCTTCTCCGGGACGGGCGGGGGAGCGGGGCTGGTCGGCGGTGGCCAAGGAACCGCCGAACGGCCTGTCGGGGCAGATCAGAGGGCGACCGTTGAGGCCTGCTGCCCGCCCGGAGAAGCGCTGTTGTCGGTGACCGGATCGGGCAGGGCGGTCGGCCGACTGACCGGCGTCCGGTGGGCGCCCTCTTTTGCTGATCAGCAAAGAGAGGTGGGGGGGTCGGTCGGGTGGGCGCCCACCGCAGAGTCGGTGGGCAGTCGGTGGGCAGTCGGGTGGGCAGTGGGTGGGCAGGGGTGCCCACCACCGCGTCGACGGGCGGTCGAAGAGGCCGACCGGACGGGGGCGGGTAAAGCGCTTTCTCCGCCCCGCGCCGGGTGAGGCCTGTCCCGGTGCCCACCGGTGGGCGGGGTGGCGCTCACCGGTTGCTCACGGACGCTCACCCGTGCTCACCTGTGAGCGGCGGCCGCTCACGGTGCCCACCCGGTGGGCGGTGGCCGCTCACCGCTTTTGCGGAGGAGACCACCACCCGCTCACGGGTGCTCACCGGGTGCTCACCGGTGAACGGGTGGTGCTCAGCGAGCGTTGGCGATCACGCCGTGCGGGATGCCTTGGGCCTTGAGATAGGCCCGGAAGTCCTCGCGGCGGATGCGGATGGTGCC
Organism: Kitasatospora herbaricolor; assembly: GCF_030813695.1. Taxonomy (NCBI): domain Bacteria; kingdom Bacillati; phylum Actinomycetota; class Actinomycetes; order Kitasatosporales; family Streptomycetaceae; genus Kitasatospora; species Kitasatospora herbaricolor. Next base: position 5,656,014 of record NZ_JAUSVA010000002.1, read on the forward strand.
CCGGCCGGTGCCCACCCGGTAGGACGGCAGACGGCCCGACTTGACCTCCCGGTAGGCGGTCTCCGGGGAGATGCCCAGTGCTCGGGCGACCGGGACCACCCTGAGCGGTTCGTCCGAGCCGTACCCGGCCAGGTCTGCCAGCAGTGCGACGGGTGACAGTTCCGAGGTGCTCATGCGCGCATCCCGCCCTGGCCGACCTGCTGGGAGGAGCACAGCACCTCGCGCGGACCAGGGACCGGGGTGCCGGGCGCCTCAGGGGCGGTGACCCCGAAGAGGTGGGTGATGGCGTGCCCGAGACGGATGGAGAAGTCGTTGAGGTTGGAGGAGCGACGGCCGGTGTAGATGTCCATCGCCATCTCGGCGAAGTCCTCTGCCGCACCCAGGTCCGTCTGGGCGACGGCGAACCACAGGCACTCAAGGATCTTCGACTCGTCCAGGGTGTCCAGGTCTTCGGCCATGAGCATGGAGCCCGGGGTGAAGAGCAGGCGGCCCAGGATCTCCGCGAACGTCAGGTTGATCGTGAGCTGGACCGCCACACGGGGGGCGGTCTCCAGCGCGTCGGCATCACCGAACACGTCCACGGACGAGCGGACCGGACCGGCGGACAGTGGCTGAGCAGCGAGCGTTGCAGGCATGATGGAACTCCCTTTCATGGGGTGTGGGGCGGCGTGCTGACTTGGCGGAAAGGCGCCGCTCCACAGGTTTCCGTGGGCTTCCTTCTGACACCTATGCTGACCTAGGTGTATCAACCTGTCAACTGGATCGGCCTAGGTGTGTTAGGTCGTGGCAGCGGATAGGCTGGACGGCATGACTGTCTCCAGCGATGACGACCGCGCCCCCTACGTCCAGGTCGCTGACGCGCTCCGTGACGAGATCAGCTCCGGCGCACTTCAGCCCGGCCAGAAGCTTCCATCTGCACGGCAGTTGGCCGACCGCTTCGGTGTGGCTGTCATGACGGCATCCAGCGGGGTGCGGGTGCTCCGGGAGGAAGGCTTGGTCTACTCGACCCAGGGGCGCGGTACGTTCGTCCGCCGACCTGACGAGGATGCGGCGGCTGCCAGTGTTCCCGTGAGCCGCGGGCTGGCCGGCCGGGTCGAGGAGCTTGAGGCGCAGGTGGAGAACCTGACCGAACGACTGGGCGCCCTGGAGACCCTGCTTGCCGGTCGAGAGGGCTAGCCGAAGTGGCGGCCATGAGGTGGAGCGAGGCTCCGCGGTTCGCATGGTGACTCCCTTTCAGCTCTGGGGTTTCTGTCTGGCAGAGTCAGCAAAGCGCATGCCAGGACAGTGATTACAGGCTGAGAGTCGATCACTCACAGGTCACTCACAGGCACAGTTCTCAGGGGGGGACGAGATGCCAAGCGAGACGCCAGGAGCAGAGCCATTCATCGCGGAGTTGAAGCGCTGGAGGGACGTACGGGGCCTGTCGCAGTCAGCGTTGGCTAAGGCGGTGGGCTACACGCCGTCCTACGTCTCGAAGGTGGAGAGCGGCCACCAGAAGCCGTCTGCACCCTTCGCTGAACAGGCTGACCGGGTGCTGCACGCCGGCGGAGCGCTCCGCCGGGCGTTCAGGGAGATCGAGCCGCCCGCCCGGCTCGAAGCGGTGGGCCTCCATCCTGCGGACCCGGATTCCGTGGCGGGTGACAATCAGCCAACGAGCGTCATCGTGAAGCACGATGATGCCGAGCTGTACTACGACGGCCACACCTACCGTGCCACCCAGCGCCGCCTGCTCTACAACGCGAGTCCGGACCCGATCGCCCGATACCTGATTCGCATCTCGGTCGACCGCTACCCAGGTAGCCCGGAGCGCTCTAACCGGCTCTACCGGGAGAACCCCCTCACCTGGGAGGAGATCGACCTCAGTGCGCGGGTGGGTAACGAGCCGGTCGGTTGGCGCGTCCAACACGACCGGGACGCCTTCAAGGAACTCTGGCTGCTGTTCGAGAACGAGGACGGCCGGTACCCGCTCTATCCGGGAGAGAGCACCTGGATCGAGTACTCGTACACCGTCAGCGACGACAAGTGGGGCACCTGGTTCCAGCGCGCGGTCCGGCTGCCCACGGAGCGGCTGAGCGTCCGGCTCAACTTCCCGACCGAGCTGGACCCCGCCGTCTGGGGCACCGAGACGACCATGACTGCTGAGGCCTTCCCCCTCCGGACCGCGATCCGTCGGGACCCGTCCGGGGACCGGCAGGTCTTCTCGTGGACCACCGATGACCCGCCACTGCACGCCCGGTACCGCCTGGAGTAGAAGTTCCGCGCCCGGCCCAACCCTGAGGAGACTGCGCCCGTGTCCGCCAACACCGCCAGCGAGAAGATGCGATCGATCGGAGTTGTCCAGGCCGGCGACCCAATCCTCACCGGACAGGCCCGACCCTTCGACCTTCCGACAGAGTCGGAGGACGTCCGCCGCGTGGTTGCCGAGCTCAACGCAGCCGCCGAGCGAGCTGCGGGCATCCACAACTTCAGCAAGGGCTTGGGCGTGGCAGCGCCCCAGATCGGCATCGACCGTGCGGCGGCCATCGCTCGCACCGCAGATGGCGAGACCATCACCCTGCTGAACCCGCGCGTGATCGAAGAGTCTACCGAGATCGACGAGCAGTACGAAGGCTGCTGGAGCTTCTTCGACGTTCGCGGCATGGTGCCGCGGCCGCGTGTCATCACGGTCGAGCACCAGGACATCGACGGCCAGCGCCGGATCACTATCTTCGAGGATGGCGTGGCCCGGCTTGTGGCTCATGAAATCGATCATCTTGAGGGCGTTCTTTACACGGCGAGAATGCGCGGCGGGGCTATGCCAATTCCCGTGTCCGAGTATCGGGGGACTGGAAAAAGCTGGGACTACGGCGAGGGATCGACGAGTCGCTAGGTTTTTCGATGAGATCGGCTACCAGTGCCCAGCTCATCCGATTTAGAGGTCCTCCATGAAGTCCAAAAGGGAGGCTCGACCATCGGCCTCAAAAAGCGGGTACTGGGGAAAGTGGAGCCCCGATGGATTGACGGTGGGGGATCCGTAGGCAGTGTGCACATTGATGCCATGGAATTCCAAGATGATCATATTGACTTCTAGGTCAAGGCATTCGGAAAGGGAGACGTGCTGCGGGTCTGGGAAATTATTCTTGAAGATGATGTTATATTTGGGCTGAAAGTGTCGAATTAGCCCAGCTTCCGCAATTGCCACACCTTCGTGGCCATTGAAGTCTTTATTGTTAATTACTTTTTTAAATATCCGGCTTAGGTGATTCATATCCTCCTCGTGTGACACGACGCCGGGGTCCGTTGGATGCATGCTGGATAGGGTTGCAACGTCCGTGATGGCGCAGAGGGTCAGCCATGTTTCGCGGTCGGGTCGCTGTTCGGAGTAGATTTTTTGCAGCGTGCTATGACTGCTGAGGCGGTCAAAGGCTTGCCGCTCGCCGGTTTTTCCGAAAGCCTGCCCAATGTAGAGGATCTCTTGCTGGGTCCACTCGGGCTTGACGCCGAGTGCGACCAGGAGGGTGTGCACGTTTCCGGTGATGATCGTTTCTCCCGTTGCGGCGTCCGCAAGGGAAAAATCCTCATAGGGGTACTCGGCATGCCAGGAGATCTCTCCGCTGAAGCCTTCGACGGTGCATGCAAAGCTGAATTCGTGTGGGTTGAATGCCCCCTCGACTTGCCTTCTCGCTGTGGCTTTGCAGATTCCATTGGCGATGGTGACCGACTCGGGAAGAATCGAGATTCGGTTCGCTTGGCTTACAACGTAAATATGGCAGGCGGGATCTCTGGGAACATCTGCAGTCTCCAGATCCTTTTGTCGCCCCACTAGCTGTGGACTAACGACAATCGTGAGGCCTACCTCTGTGCCGTACTTTCTCACGAACCCCCCTGTTCTGACAGTGGCTCATATCCTATCGGCTCATGTCGGCACTGGGCAGGGAGGCGAGCCTGCGACTGCAAGCGAGAGCCCAGGGACGGTCCTGGGAAGGATCCCGGGGCCGTCTCTGGGCCGTGTGAGGTCAACCAGCGCCAAGCAACAGTGACAACTGGCGACGGGATAGGGGCTGGCCAGCGCACCGGAGCTATCCCCGGCCGCTGACCAGCCCGCTACCCGATCAGAACTTGTTCTTCGGGGTGAGCCCCAGCGAGAGACCGGACAGGCCGCGCTGGCGGCCGCCCAGCTTTCCGGCGACGGAGCGCAGGGCGGCGCCGGCGGGGGAGTCGGGGGCCGCGAGGACCACCGGGGTGCCGTCGTCGCCGCCCTCGCGCAGGCGGACGTCGATCGGGATCGAGCCGAGGACGGGGACGGTCGCGCCGACCGAGCGGGTGAGCGCGTCGGCGACGGTCTGGCCGCCGCCGGTGCCGAACACGTCGATCATCTCGTCGCAGTGCGGGCACGGCATGCCGGACATGTTCTCGATCACGCCGACGATCTTCTGGTGGGTCTGCAGCGCGATGGTGCCGGCCCGCTCGGCGACCTCGGCGGCGGCCATCTGGGGGGTGGTGACGATCAGGATCTCGGCGTTGGGCACCAGCTGGGCCACCGAGATCGCGATGTCGCCGGTGCCCGGCGGCAGGTCGAGCAGCAGGACGTCCAGGTCGCCCCAGTACACGTCGGCCAGGAACTGCTGGAGCGCGCGGTGCAGCATCGGGCCGCGCCAGACCACCGGGGCGTTGCCCGGGGTGAACATGCCGATCGAGATCACCTTCACGCCGTGCGAGGACGGCGGCATGATCATGTCCTGGACCTGGGTGGGACGGCCCTCGACACCCAGCATCCGCGGCACGCTGTGGCCGTAGATGTCGGCGTCGACCACCGCGACCTTGAGGCCGTCGGCGGCCATCGCGGCGGCCAGGTTGACCGTCACGGAGGACTTGCCGACGCCGCCCTTGCCGGACGCGACCGCGTACACCCGCGTCAGCGTGCCCGGCTTGGCGAACGGGATCTCCCGCTCGGGAGCCCCGCCGCGCAGCAGGGTGGAGAGCTCCTTGCGCTGCTCGTCGCTCATCACGTCGAGCTCGACCTCGACGGCGGTGACGCCGGGGACGGCGGCGACCGCCTCGGTCACCCGGGTGGTGATGGTCTCGCGCATCGGACAGCCGGAGACGGTCAGGTAGACCGCGACGCGCACCGCGCCGTCCTCGGCGATCTCGACCGATTTCACCATGCCGATCTCGGTGATCGGTCGGTTGATCTCCGGGTCGTTCACGGTTGCCAGCGCCGCCCGTACGGACTCGTCCGTGACGCCGGCCGCAACCTCTGTCTCGTTGGCCATGCCTTGATGGTACGGCGCGCCGCGGCGGCGCCCGACTCGCCGGTAGCGTGCCACCGGTCACAGCAGTTCGGAGGGCTCCCGGCGCTCGTCGATCTCCTTGAGCAGCGACTGCAGCTCGGAGCGGATGAAGTCGCGGGTGGCGACCTCGCCGAGGCCCTGGCGCAGGGCGGCCACCTCGCGGGTGAGGTACTCGGTGTCGGCGATGTTGCGCTCGCTGCGGGCGCGGTCCTGCTCCATGTTGACGCGGTCGCGGTCGTCCTGGCGGTTCTGCGCCAGCAGGATCAGCGGCGCCGCGTAGGAGGCCTGCAGCGAGAGCATCAGGGTGAGGAAGATGAACGGGTAGTCGTCGAAGCGCCAGGCGACCGGGCCCACCGTGTTCCAGCCGACCCAGACGATGACCACCACCGTCATCCAGACGATGAACCGGCCGGTGCCGAGGAAGCGCGCGATCCGCTCGGAGAGCTTGCCGAACGCCTCCGGGTCGTACGCGGGCAGCGTGATGAGGCCCGGCCGGGCGGTCCGCGGCTGGTCCAGCCGGCTGCGCGCGGCGGTGCCGCTGCTGCCGCTCTCGGTGCGCTGCATCCGGCTGCCTTCGCGGGCGCGCTTCTCGCGCAACTGGCGCAGGTGCCGGAGCTCGCCCTGGAGGCGCTGGCGCGGCGTGTCCTCCCGCCGGCCCTTGCGGTCAGCGTCCACCGGTGGCCTGCCTCTCGTGGTCCCGGTCGCCGTACGTCCCGTGGTCGTCCACGCCGCCGTACGTCCCGTCGTCGGGGGTGTGCAGGGCGGCGTCGCGCCAGTCGTCCGGCAGCAGGTGGTCCAGCACGTCGTCGACGGTGACCGCGCCCAGCAGGTGGTCCGACTCGTCGACGACGGGGGCGGCGACCATGTTGTACGTCGCCAGGTAGCTGGTGATGAGGGAGAGCGGGGTGTCCGGCGGCAGCGGGTCCAGGTCGTCGTCCACCAGCGAGCCGACCAGCGTGTACGGGGGCTCGCGGAGCAGCCGCTGGAAGTGCACGGTGCCCAGGTACTTGCCGGTCGGGGTCTCGCTCGGGGCCCGGCAGACGAAGACCTGTGCGGCCAGGGCCGGCTTGTTGTCGGCGATCCGCACCAGCGCGAGGGCCTCGGCGACGGTGGCGTCCGGCTCCAGCACGATCGGCTCGGTGGTCATCAGACCGCCGGCGGTGTTCTCCTCGTAGGTCAGCAGCCGGCGCACCGGGGCGGCCTCGTCCGGCTCCATCAGCTGGAGCAGCCGCTCGGCCTCGTCGCCGGGCAGTTCGGAGAGCAGGTCGGCGGCGTCGTCCGGGTCCATCGCCTCCAGCACGTCGGCGGCCCGCTCGTCCTTCAGCTTGCCGATGATCTCGACCTGGTCGTCCTCCGGGAGCTCCTCCAGGACGTCGGCGAGCCGCTCGTCGTCGAGGGCGGCGGCCACCTCGGCGCGGCGCTTGGCGGACAGGTGGTGCATCACGTTGGCGAGGTCGGCCGGGCGGAGCTGGTCGAAGGTGGCGAGCAGGTTGGCGGCGCCCTGGTCCTCCTCGGCGAGTGAGAAGCCGGTGACGTCGTGCCAGTCCAGGGTGAGGGTCTCGCCCTTGGCCTTGCGCAGCCGGCTGGGCCGGCCGACCTGGACGAAGACCTTGCTGATCTCCCACTCGCGGACCCGGGTCTGCACCATCGCCACGTCCAGGACGGTGACCTCCTCCTGCGTCCTGGTGCGCACCACGCGGCGGTCCAGGAGTTCGGCGAGGACGAGGGTCTCGGAGGGGCGCTGCTCGAAGCGGCGCATGTTGATCACGCCGGTGGTGAGCACCTGGCCGGACTCCAGGCTGGTGATCCGGGTCATCGGCAGGAAGATCCGGCGCCGGCCGACCACCTCCACGACCAGCCCGAGCACCCGGGGCGGCCGTCCGCCGATCCGCAGCGAGACCACCACGTCCCGGACCCGGCCGACCTGGTCGGCGTTGGGGTCGAAGACCGCCACGCCCGAGAGGTGGGAGATGAAGACCCGGCTGCCTGCCCCTGCCATGGCTCCTCGACTCCCTCGCTGCCCGTGCGGCGCCCACCCTGACGCCCGCGGCCAAGGCTACCCGGGCGGGCGGGGCGCAGCCCGCCGAGCCACGGCCCGGTGGTGGCGGCCCGGCGGTGACCGCGTTGGTGGTGACGGCGCGGCGGCGGCCGTCGTGGCTCGGGCCGGGTGGTGACGGGGCGCCACCCCGGGGTGCGATGGCGGGGCGTCCGCCGGGGTCAGCGCCCCCGGCGCCGGAGCAGCAGCTTGGGCAGGCCGGCCGGCATGGGCAGCCGGGTGGTGACCGGCGAGGGCATCGGTGCGGCGGCCAGCGAGCCCTCCGGCATCGAGCCGGGCTGCTCGGTGAGTTGCCGTCCCTCGGCGCCGGCCGGCTCCAGCCGCAGCACCCGGCACTCGCGGGCCCAGCGGTCGGCGATGGTGTCGGTGTCGGGCGCGTTCAGCCGCTTGCCCTTGAGCTCCTCGACCGCGCCGAGCCAGCCCTCGCTGCCGGGCGCGAGTTCGGCGACCCGGGCGGTCCAGCCGGTGAGCCGGCCCCACTTGTCCTTGCTGCGGACGGTCACCTCGGCGGCGCCGCCGGCGGTGAGACCGTGCAGCGGCTGCTCGCCGCCGTCGCCGACCACCACCACCGCGCCGTCGTACCAGGCGTGCCACAGGGCCCGGCTCTGCTGCTGCCCTTCGGCGCGGACCCAGAGCAGCCCGGACTTCTTCGCGGCCTCCTCCAGGAGGGCCCGGTCCAGGAAGTCGGCGGCGGTCGCGGCGGCGGCAGGCGTGCGGTCCATGGCGGACAGCGTACGGCCTGGTGCCCACCGGGTGTCTCAGCGGTCAGGACGACAGTTCCGTCCGGCCGGAAAGGGCCTTACCTTGGTGACGTCCGGCCGACCGCCGGCCCCGTCACCCGCGACCACCCACCGCGCGGCCAGACCACCAGAGGAGAGCCGTGCCAGCCGTCCGGTCCGACGCCGCCGACACCGCCGTTCCCGTCACCACCGCCACCGCGCCGGGCCGCCACCCCCTGCCCAGGACCGACCTGCTGCTGCTCGCCGTCTCGATCGGCGGCATCTCGCTCTCCGCCCCGCTGATCAGCGCGACCGCCGCGCCCGCGCTGGCGATCGCGCTCTGGCGCAACCTGATGTCGGTCGGTGTGCTGGGCCCGTACGCCCTGCTGCGCCACCGGGCCGAGCTGCGGGGGATCGGCCGCCGGGCGCTGCTGCTCGCGATGGCGGCGGGGGCGCTGCTGGCGGTGCACTTCGCGCTCTGGATGCCCAGCCTGCGGATGACCTCGGTCGCCTCGGCGACGGCGCTGGTGACCACCACGCCGCTCTGGACGATCCTGCTGATGCGGGTGTTCGGGGTCCGCGCACCGCGCCTGGTGTGGGCGGGCATGTGCGTGGCCTTCGCCGGCGTCCTGGTGCTCACCGGCGTCGACCTCTCCCTCTCCCCGCGGGCGCTGCTCGGCGACGCGCTGGCGCTGGGCGCGGGGCTCGCCGCGGCGGGGTACGTGCTGCTGGGCGCGGAGGTCCGCAAGAGTGTCAGTACGACGGCGTACACGCTGGTCTGCTACGCGACCACGTCGGTCGTCCTGCTGGCGATCTGCCTGGTGGCGGGGACCCCGCTGGCCGGCTGGTCCGGCGGGGTGTGGTGGCAGATCGTGGCGCTGATGGTGAGTGCGCAACTGCTCGGCCACTCGCTGAGCAACCGGGTGGTGAACACCCTCGGCCCGTCGGTGACGTCCACGGCGATCCTGCTGGAGACGCCGGGCGCCGCGCTGATCGCCGCCCTCTGGCTGGGCCAGTGGCCGCCGGTGGCCGCCTACCCGGCGGTGGCGCTGATCCTGCTGGGGCTGGTGCTGGTGGCCCGCGGCGGCCGGCGCTGAGCCGCCGCACCGATCCCGGAGGACATCGGCCGGGCTGCCGCTGCCGCCCCGGACGGCCGGGCGCGGCGGGTCCGCGCCCGGCGCCGGACGGCGGCGCGCCGTCCGGCGCGGCTACAGCCAGCCGTTGCGGCGGAAGCCCCGGTACATCCCGACGCAGATGGTCGCCACACCGAGCAGCACCATCGGATAGCCGTACTTGTGGTGCAGCTCGGGCATGTAGTCGAAGTTCATCCCGTACACGCCGGTGATCATGGTGGGCACGGCGAAGATGGCCGCCCACGCGGTGATCTTGCGCATGTCCTCGTTCTGCGCCACCGAGACCTGCGCCAGGTTGGCCTGGAGCAGCGAGTTCAGCAACTCGTCGAAGCCGTGCACCTGCTCGGTCACCCGGGCCAGGTGGTCGGCGACGTCCCGGAAGTACTTCTGGATGTCCGGGTCGACCAGCCGCTGGAGCGGCTCGGAGAGCTGCTGCATCGGCCGCAGCAGCGGGGTCACCGCCCGCTTGAACTCCAGCACCTCGCGCTTGAGCTGGTAGACCCGGCCGACGTCGGTGCCCTTGCCGCCCTTGTTGGCGAAGACGTCGAACTCGATCTCGTCCACGTCGCTCTGCAGCCGGTTGGCGACCTCCAGGTAGTTGTCCACCACGTGGTCGGCGATCGCGTGCAGCACGGCGGACGGGCCCTTGGCGAGCAGCGCGGTGCCGTCCGCGCCGTCGACGTCCTGCTCCATCCGCCGGCGCAGCTCCTGCAGCGAGCTGTGCCCGCCGTGCCGGACGGTGATCACGAAGTCCTGGCCGGCGAAGACCATCAGCTCACCGGTCTCGACCACCTCGCTGGTCGGGGTGAGCTGGTCGTGCTCGACGTAGCGGATGGTCTTGAAGACGGCGAACAGCACGTCGTCGTAGCGCTCGACCTTGGGGCGCTGGTGCGCGTGCACCGCGTCCTCGACGGCCAGCGGGTGCAGGCCGAAGCGCTGCGCGATGCCCTCGAACTCGGCCTCGGTCGGCTCGTGCAGTCCGATCCAGCTGAACGAACCCGGGGTGCCCTGGAGCTGCTTGGCGGCCTTGACCCGGCGGGCGGCCTCGCGCGGGCTGCAGGTCTCGCCGTGCCGCTTGCCGTCCTGGTAGACCGCGCAGTCGACGACCGCCGAGGGCGACTGGCCGGGGTGGATCGAGTCGTACGCGTCGTCGCCCGGGCGGCGGCGGTGCGGACGGACGGCGGCACGCAGGTTGTTGATCATCGACATGGCAGGCTCCTTGGGCAGGAGCCGTCGCACGGCGGCACGTCGGAGGGGCCGTGGTGCGGCGGCGAGGAACACCGATGGAATCCGGTGCCTGCGGTCGGCCCTCGGCCTTGCTGGGGCGCGATGCGGGACGACGAGGCTCCGGGGAGGGTGCTCTCCCGGCCCGATGTGACGCCGCCTCAGTCACCTCGGCAGACGCAGCTGTTTCAGCTGGAGAGGTGAGGGGTACGGGGAAGGCGTCCGGGCCGGGTAGAGCTGCCGGTACTGCATGGTCGGCTGGTATCCACCGCAACCACCTCCTTCACGCCGCTGCCCCGGGTGACAGAAGTCCCCGGTGGTCAGCTGCTCACATTAACAGCTGACCGGGCCCGGCCGCTGGGGTGTTCACCGGCCGGTCCCCGGGGGCGGGTTACGCTCACCGGCATGGCGCACGACTTCCCGCTCTTCGGCGACCCGTCCAGTGACCCGCACGGCCCCGGCCGGCACACCCGTGAGGCCGTGCTGGCCGCCGTCGAGGCCCGGCTGCTGACCACCTTCGGCGAGCCCGGCGGCCGGGCGGCGGTGACCTTCCTCGGCACCGACCGGATCGAGGTGCTGCGCTTCGGCCCGGACGCCGAGGGGCTGGTCCGCTACGCCACGCTGGGGATGGCGGCGACGCCGATGGCGGACCCGACCGCGGTGGTCGCCGATCCGGTGCGCGGGCCCCGCGCCGAGCTGGTGCTGACCGTCCGGGGCGGGCGCGACGACGTCCTCAGGGCGCTGGCCACCTTCGCGGCGACGCCGCAGGTGGAGGGGCTGGTGGTGGCGCCCGGCGGCTCGCTGGACCTCGGCTCCCCGCTCTGGGCGGGCGCGCCGTTCACCTCGGTGCTGGCGGCCGAGCCGGGCGGGCTGGTGCCGGACCTGGAGCTGGAGGAGCCGGCCGACCCGGTGCGGTTCCTGCCGCTGCTGCCGATGACCCCCAACGAGGCCGGCTGGAAGCGGGTGCACGGCGCGGCCGCCCTGGAGGAGCTCTGGCTGCGGCACGGGACCGACCTGCGGGACCCGCAGCGCCGCGCCGTCCCGCTGGACTGAGGCCCGGCCCGGGCCGGCGCGCCGCGGGCCGTTCAGCCCTGCTCGGCGATGAACCCGAAGACGCCGTCGGCGGTCAGCTGGACGGCGATGGCGGAGAGCAGCAGGCCCGACAGCCGAGTGATCAACACCACACCGCCCTCCTTGATGACGGTGATGATGAGCAGTGAGAAGCGCATCGTCAGCCACATCACCACGTGCATCGCGACGATGGCGCACCACACCGCGAGCTCCTGCCCGCCGGTGTCCGCGGCCTGGACGGCGAGGATGACGGCCACGATCGCGCCGGGGCCGGCCAGCAGCGGCGTGCCCAGCGGGACGAGGGCGACGTTGACCTCCTTGGTCTGCGTCGGTTCCTCGATCTTTCCGGTCAGCAGGTCGAGGGCGATCAGCAGCAGCAGGATGCCGCCGGACACCTGCAGCGCGGGGACGGAGACGTGCAGGTAGTCCAGGATCTGCCGGCCGAACAGGCCGAAGGCGGTGATCACGCCGAGCGCCACGGCGGCGGCCTGCCAGGCCATCCGGCGACGGACCTTGTGGGCCCGGCCGGAGGTCAGCGCCAGGAAGATCGGGATGGTGCCCGGCGGGTCCATGATCACGAAAAGGGTGACGAACAACGACCCGAACGTCGTGACGTCGAAGAAGCTCATGCCCGAATTGTCCGGTTGCGGAACGCCCGCTGCACCCGCAGGCCCTGACGGCGCGCGGGCGGACTTCGTGCGGGCGCGCGGAGGCGCGGGCAGGCGGGCGCCGTCCCGGTCGCGCCGAGGGCCCGCGCCGGCGCGCGGTCGCGGACCCGGCCTCGCGTCGAGCGGTGGACCGACCGGACGTCAGGCGGTGACCGGTACGGCCCCCGTCGCCTGCGCCAGCAGCGCCTCGTACACCTCGGGGGCGGTGGTGTGCTCGCCGAGCCGGACGGTCTTGCGGCTGCCGTGGTAGTCGCTGGAGCCGGTGGTCAGCAGGCCCAGGTCGGCGGCCAGGCCGCGCAGATGGGCACGGGTCTCCTCGTCGTGGTCCATGTGGTCCACCTCCAGCGCCGCCAGGCCCGCCGCCGCCAGGCCGGCGATGGTCCCGTCCGAGACCGTCCGCCCGCGCTTGACCGCACCCGGGTGGGCGAAGACCGGCACGCCGCCGGCCGCCCGGACCAGCCGGACCGCCTCCACCGGGTCGGTCTCGTGCTTGCGGACGTCGGCCCGGCCGCCGTTGGCCAGCCAGTCGGCGGTGAAGGCGTCCGAGACGGTCGCCACCACGCCGGCCTCCACCAGCGCGCTGGCGATGTGCGGCCGGCCCACCGAGCCCGCGCCGGCGATCCGCTCCACCTGCTCCCAGGTGATCGGCGCGCCCAGCTCCCGGCAGCGCTCGACCACCGCCCGGCCGCGCCGGAACCGGTCGGTGCGGACCAGCTCGCGCTCCCGGGCGAAGGCCGGCTCGGCCGGGTCGAACAGGTAGGCCAGCAGGTGCAGGCTGATGCCGTCGGTGTGGCAGGACAGCTCGGCTCCCGGCACCAGGGCCAGCCGGCTTCCGGCGGGCAGCGCCCGCACGGCCGCGGTGGCCTCGGCGTGGCCGGAGACGGTGTCGTGGTCGGTCAGCGCCACCACGTCCAGGCCCGCCGCGACGGCGGCGGCCACCAGCTCGGCCGGGCTGTCGGTGCCGTCGGAGGCGTTGCTGTGGGCGTGCAGATCGATGCGCACGGGTGTCAGGGCTCCTGGAGGTCGACGCTCGCCTGGTCCGCCTCAGGATAGTCAGCGCCCGCCGGCGGCCGGCCGCGTCCGGCGGGGCCCGCGGACGCGCGCCCGTCAGCCCAGCAGGCGCGGCGTGAGCGCGCCGCAGGGCAGCAGGTCCAGCTCGGCACCGGCCTCGCGCAGGTCGGTGAGCACCAGTTCGTCGTACATCACCAGGGCCGACTGCTCGGGCCAGGCGATCGCCCACAGCCACAGGCCGCGGGCCTCGCCGGCGAACACCGCGCGGTCGGCCGGGGCGTCGGGGACGTGGAACATCGGGGTCGGCCGGCCGGCCGCCAGCAGCTTGGCGTCGGCGGGCTTGTAGAGCGAGACCGAGTCGCCCGGGTCCGGGCCGGGCAGTCCGGCGTAGCGGGCGCCCAGGCCGACGCCCAGCTCCTCGGCCACCAGCACCAGTTCGCCGAAGCCGCCCAGCGGGGCGGGCCCGGCGCAGGCGACGGCGGTGGCCCTGGCCCCGGAAAGGTCGTCACCGACGTGCGCGATCCCGGTGTAGAGCCAGCCGACCGGCAGTGGCCAGGGCAGCCAGACGGGCACCTGCGAGCGGGCCACGGCCACGCCCAGTGCCTCCACGCTCGGGGGCAGTACGGGCTGCATCGGGTGCACCGCTCCGTGCCGGTCGCACTGCCAGGTGTCTGAGAACAGACCGGGGGCGCGGACCCGACCGGCGCACCTCGGGCAGCTTGGCTCGCCCCTCATAGCCGACAACGCTCCTCCCTCCGGACCGCCGCGTCAAGGACGATCACCCGTACGGAGTGCGTCGCGTCATCTGCCGGTGCGTCGGCCGCCCGCGCTGGCGGGCTGTGCGGGCGGTCCCGGCTAGGGGATGTCCAGCGGCGGGCGGCGGCAAACGTCGCGGACCCGGCCCGGAACACACTGACGCCCCGTCATCGACTGTGCGGTGACGGGGCGTCAGTGGGGTATCGGAACGTCGGACGCGGGCGCTTCGCAGGTTTCCGGAGCGGCCTCCGGGGCCCCGGCCGGGGCTGCGCCGGGCGGCGTCAGATGGTCTTGCACGGGCGGATGAGCAGCCGCTCGCCGGTCCGGGCCGCGGCCTGGACCAGCTCGTTCACGGTCTCGGCATCGGCGATCAGCCGGTCGGTGGCGGCGCCCTGGGCGTCGTCCAGTCGGAGAATTTCGAAGCGCATGGGCCTCTCCTTTCCTGGCCCCGGGGACCGGGGCGGTTGTGGCTGAGTCGGGATCAGCCCCTTCAAGGTCTGTCGCGTCGTGCGTTCGGCGGTCTGCTGCTGCAAGCGTGCCCCCCTGGTCGCCGGGACTGCCGGCACCTCATGGACCACTGTGGCGCGGTGCTGATTCCGGGTGGTTGCCCGCCCGTGAAGTCCCGGTTTCGGCTGACTGGCGTGGATCGGCGCAGTCGTACCGACGGCCGTCGGTCCAACAGGCCGTCGTCGGTTCAACAGGCTCGGGATGCTCGAAGATTCCCGGACAGACTCAAATATTACCGGAACTAACGAATTCTGTCCCGTGCGAAAGCGCGGAACCGTCCGCGAGCTGTCGCTCCACCCCGCTCCCGGACGGGCTCCGGCCGATCCGCCGGGGCGGATCCGTGCAGGTCAGGACCAGAACTGGGCCAGCGCCGCGGCCGTGCGAGCCGGCTGCTCGGCGTTCGGGGAGTGCCCGGCGTCGTCGATGACCACCCGGCGGGCCCCGAGCCGCAGCGCCATCCTGGACTGCTCCTCCACCGGCCAGGCGTAGTCCCGGACCCCGGAGAGCACCAGCTTGGGCAGGCCCGGAGTGGCGGCGGCCAGCTCGTCGACCCGGTCCGGGCCGGAGATCAGGTGCCCGCCCGTGGTGATCAGCGCCTGCGGGACGTTGGCCAGCCACCGCTCGTGCAGGAACCGCGCCACGTCCGGGGCCGGACGGCGGGCCGGGTCGCCGCTGCCCTCCTCCATCTGCTGCAGGATCTGCCAGATGGACTCCAGGTCCATCGTCTGCAGGGCGTCCACCAGCAGCTTGGTGCGGGCGGCCTCGGAGGGTTCGATCGCCCCCGGGCCGGTCGAGAGCAGCGTCAGCGAGCTCCAGGGCAGTGGCCCCTCGGTGCCCAGCAGGGCCTCCCGGACCACCAGGCCGCCGAAGGAGTGCCCCAGCAGGTGCAGCGGCCCCCCGCCCTCCAGCAGGCCGCCCAGCGCCCGGACGTCCGCCCCCAGGGCCCCGACGGCGTACGCGGCCGGGTCGTCGGGACCGCCGCTCCCGTACTGGCCGCGCTGGTCCACCGCCACCACCCGGTAGCCCGCCTCGGCGAGCGGCTCCAGCAGGGCGACGAAGTCCTCCTTGCTGCCGGTGAAACCGGGCACCAGCAGGGCCGTCCCGAGCGGCTCGCCGGCCGGGTCGGACCACAGGGCGGCGAACTCCCCGCGCGCGGTGGTCAGCCGCAGCGAGCGAGCGCAGCCGGGCAGGGTCAGGAACGGCGGGGTGCTCATCGTGCGTTCTCCTCCAGGGCGGGGCCGGTCGCAGTACCTTCCGAGCCTAGCCACCGGGCCGGGCGGCGCGGTCGTACCGACGCGGCCCGGCCGGCGGCGGGGCGGGCGGGTACGCCGGACGGAGCAGCGGGGCGCTGCCCGGCGCCGGGAACGGGCCGGGGCGGGCCGGCCCCGAAGGGCCGGCCCGCCCCGGTGCGAGCCGGATCAGACCGCCGGAGCGGCCTCGCCGCCGGCGGCGGGACGGCGGGTGCGGGTGCGGCGGCGCGGGGCGGCCTCACCCTCCGCCTTGGGCTCCGCCTTCGCGGCGGTGGCCGTCGGCTCCGCCTTGGCCGGAGCCTCGGCGGCGCCCTCGGTCACCGCGGCGGCCGTGCCCTCACCGGCGGCGGCGCTGCGCGGGCGGCGGCGACGACGGCGCGGGGCGCCCTCACCCTCGGCAGCGGCCGGGGCGTCGGCGGTCGCGGGGGCGACGGCCTCGACCACGGCGGCGTCGGCCACCGCGTCGGCCGAGGCGGAGCCGCCGCGGGTGCGGCGACGCTCACGGGTCTTGCGGGCGGGCTTCTCCTCGGCCGCCTCGGCGGCCGGGGCCGCCGGACCGCGGCCGGAGCCGCCGGCGGGCTTGCCGCCCCGGGCCCGGCCGCCGGCCGAGCGCGAGCCGCGGCCGCCGGTCTCGCCGAGGTCCTCGACCTCCTCGGCGCCGAGGCCGGCCCGGGTCCGCTCGGCGCGCGGCAGCACGCCGGTGGTCCCGGGGGCGATCTTCAGCAGCTCGTAGAGGTGCGGGGAGGTGGAGTAGGTCTCCTCCGGCTCCGGGAACTTCAGGTCCAGGGCCTTGTTGATCAGCTGCCAGCGCGGGATGTCGTCCCAGTCCACCAGCGTCACGGCGGTGCCGGACGCGCCGGCCCGGCCGGTGCGGCCGATCCGGTGGAGGTAGGTCTTCTCGTCCTCGGGGCACTGGTAGTTGATGACGTGCGTGACGCCCTCGACGTCGATGCCGCGGGCGGCGACGTCGGTGCAGACCAGGACGTCGACCTTGCCGCCGCGGAAGGCCCGCAGGGCCTGCTCGCGGGCGCCCTGGCCGAGGTCGCCGTGGACGGCGCCGGCGGCGAAGCCGCGCTGGGTCAGCTGGTCGGAGACGTCCGCCGCGGTGCGCTTGGTGCGGCAGAAGATCATCGCCAGCCCGCGGCCCTCGGACTGCAGGATCCGCGAGACCATCTCGACCTTGTCCAGCGAGTGGGCGCGGAAGATGTGCTGGGTGGTGTTGGCCACGGTGTGGCCGGTGTCGTCCGGCGCCGCGGCCCGGATGTGGGTCGGCTGGCTCATGTACCGGCGGGCGAGGCTGATGACCTGGCCCGGCATGGTGGCCGAGAACAGCAGGGTCTGCCGCTTCGCCGGCAGCATGGTCAGGATCTTCTCGACGTCGGGCAGGAAGCCCAGGTCGAGCATCTCGTCCGCCTCGTCCAGGACGAGGGCGCGGACCTTCGAGAGGTCGAGCTTGCGCTGCCCGGCGAGGTCCAGCAGGCGGCCGGGGGTGCCGACGATGATGTCGACGCCCTTCTTCAGCGCCTCGACCTGCGGCTCGTACGCCCGGCCGCCGTAGATGGCGAGCACGCGGACGTTGCGGACCTTGCCGGCCGTCTGCAGGTCGTTGGTGACCTGGGTGCACAGCTCGCGGGTCGGGACGACGATCAGCGCCTGCGGGCTGTCGCAGAGCTGGTCCTCGGTGGCCCGGCCGGCGTCGATGTCGGCGCGGACGACGACCCGCTCGATCAGCGGGAGGCCGAAGCCCAGGGTCTTGCCGGTGCCGGTCTTGGCCTGGCCGATGACGTCGTGCCCGGTCAGGGCGACCGGGAGGGTCATCTCCTGGATCGGGAAGGGGTGGATGATGCCGACGGCCTCCAGGGCCTCGGCGGTCTCCGGGAGGATTCCGAGCTCACGGAACGTGGTCTTCGTGGGTTCAGCGGTGGTGGACAGGGTGCTGCCTCTTCCATGTGGGAGGGCCGAGAGCGAGAGGGCGGCGGGCAGCCGCGCGGCTGCGTCGGGGCCGGGTCGGCCCCAGTCACAGCTGCGTGGACGCACAACCGCGCCGGTCCCTGCGGCCGGCCGAGGTCGGACGGCCCGTGAAGGCGCGTCGCCCGGCGGCGTGGGGGAGGATTTCCCGTGAGGGACCCGGCGCGGGACCTGCGCCTTCGGCGCGGTCCGCGGCGGCCCTCGCTCGGCCACTGATGCGGTGCCAAGGCTTGAGGTCCAAGCCAAGGTCGGAGCCGATCGGCTCTCCGACCGGGCATCCGCGTACGTGAGCGCCCGGCATCCTGGCGGGACGTGTCCGGAAAGGACGACATCCGTTCGGAGCGGGCTCGCCCGGTCCGCCGGAAGCGGCGGAACCATGCGAGCACTACGGGCCTCCCTACCACCATACAGTCACGCGACGACTCGAACACGTGACGCGGGTGACACGGCTGCCGGGGCCGCGGGCCGCCGGGCCCGGCCGGGGGCCGCCCCGCCCGCGGCGCCGCCGTCCGCCGCGGCCCGGTCCGCGCCGTCCGCCGCCGGGCCGGACCCCGGCGCGGACACCGCTCCGCCGTCCGCCCGCCGCCGCCCCGGCGGGCTAAGGTGGCGAGCCATGGAGACCCAAGGTGAGACCCACGACGTCGGGGCCGGTTCGATCGGTGACTGGGCCAGTCGCTCGGCGGACCCGGGGTACCGGGCGGCGGTGGTGGACCTGCTCGGCGCCCTCGCGTACGGCGAGCTGAGCGCCTTCGAGCGGTTGGCCGAGGACGCCAAGTTCGCGCCCGGCCTGGCCGACAAGGCCGCGCTGGCCCGGATGGCCTCCGCCGAGTTCCAGCACTTCCAGCTGCTGCACGACCGCCTCGCCGCGGTCGGCGCGGACCCGGACGAGGCGATGACCCCCTTCGTCGAGCCGCTGGAGGGCTTCCACCGGCTGACCGCGCCCTCCGACTGGCTGGAGGGCCTGGTCAAGGCCTACGTCGGGGACGCCATCGCGACCGACTTCTACCGCGAGGTGGCCGTCCGGCTGGACGACGACACCCGCGACCTGGTGCTCGGCGTGATGGCCGACACGGGCCACGCCCAGTTCGCCGTGGACAAGGTGCGGCAGGCCATCGACGAGAACCCGCGGGTGGGCGGCCGGCTGGCGCTCTGGGGCCGGCGGCTGATGGGCGAGGCGCTCAGCCAGGCCCAGCGGGTGGTGGCGGAGCGGGACGCGCTGTCGAACCTGCTGGTCGGCGGCGCCCAGGTGCAGGGCTTCGACCTGGTCGAGGTCGGCAAGATGTTCAACCGGATCACCGAGGCGCACACCAAGCGGATGGCCGCCCTGGGCCTGGCCTCCTGACCCCGCACCGCCGCCGGGAGTGCGCTCCTGACCGGCCCGCCGGCCGCCCCGCCCGGGGCCGGCCGGTCCGGGTGGCCGGCGCCGCTCAGGCCGCTCGCCGTCGGCCCGCGTGCCGCGCGGCGCCGTGGCGGTGCGCACCGGCGCGGTGGGCCGCCCGCTCCGGCCGGGCGAGCACCGAGACCAGCAGGGCCGAACCGGTCGCCGAGATCGCCAGCACCACGGCGGGCAGCGCCCCGCCCAGGGCGTAGTGCGCTATCACCCCGCTCACCAGCGCGGCCACCACCGCGGTGCCGAAGGTCAGGGTGCGCGAGGCCGGGAAGTACTCCGGGAGGCCGGCCAGCGCGAAGGCGCCGACCAGCAGGCCGATCAGGACGAAGGCGACCGTTTCGACGAGCAAGAGCTGCCTCCTGGGATCGCGGTGTGCGGCTGCCCGGGCCCGTACCCGCAAGCGAACGCTCGTACACCCGGTGTCCGCACGGGCACGGTCCGCAGCCGGGCCACCGGCCGGGAACGCACCGGTGCCCCGCCCCTCGACGAGGGGCGGGGCACCGGTGGACCGTCTCAGACGGTGCCGAAACCGACCTTGCGGACGGTCGGCTCGCCGATCTCCACGTACGCCAGGCGCTCGGCCGGGACGATGACGCGGCGGCCGTGCTCGTCGGTCAGGGTGAGGAGCTTCGAGGTGCCCTCCAGCGCCTTCGCGACCGCGCTCTCGACCTCATCGGCAGTCTGCGGGCTCTCGAGAACGATCTCTCGGGGCGCGTTCTGCACGCCGATCTTGACCTCCACGGCTTCCGTCCCTCCGGGGTTGCAGCCATCCACGCGCGGGAGCCGGACCGCCCTGGAACAGGCGTTCGTGGCCACCGCGCCGTACAGCCTCACCATAGAGCACGCGCTGCGCGCTGAGGTGAAGGTCAGGAGATCGCCTGTTCGGCAGCGGGCCCGGCGTCGTCCTCGGAGCCCGGCTCGGAGCCCTGCTCGCCCGGGTGCATCGGGAAGCCCTTGAGACCGCGCCAGGCCAGGCTGGCGACCAGTCGCACGGCCTCGTCGTGCGGGATCTCCCGGCCCTGCGAGAGCCAGTAGCGGGCGGTGATCTGGGCCAGCCCGCAGACGCCGGCCGCGAGCAGCTTGGCCTCCGCCTCGGGCAGGTCGGTGTCCTCCGCGATGACCTGGCTGACCAGGGTCGCGCTGAGGTCGGCGGCCCGGTCGACCCGCTCGCGCACGGCCGGCTCGTTGGTCAGGTCCGACTCGAAGACCAGCCGGAACGCACCGGACTCGCTGGCGACGTAGTGGAAGTACGCCTCCATGGTCGCGGCCACCCGCTGCTTGTTGTCGGTGGTCGCCGACAGCGCGGTGCGGGTCGCCTCCACCAGGGCGTCGCAGTGCTTGTCGAGCAGCGCGAGGTAGAGCTCCAGCTTCCCGGGGAAGTGCTGGTACAGCACCGGCTTGCTGACCCCGGCGCGGTCGGCGATGTCGTCCATGGCCGCGGCGTGGTAGCCCTGGGCGACGAACACCTCCTGGGCGGCGCCGAGCAGTTGTTCACGGCGGGCGCTTCGCGGCAGGCGGGCACCGCGCGGGCGCTCCTGCGCCTCCTGGATGGCCGTCACGGCGCTCCTCACTTCACGGGATCTACAGCACGGGCAAGGTGACTGATTCTACTTTTGGGTAACCACATCCGCGCCGGGTGAAGCCGATAAAAGCACGGAACCCCCTTGTGGAGAGCCCACAATACGGGTCTGACCACGGCTGTTGGCAGTGGTGCGGTCCCGGAACGGTACCTTCCCGGGGCCTGGGATTTCCTTCCCGGGGCTCACTACCATCGTCCTCCATGAGCGCTGAGCAGCAGGTGGAGCCGATGGCCGAGGGCGGGACGCGGGCGCGCGCGGAGGTCCGGACGGTCGAGATCCCCGGGGCGGTACTGGCGGTGAGCGGGCCGGCGGGGACCGGCTCGCGCGACGGCGGGCAGCTGCCGCCGGCGCTGTTCGTGCACGGGCTCGGCGGCTCGTCCGACAACTGGACCGAGCTGATGGACGAGCTCTCCGACCTGGTCGACGGGGAGGCCCTGGACCTGCCCGGCTTCGGCCGCTCGGCCCCGCCCGCGGACGGCAACCTGTCGCTGTCCGGGCACGTCAGGGCCGTGATCGGCTACCTGGAGGCCTCCGGCCGGGGCCCGGTGCACCTGTTCGGCAACTCGCTCGGCGGGGCCGTCGCCGTCCGCCTCGCCGCCCTGCGCCCCGACCTGGTGCTCAGCCTGACGCTGATCTCCCCGGCGCTGCCCGAGTTGCCGCCGCAGCGCACCGCCTGGCCGACCGGCCTGCTCGCGGTGCCGGGGGTGCCGGCCCTGATGCGGCGGATGCCGTCGAACGGCCGCAGCGTCGAGGACGCCACCGAGGGCCTGCTGCGGCTGGTGTACGGGGACGTCGCCGCGGTGCCGGAGGCCCGCCGGGCCGCCGCCGTCGCCGAGTACCGCCGCCGGACGGGGCTGCCGTACGCGATGCAGGTGATGGTCGGCTCGGCCCGCGGGATCGTCTCCGCCTACACCGAGCGCGGCGAGCAGTCGCTCTGGCGGCAGGCCGAGCAGGTCCGGGTGCCGGTGCTGCTGGTGTACGGGCTGAAGGACAAGCTGGTCTCGTACCGCTCCGCCCGGCGGGCCTGCGCGGCCTTCGCCGACGCCCGCCTGCTGGTGCTGCCCGAGTCGGGGCACGTGGCGATGATGGAATACCCGGCGCGGGTGGCCCGGGCCGCCCGCGAGCTGCTCGCGGAGGTGTCCGCGGGGCCGGCGACGGCCGGGCCCCGGGCCGCGGCCGGTGAGCCGGCCGGCGGCGTCGACGGAGCCGCCGGTGGCGAGGCCGCCGGAGGCGGGGCCGTCGGAGGCGGGGACGACGAGGTCGACGGAGGCGTCGAGAACGTGAGCGCCTAACGCCCCGGATCAGGGTTGGTCACGCCCGTTCACTCGTTCAGGTGGCAAGCGGGCAGGTGGCCGATGGATCGTCGGCGGTCCGTCCTACCTTTTCGGTGTCGGACCGAACAGGTGTGGGGGAGCAGCAGCCGCCGGGGTGCTCAGGGGGCGGCTGGAAGAGGGGGCCCGGCGGGCCGGCGTGCGGCCCGTCGGGCGGCACGTCCGGGCCGCCCATGAGCGGTGCCCCTCCGGGATCGCGGTGTCGCCGGCCGATCCGGCTCCTCAGCCCCTCGACTGCTGAAGCAATCCGTTGATCCGCTCTGCTCTGGAGGTCTTCGTGCGCATCGCACTGCTCACCGAGGGCGCCCGGCCGTACGCGCAGCGTGGCGGTCCGGGCTGGAGTGCCCGGCTGGCCGAGGGCCTGCGCGAGCACGAGTTCGAGCTGTACGTGCTGGCCGGCCCGGCCGGCCGGAGCACGGCGGCGGGCGGCGGGCCGGGTGGCGTCCAGAGGCGCTTCGACGCCGTCCACGAACTGCCGATGTGGGGGGTGCGGCCCGCCGGGCGCGGGCCCGCCGCCCTGCGCCGGCGCCAGTACCTGCGGGCGTACGAGCAACTGGTCCGGGCCCTGGTGATGCCGCGGGAGCGCGGCTCCTTCGGCCCCGGGCTGCAGCGGCTGGCCGAGCTGGCCCGGGCGGACGGCGCGCTGCCCGCCTTCCTCGCCTCGGGCCGGGCCCAGCGGGTGCTGGAACGCGCCTGGAGATCGCCCGGCGCCGACACCGCGGCCGGACAGCCGATGGTCCGGGACGTCCTGGTCGCCGCCGATCTGCTGGAGCAGTGCCTGCGGCCGCTCTCCGCCCCCTGGTACGGCACCGGGCCCGGCGGCCTGGGCGCGGCGGACGTCTGCCACGTGATCGGCACCGGCCCCGCGGCGCTGCCCGCGCTCGTCGCCAAGCAGCTGCACGGCGTGCCGTTCGTGGTCACCGAACACGGCCTGCACCTGCGCGAGCAGTACGCCGGCTACCGGGAGGCGCCCTACCGTTGGCCGGTCCGGGCCCTGCTGCTCACCTTCTTCCGGCTGCTCACCGAGGAGACCTACCGGCAGGCCGCCCTGCTCACCCCGGGCAGCGCGCACGACGAGCAGTGGCAGCGCCGGGTTGGCGCGGACCCGGCCCGCACCAGGGTCGTCCACGAGGGCACCCCGGCGGTGGCCCGGCCGGCCGCCGGGCCGGAGCCGCAGGCACCCACCGTGGTGTGGGCCGGCCCGCTGGAGCCCGGGCGCGACCCGGAGCTGATGCTGCACGCCTTCGCCCGGATCCGCGCGGAACTGCCCGCGGCCCGGCTGCTGGTCCACGGCGAGGAGGCGGCGCCGGGCTACCTCGCGCACTGCGAGGCGCTGGCCGGGCGGCTCGGGCTGACCGGGTCGGTGGAGTTCGCCGGCCGGCCGGCCTCCGCCGCCGAGGCCTGGCGGAGCGGCACGGTGCTGGTCTTCACGGCCTTGGTCCAGCGGGTCCCGCTGCTGCTCGCCGACGCGATGCTGAGCGGCCGGGCGGTGGTCTCGACCGACACCGGCGTGGCCCGCGAGGTGGTCGGGCCGACCGGACTCCTGGTGCCGCCGAGGGACCCGCAGGCACTGGCCGGCGCCTGCCTGGCCCTGCTGGGTGACGAGGAACGCCGCTCGCGTCTGGGCCTCGCGGGCAGGCTGCGCGCGCAGGAACGCTTCGCCGTGGAGCCGGTGGTCACCGCCTTCCGCGACATCTACCTGGAGCTGGTCTCGAACTGGCCGGCCTACCCGGACGGCCGGAGCGGCGCCTCGGGGCAGCGGCTGCGGCCGTTCGCCCGGCCCGCCGAGTACTGGATGGCGGCCGGTCCGGCCGGCACCGGCGGGGCGGTCGCCGAGGAGCCGCGGACCTCGGCCGGCGCCGAGCCGGAGGCCAAACCGGAAGCGCTGGCGGAGGTGGTCTGATGACCGGCCGGGAACCAGCGCGCGGGGCGCCGCCCGCCACGGTCCGCCGGGCGCCGGGCGGGCGGGTGCCGGGGGCCCGGCACCAGGGCGCCCGGCTGCCGGACGGGCCGGCCTCGGGCGGTCCGTTATCGGGTGGACCGCCTGCGGGCGGACCGTCGTCGGGCGGGCCGCCGTTCGGTGAACCGTCCGAGGAGCCGTCGCCGGCCGTGGCCTCGCCCGCCGGCCCGCCGACGGACGGGTGCGCGGCGGGGGAAGAGGCCCCGCCCCCGGGCCGGCCCGGGGGCGGCGGCGACCCGGTGCGTGAGCTGATGACGCGCCACCGCGCCCTGTGCGAGCAGGCGGTCGACCCGCTGGAGATCGCGGCCGGTCTGGAGGAGGCCGGCCTCGGCGCGGGGGCGGCGGCCCGCTACCGGCACGCGGACGTCTTCTCGCTGGCCGAGGAGCTGTACGCCCGGGTGCCGCGCCGCCCGCCCGACCCCGGGGCCGCCGAACCGGCCGAGTCCTGGCGGCGGCGCTCCGGCGCGGCGCTGTGGACGGCCCTGGCGGCGGCGCTCCCCTGCGCCGCCCTGGCCGCCGTCCGGGCCGTGCGCCCGGGGCCGCCCGGCGCCCTCGGGCTGCTGGTGGCGGTGGCGGCGGGCGGCTGGCTCGCCGCCATCGCCGTGCGCGCGCCGGCCGGGCCGGAGCCGGCCGGGCACCGGGCGACCGGGTACGCGCCGCCCGGCGGCCCGGAGAGCCGGCCGCAGCCCGGGGACCCCGAGCGACTGGAGTACCTGGCGGGCCGGCCCGGCGCGTGGAGCGTCAGCCCCTGGAGCGCCGGGCCGGTGCGGCGAGGGCGGCGGCCGCGGCCGGTCGTCCTCGGGTACGGCCTGGCGGCCGCCGCCACCCTGCTGCTGCCGCTGGTGGCCGGGACCGGCCCGGCCCAGGCGGCGATGGTGGTCGCGGCGGGGGCGGCGCTGGGGGCCGCCGAATGGTCCGCCCGCTGGTTCCGGCACGTCGGCCGGATACACCTGCGGACGGCCGCGACGATCACCGACTTCCGTTCCCGGCTGCGCCCGGTGCTGCCGGTGGCGGTCGGCCTGCACCTGGCGGTGCTGGCCGTGCTGACCTTCGCCGCCCTCGCGGTGCTCACCGCCGTCGCGCCCCGGCCCGGGCCGCAGGCCGGCGGACTGCTGCACGCCGTGGCGCACCGCGCGGACGCCGTCCAGTGGGCCGCCCAGGCCGGACAGGGGCTGTTGCTCCTGCTCGCCGTCCTGCTGCTGCACCGCGGCCGGGCGGGAGCGGCGGCCGCCGCCCTGGTGGCCGGATCCGCCGGTACGGCGCTGCTGGTGCTGCTCCAGGCCCGGACGGGCCTCGGCCGGCCGCTGCTCGTGGAGCACGGCCCGGCCGGCGCGCTGCTGCTCGGCACCGGGCCCGCCGTGGCGCTGCTGCTGCCGTACGCCTGGGTGGTGCTGGGCCGGCCGGGCTCGTACCGCTGAGCGGCGCCGGCACCTGCCGCGAGCCCGCGCCGCGAGCCGCCGCCGGGCCGCCCGGCAGGCCGGCCCGCGCTGCCGGCCGCCCGTCCGCGTCCGGTTCCCGTCCGAGCGCCGGCGGCCGCATCCCGATCCACCCGCGATCCACCCGCGATCCATCCCGATCCATCCCGATCCATCCCTGATCCACCCCTGATCCACCTCCGAATTCCCATCTGATCCGCCAGGTCATCCGAGACCTTGCTTCGTGGAAGGACGCCCCCGATGAGGGTGCTGCTGCTGGGCGCCGACGGTTTTATCGGCCGTCGGGTCACCGATCGTCTGCTCGTGGACCAGGAGTTGCAGGTGACGGTGCTCGGCCGGCGTGACTCCGCCGACATCCGCTTCGACCTGACCACCGGGAGCCCGGGTGCGCTGGCCAGGTTCCTGGACGCGGTGGCGCCGCAGGTGGTGATCAACTGCGCCGGGGCGACCTACGGCAGCTCCCGGGTGCTGATCAGGTCGAACACGCTGGCCGTCGCCACGGTCTGCGAGGCGATCCGGCGCAGCCGGGAGCCGGCCCGGCTGGTCCATGTCGGCTCGGCCGCCGAGTACGGCCCGGTGCCGGGCGGGATCCCGATCGCGGAGAGCGCCGAGCCGCGCCCGGTCGGCCCGTACGGGGTGTCCAAGCTGGCCGGGACGGAGCTGGTGCTGTCCTCCGGGCTGGACGCCACCGTGCTGCGGGTCTTCGACGTGGTGGGCCCGGGGGCGCCGACGGCCTCGCTGTTCGGCCGGTTGTCGGAGGGGCTGCGACGGGCCCTGGAGCGGGACGAGTCGGTGGTGCGGATGCCGGACCTGTCGGGATACCGGGATTTCGTCGACGTCCGGGACGTCGCGCGGGCCATCCAGTCGGCGGCGGTCTCGGCGGCCACCGGCGTGATCAACATCGGCAGCGGGCACGCCGTCCGGGCCCGGGACGCCGCCCAGATGCTGGTCCGGACGGCCGGCTTCGAGGGCACGGTGGCGGAGGAGAGCCGGCCGGCGCTGCTCCCGGCTCAGTCGGCGGGCGCCGCCGACCACCTGCTGCACCCGTTGGCGCACCACCTGGCCGGCCACCGGGCGGCGGAGTCCCGCACCGGCGAGGGCCGGGCGGTCGACGGGCGCTCGCCGGCGGCGGAGCCCGTGCCGTGGCGGCAGGCGGACGTCCGGACGGCCAGGGACCGTCTCGGCTGGCGGACACAGGTGCCGCTGGAGGAGTCGCTGGGCGACATCTGGCTGGAGACCGCCTGCCGGGTCTGAAGCCGCCGCGAGCCCGTTCGGGGGCCGGTCCCGGGCCCGCCGCGGCCCGGCCACCGGCCCGGTCCGGCCCTGCCGGGGCGGCCCGCCGGTCCGCGGACGCCCGGCCGGGGGCCCGGTCCCACGATCCGGTGTGCACTGTCTCGCCCATCGGACGAGCTGTCTCGGAATACAGAGCTGGCATGACACTGTTGGCCTAGCAATGCCACCGTTCGACGGCGCCGGATCCATCCGGGCGGCGCGGCCGAACCTGAACTGACGACCATCGGAGTCACCGTGTCGCTGCCACCCCTGGTCGAGCCGGCCGCCGAGCTCACCGTCGACGAGGTCCGCAGGTACTCCCGCCACCTGATCATCCCCGACGTGGGCATGGCCGGGCAGAAGCGGCTGAAGAACGCCAAGGTGCTGTGCGTCGGCGCCGGCGGCCTCGGATCCCCCGCGCTGATGTACCTGGCCGCGGCCGGTGTGGGCACGCTCGGCATCGTCGAGTTCGACGTTGTCGACGAGTCCAACCTGCAGCGCCAGATCATCCACGGTCAGTCCGACATCGGCCGTTCGAAGGGTGAGTCCGCGCGCGAGTCCGTGCTGGAGATCAACCCCTACGTCAACGTGATCCTCCACGAGGACCGCCTCGACAACTCCAACGTGATGGAGATCTTCTCCGGCTACGACCTGATCGTGGACGGCACCGACAACTTCGCCACCCGCTACCTGGTGAACGACGCGGCGGTGCTGCTCGGCAAGCCGTACGTCTGGGGCTCGATCTACCGCTTCGACGGCCAGGCCAGCGTGTTCTGGGCCGAGCACGGCCCCTGCTACCGCTGCCTCTACCCGGAGGCCCCGCCGGCCGGCATGGTCCCGTCCTGCTCCGAGGGCGGCGTGCTGGGCGTGCTCTGCGCCTCCATCGGTTCGATCCAGGTCACCGAGGCGATCAAGCTGCTCGCCGGTGTCGGCGAGCCGCTGGTCGGCCGCCTGATGATCTACGACGCCCTGGAGATGAACTACCGCCAGGTCAAGGTCCGCAAGGACCCCGACTGCGCGCTCTGCGGCGAGAACCCCACCGTCACCGAGCTGATCGACTACGAGGCCTTCTGCGGCGTCGTCTCCGAGGAGGCCCAGGAGGCCGCCGCGGGTTCGACCATCACCTCGAAGCAGCTGAAGCAGTGGCAGGACGACAAGGAGGACATCCTCCTGATCGACGTCCGCGAGCCCGGCGAGTACGAGATCGTCAACATCCCCGGCGCGGTGCTGATCCCGAAGAACGAGTTCCTCATGGGCAACGCCCTGGAGACGCTCCCGCAGGACAAGAAGATCGTCCTGCACTGCAAGTCGGGCGTCCGCTCGGCCGAGGTGCTGGCCGTGCTGAAGTCCGCGGGCTTCTCGGACGCCGTCCACCTCGGTGGCGGCATCCTCGGCTGGGTCAGCCAGATCGAGCCGCACAAGCCGGCCTACTAGGCCCCCTGCGACCCCGGCCGGGGTCGGGCCCCGCGAAGGTCCCCGAACGTCCGGAAGGGCCGCCGGCCTCCTGAATCCCCAGGAGGCCGGCGGCCCTTCCGTGTGGCGGTTGCCCGGGCCGGCCGGGCAACGCCTAGAGCGAGCCCTTGCGCTGCAGGACGTTGTAGGCGATCCAGCCGGGCAGCACCGGCAGCCAGAAGGTCAGCGCCCGGTAGAGGAAGACGGCCGGGGTGGCCACCGCCGGCGGGACCCCGGCCACCGTCAGCGCACCGATCAGCGCGAACTCCACCGGGCCGATGCCGCCGGGGGTGGGGATGGCGGACCCGGCCGCGTTGGCGGTGAGGAACACCACGGCCACCGCCGAGAAGCTGATGTCCCCGCCGAAGGCCTGCACCGAGGCGTCCAGGCAGGCGGTGAAGCTCATGGTGAGCAGCAGGATGCCGCCGAAGCCGGTGAGCAGTTTGGTCGGCGTCTGCATCAGGTCGAGCATCCGCGGGACGACCCCGAAGAACAGCGAGCGCACCCTGGTCACCACGAAGCGCCGCAGCGGGCCGACGGCGGCCACCACCAGGGCCAGCACGGCGGCCGCCAGCACCCCGATGATCACCGCGCGGGAGGCGCTGAGGTCGCCGTTGGTCTGGCTGCCGGTGATCAGGCCGAAGCTGAACAGCAGCAGCAGGTGCCCGGCCAGGCCGGCCAGCTGGGAGGCGCCGACGCTCGCCACCGCCTGGCCCGGCCGGATGCCCGACTTCTGCAGGTAGCGGGTGTTCAGCGCGATGCCGCCGATCGCGGCCGGCGCCACCAGCTTCACGAAGGACCCGGCGACCTGCGCCGCGACCGTCCGCCGGAACGGCAGCCGCTCGGGCACGAAGCCGGTCAGGCTCATCGAAGCGGCGATGTAGCTGAACGCGGCGGCCGCCAGGGCCAGCGCCGCCCAGGCCCAGTTCATCTGGGAGAGCTTGAGCTGCGCGGGCTTGATGGTGGTCAGCGCCAGGTAGGCGGCGAAGGTGAGCGCGATGACCATGATCAGGGTCTTCGGCTTCAGCCGCTCCAGCTTGGCCGGCTCCATCGGCGCCTCGGGGGCGATCTGCAGGATCTGCGCGCGGATCCGGCTGAGGAGGTCCTCGCCGGCCACCGCGATGTCCTCCTCGGCCTGCTGCTGGGTGCGCTCGCCAGCGGCGACCTGCTCCAGGGCGCGGGCCTGCGCGGCGGCCTTGCGCTCCTTGCTGAGGCGCTTGAGGTCGACCCGGGTGGAGCGGCTCATGCCGACCGGCTGCAGCAGCGGCAGCGCGGCCGCCACCCGCTCCGGGCCGAGCACGTGGTTGGCGACGCTCACCGCCCGCTCCGGGCCGATCCGCAGGGCGAAGGTGGTGACCAGCTGGGCGACGTCGATGCGCAGGGTCAGGTCGCTCGCCGCGATGTCACCGCCGGAGAGGTTGACCAGGCAGGCCGTCTTGTCGTCCACCACCAGCAGCGACTCGCCGGTGAGCCGGCGGTGGGCGATCCGGCGCTCGTGCAGGGCGGCGACCGACTCCCACAGCGAGGCCATCACCTGGTCGGTGATCTCCTCGTCCGCCAGGTCGTCCAGCGGCCGGCCCTCGACGTTCTCGTAGACCAGGATGGCGGCGTCCGGGCCCAGCTCGGAGGTGGCCACCAGTTGCGGGGCCTGCGCGCCGGAGGCGGCCGCCGCGTACGCGATCAGCGCCTCCTGCTCCAGGGCCTGGCGCAGCGACTGCGGGCTGCGCCGGACGGCCACCGAGCGCAGCCGCAGCCGTCGCCAGGCGCGGTAGAAGAAGCCCGAGGCCTGCTGTTCCCGGTCGACGATGTGCACGTCCAGCGGGGGACCGCTCTGCTGGGCCACGTAGTAGCGGCGGGTGCCGCCGGGGGCGTCCGGCGCGCGGTGCGCGCTGGCCGGGGTGAAGCCGACCTTGCGCAGGCCGATCATCAGGTGCTGGCCGGTCGGGCGGATGTTCGGCGAGCCGATCGCGTAGAGCGTGCCGTACGCCACGGACCAGCCGATCAGGACGGTCAGCAGCAGCGAGAGCGGGGTCGTGTAGCCGCTGATCAGCTCGGTGGCGCCGCTGAGGAAGACCACCACCCACAGGGCCACCCGCCAGCGGGGGCGGCTCGACATGCCGACGGCCGTCATGTAGGCGATGACCGGCGCGAGGTAGCCGTGCACCGGGTCGGTGAGGGTGCCCGCGCTGTCGGTCGGCAGCCGGGTCAGCGCGTCGCGGATGGTCTCCGAGGCGCCCTCGGCCACCCACCAGTCGATGCCGAGCGACACGCCGTACGCGAGGACGGAGGCGAGCACGCCGTCGGCGACCCGCAGGCCGTCGCGTTTGATCAGGCGCTCGACCGCGAAGGCCAGCGGGACGGCCAGCACCGCGACGCTGGAGACCAGCCCGGCGATGGTGGACAGGACGGGGGAGATCCGCTCCGCGTTGGAGCTGATGTCGATCTCGATGCCGCTGGTGGTCGAGGTCGCGACGCTGGCCAGGACGAACAGCGCGACGATCCCGAAGACCCCGGCGAGGAAGCGGATCAGGTCGGAGGGGCGGTGGGCGCGGGCGGCCAGCAGCGGCTCGTCGACGTCCAGGTGCGGCGCCTCGTCGAGCGGGTCGGGCAGCGGGGCCGGGGCACCCGGCCGGGGCTTCGGCCGCGGGTCCGGTTCCTGCTCCGGCCGGGGCTCCGGCTCGGGCAGCGGCTGGGTGGGCTCCGCCTCCGGGTCCGGCAGTTCGATCGTCGGCGGTGGGAGGTCGGCCGGCCCGGGTTCCGGCGCCGCCGGCGGGGGCACCGCGCCGCCCGTCGATCTCGGCGGCCGGGGGGTCTTGAACCGACCCTCCTTGATCAGGGACACTTCCGGCGTGGCGGCCGACCCGTCGCCGTGGCCTGCGGACATGTCGGTGGCGGACTCGTCGGAGTCCTCGTCCACGCCCACGTCTGCCGTCCCCGTCATCTGGTCTTGTCCTCGTATCACGACTCACCGCCCCGAAGATGGTGGCATGCCGTGGCGTCCGGCGCTGGACAGGGGCCGGATCGGGCGCGGCGAATCGCCCTCACGAGGCCCGCGAATCGCCCGGATGGGGAAGAATGCCGCAGATGACGGACAGCGGGAGGAACGACGGTGAGCGCGCGCTGCCCCCGTTCGCGGAGGCGGTGCTCGATCTCACCGAGCGGATCCCGCCGGGCCGGGTGATGACCTACGGGGACGTGGCCGAGTACCTCGGTGAGGGCGGCCCCCGGCAGGTCGGCCGGGTGATGGCGCTCTACGGCGGCGCGGTGCCGTGGTGGCGGGTGATCCGCGCGGACGGCGCCCTGCTGCCCGGCCACGAGCAGCGCGCGCTGGCCCGCTACCGGGAGGAGGGGACCCCGCTGCGCAGCACCGCCGGGCGGGGGCCGGCCCGGGGCTCGCGGGCGGCCGAGGACCTGCCCAGGGTCGATCTGAAACTGGCCCGCTGGGACGGGCGGTAGGACGGCAGCGACGAGGGCCACGACGGAGAGTCCTCGCCCGGTCGCACCCCGGCACTCCTGTGACCAGGCGCACCCCGCCGACAGTGCGCCCCCACCTTCGGCGAACCGGGTGCGTGGTCGGGAATGACGGGGCAGGATCGTAGGCTCGATACGGGCGGGCCCCCGGCGGGCCCGTCCCGACTGTTGCCCGCAGGCGGGCCGCGCCGGCCCCCGGCGGCCGGTCGCGACATGCCCGCGGGCCCGCCCCGGCCCGACCCCGCAGCCCGATCCACCAGGACGTTCGTGACCTCCCCCTACCGTTTGGTGCGCAGCCCGCTCGCACAGCCCGCCCCGCCCGTGCTGGACCCGTACCAGCAGGCGGTGGTCGAGCATGCCGGCGGCCCGCTGCTGGTGCTCGCGGGCCCCGGGACGGGCAAGACCACCACCCTGGTCGAGGCGGTCGCCCGGCGGATCGAGCAGGGCACCGACCCCGAGCGCATCCTGGTGCTGACCTTCAGCCGCAAGGCCGCGATGGAGCTCCGGGACCGGATGTCCGCCCGGATCGGTACCGCCGCGGCCGCACCGCGGGCGACCGTGCCGGCGGCGCGGCAGGCGCCCGAGGCAGCCACGCCGCCTGCCCCCGGGGCGCCGCAGGCAGCTACGCCCGGGTCGCCGCAGGCACCCGCGTCTGTGCTCCGGTCGCCGCAGGTTCCCGCGCCTGTGCTCCGGTCGCCGCAGGTTCCCGCGTCTGTGCTCCGGTCGCCGCAGGCGCCTGTGCTCCGGTCGCCGCAGGCGACCACCTTCCACTCCTTCTGCTACGCCCTCCTCCGCTCCCACCAGGACCCGGAGGCCTACGCCGAGCCGCTGCGCCTGCTCTCCGGCCCCGAGCAGGACGTGATGGTCCGCGAGCTGCTGGCCGGCGGCGCCGAGGACGCCCGGCTCGGCGCCGGCCGGATCAGCTGGCCGCTCGACCTGCGGGCCTGCCTGACCACCCGCGGCTTCGCCGACGAGGTCCGCGCGGTGCTCGCCCGCAGCCGTGAGCTCGGTCTCGGCGAGGCCGAGCTGAAGCGCTTCGCCGACGGGGTGCAGCGCCCGGACTGGGCCGCCGCCGCCCACTTCCTGGCCGACTACCTGGACGTCCTGGACCTGCGCGGCGTGCTCGACTACGCCGAGCTGGTGCACCGGGCGGTCCTGCTCGCCGAGCGTCCCGAGGTGGGCGACGAGCTGCGCCGGCGCTACGACGTGGTGTTCGTCGACGAGTACCAGGACACCGACCCCTCCCAGGTGCGGCTGCTGCGGCAGCTGGCCGGCGGCGGGCGCGACCTGGTCGCGGTCGGCGACCCGGACCAGTCGATCTACGCCTTCCGCGGCGCCGACATCAACGGCATCCTCGACTTCCCGCAGGCCTTCCCGAAGGCTGACGGCAGCCCGGCCGACGTCCTGGTGCTGCGGGTGTCCCGGCGCTCCGGCGCGGTCCTGCTGGCCGCATCCCGGGAGCTGGCCCGCCGGATGCCGATGGGCCGGCTGCCCGCCGACAAGCTCGCCCAGCACCGTGCCCTGCTGCCCTCCCGCGAGGGCGGCCGGGTGGAGGTGTACACCTATGCCACCCCCGGCACCGAGCTGGACAGCGTCGCCGACCTGCTGCGCCGCGCGCACCTGGAGGACGGCGTGCCGTGGGGCGAGATGGCGGTGCTGGTCCGGGCCGGCGGCCGCTCCATCCCGGGGGTCCGGCGTGCGCTGAGCGCGGCGGGCGTCCCGCTGGAGATCGACGGCGACGACGTGCCGCTGCGCGAGGAGCCGGCGGTGACGCCGCTGCTGCTCGCCCTGCGGGTCTGCGCGGAACAGGCGGCGCTGGACCGGCCCGGTAGCCGGTTCGCCGACACCGCCCGGGCCGGGGGCGAGGACGAGGACGACTCCCGGCCCGAGGAGGGGCCCGAGGACGGTCCGGCGGATGACCCAAAGGAGGGGCTGACGGACGAGCAGGCGGCCGGTCCGGCCGCCCAGGGCCCGCTCACCGCCGACCTCGCCCGTACCCTGCTCACCGGCCCGCTCGGCGGCATGGACGGCTCCGACCTGCGCCGGCTCGGCCGCGCGCTGCGTGAGGAGGAGCGGCAGGTGCTGCGCGCGGCCGAGCAGAGCGGCTCCGCCCGCCCGGCGGCCGCCACCGTCCGCCCCGCCGAGGAGCTGATCCGGGAGGCGCTGGCCGAGCCCGAGCGGCTGGTCGCGATGGACCCCTCGTACGCCCGCCGGGCCCGCGACCTGGGCATGCTGCTGCGCAAGGTCCGCGAGCTGCTGGCCGGCGGCGGAACCGCCGAGGAGGCGCTCTGGGCGCTCTGGGACGGCAGCCGCCGCTGGCGCGAGCGGCTGGAGCGGGCCGCCCTGCGCGGCGGCGCCGGCGGCCGCAACGCCGACCGCGACCTGGACGCGCTCTGCGCGCTGTTCGAGACCGCCGCCCGGGCCGAGGAGCAGGTCACGGGCCATCGCAGCGCCCTCGACCTGCTCGCCGAGCTGGAGGCGCAGGACATCGCCGCGGACACCCTGACCGTCCGCGCGGTGCGCCCCGACGCCGTCCGGCTGATGACCGCGCACCGCTCCAAGGGCCTGGAGTGGCGGGTGGTCGTGGTGGCCGGCGTCCAGGACGGCCTCTGGCCCGACCTGCGCCGGCGCGGTTCGCTGCTGGAGGCCGACCGGATCGGCCGCGACGGCCTCGCCGAGCCGCTCTCCCCGGCCGCCCTGCTCGGCGAGGAGCGCCGGCTCTTCTACGTGGCCGCGACCAGGGCCAAGGAGCGGCTGATCGTCACCGCGGTCAAGGCGCCCGCCGAGGACGGCGACGAACCCTCCCGGTTCCTGCGCGAGCTGTACCGCGAGGAGCTCGACCCCAGGACCGGCCGGGTGCTGCGCCGCACCCCGCAGGTGGTGGTGGAGGACGTCACCCACCGCCCGCGCCGGCCGCTCTCGGTGCCCGCGCTGGTCGCCGAGCTGCGCGCGGTGACCGTCGACCCGCACCGCTCCCCGGAGCTGCGCCGGGCCGCCGCCGAGCGGCTCGCCCGGCTGGCCGCCGCGGCCGACGAGGACGGCCTGCCGCTGGTGCCGGTGGCGCACCCCGACCGCTGGTGGGGCCTGGACGACGCCACCGCCGCCCCCGACCCGCTGCGCCGGCCCGACGTACCGGTGCGGCTCTCCGGCAGTGGCCTGGAGCAGTTGGAGAACTGCTCCCTGCAGTGGTTCCTGGACAAGGAGGTGAAGGCGCGCACCACCAGCTCCGCCGCCCAGGGCTTCGGCAACGTGGTGCACGCGCTCACCGACGAGGTCGGCTCCGGCCGCACCCCCGCGGACCTCGCCGTGCTGATGGAGCGGCTGGACACGGTCTGGGACGCGCTCGCCTTCGACGCCCCCTGGAAGTCCCACCAGGAGAAGCACGAGGCCCGGGCCGCGCTGGAGCGCTTCCTGAACTGGCACGTCCTGGAGCGCGGCCGCAGCACGGTCGCCACCGAGCACGGCTTCGACGTCACCCTGGAGGTGGGCGGGGTCGCGGTGCAGATCCGCGGCTCGATGGACCGGGTCGAGAAGGACGACGCCGGGCGTGCCTACGTCGTCGACTTCAAGACCGGCAAGCAGATACCCACCGAGAAGTCGCTGCCCGAGCACAAGCAGCTCGCCGTCTACCAGCTGGCGGTGCGGGCGGGCGCGCTCAACGAGCTGCCCGGCTTCGAGGCGGGCCCGCCGATGCCCGGCGGGGCCGAGCTGGTGCACCTGCGGGCGGCCGACAAGGCCCTGCCGGACGGTCCCAAGGTCCAGCAGCAGGCACCCCCGGACGGCGAGCCGTGGATCGAGAACCTGCTGGCCGACGCCGCCGGCCGGGTCCTCGCCGAACGCTTCGTGCCGGCCACCGGCACCGGCTGCGACCGGTGCTCCTTCCGCCGCAGCTGCTCCGCGCAGCGGGACGGCGCGCAGCTGATCGAGTAGCCGGGCCGATCGATCGGCCCGGCCGGGACGGCGCGCCGCCGGTCGGGAGGCCCGGCCCGGCGGTACCCTGCCGACCGGGCGGCCCGGCGGGCGGCACCCGCTGTCCGCGGCGCCGGTTAGCGTGGGGGGGTGAATGCCGTGCTCGACCACCCCGACCAGCTCAAGGAGCTGCTCGGCATCCCTTTCAACCCGGAGCAGATGCGGGCCCTCGGGGCGCCGCTGGAGCCGGCCGTGATCGTGGCCGGCGCGGGCTCCGGCAAGACCACGGTGATGGCGGCCCGGGTGGTCTGGCTGGTCGGTTCGGGCGCGGTCCGGCCGGAGGAGGTGCTCGGCCTGACCTTCACCAACAAGGCGGCCGGCGAGCTGTCCGAGCGGGTCCGGACGGCCCTGTACAGCGCCCGCATCCTGGAGCCGGACGACACCGGCGGCCCCGGCGAGGAGCCGCTGGGACTGCCCGAGATCTCCACGTACCACGCCTTCGCCGGGCGGCTGCTCAAGGAGCACGGGCTGCGGATCGGCATCGAGCCGGAGGTCCGGCTCCTGGCCGACGCCACCCGGTTCCAGCTGGCCGCCAAGGTGCTGCGCTCCGAGCGCGGCCCGTTCCCGGCGCTGACCGGCACCTTCTCCGCGCTGGTCGCCGACCTGATCGCACTCGACGGCGAGCTGGCCGAGCACCTCACCGAGCCGGCGGAGCTGCGCGCCTGGGACTCCGCGCTGCTCGACACCCTGGCCGGGGTGAGGCTGACCAACGACGACCTGCGGGCCGTCCCGGTTGCGGCGCGGGCCCGGCAGGAGCTGCTGCGGCTGGTCGAGGAGTACCGGCGCCGCAAGCGGGCCGCCGGCCTGATGGACTTCGGCGACCAGATAGCCGCCGCCGCCCGGCTGGCCCAGGAACGGCCCGAGGTGGGGGCGGTGCTGCGCGGGCAGTACAAGGTGGTCCTGCTCGACGAGTACCAGGACACCTCGGTGGCCCAGCGCCTGATGCTGGCCGGGCTCTTCGGCCGCGGGCCGGCGGGCGCGCCCGGTGAGGGCGGCCACCCGGTCACCGCGGTCGGCGACCCCTGCCAGGCGATCTACGGCTGGCGCGGCGCCTCGGTGGCGAACCTGGACGACTTCCCCCTGCACTTCCCCCGGCGCGACGGCACCCCGGCCGCCCGCTACTCGCTCAGCGAGAACCGCCGCAGCGGCGGCCGGCTGCTGGCCTTCGCCAACGAGCTGGCCGAGCCGCTCCGGGCGATGCACGAGGGTGTGGAGGCGTTGCGTCCCGCGCCCGGCGCCGAGCAGGACGGTTTCGTCCGGGCCGCGCTGCTGCCCACCCACGCCGAGGAGATCGACTGGCTGGCCGACTCCGTCGCCCACCTGGTGCGCACCGGCACCGCGCCGGGGCGGATCGCGGTGCTCTGCCGGGGCGGGGCGGCCTTCCCCGACATCCACGCCGCGCTGGTGGCGCGGGAGGTCCCGGTGGAGGTGGTGGGACTCGGCGGGCTGCTGCAACTGCCCGAGGTGGCCGACCTGGTGGCGGTCTGCGAGGTGCTGCAGGACCCGACGGCCAACGCCGCGCTGGTCCGGTTGCTGATCGGCCCGCGCTGGCGGATCGGCCCGCGCGACCTGGCGCTGCTCGGGCGCCGCGCGGCCGACCTGGTCCGCACCGGCCGCCCGGCGGGGGTGGACGCGCTGGCGGCGGCCGTCGCCGACACCGACCCGACCGAGGTGGTCTCGCTGGCCGACGCGCTGGAGACCTTCCTGGACGCCGAGCAGCCCGACGAACTGGCCTTCTCGCCCGAGGCCAGGATCCGGTTCGCCCGCCTCGCCCGGGAGGTCCGCGAGCTGCGCCGGTCGCTGGCCGACCCGCTGATGGACGTCCTGCACCGGGTGCTGACCGTCACCGGACTGGAGGTCGAGCTGGCCGCCTCGCCGCTGGCCCTGGCCGCCCGTCGCCGCGAGACGCTGCACGCCTTCCTGGACGTCGCGGCGGGCTTCGCCGACCTGGACGGGGATCCGGGGCTCCCGGCCTTCCTGGGGTTCCTGCGCGCCGCCCAGGAGTACGAGCGCGGCCTGGACAGCAGCCTGCCCGGCGGCGAGGACACCGTGAAGGTGCTCACCGCCCACAAGTCCAAGGGGCTGGAATGGGACGTGGTCGCGGTGCCCGGGCTGGTCAAGGGCAGCTTCCCGTCCTCGACCGCGCGCGAGCGCTGGACCAGCACCAAGCGGGTCCTGCCGCACGCACTGCGCGGGGACGCCGCCACCCTGCCCGACGTGCGCGGTGACTGGACCGGCCGGAGCATGACCGCCTTCAAGAACGCCATGTCCGCGCACGCCGCGACCGAGGAACTGCGCCTGGGCTACGTGGCGTTCACCCGCCCGCGCGGCCTGCTGCTGGCCTCCGGGCACTGGTGGGGGCCGAGCCAGAAGCGGCGCCGTGGCCCGTCCGAGTTCCTGCTGGACATCCGCCGGCACTGCGAGCGGCCGGGCAACGGCGAGATCGAGCACTGGGTCGAGGAGCCGTCGAAGGACGCCGAGAACCCGGCGCTGGCCGCCTCGGTGGAGCGCCCCTGGCCGCTGCCGCTGGACCCGGACGCCCAGCACGCCCGGCGCCGGGTCGCCGACGTGGTGCGCCGCCGGCTCGCCGGGCAGCCGGCGCCCGGGCCCGAGCGGATGGCCCCCGAGGACCAGCGCCGGACCGACTCCTGGGACCGCGACCTGGACGCCCTGCTCGGCGAGTTGGAGCGGTCCCGGCGCAGCGTCCGGGACGTGCCGCTGCCGGCGGCCCTGTCCGCCACCCAGCTGATGCGGCTCGCCGCCGACCCGGACGGCTTCGCCCGGGACCTCGCCCGCCCGATGCCGCGGCCGCCGCAGCCGGCCGCCCGCCGCGGGACGCGCTTCCACGCCTGGGTGCAGGCGAGGATCGAGCCGCTGCTGCTGGTCGAGCCGGACGCGCTGCCGGGCACGGACGACGACGGCATCGAGGACGAACGCGACCTGGAGCTGCTCAAGGAGGCGTTCCTGCGCACCCCGTACGCGCGCCGGACGCCGTACCGGGTCGAGGCGCCGTTCCAGCTGGTGCTGGCGGGCCGGGCGGTGCGCGGCCGGATCGACGCGGTGTACCGCAGTGATGACAGTGAGTCAGGAGCGGCGGGAGTGTCACGCTACGAAGTGGTGGACTGGAAGACCAACCGGGAGGAGACCGCGGACCCGCTCCAGCTGGCGGTCTACCGGGTGGCCTGGGCCGAACAGGCCGGGGTCCCGCCGGAGCAGGTCACGGCTTCGTTCCTGTACGTCCGCAGCGGTCGGATCGAACAACCGGCAGGACTTCCTGGCCGAAAAGAGTTGGAACGGCTCCTGATCGGGAACAGTGAAGAATGAGTCACAGAGAGCTTCCAAGTCGTCACACGATCACGCGAAACCTGTGCTCCATGCGCGTTTCGCGCCTATTGTGGGGTCGGTAACCGGTCACCTCGTACTCCGGCCGCCAGCAAGGCCCCTTCCTCCTGACCCTCAGTCATCACCGCAGGCAACCCTCGGGGCGCCCGCACCTTCTGCTGGAGAGACCGAAGTTGAGCGCGACCGGATGGATCAGAGAGCGCTTCGCGGGGCCGACCCCGGGGGCCGCTCCGGGCGGTACCGGCACCTGGCCGAGGACGGCGCTCGCGCTGCCGTTCATCGGCATGGCGCTGGTGGTCGCCCTGAACTACTTCACCGACACCGGGGTGACGGTCGAACCGGCCCTCACCGCAGTCCCCGCGCTGGCCGCCGTGGTCAGCCGCCGCACCTGGTACCCGCTGCTGATCGGGCTCTGCACCGAGGCGGCGGCCTTCCTGATGGCCCTCTCCAGCGACTCGCTCGGCGAGTCCGTGCACAGCGCCACCGTCTTCGCCATCGTCCTGGTCGCCGCCATCGGCTGGGTCAGCGCCACCCTGCGCCTGCGTCAGGAGAAGGCCCTGGCCGACGCCCAGCTGGTGGCCGAGGTCGCCCGCCGGGTGCTGCTGCGGCCGGTCCCGGACCGGGTCGGCAGCGTCCGGGCGGCCGTCCACTACGCGGCCGCCGCCGCCCAGGCCCGGATCGGCGGCGACCTCTACGAGCTGGTCAACACCCGGCACGGCGTCCGGGCGGTGGTCGGCGACGTCCGCGGCAAGGGCCTGAACGCGGTCGAGACCGCCGCCGCCGTGCTCGGTGCCTTCCGGGAGGCCGCCCACCAGGAGCCCGCCCTGGACAAGGTGGCGGGCTGGCTGGCCGTCAGCCTCGACCGGGCCCTGCACGAGAACGACCACACCGGGGTGGAGGAGGAGTTCGTCACGCTGGTGCTGATCGGGGTCGGGCCGGACGGCACCGCCGAGATCGCCAACTGCGGTCACCCCTCGCCGCTGCTGCTGCGGGAGGGCGAGGGCGTGCGGGTGCTGGGGCTGGACGAGACCGTCCCGCCGCTCGGCGTCCTGGACCCGGCCGACGTCTGCCCGCCGGTGCAGCGGGTCCTGCTGAGCCCGGGCGACCGGGTGCTGCTCTTCACCGACGGCGTGGTCGAGGCCCGGGACCGCGCCGGCGCCTTCTACCCGCTCGCCGAGCGCCTCCCGGCGCACGCTCTGGGCCACCCGGCCGAGGTGCTGCACCGGGTGCACGAGGACGTGGTCCGCCACGTCGGCCGGCAGCTCGGCGACGACGCCGCCATGCTGCTGCTCCAGTACGACCCGCTCACCCCGGCCGCGGTGCTCCCGCACCAGAACGGCCAGCTGGCGCACCGCTGACCGGGCGTCCCGTCAGCGGTCAGAGTCCGACCTCCACCACCAGCGGCCGGTGGTCGGAGACCGCGGTGCGCGGTGCCAGGGCGGCCCCGACCGCGCCGCGCGGCACGCCGACCGCGAGCACGTGGTCGAACTGCACGGCCGGCCGGTGCGAGGGGTAGGTGGGGATCCTGGCCAGGTCGTGCCAGCCCTGCAGTCGCGCCCTGGGCTCGCGTCCCCGGCGCCGGCGCGGCTCCGCGAGGGCCGGCCGGGCCCGCCGGGCGGCGCGCAGCTCGCGCATCCGGCGCGGGCCGGAGCGCTCCAGCGCGGTGGCCCCGCCGAGCACGGTGCGCGGCACCGCGCCGATCAGGTTGAAGTCGCCCAGCACCAGGTAGGGCTGCGGCAGGTCGGCGATCCACCGGCGGATGCCGGCCAGCTGCGCCATGTTCCAGCCCGGCACGAAGGACAGGTGCGCGGCGACCACGGTGAAGGGGCCGCGCTCGCCCTCCAGCACGGCGGCCAGGGCCGCCCGCGGCTCGTCCGGCACGGGGGTGAGGCCGCGCCGGCCGGCCACCCGCAGCGGCAGCCCGAACGGCGCCGGTGCGAAGCGGCGGGCCCGCCAGTGGTGCACGGGCAGCCGGGTGAGCAGCGCCGTGCCGTACGAGGGCAGGTCGGTGGCGGTGCCGACCTCGGTCGGGCCGTACACCTGCAGGCCGCCGACGCTACGGTCCTGGATCCAGCCGGCCACCGGGGCGGGGCGGCCGTGCAGGGCGGCGGCGAAGCGCCAGTCGGCGGCGCCCATCGCCTTGGCGGCGACGGCGGCCTGGTCGGTCAGGCCGGAGCGTTCCTGGTGGCGGTCCACCTCCTGGATCGCCAGCACGTCGGCGTCCAGTCCGGCGATCGCCTCGGCGAGCGGGTCGCCGGCCGTGGGCGGGAGGTCCAGCGGGCTGCCGTCGGGGGCCAGCGGCTGACCGTGCAACAGGTTGAAGGTGGCGATGCGCAACTGGCTCACACCGCACGACGCTACCGGGTCGGTGCGCCGGGCCGGGAATCGGCGGGCGACGGGAGGGCGATCGGCGGACGACGGGCCGGGGCCGGGTCGGGGCCCGGTTCGGTTCGGCCGGTGGTGTGGACCGGTGGCGGGCCGGCGGGGGCGGGCGCGGCTTGAGTGCGGAGGGCATACCGGGTATACATACTCGGTATGTCCATTCGTCACGGTCTGCTGGCCCTGCTCGACCAAGGCCCCCGCTACGGCTACCAGCTGCGCGCCGAGTTCGAGGCGCGCACCGGATCGACCTGGCCGCTCAACGTCGGGCAGGTCTACACCACGCTCGGACGGCTGGAGCGCGACGGCCTGGTGGTGCCCGCCGGTGAGGACGAGGAGGGCCACCAGTTCTACGCCGTCACCGAGGAGGGACGCGCGGAACTGCGCAACTGGTTCGACACCCCGGTGCCCAGGACCAACCCGCCGCGGGACGAACTGGCGATCAAGCTGGCCATGGCGGTGACCGTCCCGGGGGTGGACGTGCCCGCCGTCGTCCAGAGCCAGCGCCGGCACAGCATCAAGGCGCTCCAGGACTACACCCGGCTCAAGGGCCGTGCGCTGGCCGGCGAGAGCGGGCCGCAGGCCGGCCGCCAGGACGGCTCCGACCTCGCCTGGCTCCTCGTCCTCGACCAACTGATCTTCCAGGCCGAGGCGGAGGTGCGCTGGCTGGACCACTGCGAGACCCGCCTCGCCCAGCACGCCGAGGCACACGCCGCCAGGCCGGCGCCCGAGGAACCCAGGACCGGGCCGGCGCCGGCGAAGGACGCACCGCCCGTCCGCGCCGGCCGCCGCGCCTTCCGAGGCTGACCGGGCCTCACCCCGCACCCGCAACCCCGCACCCGTACCCACGTCCACGAAGGACCCCGGCGCCGAGGCCCCGCCCCGGCGTCCCCGCCGCGATCGCCGAACCCGGCCGCGACCGCCGGCCGCCCGCGCCCCGCGCGGAGGCCGTCGCCCTTCAGCCCGCCCGTCGGGCCGCCCCGGCACCCGCCGCCCCGCCGCCCCGAGCGGCCCGCGAGCCGGTCGGACGCCCGCGGCCACCCGACCGCACGAGCCGCGGCCCGGCCACACCGGGCCGGCGCGCTCCCACCGGCTCCGACCCGAGCCCGAACCCACAGCCCGACCCACGAGGGGGAAACAGTGACCGATCCGACCAGGAACACGACGGGAGCGGTGCTGCACCTGGACCACGTCACCCGGGTGCACGGGCAGGGGGCCTCCGAGGTCCAGGCCCTGCGCGGGGTCGACCTCTTGGTGCACCCCGGCGAGTTCGTCGCCGTGATGGGGCCGTCCGGCTCCGGCAAGTCCACCCTGCTCACCCTGGCGGGCGGCCTGGACACCCCGACCGGCGGTCAGGTGCTGGTCGAGGGCGTGGCCCTCGGCGGGCTCTCCCGCAAGGACCTCGCCCGGGTGCGCCGGCGCTCCATCGGCTACGTCTTCCAGGACTACAACCTGATCCCCGCGCTGACCGCCGCCGAGAACATCTCGCTGCCCCGCGAGCTCGACGGCGTCTCCGGCCGGGCGGCCCGCCGCGAGGCGCTCGCCGCCCTGGAGGAGCTCGGCATCCCGGAGCTCGCCGACCGCTTCCCCGACGACATGTCCGGCGGCCAGCAGCAGCGGGTCGCGATCGCCCGCGCCCTGATCGGCGACCGCCGCCTGGTCCTCGCCGACGAGCCCACCGGCGCCCTCGACTCCACCACCGGCGAGTCGGTGCTCGCCGTCCTGCGGTCCCGCTGCGACGCGGGCGCCGCCGCCATGATGGTCACCCACGAGGCCCGGCACGCCGCCTGGGCCGACCGCGTGGTCTTCCTGCGGGACGGCCGGATGGTGGACGAGAGCGTCAGCCAGAACGCCGCCAGCCTGCTGGTCTCGGCGGCGACCAACAGCGTGAAGGGCCCGGTGCAGGAGTGAAGCTCACCGCCTGGCGGGTCGCCCTGCGCATCGCCCGCCGCGACGCCCTGCGCGCCAAGGGCCGCAGCGCCCTGGTCGTCGCGATGGTCGCACTGCCGGTCCTCGGCGTCGCCGGGGCCGACATCGTCTTCCGCAGCACCGAACTGGACCCGGGCGAGCGGGTGGTCCGCACCATGGGCCAGGCCGACGCCGACATCCGGCTGTCCGGCGCCGGCCGGACGGTGCTCCAGGCGCCCGATCCCAGCCAGGGCAGCACGTCCGACGGGCCGGAGCAGGGCAAGCCGCTCGGCGCGGAGCAGAAGCGCAGCCAGGAGACCGTGCCGGCCACCCTGGTCCGCGAGCTGCTGCCGGCCGGCAGCACCCTGATCCCGGTCGTCGACGGCCCCTACGTCTCCACCACCAGCGCCGACGGCCTGCTCCTCGTGCAGACCGGCGAGGCCGACCTGGCCGACCCGGTCTGGAAGGGCCGGGTCACCGTGCTGGAGGGCCGGGTGCCCGCCGCCTCCCACGAGATCGCGGCGACCCGCGACTTCCTGGACCGTGCGCACCTGAAGATCGGCGACCGCACCAGCCCGCGCGGACTGGAGCAGACGCCCTACACCATCACCGCCGCCGTCGAGTACCCGAACGAGCTCAACAGCACCGCCCTGATCGCGCGCCCCGGCGAGCTGGTCGCCCCGCTGGGCGCGCTGCCCGGTGCCCGCCAGAACGGCAGGAGCGGCGGCGCCGAGCAGGACCAGCACTGGCTGGTGAAGCTCCCGCAGGGCGCGGTGCTCGACTGGCCGAAGGTCAAGGAGCTCAACAAGTACGGCTTCACGGTCGCCTCGCGCACCGTCCTGCTGGACCCGCCGGCCCGCTCCGAGGTGCCCTACTACGCCCAGATGGACCAGCGCGGCGGCGGGGGCGACTACTTCGACCGGACCGCCGTGGTCATCATGGCCACCGTCGCGGGCATGGCGCTGCTGGAGATCGTGCTGCTCGCGGGCCCCGCCTTCGCCGTCGGGGCCAGGCGCTCCCGGCGGCAGCTCGGCCTGCTCGCCGCCGGCGGCGGTGAACGCGCGCACATCCGTTCGGT
This sequence comes from Kitasatospora herbaricolor, assembly GCF_030813695.1. Taxonomy (NCBI): domain Bacteria; kingdom Bacillati; phylum Actinomycetota; class Actinomycetes; order Kitasatosporales; family Streptomycetaceae; genus Kitasatospora; species Kitasatospora herbaricolor. The sequence goes on from NZ_JAUSVA010000002.1 coordinate 5,700,215, forward strand.
AGTGCTGGGCGGCGGTGTCGTCCTCGGCATCACCGGCGCGGCGGCCGGCCTGGTGGTCGCCGTCGGCCTGGTCGCCGTGCTGCGCCCGTGGGCGGAGAAGTACGCCGGCCAGCGCTTCGGGCACTTCGACGTCCAGCCGCTCGACCTGGTCGCGGTGATGGGCATCGGCCTGATCACCGGTCTGCTCGCGGCCGTCGTCCCGGCCGTCCAGGCCTCCCGGCAGGACGTGGTCTCGGCGCTCACCGGCCGCGGCTCGGTCAAGCCGCCGAGCAAGCGGCTGGCGGCGCTCGGCCTGCTGATGCTGGCGGGCGGCGCCGCGCTGGCCCTGCTCGGCTCGACGGCCGGCATCGGCAGCCGCAGCCTGGCCGTGCTCGGCGGCTCGATGGTCGCCGAACTCGGCATGGTCGCCCTCGCCCCGATGCTGGTCGGCCTCTTCGGCCGGCTCGGCGGCCGGCTGCCGCTCGGGCCGCGGCTGGCGCTGCGCGACTCGGTCCGCCACCGCGGCCGGACCGCGCCCGCCGTGGCCGCCGTGATGGCGGCGGTGGCCGGGTCGGTCGCGGTCGGCGTCTACGCGGCGAGCAACGACGAGCAGAACCGGCGGGAGTACGTCGCCACGGCGCCGGCCGGGGCGGTCACGCTGGCCGCCGGCTGGGGGCCGGCCGCGGACGGCAAGCTGCTGCCGCAGCTGCGCACGGCCGTCGACCGCAACCTCGGCGGGCTCGGGCAGCGGGCCGACGTCCAGCGGGTCAACTACATGGGCGACTGCCAGGCGTCCATGGGGGGCGGCTGCGGCAGCGTGGAGGTGTCGGTGCCCAAGGAGCTCCGCTGCCCGGCCGAGGATCTCGACCTGGCACCGGCGACCACGCCGGAGCAGTTCCGCGAGCTGCGCAAGGACCCGCGCTGCCGGGAGACCGCCACCAGCTACCGGGGCGGCGCGTTCGGGTCGGTCCAGGTGGGTGACAGCACGCTGCTGCACAACCTGTTCGCGGTCCACGACCAGTCCGCCGAGCAGGCCCTGGCGGCCGGCAAGGCACTGGTCTTCGACCCGAAGTACCTCAAGGACGGCAAGATCACGCTGGACCTGACCGAGCCGTACCGGGACGAGTCGCCCGGCCCGGACGCGTCGGCGTCGCCGTCGTCGTCGACGCAGTCCCCGGCCGCGTCCCCCTCGGCGGGTCCGTCGGCCGGCCCGTCCCCGTCGGCGTCCGCCTCCCCCTCCGCGGCGGCCCTGCCGGTGGCCGGCGGCCCGGTGGGCCGCAGCGGACCCCCGGTCCGGCCGACCGTCCACCAGGTCACCGTGGACGCCGTGCTGGTGACCTCGCCGCAGCCGATCACCTACAGCCAGGCCGTGATCGCCCCGCAGGTGGTCCAGCGGCTCGGCCTGACCAGCACCGACGCCGGCTCGGTCTGGCTCCCGGAGAGCCCGCCCGGCGACGCGTCCGAGCAGAAGGCGCTGGCCGCCGTGACCCGGATCAGCGAGGGCGTCCAGTTCGAGGTCGAGCGCGGCTACCGGGCCGACGGTGACCTGGTCATCCTGGCGCTCACCGGGTTCGCCGCCCTGGTCGCGCTCGGCGCGGCCGGCATCGCCACCGGCCTGGCGGCGGCCGACTCCCAGCGTGACCTGACCACCTTGGCGGCGGTCGGCGCGGCCCCGCGGATCCGCCGGACGCTCTCCGGCTTCCAGTGCGGGGTGATCGCGGCGATGGGCGCGGTGCTGGGGACCATCTGCGGGGTGGTGCCCGCGGTGGCCCTGCGCAAGGTGGAGGGGATGGCCGAGTCCTACCCGGGGGCGGGCCCGCAGGAGGCCGTCGACCGGACGGTGGTGGTCTTCCCCTGGACGACCATGGGGATCACGCTGGTGGTGCTGCCGCTCGTCGCGGTGGCGCTGGCCGCGCTGCTGACCCGCTCCCGGATCGCCCTGCTGCGGACCAGCGGCTGAGCGCCCCCGCCCGTCCCGCCTCCGTCACCTCCCGGTCGCCCTCCGCGGCCGGGAGGTGACGGAGGTTACAGGCCCCGCGCCGACCAGCGAGCGGACGTCCGGGGCGAGCACCCGCACGGGCGAACTAAAGTCGTCCGTATGACGAGAACTCCGGACAGCGTCGTCCGTACCTTCATCGAGCAGCACGAGAGCGCCTTCCTGGCCGATCTCGCCGACTGGCTCGCCATCCCCTCCGTCTCCGCCGACCCCGGCCGCTCCGGGGAGGTCCGCCGCTCCGCCGAGTGGCTGGTGGACAAGCTGCGGGAGACCGGCTTCCCGGTGGCGGAGGTCTGGGAGACCGACGGCCTGCCGGCGGTGTTCGCCGAGTGGCCGTCCGGGGACTCGTCCGCGCCCACCGTTCTCGTCTACGGCCACCACGACGTCCAGCCCGCGGCCAAGGAGGACGGCTGGGCGACCGAGCCGTTCACCCCGACCGTGGTCGGCCGCCGGCTGTTCGCCCGCGGTGCCGCGGACGACAAGGGCCAGGTCTTCTTCCACACCCTGGGGGTGCGGGCGCACCTGGCCGCGACCGGCCGCAGCGCGCCCGCCGTCAACCTCAAGCTGCTGATCGAGGGCGAGGAGGAGTCCGGCTCGCCGCACTTCGCCGACCTGGTCCGGCGCGAGGCCGCGCGGCTCGCCTCCGACGTGGTGATCATCTCGGACACCGGGATGTGGTCCGAGGACACCCCGACCGTCTGCACCGGCATGCGCGGCCTGGCCGACGCCCAGATCGACCTCTTCGGCCCGGGCACCGACATCCACTCCGGCTCCTTCGGCGGAGCCGTCCCCAACCCGGCCTCGGTCGCGGCGGAGCTGGCGGCCGCCCTGCACGACGCGGACCGCCGGGTGGACGTCCCGGGCTTCTACGACGGCATCGTCGAGCTGACCGACCGCGAGCGCGAACTCTTCGCCGAACTGCCCTTCGACGAGGCCCAGTGGCTGCGGGTCGCCAAGTCGTACGGGACGCAGGGCGAGGCCGGCTACAGCACCCTGGAGCGGGTCTGGGCCCGGCCGACCGCCGAGGTGAACGGCATCTGGGGCGGCTACACCGGGCCCGGCGGCAAGACCATCGTGCCGGCCTCGGCGCACCTCAAGCTCTCCTTCCGGCTGGTCGCCGGACAGGAGATCGAGAAGATCCGCGAGGCCGTCCGGGCGTGGGTCGCGGCCCGGGTGCCCGACGGCATCCGGTACGAGCTGGTCTTCCCCGGCGCGACCCGGCCGTGCCTGACCCCGTTGGACCACCCGGCGCTGCAGTCCACCGTCCGGGCGATGGGGCGGGCCTTCGAGAAGAAGATCCTCTTCACCCGTGAGGGCGGCTCCGGGCCGGCCGCAGACCTGCAGGACGTGCTCGGCGCGCCGGTGCTCTTCCTGGGCATCTCGGTGCCCTCGGACGGCTGGCACTCCGTCAACGAGAAGGTCGAGCTGGACCTGCTGCGCAAGGGTGTGGAGGCCACCGCCTACCTGTGGGGCGACCTGGCGGAGACCTGGCGGCCGGGCGGCGAGAGCGAGTGACGGACCTGACGATTCTTCACGTGGGGATGGAACCTTAAGTGAGCACCGTGCCTGAGACCGAACGTCCGAAGGCCCTCGCGCTGGCCAGGGCCGGTGTCGACCGTGCCGCGCAGCACCGGGTCGACGAGCCCTGGCTCGCCGCGGCCTGGAGCCACCCCACCACCAAGGTGCTGCCGATCGCCGGCGGCGAGGCCTTCGTGGTGGACACCGAGGAGGGCACCGAGCTGGTGCTGCTGCCCTCCTTCGAGGCGCCGCAGAAGGGCGACCGCTACTTCCTCGGCACCGACGACGACGGCGTCTCCTACTTCGCGCTGGCCGGCGAGACCCTGCCGGGGCGCCTCGACGGCGACGCCCGGCCGGCCGGGCTGCGCGAGGTGGGGGCGATGCTCTCCGACCGCGACGCCGGGCTGCTGGTGCACGCGGTCGCGCTGGAGCACTGGCACCGCCTGCACAGCTTCTGCTCGCGCTGCGGGCACCCGACCGAGAAGGCCGGGGCCGGCCACCTGCGGCGCTGCACGTCCTGCGCGGCCGAGCACTATCCGCGCACCGACCCGGCGGTGATCATGATGATCACCGACGAGCAGGACCGCTGCCTGCTGGGCCGGCAGGCGATCTGGCCGGAGGGCCGCTGGTCGACCCTGGCCGGCTTCGTCGAGCCCGGTGAGTCGATCGAGGCGGCGGTCGCCCGCGAGGTCTTCGAGGAGGCCGGCGTTCGGGTCGCCGAGGTCTCCTACGTGGCGAGCCAGCCCTGGCCGTTCCCGAGCAGCCTGATGCTGGGCTTCATGGGGCGGGCCGATCCGGGCGGCACCGCGATCACGGTGGACGGCGAGGAACTGGCCGAGGCGCGCTGGTTCTCCCGCGAGGAGCTGCGGGCCGGCATGGCGGCGGGGGAGATCCTGCCCCCCTCCGGGATCTCGATCGCCCGGCACCTGGTCGAGCTCTGGTACGGCGAACCGCTGCCGGCGGCGGCCCGCTGGTAGGGGCGGCCCGCCGGGAGCGGCGGCGGAATCGCGCCTTCGGTTGTCCACGAAGGGGCGTGTGATCGAAATTAGGGGCGCGAGGCTATCGGCCGAGCGCCCCTATTTCCTGCCTGTTTTCCCGGCCGGTCGGACGGGGCCGCGACCGGCCGGCGCCCGCGGGGGAGTACCGCACTGGTCACCGCCCCGCCCCCGGGCCCCCGCCCGGGCCGGGCGGGGCACCGGCAACGACCTCGCAATCGCCCCGGCGGCCTCGCGAAAGCGGCCCGTCCGGTTCTGCCCGGCCCGCTCCCGGGCAATCAGGGAATCCGCCGGATCGGCCGGTTCCGGCGGGTTCGGCTGAAATCGGCGAAGCCCGATCGCTACATTCACTCGGGTGACAATCCCACGGGGCAGTGCCCAATCCCCCAAGTACCAGAGGCTCGCGGCGGACCTGCGCCGCCGGATCGCCGCCGGCGAGTTCACCGCCGACGACCCGCTCCCGGTCGAGGGCGAGCTGGAGAAGCAGTACGGGGTGGCCCGCAACACCGTCCGGCTGGCGGTGGACGTGCTGGTCAACGAGGGCCGGCTGGTCCGGCTCCAGGGCAAGGGCACCTACCTGCGGGAGCACCCCGTACTGGACCACCGCGCCTACGGGCCCAGCCTGCTGCCCGGGCAGCGGGACTGCCTGGCCGCGCCCACCGACATCTACACGAAAGAGGCCGCCGAGGCAGGCCGGGAGTTGACGTCCGACTTCGAGATGCTGATCGTCCGGGCCCGGGTGGACATCGCGGAGCGGCTCGGCCTGCGGCCCGGTGAGGCGATCGTGGTGCGCCGCCAGCTGCGGATGCTGGACCGCGAGCCCTACTCCATCGAGGAGAGCCACTACCGCGCCGGGCTGGCCGCCGGCACCCCGCTGATGGAACCCGACCAGGTCGAGGGCGGGGACGAGGCGGTGCTCGCCGCGCTCGGCCGCACCGAGATCGGCGCGGTGGACCACATGGTCGCGCGGATGCCCGGGCCCGAGGAGGCGCAGTGGTTCCAGGGCGGGCCGGGGGTGCCGCTGGTGGTGCAGACCCGGGTCACCTACGACCGGCGCGGACCGGTCCGGGTGATCGAGACCCGCTACTCGGCGGACCGCTGCCGGTTGGTCTACGGCATCGGCGACCTCGGGGCGCGGACCACCCTGCCCGCACCGGCCACGCCGGTGGACACCGCCCGGACGGAGCTGCGGGCGGCCGACGGCGTGCGGGCGGACGTGTCCTGACCCGGCCCGCCGCAGGTCGGCGCCCGCCGTCGGCGGGGCCGGTGCGGGAAGTGCCGGGGCGGGAAGTGCCGGGGCGGGAAGTGCCGGGGCCCGCGGTCCAGGACCGCGGGCCCCGGCACTTCCGGGGTGCGGATCAGCCCGCCAGCGCGGCCTGGACCTGACGCAGGCTCGGGTTGGTCATCACGATCTGCTCGCCACCGCCGGCCGGGGTCACCAGCACCGTCGGCACCACCTGGTTGCCGTTGTTCACCGACTCGACGAAGGTCGCCGACGCCGGGTCCTCCTCGATGTTGATCTCGGTGTAGCCGATCCCCTCGCGCTGCAGCTGGCCCTTGAGCCGGGTGCAGTACCCGCACCAGGTCGTGCTGTACATCGTGACGCTGCCGGACATCGGTGGGGTCTCCTTCGGGAGGGGGCGTGCGGTCTTCGGGATGAACGCACGGAACGACTCGGTCATTCCGTGTGCGCCGGGCGTGACCGCGAGTACGCGCGCCGGGTGGCGAAGGGATCATCCTCCGGTCGTACCGGGTCTGTGGACAACTTTCCGCCGCTGTCACCCCGTCCTGCCAGGATGTCCGCACCGGCCGCACCCGCGACCCGGTCGTTCGCCCCCGCCGGGCTGAGAGGATGGACTGCATGCAGGAAGACCTCTTGAGCGGCAGCCCGTACGACGACGACCGCCCGGCCCCCGTCGGCGCCGACGCGGTGCTGGCCGGGCTCGACCCGGAGCAGCGGGCCGTCGCCACCGCCCTGCACGGCCCGGTCTGCGTGCTGGCCGGCGCCGGTACGGGCAAGACGCGGGCCATCACCCACCGGATCGCCTACGGCGTGCGCAGCGGCGTCTACCAGCCGCAGCAGGTGCTCGCGGTCACCTTCACCGCCCGGGCCGCCGGCGAGATGCGCGGCCGGCTGCGCGAGCTCGGCGCCGAGGGCGTCCAGGCCCGGACCTTCCACTCCGCCGCGCTGCGCCAGCTCCAGTACTTCTGGCCGCGCGCGGTCGGCGGCGAGGTGCCCCGGCTGCTGGAGCGCAAGGTCCAGCTGGTCGCCGAGGCGGCCGGGCGCTGCGGCCTGCGGGTCCAGCGCACCGAGCTGCGCGACCTCACCGGCGAGATCGAGTGGGCCAAGGTCACCCAGATCGTCCCCGACGACTACGCGGCCGCCGTCCTCAAGGCCGGCCGCGAGGCCCCGCGCGACCCGGCCGAGATCGCCCGGGTCTACGCCACCTACGAGCAGACCAAGCGCGACCGCGCGGTGATCGACTTCGAGGACGTCCTGCTGCTGACCGCCGCGATCCTGGAGGACCGCCCGGAGATCGCCGACCGGGTGCGCGCCCAGTACCGGCACTTCACGGTCGACGAGTACCAGGACGTCTCCCCGCTCCAGCAGCGCCTGCTCGACCAGTGGACCGGCCCGGGCGCCAGCCTCTGCGTGGTCGGCGACGCCAGCCAGACCATCTACTCCTTCACCGGTGCCACTCCCGACTACCTGCTGAACTTCCGCACCCGCCACCCCGAGGCCACGGTGGTGAAGCTGGTCCGCGACTACCGCTCCACCCCGCAGGTGGTGCACCTCGCCAACGGCCTGCTGGCCCAGGCCAGGGGCCAGGCCGCCCAGCACCGGCTGGAGCTGGTCTCGCAGCGCGAGGCCGGCCCGGAGCCGGTCTACGTTGAGTACGCGGACGAGCCCACCGAGGCGGAGAGCACCGCGCACCGGATCAAGGACCTGCTGGCCCTGCCCGCCGAGCGCGGCGGCTGCCGGGCCAGCGAGATCGCGGTGCTGTTCCGCACCAACGGCATGTCCGAGGTCTACGAGCAGGCGCTCGCCGACCTCGGCATCTCCTACCAGCTGAAGGGCGCCGAGCGGTTCTTCGAGCGGCCCGAGGTCCGGGAGGCCGGGGTGCTGCTCAAGGGCGCCGCCCGGGCCGGTTCGGACCCGCTGACCGCCGACGCCCCCGACCTGGCCTCCCAGGTCCGCGCGGTGCTGGCCACCCGGGGCTTCACGGCGACCCCGCCGGGCGGCTCCGGCGCGGTCCGCGAGCGCTGGGAGTCGCTGGCCGCGCTGGTCCGGCTGGCCGAGGAGTTCGAGGCGGCCCGGCACAAGGCCGGCGAGAGCGGCGACCTGAGCGCCTACGTGGCCGAGCTGGACGCCCGGGCGGCCGCCCAGCACGCCCCGGCGGTCGAAGGGGTCACGCTGGCCTCGCTGCACGCCGCCAAGGGCCTGGAGTGGGACGCCGTCTTCCTGGTCGGCCTCACCGAGGGCACCATGCCGATCATCTACGCCAAGACCGACGAGCAGGTGGAGGAGGAGCGCCGGCTGCTCTACGTGGGGGTCACCCGGGCCCGGCGCAACCTCTCCCTCTCCTGGTCGCTCTCCCGCTCCCCGGGAGGCCGGGCCAGTCGCAAGCCCACCCGCTTCCTGGACGGGCTGCGCCCGGGCTCCGGCGCGCCCGGCTCGCGCTCCGGCGCCCGGGGCGGGCGGGGCGGCGTCGAGTTCGGCGAGGGGCGCCCGGCGGCCCGCAAGGCGCGCGGCCCGGTCAAGTGCCGCGTCTGCGACCGCACCCTGACCGAGGCCGTCGAGCGCAAGCTGCGCCGCTGCGAGAGCTGCCCGTCCTCGATGGACGAGGCGCTGTTCGAGCGACTGCGCGAATGGCGGGCCGGTCAGGCGAAGAAGCAGGGCGCGCCGGCCTACGTGGTCTTCACCGACGCCACCCTGATGGCGATCGCCGAGGACGTGCCGGCCAACGAGCGCGAGCTGGCCGTCATCTCGGGTGTGGGCGCCATGAAGCTGGACAAGTACGGGGCCGCCGTGCTCTCGTTGTGTGCGGGGGAAGAGCCCGAGGCAGACTCGGAAGAGGCTCCGGACGACACGTCGGACGAGCCGGCCTGAGCCACTCGCGGCGGGCACTTCGAAACTCGCCGGAAAAATAGTTTGCGCGCCGTGCATGGAGCGCAATAGCCTGCCGGAGCGGTCAAGGGGACGAGATCGCAAGCCGTACGGGGTCACTCCTGAAACGGCCTTCCCCTGCGTGTCGTGCGTATCACAACGCGCGACCACGAGCCTGACCGAGAAGAAGCTTCACCGAGACAGACATCCGAACAGCCGGAGCCCGGGGGACTGGGCACCGCGAGACGCCGAGAGGAGGCGAAGACAGTGGAAACCAAGACGATGATCACCAAACTGACTGGCCAGACCGTCGCCGCTACCTCCCTGTGCGTTGCCCCCGAGCGGGCGCTTGTCGCCCTGCTTGCCGCGGCCGGTCTGGGTCTCGACACCACCGTTGTCTCCGTCGTGCCCGTTGTCAGTGCCCTTGGGAACACTGGCGGCAGCACGGGAGCCGGCGCCGTCGAGACGGGTCTGTCCCGTGACTGGGCGACGGACGCCATGTCCCGCGATCTGCGTGACGAGCGACCGATCCAGGCACCGAAGGCAGCAGTAGCAGTCGCCAAGCATGGCGACTATGCGCAGGTCATCGGTGCCGGAATCACCCAGAAGCAGAACGAGCAGCTGATCAACCAGGCCAAGGCCGCCTTTATCGGCGCCTCGGTCATCCGGAGCAGGGCCTTCCGCGGGCCTGAACCCTGGAGAGAACGCACCTGAGTCAGCATCAGGTCGGCACCCTCCAGGGCCGCGGAACCCGTACACCGGGATCCGCGGCCCTTCTGTTTTGTCCGGTACGTAAGACCACCCAGGCCCTCCGGGGCCTCCGGTTCGGCCCCACCAGCCAGCTGAACCGGACCCACTGAAAAGACGAGGAAGACGCCCACAGTGTCCACGGTCATCACACCGCCCCTCCCGTCCGTACCGACGACAGACCAGATCACCAAGGCCGACCAGGCCGACCCCCCGGAGGTATCTCTCATGCAGCTCACCGCGATCGACGACGCCGAGGCCCTGGGCCTTCCCATCCCGTGCCGCGCCTTCGACCCGGAGGTCTTCTTCGCCGAGACCCCGGCGGACGTCGAGTACGCGAAGTCCCTCTGTGGGGCCTGCCCGGTCAAGGAGGCCTGCCTGGCCGGTGCGCTGGAGCGGCGTGAGCCGTGGGGCGTCTGGGGTGGCGAGCTCTTCGTCCAGGGCGTCGTCGTCGCCCGCAAGCGTCCCCGGGGCCGTCCGCGCAAGACCGAGGCCGTCGCGTGAACCCCGCGCTCGGTGCCGACGCCGTCCGCCGGGGAGAGCAGCCCCCGCTGGACAGTGCCCTGCGCCACTCCGTACGCCTCGCCGCCGCCAAGGCGGACGCAGCCCGCAGCATCCCCTTTCCGAGCACGCACCACGAGCAGGACCACCACATGACCGCCGCCGCCGTCGATCCCACCGTCCGCGCAGAGCAGACCACCGAACTTCAGATCCAGAACAGGACCCTTGAGATGCAACTCCTCCACGAATCCCTGGCTCGCGCCCATATGCAGGACCGCCTGCAGGAGGCCGAGCACGAACGCCTCGGCCTACGGGTCGTCAGGGCCCAGAAGCTCATGCGGAAGGCCGAGCGGGCCTCCCTGCGGGCCCGCAAGGCGATCGCCCTCGCGGTGATGTAATCCGCAGCCCCCGGAGCCCGTGCGACGGGCTCCGGCGTTCACCCCCGTCGTGCCGATGGCCGCTCCCCCGAACCGGGGGAGCGGCCATCGCCGTGCGCCCGGCCACCGGGCCGGACGCTGGGTCAGCGCTTCTTCAGCTGCTCCGGGGTGGTGCCCGGCGCGGCCGCCGGTGCGAAGCCGGGCAGCCACTCCAGCATCTCGGCGCGGAACGGTGCGTTGGCGCCGAGCTGGCAGAGCACGCCGATGGTGCTCAGCGTCACCCGGTGGATCAGCAGGTAGGAGGGCGGCAGGTTGAGCTGCTTGCCGAGGTTGTAGGCGGGCGAGCGCGGGTCGGCGATCCGGGCCGCCTGGGAGCGCATCCAGGCCCGGGTGAAGTGGAAGGTCTCCACGGTGGCCGGCTCGATGATCGGCAGCAGGTAGTCCAGCACCGCGTCCGGGTCCAGCCGGATCGAGGGCTTGACGAAACCCTCCTCGCGGAGCATGTCCAGGACGCCCGAGGCGTCGCCGGCCAGCGCCATCCGCAGCGAGTCCCCGATCGGGGAGGGCAGGCCGCCCGGCAGGCGGTCGACGGTGCCGAAGTCGAGCACCCCGAGCCGCCAGCCGTCGGCCGGGCCGTCGTCCTTGAGCAGCCGGAAATTGCCCGGGTGCGGGTCGGCGTGCAGCAGGCCGGTCCGGGACGGGCCGGCGAACAGGAAGCGGGCGAGCAGGTGGCCGGCCCGGTCGCGCTCCTCCTGGGTGCCGTTGGCGATCACCTCGGCGAGCGGGGTGCCGCCCATCCACTCGGTGACCAGGACCTGGTCGGCCTGGGCCACCACGCCCGGGACGACGATGTCCGGGTCGCCGGCGAACTCCGCCGCGTGCCGGCCCTGGGCCTGCGCCTCCAGCTCGTAGTCGAGCTCCTCGGCGACCCGCTCGCGCAGCTCGGTGATCAGCGGCTTGATGTCGAGCCCGGGGATGAGCGGGCCGAGCAGCCAGGCCACCCGGCTGAGCTGGGCCAGGTCCGCCAGCAGCGCCTCGCCGGCGCCGGGGTACTGGACCTTGACCGCGACCTCGCGGCCGTCGTGCCAGACCGCCCGGTGCACCTGCCCGATGGAGGCGGCGGCGGCCGGCTTGTCGTCGAAGCTCCGGAATCTCTCCCGCCAGTCCTTGCCGAGCCGCTCGGCGAGCGCGGTGTGCACCTTGGCGGCGGGCATCGGCGGCGCGGCGTCCTGAAGCTTCGTCAGGGCGGCCCGGTAGGGGCCGGCGACCTCCTCGGGCAGCGCGGCCTCGAAGACGGACAGCACCTGCCCGAACTTCATCGCCCCGCCCTTGAGCTCGCCCAGGACCTTGAAGAGCTGGTCGGCGGTGGCCTGCTGGAGTTCGGCGGTCACCACCTCGGCGGAGCGTCCGCCGATCCGCCTGCCCAGGCCCAGCGTGGCCCGGCCGGCCATCCCCAGCGGCAGAGCTGCGAGCTTTGCCGTACGGGTCATTGCCTTGCGCGGAAGATCGCTCACCCGGGCCTCCCAGTCAGACGCCCCCGGCGGCCCTCGCGAGCTGCGGGGCCTGAGGAACGGCGGTCACTACGTCATTGTGCCCGCTCGGCGGGCGGGCCCGGCCGAATTGTGGATAGTGCGGGAGCGCTGACAGTACGGCACCCGGCGGGCACCGCACCGGGCCGGGTGGCGGCTCCGGACCCCTGGCCCCGGCCCCGCCGGCGGCTGTGCCCGGCCGGTGCCCGGGCCGTGGCCGCTTGTCGCCGCGGCGCCGGTTCAGCGGTGCGCGGCCGGCTGCCAGAGGCAGCCGCAGTCGGGATGGCCCGGCAGGCGCAGCCGGCGGGCGAAGCCGTCCGCGGCCGAGATCTCGCACCAGCCGTCCACGCTGGGCGGCCGGGCGCCGTCGACGTACAGCTGGACGTGCAGGGCCGCCAGCCCGGCCACCGCGGTGGCGAGGGCGCTGTCGCAGGCGGGGGTGCGGGGCCGTCCGGGGCCGTCCTCGGCGAGCTGGGCGAGCAGCCGGGGCCAGGCGGCGTCCTCGTCGGTGCGGCTGAGCGCCAGGCAGCCGCCGCAGGCCGAGGCGCCGGGCAGCACCAGCGGGCCGACCACGCCGAGGTGCTCCACGACGCCCACGTAGAGGTGCGGCACCCCGGCCCGCATCAGCCGCCGGGCCTCGACCGCGCCGCCGGCGAAGCCCCCGCTGCCGTCGCGGGGCGCCAGCACCACGAGCGCGGGCGGCGGGCCGCCGGCCCGGTCGCGGCGCGGCTGCCCGGCCGGCCCGCGGCCGGTGGCGCGGTCGACCGCGGCGCGGGCGGCGCTGGTCCGCAGCCGGCCGGCCTCGGTGGGCGGCAGGCCGGCCGGGGAACAGTCGGCGGGGGTGACCCGCCCGGTGTCCAGCACGGTGACGCCGCCGATCCCGCCGGCCGCCAGGACGGCGGCGATGGCGCCGCCGACCCGTCCGGCGCCGCGGACCTCGACCCGGGCGGCGGCCCGGGCGCCGAGGACGGCCGGGCCGGCCCCGGGCTCGGGGTGCACCAGGGAGAGCGAGGCCAGGTCGGGGCCGAGCAGGTCGCGGTGCGGCTGCGGGTAGCGGGCCAGTGCCTCCCGGCCGGCCACGGCGTCGTCCAGCAGGCCGGCCTTCTCCAGCGAGTCGAGGAGGTCGCCGGTCCGGTCGCGACCGAGCCCGAGCCGTTCACCCGCGTCCAGCAGCGCGGGCCGCTCCCGGCTGCCGTCGAGCAGGCCGAGGAAGGAGCAGAAGGGCGCGTCGGCCTGCTCGACGACTCCGGCGTGGCGGTGGACGGTGCCGAACTGCAGGGTCTCGGCGTCCCGCCAGGTGCGGGAGAGGGCGGGCTTGAGCACCGGGTGCATGGGGTGTTGCCTCCAGGTCGGATCCGGACAGCCGGGCGGGCCCGGGTCGGGCCCGGCCGTGTCGCGGCGGCGCTCCCCGGCGGGGGAGCTGCCCGCAGGATGCCGGATCGGTGGCCCCTCGTGCTCGGCGTTGTCCACAGCTCCGGGCCTATGGTCATAGGAACGCTTCGCATGCCCTGTGGATAACTTTCCAGTCCGCCCCGGCTCACCGCGGCGTCATCCCCCGTAGGCCTTTCGTTCGCGATCACTCCATGAAACATTTCGGCCAAGGCACCGGGACTTCTGTCAGGGGTAACCGGTAACGTCGTGTGCCATGGCGGCCGAACGGGAACCCCATCCCCCGGCGTCGCGTCGGCGTGCCCGTGCAGCGTCCGGGTCGGGTGTCGCGACGCCGAGCACGCGCGGGCGCCCGGATCCTTCTGAATCCGCCGCCCCCGCGCAGCACCGGCCCCAGGCCCAGCTCCCGTCGCCCGCGCAGCCCCCGTCGGCCGGGCAGTCGCTGTTGACCGGGCAGTCGCCGGCAGCCGCCCAGGGATCCCGGCCGGACCAGTCGGCCGACCGCTCCCGGGTGGAGGTCCGCCGCAGCGCCCGCCGCAGCCGTACGGTCTCCGCCTACCGGGAGGGCGACCGCACCGTCGTCCTGATCCCGGCCCGGATGTCGGTCGCCGAGGAGCAGCGCTGGGTGGCCCAGATGCTCGACAAGCTGGCCGCCCAGGAGAGTCGCCGGATGCTCGGCGACGACGCCCTGTCGGCCCGCGCCCGGGAGCTGTCCGCCGCCTACCTGGGCGGCCGGGCCCGGCCGCTGCAGGTCCGCTGGGTGACCAACCAGAACTCGCGCTGGGGCTCCTGCACGCCCAGCGAGCGGACCATCCGGCTCTCGCACCGGTTGCAGGGCATGCCCGAGTACGTCGTCGACTACGTGCTGCTGCACGAGCTGGCGCACCTGCTGGTCCCCGACCACGGTCCGGGGTTCTGGGCGCTGCTGGAGGCCTACCCGCGCACCGAGCGGGCCCGCGGGTACCTGGAGGGGGTGGTGTCGGCGGCCCGGCTGCCGCACATCCCCGGCGCCCGGGGGGACCGCCCGGCGGGCTCCGCGACCCGTGAGCCGGCGCCCGGTGAGACCTGCGGCTAGCCCCGCCGGGCGCACCGCGGACGGGCCCGGAAAGCCGTGGACCGGGCCTGCTGCCGAGCGACCTCCCTGGGATAGGGTCACCGGAATCAGGCCGGCACACAGGGAGGGGCGTTCTCAGCGCCATGACCAGAGAACTCGCCAAGGCGTCCCGGATCCGGATCGGTGACCTCACGCCGGTGACCGACCTCTACCTGGGTGTCCGGCTGACCGCGCCCGGGCTGACGTTCGACATCAGCTGCTTCGGTCTGGACGCGGAGGAGCGCCTCAGCGACGACCGGTACTTCGTCTTCTTCAACCAGCCGGCCAGCCCCGAGAACGCGGTGCGGCTGCTGGGCGCCCAGCAGGACGACACCGAGTCCTTCCAGCTGGACCTCTCGGCCGTGCCGGAGGGCATCCACAAGCTCAGCCTGACCGCGACCATCGACGGCGACGGCCGGATGTCGCAGGTGAGCTCGGGCCATGTCCGGATCGTCGCGGGCGGCACCGAGGTCGGCCGGTACTCCTTCACCGGCGCCGAGTTCACCACCGAGCGCGCGGTGATGCTGGCGGACGTCTACCGGCGCGGCGGGGAGTGGCGGTTCGCCGCGGTCGGGCAGGGCTTCGACGGCGGTCTGCAGGCGCTGCTGGAGAACTTCGGCGGCGAGGTCGTCGAGGACGACCCGGCCCCCGCCCCCGCCCCCGCCCCCGCCGCTCCTGCACCCGCCCCCGCCGCGGCCGTACCCGCACCCGCCGCGGCCGTACCCGTGCCCGCGCCGGTGCCCGCCGCCACCGTGCAGATCCCGGCCCAGCCGCAGGCACCTGTCCAGGCCCCCGTCCAGGCCCCCGGCGTGAAGATCTCGCTCACCAAGTACGCCGAACTCCCCGAGCAGACCGGCTGGCTCAAGCAGAACGACAACCTGGTCCGCTTCACCCTCACCAAGGGCCAGGACGTGCTCGCGCTGCAGGGCAGCATGGTCGCCTACCAGGGCAAGGCGGACTTCGCCCACGAGAGCTCCGGCGTGCTCCGCAAGCTCACCGCCAACCTGACCGGCCAGCAACTGAAGCTGATGCGGGTCTCCGGCGAGGGTCAGGTCTTCCTCGCGGACGAGGCGAGCCACCTGCACGTCGTCCGGCTGGAGGGCGACTCGTTCTGTGTCAGCTCCGACCGGGTGCTGGCCTTCGACGCCGGCCTGGAGCACGAGGTCCGGCGGATCGAGGGCGAGGGGCTGCCCGGCGGCGGCTTCTTCACCCTCCAGTTCAGCGGGCACGGCACGGTCGTGGTGAAGACCAACGGCATCCCGGTGGTGCTGCCGGTCACCCCGGCGCCGGAGACCTACGCGGACGTGCACGCCCTGGTGGCCTGGTCGAAGGGGTCCCAGGTGATCACCACGGCGCCGGTGCGGATCAGGCGCTCGGCGTACGTGGGCCACGCCGCGGAGTCGTACAGCCTGCAGTTCAGGGGCGGCCCCGGCAACTTCGTCGTCGTCCAGCCGTTCGAGGTCTGAGAGCCGGACGCGTCCGGGAGAGGTAGGCGGGATCCATGCAGAGGCAGACGCTCTCGGGCACGTACCTGGAGGGGTACCTGGAGTCCCCGGTGACGGCCAGGATGAGCAACCACGGCGCCGCGATGTGCAAGGTCGCGGTGACGACGGGCCAGGACGTCCTGGCGAAGCCGGGCGCGATGGTCGCGTACGACGGGTTCCTGCAGTACGAGGCGGTCTCGCAGACCTTCCGGCGGGCGCTGGGGGAGTGGGCCTCGGGCGAGCGCAGCCCGCTGCTGCGGTGGTCCGGGGACGGCACCCTCTACCTCGCCGACTTCGGCGCCGACGTGCTCAACCTGCAGCTCGACAACGAGTCGCTGTCCGTCAACGGCTCGCACCTGCTGGCCATGGACGCCGGGCTGACCTGCGTGGTCGAGAAGGTGAAGGGCCCGGCCATGCTGGCCGGCACCGGGCTTTTCAACGTGACGGTGTCCGGCAGCGGCTGGGTCTCCGTCACCTCCCGGGGCGTGCCCGTGGTGCTGGACTGCGCCGAGGCCGAGACCTTCGTCGACCCGGACGCGCTGGTCGC
The DNA here is from genome assembly GCF_030813695.1 of Kitasatospora herbaricolor. Taxonomy (NCBI): domain Bacteria; kingdom Bacillati; phylum Actinomycetota; class Actinomycetes; order Kitasatosporales; family Streptomycetaceae; genus Kitasatospora; species Kitasatospora herbaricolor. Next base: position 5,716,478 of record NZ_JAUSVA010000002.1, read on the forward strand.
CTGGACCACCGGCCTGGAGATCAAGACCCGCCGCACCGTCAAGGTCGGCGCGCTGATCGGCCGCGGCAGCGGCGAGGCCCTGCAGCTGGGCTTCAAGGGCTCGGGCTTCGTCGTCGTCCAGCCCAGCGAGGACACCTCCGACCGACTCAAAATCCGCGGCTGAGGAGCGACCACCGTGCAGAGCCCCCTTCTCGACCACGCCGCCCTGACCGGCACCGAGCGCTACTCCCTGCAGAACCCGCAGATGCTGCGGGTGGTGCTGGACGGCGGTCCGGCCGACGTGCTGGCCCGCAGCGGCGCGATGGTCGCCCACACCGGCCGGGTCCAGTTCACCGGCTGGACGCCGCCCGGCCGCCGCAACCGCGCCAACGTCGCCCCCACCGAGCTGGACCTGATGCGGTGCAGCGGCACCGGCACGGTCTACCTCGCCAACCTCGCGCAGCACCTGCACATCCTCGACCTGCGGCGGGACCGGCTGACGGTGAACAGCACCTACGTGCTGGCGATGGACACCACGATCACCTGGCAGGTCGTCGGCATCGAGGGCGGCGAGCGGATCGCCGGGGTGGGCACCCGCAGCCTGGAGCTGACCGGCAGCGGCCGGCTGGTGCTGATGACCTCCGGCCAGCCGCTGGTGATGCGGGTCGAGCCCGGCCGGTACGTGTACGCGGACGCCGACGCGGTGGTCGGCTGGTCCTCCGGGCTGGAGGTGCAGCTCCAGGCGCAGAGCAGCAACACCGAGGCCTGGCGGCGGCGCGGCACGGCCACCGAGGGCTGGGAGATGGCCTTCACCGGCAGCGGCTTCGTCCTGGTGCAGCCGAGCGAGCTGCTCGCCCCGCAGCGGGTGCCCGTGCGCTGACCCCACCGCACCGACCCCACCGCACCGACCCCACCGCACCGACCCCACCGCACCGACCCCACCGCACCGACCCCACCGCACCGACCCCACCGCACCGACCCCACCGCACCGACCCCACCGCACCGACCCCACCACGCTGGTCCCGTGCGCCGACCCGCCCGCGGCCGGCGCCCGGGGCGCGCGGGTGCGGACACGCCGAAGGGGGCCCGGTGGCCGGGCCCCCTTCGTCCGTTTCCCGGGGGTGAGCTGCGGGGCGCCGGTCCGGAGCCGTCCCGCCCCGGGGTCAGGCGGTCAGCTCCCTGGCCCGCGCGACCAGCGCGCGCAGCGAGTCGTCGGTCAGCTCGGGCAGCCCGTCGTAGTCGAACCAGCGCAGGTCCAGCGACTCCTCGCTGATCAGTGCCTCGGAGCCGGGCCGGGCCAGCGCGATGTACTGGACGTCCAGGTGGGTGTTCTCCGGACGGTCCTTGCCGGTGCAGCGCACCTGGTGACGGTCGAGCAGCGCCGGGACGGGCGCGTCGCCGGCCGCCAGCAGGGTGAGGTCCGGGATGCCGGACTCCTCGGTGGCCTCGCGCAGCGCGGCGGCCGCGAGGGTCGGGTCGCCCGGCTCGCAGTGGCCGCCCATCTGCAGCCAGATGCCGACCTTGGGGTGCAGGGTCAGCAGCACCCGGCCGGCGGCCGGGTCGACGACCAGGGCGCTGGCCGTGACGTGGGCGGGCAGACAGGCCCGGAACAGGCCGTCGGGATGCCCGGCCAGGTGGGCGAGGTAGTCGCGCCGCAGCTGGTCCTGGCGGGCGTCGGCGGTCCGCCACTCCTCCAGGGTGCGCACGGCGTCGCCGTGCAGCGCGGTGGCACTCGTCTCGGTGACCGTCATGCGGTGGGCTCGCCCTTCCCGTCCTCGTCGGTGCCGTCGGCGCCCTTGGCGCCCTCGGTGCCGTCCCCGGTGCCGTCCTTGCCGGCCGCAGCCTCGCCGAGCAGCTTGTCGAGCGCGTCGAAGTCGAAGCCGCCCTCGGCGTCGTCGGCGGAACCGCGGTGCACGAAGCCGTCCGGGTCGTCGAGGTCGGCGGCGGTCGGCAGCATGTCGGGGTGCTGCCACAGGGCGTCCCGGCCGTCGACGCCGCGGGCGTCGGCGAGGGTGGCCCACAGCCGGGAGGCGTCCCGGAGCCGGCGCGGGCGCAGCTCCAGGCCGACCAGGGTGGCGAAGGTCTGCTCGGCGGGGCCGCCGGCGGCCCGGCGCCGCCGGACGGTCTCGCGCAGTGCGCCGGCCTGCGGCAGGTGCGGCTGGGCGGCGCTGTGCACGACCGCGTCCACCCAGCCCTCGACCAGCGCGAGCGCCGTCTCCAGCCGGGCCAGCGCGGCCTTCTGCTCGGGGGTGTCCTCGGGCTGCAGCAGGCCGCCGGCGAGGGCCTCCTGGAGCGCCTCGGGGTTGCTCGGGTCGAGCTGGCCGGCCAGCTCCTCCATCCGGGAGGTGTCGACCTTGATGCCGCGCGCGTACGCCTCGACCGCGCCGAACAGGTGCGCCCGCAGCCACGGCACGTGGGCGAAGAGGCGCTGGTGGGCGGCCTCGCGCAGGGCCAGGTAGAGGCGCACCTCGTCGGCCGGGACGTTCAGGCCCTCGCCGAACTCGGCGACGTTCTGCGGCAGCAGCGCGGCCTTGCCGGCCGGGGCCAGCGGGAGGCCGACGTCGGTGGAGCCGACCACCTCGGCGGCCAGCGCGCCGAGCGCCTGGCCGATCTGGGTGCCGAACATGGCGCCGCCCATCGAGCGCATCACGCCCATCAGCGGGCCGGCCATGGCCTGCATCTCCTCGGGGAGGACGCCGCCCATGGCGTTGCCGACCCGCTCGGCGACCGGGTCGACCAGGTCCTTCCAGACCGGCAGGGTCGCCTCGATCCACTCCGCTCGGCTCCAGGCCACGGCGGTGCCGGCGCCCGAGGGGAACTCGGTGGTGGAGTCCAGCCAGAGGTCGGCGAGCCGGACGGCCTCCGCGACGGCCGAGCGTTCAGCGGCGCTGACCGAGCGGTCCTTGCTCTTGCCCTCGGCGGGCTCGGCGACCACGGTCTGCCGGGCGATGTCCTTGGCGAGCTCCCAGTTCACCGGGCCGCCGTCGAAGGACAGCATCTGCCCGAGCTGCTGGAAGGCCGCGCCGAGGTCGCCCGGGTCGAGACCGCCGAGCATGGCGCCGAAGGGGTTGTCCGCGCCGGGCGCGCCACCGGGCGCGCCCATGCCGAAGAGCGCCCCCAGCGGGTTGCCCGGGCCGAAACCGAAGGGCACCTGGGGGGTGGCGCCCGCGTCGGGCCCGCCCTTCTCGGAGTCCTCGGACTTGTCGCGCTTGGCCTTGCCGTCCTCGGGCTCCTCGGGCGGAACGCCGAATCCGAAGGGAAGGTCGCTCACGGGTTCCTCGATCTGGTCGGCCGTCACGCGGATGGTGTGGCGGGGAAGTCTGCAGGCCCGGGGCGGTGGAAGGAGTCGTAACTCACAGCCGGTGAGCGGCTCCCGCACGGACCGGCCCGCGCGGGGTGCACCGCCGGGCCTTCGCCTCGGGCAGGATGGACGGTACGTGACACTCGTACGTACGCACATAAGCTAACCGTGGAGGATGGCCGGTGAGTTCCCCGCCTTCGGACGTTCGCTCTGGGCTGACCGGAGGTGAGGACGACCCACGCACCACGGTGTCGCCGCCTCCAGCCTACGGCGGCAAGCCGCTGACCGTGGCCGTCACCGGTGCCGCCGGTGTGCTCGGCGAACGGGTCGCGGCCCGGCTGGTGGCCTCGCCCGGGGTCCGCAAGGTCCTGGCCGTCGACGACCGGCGCGGTGAGGTGCCGGGCGTGCAGTGGCGCGTCCTGGACGTCCGCGACCCGGCGGTGGCCGAGCGCCTGGCCGGGGTGGACGTGGTGGTCCACCTGGCGATGGACCTCGGGATGGAGACCGACCCGCGCGCCCGGAGCGCGTACAACGTGCGGGGCGCGCAGACGGTGCTGACCGCCTCCGCGGCCGCCGGTGTGGGCCGGGTGGTGCTCTGTACCTCCGCGATGGTCTACGGGGCGCTGCCGGACAACGAGGTGCCGCTCGCCGAGGACTCCGAGCTGCGGGCCACCGAGGAGGCGTCGCTGGTCGGCGACCTGCTGGAGATCGAGCGCCTGGCCCGCCGGGCCCCGCGGGCCCACCCCGGTCTGCAGGTCACCGTGCTGCGGCCGGCCGTGGTGGTCGGCCCGGGCGTCGACACCGTGCTGACCCGGCACTTCGAGGCCCCCCGGCTGCTGGTGGTGGCGGGCTCGCGGCCCTGCTGGCAGTTCTGCCACGTGGACGACCTGGCGGCGGCGCTGGAGTACGCCGCGCTCGGTCTGGTCGAGGGCGAGGTGACGGTCGGCTGCGACGGCTGGCTGGAGCAGGAGGACGTCGAGAAGCTCTCCGGCATCCGGCGGATGGAGCTGCCCGCCTCGCTGGCGCTCGGCACCGCCGCCCGGCTGCACCGGCTGGGCCTGACCCCGGCCCCGGCGGGGGACCTCGCCTACACGATGTACCCCTGGGTGGTGTCCGGCAGCCGGCTGCACGAGGCGGGCTGGCGCCCGGCCCACTCCAACGAGCAGGTGCTGGCGGAACTGCTGGCGCAGGTCGCCGGCAAGCACGCGGTGGCCGGCCGGCGGCTGGGCGGCAAGGAGGCGGCCACCAGCCTGGGGGCGGCGGGTGCCACGGTGGCCCTGGTCGGTACGGCGGCGCTGGTGCGCCGGGCGCGCAAGCGGCGCCGCTTCTGAGGCTTCCGCCCGGCCTCGCCCCGGCCGCCCGGCCTGCCGGCCTCACTACGGCCCGTCGGGCGCCGTCCTGCCGGCCGACGGCCCACCGCGGGGCGGAGCGCGGCTTTCCCCGTGGATTCCCCGCCGCCCGGGGCGTCCGCCCGGGATCCCGGATTTTCTCACGATGCGAAATTTCGGAATCGTGATGCGGAAGGCCCTTGCCCAGGGTCGCCCCGGATGAGGAATCATGGGGGCATGTCCGAGAACCACGACCCCATCCGCCTGCTCGCGATCCGCGAGACCCCGCTCTCCCTCGACGAGGTGTACGAGGCGGTCGGTGACGACGCGGCCGGCGGGACCACCGTCTTCGTCGGGACGGTCCGTGACCACGACGGCGGCAAGTCGGTCGCCGCGCTGGAGTACAGCTGCCACCCGACGGCCGAGCAGGAGATGCGCCGGATCGCCGAGAAGGTCGTCGCGGACTTCCCCGTCCGGGCGCTCGCCGCGGTGCACCGGATCGGCCGGCTGGAGATCACCGACAAGGCCGTGATCGTCGCCGTCTCCTGCGCCCACCGGGGCGAGGCCTTCGCCGCCGCCCGCCGCCTGATCGACGACCTCAAGCACGAGGTGCCGATCTGGAAGCACCAGGTCTTCTCCGACGGCGAGGAGGAGTGGGTCGGCGCCGGCTCCTGCTGAGCGCCCGTCCGCGGCGGCTCCCCGCCCGGCACCGGCCCGCCCGTCCGCCGGTCCGGGCGTACCCGTCTCACTCGTTCGGCCGTGGCCTCCCGGCGGGCCTGAGGCCGCCTCCCGGGGCTGTGGGCGGGTTGTCGGTGCCGTAACCCGGATGGCGCCACGCCCGTTGTTCGTGTGGGTGGTTAATCTGCTCATAGACACGACGAGCTGGGAGTTCGGATATGGGTGCGCTCGCCTGGTTGATCATTCCCGCGGTCGCCGCGGTGCTTGCCTCGATGTGGGCGCTCTGGGCGGCCAGGGCCCCCAAATCCGCCGGTGATCCGGCCTCGCTGGCCGAGCACCAGCGCTTCCTGGCGGCGATGGAGCGCACCACGGCGGCCCCCGGCGCGGCTCCCACGGACGGCCTGGGCCGGTAGCCCGGCGGGCGCCCGGCCACCGGCGTCCCGTACTGTCGAGCCATGCCACGCCGCTCTGCGACGATGCTCGCCGCCACCCTGCTGCTGATAGCCCTGCTCTGCGTCTCCGTGCTCATGAAGGTGCCGTACACGGAGATGAGCCCCGGGCCGACGTACAACACGCTCGGTGTGCAGGACAAGACGGGCCGGCCGGTGATCACCATCACCGGTCACGAGTCGTACCCGACCACCGGCCACCTCAACATGACCACCGTCCAGGTGACCGGCGCCAAGTACGAGCCGAGCCTGGTCTCGGCGGTGGTCGGCTGGCTGCGCGGCGACGTCCTGGTGGTGCCGCACGAGAACGTGTACCCGCCCGGGCAGACCGACAAGGAGGCGCAGCAGCAGAACGCCGAGGAGTTCGCCTCCTCCGAGGACAGTGCCAAGACGGCCGCCCTCGGCGAGCTCGGCATCCCGATGGGCAGCGAGGTGATCGTCGCCTCGGTGGTGGCCGGCGGGCCCTCCGACGGCAAGCTGCACGCGGGCGACCGGATCGTCTCGGTGGACGGCACCGTGGTGACCGCGGACGACCAGGTGGCCAAGCTGGTCACCAAGCACAAGCCCGGCGAGAACGTGGTCTTCACGGTCGTCCCGCGCGGCAAGGACAGCACGGCGCCGGACCAGGGCCGGCCGACCGACGTCACCATCACCACGGCCAAGGCCTCCGACGGGGACCGCGCGATCGTCGGGATCGGCCCCGACACCAAGCACACCTACCCGTTCCAGATCGACATCGGCCTGCAGGACGTGGGCGGGCCGAGCGCCGGGCTGATGTTCTCGCTCGGGATCATCGACAAGCTGACCCCCGAGGACCTGACCGCCGGCAAGTTCGTGGCCGGCACCGGGACGATCACGGACGACGGCAAGGTCGGGCCGATCGGCGGCATCGCGATGAAGCTGATCGCCGCCCGCGACGCCGGCGCGCAGTACTTCTTCACCCCGGCCGACAACTGCGCCGAGGCCGCCGGGGCCACCCCGAGCGGGCTCACCCTGATCAAGGCGGAGACCCTGGACGGCGCGCTGAAGTCGCTGGAGCAGGTCCGCTCCGGGCAGACCGCGGCGCTGCCCTCCTGCGGCAAGGGCTGAGCCGCCGGGCCGACCCGGGCCGGACGGCCGTGCGGAGCCCGCACGGCCGTCCGGTCTGCTCCGGCCCGGTCTGCTCCGGCCCGTCCGGTCAGGCGAAGGTGGCCAGCAGCGCGTCGGTCAGGCCCGGTACCAGGTCGGGGCCGGTCAGCACCTCGCGCGCGACGTCCTTGGAGCGCAGTCGCAGCGCCGTCTCGCGCTTGCCGTCGCGCAGCACGGCGGCGGTGATCCGCACCTCCTCGCGCTTGGGGTGGTTGGCCACCCACTCGGCGAGCTGGGCCTCGGTGGCGTTCTTCGGGCGGCTCTGCTCGGCTCCCGGCGGGAGCATCAGGCGCTCGACCACCAGCGCGCAGCCGGCGATCATGTCGGGCCAGGCGATCGTCCCGAGGAACTTGTCCAGCTCCATGCCGGCCGGCAGCTCGTCCTGCTCGATCGGGGTGAGGCCGGGCTCGTCGGAGTCCGCCAGGCCGAGCTGCTTGGCCAGCTTGGGGTCGGCCTTGCGCAGCTGGGCGCTGTCCACCAGGGCGAACAGCCGGGCCGGGAGGTCCCAGCCGAGGGTGGAGGCGTACTCGTCGATCTCCAGCGCGGCCCTGGTCAGCGGGGTGGCGGCGGGGAGGCTGGAGACGTCGGACGGGGTGTTGGAAGCATCGGACATGTCTCAATCCTCACACGAGGCGAGCGGCCCCGGTGCCCGGCGCTCCCGGCCCGGCGGCGGCCCCCTGGCCCCGGCCCGGGGAACCGGTACCGAACCGACAGCAAAGCCTGGGAACTCAGGTAAAGACTGATTAAGTTGCATGGAGGACCGAACGATTCGAGACGACACAGCCGAGGTGCCACCGTGGTGTTCCAGATGCCCGACCGCTCAGGACCGGGCTTCCGGCCGAGAGTCGGCCCGCCCTCACGGCGCACCCGGGTGCTCCTGCTGACGGTGGGCGTGCTCGCGGTGCTGTTCCTGCTGTTCGTCATGTTCGCCGGGTTCTGGACGGACTGGCTCTGGTTCAAGTCCGTCAGCTACTCCTCGGTCTTCACCACCCAGCTGTGGACGAAGGTCGGGCTGTTCGCGGTCGTGGGCCTGCTGATGGCGCTGTTCGTCGGCGCCAACATCTGGCTGGCCCACCGGCTGCGCCCGCCGCTGTCCGCGATGTCGGTCGAGCAGCAGAGCCTGGACCGCTACCGGTCCGGGATCGCCCCGTTCAAGCGCTGGGCGCTGATCGGCGTCTCGCTGGTGGTCGGCCTGATCGCCGGCGCGGCCGCGTCCGGCCAGTGGCGCACCTGGCTGCTGTTCACCAACGGCACCTCCTTCGGGGTCAAGGACAGCCAGTTCAACCTGGACGTCTCCTTCTACGCCTTCGAGCTGCCGTTCTACGAGTTCGTGCTCGGCTTCGCCTTCAGCGCGGTGATCGTCGCGCTGCTGGCCTCCGTCCTGGTGCACTACCTGTACGGCGGCCTGCGGCTGCAGGGCCCGGGCCGGCGCGCCAGCGTCGGCGCGCAGGGGCACCTGGCGGTGCTGCTCGGCGTCTTCGTCCTGCTCAAGGCGGCGGCCTACTGGCTGGACCGGTACGCGCTGGCGGTCAAGACCGGCTCCTACAAGGGCGTGGACGGCTGGACCGGCCTGCGCTACGTCGACGCCAACGCCTTCCTGCCGGCCAAGACCATCCTGTTCTTCGTCGCGGTGATCTGCGCCGTGATGTTCTTCCTGACGCCGCTGCGCCGCACCTGGGTGCCGGCGCTGATCGGCTTCGGGCTGATGGCGCTCTCGGCGGTGCTGATCGGCGGCGTCTACCCGGCGATCGTGCAGCAGTTCCAGGTCAAGCCGAACGAGCAGGCCAAGGAGACGCCGTACATCCAGAAGAACATCGACGCCACCAGGCAGGCGTACGGCATCGCGGACAGCCAGACCCAGCCGTACACGCCGAAGGCCAGCACCACCGCGGACGCCCTGAAGCCGGACGCGCAGACCATCGCGGACATCCGGCTGCTGGACCCGAACGTGGTCTCGCCGACCTTCCAGTCGATCGAGCAGCAGCGGTCGTACTACGCCTTCCCGAGCACCCTGGACGTCGACCGCTACGGCAACGGCGCCGCCGCCCAGGACACCGTGATCGGCCTGCGCGAGCTGGACCTGAGCGGCGTCCAGGGCGACAAGCGGAACTGGATCAACGACCACTTCAAGTTCACTCACGGCTACGGCGCGGTCGCGGCCAAGGGCAACCAGGTCAACGACAAGGGCCAGCCGGTCTTCACCGAGTCGAGCCTGCCGGCCACCGGTTCGCTGGGCGAGTACCAGCAGCGGATCTACTACGGCGAGAAGACCGGCACCTACTCGATCGTCGGCGGCTCCAACCAGGAGATCGACTACACCACCGACTTCGGGGACAAGCTCTACCAGTACACCGGGGGCAGCGGTGTCTCGCTGAACAACCCGTTCACCCGGGCCGCGTACGCGGTGAAGTTCGCCGAGCCGCAGATCCTCTACGCGGGGGCGATCACCGACGGCGCCAAGGTGATCTACGACCGCACCCCCAAGGAGCGGGTCGAGAAGGTCGCGCCCTGGCTCTCCATCGACGCCGACCCGTACCCGGTGGTGCAGGACGGCAAGCTGGTCTGGGTGCTCGACGGCTACACCACCTCGGACGGCTACCCGTTCGCCTCGAAGACCACCCTGGGCGCGGTCACCAAGGACTCGCTGACCAACCAGCGCGGTGAGCTGCTGACCGCGGCCAACAAGGTCAACTACATCCGCAACTCGGTCAAGGCCACCGTGGACGCGTACACCGGCGAGGTGACGCTCTACCAGTGGGACGACGCCGACCCGGTGCTGAAGACCTGGATGAAGGCCTTCCCGGACACCGTCAAGCCGAGGGCGGACATCCCCAGCACCCTGATGCCGCACCTGCGCTACCCGCAGGACATGTTCAAGGTGCAGCGCGAGCTGCTCGGCCAGTACCACGTGACGGACGCCGGGTCCTTCTTCAACGGCACCGACATCTGGCAGATCCCGGTCGACCCGACCAGCGACACCAAGCAGGTCCAGCCGCCGTACTACCTGACCGTCCGGATGCCCGACCCGGCGGTGACCTCGGCGAGTTTCTCGCTGACCACCACCTTCGTGCCCAGCGGGCGGGAGAACCTGGCGGCCTTCATGGCGGTCAGCGCGGACCCGGGCCCCGAGTACGGCAAGATCCGCATCCTCAAGGTGCCGGGCGACAGCAAGACCCTCGGGCCGAACCTCGTCCAGTCCCAGTTCAACTCCCGGCCGGAGGTCGCCAACCAGCTGACGCTGCTGAAGAGCGGCGGGGACTCCCAGCTGGAGTACGGCAACCTGCTCACCCTGCCGGTCGGCGGCGGGCTGCTCAACGTGGAGCCGGTGTACGTCAAGGGCCGCGGCGCCAAGTACCCGGTGCTGCAGAAGGTGCTCGCGGTGTACGGCAACGACAACGTGGCGTTCGAGAACACCCTGGAGGAGGCGCTGAAGAAGGTCTTCGCCGGTGTCTCCACCGGGACGACCACGCCGCCCGCCACCACGCCGACGACGCCGACCACGCCGACGAACCCCACCACGCCGCCCGCCGCGGGCAGCAACGACCCGGTGGTGCAGAAGGCGCTGCAGGACGCCCAGAAGGCGATCACCGACAGCCAGGAGGCCCTGAAGGCCGGTGACTGGGTCAAGTACGGCCAGGCCCAGAAGGCCCTCCAGGACGCGGTGAGCGCGGCGATCGCCGCCGAGCAGAAGGCGGGTGCGCCCGCCGCCTCGCCGTCCCCGGCCGCGACCCCCTCGCCGGGGGCCACCCCGTAGCTCCGGGCCGGGCCGCGCGCAGTCGCGCGGAACGGGGCCGTGGACCGTGCCGGGCCGCCCGCCCGGTGCGATTCACGGCCCCGTCCGTGATCGTGCTAGAGTTCAACTACCGACGCGGGGTGGAGCAGCTCGGTAGCTCGCTGGGCTCATAACCCAGAGGTCGCAGGTTCAAATCCTGTCCCCGCTACAAAGGCCGAAGGCCCGGAGGATCTTTCCTCCGGGCCTTCGGTGTTGTGCGGCCGGAAGGGTGGCCGCCCGGGGGAGTCCCGGCCGGGCGCGGTCCCGGCGGCGGTGCCTTCGGTACCATCTAGCGTTGCTCGCCCGATCCGTCCCGGTCGGCCGGGCGGGAGATCTGTCCGGGTGTCGCCAAGGGTGCCGACCAACGCCGGCCGCCGGTGCGGCCCCGCCGCCGTTCGGTGGCGAACACTCACCATCGGGGCCCTGGTGGGGGTTTGTGAGGCTGAAGTGTCGGGAAATCGACAAAGCACTGAAGCAATCCCGCCGGCTTCGGCCCGCACCACCAAATTTGGCCGGGGCAGGTGTACGCGGGTTGCGGGTGATGCGACGATGGAGCACATGGGGTACGGGGCACGGCCGTTGACCGGCCGTCGGCTCCGATCTGCCCCCGGCAGATGCCGCGACACTCTGGGGGAGCGGGAGTCGGCATGAAGCTGATCGGAAAGAACGGACCAGGGAGCAAGCCCGTCACGGCCGAACCGGACACCGAGGGCTGGGCGCAGAGCCCCGACCCCGAGGGCGCGGAAGGCCTGCCGGGGGCTCTGCCGGCCCAGCGCACCAGCGGCCTGGCGGATCGCCGACCGTCGGCCGGCTACGGCCCCGACAGCCTCGTCCACGTCTCCGCCCAGCAGTTCGCCGCCGGCATCGGCCCCTACGCCGGCCGCGCGGACGCGCCCGGCGGCGAGGACCCGGACCAGGACGGCGCCGGCCTCGACGGTGCCACCTTCGAGCGCGCCCTCGCGGCCCGCGAGCAGGCCGCGCTGGAGAGCCGGCACCGGCAGGCCGCCGACGAGGGTGACACCGACGCCGCCAGCCGGCTCGGCGCGCTGCTGCTGCGCCGCGGAGACCTGGAGGACGCCGAGCCGTACCTGCGCGCCGCCGCCGCGGCCGGGGTGCGCGCCGCCGCCAACAACCTCGGCGTGCTGCTGCACCAGCAGGGCCACCGGGCCGAGGCCGCCCAGTGGTGGCGGCAGGCCGCCGTGGCCGGCAGCGCCCCCGCCGCGCACGCGCTCGGCCTGCAGCTGCGCGACCAGGGCGAGGAGGAGGCCGCCGAGTACTGGCTGCACTTCGCCGCCGACCACGGGCACCCGCTGGGGGCGTACGCGCTGGGCGACCTGATGGAGCACCGGCGCGACGTGCGCGCCGAGCGCTGGTTCAAGGTGTCCGCCGACGCCGGTCACCGGGAGGCCGCCTACCGGCTCGCCCGGATGCGCGAGGCGGCCGGGGACAAGGACACCGCCGAGACCTGGTACCGCACCGCCGCCGCCCGCAGCCACGCCCGCGCCTCGCTGCGCCTGGGCGTGCTGCTGGAGGAGCGCGCCCAGGGCGACCCGGCACTGATGGAGGAGGCGGCGCGCTGGTACCGCCAGTCCGCGCAGAACGGCGAGCCCCGGGCGGCCTGCGCGCTGGGCTTCCTGATGCGCGACTCCGGCGACCTGACGGCCGCCGCCGAGTGGTGGCAGGAGGCGGCCGAGGCCGGTGACGGCAACGCCGCCAACGCGCTCGGCGCGCTGCACGCGGGCCGCGGGGAGGCCGCCGTCGCCGAGCACTGGTACCGGGCGGCGCTGGACGCCGGCGACCAGAACGGCGCCTTCAACCTCGGGCTGCTCTGCGCCGGCGCCGGCCGCGACCAGCAGGCCGAGCAGTGGTACCGGCGGGCCGCCTACGCCGGCCACCGGGAGGCCTGCAACGCGCTGGCCGTCGTCCTGCTGCAGCGCGGCGACGAGTCCGGCGCCGAGCCGTGGTTCTCCAAGGCCGCGGAGGCGGGCAGTGTGGACGGCGCCTTCAACCTCGGCGTGCTGCACGCCGGGCGCGGGGAGCACCAGCAGGCGCACGAGTGGTACGCGCGCGCCGCCGCGGAGGGGCACGGCGAGGCCGCCCTCCAGCTGGCGGTCGTCCAGGAGCAGCGCGGCAACCTGCCGGGCGCCCTGGAGCGCTACCGCCAGGCGGCCGGCGGCGGTTCGGCCGAGGGCTGCTTCCGGCTGGCCTCGCTGCTGGACCGGCGCGGCGACGCCGACACCGAGGCCGAGCACTGGTACGCGGTCGCGGCCGACGCGGGTCACCGCCGGGCGCAGGTCCGGATGGGCGTGCGGGCCGCCGAGCGCGGCGCGCTGGAGATCGCGGAGAGCTGGTACCGCCGGGCGGCCGAGGCCGGCAGCCGTAGCGCGGCCTTCAATCTGGGCCTGCTGCTGGCCCGTCAGGACAGCGAGGCCGAGGCGATGCTCTGGTACACCCGGGCGGCCGACGCCGGCCACGGGCGGGCCGCGCTGCGCCTGGCCCTGCTGGCACTGCGGCGCGGGGAGCCGGTCCAGGCGGAGAACTGGTGCCGGCGGGCGGCGGACTACGGTCCGGCCGAGGTGGCCGAGCGGGCGGGCCGGCTGCTCGGCGCGCTGCACGCCGAACTCAGCGCCTGAGCGGGCGGGCCCGATCGCGCCGGGCCCGGGGCGGGCCCGGCGCGGGCCGCAGGGGTGAACGCCCGTTGCGGCCGACGGCGGTGGGGTCGGGGTGCCGGGGCCGCCGGCCGCCCCGGCGGGCGGCCGGCTAGCGACAGTCGGGACAGAGCCCGCGGTAGGTGACCTCGGCGCCCGAGAGGGTGAAGCCGAAGCGCTGGTCGGCGGGGAGCGCGGCGATCGGGTCGCCCAGCGGGTGGACGTCGCGGATGGCGCCGCAGCCCGAGCAGATCAGGTGCTGGTGGGCGCGGTGGGCGTTCGGGTCGTACCGCTTGGCACGCCCGTCGGTGGCGACCTCCAGGACCTCGCCGAGGATCACGAGTTCGCCGAGCGTGTTGTAGACGGTCGCCCGGGAGATCTCGGGCAGCCGGGAGACGGCGCGGGCGTGCACCTCGTCGGCGGTGAGGTGGACGTGGTCGCCGTCGAGCACCTCGGCCACGACCCGCCGCTGTGCGGTCAGGCGCCAGCCGCGCATCCGGAGTCGTTCCAGCAGGTCACTCATGCGGCCAGGGTAGCAAGGGCCGTCTTCCTTCGGAACGGCTCCGGACTTCGGATGAGTATTGACTTGGACAAAGTCCAAGCTAGGCTGAGGCTCCTCACGACCGGATGACGCGGAGGTCTCCCCATGACTGCCCAGGACGAGCTGCGGCCCACGCTGACCACGGAGGCGGGCGCGCCCGTGGCCGACAATCAGAACACCGAGACCGCGGGCGCGGGCGGCCCCGCCCTGATACAGGACCAGCTGCTCTTCGAGAAGCTCGCGCACTTCAACCGCGAGCGCATCCCGGAGCGCGTGGTGCACGCCCGCGGCGCCGCCGCCTACGGCACCTTCACGGTGACCGGCGACGTGACCGCGTACACCCGGGCGGCCTTCCTGTCCGAGGTGGGCAAGGAGACCGAGACCTTCCTGCGCTTCTCGACCGTCGCCGGCAACCTCGGCTCCGCCGACGCCGTCCGCGACCCGCGCGGCTTCGCGCTGAAGTTCTACACCGAGGACGGCAACTACGACCTGGTCGGGAACAACACCCCGGTGTTCTTCATCAAGGACGCCGTCAAGTTCCCGGACTTCATCCACACCCAGAAGCGCGACCCGTACACCGGCTCGCAGGAGGCCGACAACGTCTGGGACTTCTGGGGCCTCTCGCCCGAGGCGACCCACCAGGTCACCTGGCTCTTCGGCGACCGCGGCATCCCCGCCTCCTACCGCCACCTGGACGGCTTCGGCTCGCACACCTACCAGTGGCAGAACGAGGCCGGCGAGCACTTCTGGGTGAAGTACCACTTCAAGACCGATCAGGGCATCAAGAACCTCACCAGCGAGGAGGCCGCCGTCCTCGCTGGCACCGACCCCGACTCGCACCAGCGCGACCTGCGCGAGTCGATCGAGCGCGGCGAGTTCCCGAGCTGGACGGTCAGCGTCCAGATCATGCCGGCCGCCGACGCCGCGACGTACCGCTTCAACCCCTTCGACCTGACCAAGGTCTGGCCGCACGCGGACTACCCGCTGGTCGAGTTCGGCAAGCTGGAGCTCAACCGCAACCCCGACAACGTCTTCGCCGAGGTCGAGCAGTCGATCTTCTCGCCCTCGCACTTCGTGCCCGGCATCGGCCCGTCCCCGGACAAGATGCTCCAGGGCCGCCTGTTCGCGTACGCGGACGCCCACCGCTACCGGGTCGGGATCAACGCCGACCACCTGCCGGTGAACCGCCCGCACGCCACCGAGGCGCTCACCAACGGCCGCGACGGCCACCTGTACGACGGCCGCCACGGCCGCCGCAAGAACTACGAGCCGAACACCTTCGGCGGCCCGGTGCAGACCGGCCGTCCGCTCTGGGCCGCGACCGCCGTCACCGGCACGACCGGCAACCACGAGGCGCCCTCGCACAGCGAGGACGACGACTTCGTGCAGGCCGGCAACCTCTACCGGCTGTTCGGCGAGGACGAGAAGACCCGCCTGATCGACAACCTGGCCGGCTTCATCGCCAAGGTCTCCGCCGACCGCGACGACATCGTCGAGCGGGCCGTCGAGAACTTCCGCCGGGCCGACGCCGACTACGGCCGGCGCCTGGAGACGGCGGTCCGCGAGCTGCGCAAGCAGAAGTGACCGCCCCCTGAACAGCGGGCCCCGGGGACAGTTGCCACCACGCTGCCCGGGGCCCGCACCCACGACCGGGTCCGGCCGCCGCCCGGTCAGAGCCTGAGCAGCCCGTCCCGGATCCGCTCCAGCAGGGCCACCGACGGGTTCTCCGGCCCGTCCTGGTGGACCCGGACGTAGCGCTCCGCCGCCAGGTCCGCCACCAGCACCCGGGCCACCCCGAGCGGGGTCGGCAGCAGCGCCGCCAGCTCGGCCACCGAGCGGGGGTACTGGCAGAGTTCGACGATCCGGTGCCGTTCGAAGCCGAGCGGCGCGGTCAGCGCCGACGGCGGGGCCGACACCAGGGTCTCCAGCCGCAGCTCACCGGTGACCGGGCTGGTCCGGCCGCCGGAGACGATGAACGGGCGGACCACCTCCCCGGTCTCGTACTCGTCCGCGGTCGTCACAGCGCCTCACCGACCAGCACGGGCCGGGCCGCCGGGGCCAGCAGCGCGCCCGGCAGCAGCACCGTCGCCGTCACGCCGTGCACCGGCGAGGGGGTCAGCCGGACCTCCGCGCCGAGCCGGACGGAGAGCCGGCCGACCACGTAGTGCCCGAGCAGCCCCGAGCTGCCCACCAGGAAGCTCTCCTGCCCCGCGAGACGGGCGTTGGCCCGCTCCAGCCCGGCCTCGGTCAGGCCGGTCCCGTGGTCGACGACGGCGACCAGGTACCCGGTGCCGGTGAGCCGCGCGAAGACCTCGACGTCGGTGTCAGGCGCGGAGGCGGCCAGCGCGTTCTCGATCAGCTCGGCCAGCAGGTGCGCCACCTCGGCGACCGCCCCGCCGTCCAGCAGCGCCTCGTCCACCCGGCGGAGCACCACCCGCCGGTAGTCCTCCACCTCGCCGAGCGCGGCCCGGACGACGTCGCCCATGCCGACCGGCCGGGCCCAGCGGCGCGGGCTGGGCTCGCCGACCAGGACGAGGACGCTCTCGGCGTTGCGCCGCATCCGGGTCGCCAGGTGGTCCAGCTCGAACAGGTTGGCCAGCACGCCCGGGTCGTGCTCGGTGCGCTCCAGGCCGGAGAGGAAGCCGAGCTGACGGGTCACCAGGGCCTGGTTGCGTCGGCCCAGGCCGGCCAGGGAGCGGGTGCTGTTGCGCTGAAGGACGGACTGCTCCACGGCGAGCCGCACGGCCGTCCCCGCCAGCCGGTCCAGCGCGGCGCCGACCTCGGCCAGCTCCGCCGCCCGGCCGGGGCGCTCAGGGGCCGGCAGGACGGCGACCTCGGCGAGGTCCTGGTCGGGGCCGGCGCCCTGGATCCGCGCGACCGCGTCCGGCAGCACCCGGTCGGCGAGCCGGCCGGCCTCGGCGGCCAGCGCGGCCAGCGGGCGGGTGATCGAGCGGGTGGCGGCCAGGCCGAGGGCGCCGGCGCCGAGCACCGCGGCCAGCGCCAGCACGAGGTCCAGCACGAGGGAGCGCAGGGCCGCCGAGCGCAGCTCGTCCGCCCGGTCCAGGCTCTCCTGCGCCGCCTGCGCCCCGACCTGCTGCAGGTCGTCGACGAGGGTGCTCGCGGCCCGCCACCAGTCGGCCGGGGTCACCGGCAGGCGGTCGGCGGCGAAGCCGGCCAGGGCCTGCTGCTCCATCCCGGCGACGGAGACCGCGGCCGGGGTCCGCAGGGCGGCGTCCAGCGCGCTCGTCCGGGCCGCCGTGGCGGTGCGCGGCACCTGCGCCAGGGCGGCGTTCCTCACCGCCGTGATCCGGACGAACGACGGGTAGTCGGCGCCCTTGAACGAGCCGGACGCCAGGACCCCGTTGAGGGTGCCGCGCTCCAGCGCCGCCGCCTCGGTGGCGTCGGTCAGCGCCCGCAGGGTGGTCAGCGAGGCCTGCAGCCGGTCGTCGCCCGAGGCACCGAGGCCGGCGAAGGCCGCCGAGGTGAGACCGGTGATCGCGTCGGTGAAGAAGCCGAGCGCGTCGGCCCGGGTCGCGGTCCCGGTGTCGGCCCGCCCGCGCAGCTCGGCGAGCCGGGCGAGGCCGGACAGCGCGGACCGGACGGCGTCGGCGCCGGGCGGTCCGGCGGCCAGCCGCTGGTCCAGCGTCCGGCGGGCCTGGTCGGCGCCGGCCCGCCGGCCGCCGAGCTGGGCGCGGAAGCTCTCGTCGCCGCCGAGCAGACCGGCGGTCAGCCCGCGTTCGAGCTGGAGCTGGTGCACCAGGCTCTCGGTGGTGACGGCGAGCGCCACCCGGTCGCTGCTGCGGCCGGCCTCGGCGTACCGGGTGGCCTGTCCGGCGGTGCCGAGTGACGCCAGCACCACCAGGGCCCCGGTGGGCAGGGCGAGCAGCAGGGCGAGCCGGTGGCGGATGGTGCGGATGCGGAACGTACGCACGTCGGGGTTCCCCTAGGCGGGCGGCCCGGCGGGGTGGGCGCACGGGGGAGTGGGGCGCGGCTGCGGTACCGGCCTTGACCCGTCGAGCCTAGGGGGCGCTGATTGCCGCCGGGTTGCCGTGAACCCCGCACTGCCCGGCGGCAGTTGATGAGCAGTCGGCAATCCGGCCGACCAGCCGTCGAAACACGTTCGTCAGACGCCGAGCCTGGCCCGTCCGTTCGGACGCCCGCGCAGAGCGTCCGCTCGGACGCCGAGCCGGGCCCGTCCGCTCAGACGCCGAGCCGGCGCAGGGCCTCGTCGTGCAGGATGCCGTTGGAGGCCACCGCGTCCGCGCCGCCGGGGCCGGGTACGCCGTCCAGGCCGGTGAAGCGGCCGCCCGCCTCCTGTACCACGATGCAGGGCGCGGCCATGTCCCACAGGCTGAGCTCGGGTTCGGCGGCGATGTCCACCGAGCCCTCGGCGACCATCATGTACGACCAGAAGTCCCCGTACGCGCGGGTGCGCCAGCAGGCCCGGGTGAGGTCCAGGAACGGGTCGAGGCGGCCGCGCTCCTCCCAGCCGCTGAGCGAGGAGTAGGAGAACGAGGCGTCCGACAGCCGGGAGACGCCGGAGACGTGGATCCGGGAGGCCTTGGCCAGGCTGCGCCCGGCGTAGGCACCGAGGCCCTCGGCCGCCCACCAGCGGCGGTTCAGCGCGGGGGCCGAGACCATGCCGACGACCGGCCGCTCCTCGCCGTCGGCGCCGGTCTCCAGCAGGGCGATCAGGGTGGCCCAGACCGGGACGCCGCGGATGTAGTTCTTGGTGCCGTCGATCGGGTCGATCACCCAGCGGCGGGGGCCGGAGCCCTGCATGCCGAACTCCTCGCCGAACACCGCGTCGCGCGGCCGGGCCCGCTGGAGCACGCCCCGGATTAGCTCCTCGGCGGCCTTGTCGGCGTCGCTGACCGGGGTCAGGTCCGGCTTCGTCTCGATCTTGAGGTCGAGCGCCCGGAAGCGCTCCAGGGTGATCGAGTCGGCCGAGTCGGCGAGGACGTGGGCGAGGCGGAGATCGTCGTGGTAATCGGCCATGGTCGAAACAGTAGCGAGGTGCCCGGCTTCCCGACAGTCGGGCCCGGTCGTCGGACGACCGTGTCGTGCGGCGGCCGCGCCGGTGGCCGCACGGCGGGCCGGATCAGTGCCCGCTGCCGCTCAGCTGCAGGCCGACGACGCCGGCGATCACCAGGCTGATCGAGACCAGTTTGAGGGTGGAGGAGGACTCTTCGAGGAACACCATGCCGTAGATCGCGGTGCCGGCCGCGCCGATGCCGGTCCAGACCGCGTAGGCGCTGCCCACCGGCAGGCTCTTCAGGGAGAGCGTGAGGAGTCCGAAGCTGCCGAGGGCGAAGGCGCAGAAGCCGATGGTGGGCCAGAGCTTGGTGAAGCCATCGCTGAGTTTCAGGTTGATCGCGAAACCTGTCTCCAGCAGGCCGGCGAGGATCACCAAGGCCCATGCCATCGCGCTGACTCCCTGTCGATCGACGGGTCGGGCCGGTGCGGCCGACTTTCCTATGATCACCAGAGCGGGCCGCTCCGACACCTCGCGGCGCACCGCAATCCGGGACGGGATCGGCTCCCGGGGGTGCGGGGCCCGCACCGGGCGGGCGGACCCCGGGTGACCGCCGGTCAGTCGCCGTCCCGGGTGTCCTTGGCGGAGAGCAGCCGGCGCAGCGAGTACAGCCGGGCCTGGTCGGCGTGGCCGTCCGCGACCCAGGCGTCCAGCGCGCAGTCCTTCTCGTCGTGGCTGCAGGCCCGCGGGCAGTCCACGGTGCCCGGCTCCAGGTCGGGGAAGGCGAGGATCACCCGCGAGGGGTCGATGTGCGAGAGCCCGAAGGAGCGGAAGCCCGGCGTGTCGATCACCCAGCCCGGGTCCAGCGCCTTCTTCGAGCCCGGCTTCACACCGGGCGGCGGCGGCAGCCGCAGGGCCAGCGCGGAGACGGTGGTGTGCCGGCCGCGGCCGGTCACCGCGTTGACCACGCCGGTGCTCCGCTGGTGCAGCGGGACGAGGGCGTTGACCAGGGTGGTCTTGCCCACCCCGGAGTGGCCGATGAAGACCGTCGACCGGCCGCGCAGGTGGGCGCGGACCGCCTCGGCGCCCTCGGTGGCCAGCTCGTCCCGCCGGGTCACCACGTAGGTGATGCCGAGCGGCGCGTACGACTCCAGCAGCGGTTCGGCCGGCGCCAGGTCGGACTTGGTGAGCACCAGGATCGGCTCCATGCCGGCGTCGTAGGCCGCCACCAGGCAGCGGTCGATCAGCCGGGGCCGGGGCTCCGGGTCGGCCAGCGCAGTGACGATGGCCAGCTGCTGGGCGTTGGCGACCACGATCCGCTCGTACGGGTCGTCGTCGTCGGCGGTGCGCCGCAGCACCGAGGTGCGCTCCTCCACCCGGACGATCCGGGCCAGGGTGTCCGGCTCGCCGGAGAGGTCGCCGACGATGTTGACGACGTCGCCGACCACCACGCCCTTGCGGCCCAGCTCGCGGGCCTTCATCGCGACGATCTCGCGCTCGTTCTTCGTCCCCGCGTCGACCAGGCAGGTCAGCCGGCCGCGGTCGACGGTGAGGATCATCCCTTCAGCGGCGTCGTCGTGCGTGGGGCGGATCCGGGTCCGTGGCCGGGAACCCTTGCGGCCCGGGCGGTTGCGGATGTCGTCCTCGTCGGCGTCCTTGCCGTAGCGGCGCATGTGCTCAAGTCTCCGCTCAGGCCCTCGCCGCCGCCCCCGCGAGGAGGTCCCGCCACATCTGCGGGAAGTCCGGCAGGGTCTTCGCCGTGGTGGCGATGTTCTCCACCTCCACCCCCTCGACGGCCAGGCCGACCACGGCGGCGGCGGTGGCCAGCCGGTGGTCCTCGTAGGTGTGGAAGACACCGCCGTGCAGGGGGCGCGGGCGGATCCGCAGGCCGTCCTCGGTCTCCGTGACGTCGCCGCCGAGGTCGTTCAGCTCCTTGACGAGCGCGGCCAGGCGGTCGGTCTCGTGCAGGCGCAGGTGGGCGATGCCGTACAGGTGGGACTCGGAGTCGGCCAGCGCCGCCACCGCCGCGATCACCGGGGTCAGCTCGCCGACGTCGTGCAGATCGGCCTCGATGCCGCGGATCCGGCCGGTGCCGGTGAACTCCAGGCCCTCCTCGGTGAACCGGTAGCTGCCGCCCATCTGCGTGTAGATCTCGCGCAGCTGGTCGCCCGGCTGGGTGGTGTGGGCCGGCCAGTCGCGGACGGTCACCCGGCCGCCGGTCACCAGCGCGGCGGCGAAGAACGGTGCGGCGTTGGAGAGGTCCGGCTCGACCACCATGTCGCGGCCGAGCAGCGCGCCGGGGGTGACCCGCCAGACGTCCTTCTCGCCGCCGTCCTCGGGGGCGTCGACCTGCACGCCGGCCAGCCGCAGCATCTCCACCGTCATCCGGATGTGCGGCAGCGAGGGCACCGGGCCGCCGACGTGCCGCACCTCCACGCCCTGGTTGTAGCGGGCGCCGGAGAGCAGCAGCGCGGACACGAACTGGGAGGAGGACGAGGCGTCCAGCTCGACCGGCCCGCCGTCCAGCGCGCCCGAGCCGTGCACGGTCAGCGGGAACGACCCGCGGCCGCCGTCGTCGATCCGGGCTCCCAGGGCGCGCAGCGCGTTGATCACGCCGTGCTGGGGGCGCTCGTAGGAGCGCGGGTCGCCGTCGAAGTGCACCGGGCCGTCGGCCAGTACCGCGAGCGGCGGCAGGAAGCGCATCACGGTACCGGCGTTGCCCACGTCGATCCGGGCCGGGCCGCGCAGCACGGGTGCCGGGATGACCCGCCAGGCCTCCCCGCCGCCGCTGCCGCCGGTCGCGTTGTTGACCGTCTCCTCGATGCCGACGCCGAGCGCCCGCAGGCCGTCGGCCATCAGCTGGGAGTCGCGACTGCGCAGCGGGCGGCGCACCCAGCCGGGCTCGCCGGCCAGCGCGGCCAGCAGCAGCGCTCGGTTGGTGACCGACTTGGAGCCGGGGATGGTCACGGTCGCGTCAACGGCGGTGGTCGCGACGGGGGCGGGCCACAGGGTGTCGGTCATAGGGGCCAGTTTAGGGGCCGTACGGGGAGGGCCCTCGCGCCTACCCGAATGGCGGGACGGGCCCGACCAGCCAGCTGCCGCCCAGGCCCAGGCAGGCGAGGGCCACCACCAGGAAGACGGTCACCCAGACGAGCGCGGCGACGCCGGTCAGCCGGGCCAGTTGGTCCGCGTCCGAGTCGCGCGCGCCGCCGTGCCGGCGCTTGCGCTGCAGCTCGGCGACCGGCCGGACCCCGCCGAGCAGCAGGAACCAGACGCCCAGGTAGGCGAAGGCGCCCTGCAACTCGCTGCTGCCGTACCAGGAGACCAGGAAGAAGGCGGCGCCGGTGACGATCACCGAGAGCAGCCCGAAGGCGTTCCTGATCATGATCAGCAGGCCGGCCAGCAGGGCGATCGAGATCCACAGCAGCGCGGTGGTGTGGCCGGCCGCCAGCAGCGCGGCGCCGCCGAGGCCCAGCAGCGAGGGCGCGGTGTAGCCGGCCGCGGCGGTGAGGATCATGCCGGGACCGGTGGGCTTCCCGGAGGACACGGTGAGGCCCGAGGTGTCCGAGTGCAGCCGGATGCCGGAGAGCCGGCGGCCGGTGAGCAGCGCGGTCAGGCCGTGGCCGCCCTCGTGCGCGATGGTCACCACGTTGCGGGTGATCCGCCAGAGCGGCTGCGGGAGCACCGCGAGCAGGGCCAGGCCGGCGCTGCCGAGCGCGATCCACTGCGGCGGGGCGGGCTGGGTGCCGAGGACGCGGTCCCACACCTCGGCGATGCTGTGTCCGTCCATGCCTGCGGGTCTCGCCTCCGGTCGTGCTCGTCGCGGTGCCGTCCGGCTCGGTGCCGGGGCCGGGGCCGGTCCGGCGCCCCGTCGAGGTGGCAGCCTCCCATGCCAGGACGGTGCCCGGGTAGCCGTCGGTTCTGATCCGTGGATGAGGAAGTGGTGAAGGGGGCCCGCGTGGCAAGCTGACGGCATGTGCGGTCGCTTCGCCTCCACCAACAAGCCCGAGGACCTGGTCGAGATCTTCGGCGTCGAGCAGTGGGATCCCGCCGAGACGCTGGCGCCCAGTTGGAACGTCCCGCCGACCCGGCCCGCCTTCGCGGTGCTGGAGCGCCTGCCCAAGGGCGGGACGCGGCCGGTGCGCCAGCTGCGGGTGCTGCGCTGGGGGCTGGTGCCGGCCTGGGCGAAGTCCCCGGAGTCGGCGGTCAAGATGATCAACGCCCGGGCCGAGACGATCCACGAGAAGCCCTCCTACCGGCAGGCCTTCGCCGCCCGGCGCTGCATCATCCCGGTCGACGGCTACTTCGAGTGGCAGACCCTGCCCGGCGGCGGAAGCCGGCCGCCCAAGCAGCCGTACTTCGTCAGCCGCGCGGACGGCGGGGTGCTGGCGCTGGCCGGGGTCTACGAGTTCTGGCGCGACCGCGCGCACCCCGCCGACCACCCCGAGGCCTGGCTGGTGACCTGCAGCATCGTCACCACCGCCGCCGAGGAGACGCTGGCCCCGATCCACGAGCGGATGCCGCTCTTCCTCGACCCGGCCACCTTCGACGACTGGCTGGACCCCCGCCTGAGCGACCCGGACGAGCTGCTTCCCCTGCTCGTCCCGCCGGCCCCGGGCGCGCTGCTGGCGGCGCCGGTGGCGGCCGCCGTCGGCAGCATCCGCAACGACGGGCCCGGGCTGGTCCGGCCGCTGGACGCCGAGGAACTGGTCACCACCCTGTTCTGAGGCCTCCCCTCGCCCTTCCCTCCACCCTCCCCTCTTCTCCCGTCCCCTCCTGCCTTCCCCGCCTGTTCCCGCCCGCCCGGTCCGGTCGGGCCGACCCCGGTACGGAGCCCCGCACCATGCAGACCACCGACCCCGTCCTCGTCCCCACCCCCGCCGGCGACGCCCGGATCACCTACGCCCGGGCCGGCGGCGCCGCCAAGGCGCTGCTCGCCCTCGGCCACGGCGCCGGCGGCGGGATCGAGGCCCGTGACCTGCAGGCGCTGGCCGTCGCGCTGCCGGCGCTGGGGATCACCGTCGCGCTCGTCGAGCAGCCCTGGAGGGTGGCCGGCAAGCGGCTCGCCCCGGCGCCGAGGACGCTGGACGCGGGCTGGCTCCCGGTCACGGAGGTGCTGGCGGAGCACGGCCTGCCGGTGGTGGCCGGCGGCCGCAGTGCCGGGGCCCGGGTCGCCTGCCGGACGGGAGCGGCGACCGGGGCCGTCGGCGTCCTGGCGCTGGCCTTCCCGCTGCACCCGCCGGGCAAGCCGGAGAAGAGCCGGGCCGGGGAGCTGCTGGAGTGCGGGTTGCCGGCCCTGGTGGTGCAGAGCGTGGCGGACCCCTTCGGCGGGCCGGCCGAGTTCCCCGAGCTGCCGGCCGGGCAGCGGCTGGTGGCCGTGCCGTACGGCAGCCACGGCTTCGAGGTGCCCAAGCGGGCGCCGGTCGGGCAGGCCGAGGTGCTGGAGACGATCACCGACGCGGTGGGCGAGTGGGTCCTCGGACTGGTCGGGAAGCCGGCCTGAACCGGGCCCTGACCGGGCCCGGGCTGGGCCCCGGCCCGACCGGTCGGGCGGTCGGAGCCCCCGGGAATGCGGGCGGGAGCGGCATGGTTGTCACCCTCGTCAGCTTCAGTCCCGGTGGAAAGGCAAGTGCAGATGGGTTCGATCGTGTGCCCCGAGCGGCCTGACGAGCGCGCGGTCGAGAACGGCTTCGTCCCGTCCTGGTCCGAGTGGCTTGTCGCGGGCGAGAAGCCCGTCAGCCCGATATCCTCCATTTCGGGACGGCCCACCGTGGGCCATGCCCGTTATGCCGAGGAGGTGGGTCCGGTCGTCGGGACCGAGCACGAGGCCGATCCGGGTACGGACCCGCGCGAGGGCGTGCCCACAGGTGAGGCGCTCACCGGCGAGGAGCTGGCCGAGGCGATCGGTGAGGACACCTTCCGGGTGTCCGCGGAGGAGAGCGAGGAGGCCCGGCGGGAGCGCTTCGAGCGCGACGCCCTGGGCTACCTGGATCCCATGTACTCGGCGGCGCTGCGGATGACCCGCAACCCCGCCGACGCGGAGGACCTGCTCCAGGAGGCGTTCGCCAAGGCGTACGCGTCCTTCCACCAGTTCCGTGAGGGCACCAACCTCAAGGCCTGGCTGTACCGCATCCTCACCAACACGTTCATCAACTCGTACCGCAAGAAGCAGCGGGAGCCCCAGCGCACGGCGGCCGAGGAGATCGAGGACTGGCAGCTCGCCCGGGCCGAGTCGCACATGTCGACCGGCCTGCGTTCGGCGGAGACCCAGGCGCTCGACCACCTCCCCGACAGCGACGTGAAGGACGCCCTCCAGGCCATCCCGGAGGAGTTCCGCATCGCCGTCTATCTCGCCGATGTCGAGGGGTTTGCGTACAAGGAGATCGCGGACATCATGGGTACACCCATCGGTACGGTGATGTCCCGGCTGCACCGTGGCCGCCGTCAGCTGCGCGGCATGCTGGAGGACTACGCCCGTGAGCGCGGGCTCGTCCCCGCCGGCACCGGGGCAGGGCAGGAAGCGAAGGGCTCGGGCTCATGAGCTGCGGCGATCCGCACGACACCGAGTGTGGCGAGGTCCTCGACCACCTCTACGAATTCCTCGACAACGAGATGGCCGAGGGCGACTGCGCCAAGCTGCGCGTGCACTTCGACGAGTGCTCGCCGTGCCTGGAGAAGTACGGCCTCGAACAGGCCATCAAGGCACTGATCAAGCGCTCCTGCGGCTGTGACGACACCCCCGCGGACCTCCGCGGCAAGGTGCTGGCCAGGATCGACTCGATCCGCGCCGGTCAGCGTCCGGGCGAGGCCCTCGTGGTGACGGTCGAGACGACCGTCGAGATGACGGCCGAGCCCGCCCCCGCACCCACCCGCGACACCCGCTCGGCGCCGTACGCGGCCGCTGAGGCGAGCGGCGCGTCGGAGTGACCCACCGCCGGACGAGCCGACGCCCCGCGCGTCGGCCGACCGGCCCGGGGCGCCCGAACCGTCGGAGCGGCGACGTGCACGCCCGCGGGGATGCCGTGCCCGTCCGCCGGCCTGCCGTTCCGTGACGTGCCCTTCCGTGGTGCGGCCGGGCGCGCCGCGGCCCTGCACTGCGCAGCACGGCCCGCGACGGGCCGGGCAGACCGAAGGCCCCGGGAGCACGCTCCCGGGGCCTTCGGTCTGCCCGGCCGCGAACCCCTGACCACCTGTTTCACTCGTTCGGGTGAGTTGGGGCTGCGCCAGCAGGGCCATTCCGCGATCATGCGTCCCCACGCCGGGGCGGAGGCCTATCCTCCTGACGACACCCGCCGCCGCGCCACCCGACGCGTCGAGGGCGGCGTGGACCAGGACGGCGGGGGAGGCCGGGATCGCTACCGACACTGTTGGCCCGGCCCTGCCGGCCGGAGCCGTCCGCTACCTCGTCGCCCTGCCCGCCCTCGTCCTGCCGCTGGTCGCGTACTGCTGCGCCCTGCCGTTGCTGCCCGCCGCCGCGGCCGTGCCGCCCCACTGGCTCGGCGCCCCCGTCGACTGGCCCAAGGTCGGCCTGCTCGCCTTCCTGCACGCCTGCTGGGAGTCGGTCGCCCAGGGCCTGCCCACCCCCTGCCTGCAGATGCTCCTGCGCACCCGGGCCCGGCTGCTCGGCCGCCGGCCCCCGCCCCGGCGCGCCCCGGCCCGGCCCGGCGCCTACACCTTCTTCCCGGTGCTCTTCGCCGGGCTGCTGATGCTCCCGCCCGCGGCCGCCGCCCTGGTCGCCGTACCGGGCGCGCTCGCCGCCGGCGCAGCCCCGCCCAGCGCCGCGCGCCGCTGCTGGAACGCCGCCCAGCTGGCGCTCTCCGCCTTCGCCGCAGCCGGGGCCTTCCACCTGCTGGCGGGGCCCCGGTTGCTGCTGGGCTCGCGCTTCCCCGGGGCGCTGCTGCCCGCCTTCGCCGCCGTCGCGGTGTTCTGCCTGGTCAACAGCGCGCTGGTGGGCGCCATGCTGGCGCTGGCCGAACGCCGGCCGCCGGCCGTCCTGCTCCGCGGCGCCACCGCCGCGATCGGCCTGCCCGTCCTGGTGCACGCGGCCGGCGCCCTGATGGTCGCCGTGCTCTGGCAGGGACCGTACGGCGCCTTCGCGGCGCTGCTGGCCCTCCTGCCGCTCACCATCTCGGCCTGGGTGCTGGCCCAGGGCCACCGCGAGCGCGACACCCACCAGGCGACCGTCCAGGCCCTGGTGCAGGCCGTCGAGATCAAGGACGCCTACACCCGCGGGCACAGCGAACGGGTCGGCCGGGCCGCCGTGCTGATCGCCCGCCAGCTGGGGATGGAGCCCGAGCGGCTGCGCACCCTGCGCTTCGCCGGCATCCTGCACGACGTCGGCAAGCTGGGGGTCGCCACCGAGCTGCTGCGCCGCAACGGCCCGCTGACCGAGGAGGAGCGCCGGGCGGTCGAGGTGCACCCGGTGTACGGGTACGAGCTGGTCCGGGGGATCTCCTTCCTCGGCGAGGCGCACGCCGGCATCCTGCACCACCACGAGCGGATGGACGGCCGGGGCTACCCGAGCGGTCTGGCGGGGGACGGGATCCCCGAGTTCGCCCGGATCATCTCGGTCGCGGACGCCTTCGACTCGATGACCTCCACCCGCTCGTACCGGCGCGGGCGCCCGGTGGCCGAGGCGGTCACCGAGCTGGAGCGCTGCGCGGGCAGCCAGTTCGACCCGGTGATGGTGCGGGCCCTGGTCGTCGCGGTCGGCGAGCACGGCTGGCAGCCCGCGCTGCCGCCGCCCGGCGGCTGCACCGGCGAGGTCCCGGACATCCCGCTGGGCGTGCCCGAACCGGCCCGCGGCGCGCCGCCCCGCCTCCCGGCCCAGGCCGACGGCCCGGCGCCGGCCGACGAGCCGGCCCAGGGCGGGAAGAACGCACCGCAGGCCGGTCCGGCATGAGCCGCCGGCGCGGCCCGGTCCGCCGGGCGGAGCAGCGGGTCCCCCGGCCGGCGGCCGGCCCGGACGCGCCCGCGGAGCAGTCGGCACCCCCGGCGGGGCAGGCCCCCGGCGGGGCGCCCCGCCGGCCGCGGGGCGCCGGCGCCGTCCCCGCGGTGCTGCACACCGCCGCCGCGACGCTGCTGGTCGCGGCGGTCGCCGCCACGGCTGCGGCCGGGGTGGCCCAGCCCCTGGTGGCGGTCGCCTTCCTCACCCTGATCGCGGTCGGCGAATGCGTCCGGATCACCCTGCCCGGCGACCGCGAGCAGGCCCCGATCGGGGCCGCCGCCGCCCTCGCGTACGCCCTGCTGGGGCCGCTGCGCGGCCTGCCGACCACCCACGGGGTGCTGCAGGTGGTCGCCGTCGCCGGTGCGGGCAGCCTGCTCGCCGCCGTCGCACCGGTCCTCTCCCGGGCGCTGCCCGGCGCCTACGGCCGGGCCCTGCGGCGCCGGCGAGGGCGGCCCTGGGGCGATCCCGTCCGGCGGGACACCGCGGCCCGCCGGCTGCTCACCGTGGGGTTCGCCGCCGCCGTCTTCCAGCCGCTGTACAACGGCGGTCTGCTCGACCGCCTGCCGTCGGCCGGCCCCGCGTACGGGGTGTTCCTGGCGGCGGTGGCCGCCCTGGCGGCGCTCTGCGACGCGACCCTCGCCGCCGCCCTGCACCGGGCCCGTACCGGCCTGCGGTTCCCGGCCGCGCTGGAGGACGAGCTGCGCTCCCTGCCGGGGATCGGCTCGGCCATCGTGGCCACCGGGATGCTGGTCAGCCTGGCGGCCGGCGAGATCGGCCTCTGGGCGCTGCCGGTGTTCTGCGCCCCGCTGCTGCTCGCCCAGGTCTCCTTCCGCCGGGCGGCGGCGATCCGGGCCACCACCGGCCAGACCATCGCCACCCTGGCCCGGGCCACCGAGGTGGCCGGCTACACCCCGCCCGGCCACGCCCGCCGGGTCGCCGACACGGCCTGCGCGCTCGGCCGCGAGCTGGGGCTGGGCACCCGGGAACTCGCCCTGCTGGAGTACGCCGCGCTGATGCACGACGTCGGGCAGCTCTCGCTGGTCGAGCCCGTCCCGGACGGCGCCACCGCCCTGCTGCCCACGGCCGAGCAGCAGCGGATCGCCCGGCTGGGCAGCGAGGTGATCCGCCGCACCGGGGTGCCGCCCCGGGTCGCCGAGCAGGTCGCCCGGCTGGCCGACCCCTGCCGCCGGCCGGACGGCGGGCTGGACCGTTCGCTGCCGCTGTCCGCCCGGATCATCCGGGTCGCCAACGCCCACGACGACCTGCTCACCGCCGCCCGCGGCCGGGGCCTGTCCGACCCGGCCGGCCGCCTGGAGGCGCTGGAGGCGCTCCGGCTGGAACGCGGCCGGGCGTACGACCCGCGGGTGGTCGAGGCCCTGGCGCGGATGGGCGGCCGGGCCCGCGAACCGGGCTGAACCAGGCGGCGGGGAGCGCGGCCCCTGGTGACCGTGGTTGGATGCGGTCGTAGCGTGGAACACCCGATCCGGGGCACGGGGTTCGCATCGAGGGTTCACGCCGCAGGGCTTGCGGTACGGGGCCCGCGGTGCGGGACTTGCGGTGCGGGACCTGTGACCCGGCAACCGAGCGGGGCAGCAGGCATCAGGACTCAGCAGGGCTGAGCGTGACCAGCGGGACTCAGCGGACGACGACGGCAGGGACGAACGTGAGGATCTTCCACCGGACACGGCACCGGCCGTCCGCCACCTGGCGGCAGACGACCGACCGGGCCTTCACGCTGATCGGCGACGGCCGGTACGAGGACGCCGGGGCGCTGCTCGTGATGGCTGCCGACCTGGAGCCGTGGCTCTCGGACTCCTGGTTCAACCTGGCGCTGCTGCACAAGTTCCGCCGGGACTGGGAGCAGGCGAGAGCCGCCGGCCTGCGCGCGGTCGCCCTGCTCGACCGCGAGCACGGCGCCGCCGACTGGTGGAACCTCGGCATCACCGCCACCGCCCTGCAGGACTGGCCGCTGGCCCACCGCGCCTGGCAGGCGTACGGGCTGAAGCTGCCCGGCCGGGCGGGCACCCCGGGTGACGGCCCGGTCAGCCTGGACCTCGGCACCACCCCGGTCCGGCTCTCCCCGGAGGGCGAGTCCGAGGTGGTCTGGGGCCGCCGGCTGGACCCGGCCCGGATCGAGGTGCTCTCCATCCCGCTGCCCTCCTCCGGCCGCCGCTGGGGCGAGGTGGTGCTGCACGACGGCGCCCCGCACGGCGAGCGGGTCGCGGACGGCGCGGCCTACCCGGTCTTCGACGAGATCGAGCTCTGGGCGCCGTCCCCGGTGCCGACCTACGTGGTGCTGCTGCACGCCGCCACGGCCGGTGACCGGGACGCCCTGGAGCGGCTGGTCGCCGACGCCGGCTACGCGGCCGAGGACTGGACCTCCTCCGTCCGGCTGCTCTGCCGGGCCTGCTCGGAGAGCCGGATGCCCGCCGACGACGGCCGCACCGCCCACCACGACCCGCACGACGACGGCGACGCCGCCCACCCCGGGCACCTGAGCCACCTCAGCCAGGGGGCCGGCGGGCTGGCCTGGCTGGCCGAGCGGGAGTGCGGCATCGCGGCCCCCGCCGCACTGGTCCGCACCCTGCTCGACCGCTGGGTGGCGGCGAACCCGGGCGGCCGGGCCTACCGCGACCTCGAAGAGGTCTGCTGAGCCCTGCCGGGCCCCTGCGGCCGCGCCCGGTCCGGTGCGGCCCGGGGCGCCGTCGCCCGGGGCGGCGGCCGTCGACCCGGAAGTAAGGGACCGGCGGCCCGCGGGGGCCGTACCCTTGAGCGGACACCTCGGCAGACCCATGGGAAGCGGAAGAATCGATGGCGGAGCAGCACGACCACACCCACGAGCACGACCACGAGCACGGCGAGGCGCCGGCCGCCCCGCTGAAGGTGGTCGGTGAGGAGCCGGACCTCTCCAAGGGCACCGCCCGCCCGATCACCGTGGTCGGCAACCCCGTCCTGCACCACGAGTGCAAGGACGTCGTCGCCTTCGACGCCGGCCTCTCCGAGCTGATCGACGACATGTTCGTCTCGATGTACGCGGCCGAGGGCGTCGGCCTGGCGGCCAACCAGATCGGCGTCGACGCCAAGGTCTTCGTCTACGACTGCCCGGACGACGAGGGCGTCCGCCACATCGGACACGTCGTCAACCCGGTGCTGGAGGAGCTCCCGGCCGGGCGCCGGGTGCTGGACGACAGCAACGAGGGCTGCCTGTCCGTCCCCACCGCCTACGCCGAGCTGGCCCGTCCCGACTTCGCGGCGGTCACCGGCCAGGACAAGGACGGCAACGCGATCCGGGTCGAGGGCACCGGCTTCTTCGCCCGCTGCCTGCAGCACGAGACCGACCACCTGTACGGCCAGCTGTACATCGACCGGCTCTCCAAGCGCGACCGCAAGGACGCGCTGAAGCAGATGGCCGAGGGGACGCCCAAGTACGCGACCGTCCCCAACGACTGACCCCCCGTCCCGGGCGCGGCGGCCACCGGCCGCGGCGCCCGGGAACGGCGACGGGGCCGGGCCGCACCCGAGGTGCGGACCGGCCCCGTCGCCGTCCCCGGGCCGGGGACCGGGCAGGCTAGAAGTCGTCGTCGAAGGCGACCGAGCCCTCGACCGCGACCTGGTAGGCGGAGACCCGGCGCTCGAAGAAGTTGGTCAGCTCCTGGACGTTCTGCAGCTCCATGAACCCGAACGGGTTGCTGGAGCCGTAGCGGACCGGCATGCCGAGGCGCGCGAGGCGCTGGTCGGCCACGGCCTGCAGGTACTCCCGCATCGACTCGGTGTTCATGCCGGGCAGGCCCTCGCCGCACAGGTCACGGGCGAACTGGAGCTCGGCCTCGACGGCCTCCTCCAGCATCTCGGTGACCTGCTTGGCCATCTCGTCGTCGAAGAGGTCCGGCTCCTCCTGGCGGACGGTGTCCACCACGGAGAACGCGAAGTCCATGTGCATGGACTCGTCGCGGAACACCCAGTTGGTGCCGGTGGCCAGGCCGTGCAGCAGGCCGCGGCTGCGGAACCAGTACACGTACGCGAAGGCGCCGTAGAAGAAGAGGCCCTCGACGCAGGCCGCGAAGCAGATCAGGTTCAGCAGGAACGCGCGCCGGTCGTCCTTGGTCCGCAACGAGTCCAGGTGGTCGACGGCGTTCATGTACTTGAAGCAGAACTGCGCCTTCTGGTGGATGGAGGGGATGTTCTCCACCGCGTCGAAGGCCGCCGCACGGTCGTCCGGGTCGGGCAGGTAGGTGTCGAGCAGCGTCAGGTAGAACTGGACGTGCACGGCCTCCTCGAACAGCTGCCGGGACAGGTAGAGCCGGGCCTCGGGCGAGTTGATGTGCTTGTAGAGGCTCAGCACCACGTTGTTGGCGACGATCGAGTCGCCGGTCGCGAAGAAGGCGACCAGCCGGCCGATCATGTGCCGCTCGCCCTCGCTGAGCTTGGCGAGGTCGGCGACGTCGGAGTGCAGGTCCACCTCCTCCACGGTCCAGGTGTTCTTGATCGCGTCCCGGTACCGGTCGTAGAACGACGGGTACCGCATCGGACGCAGCGTCAGCTCGAAGCCGGGGTCGAGGAGCATCTTCTCGCGGCCGGGCGCGTCGAAGTCGGTCTCCGGGGTGGGGGAACTCACTGGCAGGCCTCGCAGGACTCGGGGTTCTCCAGGGAGCAGGCGAGAGCCGCCTCCTCCTCCGGAGTGAGGGTGGACGTCGGCGCGGTGACCGCCACCGGCACCGGGGCGGCCGCGCGGGCGGTGCCGGTGGCTGCCTGGGCGATCCGGGTGGCCGGGCGCGAACGCAGGTAGTACGTGGTCTTCAGGCCGACCTTCCAGGCGTACGCGTACATCGAGCTGAGCTTGCCGATGGTGGGCGCGGCCATGAAGAGGTTCAGCGACTGGCTCTGGTCGATGTACGGCTGCCGGGCGGCGGCCAGGTCGATCAGCGCCCGCTGCGGGAGCTCCCAGGCGGTGCGGTACAGCGCGCGGACCTCGGCGGGCAGCCAGTTGAGGTCCTGGACGGAGCCGTTGGCCTCGCGCAGCGCGTCCCGGGTCTGCGCATCCCAGACGCCCAGCTCCTTCAGCTCGCGGACCAGGTACGGGTTGACCTGGAGGAACTCGCCGGAGAGGGTCTCGCGCTTGAACAGGTTGGACACCTGCGGCTCGATGCACTCGTACACGCCGGCGATCGAGGCGATGGTCGCGGTCGGCGCGATCGCGAGGAGCAGCGAGTTGCGCAGGCCGGTGGTGGCGATCCGGGCGCGCAGCGCGTCCCAGCGCTCGGTCCACTGCGGGGTGGTCCCGAAGTGGTCGATGTGCAGCTGGCCGCGGGCGGCGCGGGTCTCCGCGTACGCCTCGTGCCGGCCCAGCTGCTCGGCCAGCTCGCTGGAGCGCTCGTAGGCGACCAGCATGATCCGCTCGGAGATCAGCGTGGAGAGCTGCTTGGCCTCGGCGGAGTCGAAGTCCAGGCGGAGCTTGAAGAAGACGTCCTGCAGGCCCATCACGCCGAGGCCCACCGGGCGCCAGCGGGAGTTGGAGGTGCCGGCCTCGGGGGTCGGGTAGAAGTTGATGTCCACCACGCGGTCGAGGAAGGTGACGGCGGTGCGGACGGTCGAGTCCAGCCGGTCCCAGTCCATCGCGTTCACCAGGTCGGCGGGGGTGGCGCCGGGGGCCACGTGGGCGCCCAGGTTGACCGAGCCCAGGTTGCAGACCGCGGTCTCGGAGTCGTCCGTGACCTCCAGGATCTCCGTGCAGAGGTTGGAGGAGTGGACGGTCCGGCCGGGGAGGGCGGTCTGGTTGGCGGCCCGGTTGGAGGCGTCCTTGAAGGTCATCCAGCCGTTGCCGGTCTGCGCCAGGGTGCGCATCATCCGGGCGTACAGGGTCTGCGCGGGGATGGTGCGCACGGCCTTGCCGGCCGCCTCGGCCTTCAGGTACGCCTCGTCGAAGTCGGCGCCCCACAGGTCGACCAGCTCGGGCACGTCGGCGGGGGAGAACAGCGACCAGTCGCCGCCCGCGTTGACCCGGCGCATGAACTCGTCCGGGATCCAGTGGGCGAGGTTCAGGTTGTGGGTGCGGCGGGCCTCCTCGCCGGTGTTGTCGCGGAGCTCCAGGAACTCCTCGATGTCCGCGTGCCAGGTCTCCAGGTAGACGCAGGCCGCGCCCTTGCGCCGGCCGCCCTGGTTGACCGCCGCCACCGAGGAGTCCAGGGTGCGCAGGAACGGCACGATGCCGTTGGACTTGCCGTTGGTGCCGCGGATCAGCGAGCCGCGCGAGCGGATCCGGCTGTAGGAGAGGCCGATGCCGCCGGCGTGCTTGGAGAGCCGGGCGATCTGCGCGTAGCGCGAGTAGATCGAGTCCAGGTTGTCCAGCGGCGAGTCCAGCAGGTAGCAGGACGACATCTGCGGGTGCTTGGTGCCGGAGTTGAACAGCGTCGGCGAGGACGGCAGGTAGGAGAGCGCGCTCATCAGCGCGTACAGCTCGGCGACCTCGCGGACCGACTGCTCGTCGTCGCCGACCGCCAGGCCGCTGGCGACGCGGAGCAGGAAGTGCTGCGGGGTCTCGATCACCTTGCGGGTGATCGGGTGGCGCAGCAGGTACCGGGACTGCACGGTGCGCAGGCCGAAGTACTCGAAGCGGTCGTCGCCCTTCTGGTCGATCAGGGCGTCCAGCGCGTCGGCGTGCTTGGCCACGAACGCGGCGGTGGTGTCGCCGATCAGGCCCTCGGCGTGGCCGACGGTGATCGAGGCGGAGAAGGAGACGGCGCCCTGGCCGACGGCCTCGTCCTGGATCTCCAGGGCGAGCAGCCGGGCCGCGAGCTTCGAGTACTGCGGGTCCTCGGCGATCATCGACGCGGCGGCCTCGACGGCCAGCCCGCGCAGCTCCGCGAAGTCGGAGCCGGCGTGCCGGCCGCGCAGGGCGGCGGCGGCGACGTGGCCGGGGTCGACCTGGGGCAGGTCGACGCTGCGGTCGGTCAGGAGGCGCAGGAGCGCTCCACCGGGGTCGGACACCGTCGGGTCGGACGGGGCGGCGGGGCTGGAACCCTGGGCGGGCAGGGTGACTGAGGCAGCGGTGGTCAAGGCGCTTCTCTCCTGGCGGCGGCGGTCGGCGAGGGGGCTGCCGGGCCGCATGGGCGCAGGGGAGGGCAGCGCGGAACACCTCACGGCGCGCGCGAACCACCCCCCGGCCCACCCGCGAGGCCCGGACGATACTGCTGTGCTGCATGGCGACTGCGGGGAAGCCCTGTGGCACACCGTCGGCAGGTCATCGGACTCGCGTGGCCCGGTCGGGCAGCCCGCTCACCGCTGCGGGGCAGTCCCGGACTCGCACCGGGTTCCCCTGCGTTCGACAGCAGGAGTGAGCATACATCTAGTGGCGCCAGCCCGATGAAGCACCACATGTTGTGCACTGTGGCGTGTCGGGCGACCAGTCGTCGGCTCACGGAGCAGGCAAGGGGGAGGGTGCCGGGCCCGGATTTGGGAACGGATTGATTACCGGACAGCCCTGCCGCGCGCACCATGCTTTACGATCTCGCCTCATGAGCGAGGGAACGGGCGTACCGTCCGACTGGACGCGTCAGCCCGCACAGCCGGTCCAGGGTCAGCAGCCGGGGGCACCGGGGCAGCCGCCGCAGGGGCAGCAGCCCGTCCCGCCGGCTCCGGGTGGTTTCGGCCCGCCCCCGGTGCCGTACAGCCAGCCCGCGCAGCAGCTCCCGCCGCAGGGCCAGCCGGTTCCCCCGCCGATCCCGCAGCAGCACCAGCCGCAGCAGCCGTTCGCCCCCCAGCCCGGTCCGCAGCAGGCGCCGCCGCCGCAGTGGCAGCCCGCGCCGCAGCCGTTCCAGGCCGAGCCGAACTGGACCCAGCTGGCCGACCAGCACGAGAACGAGTCCCGCAAGCGCCGCCGGCTGTGGATCGGCGCCGCGGTGCTGGCCGTGGTGCTCGTCGGCGGCGTGGTGGCCGCCGGCGTGGTCATCTCCGGCAAGGGCGGCGGCGGCAACAAGCCGAACCCGAAGCCGGCCGCCTCGACCGGCCTGCCGCTGGAGCAGGCGCTGCCGCTGATCTCCGACGCCTCGACGGACAAGGCCCCGGTCGACGCCGCGACGCTCTTCCCCGACCAGACCCGCACCATCGACGGCAAGGTCTGGACCCGGATGGTCACCGGGTCGACCTCGCCCTGTTCCAAGGCGACCACCGGCGGGCTCGGGCTCGCCCTCGGCGACGACGCCTGCCGTTCGCTGGTCCGGGCCACCTACGTGTCCGGGGAGAGCGCCGTCACGGTCGGCATCGCCGTCTTCGACAACAAGGCGGGCGCCGACAAGGCGCTCGGCCGGCACGCGGGCCTGGTCCAGGGCCTGTCCGGCCCCGGGGTCGCCACCTTCTGCGTCACCGACAAGTCGGGCTGCGCCGAGACGCACGCCGCGGTGGGCCGCTTCGGGTACTTCACCGTCGCCGGTTCGCTCAAGCAGACGCCGGACCAGGCCGATCCGGCGGCGGCCGCGGCGGCGAGCCCGCTCGCGGACCGCGCCAAGGAGGTCCTGCTGGGCCGGGCCAAGCCGGCGGCCACCGCCGGCTGAGTACCTCCGCGCGCGGACGTGGGGTGGCGGGCTACCCCTACCCTGGCCTGGCCCTCGCCTTGCCCGGCCCCTGCCCGGCCTGGCCTGGCCCGATCCGGTCGGATCCGGCCGGTGACCCGCGCCCCGGTGCCGGTCGCGGGTGACGGGCCGTCCGGGCCCGGGGGCACCGGGCCGTTCGTGCCGGACCGTTCGTGACGTCCTGTTCACGACGGCCGTAACAGGCCGCGAACGCGCGTCCGATAAGGTGTGGTGCCCCGGGGGACAGTTGCTGCATGGTCAGTTCGCTCCGGCACGCGGAACGCAGCTACCAGGAGGTACCGCGCGGTGAGCACCGCGACCAGTGCGCCCAGCAGAAGACGCAAGTCGTCCGGCCGCCGCCGGAACGCGTCGGAGCCCGTCTCGGGCCTGCTGCTCCCGGCACCCCCGAACGCCCAGGAGAAGTACAACTACACCGTCCGCAACCAGTGGGTGCTGACGCTCTGCTCGGTGATCAGCTTCGTCTGCCTGGTGATCAGCCAGGTCGAGCTCTTCCGGGTCGGCTCGTGGTTCTGGCTCTGCGTGCCGTTCCTCGTCTTCACCGTCGTGTACTACCTGGTCTCCCTGCGGGTGAACAGCTTCACGCCGAACTTCGACCTCAAGGAGCACCGCCGGCTGGTCCGCAAGTGGACCCCGGCCGAGTACCCGACCGTCGACGTGTTCCTGCCGGTCTGCGGCGAGCCGATCGAGACCCTGCACAACACCTGGACCCACGTCCGCAAGCTCGCCGAGCACTACCCCGGTCTGGTCATGCCGTACGTCCTGGACGACGCGGCCAGCCCGGCGGTGGAGGCGATGGCCGCCGACTTCGGGTTCCGCTACGGCGTCCGGGAGAACCGCGGCTGGTTCAAGAAGGCGGGCAACCTGCACTACGGGTTCGACCGCTCGGACGGCGAGTACATCCTGATCCTGGACGCCGACTTCGCGCCCCGCCACGACCTGCTGGACGAGGTCCTGCCGTACATGGACCGGGACCCGAAGCTGGGCATCGTCCAGTCGCCGCAGTTCTTCCGCGTCCTGGACTCGCAGAACTGGATCGAGCGCGGCGCGGGCGCCATCCAGGAGCTGTTCTACCGCTCGGTGCAGGTGGCCCGGCAGCGCAACAACGGCGCGATCTGCGTCGGCAGTTGCGCCGTGTACCGGCGCGAGGCGCTGGCCGAGAACGGCGGCACCACGCTCATCGCGCACTCCGAGGACGTGCACACCGGCTTCGACCTGCGCGGTCTCGGCTGGGACCTGCAGTACATCCCGGTGGCGCTCTCCACCGGCGTCTGCCCGGACACCGCGGGCGCCTTCCAGAACCAGCAGTACCGCTGGTGCATGGGCTCGATGTCCCTGCTGACCAGCAAGAAGTTCTGGCAGGCGAAGCTCGGCTTCACCACCCGGCTCTGCTACGTCTCCGGGTTCCTGTACTACATGCACACCGCGCTGATGACCTTCGCGCTGCCGATGCTGCCGATCATGCTGCTCGTCCTGCAGCCGAGGCTGCTGGAGGTCAGGCACCTGGTGCTGGTCATCCCCAGCCTGGTCTACGCGACCGTCATCTTCCCGCTGTGGCACCGGGCGCCCTACCGCCTGGAGGCCTGGGCCGGCCGGATGATGTACGGCTGGTCGCACTTCTTCGCCATCTGGGACCTCGTCCGCGGCCGCCAGATGGGCTGGCAGCCGACCGGCTCCAACGGCGCGAAGAAGGACAAGCAGCGGCGCTTCTGGTGGGGCGTCATCTTCTGGAGCGGCGGGACGGCCGTGGTCTGGGTGGGCGCCGCGGTCTACCGGATGTTCACCATGCACCCGCCGGACTTCGCCCTCGTGCTCTCCTCCGGCCTGTTCTACGCCGTCACCGTCGGCCGAATACTCATCCAGCCCCGATCCCAGGACGCAGTGGCATGACAGACAGCAACACCCGCCCGGGGGGCCGGCTCCCGGTGCTGGTCCGCCTGATCGCGGTCGCGGCCCTGGTCCTCCCGCTGGCCGCCTGCGACCTGCTCGGCGAGAAGAACATCGGCCCCACCCCGTCCGCGGCGGCCGCCTCGGGCGCCGCCGCGGCGCCCGGGGCCACCGGTGCGGCCGCGGCGCCGGCCGAGGCCACCGGACTGCCGTACGACGTCCGCCCGCTGCTCAAGCCGGCGAAGAAGTACCTCGGGATCGCCGCCGACGGCGCGCCGCTCTCGATGGCCGCGGTGGACGAGTTCTCGGCCAAGGCCGGCAAGAAGCCCAACATGATCGAGTTCTACTCCGGCTGGGGCGACGAGTACGACTCCAAGGGCGCCCGCAACGCCTGGGACAGCGGCGCCCTGCCGTACATCGCCTGGGAGCCGTTCACCGTCAGCCTCGCCGACATCGCCGCCGGCAAGAGCGACGACTACGTCAAGCGGTACGCGGCGGGCATCCGCAACGCCAACGTCCCGGTGGCGATCAGCTTCGCGCACGAGTTCAACGGCGGCTGGTACGAGTGGGGCACCAAGCACGCCACCGCCGCCGACTTCGTGGCGGCCTACCAGCACCTGCACGACGTCTTCGCCCAGCTCGGCGTCGGCCAGGTGATCTGGGTGTGGAGCCCGAACAGCATCAACCCGATGCCGGCCGTGGCCCTCAAGCCCTACTACCCCGGCGACACCTACGTCGACTGGGTGGGGATCGTGGCGTACTACACCCACCTTGAGGCCGGCACCTTCGACACCCTCTACACCCCGACGCTGACCCAGATCCGCACCTTCACCCAGAAGCCCTGGCTGATCGCCGAGACCGGCTCGGAGCCCGGCGCGCGCAAGCCCGCCGACATCGCCAACCTGGCCGCCAACGTGATCAA
Source organism: Kitasatospora herbaricolor (assembly GCF_030813695.1). NCBI lineage: Bacteria > Bacillati > Actinomycetota > Actinomycetes > Kitasatosporales > Streptomycetaceae > Kitasatospora > Kitasatospora herbaricolor. The sequence continues at coordinate 5,755,615 of NZ_JAUSVA010000002.1, forward strand.
GCGCCCGGACTGTCTCGGGTTCATCTGGTTCAACATCAACAAGGAGACGAACTGGCGGATCGACAGCGATCCGCAGGCGCTCTCCTCCTTCAAACAGGCGGTCTCCGACGGCCGCTACGGATTCGATGTGAAGAGTCCCTGATGACGTCCTCCCCTCCGCACAGCGGCCGCCGCCGGCGCGGGAACCCGGATCAGGGCCTGCCGGCCGCCGACCGGCCCGGCACCGACGAGTCCCTGATCGAGGAGCCGGTCCGCCGGCCCGATCCCGGGGGCTCCTGGTTCCAGGCCCAGCGGCCGACGGCCACCGGACCGGGCCCGCACGACGACGGTGCCTTCGACGACGGCCGGTTCGGCGCGTCCGCCGGTGACACGCCCTTCGGCGGCGCCCCCTCCGATGACGCCTCCTTCGCCGGCGCGCCCTTCGCCGGCGGCCCCTTCGACGGCGGCCTGGGCCATGACGGTGCCCGCACCGGGGCGTCCCACCAGGGCGGGCACCGCCAGGACGGGCACCGCCAGGACGGGCACCGCGAGGGGGACGCGCGGTACGAGGACGCGTTCTACGAGCCAGGGGTGTACGCCGACGGCCCGTACCGGGCCGACGCGTTCGAGCCGGCGACGTACGAGCCCCCCGGGGACGAGCTGCCGCAGGACGGTCCGTCCGCGAACGCCCTGCCCGGGCCGGCCGCCGGGCGCTCACGCCGGGCCGCGGCCCGGGCGGCCCGGGCGGGCCAGGACCGGCCCGCCGGGCACCGGCCGGACGAGGAGCTGTCGGACGAGCACCGGGCCGAGCCCCACCCCGCGGCCGCCGGGGAGGCGCCCGAGGAGTCCGGCGCGACCGGGCATCCCGAGGAGGTGCCGGCCCTGGCCGACATCCCCGCCCAGCGGGACGGGCAGGACGACGCCCCTCGCTACACCCTGGCCCCGGTGCCGGAGGCCAGCTGGTCGCTCGACCCGGGCCGGCGCCGCTCCTGGGTCAGCCGCGCCCTGCTGCTGGCCATCCTCGGACTGCAGGCGGCGCTGTCCGTCCGACTCTCCAACACCGCCTTCCAGGACGAGGCGCTGTACATGTACGCGGGGCACGCGGAACTGTCGCACCTGCTGTACGGCACCGCGCTGCCCAAGGACTACAACAGCTACTTCTCCGGCTCCCCGATGCTCTACCCGATCGTCGCGGCCGTGGTCGAGAACCACTTCGCCATGGTCGGCGTCCGGGTGTTCAGCCTGCTCTGCATGCTCGGGGCCACCGCGCTGCTCTACAGCTTCAGCCGGCGGCTCTTCAACGAGCGGGTGGCGCTCGGCGCGGCGGCGATGTTCGCGGTCACCCAGTCGACCGTGGTGCTCGGCTTCTTCGCCACCTACGACGCCCCGGCCGTGCTGCTGCTGGCCCTGTCGATCTGGATCGTGGTCCGCACCGACCGGGCGCCGGCGGCGGTGGTCGTGCTCGCCGCTCCGGTGGCGGTGCTGGCCGTCGGGCTGAAGTACGCCTCGGCGCTCTACCTGCCCAGCCTGGTCCTGCTCGCCGTCCTCACCGGCATCCGCAACAAGGCCCGGCAGCCGCTGCTGCGCGGCCTGCTGCTGGGGGGCGGGGCGGGCGGACTGCTCTGGGCCGGGCTGACCTTCACCGACGTGCTCAGCGGTGTCCAGGCCACCACCACGGCCCGGGCCCACGGCACCGAGAAGGCGACCGAACTGCTGAGGCAGTCCGCCGAGTTCGGCGGCCTGATGTTCCTCACCGCCTGCGGCGGCGCGATCGCGTACGCGGTGCGCGGCCGGATGAACGAATCTCCGCTGGCCCTGGCGCTGACCGGCCCCGGCCGCAAGCGCCGGATCATGCTCGGCCTGCTGCTCACCGGCACCGCGCTGCTCGCCCCCGCGTACCAGATCCACCTGCACACGTCGGTCGCGCTCTACAAGCACATCGGCTTCGGGCTGCTGTTCGCCGCCCCGATCGCCGGCATCGGTATGGCACGACTGATCGGCCCGCACTTCCGGCACCCCCAACTGGGGATCCTGCTCTGGGTGGTGATGCTCTCGCTGGGCCTGTCGCAGTCGGAGTGGCGGTTCAACACCTGGCCCGACTCCAGCCGGATGGTCGCGGTGCTGCGCCAGCACGTGGACGCCAACGGGCGCTACCTGGCCTCGGCGGACAACGTGCCGGTGTACTACCTGCGCGACCTGACCCTGCAGAGCCAGTGGACCTCGACGTACGGCATCGGCTACGTCGACAAGGACGGCAAGCTGCACTCGGCGGACGACGGCTACCGCACCGCCATCGCCGACGGCTGGTTCGACCTGATCGTGCTCGACGGGGTCGCCACCCCGGAGACCGACCGGGTCGTCGCGGAGGCCGTGGCGCAGAGCCCGCACTACCGACTGCTGGGCCGTCTGCCCTTCACCCACGTCGGCGGGACGGGCTACTACCGGATCTGGGTGAAACAGTAGAGATGACGACCCCCACCGACGTGGCGGACTCGTCCGCGGCCTGGCCGCCCCGGCCGCAGACGCCGCCCGCGGCCGCCACCCCGCCGACCCCCGCCACGGCTCCGCCCGCAGCTCCGGCGCCCACACCGCCCGCGGCGCCGGCCGTGCCCCCGGCGCCGCCCGCGCCCGCCGCCGTCGTGCCCGAGCGCCCCGTGCCCGCTCCCGCCGGTCCGCCGCCGGTCGCGCCGCCGGTCGCGCCCGTGGCGCCCGTCGCCCCGCCGGTCGTGCCTGCGACCCCGCCGGCCGTGGCGCCGGTCCAGGTCGCCCCGCCGGCCGCGGCGCCGGTCCAGGCACCGGGCCGGCGGTTCCGGCCCGCGCCCGCGGCCCCGCCCGCCCAGGTGCCTTCCGCGGTGCTCCCTCCTGCTCAGGTCCCGCCCGCTCAGGTCCCGCCCGCTCCGCTCCGTCCGGCTCAGGTCCCGCCGGCTCAGGTCCCGCCCGTCCCCGTGCCTGCGGCGCCGGTCCGTGCGACGGCCCTGCCGGAGCCGGGGGAGCCGGCCCGGGACCGGCGGGTGGCGCTGGCCGTCGCCCTGCCGCCCGCGCTGCTCACCCTGGCGCTCTGCCTGTACGGCATCCAGCAGCGCCAGCTCTGGCGGGACGAGCACGCGAGCTGGTGGGCCGCCACCCTGTCCTGGGGCGACCTGGGCGCGCTGACCGCCAACATGGACCTGGTGCTGGCGCCGTACTACGTGCTGCTGCACCTGTGGGTCTCCCTGTTCGGGGACTCCGAGGCCGCGCTGCGGATCCCCTCCGCCCTCGCCATGGCCGGCGCCGCCGCGATGGTGGCCCTGCTCGGCCGCAGGCTGCTGACGCCCCGGCTGGGCACCCTCGGCGGGCTGCTGTTCGCGGTCTGCCCCAGCATCACCTGGTACGGGCAGGACGCCCGTCCGTACGCCTTCGCGGTGCTGGCCGCCGCCGGCAGCACCCTGCTGCTGACCAGGATCGTCGAGCGCCCGGCCGGCCCGCCCGCGACGGCGCCCGGGGGACGCCCCCTGCCGCTCCGCAAGGACCCGGCGGTGCTGGCCTGGGCGGGCTACGGCGCCACCGTGGTCGGGATGGGGCTGACCCATCTGGTGACCCTGATGATCCTGCCAGGGCACCTGCTGCTGGTCGTCCAGAAGGCGCGCCGCTCACGGGCGGGCAGCGCCCGCTGGGTGCTGCCGGTGCGCTGGGCCGTCGCGATGGCCGGCGCGGTGCTGCTGCTCAGCCCGCTGCTGCTGCTGGGCGCGGGCCAGAGCGGCCAGATCGCCTGGAACGACCGCGACTGGGACGACCTCGGCCAGCTCCTCACCGACCTGGCCGGTTCGGCCGGGCTCGGCTGGACGCTGCTGCTGGCGGGCGTGATCGGTGCGGTGAGCCTGCTGGTGCTGCGCCAGCCGGTGGGCCTGCTGGCCTGCTGGGCGGTGGTGCCGGTGCTCGCCACCGTGCTGACGGCTCATTGGCTGCATCTCTTCCTGGCCCGGTACCTGCTCTTCACGGTGCCCGCCTGGACGCTGCTCGCCGCCGCGGTGGTGGGCCGGCTGCCCGGGCTGGTGTCGCAGCTGACCGCCTCGCACACGCCGCCGCGCTGGGTGGTGGGGCCGGCTCCGCTGGTGGTGGCCTTCGCTGTGGTCGCCGTGGTGGCCTGGCCGTCCCAGTCCGAGGTGCGGGACGACCTGCCGGGGGAGATGGACGCCCGGGCCGGGGCCCGGGTGATCAGCGCCGGGCTGCGGCCGGGGGACGGTGTGGTCTTCGACCCGAGCAGTTCGATGCGGCGGGCCCTGGCGTACGAGCTGCGCGGCCTGCCGGCTCCCAAGGACGTCCTGCTCAGCGTCACCCCGCAGGAGGCCGGCAGCTTCGGCGCCCTGGAGTGCGAGGAGCCCGCCAAGTGCCTGGCCGGGGTCCAGCGGATCTGGCTGCTGGTCGGCGCCACCGACCGGCGGCCGTACGGCGGGGTCTCGGACAAGGTGGCCAAGGAGCTCAAGCAGTTCCACACCGTGCGGAGCGAGAACGTGCCCAACCTGCGGCTGGTGCTGCTGGAGCGGAACAAGGGCAAGGGCTGAGCCCGTGGCCGGGGCGGACGGTCCCGGCGGTTGCGCCCCGGCCCCGGCAGCTGCCGTGGCCGGGGCGCACCGCTCAGAAGGTCATCGTGTAGACCATCAGCTCCACCCCCGGCCGGACCTCCCAGTCCCGCTCGGGGGCCCGCCGGAAGCCCAGCCGCTCGTACAGGCGGTGCGCCGAGGTCATCGACGGGCGGGTGGAGAAGGCCATCCCGGTCAGGCCGAGTTCGCGGCTGCGGGCGATCGTGGCGCGGACCAGTGCCTCGCCCGCCCCGCGGCCGCGGGCCGCGCCGCCGACCGCGAGCATCCGGATCTCGCCCTCGTGCGGGCCGGCGATGTCGGCGAACTCGGTGCCGCCGGTCGCGAAGGTCACGCAGCCGAGCAGCCGTCCGTCGCCCGGATCGACCGCGACGAGGAGCTCGGCCTGCTCGAACCGCGGTCGGGCGTCCAGGAGCTTGGCGGCGTAAGGGCCGTCGGCCGGGCTGTGGCCGTCGCCGACGAAGGCTTCGTGGGTGACGGCGCCGACGGCTTCGAGGTCGGCAGGAACGGCGCGGCGGATGACGAGGTCCATGGCTCCAGTCTGCCCGAAGCCCGGTCGCAGGCGGCGGGCAGGCCGTCCTGTAGTCGGTCGCCGGGCGCCGGTTCGTGCGGATAGCCGCCGGGCCGGTGCCAGTTGTCGCGTCCGTGCCGGCCGTTGCGGTCGAAGTCCCGCCCGACCAGCAGGCCCAGCAGGCCGAAGCCGCCGACGGCGACGAGGAGAGCGAGCGCGTTCGTGAGCGTCGAGGTGTCCATGGCTCCACTCTCGCGGGAGCGCCGCGGCGCCACGAGTGGCAGGAATGCCCGATCGCATCGAAATACTGCCAGCCGATCCCTGGTGCTCCCGGCGCCCGGGCGGCATCCTGGACGGCATGCTGAACAATGTGGTGGCCGTGGTGCTGGAGGAGATCCACCCCTTCGAACTCGGCGTGGCCTGCGAGGTGTTCGGCCTGGACCGGAGCGGCGACGGCCTGCCGGTCTACGAGTTCGCGCTGGCCGGCGACCGCACCGGGCCGCACCGCACCCACGCCGGCTTCAGCATCGACGTGCCGCACGGCCCGGAGCGGCTGGCCGGGGCCGACCTGGTGGTCGTCACCGCGACCGGCCTGCGCGACTCCTACCCGCCGGCCCTCGTCGAGGCGCTGCGGGCGGCCGTCGAGGGCGGCGCCCGGGTGCTCTCCATCTGCAGCGGCGCCTTCCTGCTCGGCGAGGCCGGGCTGCTGGACGGCCGGCGCTCCACCACGCACTGGCGGCACGCCGCCGAACTCGCCCGCCGCTACCCGCGGACCGTCGTCGAGCCGGACGTGCTCTACGTGGACGAGGACCCGGTGATCACCTCGGCCGGCACCGCCGCCGGCATCGACGCCTGCCTGCACCTGGTCCGCCGGCTGCAGGGCGCGGAGGTCGCCCGGGGGATCGCCCGCCGGATGGTGGTCGCCCCGCACCGGGAGGGCGGCCAGGCGCAGTTCGTCGCCCGGCCGCTGCCCGAGGAGGACGGCGCCTCGCTCGGCGGGTTGCTCGACCGGATGCGTCACCAGCTGGACCGGGAGTGGACGGTGGAGCAGCTCGCGGCCCGCGCCCACATGTCCCCGCGCACCTTCGCCCGCCGCTTCCAGCAGGAGACCGGCACCACCCCGCACCGCTGGCTGACCGGGCAGCGGGTGCTGCTGGCCCAGCGGCTGCTGGAGGGCACGGACGAGCCGGTGGACTCGATCGCGGCCCGCTGCGGCTTCGGCAACGGCGCGACCCTGCGCCACCACTTCGGCCGCCGGCTGGGCACCACCCCGCTGGCCTACCGCCGGACCTTCGCCGGCGGCTGGCAGGGGGAGCCCGAGCTGCGGGTCTGACCGGCCCGGGCCGCCGCCGGCCCGGGCGCCGGCGCCGCCGGTCCCGGCGGATCAGCCGGCCGGGTCCAGGTGTCCGGTGGTGTTCCACCGCTCGGGCCGCAGCCGTCCGCCGTCGGTGCGCCAGACACTGGCCGAGCAGTTGGCGACCTGCTCCACCGCCAGCAGCTGCGGCTCGGTCAGCCGGTCCAGCACGTACCGCAGCATCAGCACGGTGCAGTCGTGCGCGACCACCAGGACGGGGTTGCCGTCCTCCTCCTCGCCGAGGTCGCGCAGACAGCTACGGACCCGCAGCGCCACGTCGGACCAGGACTCCCCGCCGGGCGGCCGGTAGTACAGCTCGCCCATCTTGCGCCGCCGGGCCGCCTCCTCCGGGTGCTTGGCCTCGATGGCCGCGCCGGTCAGCATCTCCAGGATGCCCAGCTCGCGGTCCCGGAGCCGTTCGTCGTAGCGGATGTTCAGCGAGATCGGCACCGCGCCGAGCCCGGCGGCCTGCGCCAGCGCGATCCGGGCGGTCTCGGCGGTGCGCACGTAGGGCGAGCACCAGACGCTGCGCGGGCGGTCGCCGGCGGGCAGGGCGGCCCACCAGCGGCCGAGCGCGTGGGCCTGCTGCTGGCCGTGCATGGAGAGCGGGATGTCGGCGTCCCGGCAGCTGATCGGCACGCTCAGCGCGCCCGCCGCCTCGGCGAGCTGGAACTCCACGTTCGCGGTGGACTCCCCGTGCCGGGTGGCGATCAGCACGGACGGCAGCCGCAGCCCGGGCGTGCTCCGGTGCTGGCCGTTGAGGGTGGTGCCGAGTTCTGCCATGTCCGGTTCTCCCCGTTGTCGTCGGATCCACCGACAGCCGTTCATACATATGATCGCGCCGTCACCTCCAGTGTTCACGGAGATGACGGCGCGATCACAGGGCGCGCGCAGGACGTGTCAATGCGCCGCCGCGGGCACCGGCGCGTTCTGCGTCCTCGCATCGCCGGCCTCGGCGCCGTAGTCGTCCGGGTCGGTCTCGTCGGTGCCCACCGGGGCCTTCAGGGCCCGCAGCACCAGGGTCAGCACCACCGCCACCGCCAGGTTCAGCACGAACGCGGTCAGCCCGATGTAGCCGATCTCGCCGATCACCGGGATGTTCGCCGCGCTGCCGCCGAAGTGCTTGGTGGCGGGGCTGGCGATGCCGTACGCCTGGTAGGTGCCGTAGACCATGCCGGCCGCCCAGCCGGCGAACAGCGCCCAGTGGTGGAACCAGCGGGTGAACAGGCCGCCGACGATCGAGACGAAGGTCTGCAGGATCCACAGGCCGCCGAGCAGCTGCAGGTTGATCGCCGCCTGCTTGTCCATGGTGAGGACGAAGGCCAGCGCCCCGACCTTGACCAGCAGCGAGGCCAGCTTGGCCACCCGGGTCTCGTCCGCCGCCGTGGCGTCGGGCCGGATGAACTCCTTGTAGACGTTGCGGGTGAACAGGTTGGCCGCCGCGATCGACATGATCGCGGCCGGCACCAGCGCGCCGATCCCGATCGCGGCGAAGGCCACCCCGGTGAACCAGTCCGGGAACATGTTCTCGAACAGCTGGGGCACCGAGAGCTGCGCGTTGAAGCCCTTGACCCCGCTGCCCACCCCGGCCGCGATGGCCATGAAGCCGAGCAGGGCCAGCAGGCCCAGCATCAGCGAGTAGGCCGGCATGATCGCCATGTTGCGGCGCACGGTGTTGCGCGACTTGGAGGCCAGCACCCCGGTCACCGAGTGCGGGTACATGAACAGGGCCAGTGCCGAGCCCAGGGCCAGCGTGGCGTACGTCCACTGCTTGTTCTCGGCGAGGATCAGCGACCCGGGGGACTTGGGCGTGCTGAACTTCTGCGCGGCGGTGTCGAAGATGTGGCCGTAGCCGCCGAGCCGCATCGGGATGTAGATCACCGCGACGATGATCACGATGTAGATCAGGGCGTCCTTGACGAAGGCGATCAGCGCCGGTGCCCGGAGCCCGGAGGAGTAGGTGTAGGCGGCCAGCACGCCGAAGGCGATGAACAGCGGCAGGTCCTTGACGAACCAGTTGCTGCCCGCACCGCCGCCGACGCCCAGCACGTCCAGCACCGCCTGGATGCCGACCAGCTGGAGCGCGATGTACGGCATGGTCGCCAGGATGCCGGTCAGCGCCACCACCAGGGAGAGCGCCTTGGAGCCGTAGCGGCCGCGGACGAAGTCCGCCGGGGTGACGTACCCGTGCACCCGGGAGACCGACCAGAGCCGCGGCAGGAAGAGGAAGACCAGCGGGTACGCGATGATCGTGTACGGCACCGCGAAGAAGCCGGCGGCGCCGGTGGCGTACACCGCCGCGGGCACGGCGACGAAGGTGTACGCGGTGTAGAGGTCGCCGCCGAGCAGGAACCAGGTCACCCAGGTGCCGAAGCTGCGGCCGCCGAGCCCCCATTCGTCCAGGTGCAGGGCGTTGTCCGCCTTGCGCCAGCGGGAGGCCATGAAGCCCATCACGGTGACCAGCAGGAAGAAGAGGACGAACACCGCCAGGGCGGTCACGTTGACGCCGTTGTTCATCGCTTCCCACCCGCCCGGGCGGCCTTGCGGGCCTTCTCGTCACGGTTGACGAGCAGGTAGGCGGCGAAGGTGAAGACGGCCGAGACCGGCACCCAGAGCAGCTGGTACCAGTAGAAGAACGGCACGCCGCCGGCCTGCGGGTCGGCCTTGGTGTACGAGGCCACCCAGAGCATGGCGACCACCGGCACGGCGAGGCTGAGCCCGGCCAGGACCCGCTCGGGCGTCACGGCGGGCAGTGGCGCGGGTGGCGGCCCGGGCAGTGGTTCGGGCACTTCGAGATCTGCGGACATCTGCGGCTCCGGCTGAAGAGGTGTCACCTCGTCGGCGCCGCAGTCCCGGGCACCTGGGCACCCTGGACCCGCCGAGCAGCACCACTGGTGATCGGCAGTCACTACAGCTGCGGAATGTAGAGCACGGCGTGACCCATGTCACCCGATTCACGGAACTCCCCCACTATCGGTGTCCGCCCGGGTGCGCCCTGGCACCGCGTGCCGGGCCCGGTGCCCGCTCCGCGGCCCGTCCGCGGCCCGTCCGCCTTCCCGGCGCGCGGGCCGGGAACGCGCCGGCGCGCGGACCGGGGGACGGTCCGCGCGCCGGGGGAGGCAGTGCGGGAGTGCTGCCGGGGGAGTCCCCGGGGCCGGCTACTCCGGTCGCTGCAGGCGGGTGATGAACTTGTACCGGTCGCCGCGGTAGATCGACCGGACCCACTCCACCGGGGCGCCCTCGGCGTCGAAGGAGTGCCGGGAGAGCTGCAGCATCGGCAGGCCGAGGTCGGAGCCGAGCAGGCCGGCCTCGCGCGGGTTGGCCAGCGTGGTCTCGATGGTCTCCTCGGCCTCGGCCACGGTGACCCCGTACACCTCGCGCAGTGCGGTGTAGAGCGAGTTGTGCTTGACCAGGTTCCGGCGCAGGGCCGGGAAGCGCTTGGCGGACAGATGCGCGACCTCGATCGCCATCGGGTCGCCGTTGGCCAGCCGCAGACGCTCGATCCGCAGCACCCGGCCGCCGGGCTTGATGTCCAGCAGCGGGGCGAGCCGGTCGTCCGCAGTGATGTAGCCGACCTCGATCAGCCGGGAGGTGGGCTCCAGGCCTTGCGCGCGCATGTCCTCGGTGTACGAGGTGAGCTGCAGCGCCTGGGCGACCTTGGGCTTGGCGACGAACGTCCCCTTGCCCTGGATGCGCTCCAGCCGCCCCTCGACCACCAGCTCCTGCAGGGCCTGCCGGACGGTGGTCCGGGAGGTGTCGAACTGTGCCGCGAGGGCCCGCTCGGGGGGCACCGGGGTGCCGGCCGGCTGGGTCTCGGTGAGCTGGAGCAGGTGCCGCTTGAGGCCGTAGTACTTGGGAACCCGGGCGCCCGCGGGGGAGGGCTGCACCGCGAGGCTCTTCGCCTGGGGGTCGTTCACCTGGGCTGTGCTGCCCCCGTCGGTGGTCATCGGCCGTATCTCCTGCTCCTCGCGGAGCCGCACCGGCCCCGCCACCTTGTTCAACGGCACACATCGTTGCATGTATGCCCGGGGAACGAATACCTCATCACACGATGAACGATGAGCGGTGTCGGCTTGATAACAGGTGGTCCGGATTGGTCCGAGGACCGTTGACACGCCCATTGGTCTAGGCCAAGCTCCAGGCAGTTGGTCTACACCACTGCAGGCCAGCAGCTATGAATCCCAACCCGTCCCATGGGTCCGCGGCACCATTCCTACCGCTTTGCGTGGGTCTGCCGTTGCCACCGATGGGGGGAAACCCTGGCATCCCTCAGGAGGATGGCGTGAAGCGTCAGCTCATCGCGGCGGTCGGCGTCGCAGCAATGGTCGTCGGTCTGGCGGCCTGTGGCTCCGACGGCAAGAAGGCCGATGACGCGGCCAAGCCGAAGGACTACAACGGCAAGACTCTGACCGCGTGGTTCATGGACGGTTCTGCGCCGCAGGCATGGCAGGACGGCGTCAAGGCGGACTTCGAGAAGGAGTTCCCGGGCGCCAAGCTCAACATCCAGGTCCAGAAGTGGGACGGCATCGGCCCGAAGGTCACCACCGCGCTCTCCGAGGGCTCGGTCGACGTCCTGGAGCTCGGCAACACCCAGACGGCCGGCTACGCCGCCACCGGCGGCCTCGTCGACCTCACCAAGGACAAGGCCACCCTGGGCGGCAGCGACTGGGCCGCCAACCTGAACGAGTCCTCGGTGCTGGAGGGCAAGCAGTACGCCGCCCCGTGGTACTTCACCAACCGCTCCGTGATCTACAACAAGGAGCTGTGGACCAAGGCCGGCATCGCCGCCCCGCCGAAGACCCTGGACGAGTACTACGCCGACCTGGAGAAGCTCAAGGCGACCCCGGGCGTCTCCCAGGCCATCTACCTGCCGGGCCAGGAGTGGTACACCTACTTCGGCCTGATCACCAGCGAGGGTGGCAAGCTCGTCAAGAAGGACGGCGACAAGTACGTCGGCAACCTGTCCTCCCCCGAGGCGAAGGCCGCGTTCGCGACCTACCAGAAGCTGGCCAGCTTCTCCACCGCCCCGAAGGACAAGGACGAGGCCAACCCGCAGCAGATGACGCTCTTCCCCAAGGGTGACATCGCCTCCATGATCGGCCTCGGCTGGGAGGCCCCGGCGGCCAAGGACATGACCGCCGACAAGTGGGGCGTCTTCCCGCTCCCGGGCAAGACCGCCGACAAGCCGTCCGGCGTGTTCCTCGGTGGCTCGAACCTGGCCGTCGCCCAGGCGAGCAAGAACCAGGACCTGGCCAAGGGCTTCCTGAAGATCGCCCTCTCGGACAAGTTCGAGGGCCAGATGGCCGCCTCCGGCCTCATCCCGAACAAGGCCTCGCTGAACAGCCAGGTCGTCGGCGACTTCGCGAAGGCGGCCCTGGCGGCCTCCGCCAACGGCGCCACCACCCCGAACATCGCGGCCTGGGCCGGGGTCGAGAACAACCCGAACCCGATCAAGGAGTTCATGACCGCCGTGCTCCAGGGCGGCGACTACGACGCCACGGCCAAGAAGTACGACGAGGAGATCACCAAGCGCCTCGCGGCGAAGCAGTAACACTGAGCGGCGCCGCTCACCGGTCCCCCACGGACCGGTGAGCGGCGCCGCCTACCCGTCGTGGCCAGGTTGTTAGGAAGAGAGAACGATGGCTGTGCATTCGGAGCGGGTGCAGACACGGTCCCCGGAATCAGGGAAGGCTGACATGGCCGCCACTGAGCAGATCGCCCCGCCCACCGCGGGCGGCACCCCCACGAACGGCAGACCCACGGCCGGTCCGCGCCTGCTGACCCGCATCGCGCCGTACCTGCTGCTGCTGCCGGCCATCCTGGCCACGCTGTTCCTGCTCGGCTATCCGCTGCTGAAGACGGTCCTGGTCTCGTTCCAGAACCTCAACAGCCGCCAGCTCGTGCAGCACCTGACGGAGTGGAACGGCTTCGAGAACTACACCGAGCAGCTGTCCAACGGTGAGTTCTGGCACACCACCGGCCGCTCGGTCGCCTTCACCGTCGTCAACGTCGTCCTGATCATGGTCGGCGGGACGCTGGTCGGGCTGCTGCTCAACCGCCTCGGCAAGTGGATGCGGCTCTTCCTGTCCGCCTCGCTGATCCTGGCCTGGGCGATGCCGATCGTCGCCAGCACCACCGTCTACACCTGGCTCTTCGACCAGAAGTACGGCGTGGTCAACTGGCTCCTGGACAAGCTCGGCTTCCACGGGATGCTCGACTACAACTGGTTCAGCGACCAGTACTCGACCTTCTTCGTGATCATCCTGCTGATCGTGTGGGGCTCGATCCCGTTCGTGGCCTTCAACATGTACGCGGGCCTGACCACCATCCCGACCGAGCTCTACGAGGCGGCCCGGATGGACGGCGCCGGCTCGCTGAAGATCTTCAGCTCGGTGATCTTCCCCAGCCTGAAGCCGTTCTTCCTGGCCACGACCTTCCTTGAGGTCATCTGGGTCTTCAAGGCCTTCACCCAGGTGTTCGCGATGAACATGGGCGGTCCCCAGCGGCTCACCGAGACCCTCCCCGTCTACGCCTTCATCGAAGGCGTCAGCAACAACCACTACGGCACCGGATCCGCGATCGCCGTGCTCACGATCCTGATGCTCGGCGCGCTCATGGCGTACTACTTCCGGATCATTCTGAAGCAGGAGGACGAGCTGTGAGGCGCTCGATCATCGGACGCAGCTGGCCCAACGCCATCGCCGTCGTCCTCTTCGTCTTCTTCATCTTCCCGGTCTACTGGATGGTCTCCACGGCCTTCAAGCAGAACACGGACATCGTCAGCAAGACCCCGGTGTTCGTGCCGCTGAACGGCACCCTGGAGCACTTCGACCGGGCCGTGCACGCCGACGGCTTCTGGACGATGGTCGGCAACAGCTTCGTGGTGACGGTCGGCGCGGTGCTCGCCTCGCTGGTGATCGCCACCCTGGCGTCCTTCGCCGTCGCCCGGATGAAGTTCCGCGGCCGCAAGACCTTCGTGCTGGTGATCATGGCGGCCCAGATGGCGCCCTGGGAGGTCATGACGATCTCCGTCTACCTGATCGCCCGCGACAACGACATGCTCAACAGCCTGCTCCCGCTGACCATCTTCTACATGATGATGGTGCTGCCCTTCACGATCTGGACGCTGCGCGGCTTCATCGCCGCGGTGCCCAAGGAGCTGGAGGAGTCCGCGATGGTGGACGGCTGCACCCGGGTCCAGGCCTTCGTCAAGGTGGTCTTCCCGCTGCTCGCCCCCGGCCTGATGTCGACCTCGCTGTTCGGCTTCATCACCGCCTGGAACGAGTACCCGCTGGTCCTGATCCTGAACAAGCAGGGCGGCCAGACCCTGCCGCTCTGGCTGACCGGATTCCGCAGCGCGTTCGGCGACGACTGGGGCGCGACCATGGCGGCCTCCTCGCTGTTCGCCGTCCCGGTCCTGATCCTGTTCGTCTTCCTGCAGCGCAAGGCCGTCGGCGGGATGACCGCCGGCGCCGTGAAGGGCTGACGACCGTGAGCATCCTGATCCCCAGCGGCACGGTCAACGACCAGCTGCACCGCGACGCCCTCGCCGTGCTCCAGCCCGGCTTCGTGGGCACCACGCCGCCCGACTGGATCCGCCGGCACCTGGCGGCGGGCCTCGGCTCGGTGGCGCTGTTCGGGCGCAACGTCACGGACACCGCCCAGCTCGCCGAGCTCACCGCCGCCCTGCGCGCGGAGAACCCGGACATCCTGGTCGCCATCGACGAGGAGGGCGGCGACGTCACCCGCCTGGAGACGGGCTCCGGCTCGTCCTGGCCGGGCAACCTCGCGCTCGGCGCCGTCGACGACCCGGCGCTGACCCGGGACGTCGCCCGCGAGCTCGGCCGGGCCCTGGCCGCCTGCGGCGTGAACTACAACTGGGCGCCGTCCGCGGACGTGAACTCCAACCCGGGCAACCCGGTCATCGGGGTCCGTTCCTTCGGCGCCGACCCCGAGCTCTGCGCGCGGCACACCGCCGCCTGGGTCGAGGGCCTGCAGTCGGTGGGTGTGGCGGCCTGCGCCAAGCACTTCCCCGGCCACGGCGACACCGCCGTCGACTCGCACCACGGCCTGCCCGTGGTCGACGTGGACGTCGACCTGCTGCGTTCGCGCGACCTCGTCCCGTTCAAGGCGGCGATCGCGGCCGGTGCCAAGGCCGTGATGACGGCCCACATCATGGTCCCGGTGCTCGACCCGAGCCTGCCGGCCACCCTGAGCAAGGCCGTGCTCAGCGGCCTGCTGCGGGCCCGGCCGGAGGACGGCGGCCTCGGCTACGACGGCCTGATCGTCACCGACGCGATCGAGATGGGTGCCATCGCGGACACCTACGGCACCTCCGAGGGCACCCTGCTGGCCCTGGAGGCCGGCGCGGACGCGATCTGCGTCGGCGGCGAGCACGCCGACGAGGAGACCGTCCTGCAGCTGCACGACGCCATCGTGGCGGCGGTGCGCTCCGGCCGGCTCTCCGAGGAGCGCCTGGCCGACGCCGCGGACCGGGTCCGCAGGCTCGGCAGCTGGGCCCGGATCGAGGCCCAGGGCGAGCGCCGTGAGCCGGACCTGTCGATCGGCCTGCAGGCCGCCCGGCGGGCCCTGCGGGTGGTCCGGGCGCCCGGGCGCCCGGTGGCCCCGGTGACGGACCGTCCGTACGTCGCCTCGTTCTCCCCGCAGGCGAACGTGGCGGTCGGCGACGAGACCCCGTGGGGCGTGGCGGGCATGCTCGCCGCGCGCCTGCCCGGCACCCGGGCGGAGAACTTCGGCCCGGCGGACGCGGCTCCGGAGCGGCTGGACGCGCTGGTCGCCAGGGTGCTCGCGGGCGCCCAGGACCGCCGGCTGGTGCTGATGGTCCGTGACACCCACCGGCACGACTGGATGTCCGCGGCGCTGCACCGGCTGGTGACGGCCCGTCCGGACGCGCTGGTGGTGGAGATGGGGGTGCCGCAGGCCGCTCCGGTCGGCGCGCTGCACATCGCCACCCACGGTGCCGCGCGGGTCTGCGGACTCGCCGCGGTGGAGGTGCTCACCGGCCAGCCGCAGACCGCGAGCTGACGAAACGTCTCATTCAGGCCAGGGGCCGTCGGAGGATTCCTCCGACGGCCCCTGGTCCGTTTTCGGCGCTCTGTGACGTTCCTCCCATCCCGGTGTGACGGTGTTCCCTCAAGTGGGCCTTAAGGCTGCCTTAAGTTCTACTTATGGTGATGATGCGGCGACGGAGGGCAACGGCTCACAACAGGTCTGCAACGGCACGTTGCAGTAGGCCATTTGAGCGTTGACACCCGGAGTGGTCTAGGCCAAGCTCCAGGAATCTGGTCTGAACCAATCCTGGCCGGATGTGGTATTGACCCTCCCAGGCTCCGCGCTGCCCACCTCGGTGATCCCGGTGGCTCGAACACGCCGTCGGTGGGCACATTTTTTTGCACCCTCGGGAGGATGACGTGAAGCGTCAGCTCATGGCGATGTTCGGGATCGCGGCGCTCGCCGCCTCGGTCGCGGGATGCGGTTCCGGAGCCGGCCCCGCGCAGGACGGGGCCACCAAGGCGGCGGACCCCAAGCAGATGACGGGCACCGTCACCGTCTGGCTGATGAACGACGCACAGACCAGCTGGCCGGAGCTGGTGCAGCGGGTCAACGACGACTTCGCCGCCAAGTACCCGAAGGTCACCCTGAAGCTGGCCTACCAGGAGTGGACCCAGAAGGTCGCCAAGCTGGACGGCGCGCTGGAGCAGGGCGCCGCCCCCGACGTGGTCGAGCTCGGCAACACCGAGACGATGAAGTACATCCTCAACGGCTCGCTCGCGCCGGTCGACAAGGCCAGCTTCGACAACGCCGACAACTGGATCCGCGGCCTGGTCAACACCTGCACCTACCAGGACAAGCTGTTCTGCGTCCCGTACTACGCCGGTGCCCGCGTCGGCATCTACAACTCGGCGATGCTCCAGCAGGCCACCGGCTCCGCGGACCTCCCGCAGAACGAGGACGACCTGCGCGCCGCGCTCGACAAGGTCGCGGACAAGAACAAGGCCGACAAGACCTACTCCGCGCTCTACCTGCCCGGCCCCTACTGGTACGCGGCCATGAGCTACGTCGCCGCCTACGGCGGTGCCATCGCCCGCTTCGACAGCGCCGGGAACTGGCACGGGACGCTCAACGACCCCAAGTCCCAGCAGGGCGTCCAGCACTTCGTCGACCTGGTGCAGAAGTACAACCACAACGACCTGACGGTCAACGAGAGCGGCCAGGCCACCGTCCTCGCCCGCAAGCGTGCCGCCGTGCTCTACGGCAACGGCTGGGAGGCTGGCAGCGCCGTCGCCCCGGTCACCGGCGACCCGACCCTGAAGGACGCGGTCAAGGTGGCCACCATGCCCGGCCCGGGCGGCAAGCCGCTGCCCTCCTTCATCGGCGGCTCCGACCTGGCGGTCACCGCCAAGTCGCCCGTCCGGGACCTCGCCGCGGACTGGATCCGGATGTTCACCAGCACCAAGTCCGAGCAGTTCCTCGCGGACAAGGACATCCTGCCGAACAACCTGAGCCAGCTGGAGCCGCTGAAGAGCAAGCCCGCCACGGCGGCCGCGGCCAACGCCGTGCCGGACGCCTGGTTCACCCCGCTGGCGCCGGGCTGGGGCGCGATCGAGAAGCAGAACGTGCTGGTCAACATGCTGAACTCGATCTTCAAGGGCAAGTCGGTGGACCAGGCCACCAAGGAGGCCGACGCCTTGATCAACCAGTTGATCAACAACCCGGCCTGACCCTGCGCGAGCGCCGTCCGGGCCCCCGGACGGCGCTCCCGGCTGCGCCCGCCGCGGGCGCCCCCGTAGGATTGCAGCGCAATCACCGCAGCGAGTGTGCGGACTCGCCGCCGTAGAGGTCCCCGCCGGGCAGCCGCCCGCAGGGGTTGAACCATCTCATCGGAGGCATCCAGATGTCCGACCCGCAGACCCTCTCAGCCGTCCCCGGCCGGATCATGGCGGCGGAGATGGCCGAGCAGCCGGCCGTCCTGCAACGCATCCTCGACGAGGGCGCCCCCAAGATCCGGGAGATCGCCGCCGAGATCGCGTCCCGCAACCCGCGCTTCGTCCTGCTGACCGCCCGCGGCACGTCCGACAACGCGGCGCTGTACGCGAAGTACCTGATCGAGATCCTGCTGGGCAAGCCCGCCGGCCTCACCTCGATGTCCACCACCACCGCCTACGGCGCCAAGCCGGACCTCACCGACGTCCTGGTCGTCACCGTCAGCCAGTCCGGCGGCTCGCCCGACCTGGTCGCCTCCACGAAGGCGGCCCGCGAGGCCGGCGCCATCACGCTGGCCGTGACCAACAACGCCGCGTCCCCGCTCGCCGAGGTCTCCGAGTTCCACATCGACGTGCTGGCCGGCCCGGAGAAGGCGCTGCCGGCCACCAAGACCTACACCGCCGAGCTGCTCGCGCTCTACCTGCTGGTCGAGGGCCTGCGCGGCGGGGACGGCTCGGCCGCCAAGGCGCTGCCGGGCCTGGCCGCCGGCATCCTGGCCCGGCAGGCCGAGATCAAGGCGCTGGCCGAGCGCTACCGGTTCGCCCAGCGCCTGGTCATCACCTCGCGGGGCTACGGCTACCCGACGGCCCGCGAGGCGGCCCTCAAGCTGATGGAGACCACCTACATCCCGGCCTCGCCGTTCTCCGGGGCGGACCTCCTGCACGGCCCGCTGGCGATGGTGGACAACGTCTCCCCGGTCATCGCGATCGTGCCGGACGGCAAGGGCGGGGAGGCCCTGCAACCCGTCCTGGACCGCCTGCGCGGCCGGGGTGCGGACCTGGTGGTGATCGGCCAGCAGAACCAGGTCGACGCCGCCTCCGCGGGCTTCGCGCTGCCGGCCGGCGTGCCCGAGGAGGTCCAGACGATCCTGGAGATCCTGCCGCTGCAGCTGCTGGCCTACGAGGTCACCATCGCCCGCGGGCAGGACCCGGACGCCCCGCGCGCCCTGGCGAAGGTCACCGAGACCCACTGACGCCCGGCAGCACGACGAAGCGCCCGTCCACAGCCTGTGGACGGGCGCTTCGGCATGACGGGGGTGCTGCTCGGGTGCCGGGGAAGCACTACGGGCCACGGCGCCGACACGGGACCCTCAACCCTCCCTCCTCGCCCGCCGGCGACGAGGTGGGGCCCATGGCACCGCGGCCCGGAGCTGTCGTCGGACGCCTGGCGACCTGAGGGGAAAAGCACTACGGGCCACGGCGCCGACACGGGACCCTCAACCCTCCCTCCTCGCCCGCCGGCGACGAGGTGGGGCCCATGGCACCGCGGCCCGGAGCTGTCGTCGGACGCCTGGCGACCTGAGGGGAAAAGCACTACGGGCCACGGCGCCGACACGGGACCCTCAACCCTCCCTCCTCGCCCGCCGGCGACGAGGTGGGGCCCATGGCACCGCGGCCCGGAGCTGTCGTCGGACGCCTGGCGACCTGAGGGGAAAAGCACTACGGGCCACGGCGCCGACACGGGACCCTCAACCCATGCGGCACCGCAGCCCGGAGCTGTCGTCGGACGCCGGTTTCGACCGAGAACTGTGCGGGGTCCTCGCTCGGCGATGTCCGACCGAGGAGCGGCCGCGCGCGGTCAGGGCAGTTTGCGCGGGGGCCTCTCCTTGGTGCTTCTTCATTGTGGACTAGACCAATCTGGCTTGTCCAGGGCCCGGCCCGAATTGGTCTGGACAACCCGGTGGGGGCCTCCGGCAGGGCCCGGCGGCCGCGCTGCGACTACGCTCGGCCCTGTGCCCTCGCTGAATGAACTCGTCCGCCGCCACACCACCCTGACCGGTGCCGATGTGGAGTGGCTCCACATGCTGGTCTCGGAGTGGCAGCTGCTCTCCGACCTCTCCTTCGCCGACCTGGTGCTCTGGATCCCCACCTGGGACGGCATCCGGTACGTCTCGGTGGCCCAGATGCGGCCCAACACCGGCCCGACGTCGTACCAGGACGACATGGTCGGCCACCTGGTGCCGCGCGGCCGGCGCCCGCTGCTGGACGCCGCCTTCGACGAGGGCCGGATCGTCCGCGAGGGCGACCCGGAGTGGCGCGAGGAGGTGCCGGTGCGGGTCGAGTCGATCCCCGTCCGGCGCGAGGGCAAGGTGCTGGGGGTGATCGCCCGCAACACCAACCTGCTGACCGTCCGCACGCCCAGCCGGCTGGAGCTCACCTACCTGCAGAGCGCCTCGGACCTTGCCCAGATGATCGCGGCCGGCTCCTTCCCCTACCCGGGCGTGGAGCAGACCGACATGGACGCGGCGCCCCGGGTCGGCGACGGCCTGATCAGGCTGGACGCGGACGGCATCGTCACCTACGCCAGCCCCAACGCGCTCTCGGCGTACCACCGGCTCGGACTGACCACCGACCTGGTGGGCAGTCACCTGGGTCGCAGCACCGCCGAGCTGGCGCCGCCCTCGCGCGGCGCGGTGCACGAGGCGCTGGTGAAGCTGGCCAGCGGGTGGGCGCCCCGGCAGACCGAGGTGGAGGCGCAGGGGGGAGTGGTGACCCTGCGGGCCATCCCGCTCAAGCCCAAGGGGGTGCTCACCGGCTCGCTGGTGCTGGCCCGGGACGTCACCGAGCTGCGCCGGCGCGACCGCGAGCTGATGACCAAGGACGCCACCATCCGGGAGATCCACCACCGGGTGAAGAACAACCTGCAGACGGTCGCGGCGCTGCTGCGGCTGCAGTCCCGCCGGATGGACTCGGACGCCGGGCGGGCCGCGCTGGACGAGGCGGTGCGCCGGGTCGGTTCGATCGCGATCGTGCACGAGACGCTGTCGCAGACGCTGGACGAGCAGGTCGCCTTCGACGAGATCGCCGACCGGGTGCTGGCGATGGTCATGGAGCTGTCCCAGGACGGCCGGGTCGCGACCCGCCGCAGCGGCAGCTTCGGCATCCTGTCCGCCGAGGTGGCGACGCCGCTGGCGATGGTGCTGACCGAGCTGCTGCAGAACGCGCTGGAGCACGCCTTCGGCGGCAAGGACGCCGGGAACCTGGAGGTGAGCGCCCTGCGCGGGCGGGCGCCGGCCACCGGGATGGGCTGGTCGGACAGCTGGAACGGCGGGGCGAAGCCGGAGGAGTACCTGCTGATCACGGTGCAGGACGACGGTCGGGGGATGCCCGAGGGGTTCGACCCGCAGCAGGCGGGCAACCTGGGCCTGCAGATCGTCCGGACGCTGGCGACCGGCGAGCTGGGCGGCACCTTCGACATGGTGGCGGCGCCGGACGGCGGCACGAAGGTGGTGCTGGAGATCCCGGTCCGCTGACCGGCCGGCCGCGACTTCTCCCCCGGGGGGGGGTGAACGGCGGTCCGGGGCAGGGAAGTTGGGGGCGCGCGCAACTGCCGCGGGCGCCCCTCGTGGCCGGTGGGCGCCTGGGCGGGGCATCGCAGAGACAAAAACGAGGCCCTGTCGACCGGGGGGGGGTGGGTCGACAGGGCCTCTCAACCCGTTCCGGCCGTCGGGGGGAGTCGGCCGGAACGGGGGCTCTGGGTGATGCGACGTTCACCGACGCGTTGCGCACGGTGAGCGCCCTAGGCCCACAATATTGCTCTCAGTGAGCAGTATCAAGTACCTGGGCCGCTCGGCGTCGCGGAACCTCACCGGAGTGCGGCCCCTCATGCGGAAGGCTTCGCCAGAAGAGGCAGGGAAGCCCTTGATCATGGGTTGATCGGGTCGTGCGGCCGCCGGGTGACCCGACGGCTGTTGGTGCTTCGATCAGGCGGTGCGGGCGCGGTTGCGGGCAGCGCGGCGCTTCATCGCGCGACGCTCGTCCTCGCTCATACCGCCCCAGACGCCGGCGTCCTGGCCGGTCTCAAGAGCCCACTGCAGGCACTGCTCCATTACGGGACAGCGGCGGCACACGGCCTTGGCTTCCTCGATCTGCAGCAGAGCAGGACCGGTGTTCCCGATCGGGAAGAAAAGCTCCGGGTCCTCTTCGCGGCAGACAGCGCGGTGGCGCCAGTCCATGGTCGTCCAACTCCTCCTGCCGGCAGGCGGTGGCCCGGCCGGCGCAATCGATGGGCTTGTGAATGTGAACGCTTTCACGAATCCCTCAACAGCAAAAGGGACCAAAGGCCCATCGGGCCCGGGTGGTCTGTGCTGGGGTGGGGTTCGGGTGATTCAGGGGAAGCGCCCCGGCCACGTCCGTCAGGCTCTGACGTTGTTGCCGCTGCGATGCGTCCCGATCGCCATGTAGAGGTTCGCAAACCTCGGGCCCGGATACAACCCCCTTCGAGCAGGAATTTTTGATTCTTCGGTGTCGCCTAGCTCACAGCCCGTACTTCTATGGAGTGAAGGGGGCTTGTGCGTTCGAGAAGAAGGGCGAAACCCTCTTCTGGTCACACAATCACACGCAGTGCCCGCCGAACGCCTGTGAAACTGACGCGACTCCTGTCTCCAAGGTGGTCCCCGTCGACCTGAAACGGGGCCGGTTCCTGTGAAACCAAGGTGAAGTGCCGGACGTCGTGATAGGAGATGGCGTGTTTGCCCAGCGGCCCCGCCGCCTGCGCGTCGTCCTTCGAAGGCGTGTGTGACCGCAGGATCTGACGGACCGTTCGAGCGGTTCCGAACGCCGTCATCCGGGTGATGCCGAAAACGTCCAAGTCCGTGTCGAAGGAAGCGAGCGGGGAGGGATACACCGGACGATTCCCGAGGAAGGTCCACGGCGAGGTGTTGCTGACTATGGTCAGCACCAGGCCCGGGGTCGGCGCCCGGCCCGGAATCTCAAGGGTCACCTGGCCCGCCCGGCGGTGTTCACGCTCGGTGACGTAGTGCCGCAGTGCCTGCCCGACGTAGAGCGCGTGGGTGGACTTGCGCCCCGCCCTGCGCTGCTCCTCCACCCGGCCCACCACGCCGGCGTCGAAGCCCAGGCCCGCGGTGAAGGTGAACCAGCGGTCCGGCAGGCCCTCGGTCATCGCCTTGCCCAGACCGACCGGGCGCTCCCGGCGCTGGTCCAGGGCGTCCAGCAGCACCCCGGTGGCCTCCACCGGGTGGTTGGGCAGCCCGAGCGCGCGGGCGAACACGTTGGTGCTGCCGCCGGGAACCACCGCGAGCCGCGGCACCCGCTCGCCGGGGCCGTGCGCCAGGAGGCCGTTCACCACCTCGTTGACCGTGCCGTCGCCGCCCAGGGCCACCACGAGGTCCACCGCGCCGTCGTCCGCCGCCTGCCGGGCCAGGTCGCGGGCGTGCCCGCGGTACTGGGTGTGGGCGACCTCCAGCTTGAGGTCGCTGCGCAGCGCATGGGTGAGGACGTCCCTGGTGCGGGCACTGGTGGTGGTCGCCTTCGGATTCACGACCAGGAGAGCGCGCATGGGCCCAGCCTACGGGTCGGTACCCGGAGGGCGGCGGCTACCCTGCTTGAGTGACCGCAGAAACCGCCGGCCGGACGCCCGCCACCGCCACCCGCCCCACCTCGCTGATCGTCGGCGCGGCGATCGCCGCGCTCCAGGGCGCGGCCCTGGTCGTCTGGGGCGGCTAC
The DNA here is from genome assembly GCF_030813695.1 of Kitasatospora herbaricolor. Classification (NCBI taxonomy): domain Bacteria; kingdom Bacillati; phylum Actinomycetota; class Actinomycetes; order Kitasatosporales; family Streptomycetaceae; genus Kitasatospora; species Kitasatospora herbaricolor. The sequence goes on from NZ_JAUSVA010000002.1 coordinate 5,778,505, forward strand.
GACATGATCGCCGCGCTGGTCGGGGACCCGATCGACCGGGGGCTGAGCGTGTTCGGCGGCTTCGTCATCCTGCTGCTCGGCGCGATGCCGCTGCTCGCCGCCCGCGGTCTGCTGAAGCTCCGCAGCTGGGGCCGGAGCCCGGCGGTGCTGACCAGTTCGATCTGCCTGCCGGTGGCCTACTACATGTGGCAGAGCGGCGGCGTGATGGCGGTGCTGGCGGTGCTCGTGGCGCTGTTCGGGATCGTCGGCATCGGCGCGCTGCTGAACCCGACGGTGACCGCCGTGCTGTACCCGCCGCGCGAGGCCTGAGCGGCCCGGCGAGGGCCGGCAGCGGGGCGGGAGACGCCGAACGCCGGCACACCCGAGGGTGTGCCGGCGTTCGGCGTCCGCGGGGCGCTACTCCTCGACGAGGAGCTTCTCCCGCAGTTGCGCCAGGGTCCGGGCGAGCAGCCGGGAGACGTGCATCTGGGAGATGCCGACCTCGGTGGCGATCTGCGACTGCGTCATGTTCCTGAAGAACCGCAGGACGAGGATCTTCTGCTCGCGGGGCGGGAGTTGGGCCAGCAGCGGCTTGAGCGACTCCCGGTACTCGACGCCCTCCAGCGCCTCGTCGGTCGTCCCCAGGGTGTCCGCCACGGCCGGCGACTCGTCGTCGCTGTCCGGGACGTCCAGCGAGAGCGTGCTGTACGCGTTGGCGGACTCCAGGCCCTCCAGCACGTCCTCCTCGGAGATCCCCAGGTGCTCCGCCAGCTCGTGCACCGTGGGGGAGCGTCCGTGCCGCTGGGAGAGCTCGCTGGTCGCCGTGGTCAGCGACAGCCGCAGCTCCTGCAGCCGGCGCGGGACCCGGACGGCCCAGCCCTTGTCGCGGAAGTGCCGCTTGATCTCGCCCACGATGGTCGGCGTCGCGTAGGTGGAGAACTCCACCCCGCGCTCGTGGTCGAAGCGGTCCACCGACTTGATCAGGCCGATGGTGGCGACCTGGGTGAGGTCGTCCAGCGGCTCGCCGCGGTTGCGGAAGCGCCGGGCCAGGTGCTCCACCAGCGGGATGTGCATCCGGACCAGCTGGTTGCGCAGTTCCACCCGCTCGGCCGAGCCCTCGGGCAGGGCGGAGAGCCGCACGAACAGCGCCCGGGCGGCCTCCCGGTCCGGGGCCCCGGACCGGTGCGGGGTGGGCTGCGCCGGCACGGCGGCGCGCACCGCGGTGCCGGCCGCCTCGGCCGCCTCGGCGTCCGGGACGTCCGTGGTGTCCTCGTCCGGCAGCGCGGCCGCCGTTTCGGCCGACGGCTCGGCCGCGGGCTCGGTCGACGGCGGCGGCGTCGACGGATCGGACGTCGGCTCGGTCGGCTGGCTCATCCGGTGGGCGTCCTTCGGGTGCGCGTCGTCGTGGGCGGCGAGGCCGGGAACGCTCGCCTGGGGCGGTACGGCCCGTCCGGCCGTCGCGAGGGCGCGGGCCTGCGCGACGGCGTCGGCAGCCGCTTCGGCGGAGCCGGCCGTTCGCCGGTCGGTACCCGTACGGTCCAGATCACTCACGGCCATTCCCCCGTTCCGTTCCGGGAGCGCCGGAGCCGCGGTCGCGGCCCCGGAGTCATCTCGTTGGTCGTACCGCGATGGGCGGTACCGGGAGCCGTACGCGCGGCCCGGGTGCGGCGCCGGGCGTACGGCCCTTGCTCGGTGGTGCGTCGTGCGCCGCGCTCGCGCGCGGCGCCGCTACGGCTGGGCCGGGGATCCACCGCGCTTCTTGTGCAGGCTGATCGACACTGTCCTGTCGTCGGCGACCGAGGAGTCCACCTCGCCGGCCAGTGCGGAGAGCACCGTCCAGGCGAAGGTGTCCCGCTCGGGGGCCCGGCCGTCGGTGGTCGGCGCCGAGACGGTGACCCTGAGCGAGTCGCCGACCAGCCGGAACTCGCAGGAGAGGACCGAACCCGGCACCGCCTGCTGGAGCAGGATGGCGCAGGCCTCGTCCACCGCGATCCGGAGATCCTCGATCTCGTCCAGGGTGAAGTCCAGCCGGGCCGCGAGGCCCGCCGTTGCTGTTCGCAGCACCGAGAGGTAGGCCCCCGCCGCGGGCAGCCGGACTTCCACGAAGTCCTTCACTCCGGGCTCGCCGTCGATCTGGGACACCCTCACCTCCTGGGTGACGCGCTGTGCTTCCGGCCCCGAGGCCGCGGCACTGTCTGTTGCTTGGCTCAACTGCTTCGCCCCAACTGTCCAGAGGGGTGGTGCGGTACGTACCGGTTCATACCCCGGTAGGGGTGGCCGGACGCCGCGCATCCGCCCGAGACGTTACCGCGATCAGTGGGCGGATGTCGCGATCCTTGACCGTCGTCACGGGAACGAGCGACTCCGGAACCAAGGGTCACTCATGGTAAGCCCTCGCGACGCAGGGTGGCAGGGGTCGGCGCCACCGGCTTTCGGGCGGACCGGCGGCGGCCGGTCAGCGGCGGCCGGCCTCCGCCAGGGCCTCGTCGGTCAGCCGGTAGACGGTCCAGCCGTCCATCGGCACCGCGCCGAGCGACTTGTAGAAGTTGATCGACGGCTCGTTCCAGTCGAGCACCGACCACTCCACCCGCGAGTAGCCGCGCTCCACCGCGATCCGGGCCAGCTCCAGCAGCAGGGCCTTGCCGTGGCCGCCGCCCCGGGAGGCCGGGCTGACGTACAGGTCCTCCAGGTAGATGCCGTGGGTGCCGCGCCAGGTGGAGAAGTTGAGGAACCACAGGGCGAAGCCGACCGGCTCGCCGGTGCTGTCGTCCTCGGCGATCAGGCCGAACAGTGCCGGGTTCGCGCCGAACAGCGCCTCACGCAGTTGCTCCTCGGTCGCCTGCGCCTCGTGCAGCGCCTTCTCGTAGTCCGCGAGCTCGCGGATCATGGCGTGGATGACCGGGACATCGGTTATGGCGGCGGTACGGATCATGTTGTCGAGGGTACTCAAAGTGCCGGCCGGGCGGGATGTGCCGATCCGGCGGGGCCGGCGGGCGGCTCACTCCTGCTCGTCCCAGGCCTGGATGGACGTCTGGTCGACGATCCGGCCGTCCCTGAGGTCGGCGACCGAGGTGCAGAGCACCCTGACCCCGTCCGGGTACAGGCAGGACTCCATGAAGGCCACGTGGTCGCCCTGGACCACGACCTGCTCCAGCTTGTGGGTCATCTCCCGGCCGTAGACGTCGGCCAGCATCGCACTGATCTCCGAGCGGCCGTGCATGACCAGGGGGTGGCTCGGCTGGGTCTTGTGGTCGACCATGCGGAGCTCGGCGTCGTCCGCGTACAGCGCGAGCAGCGTGTCCGCGTCCCGGTGCTCGATGCCCTCGCGGAGCGCTCCGGTGTCGAAGGCGGTCGGTGCCGCCGTGGTGCCCATGATGTCCCTCCTCCGGTTGAATCCGGTGATACCAACGAGCCTACGCCCGGGCCTTCGACCGGGCCCCACCGTGCACGGACGGGGCGCCCGGCCGAGGACCCGGCGGGCCGTGCGGGCCGACGGCCTCGGGCCCGCGACACGTCCCTCCCGCGACACGTCGGGCCCGCCCCGAGTCGGGTCGGCGAGGCCTCCGGCGGGCCGGACCGGGCCCGCCGGCCGCCGGAGCGGGCGCCTCCCGCTCGGGGGCCGCCGCCCCGGGCCGGAGGGGCGCCGGCCCCCGAGCGGGCCGGGGGAGTGGGCCGGGGGAGTGGGCCGGGGGAGCGGGCCACCCGCATGCCGCCGGACGGCAGGGCGGCGCCGCGGCGGGGAGACTGACCGGACGTCATGTGTGTCCGGCTCAGGTCCGGCCCGCCGCACCGGCGCCGCCCGGCCACGGGCATCCGGCGACGGGCAGCGCGACGCCCCCCGCTCGTCGGGCGAGCGGGGGGCGTCGTGGCGCGGGGTCCGATCAGGCGTCAGGCCTGCTTGGTCTCCCAGAAGATCTTGTCGACCTCGGCGATGAGGTCGAGCAGGGCCTGGCCGGTGGCCGGGTCCGTCGACGCCTTGGTGGCCGAGGCGGCCTTCAGGGTGTCGTTGATGAGCTGGTGCAGCTGCGGGTACTTCTCGAAGTGCGGGGCCTTGAAGTAGTCGCTCCAGAGCACCGAGATGTGGTGCTTGACGGCCTCGGCGCGCTGCTCCTTGATGATGATGGCGCGAGCGCGGAAGTGCGAGTCCTCGTTGGCCTGGTACTTCTCCTGCGTGGCCTTGACGGACTCGGCCTCGATCCGGGCCTGGGCCGGGTCGTAGACGCCGCAGGGCAGGTCGCAGTGGGCCTGGGCGGTGGCGCGAGGTGCAAACAGACGAGAGAACATGGGAGTCCTTCCTTAGATCGTCTTCCCGCGGCTGAGATTACCCCGCCGGACGGCGGCTTTCGCGGTGGCCCCGGGGGCCTAGGGCCAAAGGCGGAGCCTGAACCGGTTGATTTCGGACACGGGCGGGCGACGTCCGGTGCGGGACACTGGACGCGGTCAACCGGAGGAGGTAGGCGTGGGCCCGATGGAGGAGCCGACGGGCGGTGTGCCCGGCGGCGGTCTGCTGCCGTTCGGCGTGGTCGACGTCGCGGGGCCGTCGATGGTGCCGACGCTGCACGACGGCGACCTGGTGGTGGTCCGGTACGGGGCGCGGATCAGGCCGGGCGCGGTGGTGCTGTTCCGGCACCCGCTGCAGCAGGACCTGCGCCTGGTGAAGCGCGCGGACGGGCGGCGCGGGGGCGGCTGGTGGCTGCTCTCGGACAACCGGCCGGTGGACAGCGACAGCCGTCAGTTCGGCGCGGTGCCGGACGAGTTGGTGCTCGGCCGGGTGCTGCTGAGGGTGCGTCCCGGACCGGCCTGGCTGGCGCCGTCGCGGTGGCTGGAGCGGGCGCTGCTGGCAGGGCCGCTGGCCCGGGTGCCGGGGCTGGCCCGGCGGCTGGGGGTCTGGCTCAGCCCGGAACCGTGACCGTCGCGCCCGCCCCGGCGCTCCGGCCCGGCCGGCTCAGGCCTGGGCGGCCGTAGCCTCCAGGGCCTCCTGGCGCTTGCGGGCCCGGTACGCGGCGACATTGGCGCGGGTGGCGCAGCGGTCGGAGCAGTAGCGGCGCGAGCGGTTGGTCGAGGTGTCCAGGTAGGCGTTGCGGCAGGGGGCGGCCTGGCAGATGCCGAGCCGGTCGGCGCCGAGCTCGGTCAGGTGGATGGCCAGGCCCATGCAGGCCACCGCGGTGTAGTTGGCGGCGGCGGTGGGCGCGTTGTCGGCGAGGTGCAGGTGCCAGCGCGGGCGGCCGTTCTCGTCGAGGTAGTCGTGACCGGAGACCAGCGGGCTGACCGGGTACTCGATCATCAGGCTGTTCAGCAGGTCGACGCCGCGTACCTCGTCGCCCTCGGCGGCGGCCTCGAAGACCCCGCGCAGCCTGGTCCGGGCGGCCCGCAGCCGGGGCAGGTCGGACTCGTCGGCGAGCGAGGCGGCCCGGGACGGGCTGCCGAACAGGCTCCGTACGGCGTCCACCGACGTCAGCTGGTCGGTGCCGCGCCAGGGCTGCTCGCTGTTGACGAGCCGGACGGCGAAGTCGGCGTACGAGGCGAGCTCCACGGTGGTCCTTCCAGGGCCGGTAACGGGTGAGCTGGCTCCAGCCTATTACTTTTGGGGGGAAACGCGGCGGCGCCCGGCAGGATGGGACCTGCCGGGCGCCGGACCCGCCCGGACCGGAGGCGCTGCTCCGGCGCGGGGGTCAGAGCACCTTGGAGAGGAACGCCCTGGTCCGCTCGTGCTGCGGGTTGGTGAGCACCTCGCGCGGGTTGCCGGACTCGACGACCACGCCGCCGTCCATGAACACCAGCGCGTCGCCGACCTCGCGGGCGAAGCCCATCTCGTGGGTCACGACGATCATCGTCATGCCCTCCTCGGCCAGGCCGCGCATGACGTCCAGGACGTCGCCGACCAGCTCGGGGTCGAGCGCGGAGGTGGGCTCGTCGAAGAGCATCAGCTTCGGCTTCATCGCCAGCGCGCGGGCGATCGCCACCCGCTGCTGCTGTCCGCCGGAGAGCTGGGACGGGTAGTTCTTGGCCTTGTCGGCCAGTCCGACCCGCTCCAGCAGGGCCATCGCCCGCTCCCGGGCGTCGCCCTTGCTCTCGCCCTTGACCTGGACCGGCGCCTCGATGACGTTCTCGATCGCGGTCATGTGCGGGAAGAGGTTGAAGCGCTGGAAGACCATGCCGATGTCCCGGCGCTTCATGGCGACCTCGCGGTCCTTGAGCTCGTAGAGCTTGTCGCCCTTCTGGCGGTAGCCCACCAGCTCGCCGTCCACCCAGAGGCGACCGCCGTTGACCTTCTCCAGGTGGTTGATGCACCGCAGGAAGGTCGACTTGCCCGAGCCGGACGGGCCGACCAGGCAGAACACCTCGCCCTGCTTGACCTCCAGGTCGATGCCCTTGAGCACCTCGACCAGGCCGTAGGACTTGTGCACGGACTCGGCCCTGACCATCGGGCCGGCCGGACCGCCCTCGGCGGGGGTCTTCGTCAGATCGGCCATCACAGACCGCCTCCTTCGCCGCCGCCGCCGTGGGGTGCCGCGTCGGCGGGCTTCGGTGCCGGTGTGGACTTGATGCCCTTGAACAGGCCGCTCAAGCGCTGCAGCGGGGTCGGCGGCAGCGAGCGGTTGGAGCCGCGGGCGTAGTGCCGCTCGATGTAGTACTGGCCCACGGTGAGGATCGAGGTGAGGAACAGGTACCAGAGGCTGACCACGATCAGCAGCGGGATGCTCTGGAAGTTGCGCGAGTAGATGTTCTGACCGGCCCGGAAGAGCTCCTCCAGGGCGATGACGCTGACCAGGGAGGTGGTCTTCAGCATCGAGATGGTCTCGTTGCCGGTCGGCGGGATGATCACTCGCATGGCCTGCGGCAGGATGATCCGGCGCATCGCGTCGAACCGGTTCATTCCCAGCGCCTGGGACGCCTCCAGCTGCCCCTCGTCCACCGACTGGATGCCGCCGCGGACGATCTCCGCCATGTACGCGGCCTCGTTCAGGCCGAGGCCCAGCAGCGCGGCGACGAAGGTCGGGATCAGGACGTTGGTCTGCTCCGACCAGAAGGCCGGGCCGAACGGGATGCCGATCGAGAGCTTGGCCCAGAGCACGCCGAGGAAGTTCCAGAACACCAGCTGGACCAGCACGGGTGTCCCGCGGAACACCCAGATGTAGACCCAGGCCGTGCCGGAGAGCAGCGGGTTCGGCGAGAGCCGCATCACCGCGAGCAGGATGCCGCCGATCACGCCCATGATCATGGCGAGCGCGGTCAGCTCCAGCGTGACCACCAGGCCGTGCAGGATGCGGTCGTCGAAGAGGTAGTGCCCGACGAGATCCCACTTGAAGGCGGGGACGGTCACGACGGCGTGGATCAGCATGGCCGTGAGCAGCAGGATGACTGCGGCTCCGACCCAGCGTCCGGGGTGGCGGACCGGGACGGCCTTGATGACATCAGGCCGTCCCGGGGCAGCCGGCCCCTTGTGGAGAGAGTTCACTTTGTGGCCTCAGAGGGGGGGTCGCGTGGAACGAGGACGGCGAGGGTCAGCTGGTGGCGCCGTTGAGCTGAGCCTTGTCGATCGCACCGGCGTCGACACCCCACTTCTGCAGGATCTCCTTGTACGTGCCGTCGTCCATCAGCGCCTGGACGGCCTTCTGGACGGCCGGGGTCAGCGCGGAGCCCTTGGCGAGCGCGATGCCGTACGGCGCGGAGTCGGTGGTGGCACCGAGCTTCTCCAGCTGGCCGCCGGTCTGCTTGAGGGCGTAGTCGATGACCGGGGAGTCCGCCATCATGACCTGGTCGCGGCCGGAGACCACGGCGTTGGTGACGTCCGTCTGCAGGTCGAACTTGTCGCCGTCGTTCGGGACGGTCGGCTTGCCGGCCTTCACGCACGCCGGGTTGATGACGTCGACGATCGCGTCGGCCTGGGTGGTGCCGGTCTGGACGGCGATCTTCTTGCCGCAGAGGTCGTCGGCGGAGATCTTGTCCGGGTTGCCCTTCTTGACCGCGGAGGCGGTGCCCGCGGTGAAGTAGGTGACCATGTCGACGGTCTGCTCGCGCTCCTTGGTGTCCGTGAAGGAGCTCATGCCGAGCTGGTACTTGTTCGCGCCGATGCCCGGGATGATCGCGGTGAAGCCGGCGTTCTGGACCTCGGCCTTGAGGCCGAGCTTCGCGGCGATGGCGTTGGCCAGGTCGACGTCCATGCCGACGATGGTGCCCTTGTCGTCCTGGAACTCGTTCGGGGCGTAGGAGGCGTCGGAACCGACGACCAGCTTGCCGCCCGACTTGATGTCGGCCGGGACGAGTGCCGCCAGGGCGGGGTCGGCCGTGACGGCCTTGACCGTGGCGCCCGCGCTCGCACCGGTGGAGCCGGAGCCCGAGGTGGAGTCGCCGCTGCTGCCGCAGGCGGTCAGGGCGAGCGTGGCGGAGGCGAGGACGGCGCAGGCCGCGAGAAGGCGGGTGCGCGGGGTACGAGCGGTCATGAGGGGGGTCTCCTCCTGATGGAGAGGTCGGGCGGAGTGCGCCGTCGGGGGTACGGCACACCGTGGGCCGGCTGTCCGTACTGCGCTGTACGGGCTGCGCTCGTCGTACGGGCCGAGCCGGTGGTGCTCAAGGTCTGCAGGTGGTGCCGGGTACTGATCCGCCACCCTCCGCCGAGGTGGACGTCGACCGAACCGCCTCGACCAGTGGCCGGCTCGATCCGAGTTGATGGGAATCCTGTCATCAGATGACCGCCAGAATGCCCTCATCCAGATCAAAATCGGATAACGAGGGGTCTTGGTGTCCGCTATTCGGACGAATACCGCGTCCCTGTCACCCTGTGTATAAGTATGCAGATCTGTTCGCGCCCGGCCCGGCGACCCGCCCGCGCCCGCTGCACAGCCCCCCGCGCGGCCGGATCGCCGACGCCCTTCGTCACCCCGCGTGACCCCGGGTCACAGCCCCCCGTTGATCGCCGCCGCCTGGGCGGCGCCCGCGCTGACGTTCCACTTCGCGAGGATCTTGTCGTACTCGCCGCTGCGGATCAGCTGGTCCAGCCCCTTCGCCACCGCGTCGCGCAGGGCCGTGTCGCTCTTGTTCACCGCGATCCCGTACGGGCTGGACTGCGACTGCGAGCCCGTCACCTCGAAGCGGTTCCCGTCGTCGGTGGTCTTGGCCGCGTACGCCGCCACCGGGAAGTCGTTGAAACCGGCCACCGCCGTGCCGGCCGCCACCTCGGCGAGGGCCTGGCTGTCGCTGTCGAAGCGGTGGACCTGCAGCGGCTTGCCCTGCCGGCTGCAGGCGGCGACCTGGCGGCCGATGATCTCGTCCTGGGTGGTGCCCCGCTGCAGCGCGACCGTGCGGCCGCAGATGTCGTCCAGCGTCCGGATCCCCTTCGGGTTGCCCTTCTGCACGATGATCGAGGTGCCGGCGATGAAGTAGTCCACGAAGTCCACGCCCGGCTGACCGGTCGGCTTGCCGTCCTCGCCGAGCGCGTCACGGCGCTGGGGCGTGTCGCTGATCGCGGACATCGCCACGTCGAACTGCCTGCCGTTGAGGCCCGGTATCAGCTTGTCGAACGGCGTGTCGACGATCTCGACCCGCAGGCCGAGGGCCTTCCCCAGGGCGTTGGCCAGGTCGGGGTCGAGGCCGTCCGGCTTGCCGTCCGCGCCGCGGAACTCCACCGGCGCGTAGTTCAGGTCGGAGCCGATCCGCAGCACCCCGGCGGTGCGCTGCGCCTTGGGGACGGCCGCCTTGACCACGTCGGCGGGGTCCTTCGAGGCCTCCTGGCCGCCGCAACCGGTGAGCAGCAGGGCGGAGGCGGTGGTGAGGGCGGCGGCGGCCGGCAGGGCCCGGCGGCCGGGGAGCAGGCAAGGGAGGTGGTGCAAGGTGGTGCTCCTCTGGGGGGCGAGGTGGTGCGACCGGCGTCCGCGAGGGCGCGGAAGTGACCAGAAAGGGGGATCCTCCCATCCCGCCCTGATGCGCCGGGCGGCGGGTGTGTCAGAATCTGCTATCGGGTGACCCCCGACCCCGAACACAGGCCGCCGGGCCGCGACAGGCCCGGGGTGCGAAGGAACGGAAGCCGGGAACGCCGGCTCCGTATCCCGAACACCGGCTCCCCTCCGTGTCTGCGTTCACTCCCACGGGTGTGCGTGTTCCTTCCTCCTTGCCGCCGCCGGGCCGGGTACTTCCGAAACCTGGCCTGTCAAGTGACCGGCAATGGGATGAAGAGCACGTGACGAGGACAAAAAGGCATAGGTGCGATGCCTTCGTCCGACCTACGCTCGGCCCGGAAGCACAGCGCAGACAACCAGACCCAAAAACCCTCACCCCGAGGGCGCCGCCCGACGGCAGCGCCCCGACCCCGATCCGGGTCCGCTTCGGCGTACCCGGTTTCCAGTTTCCCTGGACGGGGTCGACCGCCCGTCGGACCGCGCTCTCGCTGATCAATGACGAAGAGGTCATCGTGGCAGCGGAGATCATCCACCCCAACACCCAGGACACCGTCGACCCCGTCGACGCCGTTTTCGCGCTCCACCGCGGCGGCAAGATGGAGGTCCGGGCAACGGTGCCGGTGCGCGACGCGGACGATCTGTCCCTCGCCTACACCCCGGGTGTCGCCCGGGTCTGCACCGCCATCGCGGAGCAGCCCGAGCTGGTCAACGACTACACCTGGAAGTCCAACGTGGTCGCGGTCGTCACCGACGGCACCGCGGTGCTCGGGCTCGGCGACATCGGTCCCGAGGCCTCGCTCCCCGTGATGGAGGGCAAGGCGATCCTGTTCAAGCAGTTCGGCGGCGTCGACGCCGTGCCGATCGCGCTGGCCTGCACCGACGTGGACGAGATCGTCGAGACCGTGGTCCGGATGGCGCCCTCCTTCGGCGGCGTCAACCTGGAGGACATCTCGGCACCCCGCTGCTTCGAGATCGAGCGCCGGCTCCAGGACGCCCTGGACATCCCGATCTTCCACGACGACCAGCACGGCACCGCGATCGTCTCCACCGCCGCCCTGTGGAACGCCGCCAAGGTGACCGGCCGCGAGATCGGCGAGCTGCGGGCCGTCATCTCCGGCGCCGGCGCGGCCGGCATCGCCATCGCCAAGATGCTGGTGGCCGCCGGCATCGGCGACGTCTCCGTCTGCGACCGCCGCGGCGTGGTGTACGACGGCCGGGGCGACCTGACCGACGTCAAGGCCGAGATCGCCGCCGTCACCAACAAGGCCGGCCTCAAGGGCTCCCTCGCCGACGCCCTGAACGGCGCGGACGTCTTCATCGGCGTCTCCGGCGGCACCGTGCCGGAGGAGGCCGTCGCCACCATGGCGAAGGGCTGCTTCATCTTCGCGATGGCCAACCCCACCCCGGAGATCCACCCGGAGGTCGCGCACAAGTACGCCGCCGTGGTCGCCACCGGCCGCAGCGACTTCCCGAACCAGATCAACAACGTGCTGGCCTTCCCCGGCATCTTCGCCGGCGCGCTCCAGGTGCGGGCCACCCGGATCACCGAGGGCATGAAGCTGGCCGCCGCCCAGGCGCTGGCCGGCGTGGTCGCCGACGAGCTGACGGCGCAGAAGGTCATCCCGTCGCCGTTCGACGAGCGGGTCGCCCCGGCCGTCACCAAGGCGGTGGCCGAGGCCGCCCGGCGCGAGGGCGTCGCCCGCCGCTAGGCCGCGTCCTGGCAGGTCCGGCCGACGGCCGGCAGCGCCGGTAGCAGCTTTCGAGGGCCCGGGACACGCGGTGGAGGTCACACCGTCGCGTGGTTCCGGGCCTCGGCCGTCCGGCGCTATCGTCCGTGGCATGTTCGCTGCCTACGCCGCACGTATCGATGCCGACGACCCGCTGAGCGGACTGGAGGTCGGCGAACTCCCCGAGCCGCAGGCCCGGCCCGGCTGGAGCGTGGTGACGGTCCGTGCCGCCACCCTCAACCACCACGACCTCTGGTCGCTGCGCGGGGTCGGCCTGCCCGCCGAGCGGCTGCCGATGATCCTCGGCTGCGACGCCGCCGGTGTCGACGAGGACGGCAACGAGGTGGTCATCCACTCCGTGATCGGCCAGAGCGGCCACGGCGTCGGACCGGCCGAACCCCGCTCCATCCTGACCGAGCGCTACCAGGGCACCTTCGCGCAGAAGGTGGCCGTTCCCACCTGGAACCTGCTGCCCAAGCCCGCCGAACTCTCCTTCGCCGAGGCGGCCTGCCTGCCCACCGCCTGGCTGACGGCGTACCGGATGCTCTTCACCAACGCGGGGGTGCGCCCCGGCGACACCGTGCTGGTGCAGGGTGCCGGCGGCGGCGTCTCGACCGCCCTGGTGGTGCTCGGCAAGGCCGCCGGGCTGCGGGTCTGGGTCACCGGCCGGGACGAGGCCAAGCGCGCCCGGGCGGTCGAACTGGGAGCCGACGCGGCGTTCGAGAGCGGGGCCAGGCTGCCCGAGCGGGTGGACGCCGTGATGGAGACGGTCGGCGCCGCCACCTGGTCGCACTCCGTCAAGTCGCTGCGCCCCGGCGGGACGATCGTCATCTCGGGGGCCACCTCGGGGGCCAGCCCCAAGGCCGCCGAGCTCAACCGGATCTTCTTCCTGGAGCTCAAGGTGGTCGGCTCCACCATGGGCAGCAAGGAGGAACTGGCCGGGCTGCTGGCGCTCTGCGCCAACTCCGGCGTCCGGCCCGTGATCGACTCGGTGCTGCCGCTGGCCGACGCCCGGGAGGGCTTCGCCCGGCTCGCCAAGGGCGACGTCTTCGGCAAGATCGTCCTGACGCCGTGAAGCGCCGATGCGCCGACGTTCCCCGGCCCTGACGCCGTGAAGGACGGCGGGCCCGGCACCCCGAGGGGAGTGCCGGGCCCGGTGCCGCGGGCGGTCAGCCCAGCAGCCTCCGCAGCCGCTCGGCGGCGGCCGCCAGCGCGCCGCGGGAGCCCTCCAGCTGGGCCGCCGTCACACCGCTGTCCCGGGCGGCGTCCCTGACCTGGTCGCGGAACCGGTCGAGCAGCCGCTCCAGCTCGCGGGCCGGATCGCCGGCGGGGTCGGTCGCCGTCCAGCCGGGGAGGTCGGCCGGAGCCGTCGCGGACCCGCCGTCGGCGTCCTCCTTGTCGAGGTCGATCCGGGTGACCCGGATCTCCTCGCCCGCCGCCGGGCCGCCCGCCGGGGCGTCGGCGGCCGGATGGCCCCACCTGGCGGCGTCCGCCAGCCCGGCCAGACCCTTCGTCAGCTCCGAGATGCCCTCGGCCAGGCCGGTCGGCCAGTCCCCGCGCGCGGCGTGCTCGCGGACCTGCTGCTCGACCCGGCGCTTGATCCGCAGCGCCTCCTGCTGCGCGGCGGTGCGGGCCGCCCGGGACTGCTCGCGCAGCCGGCGGGCCTCCTCCTCGGCGGCCTTCGCCTTCGCCTTGGCGGCCTTCTCCTGCTCCTTGGCGCGCTTGGCCTGCTCCTTGGCCTGCGCCTTGAACTGGGCGAACTCCTCCTTGGCCCGCTGCCAGCTCTCCTTGTCACCCCACGGGCCGGCCCACGGGTCCCCGCCGGCGGACGGCTCGGCCCGGGGGGCCTGCTTGGCCGCGCCCCACAGCTCCTCGCGCAGGTCCTTGGCGCTGTCCCGGACGTCCTCGCGGATCGCGCCGGCCAGCTGCGCCACCGAGTCCCGGATCTCGACCTCCAGCTCGGCGATCTCGCCCTGGCGGGACGCCAGCTCGGCCCGGCCGGCGTCGGTCAGCCGGTAGACCTTGCGGCCGCCCTCGGTGCTGTGGGTGACCAGGCCCTCCTGCTCCAGCTTCGAGAGCCGGGGGTACACCGTGCCGGCGGAGGGCGCGTACAGGCCCTCGAAGCGCTCCTCCAGCAGGCGGATCACCTCGTAGCCGTGCCGGGGCGACTCGTCCAGCAGCTTGAGCAGGTACAGGCGCAGGCGGCCGTGGCCGAAGACGGGGGTCATCTCAGGCCTCCTTGGTGAGGTCGGGGCCCGCCGGGAGCTCCTTGACGACGACCGGGCCCTCGTCCTCGGTGTCGGGGCGGTGCAGCACCGTGACGGCGCCGGAGACGGTGGTCACCTGCAGGCTGCCCTTGCCGTCGCCGAGCTGGCCGGAGAGCTTCTTCGCCCCCCAGGTGCCGTTGACCTTGAGCTGCTCGAAGGTGCTGGACACGTCGCCGCTGTTGGTGCCGGCCTCGACCTTGGCGTCGGCGAGCGAGGGCAGCCGGACGCCGACCGCGCCGCTGACCGTGTTGACCTTGATGTCGGACGGGGTCTCCACGTCCAGGTCGAGGGTGACGGCGCCGCTGACCGAGTTGGCGGAGAGGCGGTCGGCGGTGCCGGCCACCACGGTGATCCCGCCGGAGACGGTCTTCACCTTGAGCTCGCCGGAGACGGACTGGGCGTCGACGTCACCGGAGACCGAGTTGGCCTCGGTGCGGCCGGAGAGGCCGACCAGGGTGGTGGCGCCGCTGGCGCCGTGCACGGCGACGTGGCCGGCCACACCGGAGACGGTGCTGTCCGCCGAGACGGTGCCGATCTTCACCTCGGAGCCGGCCGGGACGGCCAGCGAGACCACGGCCCGGCGCTTCTTCCGCAGTGAGCTGAAGAGCTCCTTGACGGACTGGACGGACTTCACGGCCTCGCCGAGCTCGCCCCAGTTGAGGTTCTTGTAGGTCACCGTGAGCACCCCGTTCTCCAGGGTGACGTGCAGCGGCTCGCCCTCCAGCTCGGTGACCTCCAGCCGGGCGGGGCCCTCGGCGGCGACGACGTTCACGGCGCCGTCGATGATCCGCACGTGCAGGGTGCCGACCGGCTCGTCGATGGTGATCCTGTCAGGTTCGCTGACCGTCCACTGGCTCATGGTGTGCCGCCTCCCGTTGCGATTCGCGATGTATCGCGTTCCCTTGTTGAACACGATATATCGCGTGCAGGGGAAGTCAAGCACGCCTCGGGGAAGCCGGGGTGGGCTCAGGGACGGGGTCGGGGGAGCGGTCGGGGGCGGCTCAGGGGGAGCTCGGGGCCGGGGCCGGGAACCGATCGGGGAGCCCCCGGGAGGGCCCGTGCCGCGGGCCCGGCGCCCCGCGGCACGCGAGAGGCCCGGGAGGCGATCGCCTCCCGGGCCTCTCGTCCGGCCGTGGCCGGTGCGGTGGCGCCTACTCGTCGTCCTCGTCGTCGAGCCGGGCCAGCCAGGTGGCCAGCCGCTCGACCGGGATCTCGAAGTCGGGGTTGAGGTCCACGAACTCGCGCAGGCGCTCGGCCAGCCACTCGAAGGTGACCTCCTCGTCGCCACGCCGGCTTGCCAGCTCCTCGATGCCACGGTCGGTGAAGTACACGGTGCGCTCCGGTCCGGTGGGATTTTCGACCAGGTCAGGATAGACCGGGCCGGCCTGCCGCCGGCCCGGTCCCGCCGGTCAGCCGTCGTTGCGGTAGTAGGTGATCGAGAGCTTGGTGGCACCGTTGGAGTTGCCCTGGGTCAGCACCTTGGCGACCACGATGCTGCCGCTGGCGCGGTGGCGCAGGCAGAAGATCCGGCCGGGCGGCAGCGCGTCGTAGCGCAGCGCGCCGGTCGGCTGCCGGTCGATGGCGGACGAGCACTGCTCCGGCGTCAGCTGCGCGTCCAGGGTGATGTACGCGTCGGTGCCGTTCCACGAGAAGGAGGAGTAGCCGGTCTCCAGCTCCCAGGACGGGTTGGCGGAGGAGTTCACCACCTTGCCCTCGGCCAGGTCGTAGCCGTAGTTGTAGTCCGGGGTGCCCAGCTCGCGGTCCTGGTAGACGGGGGTGTAGACGGCCGCCCCGCGGGGGGTGCTCGCGGTGGCCGACGGCGACTTGGACGCGCCGGCCCCGGTGCCCTTCGACGGCGAGGGGCTGTCGCCGGCCACCGGGGCGGCGGGGGCGGACTGGGTGGGGGCCGCCTGCGGGGTGCTCGGGTCGGCTGCCGGCGAGTTGGTGGCGCCGCCCGCCACGGTGCCCTTGGCCTTGCCGTCGTCGAGCTTCTTCATCAGCACCACCCCGCCGGCCGTCCCGCCGACCGCCATCACCAGGGCGACGGCGAGCAGGGCCTTCCAGGAGACGCCCTTGCGGCGGGGCTCCGGCACGGCGGGCGCAGCGTCCGTGACGACGGGGCCGGGGGGCGGGGTGTCGAACGAGGGCTGCTGGTGCAGCTGCATGGTGGGCGGCGAGGGCAGCACCGGCCCGGTCGGCGCCTCGTTGGCCGGCTGCGGGACGCCGTACGAGCCTAGCGGCGGCGGCACGAAGCCGGGCTGCGGGGGCTGCGTCTGCTGGTGGTGCTGCGGCGCCGCCGCCGGGGGCGGCCCGAAGCCCGGCGCGCCGGCCGGCGGCGGGGGGAAGGACGGCGCGGTGGCCGGCGGCCCGAAGGAGGGCGCGGTGGCCGGGGGCACCGGCAGCGGGGTCGGCGGCGTCTTCGGCAGGTCCGAGCGGCGGGTGATCTCGGTGTTGATCTGCTTGGGCAGCCAGTCGTCGGCGAACCGCAGCTGGCCGCCGACCGTCGGGTGGTTGCGGGCGATCTCGATGATCTCGGCGGGCCTCGGGCGGTCCTCCGGGTTCTTCGCCAGGCAGCGCAGCAGCAGCTCGCGCAGGTCGGCCGGGACGGCGTCCAGCTCCGGCGGCTCGTGCACCACCCGGTACAGCACCGCCGTCTCCGGGCCCTCGCCGAACGGCGGGATGCCGCCCGCGACGTACGCGGCCAGCGCGCCCAGCGCGAAGATGTCGGTGGCCGGGGTGACGGCCCGGCCCTGGGCCTGCTCGGGCGCCATGAAGGCGGGGGATCCGATCCGGAACCCGGTGCCGGTCAGCGCGGTGGCGTCGGCCGCGCGGGCGATGCCGAAGTCGATCACCCGCGGGCCGTCGCCGGCCACCAGCACGTTGGCGGGCTTGAGGTCGCGGTGCACCACCTCGACGCTGTGGATCGCCTGCAGCGCCTCCGCGATGCCGCCCATCAGCAGCAGGACGGTCCGCACCGGCAGCGCGCCGTGCTCGCGGATCACCTGCTGCAGCGAGGGGCCCGGCACGTACGCGGTGACCAGCCAGGGGGCGTCGGCGTCCACGCCGGAATCGATCACCTGGGCGGTGTACAGCCCGTGGATCCGCTGGGCGTTGGTGACCTCCTGGGCGAAGCGGCGCCGGAACTCCACGTCCTCGGCGAACTCCGGGCGGACCACCTTCAGCGCGACCGGACGGCCGCCCGGCGTGTAGGACAGGTAGACCCGGCCCATTCCGCCCGCGCCCAGCCGGGCGAACAGGCGGTAGCCGCCGACCTCGCGCGGGTCCTCGGGCAGCAGCGGCTGGAAGATCGGTGGGAGCGGCGGGACTGCGGCGTCCCGGGGAGTGTCGGCGGTCATTCGGGTGTCCCCCTGGTACGAGCGTTGAGCTGCGGCCGCCTCCTGGCGTGTGACGGGCACGCGGACGGCGGTGTGACCGCCACAACCTATCGACCCGTCAGGCCGCACCCCAAGCCGTCCGCCATTTGGTTGCACAGCTGCGACTTTGACGAGATGTCGGGGGAACGCCGAAGGCCCGGCATCCGCACGCGAGTGCGGATGCCGGGCCTTCGGGCCGACCGGGGTCAGAGGGTGAAGATCTCCTCCAGCAGCGCCTGCTGCTCGGCGGCGTGGCGCTTGGCCGAGCCGACCGCCGGGGCGGACGAGGCGGTGCGTGCCACCCGGCGCAGGCGGGCGCCGCCCGCGCTGCGGCCGACGACGACCTGCAGGTGGTCGACCAGGTTCATCGCGATGAACGGCCAGGCACCCTGGTTGGCCGGCTCCTCCTGCGCCCAGATGAACTGGACGTCGTCGCCGTACCGGCCCAGCTCCTCCTGGAGCTCGGCCACCGGCAGCGGGTAGAGCCGCTCGACCCGGACGATCGCGGTGTCGGTGACCCCGCGCTCGGCGCGGGCCGCCGCCACGTCGTAGTAGAACTTGCCCGCCGTGATGACCACCTTGCGGACGTTCGCCGGGTCGACGGTGGTGTCACCGATGACCGGGCGGAACGAGCCGGAGGTGAACTCCTCGGTGGCACTCGCCGCGGCCTTCAGACGCAGCATCGACTTCGGGGTGAAGACGATCAGCGGCTTGTGGTGCGGGTTGTGCG
Organism: Kitasatospora herbaricolor; assembly: GCF_030813695.1. Classification (NCBI taxonomy): domain Bacteria; kingdom Bacillati; phylum Actinomycetota; class Actinomycetes; order Kitasatosporales; family Streptomycetaceae; genus Kitasatospora; species Kitasatospora herbaricolor. The sequence continues at coordinate 5,796,478 of NZ_JAUSVA010000002.1, forward strand.
CCTGCCAGCGCAGCAGGTGGAAGTAGTTCGACGGCAGGGTCGGCATCGCGACCGTCATGTTGTTCTGCGCGCACAGCTGCAGGAAGCGCTCCGGGCGGGCGGACGAGTGGTCCGGTCCCTGGCCCTCGTAGCCGTGCGGCAGCAGCAGGGTGACGCCGGAGTGCTGGCCCCACTTCTGCTCGGCGGAGGCGATGTACTCGTCGACGACGGTCTGCGCGCCGTTGACGAAGTCACCGAACTGCGCCTCCCACATGACCAGCGCGTTCGGCCGGGTCAGCGAGTAGCCGTACTCGAAGCCCATCGCCGCGTACTCCGACAGCAGGCTGTCGTAGACGGTGTAGCGAGCCTGGTCCTCGGTCAGGTACAGCAGCGGGGTGTAGTCCTCGCCGGTGACCCGGTCGATCAGCACCGCGTGGCGCTGGCCGAAGGTGCCGCGGCGGCTGTCCTGGCCGGCCAGGCGGACGGGGTGGCCCTCCATCAGCAGCGAGCCGATGGCGAGCGTCTCGCCCATGGCCCAGTCGATGGTGTTGTCCTCGACCGAGGCCGCGCGGCGCTGCAGCTGGGGCAGCAGGCGCGGGTGGACGGTCAGCCAGTCCGGCAGGTTGACCTGCGAGGCGGCGATCCGCTTGACCATCTCCTGGGAGATGCCGGTCTGGATGTTGACCGGGAAGTCGGCCTGCGGCTTGCCGCCGGCCGCCGAGACCGGCGTCTGCGCGGCGTCGCGGACCTCGGAGAAGACCTTCTCCAGCTGGCCCTGGAAGTCCTGGAGCGCCTGCTCCGCCTCTTCCATGGTGATGTCGCCGCGGCCGATCAGGCCCTCGGTGTAGAGCTTGCGCACCGAGCGCTTCTTGTCGATCAGGTCGTACATCAGCGGCTGGGTGAACGACGGGTTGTCGGCCTCGTTGTGACCGCGGCGGCGGTAGCAGATGAGGTCGATCACGACGTCCTTGTGGAACTCCTGGCGGAACTCGAAGGCGAGGCGCGCGACGCGGACCACGGCCTCCGGGTCGTCGCCGTTCACGTGGAAGATCGGGGCCTCGATCATCCGGGCCACGTCGGTGCAGTACATCGAGGAGCGCGAGGAAGCCGGGGCGGCGGTGAAGCCGACCTGGTTGTTCACCACGACGTGCACGGTGCCGCCGGTGCGGTAGCCGCGCAGCTGCGACATGTTCAGGGTCTCCGCGACTACGCCCTGGCCCGCGAAGGCCGCGTCGCCGTGGATCTGGATCGGCAGCACCGGGAAGGAGGTGCCGGCCAGGTCCAGGACGTCCTGCTTGGCGCGGGCGATGCCCTCGACGACCGGGTCGACCGTCTCCAGGTGGGAGGGGTTCGCGGCCAGCGAGACCTTGATGGTCTCCCCGTCCAGGCCGGTGAAGGTGCCCTCGGAGCCCAGGTGGTACTTGACGTCGCCGGAGCCGTGCATCGACTTCGGGTCGAGGTTGCCCTCGAACTCGCCGAAGATCTTGCCGTACGGCTTGCCGACGATGTTGGCGAGCACGTTGAGGCGGCCGCGGTGGGCCATGCCGATCACGGCCTCGTCGAGGCGGTGCTCGGCGGCGGCGTCGATGGTGGCGTCCAGCAGCGGGATCAGCGACTCGCCGCCCTCCAGCGAGAAGCGCTTCTGGCCGACGTACTTCGTCTGCAGGAAGGTCTCGAAGGCCTCGGCCGAGTTGAGCCGGCGCAGGATGCGCAGCTGCTCCTCGCGCTCCGGCTTGGTGTACGGCTTCTCCAGGCGCTGCTGCAGCCACTTGCGCTGCTTCGGGTCCTGGATGTGCATGTACTCGATGCCGACGGTGCGGCAGTACGAGGCGCGCAGCAGGCCGAGGATGTCGCGGAGCTTCATCATCTTCTGGCCGCCGAAGCCGCCGACGGCGAACTCGCGCTCCAGGTCCCACAGGGTCAGCCCGTGCTCCACGACGTCCAGGTCGGGGTGCTTGCGCTGCTTGTACTCCAGCGGGTCGGTGTCGGCCATCAGGTGGCCGCGGACCCGGTAGGAGTGGATCAGCTCCATGACGCGCGCGGTCTTGTTGACCTCGTCGTCGTGGGTGGCGGCGACGTCGGTCGCCCAGCGGACCGGCTCGTACGGGATCCGCAGCGACTCGAAGATCTCGTCGTAGAAGCCGTGCTCGCCCAGCAGGAGCTGGTGGATGGTGCGCAGGAACTCGCCGGACGCCGCGCCCTGGATGACCCGGTGGTCGTAGGTCGAGGTGAGCGTCATGATCTTGGAGATGCCCAGCTTGGCCAGGGTGTCCGGGGACGAGCCCTGGAACTCGGCCGGGTACTCCATCGCGCCGACGCCGACGATGGTGCCCTGGTTCTGCATCAGGCGCGGCACGGAGTGCACGGTGCCGATGCCGCCGGGGTTCGTCAGCGAGACGGTGACGCCGGTGAAGTCGTCCATCGTGAGCTTGTTGGCGCGGGCCCGGCGGACGATGTCCTCGTAGGCCTGCCAGAAGCCGAAGAAGTCGAGGGTCTCGGCCTTCTTGATGGCCGCGACCACGAGCTGGCGGTCGCCGTTGGGCTTCACCAGGTCGATCGCCAGGCCCAGGTTCACGTGGTCCGGCTTCACCAGGAACGGCTTGCCGTCCTTGACCTGGTAGCTGTGGTTCATGCCCGGGCTGGCCTTGACGGCCTGCACCAGGGCGTAACCGATCAGGTGCGTGAAGGAGACCTTGCCGCCGCGGGCGCGCTGCAGGTGGTTGTTGATGACGATGCGGTTGTCGATCAGCAACTTGGCGGGCACGGCGCGCACGGAGGTCGCGGTCGGCACCTCCAGCGAGGCGTCCATGTTGGTGGCGACGGCCTTCGCCGGGCCGCGCAGCGGGATCAGCTCGGGGCCCGTGGTGGCGGCCGGGGCCGCGGCCGGGGCGGCGGCCTTGGGAGCCGGCGGAGCGGCCGGTGCTGCGGCCAGCGGCGCGGGAGCCTGCTGCACGGGCGCCGGAGCGGCCGGTGCTGCGGGCGCGGGCGCCGCCGGAACGGCAGCAGGGGCAGGGGCGGCAACGGGAGTCGGCGTGGGGCCGACCTGGGTCGCGGCCTGGGTCACTGGAGTCACCTCGGTACCGGGCTTGTAGTCGGCGAAAAAGTCCCACCAGGCTCGGTCGACCGAGTTGGGATCCTGGAGGTACTGCTGGTAGATCTCGTCGACGAGCCACTCATTGGGGCCGAAGCCCGAGGGCTCCGTCGTAGTGCGTGGGGCCGAGCTGTTGGGGGTTTCAGGGGACTGTGGCGACACGGCGGCAACCGCCCTCTTCCGCTTCCTTTTGGGATGGTTGGACAGCGGGGATTAAGGCTACGCCCCTGACCAGTGATCGCGTAGTCCCAACAGCCCAGGCGTCACCCAGATCACAGTCATGACCTGCAATTTGGCCGAAAAAGTGCGTTAGAAGTTCCGTGGTCAGGGGAAGCGATCGGTTCCGATCAGTGGTCTTACCCCAGTAAAACCGGACAAAACCGGGAGTGCGGCTGTCCGCATGGCGGACAGCCGCACGAGCCCGGAGGCTCTGTCCCGATTGTGTGACAGTTGCCCCGCTTGCTCCCGGCGGGGCGGGGCCGGCGCGGGGCGGACCAGGAGCGGTCTAGCGCTGCCCGGGCAGCCGGACCTCGATCCGGCAGCCGCGGGCCGCCTCCGCCACCTCGATCTGCCCGCCGTGCAGGTCCACCGCCCAGCGGGCGATCGCCAGGCCCAGGCCCGTGCCGCCGTCGCTGCCCGGCCCCTGCGCGGTGGCGGCGCCGCTGCGGCTGAACCGCTCGAAGACCCGGCTGCGGTCCTGCAGCGGGATGCCAGGCCCCTCGTCCTCGACCTCCAGGAGCAGGCCGCCCGGGTCCGCCGACGGGCGTGCCCGGACGGTCACGGTGCCGCCGGGCGGGGAGTGCTTGCATGCGTTGTCGACCAGGTTGGCGACCACCTGGTGGAGCCGCTCCGGGTCCGCCACGCCGGTCAGCCCGGACGGCCGCACCTCCAGCGCCAGCCGGACGTCGCCGCGGCGGGAGAAGGCCCCGCCGGCCGTCGCGCCGTCCACCGTGACCCCGCGCAGCACGCCGTCCAGGAAGGTCCGCACCTCGAACGGGCGGGCGTCCAGCGGCACCACGCCGCCGTCCAGCTTGGAGAGGTCCAGCAGGTGGGTGACCAGCCGGCCCAGGCGTTCGGTCTGTTCCAGGGCCGCGCCCAGGGTGGCCGGGTTCGGCTGCACCACGCCGTCGACCACGTTCTCCAGCACGGCGCGCAGCGCGGCGATCGGCGTGCGCAGCTCGTGCGAGACGTTGGCGACCAGCTCGCGGCGGTGCCGGTCGGCGGCCTCCAGGTCTGCTGCCATCTGGTTGAAGGTCGCGGCCAGCTCGCCGATCTCGTCGCGGGAGGACACCTCGACCCGGCGGCTGTAGTCGCCGCCGGCCATCTCGCGGGCGGCGAGCGTCATGTCGCGCAGCGGGGCGGTCAGCCCGTGCGCGAGGAACTGCATGAAGAGCAGGGAGGCGATCATCGAGAAGATCATGATGATCCGGATCTGGGTCTCGGACCGGATCGCGACCACGACCATGCCGCTGGCCAGGAAGACCGAGACGATCACGAGCAGGGCGAGCTTGCCCTTGATCGAGCGCACCGGGTCCAGCGGGCGGATGTCGGCCCAGACGCGGCGCGCCGCCCGGGCGGCCAGAGTCGGCGGCCGGGTGGTGTCGGTGTCCCCGTTGCGTTGCTGTGGAAAGGTCATGAGTCCCCTGACTGATCCCCGCGAGCCCCCCGTGTGCGTGCACGGCGTGGGCCCCCCGGAGGCCCAGCCGCTGGTTGTTCGTCCGGCCGTCAGGCGGCCGGTGCCTCCAGCGCGTACCCCACGCCGTGGACGGTGCGGATCCAGCTCGCGCCGATCTTGCGGCGCAGGGCCTTCACGTGGCTGTCGACGGTGCGGGTGCCGGAGGCGTCCGTCCAGTCCCAGACCTCGGCGAGCAGCTGTTCGCGGGTGAGCACCGCGCGCGGCTGGGCCGCCAGGCAGGCGAGCAGGTCGAACTCGGTCGGCGTGAGGTGGACGTCGCCCGAGGCCAGCCGGACCCGCCGCTGGACGTGGTCGATCTCCAGCTCGCCGAAGCGCAGGCTGCCGAGCGTCGGCGTCCTGGCCGCCTGCTGGGCGCGCTCCACGCGGCGCAGCAGCACGTTGACCCGGGCCGCCAGCTCGCGCATCGAGAAGGGCTTGGTCATGTAGTCGTCCGCGCCGACCCCGAGGCCGACCAGCAGGTCGGTCTCGTCGTCGCGGGCGGTCAGCATCAGCACCGGGACCGGGCGCTGTGCCTGGATCCGGCGGCACACCTCCAGGCCGTCGAAGCCGGGCAGCATGATGTCGAGCACGACGAGGTCCGGCTGCCAGGTGTGGAAGCCGTCGACGGCGCCCGGGCCGTCGTGGGCCACGGCGACCTTGAAGCCCTCCGCGCCCAGCCGGGCCGCGATCGACTCGGCGATCGTCGGCTCGTCCTCAACCACCAGCACTCTGCGCTGGCTGCTCACCGCGTTGCTGGTGTTGTTGTCCTGCTGAATTTCTGTCACGGTCACGCCACCGCCCCCAGGGCTGCGGGCCGGCCGTCGGTGGGACGGCGGGCTCCGCTCGTAGTCTTGTTCCGTCGTGGACTGTGCCGGGTCCGCCGTCCCCGCAGGTGCGGAGGGGTTCGCAGGTGTGGACCGCTCACCCCTTCCGCACACCGCAGCGTACGGACAGCGGGCGTATCCCGGCAGATGGACCAGGCATTTCCGGCCCGCGGAGCGGGATCCGGCCTGGTCCGGAGTTGGCACGGGCCGATACCTTACCCGCCCAGAATTTCCCCCGTAACGGTGCGTATGCACCCAAGGTGATGACAGACTCCCCTTCAGGAGTCGCTACTCGTGCGTAAACAGAGGGTTGGTCCGGACCATCTCGGGCAGGTGCCCCACCGTACGCGTTCGATCTTCACGTCCTGTTCCCAGCGAACACTCAGATCCTCGACGTAACGTGAGCACGACAAGTGTGGCAGGGATGCCGGCCGGCCCGGAAGGGAGGTGCAGTGCCAGGCGTACGACGGGAGTCCGTCACTCCCGGACCGCCCTACGGCGGACTGCGGCTCGGGCTGCGCGCGGGCCCGGCCGGCTGGGTGCTCCGGCGGGTCCCCACGCCCCGGCGCACCCCCTTCACGCTGGCCTTCCTCGCCACCCTGGGCGCCACCACGGTCTTTTCCCGGCAGGCCGATCCGGAGCTGGTCCGCCACCTCCAGGAGCTGTCAAGCACGGACGGCCACAACCTGCTGCGGCACCCGCTGCAGTCCCTGCTGCTCAGCGGGTTCTGGGTGGCCGGGCCGGTCTGGATGCCCTACCTGTGGGCCTTCGCCTTCACCGTGGCCCCGCTGGAGCGCCGGGTCGGACCGGCCAGGGCCGCCGGGGTCTTCGCCGCCGGACACGTGCTGGCGACCCTGCTGTCGCAGGGCGTGGTGGCGACCGCCGTCCGGGCCGGGCGGCTCGGCCCCGACGCGCTGGACACGCTCGACATAGGCGTCAGCTACGGCGTACTGGCCAGCCTGGGGGCGCTCGCCGCGCTGCTCCCGCGGCCCGGGCGGCTGCTGGTGCTGGCCGGGGCCGGGCTGCTGGTCGCCGACCAGGTCGCCACCGACCAGGACCTCGTCACCGGAGTGGGCCACCCGGCCGCGCTGCTCCTCGGCGTGCTGCTCGGGTGCCGGCTGCGGCGCCGGACCCGGCCGCCCCGCCGGGCCCGCGGCCGGCACCCGGCCGGGGAGCGGTCGCGTACGGAGGCCTCGCGCGGCCGGGCCGTGCTCGACCGGGCGTAGGCCCGTCGCCCGCCGCTCGGCTCCGTGCCTCCCGCTCGGCCTCCCTCCCGCTCGCCCTCCCGCCCGCTCGCCCTCCCGCTCGCCCTCCCCGTCCGCCCTCCCTCGCGCCGGCGCCACCGGTCCGGCCGGCCCTTCCGCGGGGCCGCCCTCGCGTCCCCGCGCCCGGCCCGGTTGCCCCGGCGGGCCGTTTGACGCGCCCCCGACCGGGACGTTCTCCCCTTTCGCTGCTGGCGAACAAGGGGCTGGGAACAACGGGCGCCCGCCAAACCTTAGTCAGGTCAGCTCAACTTCACTGACTGGGGAGAGATCATGGCATCGACGTCCACACCGCTCACCCTGCCCGTCCTGCCGCTCGACGACGACGTCGTGCTGCCGGGCATGGTCGTCCCGCTGGACCTGTCGGACACCGAGGTGCGCGCCGCCGTCGAGGCCGCCAGGTCGGCGGCCGTCGGCACCCAGAAGCCCCAGGTCCTGCTGGTTCCGCGGGTGGACGGCTCGTACGCGGCGGCCGGCACCCTCGCCACCGTCGAGCAGGTCGGCCGGCTCGCCGACGGCGACCCGGCGGCGCTGGTCCGGGCCGTCCGCCGGGTCCGGATCGGCGTCGGCACCACCGGCCCCGGCGCCGCGCTCTGGGTGGAGACCACCCCGTTCCGCGAGTCCGCCGTGCAGACCCCGCTGACCGGCCGGGCCGCGGAGCTGGTCAAGGAGTACAAGGCGGTCTCCACCCAGTGGCTGCGCAAGCGCGGCGCCTGGCAGATCGTCGACCGGGTGGCCCAGATCGAGGGTGTCGGCGAGCTGGCCGACAACATCGGCTACGCGCCCTTCGCCACCGCCGAGCAGAAGCTCAAGGTGCTGCTGGAGGCCGACCAGGTGGCCCGCCTGGAGTACGCGCTCACCCTGCTGCGCGAGCACCTCGCGGAGGAGGAGGTCAACGACACCATCCGCAAGGACGTCGAGGAGGGCGTCGCCAAGCAGCAGAAGGAGTTCCTGCTCCGGCGCCAGCTGGAGGCCGTCCGCAAGGAGCTGGCCGAGCTGAACGGCGACCCGGCCGACGAGGAGGGCGACTACCGCGCCCGGGTCGAGGCCGCCGACCTGCCGGAGAAGGTGCGCGAGGCGGCCCTCAAGGAGGTCGACAAGCTGGAGCGCGCCTCCGACCAGTCGCCCGAGGGCAGCTGGATCCGCACCTGGCTGGACACCGTGCTGGAGCTGCCCTGGAACGAGCGCTCCGAGGACGCGTACGACATCGCCGGGGCCCGCGCCGTCCTCGACGCCGACCACGCCGGGCTCGCCGACGTGAAGGACCGCATCGTCGAGTACCTGGCCGTCCGCAAGCGCCGGGCCGACCAGGGGCTCGGCCTGATCGGCGGCCGCCGAGGGGGCGCCGTGCTGGCGCTCACCGGCCCGCCCGGGGTCGGCAAGACCTCCCTGGGCGAGTCGGTGGCCCGCGCGATGGGCCGCTCCTTCGTCCGGGTCGCGCTCGGCGGCGTCCGGGACGAGGCGGAGATCCGCGGCCACCGCCGCACCTACGTCGGCGCGCTGCCCGGCCGGATCGTCCGGGCGATCAAGGAGGCCGGCTCGATGAACCCGGTCGTGCTGCTCGACGAGATCGACAAGGTCGGCTCCGACTACCGGGGCGACCCGGCCGCCGCGCTGCTCGAAGTGCTCGACCCGGCGCAGAACCACACCTTCCGCGACCACTACCTGGAGGTCGAGCTCGACCTCTCCGACGTGGTCTTCCTGGCCACCGCCAACGTGGTCGAGGCCATCCCCGAGGCCCTGCTCGACCGGATGGAGCTGGTGCGCCTGGACGGCTACACCGAGGACGAGAAGGTCGTCATCGCCCGGGACCACCTGCTCCCGCGCCAGCTGGAGAAGGCCGGCCTCACCGGCGAGGAGGCCTCGCTGACCGAGGAGGCCCTGCGGCTGCTCGCCGGGGAGTACACCCGGGAGGCCGGCGTGCGGAACCTGGAGCGCGCGATCGCCCGGGTGCTGCGCAAGGTGGCCGCGCAGAGCGAGCTCGGCGAGCGCGAGCTGCCGGTGGCGATCGGCGGCGACGACCTGCGGGCCCTGATCGGGCGCCCGCACCACACCCCGGAGGCGGCCCAGGAGCCGGCCGAGCGGCGGACCGCCGTCCCCGGGGTGGCGACCGGGCTCGCGGTCACCGGCGCGGGCGGCGACGTCCTCTACATCGAGGCCTCGCTCGCCGACGCCGAGACCGGCGGCACCGGCCTGACCCTCACCGGGCAGCTGGGCGACGTGATGAAGGAGTCGGCGCACATCGCGCTCTCCTACCTGCGCTCGCGCGGCGCCGAGCTGGAGCTGCCGGTCACCTCGCTGCGCGACCGGGGGGTGCACCTGCACGTGCCGGCCGGGGCCGTGCCCAAGGACGGGCCGAGCGCGGGCATCACCATGACCACCGCCCTGGCCTCGCTGTTGTCCGGCCGCAAGGTCCGAGGCGACGTGGCGATGACCGGTGAGGTCTCGCTCACCGGCCGGGTGCTGCCGATCGGCGGGGTGAAGCAGAAGCTGCTCGCCGCCGACCGGGCCGGGGTCACCACGGTGATCATTCCCAAGCGCAACGAGCCGGACCTGGACGACGTCCCGGCCGACGTGCTGGAGCGGCTGACCGTCCACCCGGTGGCGGACGTCCGGGAGGTGCTGGCGCTGGCCCTGGAGCCGGCCGAGGTGCTGATCGCCGCCTGACGGGCGGGCCGGGTCCGGGTGCGCCCGACGGGACATGACGTCCCGTCGGGCGCGTCCGCGTACTGGGACGCCCTTGTGAGACGCCTCGTCAGTACTCCAGCATGGGGCCCATGGATCGCCACGCCCACCTGAGCCGTCGACTCGACGTCGACCTTGCTCACGCGTGTTCCGCGATCTGTCGCCGCGCCGTCTGACAGCGCGGTGACCCCGCCCGGCGTGCCCGGGTCCTTCCCTGTCCGAGGCTCCCCTGGTTCCGGGTGAGCGTCCGGGCGGCGTGCACCGCTGTCCTCCGCTCCCCGGGCGCGCCCCGGAGGGGCCCACCACGACCCAGGACGGGACACCCATGCGCCTCGCGCCTCCCCTTCGCGCCGCCGTGCTCTCCGCCGCCGCGCTGCTGCTCGCCCTCGGCGGGACCACGCCCGCCACGGCGGCCGGCACCTTCGGCCCGCTGCCCCCGCACAACCCCTACGCCGGCCCGCCCGGCACCGCCACCATGCACGGCGACACCGGCTCCTCCGACGCCACCCCGCTGCCCGGCCCGAAGGCCGGCCCGCTCTCCTCCGACCGGATCGCCCTGCAGTCCGCCTGCCCCACCGTCCTGGTCGGCTCCGACGGGTTCCCCGTCGCCCTCTGCACCACGATCTTCGGGCTCACCCCGACCGTCCACCTGCTCGACCCGGCCGACGGCGGCTCGCTCGCCGAACTGCCGCTCGCCAAGGGCTCCCTGCTGGGCGGGGTCTACGCCTACCTGGACAACCTCGACCGGCTGGTCGCCGTCGACGGCAACGGGGACCTGCTGCGGATCGCCCACCGCCGTGACGCCGCCGGCGACTGGGAGCTGTACGTCGACAGCCGTCTCCCGCTGGGCGCCGCCGTACCGGCCGGGGACGCCGTCACCGGGGTCTCGCCCGACTGGCAGGGCCGGGTCTGGTTCGCCACCGGCGGGGGAGTGGTCGGCACCGCCGACGACCGGACCGGCACCGTCCGGACCCTGGCGCTCCCGGCCGGCGAGAAGGTCGCCAACAGCATCTCCACCGCCCCCCAGGGCACCGCCGTCTCCACCACGCACGCCACCTACCTGCTGACCGCCGGGGCCGACGGAACTCCCGTGATCACCTGGCGCCGTGCCTACGACCGCGGCCCGGGACGCAAGCCCGGCCAGCTCAGCTGGGGCACCGGGTCGACCCCCACCTTCTTCGGCCCGCGCACCGGCACCGAATACGTCACCATCGTCGACAACGCCGCGCCGACCGTGAACCTGCTGGTCCACCGCACCGACACCGGCGCCCAGGTCTGCTCGGTGCCGGTGCTCAGGGCCGGCGGCAGCGGCAGCGAGAACTCCCCGGTCGCGGTCGGCAACGCCGTCTTCGTCGCCAGCACCTACGGCTACCCGTACCCCAAGCTGCCGGAGGACGCCGGCCCCGGCGTGCCCGCCTCCGACACGTTCCGCGGCGGCCTCAGCCGGGTCGACGTCCGGGCGGACGGCTCGGGCTGCGACCTGGTCTGGGACACCAGGGTGCGCTCCGCCGCGGTGCCCCGGCTGTCCACCGCCGACGGGCTGATCCACACCGTGCTGCGCAACCCGGTGATCCCCGGCACCGACGCGACCTCGGTGCTCGACCCCTACTACTACGCCGAGGTCGACCCGGCGACCGGCGCGGTGGTGCGCACCAGGTACACCGGCGCCGGCTTCGTCTTCGACACCCTGCAGATGGTCGGCTCGATCGCGCCCGGCGGGGTCGTCTACCAGGGCACCACCACCGGCGTGCTCCGGATCACCGGGGAGTGAACACCGGCCCGGGCCCGGGCGGACGGGAGCGGACCGGGGGCGCCCGGCCCCGGCCGTGAGCCGGGCCGGGCTCTCGGATGTCGGCCCGGGCCGGGCACCGTGGGACACTGCGAGGATGCCGTCCCCCACCCAGCGCGCCCTGGCCCGAGTCCCGGCCCGGCTCCGCCCGGTCCTGGTGAAGCACCGGAAGCTGGTGAAGTTCCTCCTGGTCGGGAGCACCTGCTTCGTCCTGACCGTGGTGGTGAACCTCTCGCTGAAGCTCACCGTGCTCCAGCACAAGCCGGTCGTGGCGCTCACCGTCGCCACCGTGATCGCCACCGCCGTCTCCTACGTGCTGAACCGGCAGTGGTCCTTCCGGGCGAACGGCAAGCAGCGTGAGGCCGTCCTGTTCTTCGTCGTCAGCGCGGTGGCCGTGCTGGTCAACGACGTGCCGCTGATCGTCTCCCGCTACGTGCTCGACCTGCGCAGGCCGGACGTCAGCGCCTTCACCCAGGAGGCGGCGGACTTCCTCAGCGGCATGGTGGTCGGCACCCTGCTGGCCATGGTGTTCCGCTACTGGGCGATGCAGCGCTGGGTCTTCGTGAACCTGGCCGAAACCCCGGCGGCCCCGCAGGAGCGGCCGGCGCGGGTCCCGCAGGCCTGAAAGGGGCGACAACGATGCGCGAGACGGACCCCAGACAGGCCGGGCCGGCCAGCCAGCAGGGCATGCGCCGGGCCAACCTGGCCCTCGTCCTCGGACAGATCGCCGAGGGCCCGCGCTCCCGGGCCGAGGTCGCCGCGGCCACCGGGCTCACCCGGGCCGCGGTCTCCTCGCTGGCCGAGGAGCTGCTCGCCGCCGGGCTGCTCACCGAGGCCGGTCCCGCCACGCCCAGCGGCAAGGTCGGCCGTCCCGGCACCGCCCTGGGCCTGGCCCCGGACGGCCCCGGCGGCCTCGGGGCCGAGATCGGCGTCCAGCACCTGGCCGCCTGCGTGGTGGACCTGCGCGGCGAGGTCCGCAGCTGGCACCGGATGGAGATCCGCAACCAGGGACGGCAGCCCGCCGCGGTCTTCGCCGACCTCGCCGAACTGCTCCGCCGCGCGGCCGAGGAGTCCGGGCTGCGGCCCGCCGGGCTCACCCTCGCCGTGCCCGGGCTGGTCGGCGCGGCCGAGGGGATGGTCGAGCGGGCGCCCAACCTCGGCTGGGCCGGCCTGCCGGCCGCCGCCGAACTACGGCTCGCCCTGCGCGCCTGCGGCGCGGCCGAGCTGTCCGCCCTGCCGATCGAGGTCGACAACGAGGCCAACCTGGGCGGGCTGGCGGAACTCTGGCTCGGCGGGCGGCCCGGCGACTTCGTCCACCTGTCGGCCGAGGCCGGCATCGGCTCCGCGCTCGTGGTCGGCGGGCGGCTGCTGCGCGGGGCGCGTGGCTTCGCCGGCGAGCTGGGCCACATCCCCGTGCGCCCGGACGGTCCGCCGTGCGCCTGCGGCGCGCGCGGCTGCCTGGAGCAGTACGCGGGCGAGGCGGCGGTACTGCGGGCGGCCGGCCTGGCCGACGTCCGGGGCGACTGGGTCGCGCTGCTCGCCGGCCGGGCCGCCGGCGGGGACGAGACCGTGCTGGCGGCGCTGGCCGGCGCCGGCGCCGCGCTCGGCATCGCGGCCACCGGCGCGGTGAACCTGCTGGACCCGGCGGAGCTGGTGCTCGGCGGCGGCTACACCGAGCTGGCGCCCTGGCTGCTCCCCGCGATGCGGGCCGAGCTGGCGGCCCGGGTGACCGTGCGTCCCTGGTCGGACGACTGGCTGACGGTCTCCGCGCTCGGCCGCCGGGGCCCGCTGCTGGGCGCGGCGGTCGGCGTCGTCCGGGCGATCGTCGCGGACCCGGGGCGTTTCGCCGGCCGGGGGAGCGACGCCGTCTGAACCGGCGGGCCGCCCCGCCCGTCGTCGGGGCGGCCCGGGCGGTCGACGCGTCAGCGCGGGGCCGGCTCCTGGACGCGGCCCGGCGGCGCCTCCTCCTGGCGCCCCGGCCGGAAGGACACCGCGAGCAGGGTGACGGCGACGCCGACCACCGCCCAGGCCACCAGCACCATCAGCGGTACGGCGATCCCGGTCGCGTCGAAGTAGGCGATCGAGCGGGCCACGTCGGTGCCCGCGCCGTTCGGGATCCAGGCGCCGATCGCCCGCCAGAAGGCCGGCATCAGCGGCGGCGGGAAGACCCCGCCCGCACTGGGGTTGCCGAGCACCACGAAGACCAGCACCGCCAGCCCGATGCCGACGATGCCGAACAGGCACTGCAGGGCCATGGTGAACGCGCCGACCGCGAACACCACCAGGCTGCCCAGCCCCAGCAGTCCCCAGGTGGAGCCGGGCAGCGCGTCCAGCACCGGGCCGACGATCAGTGCGCCGCCGATGCCGGCCGCGACCGAGTAGAGCGCCAGGGTGCCCAGCCGGATCACCGCGCGGCCGGTGCTGGCGGGCCGGGAGCCGGCACTGATGCCGAGGATCGAGGCGACCAGGTAGCCGCCGACGCACCAGCCGATCACCAGGTAGAAGGAGGACAGGCCCTCGGCGTCCCCCGGCGCGAGCGGCACCACGTCCTGGACGACGACCGTGCGGCCCTGGCCCTTCGCGATGCCGGTGGCGATCTCCTCGGCCGCCCGGGCGGCGGCCGGGCCGCGGGCGTCGGCGACCAGCAGGGTGTCCTGGGTGCCCGCCGGGTCGAAGACCAGGGCCGCGTAGATCTTCTGGTCCTTGATCAGGGCGGTCGCCTCGGCGGGGTCGGCCACCGTCCCCGCCTTCACCGCGTCGTCCGGCACCGCCTCCAGGGCGGCGACCAGCTTCGGCTGCACCTGGGGCGGGGCGACCACCGAGATCGAGAGCTGATGCGGGCTCGGGTGATGCAGGGCGCCGACGTACGACACGATGAAGCCCAGCTGGAGCAGGAGGACGGCGATCACCAGCAGTGCTGCGCGAGGGGTCACCGCGTCCTTGAACTCCGCGACGAACCCCTGCCCGGAGGCGGCCATCGACATCTCCTCACTTTTAGGTACCAATCGGATACTTCGTATCATCAACCACTTGCCTGCCCGCCAATCCCGCGCCGATGCCTGCGGGATACTGGCCCGGTGAGTGACGAGCAGGCTCTGCTGGCGGTGGAGCGGGAGATTGCGCTGCTGTTCCGGCGGGGCCGGGCCAAGGTGGCGGAGCTGTCCCGTCAGGTGCACCCGGAGCTGGAGGGCATGGCGTACAGCATGCTCGGCTTCGTGGAGCAGGCCGGCCGGGTGCGGCTGACCGACATCGGTGCGCACTTCTCGGTCGGCAAGGCCACCGTCAGCCGCCAGATCAAGGCACTGGAGGAGATCGGCCTGGTCGCCCGGGAGGCCGACCCGCTGGACCGCCGGGCGTCGCTGGTGTCGCTCACCGCGGACGGCGCCGAGCGCTACCTGAGGGTCCGCGACTCCCGGACGGGACGGTTCCGCGAACTGCTGGCGACCTGGCCGCAGGACGACGTGCTGCGCTTCGCCGACCTGCTGGAGCGGTTCAACGAGCTGACCGGCGAGTCGCTGGAGGACTGACCCGGCGCCACCTCCGGGCCCGGTCGGGGCCCGGCCCGCGGCGACCGGCGATGTTCCGGCACGGGTGCCGTGCCGCTCCGTCGCGGCTCAGCCGGGGACGAACCATCGGTGCGGGCCATGGCCGCCGAGGATTTTACTTAGGCTTGAATAAAGTTGCCCGAGTCAACCATCCACCCTATGGTTGCTCAAGGCAACGAATTCGCGTCAAAGCCGAAGGACCCCGATGACCGTCACCTCGCCCGCCCCGACCGGAGCCGTCGCCGACGACGACGCCCCGATGACCCACCGTCAGGTCCTGGAGGCTCTCTCCGGGCTGCTGCTCGGGCTCTTCGTCGCGGTGCTCTCCTCGACGGTCGTCTCCAACGCCCTGCCGCGGATCCTCACCGACCTGCACGGCGGCGAGTCCGCCTACACCTGGGTGATCACCGCGGCCCTGCTCTCGCTGACCGCATCCACCCCGATCTGGGGCAAGCTCTCCGACCTGGTCAGCAAGAAGCTGCTGGTCCAGATCGCCCTGGTGATCTACATCGTCTCCTCGGCGCTCGCCGGGCTCTCCCAGAACACCGCCGAACTGATCGCCTGCCGCGTCCTGCAGGGGACAGGCGCCGGCGGCGTGACCGCGCTGGCCCAGATCTGCCTGGCCGCGATGGTTCCGCCGCGGCAGCGGGGACGCTACAGCGGCTACTTCGGTGCCGTCTTCGCCCTCGCCACCATCGGCGGCCCGCTGATCGGCGGTGTCATCGTGGACACCGACTGGCTCGGCTGGCGCTGGTGCTTCTACGTCGGCATCCCGTTCTCGCTGGTCGCCATCCTCGTCCTGCAGCGGACCCTGAAGCTGCCGGTGGTCCGGCGCAAGGCGAAGATCGACTACCTCGGTGCCACAGTCATCACCGGCGCCGTCAGCCTGCTGATGATCTGGATCACGCTGGCCGGCAAGAACTACGCCTGGCTCTCCTGGCAGACCCTGGCGATGGTCGGCGGCGGCCTGCTGCTCGGCGCGCTCGCCGTCCTGGTCGAGAGCCGGGCGGCCGAGCCGATCATCCCGCTCTCGCTCTTCCGGCACCGCACCGTCACCCTGGCCGCCGTCGCCAGTGTGCTGGTCGGCGTCGGGATGTACGGCGCGACCACCTTCCTCAGCCAGTACTTCCAGCTCGCCCGAGAGAAGTCGCCCACCGCGGCCGGGCTGATGACGCTGCCGATGATCCTCGGCCTGGCCGTCTCCTCCACCGTGGCCGGCAAGCTGATCACCCGCTACGGGAAGTGGAAGGCCTACCTGGTCGCCGGAACGTTCCTGCTGGCGATCGGCTTCGGCCTGCTCGGCACCGTCCGGGACGACACCGGCTACGGCGCGCTCTCCCTCTACATGGCGCTGGCCGGCATCGGCCTCGGCCTCACCATGCAGAACCTGGTCCTCGCGGTGCAGAACACCGTGCCGAGGGAGGAGCTCGGCGCCGCCAGCTCGGTGGTCACCTTCTTCCGCACCATGGGCGGCGCGATGGGCGTCTCGGCCCTCGGTGCGCTGATGACCAACCGGGTCGGGCACTACCTGACCGAGAACCTGGCCGCGGCGGGCGTCCCGGCCGGGCACGCCGGCGCGGCCGGCGGCGGCGAGATCCCGGACCTGCACACGCTGCCCGCGCCGGTCGTCCCGCTGGTGACCGACGCGTTCGGGCACGGCGTCGGGGTGGTGTTCCTGGTGGCTGCGCCGTTCGCGCTGCTGGCCTTCCTGGTGGTGCTCTTCATCCGGGAGATCCCGCTGCGCAGCGGCCCGCAGAGCTGAGACCCGTGCCCCCGGGCCGGTCGTGGAGAGATCCGCGGCCGGCCCTTCGCCGTACCGGCGGTCGCCGCCGCCGCGGAGCGGACGCCGATCACGAGCCGGGCGGGTGGCCGCACTCTCGGGTGGCCCGGGCCCGGGCCCGGGCCTGGGCCTGCGCCTGAGCCTGGGCCGGTGCCGGCGCCTGTGGCCGGCGCGACGGCGCGACGGGCGCCAGGGCCCGGGCGGCGACCTCGGGAACGCCGAACGGCCGGGGCGGATGACCGCCCCGGCCGTTCGGCGTACGGGTGTGACTACCCCGCGATCAGCGACAGTCCGTAGACCACCACCGCCGCGCAGGCGGCGAAGCAGACCGTGGCACCGGCCAGCACCGCGTTGGCCCGGCCCGTGCCGCCGGCGCCGGAGCCGCCGGCGGCCTCCAGCACGGCCTCCCGGCGCGACAGGGCGAGGATGCCGAGGGCGAAGACCGCCACCACGGCGACGGTGATGCCGAAGCTGATGCCGGCGGTCTGGGCCAGCGCGTTCCACTTGATGTTCATGGCGTTGCTCCTCAGGCCGCGATGGTGGCGTCGACGGGGGCCGTGACGGGGGCCGGAGCCGCCGGGGTGGCCACCGGGGTGACCTCGACCGCCGCGGTGTCGTGGACGTTGCCGGCATGCACCGGCTGGCGGCGGGAGACCACGTACATCGCGCCGGAGCCGGCCACCAGGGCCGCACCCACCAGGACGACGCCCCAGGTGCCCTGGTCGGCGACGAAGGCGGCCAGGCCGGCCACCGTGGCGGCGGCGGGCAGGGTCAGGCCCCAGGTGTAGACCATCCGGCGGGCCATGCTCCAGTTGAGCTCGCGCTTCGGGCCGCCGAGGCCGGCGCCCATGATGCCGCCGGAGCAGACCTGGGTGGTGGAGAGGCCGTAGCCCATGTGCGACGAGGTCAGGATGACCGCGGCGGCCGCCGTCT
The DNA here is from genome assembly GCF_030813695.1 of Kitasatospora herbaricolor. Taxonomy (NCBI): domain Bacteria; kingdom Bacillati; phylum Actinomycetota; class Actinomycetes; order Kitasatosporales; family Streptomycetaceae; genus Kitasatospora; species Kitasatospora herbaricolor. The sequence goes on from NZ_JAUSVA010000002.1 coordinate 5,814,041, forward strand.
CGGAGGAGAAGCCCTGCGGCGGCTGGATGTCGGCCAGGCCCTTGCCCATCGAGCGGATGATCCGCCAGCCGCCCATGTAGGTGCCGAGCGCGATGGCCGCGCCGGCGCCGACGATCACCCAGGTGGGGGGCAGCGCGCCCTTGGGCAGGGCGCCGACCGAGACCAGCGTCAGCGTGATGATGCCCATGGTCTTCTGCGCGTCGTTGGTGCCGTGCGCCAGCGAGATCAGCGAGGAGGAGGCGATCTGGCCGGTCTTGAAGGCCTTGGTGGTGGTCTTCTCGTTGCCCCGGCGGGTGATCGCGTACGCCAGTTTGGTGGCGCCCCAGGCGGCCAGGCCGGCCACGATCGGGGAGGCCACGGCCGGGATGAGGATCTTGGTCACGACGGTGTTGAAGTTCACGCCGTTGAAGCCGACACCGACGATGGTGGCGCCGATCAGCCCGCCGTACAGGGCGTGCGAGGAGCTCGACGGGAGGCCTCTGAGCCAGGTCAGCAGGTTCCACAGGATCGCGCCGACCAGGGCGGCGAAGATGATCGACGGGTGGATGCCCGCCTTCTCGTTGACGATGCCACCCGAGATGGTGGTGGCCACCTTCACGGACAGGAAGGCGCCCGCGAAGTTGAGGACCGCCGCGATGGTGACCGCGACCTTGGGCCGCAGGGCACCGGTGGCGATGGAGGTGGCCATCGCGTTGGCGGTGTCGTGGAACCCGTTGGTGAAGTCGAAGGCGAGCGCCGTGATGATCACGACGGCTACCAGGAACGAGATGTGTTCCATACCCAAACAATCGTCGTAGTTGTCGCACTGACGTTGGTGTCACGGGCGACCGTAGGGATGGTGGATGAACGGAAGGTGAACAGGGTCGGGCGTCGTGGTTCCTGGGATGTCCGGGAGGTTGCGGAGATCCCGTGAAAGTGTGGAGGGAGTGTCAGCGACCCCCCATTTTGAGCGGATCGCGCCACTTCGTGGTGGTTTGCTGAGATCTGGGTCACAGTCTCTGAAGAATTCATCAATATGTACGGGCACCGTCTGTCTCGGCCGGGGCCGCCGTGACAGGATTCGGCAGAGATCCGGAGGCCGAACCGAAGAGCTGCCGGAGGGGGAGGGCGGGCCGATGGGCGGGGCTTTGTGGCGCACCGAGTCGAGTGCGATGCGGCCGTGGGTGCGGGCCGCGCTCAGGTGCGGAGCCGTCCTGGCGGTGGCCGCCCTGTCGCTGCCCTTCGCGACCCAGGCCGCGTTCGCCGCGCCGGAGCCCTCCGCGAGCCCCTCGGCCGGCGCCGTCACCGTCTCGCCGGGCGCCGATCCGCTGGCCGACGCCAAGGCCACCCTCGGGCCGCTGCTCGACCAGCTGCACCTGCTCTACGGCAACGCCGAGGCGGCCACCGAGCAGTACAACGGCACCGTGGCCCGGCTCACCGAGCAGCAGGCCACCGTGACCGACCTGCGCGGCCGGGTGGAGCGCCAGCAGAAGGCGGTGGACGCCGGCACCGACGTCGCCGCCCAGCTCGCCGCCGCCCAGTACCGCAACGGCAGCGCCTCGGCCTACGCCGAACTGCTGCTCGCCGAGGACCCGTACGAGGCGGTGACGATCGCCGAGCTGCTCGCCGAGGCCAGCCGCTCGCAGTCGGCCTTCCTGGACCACCTCAAGGCGGACCGAGCCACCCTGGCCGAGCTGCAGAAGCAGGCCGAGAAGGCGCTCCAGGACTCGCAGGCGCTGGCCGTCCAGCAGGACGCGGCCAAGGCCACCGTCGCCACCCAGCTCGCCGAGGTCGAGAAGCTGGTCACCTCGCTGACCGGCGCCCAGCGCACCGAACTGGCCGCACTGGAGAAGGCCCAGGCCGACCAGTCCCAGCTGGCCTTCCTCGCCTCCGGCGCGCTCGGCAAGGGCGAGCGGACGCCGTCGCAGGCCGGCCGCGCGGCCGTGGCGTACGCGCTGGCGCAGCTCGGCAAGCCCTATGTCTGGGGCGGCGCCGGGCCGGACGTCTTCGACTGCTCGGGGCTGACCTCGCAGGCCTGGCTGCACGCCGGCCGGCCGGTGCCGCGCACCAGCCAGGAGCAGTGGGCCCAGCTCCAGCACGTGCCGCTGAACCAGCTGCGGCCCGGCGACCTGGTCGTCTACTACGCCGGTGCCACCCACATCGCCCTGTACATCGGCGGCGGCCTGGTGGTGCAGGCGCCGCGCCCCGGCGCCGTCATCAAGGTGTCGCCGATCGGGTCGATGCCGATCCTCGGGGCCGTCCGCCCCGACCCGGAGACCGCGGCCGACGACCAGGGCGGCGTCTGGAAGGTGCCGGACCTCCCCGCCGGCTGGGACACCGTCACCCCGATCGCGCCGTCCCCGCCGGCCACGCTGCCGCCCGTGGTGCCCGCGCCGGGCGCCACCGTGCCGCCCACCACGCCCCCGGGGACGCCCGGGCCGACGACCTCGCCGACCGACCCCGCCACCGGCACCCCGAGCGGTACGCCGTCCGGCACCCCGACCGACCCGGGGACGCCCTCCGGGACGGGTACTCCGTCCGGCACGGGCACCCCGTCGGGGACGGGCACCCCGTCCGGCACCGGCAGCCCGTCCGGCACCGGCAGCCCGTCCGGCACCGGTACGCCGTCCACCGCCACGCCGGACCCGTCCGCGACCGCGCCGTCCGCCCCCGGCACCGCTGCCTCCTCGGCCACCTCCTCCGCCGCGCCGAACTCGGCCTCGGCGCGGCCGGAGAGCGCCTCGGCCTCCGCCTCCGGCGTGCGCTGAGCCCGCACCGCGACTCCCGGCCGCACCCCTCGGCCGCACCCCACGAGGGGTGCGGCCGGGCCCCGCGGGTCAGGCCCCGGGCAGGCCGCTGTCGGGCTCGAAGCGCACCACGACCGCCTTCGAGGTCGGGGTGTTGCTGATGTCGGCGGTCGAGTCCAGCGGCACCAGCACGTTGGTCTCCGGGTAGTAGGCGGCCGCGCCGCCCCGTGCCACCGGGTAGTGCACCACCATGAAGTGCGGGGCGCGGCGCTCCACGCCGTCCCGCCACTCGCTCACCAGGTCGACGTAGCCGCCCTCGGTCAGGCCCAGCCCGGCGGCGTCGGCCGGGTTCACCAGCACCACCCGGCGCCCGCCGGTGATGCCGCGGTAGCGGTCGTCCAGGCCGTAGATCGTGGTGTTGTACTGGTCGTGCGAGCGCAGCGTCTGCAGCAGCAGCCGGCCCGCCGGGACCTCGGGCGCGGTCAGCGGGTTGACGCTGAAGTTGGCCTTCCCGGTCGTGGTGGGGAAGGAGCGGCTGTCGCGCGGGCCGTGCGGCAGGGCGAAGCCGCCGGGACGGCGGACCTTCTCGTTGAAGTCCTCGAAGCCGGGCACGACCCGGGCGATCCGGTCCCGGACGCTGTCGTAGTCGTCCGCGAAGTCCTCCCACGGCGTGCTGTCCTGCGGGCCGAGCGTGGCACGGGCCAGCCGGCAGACGATCGCCACCTCGGAGAGCAGCCCCCGGGCCGGCGGCCGCAGCCCGCCGCGAGAGGAGTGCACCATGCCCATCGAGTCCTCGACGCTGACGAACTGCGCGCCCTTGGCGGTGACGTCCCGGTCGGTGCGGCCGAGGGTCGGCAGGATCAGGGCGCGGGCGCCGGTGACCACGTGCGAGCGGTTCAGCTTGGTGGAGACGTGGACGGTGAGCCGGCAGCGGCGCATCGCGGCCTCGGTGACGTCGGTGTCCGGCGTGGCCGCGACGAAGTTGCCGCCCATCGCGAAGAATACCCGCACCCGGCCGTCCCGCATCGCCCGGATGGTGTCCACCGCGTCGAAGCCGTGCTCGCGCGGCGGCTCGAAGGCGAACTCCTTGCCCAGCGCGTCCAGGAAGGCCTGGGACGGGCGCTCGAAGATGCCCATCGTCCGGTCGCCCTGCACGTTGCTGTGCCCGCGCACCGGGCAGACCCCGGCGCCGGGGCGGCCGATGTTGCCGCGCAGCAGCAGGAAGTTGACCACCTCGCGGATGGTCGGCACGGCGTGCTTGTGCTGGGTGAGGCCCATCGCCCAGCAGACGATGACCTTCCGGGAGGCCAGCACCATCGAGACGAGTTCCTCGATCTGGGCGTACGGCAGGCCGGTGGCGGCGAGCACCGCGTCGCGGTCGGTGGTGCGGGCGTCCGCCGCCCACTCCTCGAAGCCCAGGCAGTGCCGCTCGACGAACTCGTGGTCCACCACGTTGCCGTGCCTGTCCTCGGCGGCCAGCAGCAGCTGGTTCACGGCCCGGAACAGGGCCAGGTCGCCGCCGAGCCGGATCTGCAGGAACAGGTCGGTCAGCTTGGTGCCGTGGCCGGCCAGCCCCCGGGCGTTCTGCGGGTTCTTGAACCGCTCCAGGCCGGCCTCGGGCAGCGGGTTGACGCTGACGATCTTGGCGCCGGCCCGCTTGGCCCGCTCCAGGGCGGACAGCATCCGGGGGTGGTTGGTGCCCGGGTTCTGGCCCGCCACGATGATCAGGTCGGCCTGGTGGAGGTCCTTCAGGCTGACGCTGCCCTTGCCCACGCCCAGCGTCTCCACCAGCGCCGAGCCGGAGGACTCGTGGCACATGTTGGAGCAGTCCGGCAGGTTGTTGGTGCCGAGCCGGCGGGCGAACAGCTGGTAGGCGAAGGCGGCCTCGTTGCTGGTCCGGCCCGAGGTGTAGAAGGCGGCCCCGTCCGGGGTGTCCAGCGCCTTCAGCTCCTCGGCGACGATCGAGAACGCCCGCTCCCAGGAGACCGGCACGTAGTGCGAGGCGCCCTCGTCGAGCAGCATCGGTTCGGTGAGGCGGCCCTGCTGCCCGAGCCAGTACCCGGAGCGCTCCGCCAGCTCCGCGACCGGGTGCGCGGCGAAGAACCCGGCGGTGATCCGCCGCTCGGTGGCCTCCTCGGCGACCGCCTTCGCGCCGTTCTCGCAGAACTCGGCGGCGTGCGTCTTCCCCGGCTCGGGCCAGGCGCAGCCGGGGCAGTCGAAGCCGTCCGGCTGGTTGACCTTGCTGAGGGTGGCCAGGGTGCGGCGGGCGCCCATCTGCTCGGCGGCCATCCGCAGGCTGTGGCCCACGGCCGGCAGCCCCGCCGCGGCGTGCTGCGGGGCGGACACCTGCGGGGCGTCCTGGGCCGGGTCGCCCTGCGGGGCCTGCTTCGCCATGACTGGCACCTCCGGATCGTGCGGGCCGCCTCGTCGCCTGCCCCTGTCCTCTCATCCTTCCACTCACCCCGCCATGTTCGAACGGCTGCCCGGGAGGGGAAGGGGCGGCCGCCTGGATCGGGCGGGGCGCGGCGGGACAGAATGTGCGGTGCCGACCGACGCAGAGGAGCCGTGGACCATGCCGCTGAGCGGAACCGCACCGGAGCCCCCGGGCGGCTACGGACCGCCGCCGGCCGTTCCCCCGGCCCCGCCGTCGCCGCCGCTCCTGCCACCGCCCTCCGCCTCCGCCGTCGCCGCCGCCCCGCCGGCCGAGGAGGCCCGGGCGGAACTGCTGCGGCAGCGGGAGGCGGCCCGGCGGGTCGAGCCGGCGGTGGCCGTGGGGATGCTGGACGGGACGGCCCGGCAGATGGTCGCCCGGCTCGGCCGGTACGACCGTGACACCCTCACCACCTGGCGCGAGCTGGCCTGGTACCGGGACGCGGCCGGCGACCCGGCCGGCGCCCTGCAGCTGCTGCGGCAGGTCGTCCCGGACCTGGTGCAGGCCCTCGGGCACGCCGACCCCGACACCCTGCAGGCCCGCTTCGAGCTGGCCGTGCTCATCGGCACGGCGGGTGACCCGCAGGGCGCCGCGCAGCAGTTGCACGCCCTGATCCCGCAGCTGGCCGCCACGCTCGGTCCCTACGACGAGCGGGTGCTGAAGGCGCAGCACGACCTGGCTCTGCAGGTCGCCGACGCGGGGGACGTGGCCGGAGCGCTCAACCAGCTGCGGCTGCTGGTGCCGCTGGTGCAGCAGATGCTGGGAGAGGGGCATCCGCTGCTCGCCGAGGTCCGGCTGGACCTCGGCCGCTACGCGGAACTCTGGGGGCTGACCCCGGCCGGCCGGGGCACCGGACTGGGCTGGGTGGAGGCGGTGGCGATGGTCCACCGGCTGCTGGTCTGGGACTTCGAGACCGACAAGGAGGCCGACGCCAGCCTGCGCGAACTCGAACGGCGCACCGGGGCAAGGGACTTGATGGACCGGATCTTCCTCGCCCCGGAGCACTTCACGGCCGAGCAGGTGGCCGCCATGGCCTTCGGCGTCCCCGGGCCCCCGCCGCCGATGACGCCCCCGCCGATGCAGCCGCCGCCGATCTCCGCCTACTGAGAGCGGCCCAGGGGCGCCGGTGCCCGCCGGCCGGCGGAGCGGGGGCGGCGGGCGGTCAGCAGCGCCGACCGGGCGCCCCAGGCGTCCAGCAGCGGCGGGACCACCGTCCGCCGCGAGCCGCCCAAGGCCGCCCGGCCCGAGCCGACGACGGCCGCCCGCACCTCCGCCGCCGACGCGTCCGGGAACTCGGAGAGCAGCAGCGCGACCGTCCCCGTGACGAACGGAGTGGCAGCGCTCGTCCCGGTGAGCACGAGCGGACGGGCACCGGCGCCGAGGCTCATGACGCGCTCGCCCGGCGCCCCCACCCCGCGGGTCCCGATCGCCCCGCTCAGGTTCGACAGGCCCATCGGCCGGCCCCGGGCGTCGTAGGCCACGACCGGGATCGTCCACGGGTGCCGGGTGAGCACCGACGTCCCGACCGCCCCCTGGTTGCCCGCCGCGACGACGGTGATCACACCCCGGCCCGCCGCGTGGTCCAGGGCCTCCTCCAGCGCCCGGTGCCCCGAACCGGACGGCTGCGCCGGGGCCACGCTGAGGTTCAGCACCCGGGCGCCCGCGTCGACGCTCCGGACGATCGCCGCGGCCAGTTCCTCCGCCCGCGCGGCGGGCGCCGACCGGGTGCCGGCGCCGGCCGCGGCGAAGATCGGGCGGACCAGCAGGGTGCAGCCCGGGCAGATGCCGGGCGTGGCACAGGAGCGACGGGCGCCGAGCAGCCCGGCCACGAAGGTCCCGTGCAGGCAGGAGACATCACCCCGGCCGCAGCTCCTGGCGCCTGCCGCGCCCCCCGTACCGTCCGTGCCGCCCGCGTCGGCCAGGACGACCGGGCGCCGCCCGGCGAACTCCGGACGGTCGCGGGCGACGGCTCCGTCGATCACCGCCACGGAGATCCCGGGCCGGCCCGGGCCGCGCCGCATCAGCGGCGTGAGCCGGACCAGCTCGTACGGTGACGCGGGCACCGGGCCGCCCGGTGCGTACGGGCCCGCCGCGTGCGGGGCCGGCGGGTACCGGCCCGGCGCGGGTCGGACCTCCTCCGCGTACCGGCTCGGTCCGTTCACCGGAGGACGGGTGTCTCGCACTCGTTCACGCAGGTCGTCCGGCAGCGGTTGCACGCGGCGCTCCCGGGGTGCCTGGTGCAGGTGTTCCGGCAGATCTGCCGGCACTCCAGGTCGCAGACCGACAGCAGGGCCGGCCCGCGGCCCTGCGGGACGACCGGTCCGCCCCCGGGGCGTCCCCGGTGCTCGGCCGGGTAGTGCTCCCACGTCGGCCGGAGCGTCGATTCGGCGGTGAATCCTGGAATCCTCATGCCCGCTCACCTCTTCCTGGGGGCGTCCGCGGGTCGGCCTCAGCGGTCGTAGTAGGGCGACAGCGCGGTCACCGTGAAGGGGAACTCCTCGGTGACGTCGACCCGCGTGAAGTACTTCTCGGTGACGTCCGTCCGCCGTCCGGTGTAGGACAGCACGATGTCGACGATCCTGCGGGTCGCGCTCAGCCGGGAGTCCCGGAACTCGACCGAGGTCAGCGCCGACCCCTTGGCGTAGGCCTTGACCGTTCGCCGGTAGATCCGCGGGTTGCGGACCGCGACGTAGTTCAGGGCGCGGTGCTCGTCGGTGTCGCCGGCGTTGTCGCCCAGCTGCATGATCCGCCGGAGCAGGTCCCGGGAGGACCGGGCGAACTCGGCCGCGTCGGTCTTCGCCGGCCGCTTCAGCGCTCGCACCAGTTCCTCGCTGTCGAAGGAGTAGATCTGGTCGTAGGCCACCACCGGAAGGGTCAGGCCGCCGCAGAGCCCGGGCGGCGCGAGACCGCCCCGGATCCCGATCACCACGTCCAGGTCGCCGGCCCCGGGCTCGGTCCGGACGGCGTCGACCAGCAGACCGAGTTCGACCGGGTCACGTGGCTTGAGCAGGTACGTCTCGATGCCCTGGATGCTCAGCACCCAGCAGAGCTGCCGCGCCAGGTAGCGGTTCTCGGGCTGCGAGACGAGGTGGTGCACGGCCTCCCGGTCCGTCATCCCCTTCGTGGCGGCCCGGCCGGCGTTCTGGGCGATCTCCTTCTCCACCCCCAGGCTCGGGTAGCGGAAGTCGATCCGGCCCAGCGCGTACACGAAGGACGGGGGTGCCGGTTCGCGGCCGCCCCGTGTGGTGCGGGAGCCGCAGCCGCAGCCGCCGCCGCAGGCCGGTAGGAGGTCGTCCGTGGTTCCGGCCGGCTCCAGGCCGGCGGGCTCCGGCCCGCCCGGGCCGGCCTCGACGGGTTCGTCCGCCGGCCGCTCGTCCGTCAAGTCCCGGTATTCCTGATCCATCAGTGACTCCTATGCCCGGGCGGTCCGCCCGGTGCGTCGCACGCGAGGTGTCCCGTCCGGGGCCGCCCTCACTGCCCGCGGTCCGGCCGCCTGGCCAGGACCACCCGTCGGTTCAGTGCCGCGGCGCGGCGTTCGCAGCCCCCGCAGGGCCGCCGGACCCCCATCGTGTACGTCACGCGCCTGACGACGTCCCCGAGGCCGGTGTCCTCGTCCGGCACGAATCCGGGGATCCGCACCCGACGCGGCGGCCCCGCGTCGGCCTGGTCGGGCTCGGCCCGCTTCCGGCCCCGGCTCATCCTCTTCGCACCTCCGATGGCGCACCTCCGACGGCACGCGGCCGCGCCGGCGCCGGCACCGGCACCGGGGATCCGGACGCACGGACGCCACCCGGCGGCCCATCGCGCCGGACTGTCGGGGTCCGCACGCGCGCTGCCCGCGGCAGCGTGCGCCCGCGAGGGTGAGCCGGCCTCCGGTCCCTGGGCCGGGAGCCGCGGTCGTCCGCTGTTCCCAGCCTGCGCCGGATCAGCCCCGGACGCACCTCGGGGCCACCCCGCCCGCTGCGGACCGGCCCCCCGCCGGGGACTTCTGACGTATCGTCACAGCCGGCGGCAGGGCGTGGCCGGACCTGCCCCGAACGGCCGGGCGAGCGTAGCCTGGCAGGGAGGGCCGGCCGTTCGGACGGCACCTCGCAACGAGGCCCGCGCGGCGGTGCGGGCCGCCGACCGGTGACCACGGGCTCCCGGAGCCGGGCCGCCAGGACGGAGCGTCACCATGACCCTGCCCGGCTTCCACGCCGAGGCCTCCCTCCCCCGGAGCGCCTTCCGATACCCGACCGCGCCGCGGCCGGCTGTCGCCGGCCACCCGATCCGCCCCATGTGGACCGAGGAGCAGCGGCAGCTGATCATCGAGTGCGACCGGCGCTACACCTCCTGCGAGCAGGAGTGCGACGACCAGAACTTCCCCACCTACGAGGAGCGGCAGGCCTGCAACGTGACCTGCAACGAGGCCGATGACGTGTGCCTCGCCCCGCTGTACGGCGGCTCCGACGGCTAGGGCCTGATCCGGGCCCCGTCCGGGCCGGGTCCAGGCCCGGGCCGGTCGCCGCCCGGGGCGCGGGTGGGCGGGTCGGTCCTCAGGGTGCCGCCGCGACCGCCAGGTCGCCCGCCCCCTGCCGGGCCGCGGGGCCCGGCGGCGGGTCGGGGACGACCCCGGGCCCGGCCAGGTCGCGCAGGATGGCGCGGGCGGCCGCGTCGTTCTGCCGGAAGCCTGGGGAGTCGGTGCGCGGCCGGGCGAACGCGGCCGCCGCCCGCAGGCTGGTGTGCGGGCCGAGCGCGGTGCGCCGCGGGTGCGGTGCGCCGCCCAGCGAAGGGTCCAGGATGCGGCTGTCGGCGGGGGAGATGGTGACCAGGCCCGAACGGTGGGTGTGCTCCTCGTCGTCGACCACCTCCTCGGCGATCCGGCCGTCCCGGTGCAGCTGCCGCAGTACCGGGTCCCGGGTGCGGGACAGGTCGTGCTTGGGGAGGTAGCCCTCCACCAGGGCGGTGGCGGTCACGGTGTGCCCGGGCACGGTCGGGCTGCTCGCGCGGAAGGTGCCGGTGGCCTCGTCCGCCTCGACCCGGATGCCGGCCCCCAGGAAGCGCACCACCCCGGCCTCGGAGAGGGCCAGCAGCTGCCGCAGCCGGAACCCCGGCGGGCCGGAGGCGAGGTAGCTGAAGAAGCCGAACCACCACTCGTCCAGCTCCTCGCCCACCGAGCGGGCGGTGAGCCGTCCGGAGGCCATCACCCGGGGCAGCTGGCCGAAGAGCGAGAGCAGGGCCAGGAAGGCGCCGAGGTCGGCGCTGTGCGCCGGGTCGGCCCGGCGGTCGGCGTCGGCGGTGATGTAGGCGCGCAGGTGCCGCTGGAGATCCTCGGGGGAGTCGAGTTCGAGCCCTGCCAGCGGGTGGTCCAGGCGTTCGAAGTCCAGCCGGTCGGCGGGGTCGGGGACGGCGGCGGCGGTCAGCCGGGCCAGGGTGGGCGAGTACCAGTCGAGCCGGTCGTAGGCGGCGAGGAAGTCCGGCCAGCTCACCGTGGTGCGCTCGGGGTGGGCGTGGAACAGCTCGTGGTAGTGCCCGAAGCCGATCTCCTTGGCCATCAACGGCCAGAAGTCACGGCGCAGTTCGAGCGGGCCCGGCTTGGCCAGCACCTCGTCCACGGCGGCCCGGTCGAAGAACCGCGGGAGCGGGGCGGGCGGGCCCTGCAGCCGGTAGTCGGTCTTCGAGTGGTACGGCACGCCGCGCCGCGAGCCGACGTGGATCACCGGCTCCCGGCCGGACGGGTGGTAGACCAGGCCGGCGCCGGTCTCCTCGAAATGCCCGCCCCGGCCCTCGGTGAGCATCGCCGTCAGGTCGACGAAGGCGAGGCCGAAGCCGCGCAGGATCAGGTGCTCGCCGGGGGCGATCGGCGACAGGTCGGCGTCGGCGGAGTAGGCCGGCGCGAGGTGGAACCGGCCGTGCCGGGCGGCGAACCGGGCCATCGGCGCATGGCGCGGGTCGGGAGCGGAGTCCAGGTGGCCGATGGTGAGGGCGACGTGGTCGGCGCTCAGGGTGCGGCCGGTGAGCCGGACCAGCTGCGGCCCGTCGGCGGGGCCGGTCAGCTCCTGGGCGGTGTCGCGGTGCAGGCTCACCGTGACGTGCGGCGGCAGGTCGGCCACCGCGCGGCGCAGCACCCACTCCAGGTAGGCGCTCTGGGCCCGGCGGGTGGGGAAGTCGGTCGGTGCCAGGGCGCGCAGCTCCGCCCGGACGTCCGGGTCCTCGGGCTCCCGGTAGGGCGCGAACTCCTCGCTGCGGGCCGCCCATTCGGCCAGGGACGGCCCCGGCCGGACCGGCCCCTCGATGGTCGAGCGCTCGTCGGTGAACATCGTGACGTCCTCGGCCATCGAGTTCATCCGCAGCAGCGGTGACTGCTCGTGCCGCCAGATCCGGCCGGCGCCCGGCGGGTAGGGGTCCACCAGGTGGATGTGCAACGGCCGGTCGGCGGGCAGGAGTTCGGCGGCGTTGGCGGCGATCCGCTCCAGCAGGCCGGTGCCCCTCGGTCCGGCGCCGACGATCACCAGGGTGCTCACCTGGCCTCCTCGGCGTCGACGCGCCGCTGCAGCCGGCGCAGGCCGGCCCGGGCCCGTTGCAGCGGGGTCGGCGGCAGGCCCTCGCGGGTGGCGCCGCGGGCGTAGTGCCGCTCGACGTAGAACTGCCCCGCGGACAGCACGGTGGTGACCACCAGGTACCAGATGGTGGCGACGACCAGCATCGGGATCACCTGGTACGTCTGGTTGTAGACCAGCTGGACGGAGTAGAGCAGGTCGGAGACGGCCAGCACGCTCACGATGCTGGTGCCCTTCAGGGCGCTGATCAGCATGTTGCCCGCGGTCGGCACGATCGAGCGCATGGCCTGCGGGATGACGATCCGGCGCAGCACCCGGCCCCGGCCGAGCCCGAGCGCCTGCGCGGCCTCCAGCTGTCCCCGGTCGACGGACAGGATGCCCCCGCGCACCACCTCGGCGGCGTAGGCGGCCTCCAGCAGGGTCAGGCCGATCACGGCGGTGAGGGTCGGGCCGAGCAGGTTGACGGTCCGGAAGGTGATGAACTCCGGGCCGAACGGGATGCCGAGGCCCAGGGTCGGGTAGAGCGCGCCGATGTTGAAGAAGAACAGCAGCTGGACCAGGGGCGGGGTGGAGCGGAAGAGCCAGATGTAGCCCCAGCTGAGGGTGCGGAGCACCGGGTTGCCGGAGAGCCGCATGGTCGCCAGCACGGTGCCGAGCACGAACCCGAGGGTGAGGGTGGCGGCGGTCAGCCAGAGGGTGAGGACGAGCCCGTCCAGGACCGAGGTGGAGGTGAAGTACGCGGCCACCACGTCCCACTGGAACGCCTTGTTGCGGACGACCGAGTTCACCGCCATGGCGAGCAGCAGCAGCGCGGCCGCGGCGGACACCCACTGCCAGGGGCGCCGGCGGGCGACCACCGGTGCGTCGATGGCCAGGTCGGCGGGGTCGGTGGCGTCGGCGGGTGGGACGGGTGAGGAGGGTGTGGCGGGCGGACCGGTGAGCGTCTCCGCCTCGGCGGTCGGGGTCCTGCTGGGCGGGGTGCTGCTGAGCGGGGTCTTGCCGAGCGGGGTGCTGCTGAGCGGGGTCTTGCCGAGCGGGGGCGGTCCGGACGGTGGCAGGACGTCCTGCGGCGTGGCCATGAGGCGGGCTCCAGGCGGGGAGGTGCGGGCAGGCGGGCGTCGTCACGTCTTGCCGTCGCGCGTACCGCGTCCCTCAACGCGGCCGGCGTGCACTCACTCCGCCTGAATCGTACGTGTGCACGATCGGTCCGTGTCAAGGGCGATGTCATGGCGCTGCGTCAGAACCGATACGGCGTCGGTGTGTTGGCCCTGAACTCCGGCCGGGCCGGGTGCGCCCGCAGCGGAGGGCCGCCCGATGGCCGCCCGAGATCCGCCCGAGTTCCGGCGGCGCCGCGGCCCGGGTGGCCCCTGGAGCGGGGAATGGACAGTGGTTGACGAAGTCCACCATTCACTGCTCAACTTGCCCCATGTACGCCGAGCAGCCCCTGGTCACCCGCGACCACATCGACTTCGGTCGGGTGTGGTCCGCGGCGTGTCGCGGCTGACCCGGCAGCGGGCCCTCTGACCGGCCCTTCTCCCTCTTCGGAGACCCCTCCCTCGGTGCCCCGACGCGGGCCGGGAAGCCGTCCGTAGCCGACGGCCACAAGGCGCACGCTGCCGCCTTCCTCACTCCAGCCCCACCCCGTCACGCGTTGCCGCCTCCTTCCCGCAGGCCGTCCCGTCCGACCTCCGCCGCACGTGCGCCAAGGGGCCCCGCCTCGGGCCGCTCCCGCCCTGCCACCGCTCCCCGATCCGCTCCCGCCTGCCCGAACGCGCCGCCCGCCCGGCCGCGCGGTGCCCCGCCGTACCCGGATCCGGCCGCCCGGACCCGTCCGCACCGATCGCGAACCCCCTTGCGAGCCAAGGGCGATGGGGTTTCGCGCCGTCCCACCGCGGCCACCCCCGCAGAGAACGAAAGGTCAGCACCATGCCCGTCGAATTCCTCGGTATCGCCGCCACCGGAGACGGTTCGGAGACCACGCCCCGGACCACCGCCGCCTTCGACCGCGACTACACCCTGCGCCTGGCCCGGGCCCACGAGGACCACGGCTGGGACCGCGTCCTGTTCGCCTACGCCGCCGGCGCCCCGGACCCGGCGCCCGCCGCCGCGTACATCGCCGCCAGGCTCGACCGGCTGCAGATCCTGCTCGCCCACCGGCCGAACGTCTCCTACCCGACCTTCGCCGCCAAGACCTTCGCCACCCTCGACCGGATCAGCGACGGCCGGCTCACCGTGCACTTCATCACCGGCGGCAACGACCACGAGCAGCAGCGCGAGGGCGACTTCCTGACCAAGGACCAGCGCTACGACCGGACCCGCGAGTACATCCGGATCGTCAAGCGGGCCTGGACCAGCCAGGAGGCCTTCGACCACGAGGGCGAGTACTACCGCTTCAACGACTTCGTCTCCGACGTCTTCCCCGTCCAGTCGCCGCGCCCGAACGTCTCCTTCGGCGGCAGTTCGCCCGCCGCCTACGCGGCCGGCGGGGCCGAGGCGGACATCTACTGCCTCTGGGGCGAGCCGCTGGCGCAGACCGCCGAGCAGATCGAGACGGTGCGCGCCGCCGCCCGCGCCGCCGGGCGCACCGACCAGCCGCGGATCCAGGTCGCGTTCCGGCCGATCATCGCGCCGACCGAGGAGCTCGCCTGGGAGAAGGCCTACCGGACGGTCGACGCCATCCAGGAGCGCCGGCGCTCCGGCGCGTTCGTCCGCCGGCAGCCGGCCGGTGCCGCCGGCAGCGCCCCGGCGCCGGAGAACACCGGCTCCCAGCGGCTGCTCGCGATCGCCGAGGCCGGCGAGCGCTACGACCGCGCCCTGTGGACGCCGACCGCCGCCGCCACCGGCGGGGCGGGCAACTCCAACGCGCTGGTCGGCACCCCGGAGACGGTCGCGCAGGCCCTGCTCGACTACTACGACCTGGGCGTGGACATCCTCTCCGCGCGCGGCTACGCCCTGCTCGACGACGCCGTCGACTTCGGCCGGTACGTCATCCCGATCGTGCGCGAGGAGGTGGCCAAGCGCGACGCCGAGAAGGCCGCCCGGCAGGCCCGCGCCGAGCGGGACCGGCACCAGCTGATCGCGGTCCAGGCGTGACCACCGCCGCCGGCCGCCGCGGGGGCGGCCGCGGCAGCGCTCCCCGCCCGCAGGCCCACCGAGCCCCGCACCCGCTCCGCCCGACTCCCCTCCTGATGTCCGGACTTCACCGAAAGGCGCCATCCCTGTGAGAGCCACCAACCGCCGACGCGGCCTGCTCGCCGCCACCGCCCTGCTCCCGGTGCTGGCCCTGAGCGCCTGCGGGTCCGACCCGGCCGCCCCGGCGAAGCCGGCCGCCGCGGCCGCCGGGATCGCGCCCGACCAGGACGTCGTCTCCGCGGTGGCCAAGGTCGACAGCATCGCCGCGCTGCTGCCGGAGGAGGTCCGCAAGGCGGGCAGCGTGAAGGTCGGCAGTGCGATCGGCACGCCGCCGACCGCCTACTACCCGGACCAGGCGACCAAGAAGCCGGCCGGCATCGACATCGACTTCACCGACGCCGTCGGCAAGGTGCTCGGGGTCGCGGTCGAGCGCGAGGACGCGAAGTTCGAGACCATCCTGCCCGCCCTGGACAGCGGCAAGTACGACTTCGGCACCGGCAACTTCGGCGTCACCACGGCCCGGCTGAAGACCATCGACTTCGTCACCTACATCGACGACGGCCAGGGCTTCGCGGTCAAGAAGGACAACACCACCGTCCAGGCGGTGACCGAGGTCGGCCAGCTCTGCGGCCTGACCGTCGGGGTCGGCGCCGGCACCACCTTCGAGACCACGCTCAACAGCAAGAAGAACGTCTGCGCCGACGCGGGGAAGAAGCCGTACGAGGTGAAGGCCTTCTCCGACAACGGCGCCATCCTCACGGGCCTGCAGCAGGGCCGGATCGACATCGTGATGTCGACCATCAACGGCCTGCGCTACCAGGCCGCCCAGGAGAGCGCCGGGACGAAGTTCCTCGGCGAGTTCCACCGGCTGGACGTCGGGTTCGCCTTCAAGAAGGGCTCCGCGCTGACGCCCGCCTTCCAGGGCGCCGTCAACCAGCTGATCAAGGACGGCACGTACGACCGGATCCTGAAGAAGTGGGGAGTCGCCGACTCCGCGATCAAGGAATCCCTGATCAGCCCGCCCGAGCACCCGTGATCCCGTGTCAGCGCTTCGGAGGAATCCCCCCATGACCGCCACCACCGGCACCGCGTCCGGCCCCGGCACGGCCGAGGACCCGGGCGCGCCCGCGGACCCGGCCGTGTCCGCAGGGCGCGGTACGCCCGCAGCACCTGGAAGACCCGTGAGCCCCGGGCCGTCGCCCGAGCACGCCGATGCCCATGCCGACGCCGATGCCGATGCCGATCCCCGTGTCGACGCGGTCGGCGCCGGCCCCGTGCCCGTCCTCGTCCGCAAGGAGTCGCCCGCCGAGGAGTCGCCCACCGGGTCGCCGGACGACCCGGAGAACCTGCCGATCGTCCCGGCCCGCCACCCCTGGCGCTGGGCGGCCGGCGTCCTCGCCGTCGTCGTGCTGGCCCAGTTCGCCCACGGCCTGGCCACCAACCCCGGCTGGGACTGGCCCACCTTCCGGGCCTTCTTCAGCACCACGACGATCCTGCGCTCCGTCTGGATCACCCTCCAACTGACCTTCTACGGAACGGCCCTGGGCTTCCTGCTGGGCGCGGGGGTGGCCGCCCTGCGGCTCTCCCGGAGCCCGATCCTGCAGACCATCGGCTGGGCCTACATCTGGGCCTTCCGGTCCATCCCGCTGATCGTCCAGCTGGTCTTCTGGTTCAACCTCTCCTACCTCTACAAGCGCCTCGGGGTGGGCATCCCGTTCGGGCCGACGGTGTGGTCCTTCGACACCATCGGCGTCCTCGGCGCGATGGGCGCCGCCGTGCTCGGCCTCGCCCTGCACCAGGCCGCCTACGCCGCCGAGATCATCCGCGGCGGCATCATCGCCGTGGACGCCGGCCAGCTGGAGGCCGCGTCCGCGCTGGGCATCCCCCGGCTCCGGCAGGCCTGGCGGATCGTCCTTCCGCAGGCCATGCGGGGGATCCTGCCGGCCGCCGCCAACGAGGTCATCTCGCTGTTCAAGGGCACCTCCATCGTCTACGTGATGGCGATCGGCGAACTCTTCTACCAGGTCCAGGTGATCTACGGCCGGACCGGCCGGGTGGTGCCGCTGCTGATGGTCGCCACCGTCTGGTACATCCTGCTGACCACCCTGCTCTCGATGGGCCAGTACTACGTCGAGCGCTACTTCGCCCGGGGCGCGCAGCGCACCCCGCCGCCCACCCCGCTGCAGCGGGCCCGCGGCTTCGTCCGGAACATCCAGGCCACCCGGCGCACCCCGCCGGCCGGCCGCACCGCACCGTCCATCGGAGGCCGCCCATGACCACGACCACCAGCGACGCCATGGTGCAGATCCGGGGCGTGCACAAGCGCTTCGGCGCCCTGGAGGTGCTGCGCGGCGTCGACCTGGTCGTCCCCGCCGGCTCGGTGACGGTGGTGCTCGGGCCGTCCGGTTCGGGCAAGTCCACCCTGCTGCGCGCCATCAACCACCTGGAGAAGGTCGACCGCGGCTTCGTGGCGATCGACGGGGAGCTGATCGGCTACCGGCGCTCGGGCGGCAAGCTGCACGAGCTGAAGGAGCGCGAGGTGCTGCGTCAGCGCACCGGCATCGGCTTCGTGTTCCAGAACTTCAACCTCTTCCCGCACCTGACGGTGCTGGAGAACATCGTCGAGGCGCCGGTGAGCGCGCGGCGGCAGCCGAAGGCCGAGGCCCGCCGGGCCGCGCTGGCGCTGCTCGCCCGGGTGGGCCTGTCGGACAAGGCGGACGCCTACCCGCGCCAGCTGTCCGGCGGCCAGCAGCAGCGGGTGGCGATCGCCCGGGCGCTCGCGCTGGAGCCGAAGGTGCTGCTGTTCGACGAGCCGACCTCGGCGCTGGACCCGGAGCTGGTCGGCGAGGTGCTCGACGTGATCAAGGACCTGGCGCGCACCGGCACCACCATGATCGTGGTGACGCACGAGATCGGCTTCGCCCGCGAGGTCGCCGACACGGTGGTCTTCATGGACGGCGGGCTGGTCGTCGAGCAGGGCCCGCCCGCCGCGGTGCTGGACGACCCGCAGCACGAGCGCACCCGCGCCTTCCTCTCCAAGGTCCTGTAGGGCCGGTCCGGGGCCTGCCGGGCAGGCCCCGGCGCCCCGGCCCACGCCTGCGAAGTCCCGGCCCCGACCCCCGCGCCTCAAGATCCCTGCCCTCGTAAGGAGTTCCGCCATGTCCCTACCCCGTCGCGCCCTGCTGGCCGCCGCCCCGCTCGCCGCCCTGCTCGCCCTGACGACCGCCTGCGGCAGCTCCCCGGACGCGGCCGCGGACCTCGCCGCGCCCAAGGGGACGTCCGCCCCGAACGGTGTCGCGGTGAACCTCACGCCGGAGCAGAACCGGGTCACCACGCCGAAGGTGGACGCCATCGCGGCGCTCGTCCCGGAAGAGATCAGAAAGAAAGGCACCCTGACGGTCGTCGAAGCGCTGGTCACCGTGCCGCCGCTGGCCTTCTACGCCAACGACGACAAGACCGTCATCGGCGTCGAGCCCGACATCGCCTCCTTGGTCGGCAACGTGCTCGGCCTCAAGGTCGAGTTCGCCCCCGTCTCCTGGGAGAACATCTTCGTCGGCCTGGACAGCGGCAAGTACGACGTCGGGCTCAGCAACATCACCGTCACCGAGGCGCGCAAGGAGAAGTACGACTTCGCCACCTACCGGCTGGACATCCTCGGCTTCGAGGCCAAGAAGGGCGGCAGCTGGAAGGTCACCGGGCCCAAGGACGTGGCTGGCCACACCATCGCCGTCAGCTCCGGCACCAACCAGGAGAAGCTGCTGGTCTCCTGGAACGAGGCGAACGTCAAGGCCGGGCTCAAGCCGGTGGACATCAAGTACTACCAGAACTCCACGGACTACTACCTGGCACTGTCCTCCGGCCGGATCGACGCCTACCTCGGCCCCAACCCGACCGCGGCCTTCCACGCCGTCCAGACCGGGGAGACCGAGGTGATCGGCACCTACTCGGGTGGCGGGGCCGATGTCCTCGGCAAGATCGCGGCGACCACCAAGAAGGACAACGGGCTGGTGAAGGCCCTCAACCAGGCGCTGGACGAGATCATCAAGAACGGCACCTACGGGCAGGCGCTGAAGCGCTGGGGCCTGGAGAACGAGGGGGTGAAGGCCTCCGAGATCAACCCGCCCGGGCTGCCCAAGGTCGCCCCCTAGGCCGGGAGGGAGGGGCCGGCCGGGCGCGCGAGCGCGAGCGCGCGCCCGGGGTCGGGCGGCGGGTCGCGACCCGTCCGCCGTCCGCCGGGCCGCCCCCGGCGCTATCGTGAAACTCGTTCGAATCGGGCGGAGTCGGGGGCGGTCATGCAGGTCGGGGACGTACTGGACAGTCGCTACCGAATGGTGCGCAGGATCGGCCGGGGCGGCTTCGGGGTGGTCTGGGAGGCCTTCGACGCCAAGGTCGGACGCCCGGTCGCGGTGAAGGTGATCGCCGAGGAGAACGCCGCCGACGAGCGGGAGGTGCGGCGCTTCGTCGCCGAGGCCCGTACGGTCGGCAACCTCCCGCACCCGCACATCGTGACCCTGTACGACCTGGGGGAGGTCCGCGACGGCGGCTTCGCCACCCACTACCTGGTGATGGAGCTGGTGCGGGGCCGCTCGCTGGCGGAGGTGCTGAAGGACGGCGTGCCGGAGCGGGGGCTCGCCCTGCGCTGGGCCGGCCAGGTCTGCGGCGCGCTGGACGCGGCCCACCGCGCGGGCGTGGTGCACCGCGACATCAAGCCCGAGAACATCATGATCACCGTGGACGACGAGGCCAAGGTCCTGGACTTCGGCATCGCCCGCCTGGAGACCCAGGCCGCCGGCCTCACCAGCACCGGCAGCGTGATTGGCAGCCCGCACTACCTCTCGCCCGAGCGGTGGTCCGGCGGGGCGGTGGACGGCCGCGCCGACCTCTACGCGCTCGGCTGCGTGCTCTACCAGCTCTGCTCCGGCGAGAAGCCCTTCCGGGCCGACAACGCCGTCACCCTGATGTACCAGCACCTCAACGAGACGCCCGCCGCCCCGCCCGGCGCCGACCCCGAACTCTCGGCGCTGATCCTCCAGTTGCTCGCCAAGGACCCGGCGGACCGGCCGGCCGACGCGGCCGAGGTCCGCCGCCGGCTGGTGGCGGTCGAGGCCGGGCCGGTGCCGCCCGCCGCTCCGGCCGGCCCGAGCCCGGAGGAGCTGCGCGAGCGGGCCGACCAGGCCTGGGCTCGCGGCACCGACGGGAACGCCGTCGAGGCCGTCCAGCTGCTGCGCCAGGTGCTGCCCGAGTTCGCCAGGGTCTGCGGCCCGGCCGATCCGCGCACCCTGCGGACCTGCCACGACCTGGCGCTCTGGCTCGCCCGCTCCGGTGAACTGCTGCTCGCCGTCGACCTGTTGCGCGAGCTGGCGGCCCCGCCGGCCGGCGCGCCCGGGGCCGGCGCGGCCGGTGCGGACGCCCGCGCCGACGCCGCCCGTGACCTGGCCCGATGGGAGCGCGAACTCGCCCGCCGCGGCCCGGTCGGCGGCCCGGCGGCCGGCGGCGCCCTGTCGCTCGGTACCGTCCTGCTCGGCGGCGCGCCGCCCCGCGGCCCCCGGCAGCGCTGACCCGCCGCCGCCCGGCCGCCGCCTCGCCGGCCGCCGGGCCGCCGCCTCACCGGTCGTGCGGGATCCGCTCCAGCACGCCCTCGCCGAAGACCTCGTACAGCGGCAGCGTCTCCAGGTGGACGTACCCGATGTGGCAGTCGCAGAAGGCCAGTTCGCAGGGACGCGGGCCGAGCGCGGCGCGGTACGAGCCGTCGTACAGGTTGCCCAGCTCGGTGCGGACGAAGTGGCAGCGCCGGACCGTGCCCGCACCGTCCACCGAGATCACCGTGCGGCCCGTCCGGCAGGGGCGCCCCGCGCTCGGGTGCGGGGTCCGGCTGTACGCGAAGAGCGGGTCGAGGTCGGTCCAGCTGGCCGCCTCCGGGTCGGTGTACGTGCGCCCCTCGGCGGCGTTCACCCACAGGTAGACCTCGGGCGGCAGCTCCGCGCGCAGCCGGCGGGCCGGCTCCAGGTGCTCGGGTTCGCCCACCACGCCCACGCTGTACCGCACGCCCAGCGCGGTGAGCTCCCGGCACTTCGCCAGGAACCGTTCGTGGGTGACCTCGCCCGGGTGGTAGGTCGCCCAGAGGGCGAGGGTGGCGAGGTCGGCGTCGGCCAGCCAGTCGGTGCGGAAGCTGAGGTTGGTCTGGATCGCCACCCGGCGCACGTGCGGCAGCCGGCTCAGCCGGGCCAGCGTCTCCCGGTACCAGGAGCGGACCAGGCCCTCGCCCCACGGCGTGAACAGCAGCGAAAGGGTGTCGCCGCGCTGCCCGGTGACCCAGCCGGCGAACCGGTCCAGCGCGGCCCGGTCGGCGCGCAACTGGTCGGGGGTGTCCCGCCGCTTGCCGAACGGGCAGTACGGGCAGTCGTAGTCGCAGGAGGCCAGCGGGCCCCGGTACAGGATCGTCAGGTCCAGGGGCGCGGACGCGGAAGGGCCGGGTGCGCTCCGGTCGGCCGGCGGGTGGAACGCGGGCATGCCCAGGTCGGCGGGCCGGCGGGCGCTCACTTCGCCTCGTAGGCGGCCATCAGGGCACGCACGGCGGGGGAGAAGAGGTCCGGTCCGACGGCGTCCGAGTGGGCCAGGCCCTCGGGGGTGAGCAGGAGCCGGCCGGGGGCGTCGGCGAGCCGGCCGGCCGCCCGCAGCGCGGCCAGCTCGGCGGCGAAGTCGTCCGCCGCGGCCGTGCCGAACCGCCGCCGGTAGTCGGCGAGGTCCAGCCCGTCGGCCTGCAGCAGGGACTGCACCAGGTGGCGCCGGCGGGCCTCCCCGGCGTCCATCCGGTGCCCGTACTCGGCGTGCCCGAAGTCGGTGGTGGAGACGTACTCGTCGATGATCGAGCGGACCTGGGTGGCGTCCACCGCGTAGTCGAAGGAGTAGTGCAGGCCGGCGGTGTACGAGCGGGAGCCGCAGCCCAGGCCCACCATGCCGTCGCTCTGGCAGCTGTACTCGTCGGTGCCGGCCTGCGGCGAGCCCGCCCGGCGGAACATCCGCATCGAGACCTGCTGGTAGCCGTGCGCGAGCAGGTGGTCCCGGCCCGCGCGGTAGAGCGTGAGGCGCTGCTCGTCCCAGGCCCGCGAGTCGTGCTCGCCGGCCCGGCGGCCGAGGCCGGTCAGCGGGCGCACGTACAGCGGGTAGAGGTACAGCTCCTCGGGCTGCCAGGCGAGGGCGGCGTCCAGCGAGCGCAGCCAGCTGGCCGGGGTCTGCCCCTCGATCCCGTAGATCAGGTCGATGTTGAGGACGGGGAAGCCGGCGGCGCGGATCCGGCCGAGCGCCGCCTCGACCGCGGCGCGCTTCTGCGGGCGGACGGCCGACTTCGCTTCCTCGTCCAGGAAGGACTGCACGCCCAGGCTGAGCCGGGTGGTGCCGCGGTCGGCGAGCACCTCCAGCCGGTCGGCGGTGGCGGTGTCCGGCGAGGCCTCCACCGAGAGCGGGATCGCCCGCAGGTCGGCGCCCATCCGCCGCTCGGCGATGTCGCACAGGCGCTCCAGCTCGGCGGCGCTCAGGTACGTCGGGGTGCCGCCGCCGAAGGCCGCCAGGGCGAACCGGGCGCCCTCGTCCAGGGCTCCGCGCACTGCCTCGGCCTGCCGCTCCAGCGCGTCCAGGTAGGCGGTGGTCAGGCCGTCGGGGCTGCCGATCCGGGTGAACAGGTTGCAGAAGCCGCAGCGCACCTCGCAGAACGGGATGTGCAGGTAGAGCGAGAGCGCGTGCTGCGGCTCGCCCGCCCAGAGTTCGCGCAGCGCGGGGCGGTCCGGCAGCCGGCGGTAGGCCGTCTTGTGCGGGTAGGCGTAGACGTAGCTGCGGTACGGGGAGTCCGCCGACGGGGCGCCGGTCAGCAGCGGCAGGGTGGTGGTCATCGGGGCTGCGTCTCCTGGGCGGGGCCGGGAAGGTGCCGGTCGGGGGGTGCGTCGGGGCCGGACAGGGCAAGGGTGGGGGCTGCGTCGGGGGCGGCCGGCTCCTCGGCCGGGCCGGGCAGGACGAAGTGCGCGTACGGGACCGTCCAGACCACCTCGTGGCCGATCCGGTGCCCGGTGTAGCCGTCCTCGCCGTACGCCGTGCCGTGGTCGGAGCAGACGACGGCGAAGCACGGCCGGCGCCGGCTCATGGCGGCGAACAGCCGCCCGATGTGCCGGTCGACGTACTCCAGTGCGGCCGCGTGGCTGGCCCGGCTGTCGCCGTGCTCCCGGGTGGCGCCGGGCAGGTGGAACCAGTTCGGCTGGTGCAGAGCGGCCACGTTGAGGAAGAGGAAGAGCGGCTGCCCGGCGGGCTGCCCGGCCGCGACCTCCTCGGCGCGGGCCACCTGCGCCTCGAAGGAGACCGGCGAGGGGACGCCGAACTCGGGCTCCCAGTGGCTCTCCTGGAACATCCCCGGCAGTACCGAGCCGAGCGGGCCCTGCTTGTTGAAGAAGCCGACGCCGCCGATGCAGACCGTCCGGTACCCGGCCGCCGCCAGGGCGGAGGGCAGGTCCGGGGTGTCGAAGACCCAGGTGCGCGGTTCGGTGGTCTCGGAGCCCGCGAAGCGGGCGGCGAACAGTCGCGGGTGCGGGCCGTCCGGGCGCGCCGGGGTCGGCAGGAACCCCGCCAGGATGGCCTGGTGGGCGGCGTAGGTGAAGCTGCCGGGGGAGTGCCGGCGCTCCCAGCGGCCGCCGGGCAGGACGGCCGCCAGGTGCGGGATGCGGCCGGCCTCGGCGAGCTCGCGGGCGACGTCGAACCGGAGCGTGTCGAGGGTGACCAGCAGCAGGTCGTGACTGCCGACGATCTCGTTCATGTCGGGTGCCGGGGGCACGGCGGGGGCCGGGGAGGGGACGGGGTCGCTCACGGGGTGGCTCCATGGCCTGCGGACGGGACGGCGGTACGGGGTGGGGCGGCGGCGGGGGAGGGCCCGGCGCCGCCTCCCGGGCCCGGGAGGTCAGCGCCCGGCAGGTCAGCGCCCGGCAGGTCAGTGCCCGGCAGGTCAGTGTTCGGGAGCGCAGTGCCTCCCGCGAGCACGGCGGCGAGCTGGGCCGCGTAGGTGTCGAGCCCTTCGGCGGGGCCGCCGGGCAGGCCGGTGAGACCGGGCAGCAGGTCGCCGAAAGCGTTCACCTCGCCGACCAGGTAGCGCCGCCAGTCGGCACCGGGCAGCACGTCCACGCCGGCGGCCGGGGAGCCGGGGAAGCAGGCGGCCGCGCGCTCGGCGGTCTCCAGCAGTGTGGCCCAGTGCGGTCCGGCCGCCTCGCGGAGCAGTTCGGTGTCGCCCCGGGCGCCGCCGAGATGGAGGTTGGTCATCGGGCCGGTGCTGGTGCGCACCACCAGGTGGGTGGCCCGGCCGGCGATCACCACCACCCGCAGGTCGGCCGCCCGGCCACCCTGGGCGGACTTCGGGATCCACCGCTCCACGTGCAGGCCGTCCGGCGCCAGCCGGTCCACGATCGCCGCGATCGCGTCCTCCTGCTGGTACCGGCGCACCCGCAGGGAGTTGTGCAGCTCGCCGTCCCGCCAGGAGACCGAGGTGGTGGCCGAGAGCCGCCCGCGCGGGCCGAACTCCAGGGCCAGCACCCCGGAGGCGGAGGAGCCGTGGGCGGGTTTGACGAAGACCCGGCGCAGTCCCGCCGCGGCCAGCCGCCCCTTCAGGTCCGCCCAGTCGGCGACGGGCCCCGGCGACTGGTCGAGGGCGGGCGGGACGGGCACGCCCGCGCCGGCCAGCAGCCGGTGGGTGCGGCGTTTGTCGAACATCACCGCGATCTCGGCCGGGTCGGCCAGCAGCCGCGCCCCGGGGGCGGCCCGGACCGCCCCGGCCACCCCCGCCAGCGCGGCGGTGAACCCGGCGTACCAGGCGGCCGTGCCCTCCACCCTGGTCGGCGCGTACCCGGGGCCCAGCGCGGCGCCGCGCAGCAGCCGGTCGACCGTCTCGTCCTCGCCGGGCGAGTCCACCCGCAGCAGCGTGCCCGGCTCGATCCGGTACCCGCCGCGCAGCACCCGGGACCAGGGCAGCACGGCGGGCTCGGGCAGCCCGGCGGCCCGGACGGCGGCGGCGAACAGCGTCACCCGCCGGTGGCCGGGGTTGCCCAGCACGGTGAGCCGCGGGGCGGTCGGGTCGGTGGCCGGGGCCGGGGCCGGTGTCATGGGCGGGGGCCGTCCGTCGGTCCTCCGGTGGGCTGCCGGGTCACTCGCCGTTGGCGACGTACGGCCGGTCGTCGTCGAGGTTCTGGGTCTGGGAGAGGTCCAGCGCCGTGCCGGCCGCGCCCAGGGTGTCCTGCAGGCGCTGCCGCATCTCCTCGGAGAGGTAGTGGTGGTGCAGGTCGAGGGCGGCGAGGTGGGTGAGCGGCTGGCCGGCCAGCAGGGCCGCCGCGCCCTGGTCGCTCAGGGTGCCGAGGGCCAGGCTGAGCGTCGACAGCTGGGCCACCACCGGTGCGCCGGCCAGGGCTGCGGCCAACTGGTCGCTGAGGTCGCTGTTCTCCAGCCCGAGGTGGCGCAGGGCGGGCAGGCCGGAGCCGTCGAGCAGCGGCGCGAGGTCGTCGAGGGTGGTGTCCGCGCCGTACCACTCGGTGCCGAGCCAGAGTTCGAGCCGCTCCAGGACGGGCAGCTCGCAGGCGGCGATCGCCCGGGAGACCGTGCCGGAGAGGCCGCCGGACTCGAAGCGCAGGGTGCGCAGGTGCTCGTGCCGCAGCGGCCGCAGGTACGGCGGCGGGACCTCGCCGTACGTCGAGTACGCGCCGCGGACGACCAGCTCCTCCAGCCGCGGGTAGGTCTCCAGCAGCGGGGTGAGGTCGGCCGGCTGGATCCAGGAGATCTCGTTCTCCTCGTACGTCACCTCGCCGAGGAACAGGGCCCGCAGCGCGGGCAGCCGCCCGGCGCTGCGCACGATCAGCGCCAGCGGCTCGGTGAGCGGGTCCATGCCGTCGTCCCCCCACCAGGAGCCGATCACCACGGCCCGAACGGCGGTGCTGTCGACGGCGCCGAGGAAGGTCTCCCACAGCTGCTCGAAGCTCTCGTCCGCGTCGTAGTCCAGGTGGAGGCGCCAGGCGACCTCCCCGGCGGCGGGCAGCGGCTTGCCGTCGGCGAGCGCGGCCTCCACGTTGAACACGGGCAGGCCGTGGAATTCCTCGATGTGCCGGCCGATCGCCATGGCGCGTCTCCTCGGGCTGGAAGGGGGCTGACCCCTGTCTACCAGGTGCCGCCGACAGCCCTTCCGGGCGGTCCGCCCGGGCGGCCCCCGGGGCCCGTTGTCGTACCCCGCCCGTAGCGTCTGCCGTGTCGTCAAGAAGGCAGCGAGTGCGGGGAGGCGCCGTGTACCGGCAGGGTGATGTGCTGATCGTTCCGGTGGAGGAGGCGGCCGTCCCGCAGCGGGTGGCCGGCCTGCCCGGGCAGCCGCGCGACGCCCGCGGCCGGCTGGTGCTGGCGCTGGGCGAGGTGACCGGCCACGCGCACGCGGTGGTCGGCCCCGGTGAACTCCGCCGGGAGCCCGGCCCGTTCGCCACCGCCTGGCTGCACCTCACGGAGGGCGGCCGGGTGGTGCACGAGGAGCACGCCGTGATCCCGCTCCCCAAGGGCTGGTACCGGGTGGTGCGCCAGCGCGAGTACCTGCCGGGCGCCGTCCGCGTCGTGGCCGACTGAGAGCGGCCGCGCAGCAGCCGCCCACCCCCAGGACGCAGGAATCAGGAGCAGGACGATGACCCAGCAGACCGAACGGCCCGGCCGGGCCCCCGCGACCGCGCCGGCCGACCCCGCCCGGGTGGCCGCCTACTGGCGCCGCGCCGCCGTCGCCACCGCGCCGGCCGCCGACGCCCCGCGCGAGCGGGCGGCGGCCGAGCAGGCGGTCCGGGCGGCCTACCGGGCCGCCGGGCTCGCCGAACCGACGGCCGTGGTGCGGCTGGACTCGCCGCTCCAGGCGCTCGCCGCCGCGCTGATCCTCGGCGGCGGCGCGCAGGCCGTGCTGGCCGGGCCCGGCGCCGCGCAGGCCGCTGCGGTCCTCGCGGCCGCCGGACGGCGGCTGGCCGACGCCGGGGTGGCGGCCGAGCCGGGCGCGGCCGGGCCGAGCGTGCGCGAGCCGGTCCGCACGGCGCCCTGGGAGCGGTCCCGCCGGCTGGTGCGCGAGCGGCTCGGCGGGGCCGGCTGGGCCGGACTCTGGGCGCTGACCGGCGGCGAGCTGTGGCCGCAGACCCAGGCCCTGACCGGGCGGATCGAGGGCGTGCTGACCGACCGGCTGGCCCCCGAGGCCGAGGCGGAGGCCGACGGCACGGTACGGGTGCGGGCCACCGCGGCCGTCCGCGCCGTCCGGTCGGCGCTGCTGGACGCGGTGCTCGGGCAGCACGACGCCCCCTGGCTGGCAGTCTTCGACGCGGCCGGCCCCGGCTTCGAGGGGGACCTCGCCGGGCTGGCGGGCCTCGCCGCCGTCGCCCGGCACGCCGGCTGGTGGTGGCCGTACGAGCGGGTCGCCCTGGTCGCCGCCCGCCCGACCACGCTGCACCGGGACGAGGCCGGCCGGCTGGACCGCGCGGACGGCCCCGCGCTGGCCTACCCCGACGGGTTCGCCCTGCACGCCTGGCGCGGCATGCCGGTGCCC
This sequence comes from Kitasatospora herbaricolor, assembly GCF_030813695.1. Lineage (NCBI taxonomy): Bacteria > Bacillati > Actinomycetota > Actinomycetes > Kitasatosporales > Streptomycetaceae > Kitasatospora > Kitasatospora herbaricolor. The sequence goes on from NZ_JAUSVA010000002.1 coordinate 5,841,440, forward strand.
GAGGACTTCCTGGCCGGGCTGGACGGCCTGACCACCGAGCGGATCCGCGAGGAGGAGAACGCCGAGCTGCGCCGCGTCATGCTGGAGCACTACGGCTACGACCGCTACCTCGCCGACTCCGGCGCCGAGCCGCTGCACCGCGACGAGACCGGCGTGCTCTGGCGGATCCAGCTGCCGGACGACGAGCCGGTGGTGATGGTCGAGGTGGTCAACTCGACGGCAGAGCCGGATGGCACCTTCCGGACGTACTGGCTGCGGGTGCCGCCGGCCACCCGGACGGCGCGGGCCGGCGTGGCCTGGACCTTCGGCGTCCCCGAGCAGGACTACCTCCCCGAGCGGGAGACCTGAGCCCGCCATCGGCCCCGACGGGGTGCACGTGCGCCCGGCCGCCACGGACGCCGCGAGGGCCCGCCGCGCCGGCCGCGCAAGGCCGGCCGGGGCTTGTCAACCGTACGGGCGACCTATTCGGGGGTCCGGGCACTTGGAGGAATTGATAGGAATTCGCCGACCCGGGCAGTCTGGTTCGCAGGTGGCAGCGGTTGATATACCTCGGATGCATAGACCGGGTGCGCTGTGCGGCCTGCCCGGTGAGATGCGATGAACCAGGTGGTGACGGTCATATGAAGCTCCTCCGTGTCGGCCTCCCCGGCGCTGAGCGCCCGGTCGTACTGGGCCAGGACGGCACCGCGTACGACCTCTCGGGCCGGACGCCCGACATCGACGGCGCCTTCCTCGCCGGGCTGGACCCGGCCGAGCTGGCCCGCGCGGTGGCGGGCGGCGCGCTGCCGGTGACCGACATCGCCGGGCAGCGGGTCGGCGCGCCGGTGGTACGCCCGGGCAAGGTCGTCGGCATCGGCCTGAACTACCGCGACCACGCCGCCGAGGCGGGGGCGCAGATCCCCACCGAGCCGGTGGTGTTCCTCAAGCCGAGCAACACCGTGGTCGGCGCCTACGACGAGGTGCTGGTGCCGCGGGGCAGCGAGAAGACCGACTACGAGGCCGAGCTGGCCATCGTGATCGGCCGGACCGCCCGCTACCTGGAGACCCACCAGGACGCGGCGGCGGTCGTCGCCGGCTACACGGTGGCCAACGACGTCACCGAGCGGGCCTTCCAGTTCGAGCGCGGCGGCCAGTGGGACAAGGGCAAGTCGGCGGAGACCTTCACGCCGCTCGGGCCCTGGCTGGTGACCGCCGACGAGGTGGCGGACCCGCAGCGGCTGCCGGTCCGGACCTGGGTCAACGGCGACCTGCGGCAGAACGGCTCCACCGCCGAGATGATCTTCCCGGTGCTGGAGATCGTCCGCTACCTCACCCACTTCATGGTGCTGGAGCCCGGCGACGTGATCGTCACCGGCACCCCGGCCGGCGTCACGCTCGGGCACCCGGGGACGCCGTTCCTGCAGCCCGGCGACGTGATCGAGATCGAGATCGACGGTCTCGGCCGCCAGCGGCAGGTCCTCGGCAAGGCCTGACCACCGGGCCCGGCACTGCGACCCCGACCCCGGGCACGGGGGTCGGGGCCCCTCGGACCAGCCCGCCGCCGCTCGTCGCCCGCCTTCTGACGTCCGCCGCCGTTCGCCCTGTGATGCCGGACGCCCGATGCCCGCCGCCCGAAGCCCGCCGCCCGAAGCCCGCCGCCCGAAACCCGGCGCCCGACTTCTCAGCGCGAAGCCGTCCCGGCCCGCTCCGCCGTCCCGTTCCGCGCCGTCATCAGCTCCCGCAACTGCCCGGCCAGCGCCGCCGCCGGCCCGTCCGGCCGCTCCAGCGCCAGCAGCCCGCCCAGCACCTGCGCGGTCTGCGGATCGTGCAGGGCCGAGGCCGCGCCCATCGCCACGAACTGGTCCACCAGCCAGTCGCGCAGCTCCGCCGGCGGGATCTGCCGGCCCTCGTCCAGCCAGGTCAGCGAGGCGCCCTCGACCACCGAGATCCAGGACCGGACCAGCATCGTCACCCGCGGGCCGGCCTGCCGCACGCCCAGGTGCCGCAGCGTCCGGCGCAGCGCCGTCCGCCGGACCTCGTCGACGATCGCCGAGGTCCGCGTCGTCTCCACCACCGAACCGCCGCGCAGCAGCGCCCCGTAGCCGGCGTGGTGCTCGGCGACGAAGTCGAAGTAGTGGTCCAGCACGGTGGCCAGCTGCTGGGTCGGGGTGCCCTCCTTGGGCACCTTGAAGCGGCTGATCAGCTCCTCCGCGGCACTGCGCAGCGCCGCCTCGTACAACTGCTGCTTGCCGCCGGCGAAGTAGCGGTAGACCAGCGGGCGCGAGGCGCCGGCGGCCTCGGCGACGTCGTCGAGGGTGACCTCCTCGGGCGGCCGGGAGGCGAACAGCTCCAGGGCGACGGCGATGAGTTGCTCGCGTCGCTGCTGCACCGGCAGCCGCCGGTATCCGGCGCGCCGGGGGCGGGCCTCGGCGGAGGACGGGTCTGGCGCTGAGCTGGCTTCCATGGCCGCCAGCGTAGTGGGGGACCGTCCGATCCGACCCGGTGCGCGGGGCCCGGTTCCGGCATCCCGGCACCCGGGGCCCGTACCCGTGCCGAGTTGTGCTCCGGGGCGCCGGACGATGCCCCGGGAGGGTTGCATTCGGCCCCGGACGCGACAGGATGTCCAGATGGTTGAAGAACTGATCAACTCTCACGAAGGCGGCACCACCCCCCGCCGCATCGCGGACTCCTATGTCCAGGCCCTCGCCGAGCTCGACCCGCTGACCGCGGTCTATCTCGGCCTCAACCCCGACGACGACAGGCTGCCGGACCTCTCCCCGGCCGGCGACCGCGAGATCGCCGAACTCGGCCGTCGCACCCTGGCCCGACTCGACGCCGCGGAGGCCGCCGGTGCCTCCCGGGACGAGGCCGAGCGCCGCTGCGCCCGGCTGCTGCGCGAGCGGCTGACGGCCGAACTCGCCGTCCACGAGGCGGGCGAGAACCTGCGCGCGGTGCGCAACCTCGGCTCGCCGGTGCACAACGTGCGGGAGGTCTTCACGTTGATGGCCACCGCCACCGCGCAGGACTGGGAACTGGTCGGCCGCCGGCTGGCCCGGGTGCCGGTGGCGCTCGCCCAGTACCGGGAGACCCTGGAGGAGGGCGTCGCCCGCGGTCTCCTCTCGGGCCCGCGCCAGGTCACCACGGTGGTCGGCCAGTTCGGCGAATGGCTGGACCCGGCGACCCCCGGCGGCTGGTTCGGCGAGTTCGTGCAGGCGGCCCCGGAGGAGCAGCGGGCCACCCTGACCGGGATCGCGGTGGCGGCGGCCGACGCGCTGGCGACGCTGCGCGACTGGCTGCGCGACGTCTACGGCCCGGCCGCGGCCGCGGCGCCGGACACCGTCGGCCGCGAGCGGTACGCCCGCTGGGTCCGCTACTGGACCGGCTCCGACCTCGACCTGGACGAGGCGTACGGCTGGGCGTGGCAGCAGTTCCACGAGCTGGCGGCCCAGATGCGGGTCGAGGCGGAGAAGGTACGGCCCGGTTCGACGCCGATGCAGGCGATGAAGTGGCTGGAGACCGACGGCCCGTCGATCAAGGGCGAGGAGGCGGCCCGCGAGTACCTCCAGGGGCTGATGGACCAGGCGATCGCCGACCTCCAGGGCACCCACTTCGACCTGGCCGAGCCGGTCACCCGGGTCGAGTCCCGGCTGGCCCCGGCCGGCAGCGCCGCCGCGCCGTACTACACCGCGCCGTCGCTGGACTTCACCCGGCCGGGCCGGACCTGGCTGCCGACGCTGGGCCGGGAGGCCTTCCCGGTCTGGGACCTGGTCTCCACCTGGTACCACGAGGGCGTGCCGGGCCACCACCTGCAGCTCGCGCAGTGGAACTACGTCGCCGACCGGCTCTCGACCTACCAGGTGAGCCTGGGCGGGGTGAGCGCCAACCTGGAGGGCTGGGCGCTGTACGCCGAGCGCCTGATGGACGAGCTCGGCTACCTGACCGACCCCGGTCACCGGCTGGGCTACCTCAACGCCCAGATGATGCGGGCGCTGCGGGTGATCGTCGACATCGGCATGCACGTCGGCCTCGACTTCCCGGCCGACTCGCCGTACAAGCCGGGCGAGCCGGTGCTGCCGGACGACGCCCGGGAGTTCTTCGGGCAGTACTGCGGGCTGCCGGCCGAGTTCCTGGACAGCGAGCTGGTCCGCTACCTGGGCCTGCCGGGCCAGGCCATCGGCTACAAGCTCGGCGAGCGGGCCTGGCTGAGCGGGCGCGCGGCGGCGAAGGCGGCGCACGAGGCGCGCGGCGAGGCCTTCGACCTCAAGGCCTGGCACATGGCGGCACTCTCGCAGGGCTCGCTGGGCCTGGACGACCTGGTGGCCGAACTCACCGCGCTGTAGCCGGTGCCGGCCGGTGGGAGCCCTGCCGGGGCTCCCACCGGGGGCGGCCCCCGGTCGTACGTCCCTGGTCCCGGGGGCTCGGTCCCGGGGCCGGGCCGGCGACCGGTCCCGGAGACGGGGGTGGTTTAAGCGAACTGGGTCTTAAGTCCCATTTCGGAACATTTGGTCACATTTTTCCTTGCCAATCGGCCGTCCGAGAGTTTGCCTGGAAGACGACTGCGTGTCCTCTCCGAACCCTCCGGAAGGCTCTCCCAGTGTCTTCGCAACCTCCCCCCGGCGGTCGTACGGCGGACTCCCGCCGCTGGTGGGCGCTGGCCGTGATAGCCATCGCCCAGCTGATGATCGTCCTCGACATCACCATCGTGAACATCGCGCTCCCGTCGGCCCAGACCGACCTGGGCATCAGCGACGCGGACCGCCAGTGGGTCATCACGGCCTACACCCTGGCCTTCGGCGGGCTCCTGCTGCTCGGCGGCCGGCTCGGCGACCTCTTCGGCCGAAAACGGGTCTTCGTGATCGGCCTGCTGGGCTTCGCGGCGGCCTCCGCGCTCGGCGGCGGCGCCCAGGGTCCGACCATGCTCTTCGCGGCCCGCGCCCTCCAGGGCGCCTTCGGCGCACTGCTCGCGCCGTCCGCGCTGGGCCTGCTCTCGACCACCTTCTCCGATCCCAAGGAACGCAGTACGGCCTTCGGCATCTTCGGTGCCATCGCCGGCGGCGGCGCCGCGATCGGCCTGATCTCCGGCGGCCTGCTGACCGAGTACCTGAACTGGCGCTGGTGCCTGTTCGTCAACACCCCGATCGCCATCGTCACCGCGATCGCCGCCTTCTACCTCCTCGTCCCCGACCACATCGCCAAGGGCCGCCGGGTGAAGCTGGACCTGCCGGGCGCCTTCCTGGGCTGCGGCGGCCTGCTCGCCATCGTGTACGGCACCTCCGAGGCCGTGAACCGCGGCTGGGGCGACTGGCTGGTGCTCGGCTCGCTGTGCCTGGGCGTCCTGATGCTGCTGGTCTTCGTCCTGGTGGAGAAGCGCAACCCGCACGCACTGCTGCCGCTGCACATCGTGGCCGAGCGAAACCGTGGCGGCGGGGCCCTGTCGGTGGGCCTGGCCATGATCGGCATGTTCGGCGTGTTCCTGTTCCTCACCTACTACCTCCAGATCATCAAGGGGTACTCGCCGGTGATGACCGGCGTCGCGTTCCTGCCGATGACCGGAGCGATCGTGCTCAGCTCGACCGGCATCGCCGCGCGGCTGATGACCAGGGTGCCGTCGCGCAACCTGATCGCCACCGGCCTGCTGCTGGCCGCCGGCGGTCTGGCCGTGCTGACCCAGATCACCGTCACCAGTGCCTACGTGGCCACCGTGCTGCCGGGCGAGCTGCTGCTCGGCTTCGGCATGGGCATGGTGTTCATGCCCTCGATGAGCCTCGCGACCCTGAACGTCGCACCCCGCGAGACGGGTGCGGCGGCGGCCACCATCAACTCGGCCCAGCAGGTGGGCGGCTCCTTCGGTACGGCGCTGCTGAACACCATCGCGGCGAGCGTCACCGCGACCTACCTCGCCTCCCGGGTCGCCACCGACCCGCTGGTCCAGGCCCAGGGCGCGGTGCACGGCTACGCCGTGGCCACCACGGTCGCGATGGTCATCCTGCTGGCGGCCGCCCTGATCGCGTTCCTGATGATCAACCACCGGCCGGCGCCGGGCGAGGCCACCGGCGGCGCACCCGCCGGGCCGGGGGCCGAGGCGGACGCCGGGGCGGCGGCCGGCCGGCAGCCGCAGCCGGACCCGCACGTCGCCCGGGCGGCGAACCCGGAGGCGGCCCGGTCGCGCGCGGACGCGCCGGCGGCCGACTCCCCGGCGGCGGGCTCCCGACGGCCCGACACCCTGAACCCCGACCCGCTCAGATCGGAATCCTGAGATCCGGACCGACCGGCCGAGGCCTGCGGGCCCGGGGCGCGAGCCCCGGGCCCGCTCGGTGTCCGGGCGCACTCCGTGCCCCCGCCGCCCGCCCGCACTGCTCGCAGGAGATCGCTTGAAAGTTGCAGAAAGATATTGCATGCACCTCGCCCGGCTGCTTGACTCCAGCTGCGGATCAGCCGCGTGCTCCGGCGGAGCACCCAGCCAACAGCCGAAGGGGCCACCACCGTGCCTGAGTTCGACCTGCTCGTCGTCGGCGGAACCGGCGTGGACACCATCGTCAGGGTCGACCGGCTGGAGGTCCCGGACGGCGATTCGGTGTACGCCCCGCCGATCCGCGACTACGTCGCCCACACCGGCAACGGCGTGGCCCTCGGTGCCCACCAGCTCGGGCTGCGCACCGCCTTCGTCGACTTCCTGGGCGACGACCCGCAGGCCGAGCTGATCCTGGCCGAGTACGCCCGCCGCGGCCTGCCGTTCAGCCACCTCCACACCCCGTACGGGACGCCGCGCGCGGTCAACCTGGTGGACGCCGCGGGCCGGCGCTTCTCCTTCTACGACGGCCGCCACCCCGCCGACCTGCGCCTGCCGAGCGACTTCTACCTGCCGCACCTCCAGCAGGCCCGGCACGTGCACCTCTCCATCACCGGCCCCAACCGCGACATGTACGAGGACATCCGCCGGCTGGGCCTCACCAGCTCCACCGACCTGCACGACTGGGACGGCCACAACCCCCACCACCACCACTACGCGGTCAACTCCGACCTGGTCTTCCTGTCCGTCGCGGGCTGCCGGGGACGCCACGAGGAGGTCATGCGGCGGATCCTCGCCGAGGGCCGGGCGCTGCTGGTCGTCGCCACCGACGGCGCCGACGGCTGCCACCTGCTGACGCGGGACGAGCCCGCCGCGGTCCGGCACTTCCCCGCGCTCCCGCCGGCCGCGCCGGTGGTCGACACCAACGGCGCCGGGGACGCCTTCGTGACCGGTTTCCTGCACGCCTGGTTCGCCGGCCGGCCCGCCGAGGAGGCGGTGGTGAGCGGTGCCATCGCCGGCGCGTACGCCTGCACGAGCGCCGGGACCCACACCGACTTCATCACCGCGCCGGACCTCGCGGAGAGCCTCGCCGGCGCCCTGAAGGGCCGCTGACCGGCGGCTCTCCCGTGGGCGGCGGCCCGGGGCGGGAATTCTCATCGGACTCCCAGCGCAGCATCACGGCCCTCCCAGCTCGGCCCTGCACAGTCGGACGGTAAGCGAACCGACGCAGGGCCGGGGGCAGGACCGGGGGCAGGAGTGGGGCACCGGATGGGACAGCACCGGGCCGGGCAGCACGCCCGCCGAACGCCGCGGCGGCGCATCCTGCGACCGGCCCTGGCCACCGCCTGCGCCGCGCTGGCCGTCGCCGCCGTCCTGGCCGGCACCCACGCCCTGACCTCGCGCGCCACCGCCGACGCCCCGGCCGCCGCGCCGGTCGACACCGCGCTCACCGCCTCCGCCGAGCCCTCCACGGCGGCCGCGCCCGCCACCCCGGACCCGCCCGCTCCCCGGGCCACCGCTCCGGCCGGCACTCCCACCACGGAGGCCGCCCCGCTCCCCACGCCGACCGCGACCGTCAAGCGGGGCACCACCTCCGAGGCGCCGGCCGACGCCGAATCCGCGAAGGTCGGCGCCCTGTTCAACGGCCCCGTCGCGGCCGGCCGGCACTTCTGCACCGCCAGCGTCGTCCACAGCGCCACCAGGAACCTGCTGCTCACCGCCGCCCACTGCCTCAGCAGTTCCGGCGACGTGACCTTCGCCCCCGGCTACCGCGACGGCTCGGCGCCTTACGGGAGCTGGAAGGTGACCGCCGTCCACACCACCACCGGCTGGGACCAGCGCCGCGACGAGGACGAGGACTTCGCGATCCTGGAGGTCGCCGCCGACCAGGGCCGGCAGATCGAGGACGTGGTCGGCGCCCACCCGCTCGGCACCGGCGAGAGCTTCACCGCCCAGGTCCGCCTCTTCGGCTACCCCAACGCCGGCGAGAGCCCGCTCACCTGCGTCAACGCCACCAGCAAGGAGGACGCCTACCAGCGCGCCATCGACTGCCCCGCCTACACCGGCGGGACCAGCGGCGGCCCCTGGATCAGCACCGCCACCGGCGCCGTCATCGGGCTGATCGGCGGCTACCAGGAGGGCGGCGACACCCCGGACACCTCGTACAGCGCCCTCTTCGACCACACCATCACGGCCCTCTACGCCACGGCGGTCGCGGCAGCGGGCTGACCCTGCCCGGGCGGCCCGGCCCGCTGCGCCGAACCGGCCGACGGGCCGGTGTGTCGTGATCTAGGGTCGTGGTCATGACATCCCTGTTCAACGACGCCGTCCGCAAGCTCCTCGACGCACCGCACTCGGCCGTGCTCGCCACCCTCAACCCGGACGGCGCCTCGCAGACCTCGGTCGTCCGGGTCGGACGGGAGGGGGACGAGGTGGTCGTCTCCACGGCCGCCGGGCGCCGCAAGGAGAAGAACGTCCGCCGCGACCCGCGGGTCAGCCTCACCGTCCACGACCGGGAGAACCCGGACCTCTACGCCGAGGTGCGCGGGACGGCGACCGTCACCGAGGACGCCGGGCGCCGGCTCGCCGTGACCCTGGCCGAGCAGTACGAGGGCCCGGGCGCCGGCCAGGAGTACCTCGACCTGCCGGCGGAGCAGGTCCGGCTGGTCATCCGGATCACGCCGACCCGCGTCCTCGGCAGTGCCACGGCCTGAGGCCCGATCGGTGCGGGGGCGGCCGCGCCCCGGCACCTACGGCAGCCGGCGCGCCGTCAGACGCACTTCGTCCCGCGGTCGACCAGCACCACCGCGCCGACCTTCCCGGCGGCCACGGTGAACTCGTACACCCAGCCCGGCGGCCCGCCGGCCGGCATCCGGTAGCGGCCCCCGCCGGTGAGTTCCAGGCCGCGCGCCGCGTAGGCCTGCTCGAGCTCCTCGACGGTCGAGCCGGCGCCGATCCCCTCGGCCGTCCGGGCGTCCGCCGGGGCGACCAGCTCGTGCAGTCCGCCCTTGCCGAAGGAGGCGCCGCCGGCGGCCGCGAAGGCCTTGTCCCGTGCCTCGCGCGCCGCCGCCACGTCCACCACGGCCCGGGTCGCCTCGGCCATCGCCCTGGCGGCCTCCGCCTGGCGGGCGGCGTCGTCGGCGGACTCGCGGGCCGAGGCGCCGGGCCCCGCCCGGCCGCTGTCCGCCTTCGCGGCGGCGGCGTCGGCCTTGGCGTCCAGGTCCTTGAGCTTGGCCTCGGCCGCGGTCTCGGCGGCCATCCTGACCGGGTCGGGCGCGGGGCCGCCCCGATAGGAGAAGTCGACGCAGCCGTCCAGCGTGGACACCGGGGCGGCCGCCAGCTCGCCGCCGGCCAGCGCCGCCTCCTTGGCGGTGCCCGGGGCCAGCCCGCGGTACCCGGCGGCGCCGAACACCTCCGGCGCCTTGCCGGCCTTCGACTGCCCGGCGGTGCCGGCCGCGGCGGGGCCCGCGGCCGCGCCGCTGGAACAACCCACCGCGCCCGCCCCGACCAGTGCCACCGCGAGACCCAGGCCGACCGCCCGCCGGGCCCCGCCCCCGGACATCCGTCCCCGTGCTGCCTTCATCGCTGCTTCCCCCCACTGCATGCGGACGGGCCGGCACCCGCCGGCCCGCTTCAAGATCATTATCCATGCGGCCGGCGCCACCGGGCCGGCCGGGGCGGCGGGCGGGCCGTACGAACAGGCGCGCCGACCGGGCCACTTCAGGGCGGCGACGGCCCCGCCGGGCAGTCGCGGCCCGAGCCGCCCGTACTGCCCCCGGACATGACGAAGGCCCAGCTTCGCGGCAACTCACCGCTTGGCTGGGCCTCTTCAGCACTTCTCGCGAAGTGCCCCCGGTAGGATTCGAACCTACGCACCCGCCTCCGGAGGGCGGTGCTCTATCCCCTGAGCTACGGGGGCCTGCTCTTCGTCGCGACCTTGCTGCGACGTGGAGAACATTACCAGGCCGTCGGCTCTGTCCGTGCACGGGTTTTGACGGACGCGTCGGAGTGGCTCCCGGCGGGGGTGACGGAAGTGCGGAAAGCCCGGACGGGGCGGTGGGCGCGCGGCTACCCTCGGTGAGGTGTCTGGAGTGTCCGGGCGGGTCCTCGTGGTGGACGACAGCGAGGTGATCCGCCAGCTGATCAGAGTCAACCTGGAGCTTGAGGGCTTCGAGGTGGTGACTGCCGCCGACGGCGCCGAGTGCCTGGAGGTGGTCCGCCGGGTGGACCCGGACGTGGTGACTCTCGACGTGATGATGCCGCGGCTGGACGGGCTGAAGACGGCGGCGCGGCTCCGCGCGGCGCCGCGCACCAGTCATCTGCCGATCGCCATAGTGAGCGCGTGCACCCCGGCGGATCTGGACCGGGGCGAGTCGGTGGGGGTGGACGGCTATCTGGGCAAGCCCTTCGACCCGGCGGACCTGGTGGCCCTGGTGCACCGCCTGATGGCGCTGCGCGCGGGCGGCGGTCGGGCGTCCGGCTTCGCCTACGGCTTCGGTGCCGGGCCGGCCGCCCCGGTGGCCGGTGCGCCGGGTGGCGGCGCGCCCAGGATCGGCGGCCCGGCGGCCGGCGGCCCGGCCGGGGAACCCGGGGAATTCCGCTCTCAGCGAACGGATCGGGGTTGACGGTCGCCGCCGTCGGCGCCGCGAACCGCAACGGCCTGCCGGTCGGGTGCCGGTGGGGCGGGTGAGGCCCGGGCGGGCCCGGCGTCTCAACGGGTAAACCGGGTGGCGGGCGGGCACCCTCTCTCGCCTACGCTTGGCGTCGTGACACCCGCAGAGCTTTCCCAGGCAGTCCAGGCCGCAGTGCGCACCGCCGTCGAGGCGGGCGAGCTGACCGTCACCGTGCCCGAGCACGTGACCGTCGAGCGGCCCAAGAACAGGGACCACGGCGACTACGCCACCAACGTGGCCCTCCAGCTCGCGAAGCCGGCCGGCAAGCCGCCGCGAGCCGTCGCCGAACTGGTCGCCGCACGCCTGCGAGAGCTGCCCGGGGTCGCCAAGGTCGACATCGCCGGACCGGGCTTCCTGAACATCACCTTCGACGCCGCCACCCAGGGCGAGCTGGCCCGCACCATCGTCGAGGCGGGCGCGGGCTACGGCCGCAACGAGGCGCTCAAGGGCCTGAGGATCAACCTGGAGTTCGTGTCGGCCAACCCGACCGGCCCGATCCACATCGGCGGCGTCCGCTGGGCGGCCGTCGGCGACTCGCTCGCCCGGGTGCTCAAGGCGACCGGCGCCGACGTCACCACCGAGTACTACCTCAACGACGCCGGCGTGCAGATCTCCAAGTTCGCCGCCTCCCTGCAGGCCGCCGCCAACGGCCGGCCCGCGCCCGAGGACGGCTACGTCGGCGAGTACATCGTCGACATCGCCAAGGCGCTGGTGGAGGGCATCCCCGGGGTGCTCGACCTGCCGGTCGACGAGCAACTGGAGACCTTCCGGGTCGAGGGCCTCAAGCTGATGGTCGCCGAGATCCAGCGGTCGATGGCCGAGTTCGGCACGCACTTCGACACCTGGTTCTCGGAGAAGTCGCTGCACGACTCCGGCGCGGTGGAGAAGGCGATCGAGCGGCTGCGCGCCCAGGGCCACGTCTTCGACCAGGACGGCGCGATCTGGCTGCGCACCACCGACTTCGGCGACGACAAGGACCGCGTCCTGATCAAGGCCGACGGCGAGACCACCTACTTCGCGGCCGACGCGGCGTACTACCTGAGCAAGCGGGACCGCGGCAGCGAGGTCTCGGTCTACATGCTGGGCGCGGACCACCACGGCTACGTCAACCGCCTCAAGGCCATCGCGGCCTGCGCGGGCGACGACATGGACCGCAACATCGAGGTCAAGATCGGCCAGTTCGTCAAGATGCTGCGTGACGGTGAGGAGGTCCGCATGTCCAAGCGGGCCGGCAACATCATCACCATCGACGACGTGGTCGACTGGATCGGCGTGGACGCGGCCCGCTACACCCTGGCGCGCTCCTCCACCGACTCGACGATCACGCTCGACATCAACGTGCTGACCAGCCAGTCGAACGAGAACCCGGTCTACTACGTCCAGTACGCGCACACCCGGATGTGCGGCGTGGCCCGCAAGGCCAAGGAGCTGGGCGTCGACAAGGGCGCGGCCGAGGACTTCAAACCCGAGCTGCTCGCCACCCAGTGGGAGAGCGACATGCTCGGCGCGCTCGGCGAGTTCCCGCGGATCCTGGCCAAGGCCGGCCAGACCCGCGAGCCGCACCACGTGGCGCGCTACCTGGAGGACGTGGCGGGGGTCTACCACCGCCTGTACGACAACTGCATGTTCCTGCCCAAGGGCGACGAGGAGATGACGGACACCCACCGTGCCCGGCTCTGGCTGGTGGAGGCCGCGCGGACGGTCGTCGCCAACGGCCTCACGCTGCTCGGCGTCACAGCCCCCGAGCGGATGTAACCGCCCCCACGCGCGGACGGGGCGGTGACGGTCCATCCGGGCCGTCGCCGCCCCTTTCCGTAGATCCGCCCGCGCCGGGACCAGCGCCCAGACCAGCGCCGGTACCAGCGCCAAGACCAGCTTCAAGTTTCAAGCCCGGCTTCAAGCTTCAAGACCAGCTCCGAGACCAGCTCCGAGACCAGCTCCGAGACCAGCTTCGAGATCCGCCCGCGCTCCAGCCGAGAACGTCAGAGGAAGAGGACATGAGCCGCTCCGCCCACCCCGCAGGCCCGCGCCACGGCGACGTGCTGCCCGAGGGCCACTACCAGGCCCCGCCGAGCGACCTGAACGCCCTCGACCCCAAGGTGTGGTCCCGGACGGTCGCGCGCGGCGCGGACGGCGTGGTGACCGTCGGCGGCCTGGACGTGCGGACGCTGGCCGCCGACCACGGCACCCCGGCTTACCTGCTGGACGAGGACGACTTCCGCGCCCGGGCCCGGGCCTGGCGGGACGCCTTCGGCGCGGGCGCCGACGTGTACTACGCCGGCAAGGCCTTCCTCTCCAAGGCCGTCGTGCGCTGGCTGCACGAGGAGGGGCTCAACCTCGACGTCTGCAGCCAGGGCGAGCTGGCGGTCGCGCTGGCCGCCGGGATGCCGGCCGAGCGGATCGCGCTGCACGGCAACAACAAGTCCTCGGACGAGCTGGAGCACGCGGTCAAGGTCGGCGTCGGCCACATCGTGGTGGACTCCTACCAGGAGATCGACCGGCTGGCCGCCATCGCCGCCGGCCAGGGCGTCCGCCAGCCGGTGCTGATCCGGATCACCGTGGGCGTCGAGGCGCACACCCACGAGTTCATCGCGACCGCGCACGAGGACCAGAAGTTCGGCCTCTCGCTGTCCGGCGGCGCGGCCGCCGAGGCGGTCCGCCAGGTGCTCGCCCGGCCGAGCCTGGAGCTGCGCGGCATCCACTCGCACATCGGCTCGCAGATCTTCGACATGGCGGGCTTCGAGGTCGCCGCCCGCCGGGTGGTCGGGCTGCTCTCCGAGGTCCGCGACGAGCACGGGGTGGAGCTGCCGGAGATCGACCTCGGCGGCGGCCTCGGCATCGCCTACACCAGCGAGGACGACCCGCGTGAGCCGGCCGAGATCGCGGCCGCGCTGGCCGAGATCGTCCGTCGCGAGTGCGCCGCCGCCGACCTGCGGGCGCCGCGGCTGAGCGTCGAGCCGGGCCGGGCGATCGTCGGCCCGACCGCCTTCACGCTGTACGAGGTGGGCACCGTCAAGCCGCTGGAGGGCCTGCGGACGTACGTCAGCGTGGACGGCGGCATGTCGGACAACATCCGCACCGCGCTGTACGACGCCGAGTACTCGGTCGCCCTGGTGTCGCGGGCCAGCGACGCCGAGCCCATGCTGGTCCGGGTGGTGGGCAAGCACTGCGAGTCCGGCGACATCGTGGTCCGGGACGCGTTCCTGCCCGCCGACCTGGCACCGGGCGACCTGATCGCGGTGCCGGCCACCGGCGCGTACTGCCGCTCGATGGCCAGCAACTACAACCACGCCCTCAAGCCCCCCGTGGTCGCCGTCCGGGACGGCGCCGCCCGGGTGATCGTCCGTCGCGAGACGGAGGAGGATCTCCTGCGTCTCGATATCGGATGACGAAATTCTTGTCTCAGATCATGGAACGACCGTAGATCCCTGCGGAAAGTCCCGGAGACTGGTACGGACCGAAGGTTCGGCGACCGTCCGAAATGGGCGCCGGAATACACGAAGAATGCAGAGCGGAGTCGGATGATGCGTACGCGCCCGCTGAAGGTGGCGTTGCTGGGCTGTGGTGTGGTGGGCTCCGAGGTGGCGCGCATCATGACGACGGACGCCGCCGACCTCGCCGCGCGTATCGGCGCGCCGGTCGAGCTCGCCGGCATCGCCGTGCGCCGGGCCGGCCGGGCCAGGCCGGGGGTGCCCGAGCACCTGCTCACCACCGACGCCGAGGCCCTGGTGGGCCGCGGCGACATCGACGTGGTGATCGAGGTCGTGGGCGGCATCGAGCCGTCCAAACACCTCATCCTGAAGGCGTTCGAGCAGGGCGCCTCGGTGGTCAGCGCCAACAAGGCGCTGCTCGCCCGGGACGGCGCCGAGCTGCACCGCGCGGCCGCCGACGCCGGTGTCGACCTGTACTACGAGGCCGCGGTGGCCGGGGCGATCCCGCTGATCCGCCCGCTGCGCGAGTCCCTCGCGGGGGACCGCGTCAACCGGGTGCTCGGCATCGTCAACGGCACCACCAACTTCATCCTCGACAAGATGGACTCCACCGGCGCCGGCTACTCGGAGGCGCTGGAGGAGGCCACCGCGCTCGGCTACGCCGAGGCCGACCCGACGGCCGACGTCGAGGGCTTCGACGCCGCCGCCAAGGCCGCCATCCTGGCCGGCATCGCCTTCCACACCAAGGTCACCGCGGCCGACGTCTACCGCGAGGGCCTCACCGAGGTCACCGCCGCGGACATCGCCTCCGCCAAGGAGATGGGCTGCGTGGTCAAGCTGCTCGCGATCTGCGAGCGCTCGGCCGACGGCGAGTCGGTCACCGCCCGGGTGCACCCGGCGATGATCCCGCTGTCGCACCCGCTGGCCTCCGTCCGCGAGGCCTACAACGCGGTGTTCGTGGAGGCCGAGGCGGCCGGCCGACTGATGTTCTACGGCCCGGGTGCCGGCGGCGCGCCGACCGCCTCGGCGGTGCTCGGCGACCTGGTGGCGGTCTGCCGCAACAAGGTCGCGGGCTCCACCGGCCCCGGCGACTCGGTGTACACCCGCCTGCCGGCCAAGCCGATGGACGAGGTCGTCACCCGCTACCACGTCAGCCTGGACGTGGACGACCGTGCGGGGGTGCTCGCCCAGGTGGCGTCCACCTTCGCCGAGCACGGCGTCTCCATCGACACCGTGCGCCAGCAGGGACGCGACGGCGACGCCTCGCTCGTCGTGGTCACCCACCGCGCCACCGACGCCGCGCTCTCGGCGACGGTCGACAAGCTCCGCGCGCTCGACAGCGTGCGGGGCGTGGCCAGCATCATGCGGGTTGAAGGGGAGTAGGAAGCACCATGAACGCAGTGATCGACAGAGCTGCGCACACCCACCAGTGGCGCGGCCTCATCGAGGAGTACCGCGACCGGCTGCCGGTGAGCGACTCCACTCCGGTGGTCACCCTGCTGGAGGGCGGCACGCCGCTCGTCCCCGCGCAGGTGCTCTCCGAGCGCACGGGCTGTGAGGTGTACCTCAAGGTCGAGGGCGCCAACCCGACCGGGTCCTTCAAGGACCGCGGCATGACGATGGCGATCTCCAAGGCCAAGGAGGACGGCGCGCAGGCCGTCATCTGCGCCTCCACCGGCAACACCTCGGCCTCCGCCGCCGCGTACGCGGTGCGGGCCGGCATGGTGTCGGCGGTGCTGGTGCCGCAGGGCAAGATCGCGCTCGGCAAGATGGGCCAGGCGCTGGTGCACGGCGCGAAGATCCTTCAGGTGGACGGGAACTTCGACGACTGCCTCACCCTTGCGCGTGAACTGTCCGAGAAGTACCCGGTGGCGCTGGTCAACTCGGTGAACCCGGTACGGATCGAGGGCCAGAAGACCGCCGCCTTCGAGATCGTGGACATGCTGGGCGACGCCCCGGACATCCACGTCCTCCCGGTCGGCAACGCGGGCAACATCACCGCGTACTGGAAGGGCTACCGCGAGTACGCCGCCGACGGTCTGTCCTCCCGGCTGCCGCGCATGTGGGGCTTCCAGGCCTCCGGTTCGGCCCCGATCGTGGACGGTCACCCGGTGCTCAAGCCGCAGACCATCGCGACCGCGATCCGGATCGGCAACCCGGCCTCCTGGGACTACGCGATCGCCGCGCGGGACGACTCGGGCGGCCTCATCGACAAGGTGACGGACCGTCAGATCCTGTCCGCCTACCGGCTCCTGGCCTCGCAGGAGGGCGTCTTCGTGGAGCCCGCCTCGGCGGCCAGCGTGGCCGGCCTGCTGGCGAAGGCGGAGGCCGGACTGGTCGACCCGGGCCAGCGGATCGTCTGCACCGTCACCGGCAACGGCCTGAAGGACCCGGACTGGGCGGTGGCGGGCGCGCCGCAGCCCCCGGTCGTCCCGATCGAGGCGGAGGCCGCCGCCCGCCGGCTCGGCCTGCTGGACTGACCGACCTCACCCGGTGGGCCGACTCTTTCGGGGGTTGGCCCACCGGCGTTCCGGGGTGACACTTTTGTGTCAATTTCCGGCCCCAATTCCCCGTCATTCCGGCATGCATTCCGGCCAGAACCGGCAACACACCGGATCGGTGGGCCGTGGGGTGTACCGCTGTGGAACTTCTCTTCGATACTCTGGGTCCGGCCGTGTGGCACATGCCCCGGGCCCGGCCCGCCCCCAGGGCCGCGGCATCGACTGTGACCGCCCGCCCCCGCCGGGGCCCTGCGTGCAGAGCCCGCGTCGTCCCACCCGCCGCCCGCGTCCGCCCGGGCTGCCTGCCGCCCCCACCGTCACCTTGCACCGACGCTCTCCCGGGCCCCGTCCAGGAGCGCCCCCGTCGCGCGACAGCGCCTAGTTCTTCAGGAGGGTCCAGCCGATGGCCGGTCCTGCGTTCCGTGCCGCCGCCGTCCGGGTCCGGGTGCCCGCCACCAGCGCCAACCTGGGCCCCGGCTTCGACGCCTTCGGACTCGCCCTGGGCCTCTACGACGACGTGGTCGTCCGGGTCGCCGACTCCGGTCTCTCGGTGGACATCGCCGGCGAGGGCGCCGACACCCTCGCCCGGGACGAGCGCCACCTGGTCGTCCGCTCGATGCGCGCCGCCTTCGAGCGCCTCGGCGGCCAGCCCCGCGGCCTCGAAGTGGTCTGCGCCAACCGGATACCGCACGGCCGTGGCCTCGGCTCCTCCTCCGCCGCGATCTGCGCGGGCATCGTCGCGGCCCGTGCCGTCACCATCGGCGGCCCGTCCGCCCTGGACGACGAGGCGCTGCTGGCCCTCGCCTCCGAGCTGGAGGGCCACCCCGACAACGTCGCCGCCTGTCTGCGCGGCGGGTTCACCATCGCCTGGACGGACGAGGACAGCGCCAAGGCCGTGAAGCTGGAGCCCGCCGCCCAGGTGGTGCCGGTGGTCTTCGTCCCGTCCACCGAGGTGCTCACCGAGACGGCCCGCGGCCTGCTGCCGAAGACCGTGCCGCTCGCCGACGCGGCGGCCAACGCGGGCCGCGCCGCGCTCCTCGTCGAGGCTCTGACCAGGCAGCCCGGCCTGCTGCTGGCCGCCACCGAGGACCGCCTGCACCAGGACTACCGGGCCTCGGCGATGCCGGACAGCGCGGGCCTGGTGGGCGCGCTGCGGGCGGAGGGCGTCCCGGCCGTGATCTCCGGCGCCGGTCCGACCGTGCTCGCGTTCACCGACGCCGAGGGCGCCGACAAGCTGATCGGCTTCGCCGGCCCGGGCTTCGCCGCGCACCGGCTCGAACTCGACCGCACGGGTGCCTCGGTGCTCCCGCTCGACGTCTGAGCCGGCCGCCGCGACGGGTGGGCCGGTCCAGCCGTCGAGCGGGAGCGGCCGGGCGGTACGGACACGATTGGCAAGCGCAAGGCTGGGGAATGTCTGAGGGAGTCGGTAGTGTTAACCTCATTGCTGCACCAGGTGCCCTCCGGGGCTCGGTGCGCCGCGTCCCGATCCCAGCGTTCCGCTTCCGCGGAATCAGGGCGATGCACGGGACCGCGATTCTCCGGGAGCCCGCCACAGCGCGTACGCAGCCTGCCTGCGCGATTGCGGCCGCATCCCGAAGCCGTGACGGCACCTGACTCCCACCCGCGGCCTCCAATCTGAGGCCCGGCCGGGCGGAACACGGGCGACCGTCTCGCAACGGGGGCCCGGGATTCGCAGGCAGTGGGCTCCTCCTGCTCCTTCGCGGGCAAGGAGGGCGCGGGCCGGCACGACACCGGTCCACCGCGCAGACCGAGCACCACCTGTGCTTCACGCACCGCACCTCGCAGCTCTCTCCCGACTGGCACCTTCATTCGGGGGACCACAGCCTCGGGCCGACGCAGACGAGCGTCGGTCAGGACAGCACAACCGGTCGCCGAGCCAGACAGGCCGACGTCCGCTCCAGGGAAGGACCCTTAGTGAGCGACACCACCGATCTGATGGGCGCGCGCCCCGACGCCGAGGCGCCGGACGCAGCCGCGGCCCCCGCGGCTCCGGCACGACGCCGTCGCACCGCCGCCGCGGGCCTTGACGGTCTCGTCCTGGCCGAGCTGCAGAAGCTCGCCTCGACGCTGGGCATCAGTGGCACCGGGCGCCTGCGCAAGAGCCAGTTGATCGAGGCCATCAAGGAGAAGAGCGGCGGCGACCCGCTGCTCGCCGGCTCCGCGCCCGCCGCCCCGGCCGCCAAGCGCGCCGCCAAGGCCGCCCCGGCCGAGGCCCCGGCCGCCGAGCCGGCCGAGAAGCCCGCCCGCCGCACCCGTGCCGCCGCCGCCACCGAGGCCCCGGCCGCCGAGCCCCAGACCCAGATCGACATCCCGGTCCAGGCCGCCGCCGAGACCGCCGCGCCGGCCCGTGCCGAGCGCACCCGCCGCCGCGCCACCTCGGCCGCCGGCACCCCCACCGCCGAGGAGGCCGCCGCCGCGTCGGTCGCCACCGAGGCCAAGCAGGCGGAGGCCAAGCAGGCCGTGACCCGCCAGGCGGACGTCAAGCAGGGCGAGACCCGTGCTTTCGACGGCCGCCAGGAGGACGGTCGCAGCGAGAGCCGCCGCGACCGCCGTGACCGCCGTGACCGCCGCGAGGGCGGCGAGCGCCAGGACGGCGCCGAGTCGCAGGCCGGCCAGGAGGGTGACGGCCGCGAGTCGCGTCGTGACCGCCGCAACCGCCGGGACCGCGCCGAGCGCCAGGGCGGCCAGGCCCAGCCCCAGTCCGGGCAGCAGTCCGGTGCCCAGGGCGACGGCCAGCCCGGCCGGCAGACCCAGCAGGGCGGCGGCCAGCCGCAGGTCCAGCAGGGCGGCTACGACGACGACGAGTTCGGCGACGGCCGGCGCGGGCGGCGCGGCCGCTACCGCGACCGCCGGGGCCGCGGCACCCGCCGCGACGGCTTCGACGTGGGCCCGGCCGAGCCGCAGGTCGGCGACGACGATGTGCTGATCCCCGTCGCGGGCATCCTGGACATCCTCGACAACTACGCGTTCGTGCGCACCTCCGGCTACCTGCCGGGCAGCAACGACGTCTACGTCTCGCTGGCCCAGGTCCGCAAGAACGGCCTGCGCAAGGGTGACGCGATCACCGGTGCCGTGCGCCAGCCCAAGGACGGCGAGCGCCGCGAGAAGTTCAACGCCATGGTGCGGCTGGACTCCGTCAACGGCATGGACCCGGAGAGCGGCCGCGGCCGTCCCGAGTTCGGCAAGCTGACCCCGCTGTACCCGCAGGAGCGCCTGCGCCTGGAGACCGACCCGGGCGTGCTGACCACCCGGATCATCGACCTGGTGTCGCCGATCGGCAAGGGCCAGCGCGGTCTGATCGTCGCCCCGCCGAAGACCGGCAAGACGATGATCATGCAGGCGATCGCCAACGCGATCACCCACAACAACCCCGAGTGCCACCTGATGGTCGTCCTGGTCGACGAGCGTCCGGAAGAGGTCACCGACATGCAGCGGTCGGTGAAGGGCGAGGTCATCTCCTCGACCTTCGACCGCCCGGCCGAGGACCACACCGTGGTCGCCGAGCTGGCCATCGAGCGCGCCAAGCGCCTGGTGGAGCTGGGTCACGACGTGGTGATCCTGCTGGACTCGATCACCCGCCTGGGCCGCGCCTACAACCTGGCGGCGCCGGCCTCCGGCCGCATCCTGTCCGGTGGTGTCGACTCGACCGCGCTCTACCCGCCGAAGAAGTTCTTCGGCGCCGCGCGCAACATCGAGAACGGCGGCTCGCTGACCATCCTCGCCACCGCGCTGGTGGAGACCGGCTCCCGGGCCGACGAGGTCGTCTTCGAGGAGTTCAAGGGCACCGGCAACATGGAGCTCAAGCTCGACCGCAAGCTCTCCGACAAGCGCATCTTCCCGGCCGTCGACGTCGACGCCTCCAGCACCCGCAAGGAGGAGATCCTGCTGGGCAAGGAGGAGCTGGCCGTCACCTGGAAGCTCCGCCGGGTGCTGCACGCGCTCGACTCGCAGCAGGCGATCGAGCTGCTGCTGGACAAGATGAAGCAGACCAAGAGCAACGCCGAGTTCCTGATGCAGATCGCCAAGACGACCCCCGGGTCCGGCGACTGACACCCGGTCGGGAACACCCGTTGCACCACCCCGAGCCCCGGGCCGCGCACGCGGTCCGGGGCTCGGGCGTTCCCGCGGCCGGCCGGGGCGGCCGCCTCCTCCTGCCGCCGGCCGCCTCCTCCTGCCGCCGGCCCCGCCGCGCCCCGGGCCCCGCCGCTGCCCGGGGCCCGGCCGCCCCGGCCGCCGGTTCGCCCGGCTTCGCCTATGCTCGAACGGGTGGCCATATCGGCCATAAGAGGGAGAAAAGGGAAAAACCGCCTAGTCGAGGACGGAACCGGATGGCCGATCACGAGAAGGGCCGCAGCCCCCGCCGCCGCGCCCTGCGGATCGCCGTCTGCGCCATGGTCGCCGTCGCGGTGATCGGCGCCGGGGTGGCCGGCTACGCGTACTGGAAGTTCAACGGCAACATCAAGAGCGTCGACATCGACGCCAGCCTGGGCACCGCCCGGCCGCCGGCCGCCACCGACGGCTCGTTCAACCTGCTGGTGCTCGGCTCGGACTCGCGGGCGGGCGGCAACGGCGCCCTGGCCGGCGGCGACACCGCCGACACCGCCCGCTCCGACACCGCCATGGTGGTGCACGTCAACCAGGACCACTCCGGCGCGCAGGTGGTGTCCATCCCGCGCGACACCCTGGTCGCCCGTCCCGCCTGCACCGACAAGGCAGGCAAGACCGTGCCCGCCGTGCAACGGGCGATGTTCAACAGCGCCTACGAGACCGGCGGCGCCGCCTGCGCCGTGAAGACCGCGGAGCAGCTCACCGGGCTGCGGATGAACCACTACGTCGAGATCGACTTCTCCGGCTTCGCGCACGTCATCGACTCCATAGGCGGGGTCACCGTGACGACCACGGTGGCCATCCACGACAAGGACAGCGGCCTCGACCTCGCGGCCGGCACCCACCACCTCGACGGCACCCAGGCGCTCGCCTTCGTGCGCACCCGGCACGGCGTCGGCAACGGCAGCGACCTCGGCCGGATCGAACTCCAGAAGCAGATGATGAAGTCCGTGCTGCAGCAGGTCGCCGGCATCGGACTGTTCTCCAACCCGGTGAAGCTCTGGTCCGTCGGCGACACCCTGACCAGCAGCATCACCACCGACTCGGACCTCGCCTCGGTGAACTCCCTGGTCGGTCTCGCGCAGTCGCTCAGGGACATCGGCCCGGAGCAGCTCGCCATGGTCACCCTGCCGGTGGTGACGGCCCCCTCCGACCCGAACCGGGTGGTCTCCCAGCAGCCGCAGGCCGGCCAGCTGTGGGCGGCCCTGAAGACCGACCAGGCCGTCCCGCAGGCCGTCCTGGCGGTCCAGCCGGGCAACCCCGCCACCTCGCCCTCCGGGGCCGCCGCACGGCCCTCCGGGGGCTCGTCCGGCACCGCCCCGGCAGCGTCCCCGAGCAGCTCGCCGAGCGGTCTCCCCGGCACCCGCCCGAGCGCCTCCCCGAGCGGCTCGGCGGCGGCCGCCGCCGGGGATTAGGGCCCGGTCGCGGGTGCCCGGAATATCCCCCCGGGGCTCCCGGTTTGGGAAGAAGCGGGCAGTCCTGGCAGACTGGTCCGTCGGTCCCGGTTCACGTGCGGCTGATCAGACGCCGACCCGGTGCCCTCCCGAACCTAGGAGAACCCCTTGAAGCCCAACGTTCACCCCACGTACGTGGTCACCTCCGTGACCTGCACCTGTGGCAACGAGTTCACCACCCGCTCGACCGAGCCCAGCGGCGTCATTCGCGCCGAGGTCTGCTCGCAGTGCCACCCGTTCTACACCGGCAAGCAGAAGATCATGGACACCGGTGGCCGCGTCGCCCGCTTCGAGGCCCGCTTCGGCAAGGGCCACAGCGGCAAGCAGGCCTAGCGCTCCCACGGCGCCGGTCTCCGGTGCCCCCGTCCAGCACGGGGGCACCGGGACCGGCGCCGTTCGCGTCCCACCGCCGCACCGCCGCATCCACCAGCACCGACGCCACCGCAGACCGATCCGGAAGTAGGCCATCCCATGTTCGAGGCAGTCGAAGAGCTCCTCGTCGAGCACGCCGCCCTCGAGGAGCGGCTGGCCGACCCGTCCGTCCACGCGGACCAGGCGAACGCCCGCAAGCTCGCCAAGCGCTACGCCGAGCTCACCCCGATCACCGCCACCTACCGCGCCTGGCGCCAGGCCGGCGAGGACATCGAGGCGGCCCGTGAGTTCGCCGCCGAGGACCCGGACTTCATCGCCGAGATCAAGTCCGCCGAGGCCCGCCAGGCGGAGCTGACCGAGGACCTGCGCCTGTTGCTCGTCCCCCGGGACCCGAGCGACGAGAAGGACGTGATCCTGGAGATCAAGGCGGGCGAGGGCGGCGAGGAGTCCGCGCTGTTCGCCGGCGACCTGCTGCGGATGTACCTGCGCTTCGCGGAGCGGACCGGCTGGAAGACCGAGATCATCGACTCCAACGAGTCCGACCTCGGCGGCTACAAGGACGTCTCGGTGGCCGTGAAGACCAAGGGCACCGTCGAGCCCGGCCAGGGCGTCTGGGCCCGCCTGAAGTACGAGGGCGGCGTGCACCGCGTGCAGCGCGTGCCGGCCACCGAGTCCCAGGGCCGCATCCACACCTCGGCGGCGGGTGTGCTGGTCACCCCCGAGGCCGAGGAGGTCGAGGTCGAGGTCCACGCCAACGACCTGCGGATCGACGTGTACCGCTCGTCGGGCCCCGGCGGCCAGTCCGTCAACACCACCGACTCGGCCGTCCGGATCACCCACCTGCCGACCGGTATCGTGGCCTCCTGCCAGAACGAGAAGAGCCAGCTCCAGAACAAGGAGTCGGCCATGCGTATCCTGCGCTCACGGCTGCTGGCCGCCGCGCAGGAGGCCGCCGAGCAGGAGGCCTCGGACGCGCGTCGTAGCCAGGTCCGCACCGTGGACCGCTCCGAGCGCATCCGGACGTACAACTACCCGGAGAACCGCATCTCGGACCACCGCACGGGCTTCAAGTCGTACAACCTGGACCAGGTCTTGGACGGCGAGCTGAACCCGGTGATCCAGTCGTGCGTGGACGCCGACGCGGCTGCCAAGCTCGCCTCGGCACAACAGAACTGAGCAATCCGGCCCGGATGCGACCACCGGGCTGCGCCGGAAGGGGTACGTACGGATGAACCTGCTGCTCGCCGAGGTGGCCCAGGCCACCCAGCGGTTGGCCGCGGCCGGCGTGCCGTCGCCGCGCTTCGACGCGGAGGAACTCGCCGCACACATCCACAACGTCAAGCGCAGCCAGCTGCACACCGTCCCGGACGCCGACTTCGACGCCCGCTACTGGGAGGCCATCTCCCGCCGCGAGGCGCGCGAGCCGCTCCAGCACATCACCGGCCGGGCCTTCTTCCGGTACCTGGAGCTGGAGGTCGGCCCCGGCGTCTTCGTGCCCCGCCCCGAGACCGAGACGGTCGTCGAGTGGGCCATAGACGCCGTCCGGGACATGGACGTGGCCGAGCCGCTGGTGGTCGACCTGTGCACCGGCTCCGGCGCGATCGCGCTGGCCCTGGCCCAGGAACTGCCCCGCTCCCAGGTGCACGCCTTCGAGCTGGACGAGGGCGCCATGCGCTACACCCGGCGCAACATCGCCGCCAGCTCCGACCGGGCCCGGGTCACCCTGCACGCGGGGGACGCCACCCGCGCCTTCGAGGACGACCGCTCCTGGGACGGCCGCTTCGACCTGGTGATCAGCAACCCGCCGTACATCCCGCTCACCGAGTGGGAGTACGTCGCGCCCGAGGCCCGTGACCACGACCCGCAGATGTCGCTGTTCTCCGGCGAGGACGGCCTGGACACCATCCGCGGCATCGAGCGGGTCGCCGCCCGGCTGCTGCGTCCCGGCGGCGCCGTCGTGATCGAGCACGCCGACACCCAGGGCGGCCAGGTGCCGTGGATCTTCAACGAGGAAGGCGGCTGGACCGACGCCGCCGACCACCGCGACCTCAACAACCGCCCGCGCTTCACCACGGCCCGGAAGGCGTCGCTGTGACCCTCGGGCACCGCGGCCGGCCGCAGCACGGCGACCGGCCGCACCACCACGACCGGGCCCCAGGGCACCGCGCCCATGGCGCCGCCGCGGACCCGGACGTCAACGCCATGAGTCATCTCGGAAGGGGACCGCACCGATGAGCCGCCGCTACGACTGTGCCGACGCAGGGGACCGCGCCACCGGACTGCGCGAGGCCGCCTCGGCGATCCGCCGCGGTGAGATCGTCGTGCTGCCGACCGACACCCTCTACGGGGTCGGCGCGGACGCCTTCTCCCCGGACGCCGTCGCCGCGCTGCTGGCCGCCAAGGGCCGTGGACGCAACATGCCGTCCCCCGTCCTGGTCGGCTCGCCGACGACCCTGCACGGCCTGGTCACCGACTTCTCCGAGCAGGCCTGGGAGCTGGTCGACGCCTTCTGGCCCGGCGGTCTCACCCTGGTCGCCAAGCACCAGCCCTCGCTGCGCTGGGACCTCGGCGAGACCCGGGGCACCGTCGCCGTCCGGATGCCGCTGCACCCGGTCGCGATCGAGCTGCTGAACGCCACCGGCCCGCTCGCCGTCTCCAGTGCCAACCGCACCGGCGGTCCGTCGCCGGCCACCTGCGACGAGGCCCAGGAGCAGCTCGGCGACGCCATCTCGGTGTACCTGGACGGCGGCCGGGCCGACCACGCGACCGCCTCCTCCATCGTCGACGTCACGGGCAAGGTCCCGGTCCTGCTGCGGGCCGGCGCGATCAGCGCCGAGCAGCTGAGGGAGGTCGTCCCCGACCTGGAGGCCGGCAGTTGACGGCGACCTCCCTGCACGCGGGGCCCGGCATATCGCCGTACCTCAGCGTGGCGCCCCGGCCGCTCGACCACTTCCGGATCCTGTTCGTCTGCACCGGGAACATCTGCCGCTCGCCGATCGCCGAGCGGCTCACCCGGCGTGAGCTGGACACCCGGCTGAGCCCCCGGGTGGCCGGCCGGATCCTGGTGGAGAGCGCCGGCACCTGGGGCCACGAGGGCGCCCCGATGGAGGCGCACGCCGCCACCGTGCTGGACGAGTACGGGGCGGACAGCGGCGGCTTCACCGGCCGCGAGCTGCTGGACGAGCACGTGGTCGAGGCCGACCTGGTGCTCACCGCGACGCTGGACCACCGGGCCCAGGTGATCTCGATGGGCCACGCGGCCGGGCTGCGCACCTTCACGCTGAAGGAGTTCACCCGGCTGGTGCGCCGGATCGACCCGGGCACGCTGCCCGACCCCCGGCGCGGCGCCGACGTCACCGAACGGGCCCGGGCGCTGGTCCGGGCGGCCGCGGCGCTGCGCGGTTGGCTGCTCGCGGCGACCCCCGAGTCGGACGAGGTGGACGATCCCTACGGCGCGCCGATCGGGATGTTCCGCAACTGCGGCGAGGAGATATTCCACGCCGTGGACCCGGTCGTCACGGCGCTGACCGGGGTCCAGGCACCGCGCTGACCGCCCCTGGCCGCACCCGCCGCGGGGGCACTGCGCCCTGACGGGTGCACCCGCCTCGCGTCGGCAGGACGGCCGCGCGGGCCGGTCCTACGCTGGAGGGACCTCTCTCCCGCCGCCTTCGGCCGGGAGGTGCCCGCACCCGTAGCCCGGGAGTCCGCCATGACCGTCACCGATGCCCCCACCGGTCGCTCCGACAGCGGGCATTCCGACACCGCGCACCCTGACAGCACACACCCGCGGGCCGAGAACCGCGACCCCGCCGGGGGATGGCGGCCCTCGCCGGCCCTGCGGCAGGCGGATCCGCAGCTGGCCGACCTGCTGGCCGCCGAGGCCGAGCGGCGGGCCGAGAGCGTGCAGCTGCTGGCCGGGGAGAACCTCACCAGCCCGGCGGTGCTGGCCGCGCTCGGCGGCCCGCTGATCGACAAGTACGCCGAGGGCTACCCGGGCCGGCGCCACCACACCGGCTGCACCCTCGCCGACGCCGCCGAGCTGCTGGCCGTCGACCGGGCCCGCGCGCTGTTCGCCGCCCCGCACGCCAACGTCCAGCCCCGGTCCGCTACTTCGGCGATGCTGGCGGCCTACGCCGCGCTGCTCAGGCCCGGCGACGTGGTGCTGTCGATGTCGCTGGAGCACGGCGGCCACCTCAGCTGCGGCTCGCGCGCCAACTTCTCCGGCCGCTGGTTCGAGTTCGTCGGCTACGGCGTCCGCGAAGACGACGGCCTGGTCGACCTGGACCAGGTCCGCGAGCTGGCCCGCCGCCACCGCCCGAAGGCGATCATCGCGGGCGGCATCTCCTACCCCCGCCACCTGGACTGGGCGGCCTTCCGGGAGATCGCCGACGAGGTCGACGCCTACCTGATCGCCTCCGTCGCGCAGACCGTCGGCCTGGTCGCCGGGGGAGTGGCCCCGTCGCCCGTCCCGTACGCGGACATCACCGTCGCGGCCACCCACAAGCTGCTGCGCGGCCCGCGCGGCGGCCTGCTGCTCTGCACCTCCGAGCTGGCCGACCGGGTCGACCGGGCGGTCTTCCCGTTCACCCAGGGCGGCGCGGCGATGAACGAGGTGGCCGGCAAGGCGGTGGCCTTCGCCGAGGCGGCCACCCCCGAGTACCGCGACTACGCCCGCCGCACGGTCGCCGGGGCCCGCTCGCTGGCCGCCGGGCTGGCCGCGGCGGGACTGCGCCCGACCACCGGCGGCACCGACACCCACCTGGTGACGGCGGACGTCTCCCCGCTCGGGATCAGCGGCGCGGAGGCCGAGCGCAGGTGCGCCGCGGTGGGACTGATGCTGGGCAAGTGCGCGCTGCCGTACGACCCGGCGCCGGCCGCAGAGGGCTCCGGGATCCGGCTCGGGACGGGCACGGTCACCACGCAGGGGATGGCCGGGACGGAGCTCACCGAGATCGCCGCCCTGGTCGGACAGGTGCTCGAAGGGGGCCCGCAGGCCCGGATCGGTGCCCGGGTACGGGAACTCGCATGGCAGTTCGCCGGCCGGAGCTGAGGGCCGGAGCCCGCTCCGCACCCGCCGCGGCGGGGCCCGAACAAGGGTCCGTACCCGTCGAGGCGAACCGCGATGCACACGGACCGCGTCCAACTCAATAAGGTATGTGCCGTGGCGACGCACCTCGAACCCCGGAAGAGCACGGGAGTACCTTCGGTATTCACCCGTCGGACTGTGACGCTGGAGGCTCGTGGTGCGTGAGTATCTGCTGGTGCTGTTCTGCACCGCGGCCGTCACCTATCTGCTGACCGGCCCCGTCCGGAAGTTCGCCATCCTGGCCGGCGCCATGCCGCCGGTCCGGGCCCGCGACGTGCACCGCGAGCCGACCCCCCGGCTCGGTGGCATCGCGATGTTCGGCGGGCTCTGCGCGGGCGTCCTGGTCGCCTCCCAACTCGACAACCTGAGCAAGGCGTTCGTCGAGGGCTCGGACATCAGGGCGCTGCTCTCCGGAGCCGGGATCATGTGGATCCTCGGTGTGCTGGACGACAAGTGGGGCGTCGACGCCCTGGTCAAGCTCGGCGGCCAGATGATCGCCGCCGGCGTGATGGTCTGGCAGGGCGTGACGGTCATCTCGCTGCCGCTGCCCGGTTACGGCGCGGTGGCGGTCGGCCCGACCCAGGGCATGGTGATCTCGGTCGCCCTGGTGGTGATCATGGTCAACGCGGTGAACTTCATCGACGGTCTGGACGGCCTCGCGGCCGGCATGGTCTGCATCGCCGCGGGCGCCTTCTTCCTCTACTCCTACCGGCTCTGGTACGGGTACACGATCACCGCCGCCGCCCCCGCCGTCCTGTTCAGCGCGCTGCTGATCGGCATGTGCCTGGGCTTCCTGCCGCACAACCTGCACCCGGCCCGGATCTTCATGGGCGACTCGGGCTCGATGATGCTCGGCCTGATGCTGGCCGTCTCGGCGATCTCCATCACCGGCCGGGTCGACCCGGACCTGCTGACCGACCGCACCGAGTCGCTGGCCGTCACCGTGCACACCCTGGTGCCCGTCTACATCCCGCTGCTGCTGCCGCTGACCGTCATCGCGCTGCCGCTGGCCGACCTGCTGCTCGCGGTGGTGCGCCGCACCTGGGCCGGGAAGTCGCCGTTCGCCGCCGACAAGCAGCACCTGCACCACCGGCTGCTGGAGGTCGGGCACTCGCACAGCCGGGCCGTGCTGATCATGTACTTCTGGGCCGCGCTGATCGCCTTCGGCACGGTGGCCTTCTCGGTCACCGACACCGGCCGGACCGTGGTGCTCACCATCGCCGGGTTCTGCCTGCTGGGCATCGTCGTGCTGCTGATCCCGCGGTTCCGCCCGCACGCCCCGCAGGCGGTGCAGGCCTTCGTGCCGCCCCGCTACCGCCGCGGCGGTGCGGAGGCCGAGCAGGAGCCGGCCGCCGCCGGGACCGCCGCGCGCACGCCGGACGAGGCCGACGGGAGGGCGGGCGAGCCGGTCCGGGCGCAGGCCGGGGACAAGGCCGCCGGCAAGGCCGGGAGGAAGGCGCCGGCGACCGCCGGCCGGGCGAAGGAGCAGGCCACGGGGCAGGAGGCGCCCGACGCGGCACCGGCGATGGCGGAGCTCTCGGCGAAGGACAAGGAGCTGCTCGGACGGCTCGGCACCGGGGCTTCGGCGGTCGGCGGACACGGGCGCGGACGGGGCTCGCGCGAGGGCTGACCGGCGCGTGTGATGGTGTGTCAATCTGCTTCACCCGTACGGCGGCACCGTTGGGCCGTCGGTGTGACAGGTACCACACATTCATGGTAAAGCTCTCATCAAATAGTTTGTGATACCGTTCACGAGTACCGAGAAACGCGCCGAAAGACCTGACAGGTGGAGGACTTCCGTCCCTGGTCGGGTCTCCCTCGACGGGCTCGCCGCCAAGCGGCCGGCCTGCGGCGATCCCTCCCGGTAGGTGCCACCCACCGCACTGTGCGCCCGTCCCCCGTTTCCCCGACATGCCGCCGGAGTTGCCGACATGCCGTCCCCCGACGCCCGGAT
The DNA here is from genome assembly GCF_030813695.1 of Kitasatospora herbaricolor. Lineage (NCBI taxonomy): Bacteria > Bacillati > Actinomycetota > Actinomycetes > Kitasatosporales > Streptomycetaceae > Kitasatospora > Kitasatospora herbaricolor. The sequence continues at coordinate 5,871,307 of NZ_JAUSVA010000002.1, forward strand.
CCTTCGCGGCGCCGCAATCCCCACTGCGGTCGCCGGAGTCATCGCCATGGTGATCTCGACCGCCGTAGTCGGTGGCAAGGGACTGCTCGGCGCACTCTTCGCGACGCTGCTCGTGATGGCCTTCTTCAGCTCCGGCCAGGTCGCCCTCGATCGGCTGACCAGGAACAACCCGCAGATGATGATGGCTGCGGCCCTGCTGGTCTACACCACGCAGATCCTGCTGGTCGGCATCGTTCTCGCGGTGTTCAAGAACACGACGCTCTTCGACACCAAGGTCTTCGGCTTCACGCTGCTCGGCTGCGCTCTGATCTGGACGGGCTTCCAGGTGCGCGGCGCGATGAAGGCGAAGCTCTACTACGTCCAGTCCGACGCCTCCGAAAACAAGGCCGACAAGCCTTCGGACTCGGGGCGTCAACAGTGACGAGGCCGAGCTGTCCCCCCAACGAGGGGGGCGGTGTTTATGCGGTACTGACGGGCTGCTATCGTCCGTCGCAACAACGGAGTACGGGAAGAGGCCTGGTCCATCCGCTCGGCGGACGGATCGCCCCCCGGATCCGCGCAGTCTTCGATGATCCCGCGTCGGTGCAGCGCACCGACGCGCAGGGTCGGCGAGAAACCCATCAAGTTCCAGTGCCGCACTGTGGCCGCAGGCCACGCCGACACACCGAGGTTGCCGTAATCATGCGTCACGACGAAGGAGTCCGTGGTGAGTGCTGTACTCACGTCCCTCGCCTCTGAGGGCAGCTGCCACTTCGGCGGGGACAACGGCTGCGGCTTCCCGGCGCCCGGCCTGAACGAGTTCGACTTCAAGCCGATCTTCACGGTCGGCAGCGTGGACTTCACCAAGCCCATGCTGCTCGCGATGATCTGCGCTCTGCTGGTCGTCGTGTTCTTCTGGGCGGCGTTTGCCAAGCCGAAGCTCCTCCCCGGGAAGCTCCAGCTGGTCGGCGAGATCGGCTACGACTTCGTCAAGCGAAGCATCGTGCTGGAGACCATCGGCAAAAAGGGCGAGAAGTACGTCCCGATGATGGTCTCGATGTTCTTCTTCATCTGGATCATGAACATCATGTCCATCATTCCCTTCGCGCAGTTCCCGGTGATGTCGCGCATCGCGTTCCCGGTCGGACTCGCGGCGGTCGTGTGGATCACGTACATGTCGCTCACGTTCAAGAAGCACGGCTTCGTGGGCGGAATGAAGAACCTCTGCTGGCCTTCCGGCATCCCCGGCTGGGTCATGTTCATCCTGGTGCCGATCGAGTTCTTCTCGAACATCATCGTGCGCCCCTTCACGCTCGCGGTCCGTGCCTTCGCGAACATGTTCGCCGGCCACCTGCTGATCGTGGTCTTCTCCGTAGCTTCCTGGTACCTGCTCAGCCCGACTCTCGGTGCGCTCTACGGCACGGTCTCCTTCGGGGTGACCGTCGGCCTCACCGGCTTCGAGCTGCTGGTCCAGTTCCTGCAGGCCTACATCTTCGTGATGCTGGCCAGCAGCTACATCGCCGGTGCCCTCGAAGAGGCGCACTGAGCACTGCGGTCCCGGCCGCAACCCCCTGAACTCCCGGTGGCCAACCACCACCGGTTCTCCACCCCGCAAAGGATTAGCAGAGATGTCCGCTCTCGCTGAGGTCACCGGTTCCGTCGCGTCCATCGGCTACGGCCTTGCTGCGATCGGCCCCGGCATCGGTGTCGGTCTGATCTTCGGTAACGGTGTGCAGGCCATGGCCCGCCAGCCCGAGGCTGCCGGTCTCATCCGCTCCAACATGTTCATCGGCTTCGCGCTGACCGAGGCGCTCGCCCTCATCGGCATCGTCATGCCGTTTGTCTACGGCACCGGCGCCTAATTCCTGTCGCACGCCTTTTCGACGAAAGGTTCTGATATGAACCCCGTGGTCGCCTTCGCGGCAGAGGAGAAGATGAATCCTCTCCTCCCCGCATGGCCCGAGGTCATCATCGGCCTGCTCTGCTTCTTCATCGTCTTCGGCCTCCTCGGCAAGAAGCTCCTGCCCAGCATCGAGAAGGTGCTGGCGGACCGCCGGGACGCCATCGAGGGCGGTATGGAGCGGGCCGAGATCGCTCAGCGCGAGGCCCAGGCCCTGCTGGAGCAGTACCGTGCCGAGCTCGCCGAGGCGCGTCACGAGGCCGCTCGGATCACCGAGCAGGCGCGTGAGCAGGGTGCCGCTCTGGTCGCCGAGATGCGCGAGGAGGGCCAGCGTCAGCGCGAGTCCATCGTCGCCGCGGGCCACGCCCAGATCGAGGCGGACAAGAAGCAGGCGACTGCGGCTCTGCGTCACGACGTGGGTTCGCTGGCCTCGCAGCTCGCCTCCCGCATCGTGGGCGAGTCCCTGGAGGACTCGGCCCGGCAGAGTGGCGTGATCGACCGTTTCCTTGAGGACCTGGAGGCCAAGGCCGCCGCGTCCACGGCGGCTGCCAAGTGATCGGCGCAAGCCGTGAGGCCCTCGCCGCCGGGCGGAAGAACCTCGACAGCCTGACCGACTCCACCTCGGTGGATGCGGCCGCGCTGGCCGAGGAGCTCGCCGCCGTGACGGTCCTGCTGGACCGCGAGGTGTCGCTGCGCCGTGTCCTGACCGACCCCTCGCGGTCCGGTCAGGACAAGGCCGCGCTGGTCGGCTCGCTGTTCGCCGGCCAGGTCTCGGGCGTGACGATCGACCTGGTGTCGGGCCTCGCCCGCTCCCGCTGGTCGAGCGGGCGTGACCTGGTGGACGCCACCGAGGAGCTCGCCGCGTACGCCGAGGTCATCGCCGCCGACAAGGCCGGTGCCCTGGACGACGTCGAGGACGAGCTGTTCCGCTTCGGCCGGATCGTCAGCGGCTCGCACGAGCTGCGCAGTGCGCTCACCGAGCCGAAGGCCGGTGCCGCCGCCAAGGGCGCGCTGGTCGTGAAGCTGCTCGGCGGCCGGGCCAACCCGGGCACCGTCCGGCTGGTCACCGGCCTGGTCGCGAACCCGCGTGGACGTAGCCTTGAGCAGGGACTCGAGTCCTACTCGAAGCTCGCCGCCACCCGGCGCGGTCGCGTGGTGGCCGTGGTCACCAGCGCGGTGCCGCTGTCGGACAGCCAGAAGGAGCGCCTGTCGGGCGCCCTCGGCCGGCTGTACGGCCGCCAGGTCCACCTGAACATCGACGTCGACCCCGCGGTCCGCGGCGGTGTCCGGGTGCAGATCGGCGACGAGATCATCGACGGGACCGTGTCGAGCCGCCTCGAAGGCGCTCGCCAGGCACTCGAAGGCTGAGCACCGAGCAACATCCGACCCTCGGTCGGGCGCCGGCCCCGCATGGCGGGAGCCGGTAAATCGTACGGCCGGTTCGCAAAGACCCGGCCGAGAGTCGAATACTTGCGGCCCTCAATGGCGGGCCGAGGATCGCAAACTAGGAGAGCAGGGAAGCCTGATGGCGGAGCTTACGATCCGTCCGGAGGAAATCCGGGACGCGCTGGCCGACTTTGTCCAGTCGTACCAGCCGGACGCGGCCTCGCGTGAAGAGGTCGGCACGGTTACTGACGCAGCGGACGGTATCGCCCATGTCGAGGGCCTTCCCTCGGTCATGGCCAACGAGCTGCTCAGGTTCGAGGACGGCACGCTCGGCCTCGCGCTGAACCTCGACACCCGCGAGATCGGTGTCGTCATCCTCGGTGAGTTCTCGGGGATCGAGGAGGGCCAGACGGTGCACCGCACCGGCGAGGTCCTCTCCGTCCCGGTCGGCGAGGGCTACCTCGGCCGCGTCGTGGACCCGCTGGGCAACCCGATCGACGGCCTGGGCGACATCGCCTCCAGCGGCCGCCGCGCCCTGGAGCTGCAGGCCCCCGGCGTCATGGTCCGCAAGTCGGTCCACGAGCCGATGCAGACCGGCATCAAGGCCATCGACGCGATGACCCCGATCGGCCGCGGCCAGCGCCAGCTGATCATCGGCGACCGCCAGACCGGCAAGACCGCGGTGGCGATCGACACGATCATCAACCAGCGCGACAACTGGCGTTCGGGCGACCCGAAGAAGCAGGTCCGCTGCATCTACGTCGCCGTCGGCCAGAAGGGCTCGACCATCGCGTCGGTCCGCGGCGCCCTGGAGGAGGCCGGCGCGCTGGAGTACACCACGATCGTGGCTGCTCCCGCCTCGGACCCCGCGGGCTTCAAGTACCTCGCCCCGTACACCGGCTCGGCCATCGGCCAGGAGTGGATGTACGACGGCAAGCACGTCCTCATCATCTTCGACGACCTGTCGAAGCAGGCCGAGGCGTACCGCTCCGTGTCGCTGCTGCTCCGTCGTCCGCCGGGCCGCGAGGCCTACCCGGGTGACGTCTTCTACCTGCACTCCCGCCTGCTGGAGCGCTGCGCGAAGCTCTCCGACGAGCTGGGCGCGGGCTCGATGACCGGTCTGCCGATCATCGAGACCAAGGCCAACGACGTGTCGGCGTACATCCCGACCAACGTCATCTCGATCACCGACGGCCAGTGCTTCCTGGAGTCCGACCTGTTCAACGCCGGCATCCGCCCGGCCGTGAACGTCGGTATCTCGGTCTCCCGCGTCGGTGGCTCGGCCCAGATCAAGGCCATGAAGTCGGTCGCCGGCCGCCTGCGCCTGGACCTGGCCCAGTACCGCGAGCTGGAGGCGTTCGCCGCCTTCGGTTCCGACCTGGACCCGGCCTCCAAGGCCCAGCTGGAGCGCGGTGCGCGCATGGTCGAGCTGCTCAAGCAGGGCCAGTACCAGCCGTTCCCGGTCGAGGAGCAGGTCGTCTCCATCTGGGCCGGCACCACCGGCAAGCTGGACGACGTACCGGTGGCGGACATCCGCCGCTTCGAGCGCGAGTTCCTGGACCACCTGCGGACCTCGAAGAAGGACCTGCTGGCCGGCATCGTGGAGACCTCCAAGCTGGAGGACGGCACGATCGACGCGCTGACCGAGGCGATCAAGGCCTTCAAGCTGGGCTTCACCACCGCCGACGGCAAGCTCCTCGGCGAGCAGGCCTGAGTCCGGTAGCGAGGGAAAGGACGTAACGACCCATGGGAGCACAGCTTCGGGTCTACAAGCGCCGGATCCGCTCTGTCACCGCGACGAAGAAGATCACCAAGGCGATGGAGATGATCTCCGCGTCGCGCATCGTCAAGGCGCAGCGCGCGGTGGCCGCCTCCACTCCGTACGCCGATGAGCTGACCCGGGCGGTGACGGCGGTGGCCACCCGGTCCAACGCCAAGCACCCGCTCACCACCGAGAACCCGGCGGCGTCCCGCGCCGCGGTCCTGCTGATCACGGCGGACCGCGGCCTGGCCGGCGGCTACTCGACCAACGCCATCAAGCAGGCGGGCGTTCTCACCGAGCGCCTGCGGGCCGAGGGCAAGGACGTGGTGACGTACATCGTCGGCCGCAAGGGCGTCTCGTACTACAACTTCCGCCACCGCGAGGTAGCGCAGTCGTGGACGGGATTCTCCGACAAGCCGACCTACGGTGACGCGAAGACGGTGGCCGGCGAGCTGATCGAGGCGTTCACGGCGGAGAACGGCGGGGTGGACGAGCTCCACCTGGTCTCCACCAAGTTCGAGTCGATGCTCACCCAGACCGCCGTCGAGGCCCGGCTGCTGCCGCTGAAGCTGGACGAGGTCCAGCTCAGCGACGAGAAGCAGGCCAAGACGGAGATCTTCCCGCTGTACGACTTCGAGCCGTCGGCCGAGGGCGTCCTCGACGCGCTGCTGCCGCGGTACGTCGAGAGCCGGATCTACAACGCGCTGCTGCAGTCGGCCGCCTCGGAGCACGCCGCCCGGCGTCGTGCGATGAAGTCGGCGACCGACAACGCGGAAGAGCTCATCAAGGCGCTCACGCGGCTTGCCAACTCGGCCCGACAGGCCGAGATCACCCAGGAAATCAGCGAGATCATCGGCGGCGCCAACGCCCTCGCCGACGCTAACGCGGGGAGTGAATAAGACATGACCACCACTGTTGAGCCGACCACGGCGACGGGCCGCGTCGCGCGGGTCATCGGCCCGGTCGTCGACGTGGAGTTCCCCGTCGACGCGATTCCCAACATGTACAACGCGCTGAAGCTCGACGTCGAGACGTCGGACGGCGGCACGAAGACCCTGACGCTCGAGGTCGCCCAGCACCTCGGCGACGGCCTGGTCCGCGGCATCTCGATGCAGCAGACCGACGGCGTCGTGCGCGGCACGGTCGTGCGTGACACCGGCAAGGCCATCGAGGTCCCGGTCGGCCAGGTCACCAAGGGCAAGGTCTTCAACGCCCTCGGTGAGGTCCTGAACGTCGACAAGGACGAGTTCGAGTCCCAGGTCGAGGTCCGCTGGCCGATCCACCGCAAGGCCCCGGCCTTCAAGGACCTCGAGTCCAAGACCGAGATGTTCGAGACCGGTATCAAGGTCATCGACCTGCTCACCCCGTACGTCCAGGGTGGCAAGATCGGTCTGTTCGGTGGTGCCGGTGTCGGCAAGACCGTTCTGATCCAGGAAATGATCTACCGCGTCGCCGAGAACTTCGGTGGTGTGTCGGTGTTCGCCGGTGTCGGCGAGCGCACCCGTGAGGGCAACGACCTCATCCACGAGATGGTCGACTCGGGCGTTCTGGACAAGACCGCGCTGGTCTTCGGCCAGATGGACGAGCCGCCGGGCACCCGCCTGCGCGTCGCCCTGTCCGCTCTGACGATGGCGGAGTACTTCCGCGACGTCGAGCAGCAGGACGTTCTGCTCTTCATCGACAACATCTTCCGGTTCACCCAGGCCGGTTCCGAGGTGTCGACCCTGCTCGGCCGCATGCCCTCCGCGGTGGGTTACCAGCCGAACCTGGCCGACGAGATGGGCCTCCTCCAGGAGCGCATCACCTCGACCCGCGGTCACTCGATCACCTCGATGCAGGCGATCTACGTCCCCGCGGACGACCTGACCGACCCGGCGCCGGCCACCACCTTCGCCCACCTCGACGCGACGACGGTTCTCTCCCGTCCGATCTCCGAGAAGGGCATCTACCCGGCCGTCGACCCGCTGGACTCCACGTCCCGCATCCTGGACCCGCGCTACATCGCGCAGGACCACTACGACACGGCGCTCCGCATCAAGGGGATCCTGCAGAAGTACAAGGACCTCCAGGACATCATCGCGATCCTCGGTATCGACGAGCTGGGCGAGGAGGACAAGCTCACCGTCCACCGTGCCCGTCGGATCGAGCGCTTCCTCTCGCAGAACACCTACGTGGCGAAGCAGTTCACCGGTGTCGAGGGTTCGACCGTGCCGCTGTCGGAGACCATCGAGGCCTTCAACGCGATCGCGGACGGCAAGTACGACTCCGTCCCCGAGCAGGCCTTCTTCATGTGCGGTGGCATCGAGGACCTCGAGAAGAACGCCGCCGAGCTCGCGAAGAAGTAGTCGCGACCGGCCGGTAGCAGCTGAGTGACCGTGAGGGGTGGCCCCGAGCCCTGGGGACCACCCCTCACGGCGCACTCACTGTGATTCCGGTCATCTCCGCGCCGCCGGTTTCATCTCCGGGGCGCGGGCCCGTTATTCTTACCGAAACTCCCGAGTAATCGGGCGTTGCAAGAGCCTAGGAGCCCACGTTGGCTGAGCTGCACGTCGAGCTGGTCGCAGCCGACCGCAAGGTGTGGTCCGGTGCGGCCACCATCGTTGTCGCCCGTACGGCCTCCGGTGACACCGGCATCATGCCGGGCCACACCCCGGTGCTGAGCGTGCTGGAGTCCGGCCCGGTGACGATCCGGACCACCGACGGCAACGTCGTCGTGGCCGCCGTCCACGGCGGTTTCATCTCCTTCGCCGACAACAAGCTTTCTCTGCTCGCGGAGATCGCCGAGCTGGCGGACGAGATCGATGTCACCCGCGCGGAGCGCGCGCTCGAACTCGCCCAGGGCGAGAGCGACGCGCACGCCGAGCGACGCGCCGAGGTCCGCCTCGTCGCGGCAGGCCGCCGCAAGGCCGCCTGAACGTAGTCAGACCGACGGTCCCGGGGACGCGCGAGCGTGACCCCGGGACTGTCGTATCAGTTGGTAGGACAGCGCGGCCGCTCGTCACGGCCGATCCGGGGTACGCGGGTAGCGAGGAGGTCGGTGAGCATGGTCCTCGCCCTTGTGGTGTGCGCGGCGGTCGTGGCGTTCGGGGTGGCAGGCCTGGTGGCCTTCGCCGTACGCCGGCGGGTGATCCAGCGGGTCGGCGGAACGTTCGACTGCAGCTACCGGCTCAAAATGCCGGCCGACGCCTCCACCCAGCCCGACCTCGACGAGAACGGCAAACCCACCTCAGCCCCGGTTCCGCAGACCGACGGCAAGGGGTGGGTTTTTGGTATCGGCCGGTACAGCGGCGACTCCATCGAGTGGTTCCGGGTGTTCTCCTACGCCCCCCGCCCCCGCCGGGTCCTGCCGCGCCGCGAGATCGAGGTGCTCGGCCGCCGCTACCCCGAGGGCCAGGAGGAGCTCGCCCTGCTCTCCGGCTCCGTCGTCCTGCGCTGCCTGCACAACGGCGCCCCCCTGGAACTCGCCATGAGCGACGACGCCCTCACCGGCTTCCTCGCCTGGCTGGAGGCCGCCCCGCCCGGGCAGAGAGTCAACGTCGCGTAGCGACGGGACTCTCGGGCCGGGGGTACCTCCCGGCCGGAGGCTGGGGTGGGGGTACCTCCCGGCCGGAGGCTGGGGTGGGGGTACCTCCCGGCCGGAGGCTGGGGGAGGTCAACGTCGCACGATTGGATCACTCGTGCTCGCAAGCGGGACCTCGTCCGCAAGCGGCGTGCCCACGCGCGTGCCGGCATCCCGGTCCACGTCATCGTCGACGATCTCGACGGCGACGGGCACGTCACCGTCCTGACCGACCCGCATCCCGACCGGGCGACGTACGAGGCCGAGATCCGCGTCCCCTACGGCACCGAGGTGACCGTCCCGGAGGGCCCGGCGAAGGGCTTTGTGATCGGCGTCGCAATCACGGGTGAGCCCCGCCGGGCCTGAGTAGTCTGCTGCTCATGGTCAATCTGACGCGTATCTACACCCGCACCGGCGACGACGGCACCACGGCGCTCGGCGACATGAGCCGCACCACCAAGACCGACCCCCGGCTGATCGCCTACGCCGACGCCAACGAGGCGAACGCCGCGATCGGGGTGGCCATCGCGGCCGGCGGACTGCCGGAGGACGTGTCGGCGGTGCTGACCCGGGTCCAGAACGACCTGTTCGACGTGGGCGCGGACCTCGCCACGCCGGTGGTCGAGGACCCGAAGTACCCGCCGCTGCGGGTGCTGCAGAGCTACATCGACCGGCTGGAGGCGGACTGCGACCTCCACCTGGAGTCGCTGGAGAAGCTCCGCAGCTTCATCCTCCCCGGCGGTACGGCCGGCGCCGCGTACCTGCACCTGGCCTGCACCGTGGTGCGCCGGGCCGAGCGGTCCACCTGGGCGGCGATCGAGGTGCACGGCGACAGCGTCAACCCGCTGACCGCGAAGTACCTCAACCGGCTCTCCGACCTGCTGTTCATCCTGGCCAGGTCCGCCAACAAGGAGCGCGGCGACGTGCTCTGGGTGCCCGGCGAGAACCGCTAGAACCGTTGGAACCCTGGGAACCCCGGGAACCCCCGGGATCTCCCGAAAGCCGAGGGCCGAGTTACCGGGGCCGCTTCGGAAAGACCGTGTAGCTGGCCGCGACCACCAGGCTGATTCCCGTCACCCAGGCCGTCCGGGGGTACCAGGCGGTGAGCGCGACGGTCCGGGCCGGATCGTCCACCAGCAGGATCAGCAGGCTGATCAGGACGACGGTGATGCCGGCCGCCAGCAGGGTGCGCCGGAAGATCCGCCACTCGTGGGCGGCCCGCGCCCGGCCGTACTTCGGCGCGGCGGGCGGCTTGGGGCCGCCCGCGAACCGGTGCGCGAACCGGCCGTCGGCCCAGACCACCAGGGAGTGCCCGTAGGCGACCGTGAAGCCCACGTAGGCGGCCGCCAACCCGTGCGAGGCCTGGGCGTCGGCGCCGCCCCGCAGGTCCAGCACGGTGGCGCCGAGGACGACCAGGTCCACCAGCGGCAGGCAGAGCAGCAGCGCCGCGCCGGTCCGGCGCCACCGCAGCAGGTAGCGGGCCGCCAGCCCCAGGGCGAGGACGATCCAGAAGCCGGCCTCGCCGGCCAGGACGACGGTCACGATCATGGTGGGCTCCTCTCCTCGCCGCTCCGCCCTCCAGCCTGGCCGCCCCGGCCCTCCCGGTCGTCGTCACCGGTGGGGAGCGGGCCCTGCATCCTTCGATGTACGACGGATCGTCCCGGCGGTCCGCGCGCGCGGGCCCGCCGGGTGGTTGGGTGGACCCTGTGACCGGACTCAGCCTCACCCCGCGCCAGGAGGACCGCGCGATCGCCCTGGCCGGGCTGCTCGGCGGCCTGGTGCTGATCGCCACCGGTGCCTACGACAACGCCGGTTCGGTCTCGCCCTGGCTCGCGGTGCTGCCGCTGTGCGCGATGGCCGGCCTGGAGCTGCTGCGCCGCACGCACCCGGTGTGGACGGTCTGCCTGGGCGGGCTGGTCTTCGCCGGGAACATCTTCGCCGGCTCGGTGCTGGCCACCGTCATCATGTACACCGACCTGCTCTACGCGGCGGTGCTCTACGGCTCCAAGCGGATGTCGGCGATCCTGCACCTCACCGGCGCCGGGTCGACCCTGGTGCTGAGCGGCCTGACCCTGCTCTACGGTACGGTCTCGGCCGCGCTGCTGGTCGTCGTCCTCGGCGGGCTGGTGTTCATCGCCCCGGTCTGGACGGCGGACCTGCTGCGCCGGCACCGGGACGAGGCCGTCTCGGAGCGGCTGCGCGCCGAGCAGACCGCGCTGCTCTCCGAGATGGACCGGCGCGGTGCGGTGGTCGCCGAACGGGCCCGGATGGCACGGGAACTGCACGACGTCATCGCCAACCACCTCTCCGCCATCGCGATCCACGCGACCGGCGCGCAGTCCCTGGCCCGCCGTCAGCGCCGGCCGGCGGACGACCCGCTGGTGGAGGTGCTCGCGGTGATCCGGGAGAACAGCGTGCAGGGGCTGACCGAGATGCGCCGGATGATCGGCCTGCTCCGCTCCAGCGGCGGCGGCGAGGGCGAGGAGGAGTCCTACGCGGCGCCCGAACTCGGCGCCGTGGACTCGCTGCTGGAGAACGCGCGGGCGGCCGGACAGGACGCCGGGCTGGCCTTCGAGGCGTCCGAGGAGGGCGAGCGCGGGCTCCTCGCGGTGCCGGTCGGGCTGGCCGCCTACCGGATCGTCCAGGAGTCGCTGACCAACGCGCTCAAGCACGCCGCGCCGGGGACGGTCCGGCTGCGGCTGACGTACGGGCCGGAGGACCTGGAGATCGTGGTGGACAGCCCGTACCGGGCGGGGGAGGGCCGGGTGCTCCCCGGGGCCCGGGCCGGGCTGGTCGGTATGCGGGAGCGGGCGGCGCTGCTCGGCGGGAGTTTCGAGGCGGGGGCGCGGGGCGGCCGGTGGCTGGTCCGCGCGGTGCTGCCGCGGGGTGTGGCGACGGCGGAAGGGAAGGGCCGGGCATGACGATCCGGGTGCTGGTGGCGGAGGACCAGGCGGCGGTGCGGGCCGCGCTGGTGATGATCCTGGGCGCGGAGCCCGGACTGGAGGTGGTCGGCGAGGCGTCCGACGGCGAGCAGGCGGTGCGCCTCGCCCTGGAACTGCGGCCGGACGTGGTGCTGATGGACATCCAGATGCCCCGGCTGGACGGTGTCTCGGCGACCCGCCAGGTGGTGGCCGCGGGCGCCGCGCAGGTGCTGGTGCTGACCACCTTCGACCTCGACGAGTACGTCTACGGGGCGCTGCGGGCCGGCGCCGCGGGCTTCCTGCTGAAGGACCTGGAGGCGGACACGCTGATCGAGGGGATCCGCACGGTCGCCCGCGGCGACGGGATGCTGGCGCCCTCCGTGACCCGGCGGCTGATCGGCACCTTCGCCCGCCCGGGGCGGACCGTGGGGGCCGAGGCGAGGGCGGCGGTGGAGGCCCTGACCCCGCGCGAGCGGGAGGTGCTCTCCTGCATCGGCGCGGGCCTGTCGAACGGCGAGATCGCCGGACGGCTGGCGATGGCGGAGGCGACCACCAAGACGCACGTCAGCCGGATCCTGGCCAAGCTGGAGCTGCGCAGCAGGGTCCAGGCGGCCATCCTGGCGCAGGACTTGGGCCTGATCGCGGGCTGAGTACCGGCGGCCGCGGGCCGGTGGCGGACGCCGGCCCGCGCCGGCGCTCGCTCAGCCGCGCCGCAGCAGGTGCCTGGCGGCCTCCGCGTCGGCCGGCCAGACCATCAGCCGCGGCCCCTCGGCGGTCCGCACCAGGGTGTGCCGCAGGCCGGCCGCGTCGAGCCGGGCGGCGAGCCGCCGGGCCTGCTCGGCGTCGGGCGGCGCGGCGACGGCCACCAGCAGTCCGTACTCGTCCGGGCGGCCCGTCCGGGGGCGGCGCTCGACCAGGGAGGACCCGCCGCCGTACGTCCAGCGCAGCAGCAGGACCAGCACCGCCATCACGGCGGCGGTCAGCAGCAGGAACGCCAGGCTCCGCACGATCCCTCCTTGCGCCGGTGCGCCCCGCCGGACGCAGATCACACCGGCCAATCTCACCACGGAGCCTGCCGGGGCGTTAGAGTCCGGCGGTGAGCGGCGCGGCTCCTGGGGGTGACCCCTGCCCAGGGCCGCCTTCAGGCACCGCCCTGAGCCGACCGCCCGAGCATCGGGCCCGGCGGCCGGGGGCGGTCAAACGGCACCCCGGGAGACCAGCCATGAGCAACGTACCCAGCAAGCAGATTGCCGTGATCGGCGCCGGACTGATGGGCGCCGGCATCGCCCAGGTCGCCGCCCAGGCCGGCCACCCGGTCGTGCTGCGGGACGTCACCGAGGAGGCGCTGCGGCGGGGCCTGGACGGGATCCGCGCCTCGTACGACAAGTTCGTCTCCAAGGGCAAGCTCGACGCGGCGGACGCCGAGGCGGCGCTCGGCCGGATCACCACCACCACCGACCTGGGCGCGGTCGCCGACGCCGACATCGTGGTGGAGGCGGTCTTCGAGCGGCTGGACGTCAAGGAGGGCGTCTTCCGGGAGCTCGACAAGATCGTCAAGGAGGGCGCGGTGCTGGCCTCCAACACCTCGGCCATCCCGATCACCCGGATCGCCGCCGCGACCGCCCGCCCGGAGTCCGTGGTCGGTGTGCACTTCTTCTCGCCGGTGCCGCTGATGAAGCTGGTCGAGCTGGTGCGCGGCTACAAGACCAGTGACGAGACGCTGGCCGTGGTCCGCGAGTTCGCCGAGGGGGTGGGCAAGGAGGTGGTCGTGGTCAACCGCGACGTGGCCGGCTTCGTCACCACCCGCCTGATCACCGCGCTGGTCGTCGAGGCCGCCAAGCTGTACGAGTCGGGCGTCGCCTCCGCCGAGGACATCGACACCGCCTGCCGGCTCGGCTTCGGCCACCCGATGGGCCCGCTGCAGACCGCCGACCTCACCGGCGTCGACATCCTGCTGCATGCCGCGCGCAACATCTACGAGGAGACCCAGGACGAGAAGTTCGCCGCGCCGGAGATCATGGCGCGGATGGTCACGGCGGGCGACCTCGGCCGCAAGAGCGGCCGCGGTTTCTACCCGTACGGGAGCTAGTCGGGAAGGTGCCCGGATCGGGGCGCCGGTGCCCGGCGGGCCGTGCGGATCGGACATCGTACGGCCCGCCCGCCCGGGGGTGGGTGAGTTTCCTCACGCAGGTGCCGCAGACGGGTGATTTGGGCGGTAATCGAGCGTAGGTATGGGGACTTACTGCGTATATTCCCTCGGACGAGTGAAGTTGGTTCAGGTCTGGGCCGCAGCAGCAACCTGCGGAGCTGGTTCACCGTCAGATGAGGGGGAGCCCCGGTGCGCGCGCCGGGGTCCGGGCCCGGGCAGGTGCCGCCCGGCCCGTCCGGAGGAATCCCTGCGGCACGGAACCCCGTACGAGAACCTGTCGGACCGGGACCGGCCGCACCCAGGCCGGCGCGGACCGACCGGCACGACAAGGCAACCTGCGGCCGGCAGCCCGTGGCGGGCGGCCGGCGGCAGGCCGAGGCCCTCGGGCAGGCCTACGAGCGGAGGAGGAGAGCATGCGCATCATCGGTGACCACACCGCCCTGGCCCTCGAAGGCCACCTCGACGTGCGCAGCGCCGCCGACGCCAGGGTCCTGCTGCACCAGGCCGTGGACGGCGGGCAGGGCGACCTCGTGCTGGACCTGGGCCGGCTGGAGTCCTGGGACGCCACCGGCCTCGGCGTCATCATGGGCACCCACCGCCGGGCCGGGCGGCTCGGCCGCCGGCTCGTCCTGCGGGCCGTCCCGGCGCAGTTGCAGCGCCTGCTGGTGGCCACCCGGCTGCACCGCATCCTGGCCGTCGAGGGCACGGTGTCGGACGTTCGCGGCGCCACTCTCCCCGGGCTCGGCCCGGTGGCCGGCCAGCCGGTCGTGGCCCCGCTGCTCTGACCGCCCAGGTCCTCCCGCCGCCCGCACGGCCCGCCCTTCCCGCGCACCCCTCCCGGACCCCTCCCACGGCCCACGCACCGCCCCCGGCGGCCCGTCGTACGGCCCGGTCGGCCCCCGCCGGGCCGCCGTCGCGTACATGTCGGGTGCGAACGGGGCAGGTCACAGGCAGCCTCGGCGCCCCCACCAGGGGCCCGCGCTGCACGAGGCGGCACGAATGTGCGAGAGTCTGCGGTCAGGAGACGGCCGCCGGGACCCAAAAGCCTGCCCGCGCAAGGCCGCTCGAACGTCGTCAACGCCCCGGCCCCGGGCCGGGCGGCCGAGCATGGGCGGAGCGATACGTGGGACAGCCAACCGGCGACTTTCGGCAGGAGGGCGTGCGCCCGCGTACCGGCGAACTCGTCTCCGGCGACCTGCTGGTGACCGTCGGCTCGACCGACGGCTCGGAGGCCCGGCCCTGCCCCGACGACTGGCGCCCCCGCCCGCGCCGGCTTGAGCGCGGTGGTCCGAGCCGGGGCACGCTCGGCCCCAGCCCCGCCGTCGGCCCGCTGGCCCTCGGCGCCGGCCCCGCCGACCTGCCGCTGCTGGACCGCGAGGCGGACATCGCCCAACTGCTCGGCAAGCTGGCCGAAGGCCGCTCGATACGCCTGGTCGGCCAGGCCGGCTCCGGACGCAGCGCCCTGCTGTCCGCCGTCGCCGCGGCGGCCGGCGAGCTGGCCCCCGACGGCGTCGTCCAGCTCTGCGGCCACCGTCGCAGCGCCGCCGACCTCCTGCAGGCCCTCTTCTCGGCCACCCACCACGCCCCCGGCTTCCGCCCGGACCCGCAGCAGCTCGCCCGCCACCTCGCCACCGTCGGCGCCGTCGTGGTGGTGGACGAGGTCGAGTCGGCCGGGGAGGAGCTGGAGGCGCTGCTGGCGTCCGCGCCCGACTGCGCCTTCCTGATCTCGGTCGCCCCCGACAGCCCCGCACTGGCCCTGGACTCCCGCCTGGAGGACCACCTGGTCGCGGGGCTGTCCCGCGCCGCCTGCCTGGCCCTGACGGCCCGGCTGGCCGGCCGCGCCCTGGACGAGGCCGAGCGGGCCTGGGCCGTCGACCTGTGGTTCGAGTCCGAGGGTCTGCCGCTGCGTTTCGTCCAGGCCGCCGCCCTGCTGCGTCAGCGGGACGTCGCCGTGGACGCCCTGGTCGCCGCCGAGGAGGACCGCCGCGGGGTGTTCGGCGCGGTCGAGCACCCGGAGGTGGACGAGGACCCGGCCGTCCGTGAGGCCGAGCTGCGCCGCACCGTGGCGCTGCCGACGGTCGCCGAGAGCGCCGCGCCCGCGCTGCGGCTGGCGGAGGGGCTCAGCGAGCCCGCCCAGGCCGTGCTGCGGCTCGCGGTGGCGCTCGGCGGCGAGTGTCCGACCGCGCCGCACCTGCCCGCACTGATCGACGTCGGCCACGGCGAGAGCGCCCTGCACGAGCTCACCGACTGCGGCCTGGCGGTCTCCATCGGGGGCCACCACCGGCTGACCGCAGGCGCGTTGGAGCTGCTGGAGCCGCACTGGCCGTCCGCCGGCAGCACCAACGGCGCCGCCACCCACTTCGCCTGGTGGGTCGGGCACAGTTCGGTCAGCATCGAGCAGGTCGCGGCCGAGGCCGAGGTGGTGATCGGCGCGATGCTCGCCGACCGCGCCGCCGGCCGCCCCGCCGCCGTGCTGCGGCTGGCCCGCGCGGCCGCCCCGGCGCTGGCCCTGGCGCTGCGCTGGGGAGCCTGGGAGCGGGCCCTGCAACTGGGGCTGGAGGCCGCCCGCGCGGTCGGCTCCGGCCCGGACGAGGCCTGGTTCCACCACGAGCTGGGGGTGTACGCGCTCTGCCGGCGGACGCCCGAGCGCGCGGTGGCGGAGCTGGAGGCCGCGGTGGCCCTGCGGGTCGCGCTCGGCGAGCAGCGCGGCGCCGCGCCGGCCCGCCGGATGCTGGACCTGCTGCGCGAGGACACCCAGGCGCTCACGGCGGGGGAGGGGGACCTTCCCGCGGTCACCCGACGGCCCGTCATCCGGGCCATCGCGCAGGTGCCTTGGCGCT
Source organism: Kitasatospora herbaricolor (assembly GCF_030813695.1). Lineage (NCBI taxonomy): Bacteria > Bacillati > Actinomycetota > Actinomycetes > Kitasatosporales > Streptomycetaceae > Kitasatospora > Kitasatospora herbaricolor. The sequence goes on from NZ_JAUSVA010000002.1 coordinate 5,887,803, forward strand.
TCGGCATGATCCCGAAGGCGGGCGGCCGGGGCCGGACGGTCATCGCCGCCTCGGCGGCCGTGCTGGCGCTCGGCGTGCTCGGTACGGCGGTCGGCCTGAGCGTGGCCGGCCAGGACACCCCCAAGGGCGGTACCACCCCGCACAACGGTGCGCCGGACCAGCCGGGCAGTCTGACCGGCAACTACACGATCCCCGCCCCGAGCGACTCGGCCTCCGACAGCGCTTCGCCCGGCGGGACCGACTCCCCGTCGCCGGAGGCCTCGGAGACCAGCGGCAGTCCGTCCCCCTCGGGCTCCGCGTCGGCGTCGCCCTCGCCGAAGAAGACGCCGACGAAGTCGGCGAGCCCGAGCCCGGGCGGCCCGCAGCCGCCGGGGACGAGCCAGCCGCCGGTGGTGGTCCCGCCGGTGACGACGACACCCCCTCCGGTGTCGACTCCGTCGCCGACGCCCTCGTCTCCGACGCCCAGCGTCACGCCGACCACCCCGAACCCGAGCACGACGTCGGCCGCGCCGCCCTTGTAGCGCCCGCGGGTCAGAACAGCTTGAGCTTGTCGTCCTCGATGCCGCGCAGCTCGTCGTAGTCCAGCACCACGCAGCCGATGCCCCGGTCGGTGGCCAGGACGCGGGCCTGCGGCTTGATCTCCTGCGCGGCGAAGACGCCCTTCACCGGGGCGAGCAGCGGGTCGCGGTTGAGCAGCTCCAGGTAGCGGGTGAGCTGCTCGACGCCGTCGATCTCGCCGCGTCGCTTGATCTCGACGGCGACGGTGGCGCCGTCGGAGTCGCGGCAGAGGATGTCGACGGGGCCGATCGCGGTCGGGTACTCGCGGCGGATCAGCGCCCAGCCGCTGCCGAGCACCTCCATCCGGTCGGCGAGCAGCTCCTGGAGGTGGGCCTCGACGCCGTCCTTGACGAGTCCCGGGTCCACCCCGAGTTCGTGCGAGGAGTCGTGCAGCACCTCCTCCAAAGTGATGATCAGCTTTTCGCCGGCCTTGTTCACGACCGTCCAGGTGCCTTCCGTCTCCTTCAGGGAGCACGGTGGCGACATCCAGTTGAGCGGCTTGTAGGCGCGGTCGTCGGCATGAATGCTGACGCTGCCGTCGGCCTTGACCAGGATGAGCCTGGTGGCGGACGGCAGATGGGCGGAGAGCCGACCGGCATAGTCGACTGAGCAACGGGCAATTACGAGACGCACGGTCGACCACGCTAGCCCACCGGGGCCAGTTGATGCGATTCCGGTACGGCGGGGTGAAGAAACCGGGGGGACGGCGAACATGGAGGTTCGGCGGTCCGACCGGTTGCCCGCCGCACTCTGGCGCGCTTACCCACTGGCGGCTACGGTGTGTGACTGAGTGCTTGCGGGACGAGTCGTCGACGGGGACGGAGACACGGGGATGGGGACACGGGATGCGAGATCCGGCCGAATCCGGCCAAACCTGCTCCGGCGGCGCGCGAATTCCTAGGAAATCAGCGGATTCGCCTGTTCTGCGGGCCAATGGCTGACACGCTGTTCCGAGCGGCTGCCGCCCCCACCCGGCGGAGCCGACCAGGGGTGGCCCGGGTGGTCCGGCATCGTCCGACCGTCGGTCCGCCGGTGCGTCGGGCCAGTTGGCCGGGCCGACGGGCCGGTGTCCGCCCCGGGTGGTCGTAGGCCCTCACCGCATTCCCTCGGTGCAATTTCCGCACCACCGACATTCACCGGACACCCCCCGTCGCATGAGCCCCACCAGCCCCTGGCCCAGTGATCGCGCACGACCGGCGGTCGAATGGGGCCCGGTGATCGCGCACCACCGGCGATCGGCCAAGGACCACGATCGTGCACGAATCGGCGATCGGGAACAACGGGAACAACGGCACCACCTGAAGCACCAACCTGAGCAAGGAACGGCACCATCCGTACACACGCACCACCACCCGGGCGCCGCGCGCGGGTGGACCGCGAGAGGAGAACCCATGTCGCTCGACGTCTCACCGGCCCTCCTGGAGAAGGCCGAGCGGGGCGAGGTCGACGAGCGGGAATTCGTCGACTGCGTCCGCGTCTCCCTGCCGTACGCCTGGGAGCTGATCAGTTCGCTGGTCGCCCAGCTGAAGGTCGACGGCACCGACTTCGCCGACAACCACGTTCCGCCGCCCAGCGAGCAGGCCCGCGGCCAGCTGCTGCGCGCCCTGGCCAGCGACGCGATCCGAGGGGCCCTGCAACGGCACTTCGGCGTCCAGCTGGCCTTCCAGAACTGCCACCGGGTCGCGGTCTTCGCACCGTCGGAGAACAACGTGGCGCGCTACCAGCGCTTCACGTCCGTCCGGGAGCAGCTGCTCAACCAGTCCGAGGAACTGCGGGACTGCTGACCCGTCATCGAGCGGGCCGAACGACCCGGGTCACCCCGCTCCAGCTCCGCGCGCGCCGAGCGCGTCACCGGAGGTGGGGCAGGGTGGCCCGGGCGTCCGCGCGTTCAGGACAGCTGCGGGAGCACCTCGGAACCCAGCCGGGCGATGTTGTGCAGGGTGGCCTCGTGGTCGCCGCTGCCCTCGGTGAGCAGCGCGAAGCGCCGGATGCCGGTCCGCTCCGCGGTGGCGAGCAGCCGGTCCGCGCACTGCCGCGGTGTCCCCACCGCGTGCAGGTCGCAGAGCAGCGCGGTGTACTCGTGCGGGTCGCGCATCTTGCGCTCGCGCCCGTCCACCGTGCGGTGCGCGCCGAGCCCGTACTCGAACCAGCCGGGCATCGAACGCAGCAGGGTCGCCCGGGCCGCCGAGGGGCCGTCCTCGACCTGGGCCACGCCCGCCGCGACGTGCTCCCCGCGGATCCGGGCCAGCTGCTCCTCGGAGCGGCCGCAGGCCCGCCAGGCGGCGCTGTACAGCGCCAGCATCTCCTGCTTGTCCTCGTCCCCCGAGTGCATGCCGAGCAGCATCGGCAGGCCGCGTTCGGCCGCCAGCCGGACGCCGCCGGGGGAGGTGCAGGCCACCACGAGCGGCGGGCCGGCCTGGGGCCGCTCGCCGGCCGTCTCGGGGGCCTGGCGCTGTTCGGCCGGCTCGGGCCGGAGCCCGTCCACCCGCTGCCGGGGGAGCCGCCCGGCGAGGCCCGGCAGCACGGCCTGACCCGGCTCCAGGCCGAGCCAGGAGGACAGCCCGGTCCGTCGCAGCGGCTCGCCCGCCCGCGGCACCACGGCGACCTCGGGGAAGCTGAACTGCGGGCCGTCCGCGCCGACCCTGGACTCGCGCAGCCAGCGCAGCAGCAGGTCCAGCCGCTCGGGGAACCCCTGCTCGTACGCGTCCAGCCCGCTGCCGAAGACGTCCAGGTCGATCCACGGCCCGCCGCGGCCCACCCCGAGCGTGAACCGTCCGCCGGAGGTGAGGTGCAGCAGCGCGGCCTGCTCCCCGAGGGCCACCGGGTGCCGGGTGGAGAGCACGCTCACCGCCGTGCCGACGCCGATCCGCCGGGTGCGGCCGAGCAGCAGCGCGGCGAGGGTGGCCGCGTCCGGGCATACCCCGTACGGGACGAAGTGGTGCTCGGCCAGCCAGACGGCGTCCAGGCCGGCGCGCTCGGCCGTGACGGTGGCGCCGACGGTGCGCTCCAGCACCTCGGCGTGGCTCTGGCCGGGGAACTGCGCGGACAGCAGGAAGGCGCCGACCCGTAGTGCCTCGGTGGCCGCCGGCCGGGTGCCGCCGCTCTCGGCCAGCGGCGCCGGGCCGGCCGGCAGCGGCGCACCGGGCCGGCCGGGCAGCGACTTGGCCCCTGCGGGTACGGCGGGCGGCCGGACGCCGACGGTCGGGTGTGCCTCGGCGCGGGCGCTGGTCTTGGTCATGGGCAGCCTCCTGGGGGTCGCGCAGGGTCTGCGGGCCCCGCCTCGTCACCTCGTGAGTAACCCATGTCATGTGCCAATGGCACGCGGATTCACCTATTTCGCGGAAGATCGGGTGGATCTCACCGGAAACACCGGAGTGCCGGCCGAAGCCGTGGTAGGGCCACGGAGGATCGCGCGGGGCCCGTACCCTGGAAGGGTTTCCGAGCCCCTGCAGAGAGGTCGCCCACGTGTCTCCCCGCCGCAACCGGATCAGCAACGCCGACCGCGAGGAGCCCGGCCCGGGGCCGCTCGGCGGCTCCCTGCGGCGGACCGAGAGCTACCAGGGCGAGGAGTGGGTGGTGCAGACGGTGGCCGGCACCGCCGGGCGCTACTACCGCTGCCCGGGCTGCGACCAGGAGATCCCGCCGGGGGTCGGGCACGTGGTGGCCTGGCCGGAGTTCGGCGCCGGGGTGGACGACCGGCGGCACTGGCACCGCGCCTGCTGGGGTGCGCGTGAGCGGCGCGCCTCCAACATCCAGCGCGGGCGCGGCGCCCCGCGTTACTGAGGGGCGCCGCGCCCGCGGCCGAGTGCGCGGCCCCGCGGCCGCCGTGGGTCAGGCGTCCCGGTTCTGGAGCACCAGGGCGCCGCCCACCAGGGCCGCCAGCGTCCAGGCGAGGCAGATCAGGAAGCCCGCCCACGGCCCGTACGGCTGGCCGCTCTGCTCGTACACCCGGAGCATCCGGGAGCCCGCGTAGTCGGGGAAGTAGTGCGCCAGGGTCTTCACCTTGGGCACGGCCGAGAGGATCGGCGAGAGCAGGAAGAAGAACGGCACCAGCACGCCGAGGGCCAGCGTCTGGTTGTGCAGCATCGCGGTGACGCCGGCCGAGAAGAGGCAGAGCATCGTCAGGTAGAACGCCGCGCCGAACACCGCGCGCAGCACGTGCGGTTCGCCCAGGCCGGTGGAGTGGCTGCCGAGCAGCGACTGGCCGAGGAAGAACGTCACGAAGGCGGTGACCAGCGCCACCAGGAAGGCCAGCGCACCGAGCACCACGGCCTTGCCGGTTAGCAGGGTGCCGCGCTGCGGCACGGCGGCCAGGGACACCCGGATCATCCCGGTGCTGTACTCGTTGCCGACCGCCAGCACGCCGAAGACGATGATGGCGAGCTCGCCGAGCATGATGCCGGAGAAGGCGGTGCCGGTGGCGTCGAAGGGCCCGTTGTCGCCCCGGGTGAACTCCTCGAAGTTGTTGTTGGTCAGCAGGGACAGCAGCGCGCCGAGGCCGACCGTGACCACGAAGGTCAGCGCCAGGGTCCAGATCGTCGAGCGGACACTGCGGACCTTCGTCCACTCGGACTGCAGGACCGCGGGGAAGGACGCCATCTCAGTTCTCCTCCTCGGGCTTCGCGTTCGGGGGCGCGGTGCCGGGGCCGGGCCCTCCGCCCGGCCCCGCCTTGCCGGACTGCCAGGCGGCGCCCCAGGCGCCCGGCGCGCCGGCGGCCGGCCCGACGGCCCCGGCCGGCCGGGGGGCGCCGCCGCCGGCGTGGTACTCCACCGAGTCGGCGGTCATCTGCATGAAGGCCTCCTCCAGCGAGGCCTGCTGCGGGCTCAGCTCGTGCAGCACGACCCCGTTGGCGGCGGCCAGCTCGCCGAGCTTGGCGAGGTCGCCGTCGACCACCTCGTACGAGCCCTCGGGCCCGCCCTCGACCCGGATGCCCGCGCTGTCGAGGGCGTCCAGCAGCCGCTCGGGCTGCGGGGTGCGCAGCCGGACGGCGGTGCGGGAGTTCTGCCGGATGAACTCGGGCATCGAGAGGTCGGCGAGCAGCTGGCCGCGGCCGATCACCACCAGGTGGTCCGCGGTGAGCGCCATCTCGCTCATCAGGTGCGAGGAGACGAAGACCGTCCGGCCCTCGGCGGCGAGCCGCTTCATCAGGTTGCGGATCCAGAGGATGCCTTCGGGGTCGAGGCCGTTCACGGGCTCGTCGAACATCACGATCTCGGGGTCGCCCAGCAGTGCGGAGGCGATGCCCAGGCGCTGGCCCATCCCGAGCGAGAAGCCGCGGGAGCGCTTGCGGGCGACGGAGGTGAGGCCGACGAGGTCCAGCACCTCGTCGACCCGGGGCCTGGGGATGCGGTTGCTCTGGGCCAGCCAGAGCAGGTGGTCGTAGGCGGTCCGGCCGGGGTGGACGGCCTTGGCCTCCAGCAGCGCGCCGATGTACTTCAGCGGTTCGCTGAGCCGGCCGTAGCGCCGGCCGTCGATGGTGACCGAGCCGCTGGTGGGCCGGTCCAGGTCGAGGATCATCCGCATGGTGGTGGACTTGCCGGCGCCGTTGGGGCCGAGGAACCCGGTCACCACGCCCTGCGGCACCTGGAAGCTCAGCCGGTCGACGGCGAGCGTGTCGCCGTACCGCTTCGTCAGCTCGTGCAACTCGATCATCGGTTCTCCCTCACTCTCCGTCAGATTACGACAATCCGGACATAAGGGCTCATCGGCCGCGCCCGCCCGGTGTGCCGCTACGGTGGGCCTCATGAACCGGCTCCCCACCGCACTGGCCGTCCGTGAGAGCGGCACCGGCACCCCGCTCGTCCTGCTGCACGCCTTCCCGCTGGGCGCCTCGATGTGGAGCGCGCAACTGGACGCGCTGCCCGGCCTGACCGGCGACGAGGCCCGCGTGCTGGCCCCCGACCAGCGCGGCTTCGGCCGGACCGAACTGGGCACCGACCAGCCCTCGCTGGACCTCGTCGCGGACGACGTCGCCCTGCTGCTGGACGCCGCCGGGATCGAGCGCGCCGTGCTCGGCGGGCTCTCCATGGGCGGCTACGTGGCGCTGGCCTTCGCCCGGCGCCACCCGGGCCGGCTCGCCGGGCTGCTGCTCGCCGACACCAAGGCCACCGCCGACACCGACGCCGCCCGCGCCAACCGGGAGCGGATCGCGGCCGCCGTGCTGGCCCGGGACAGCGTCCGGCTGCTGGCCGAGGAGCGGATGGAGGACAACCTGCTCGGGCCGGCCTCCGGCCACCTCGCCGAGCGGGTCCGGGGCATGATCGCCGAGGCCTCCCCGCAGGCCGTCGCCTGGGCCCAGCGCGCGATGGCCGCCCGGCCCGACACCCTGGACGTGCTGCCGGGCCTCGACGTCCCGGCGGCCGTGGTGGTCGGCGCGGCGGACACCGTGACCCCGCTCGCCGAGGCCCGGCTGATGGCCGACGCGCTACCGGACGCCGAACTGACCGTCATCCCCGACGCGGGCCACCTCAGCGCGATCGAGGCTCCCGAGGCCTTCAACGCGGCCGTCCGCGCCCTGCTCGCCCGGGTGGCCCGGTGACCGGGGACGGCCGGGGCGGCGGCGGGAGCGCGGGCGGGCAGGGGACGGGCGGACAGGGGACCGGCGGGCAGGGAAGGGGCGGCGGAATGCGGAACGGCGACAGCGGCGGGACCGACGGCGGGGCGGGCGGCAGAGCGGGCGGCGGCGCGGGCCCCGACCGGCCGGACCGGCCGGGAGCGCCGGGGGACGAGGCCGCCACCTGGGACTTCTCCGCACTGGAGGTGTCCGGGCGGATGCCCGTCACCAACTGCGGCGACAAACTGACCGAGCTGACCCTCGAACCGCTCGGCGAGGACTACTGGCTGAAGCCCGGCGAGACCTTCATCGTCACCTCGTACGGCGACCACGGCCTCGGCCACCCCTTCGAGGTGCAGTACTGGCCCGACTCCATCTCGGTCTGGTGCACCTCGTGGTTCGGGACGGTCTCCGACGACGACGGCAACCAGCTGAGCTGCGGCCACCAGCGCCCGGACGGCGCCTACCCGATCTGAGCGGCCGGGCCGCGCGCCCGGTCCGGCCCACCGGGAAACGCGCCGGGAAAACGCGGCGGGCCCCCACCCCGAAGGATGGGGGCCCGCCGACGGTCCGTCGGCCGGAGCGTCAGCGCGACTGCTGGGCCGGCACGCCCAGGGTGTCGTCGGTCGGCAGCGTGGCGGCGGCCACGGCCGCGCCGGTCAGCGTGGCGAGCATCTCGCGCACGTTGGTCAGCTGCGCGTTGATGCTGTCGCGGCGGTTGGTGAGCGCCGCCAGCTCGCGCTCGGACTCGCTGCGGATCCGGTCGGCCTTGGCGTTGGCGTCGGCCACGATGTCCTCGGACTGGCGCTGGGCCGTCTCCACCGTCTGGCGGGCGCGGCGCTCGGCGTCGGTGCGCAGCTTCTCGGCCTCCAGGCGCAGCTGCTCCGCCCGGTGCTCGATCTCGGCGAGGCGCTTCTCGGCCTTGGCCTGGCGGGCCGCCAGGTCACGCTCGGACTGCTCGCGGCGCTTGGCCAGGTTGGTCTCGAACTCCAGCGCGGCCTGGGCGGCCTTGGTGCGGGTGTCCTCGAAGAGGGCGTCCGCCTCCTCGCGCTTGGTCGCCGCGTCCTTGTTGGCCTCGTTGCGCAGCTGGGCGCTGTCGCTCTTGGCCTTGTCGACGATCCGCAGACCCTCGTCCTCGGCCTTGGCCTTGCGGTCCTTGGCGTAGTTCTCCGCCTCGGTGCGCACCTGCTGCGAGGCCGCCTCGGCCAGCTCGCGGTGCTGCTCGGCCGCGCGGTGCGCCTCGTTGCGCAGGTCGGCGGCCTCCTCCTCGGCGAGACGGAGGATCTTCTCGACCCGGGCGCCGAGACCGGCGTACGAGGGCTCGGACTCGGTGACCGCGGCCTGGGCGCTCTGGGTCTCCAGGTGGAGCTCCTCGATGCGCTTCTCCAGGGCCCCGATGCGGGTCAGGGCGCTGTCACGGTCGGCCACCAGCTTGGTGATCCGCTCGTCGACCTGGGCACGCTCGTACCCACGGCGCACCAGGTCGAAGCCGTGAGGGGAGTGACTGTCGCTCATGGGATTTTGGGCTTCCTGTCGTCAAACCGCTGAGGTGGTTGAGGGAATCCTGACACGTTACCGGAGTGTCATCGGCGAAATGCCGATGCTTCGCGGACAATGACCGCTCAATCGGGTGGCGCGCCACCGGAGCGATTGCCACCCGAACGGGGAGCGCCCACCCCGGCGCCGGCCTTGGGCGCCGCCTCGCGGCCTCCGGAGCCGCTGTTCTTGCTGTTCGATCCCCCGTTGGCCGATCCCCCGCCGGCAGATCCGCCGGTGGCCGCCTGCGCGACCGGTGACGGTGCCTCAAAGGCCTCCAGGGCGGACAGCACGTCCTGGACCCTGGAGATCTCGGTGTTGATGTCCTTGCGCCGCCGGACCAGCTCGTCCAGCTCGCGCCGGCCCTCGTCGGTGACCCGCTCGGCCTCGGCCCGGGCCTCCGCCCGGAGCCGCTCGGCCTCCTCGGCGGCCAGCGCGATCTGCTCGTCCGCGGTCTCGTCCGCCGCCCGGAGCCTCTTCTCGGCCTCGGTGGAGGCCGCCTCGATCCGCTCCTCGGCCTCGTCCTGGGCTTCCTTCAGCCTGGCCTGGGCCTTGGCGATCAGGGCCTCGGCCCGGTCGGTGGAGTCGGCGAGCTTCTGCTCGGCGCCCTTCAGCAGGCCCTCGGCCTTGCGGACGGCCGAGATCCGGACCTTGCTCGCCTCCGCCGAGGCCTCGGACGCCAGCTCGGCCGCCCGCTCCTCGGCCGCGGCGACCAGGGCCGCCGCGCGCTCCTCGGCCTCGGCGACCGCCGCGACGGCCAGCTCCTCGGCCTCGGTCAGCTGCTCCTGGGCCGCCGTCACCAGCGCGTCCACCCGCTCGCCGGCCGACTTCATGGCCTGCGCGTTCTCCTTGCGGGCCCGCTCGTGCAGCGCCTCCACCTCGGAGTCGGTCCGCTCGCGCAGTTCCTCGGCCCGCTCGCGGATCGCGGTGGCGTCCCGGCGGGCCTCGGAGAGCAGGGCGTCCGCGTCGGCGCGGGCCCGCTCGACCTCGGCCTGGCCGGCCGCCTCGCCGACCGCCACCAGGCGGTCGGACTCCTTGCGGGCCGCCGCCACCATCGCGTCGGCCTGCTCCTCGGCGGCGGCGGTGGTGGCCAGGGCCGTCGTCCGGGCGTCCTCGCCGAGCGACTCGGCGTCCGCGAAGGCCTTCTCCAGCACCGACTTCGCCTGCTCGCGGGTGGACCGGTCGAACTGCTCGGCCTGGTCCCGGGTCTCGGTGTCGAACACCTCGGCGCGGGCCCGGGTCGAACTGTCGTAGTCGTCCGCCAGCGAGCGGGTGGCCAGCGCGTACTCCTCGGCCTCGGCCCGCAGGCCGGCCGCGAGCTCCTCGGCCTCGGCGATGGTGGCGTCGGCCCGCTGCTCGGCCTCCGCGACCGTCCGCCGGGCCAGCTCCTCGGACTCGGCGCGCTGCCGCTCGGCGAGCTCCTGGGCGCCGCGCAGCTCGGCCTGCGCCTCGGCCCGCAGCCGCTCGTCGTAGGCCTGCGCCTCGGCCCGCAGCCGGCCGAGCTCCGCCTCGGCGGCCTCGCGGTCGGCGGTGAGCTCCCGGGCGGTCCGCTCGCGCAGCGCCTCGGTCTCGGCGGCGGCCGTCGCGCGCAGCTCGGTGGTCTCGCGCTCCGCGCGCTCGCGCAGCCCGGCGGTCTCCCGGTCGGTGGTCCCGCGCAGCTCGGCGCTGTCGCGCTCGGCGCTCTCCCGCAGTTCGGCGCTCTCCAGCGCGGCCAGTTCCCTGGTCTCGGCGGCCTCGCGCTCGGCGGCCGCCCGCACCTCGGCGACCTGCTGGGACGCGGCCTCGTGCATCCCCGCGACCGACTGGCGGACCTCGGCGGCCTCGTCCTCGGCGGCGGCGACCAGCTCCTTGGCGGTGCGCGCGGCCTCGGCGGCCGACTTCTCCGCCTCGGCGCGGGCCCGCTCCAGCTCGGCGGCGGCCTCGGCCCGCAGGGCCTCGGCGGCGGCCTGCGCCTCGGCGGCCAGTTCGGCGGCCCGCTCCCGGGCCTCGCCGAGCGCCTGCTCGGCCTCGGCCCGGGCGGTGTCCGCGGCGGCGGTCGCCTCGGCGGTCAGCGCCTCGGCCTGCTCCTTCGCCCGGACGAGCGCCTGCTCGGCCTGCTCGCGCAGCTTGCCGGAGGCGTCCTCGGCCTTGGTGAGCTGGGCGACGGCGGCGGTCCGGGCGGCCTCCAGGGCCTGCGCGGCCTCGGCCCGCAGCCGGGCGGCCTCGCTCTCGGCGGCCTCCCGGACGGCGGTGGCCTCGGCCTCGGTGCGCTCGGCCAGCTCGGCCGCGACCGCCTCGGCCCGCTCGTGCGCGGCCTGGGCGGCGGCCAGCTGCTCGGCGGTCAGCTCACGCTCCCGCAGCAGCCCGGCGGCGGCGTCCTCGTACGCCTGGCGGCTCTCCTCGCGGAGCGCCTCGGCGGCGGCCTCGGCCTCGGCGCGCAGCGCGGCCAGCTCGGTGCCGGTCTCCGTCCGCAGCCGCTCGGCCTCGGCCTCGGCGGTGGCGGCGAGGGCCTGGGCGGCGGCCTCGGCCTCGGCCCGCAGGGCCTGCGCGTCGGCGCTCGCGCCGCTGCGCACCCGCTCGTCGAACTCCGTCGCCTCGCGGCGCAGTTCGGCGGTCTCGCGCTCGGCGGCGGCGCGGTTCTCGGCGGCGGCGGCCTTGGCCGCGGCGATCGCGTCCCGGTGCTGCTGCTCGGCGGCGGCGGCCAGCTTCTCGGCCTCGGCGCGGGCCCGGCTGAGCGTCTGCTCGGCCCGGCCCTGCATCTCGGCGGCCCGCTCCTTGGCCTGCCCGCGCAGCCGCTCGACCTCGTCGGCGGCGCCGGCCCGCAGCTCGTCGGCGTCGGTCTTGGCGCGGGTGAGCAGCTCCTCGGCGTTCTTCGCCGACTCCTCGATCTGCACCACGGCCTGCCGGCGGGCCTCGCCGCGCACCCGCTCCGCCTCGGCGGCGGCCTGCGAGCGCAGCTCCTCGGCCTCGGCGCGCAGCCCGGCGGCCTCGTCCTGCATCTGCTGCATCCGCTCGCGGATGCCGGCCGCGTCGTCCAGCGCGGCGTTCTGCGCCTGCTCGACGGCGGCCTGGGCCTGCTCGCGCAGCCGCTCGGCCTCGGCGGCGGCCGCTGCCAGGATCCGCTCGGCCTCGGCGGCGGCCTCGCCGCGCGCCGTCCCGGCGTCCCGCTCGGCCCGGCCGAGCACCTCCTCGGCCGTCTTGGCGGCCTTGGCGAGGTGCACGGTGGCGTCCTTGGCGCCCGCGGCCCGGCCCTGCTCCTGGGCCTCGTTGCGCAACTGCTCGGCGGTGGCCTCGGCCTGGGCGCGCAGGTCGGCCGCGTCCCGCTCGGCTTCGGCGCGCAGTTCGGCGATGGCGGCCTCGGCCTCGGCGCGCAGCTGGCCGGCGACGCTCTCGGCGGTGGCCCGCAGCCGCTCGCTCTCCTCGGCGGCGGCGGCCTTGGCGGCGTCGGCCTCGGCCTTGGCGTTGGCCGCCTCGGCCTTGATCCGCTCGGTCTCCTTGGTGGCGTTGGCGACCATCCGGGCGATCTCGGCCCGGGCGGTCTGCGAGCGCTGCTCGCTGGCGGCCTCGCCACCGGCCACCAGCCGCTCGACGGCGGCCTCGGCGTCGGCCTGCAGCTGCTCGGCGGCCTCCTCGGCCCGGGCGCGCAGTTCGGCGGCCTCCTGGCGGGCCCGCTCGGCCTCGGCCAGGGCCTCGGCGCGCAGTCGCTCTATCTCGGCCTGCGCGCGGGCGAGGGTCTCCTCGGCGCGGGCCTGGTCGGCGACGGCCTGCTCCTTGAGCCGGCCGATCTCGGCCTGGGCGGCGGCGAGCTGGTGCTCGGCGGCGGCCTGGGCGCCGGCCAGCTGCTGCTGGGCCTGGTTGGCGGCGGTGCCGCGCATCTCCTCGGCCTGGGCGCTGGCCTGCTGGGCCTGCTCGGAGGCGGCCCGCAGCAGGCGTTCGGCGTCGGTCTGGGCGCGGTGCAGGGCGGCCTCGGCGGCGGCCTGGGCCTCGCCGCGGGCGGCGTCCACGTCGGCGGCGGTCTGCGCGCGGGCCTGGTCGGCGAGGGCGGCCGCCTCGGCGCGGGCGGCGGCGACCAGCCGGTCGGCCTCCGCGCGGGACTCCTGGAGCAGGCGCTGGGCCTCCTGCTCGGTGCCGGCCCGGGTCTGCTCGGCCCAGGAGACGTTCTCGTTGACGTGGCGCTCGGCGCTGCGGCGCAGCTCGGCCAGCTCGGCGTCGAGCTGGCGGCGGCGGTCGGCGAGCTCGGCCTCCAGCCGGGCGGTGCGGTCGGCGGCCTCGGCCATCAGCCGCTGGGTGGCGGCCTGGGACTCGCGCAGCTGCCGTTCGGCATCCGCGCGCAGTTGCTGGGCCTGCATCTCGGCGTTGCGCAGGAGCTGCTCGGCCTGGCCGGAGACGGAGTCGAAAGCGCGCGGCTGAGCGAGCTGCCGACGGGATTCGTGCAGCTTGGCCCGAAGCACCTCCACCTGGTAGGCGAGGTCCTCGGCATGCTCGACGGCCTTGTCCCGCTCCTTGCGAGTCCGATCCATGTCGGCCTCGAACTGGGAGAGGTGATCGTCAGCCTCGTAGCGGTCGTAGCCCCGCACTCCGCGGTCCCATCCATCTCCTGGTCGCGTCCTCGACCCGGCCGTCCGACGTCCCCGTACTGTCCGGGAGCCGGTGCGGCTGGTCCTTGCATCCGCGGCCGGTGGACGCCCCCTGACCTGCTGGGGCCGCCCGCCACGGTCGGGGTCCTGGCCGGTGGTACGCGGTGTTTCCGCGCTCCCCCGTCCGGGTGGACTCCTGGGCGAACTCTTGCCTTGTGGAGAATGGTGACAGATCCGGACTGCGACTGTTGAGCCGTGCCCGCGTTGTGGACTCCCCTGGCGGCGCGAAAGACCGGAGTTCCACCGGCCTGACCCGCCTTCGGCCGTGCCCGTCGGACCTCTTCCTCCCCGAGGCCTTCGCGCACCTGGGCATTGTAGTGGTCGCGCACCTCGGGGGAATGGCCACGTAGGGGTTTTTGGGGTCCTTCCAGACGTTACCGGCCGGTCACCTCCGGTCCGGGGCGGCCGGACGGCCCCGGGCGGCCCGGAAGGATCGTGCCGGGACGGCCCCCGGGGCGGGCCCCCGGGAGCCCGGCGCGCGCCTGCCGGGCCGGGCGGAGCCCCGGTCGGAGCCCCGCCCGGCGCCTGCCCCGACGGCTCGCCGACGCGTTCTTCGGGGCTTGACGGCGGCCCGGTCAGTGCTCCGTGCCGGCCGAGGTGACGAGCTCGGTGAGCACCCCGCCGCAGTCCTTCGGGTGCAGGAACGTGATCCGCGAGCCCATCGAGCCGATCCGCGGCTCGTCGTAGAGCACCCGCACGCCCTTGCCGCGGATCTCGGCCGCGTCGCCGTCCACGTCGGCGGTGCCGAAGGCGATGTGGTGCACGCCCTCGCCGTTCTTGGCGAGCCACTTGGCGACCGTGGAGTCCTCGCGGGTGGGCTCCAGCAGCTGCAGGTAGGAGGCGCCGCCGTCACCGGTGTCGTTGATCTTCAGCATCGCCTCGCGCACCCCCTGCTCCTCGTTGACCTCGCTGTGGAACACCTCGAAGCCGTACGTGGAGCGGTAGAACTCGACCGTCTTGTCGAGATCGAAGCAGGCGATGCCGATGTGGTCGATGCGGGTCAGCACTTCGGGCCTCCAGGGCTGGGGCGGCGGGGCCGCCGGACGGGATGACCTCAGTGCAGCGCATCCGACCGGCGCACGCCAGGGTGGCCGGTGCGAGCCTGCTCACAATCCGCGCCGACCCCCGCCGGGCGCCCCGGGCGGGTCGTCCGCGCCCGTTCGCCCGGACCGCCCTGACACGGTGTTGACTGGACAGTGCCAGTGCGCCTGATCACACCGCCGCTCCGGTGACGGAAGGGTTACGTGTCAGTACATTGAGCGCATCCTCACACCTGGCCACGACGTGCGAAGGGGCCCGTCCCATGACCAACACCACCTCTGTGATCGTCGCAGGCGCACGCACCCCGATGGGCCGGCTGCTCGGCTCGCTCAAGGGCTTCTCGGGCGCCGACCTCGGCGGCTTCGCGATCAAGGCCGCCGTGGAGCGGGCCGGCATCACCGGTGAGCAGGTCCAGTACGTGATCATGGGCCAGGTGCTGCAGGCCGGCGCCGGCCAGATCCCCGCCCGCCAGGCCGCCGTCAAGGCCGGCATCCCGATGAACGTCCCGGCGCTGACCGTCAACAAGGTCTGTCTCTCCGGCCTGGACGCCATCGCGCTCGCCGACCAGCTGATCCGCGCCGGCGAGTTCGACATCGTGGTGGCCGGCGGCCAGGAGTCCATGACCAACGCCCCGCACGTGCTGCCGAAGTCCCGTGAGGGCTACAAGTACGGCGCGATCGAGATGCTCGACGCGATGGCGTACGACGGCCTGACCGACGCCTTCGAGAACATCCCGATGGGCGAGTCGACCGAGAAGCACAACACCCGCCTCGGCATCCCGCGCGACGTCCAGGACGAGATCGCCGCCCGCTCGCACCAGCGCGCCGCGGCCGCCCAGAAGAACGGCGTCTTCGACGCCGAGATCGTCCCGGTGGAGATCCCGCAGCGCAAGGGCGAGCCGGTCCTGTTCAGCCAGGACGAGGGCATCCGCGCCGAGACCACCGTCGAGAGCCTCGCCAAGCTGCGCCCGGCCTTCGTCAAGGACGGCACCATCACCGCCGGCACCTCCTCGCAGATCTCCGACGGCGCCGCCGCCGTGGTCGTGATGAGCAAGGCCAAGGCCGAGGAGCTGGGCCTGAGCTGGATCGCCGAGATCGGTGCCCACGGCAACGTGGCCGGCCCGGACAACTCGCTGCAGTCGCAGCCGTCCAACGCGATCCTGCACGCGGTCGCCAAGGAGGGCATCGAGGTCGCCGACCTCGACCTGATCGAGATCAACGAGGCCTTCGCCGCGGTCGCGCACCAGTCGATGAAGGACCTCGGCGTCACCGAGGAGAAGGTCAACGTCAACGGCGGCGCCATCGCGCTCGGCCACCCGATCGGCATGTCCGGTGCCCGGGTGGTGCTGCACCTCGCGCTGGAGCTGCAGCGGCGCGGCGGCGGCACCGGTGCGGCCGCGCTGTGCGGCGGCGGCGGCCAGGGTGACGCGCTGATCGTGCGGGTCCCCAAGGCCTGACGGGCCGGGACCACCTGACGTAGCCTCTGGGCTGCGAACCGCGGGCCCGCCCGAAGCGCCCACCGGCGCGGGGCGGCAGCGGTTCGCAGCCCACCCGTCTTCGGCGGCGAGAACCGCAGCCCGATCGAGGAGTGCCCTGATGGTCGATGTGCCGACACTGGTCGAGCAGGCCCGGGCGGGCCGCCCGCGCGCCGTGGCCCGGCTGATCTCGCTGGTCGAGAACGGCGCCCCGGAGCTGCGCGAGGTGATGGCCGCCCTCGCGCCGTACACCGGGCAGGCCTTCACGGTGGGGCTGACCGGATCCCCTGGCGTCGGCAAGTCCACCTCGACCTCGGCCCTGGTCTCGGCCTACCGCCGGCTCGGCAAGCGGGTCGGGGTGCTGGCCGTCGACCCGTCCTCGCCGTTCTCCGGCGGCGCGCTGCTCGGCGACCGGGTCCGGATGCAGGACCACGCCACCGACCCGGAGGTGTTCATCCGCTCGATGGCCACCCGCGGCCACCTCGGCGGGCTCTCCTGGACGGCTCCGCAGGCCCTGCGGGTGCTGGACGCGGCCGGCTGCGAGGTGATCCTGGTCGAGACCGTCGGCGTCGGCCAGTCCGAGGTGGAGATCGCCGCCCAGGCGGACACCACGGTCGTGCTGCTGGCACCGGGCATGGGGGACGGCATCCAGGCGGCCAAGGCCGGGATCCTGGAGATCGGCGACCTCTTCGTGGTGAACAAGGCCGACCGGGACGGCGCGGACGCCACCGCCCGCGAGCTCAACCACATGCTCGGCCTGGGCGAGGCCCGCGAGCCGGGCGCCTGGCGGCCGCCGATCCTCAAGACGGTGGCGGCCCGCGGCGAGGGCGTGGACGAGGTGGTCGAGGCGCTGGAGAAGCACCGCGCCTGGCTGGAGGAGCACGGCGAACTGGCCGCCCGCCGGCGCCGGCGCGCCTCGGACGAGATCGAGGCGATCGCCCTGACCGCCCTGCGGGCCCGGATCGGCGACCTGCACGGGGACCGCCACCTGGACGCCCTGGCGGAGCGGGTGGCGGCCGGCGAGCTGGACCCGTACGGCGCCGCCGACCAGCTGGTCGCGGGGCTCACCGGGGCCTGAGCGGCCGCCGGCGGCCCGTGCGGCCGGTGCTCAGGAGGGCCTTCCCGGCTGATCCGCCGTACCCCGAACCTCCGGCCCACCGTGCAGCTGGCGACCCGGCCCGCCGGGACGCCTCGGAAGAGGACCTGTACGACCTGTTCGGTTCTGTCGTGGGCCTTTCCGAGGATGCGACGGACCGGGCCGACCGTGCCCGGTACCGGCTGACGCGAAAAGGGGCGGCATCGCTCCGCAGGCGTCGTGGACCTGCTGGTCGCCGCCACCGCCGTGCACAACGACATGACGGTCCTGCACGTCGACCGGGATTTCGCCACGCCCGCCCGGGTGGTCACCGAACTTCGCGAGCGCGACATCCGCGACCGGCTGACCGGACTTCATCCGGCCCGCGCGGGGCGCCCGCCCCGCCGGGGCCGGTCTCAGGCCCGTCCGCGCAGGTCGCGCAGGTGCTCGGCGACCGGGCCCAGCGCCGCGTACATGGCGTCGAGCTGCTCGGGCGTGAAGCGGTCGATGAAGTGCCGGCGGACGCTGCGGACGTGGTCGGGGGCGACCCGCTGCATGGTCTCCCAGCCCAGCTCGGTGAGGTGGGCGTAGAGGCCGCGGCGGTCGCCCGGACACTCCTGGCGCAGCACCAGGCCGGCCGTCTCCATCCGGGTGATCTGGTGCGAGAGGCGGCTCTTGGACTGGAGGGTGGCGGTGGCGAGGTCGGTCATCCGCATCCGCCGCTCGGGAGCCTCGGAGAGCACGACCAGGATCTCGTAGTCGTTGATCGCCAGGCCGTGCGGCTGCAGCTCGCGGCCGAGCTGGTAGTCGAGCAGCTTGCTGACCTCGAGGTGGGCACGCCAGAGCCGCTGCTCCCGGGCGGTGAGCCAGGGTGTCGTCTCCTCCTCGGTGTCGGTCGACGGCGAGGAGGAGACGACGGCGGAGTGAGGGGTGTGCGTGTCCATACGGACAGCATAGCCCGATTGGTTAAATGTTGTACAAAATTAAAGACCGAACCGTCGTCCGAGGTCACCCAGGTTACCGAGCCCCGGGATGTTCACGTTCGGCAACTGCTGGCCGCCGGCGTGACCGCCCGGCTGCTGCGGCACCCCGCCCATCGGGACACCCGCCTCGGCGTGCACCTGGCCCACCGAGCGGTCGGCCATCAGCGTCTCGGAGGACTGCAGCAGCACCTGGCCGGCCCCGATGAACTCGAACTGGTGCTCCTCGCCGGACGCCCCGCCCAGGCCGGTCAGCCGGCGCAGGCCGCCGATCAGCCCGTGCATGTAGGCCTCGTCGTAGTGGTGGCACGGCGCGGGGCAGTCCGCCCAGCCCACCAGGGCCTGCGGGTCGACCCGGATCGGCGGCTCGACGAAGTGCACCGGCCCGTTGGAGGCCGCCACGAACTTGCCGGTGCCGATCAGGGTCAGGAAGCCCGGGATGATCGACTGCTTCAGCTGCAGCGTCGGCTCGAAGGCCAGCAGGTTGCCGGAGCGGACGGTGAGGTTGCCGTTCTCCAGGTCGTACGAGTTGAGGTCGAAGGCCCGGTCGGCCAGCAGCATCTTGCCGCGGCCCTCGGCGACCACCCAGTCCGAGGCGTGCAGCGGCGAGTTGAAGTGCCGCCCGAGCATCCGGTCGACCGCGCCCGCGCCGACGCCCTTGAAGCTGATGTCGCCGTAGTAGGCGATCATCTTGCCCTTCTGCAGGAAGTACGACCCGTTCAGGTCGACCGAGAAGGCGTACGGGTTGACGTTGTCGTTGGCCGGCAGGCTGTGCGCGTCGTGCACCACCGGGCCGGAGCCGTCCTGCGCCTTGGGCAGCGGCGCCTGGGCCCCGCCGAACTGCTCCTGGGCGTAGTTCTGCTGGGGCTGCTGGGGCGGGTAGCCCTGCTGCGGGTAGCCCTGCGGGGGCGGCGGCGGGGGGTAGCCCTGCGGGGGCGGCGGCGGGTAGCCCTGCTGCGGGTAGCCCTGCGGGGGCGGCGCGTTGTACCCGGGCTGGGTCGGCTGGCCGTAGGGCGACTGCCCGTACGGGTCGGGCTGGCCGTACGGCGGCTGCTGGGGAGGGTAGGACATCAGAGCTTCTCCTCGCTCGCCTGCACGTACACCATGCCGTGGCCGGACAGCTCCAGCTGGAACGCCTCGCCCGAGCCGCGTCCGACCATGTCGCGCCAGCCCAGCGCGGTGGACAGCTTGTTGCGGACGTCGCCGCGGTGCGCGACGTACGCCTGCGGGTCGACGTGGACGGGCTGGTTGGGGGTGATCGGCAGTTCGATGACGCCGCCGTGCGCCATCACGGCGACCGCGCCGCGGCCGTCCAGCTTGGTGGTGAACAGGCCCTGGCCGGTTACCTGGCCGCGGACCATGCCCATCACCCCGCCCTGCTGGCCCATGAACATGGTGGACTGCTGGAGCGAGCCCTCGAAGGCCAGCAGGCGGTCCGCCTCCACGTAGAGGGTGTCGCCGGTCAGGTCGATCACGTGGATGTTGTGGCCGCCGTGGCCGAACATCACGGTGCCGTGGCCCTCGACCGTCATCAGCGGGGTGTCCTCGTTGGCCACCCGGCGCCCGATCATCGACATGACGCCGCCCTGGCCGCCGGTGAGGTTCGGGGTGAAGGTGACCTCGCCCCGGTAGGCGAGCATCGCGCCGCGCTGGCTGAAGACCCGCTGGCCGGGCACCATCTGTGCCTCGACCATCTTGTTGTCGATCTTCGTGAACGGCATCAGACGTCACCCCCGACGGTCAGCTTCTCGGACGGCTGGACGTAGACCAGTCCGTCGCCGGCGAACTCCACCTGCACGGCCTCGCCGCCGCCCTCGCCCATCAGCGTGGTCCAGCCCGCGCCGGACTTCAGGCTCCGGTTGAGATTGCCGGTGTGCGCGACGTACGCACCCGGGTCGACCCGCAGCGGCATGCCCTGGGAGACGCGCAGGATGATCGCCGGACCCTTGGAGGTGACGGCAGCCCAGCCGTGCCCCTCGACCTTGGTGGTGAACAGGCCGTTGCCGGACGAGATTCCGTTGAGGCCGGTGAAGCTGGTGCCGGTGTGCAGGGTCGCCTCGGTGCACAGCAGGTTGTCCGACTCGACGTAGAGCGTCTCGCCGTTCAACCGCACCAGGTTGATCTCGGTGGCCGCGTCGGCGAAGTAGCAGGTGCCCTGCCCCTTCGCCTCCATGACCACCATCTGCTCACCGGTCAGCCTGCGGGTGACCATGCCACGCAGGCCGTCACCGCCACCGGACAGTTTTTTGAAGGCGATCTGGCCGGTGTAAGCGACCATCGAGCCGTTCTTGGCCTTGACGGCGTCGCCCGTCATGTCGACGGCGAGCACCTTGGATCCTTGGAGTCGAAACTGTGCCACCGGCTGAATGTAGCGGGCCCGGGTGCCCGGGTGGGAGTGGGCGGGGCGTTCTGGTACCCAGCTGCGACAAAGTCCGCGCCCCGGCCGCCCCCCGCTCAGACCGCGGCCGTCGCCCCGTCGGGGACCGTCCCGGCCGCCTGCTCGACCTCCAGCAGCGAGGCCGAGTGCCGTTCCGCCTCGAACGCCACCACGCCGCCGCGCAGCCCGAAGAGTCGCTTGGAGAGCAGGATCCAGAGCACCGCCAGGACGTTCAGCAGGAGGGTGCAGACCTTCAACGCGGAGACGTGCTCGGTGAGCTCGTACACCTCCAGCGGCAGGAAGGCGGCGGTGGCCACCACGGTGAGGTACTCCGCCCAGCGCCGGCCCATCCAGAGCCCGACCGCCTCGACGATCTCCACCAGGGCGTAGACGACCAGTGCCAGCGCGACCACCAGCAGGGTCCGGTGCTCGTAGTCGAAGGTCTTGCGGATGGTGTCGACCACCGGGGAGTGTTCGAGGTCCCAGTGGAAGTGGTCGGTGACCGGCCGGAAGACGGTCAGGTTCTCGTCGAACAGCCGGCGCACCGAGTCCTGGCTGTTGGAGAACTTCCACACCGCCCAGGCGGCGAGGACGATCAGCAGTCCGCGCAGGAACCGCTCGACCGCGAGGAAGCGCAGGATGAAGAGGTCGCGCAGGGCCTTGCCGCGGGGGACGAGCGGGGCCTCGTCCGCGGGCCCGGAGCCGTGCGGCTCGCCGAGCGCGAAGTCGCCGCAGCGCAGGCAGCGCCAGGCGTCGCCGACGGCGGTGGCGGTGTGCAGGCGCCGGCGCAGCTCGGGTTCGGTGGGCGCGTAGGTGATGTGCCCGCGCCGCGAGCACGTCCGTCGGTCCCAGTCCGGCTTGAACATCTGGTGGTCCCCCGTATCCGTCGCGGTCGGCCCTGTTCACGGGCCGTGCGGCAGCAGGATAGAGCCCTCCGGGGCCGGCCCGGTCCGGGCGTCCGGTTCTGTGGCGCGGCTGTGACGTCGGGCACGACGGGGGGTCCGGGCCCGGGGCGGGCGTAAGGCTCGGTGATAATGGACGACGGGCTTGTGAGTCGATTCACAAGAGTCGGTCCGCAGTGGCCGCTCACCGGAGTCGGCCCGTCGGCCCCTACCCTCGCGCCCCCGTCGCCCCCGTCGCAATGAGGTACCGAACGTGAAGACCAGCAGCGCCGTCCACCGCCTGCGCCTTGTCTCCGGCCCCGAAGGCCTCTCCTTCATCCTGCTGATGGTCTGCTCGGTGCTGAAGCGCACCACCAGCTTCAACGGCGTGCCGGTGATGGGGATGATCCACGGGATCCTCTTCGTCCTGTACGTGGTCTTCCTGATCCTGGCCTGGCAGCAGCAGAAGTGGGACCTCAAGCGGGGCGCCCTGCTGTTCGTCCTCTCGGTCCTGCCGACCGGTGGCTTCTTCGCCGAGCGGATGCTCGCCAAGGAGGAGCGCGGCGAGTACCCGGCCGGCCCCGCCGCGGAGCGCGAGCCCGCCGCGGCCTGACCGGCCCGTGACATGTGACGGTGCCGGGCGCCTTCCGCAGGCGCCCGGCACCGTCCGTTTCGGGGGAGCGTCAGTTGACGTTGACGGCGCTCCAGGCGGCCGCCACCGCCTTGTACTCGGCGGACGTGGCGCCGTACAGGTCGGTCGCCGCCTTCAGGGACGCCGTGCGGGCGGCCTTGTAGTTGGTGGTGGAGGTGAAGTAGACGCTCAGCGAGCGGTACCAGATCGCGGCGGCCTTGGTGCGGCCGATGCCGGTCACCGTGGAGCCGTTGGAGGTCGGGCTGTTGTAGCTGACCCCGTTGATGGTCTTCGCGCCGCTGCCCTCGGACAGCAGGTAGAAGAAGTGGTTGGCGACGCCCGACGAGTAGTGGACGTCGAGGTTGCCCACCCCGGAGTACCAGGAGTCGGCGGAGCCGCCGTCCTTGGAGGGCTTGTCCATGTAGCGCAGCGGGGTGCCGTTCCCGTTGATGTTGATCTTCTCGCCGATGAGGTAGTCCGGCACGTCCGAGGGCAGGTTGGCGTACCACTCGACCATGGTGCCGAAGATGTCCGAGGTGGCCTCGTTGAGGCCGCCGGACTCGCCCGAGTAGTTCAGGCCGGCGGTGGCGGCGGTGACGCCGTGGCTCATCTCGTGCCCGGCCACGTCCAGCGCGGTCAGCGGGTGGGTGTTGCTCGCGCCGTCGCCGTACGTCATGCAGAAGCAGGAGTCGTCCCAGAAGGCGTTCACGTAGTTGTTGCCGTAGTGGACCCGGCTGTACGCGCCGACACCGTTGTTCTTGATGCCGTTGCGGCCGAAGGTGTTCTTGTAGTAGTCCCAGGTCGCGGCCACGCCGTACTGGGCGTCCACGGCGGCCGACTGGCCGTTGGAGACCGTGCCGTCGCCCCAGGCGTTGTCGGCGTCGGTGTAGAGGGTCCCGGTGCCGGACGTCTTGTGCTTGAGGTCGGTGGTGTACTGGCCGCCGCGGGTGGCGTCCTTCAGCTGGTACGTCGAGCCGCTCAGCGTGGTGGTCAGCGGGACGGAGCCGACGAAGACGCCCCTGCCGGTGCCGCTCGCGGTCTGGATGTCCTCGTGGGTGGCGAGCACCTCGCCGCTGGCCGCGTCGGTGACCAGGGTCTGCCGGCTCGGCGTGCCGTCGGCCCGCACGCCCTCGACCACGGTCTGGTAGGCGAGCCGCGGGCTGCCGGACGCGGCCCAGACGACCAGCTTCGCGGCGCCGGCCTGGCCGACCTCCTTCAGCGGCTGCTCGTCCTTGTCGGCGGCGACGCCGACGGTGGCGGCCACGGCGCCGGCGGCCTGCGCGGTGGCCTTGTCCGCGGACAGGGCGGGGGTGAGGCTCGGCAGCGACAGCTGCCCCTCGACGGCCTTGTCGACCGAGGTCACCGAGCCGTCGGCGCGCTGGTGCACGATCAGGTCGCCGCCCAGCACCGGCAGCCCGCCGAGGGTGCGCTCGTAGCGCAGGTGGCGGGCTCCGTCGGCGTCCACCACGGCGTCCTTGGCGACGAGCTGCTCCTGGCCGCCGAGCGTCAGTGCCTTGGCCAGCTGCACGGACTGGCCGTTCGCCAGGGCGATCAGGGTGGCGCGCTGCTGGGCGGCCTGGGCCTGCGGGGCGGGCACGGGGCCGGCCTGGGCCGTGGCGCTCACCTGGATGACGCCGGTGAGCAGGGCGGTGGCGGAGAGTACGGCGCCGGCTGCGAGCTTTCGCTTCACGTACGGATTCCTTCCGGGACAACCGCTTGTGCGCGGTCGCGCGCCGCGCTCCGGGGCACCGGGGTTAGTGCCGTGGGGCGGAACGGGCGCTGACGTGCTGCTCCGTGCGGTCACGCGGCAGCGGCCGCTGGGGTGGGCGGCGACTGCCGTACGGGGCTGGCCAGAAGCATGACAATCCATGAAGTGAAATGACAGGTCTTGCTCATTGATTGGCCACAGCTCGCCAACTCCGGCGCCGGTGTCCGACCGGTGGACGGGCCGCAACGCCTCCCCGGCCGGAGGTTTCGTCCCTGCTGACGGCCGGGTCGGCGGCGATCCGGCGAACGTCCACGCTTCGCCGCACGGTTGACGCCGGTTCACACCCTTGTAATGTCCTGGTATGTACCTGGGTGAGGGCTTGGCGAGATCCCGCCAGCGCCCCGGGCTTGTCCACCATCAGGGACGCCTGGTACCCGCCCCGGTGCCCGCCGGTACGGTAAGGACGTGGCCAAGCCCCTCGCACTCGACTTCGACCCGATCGCCCGCGCCGACGAGCTCTGGACCCGCCGCTGGGGCGGCGTCCCCTCGATGGCGGCGATCACCTCGGTCATGCGCGCCCACCAGATCCTGCTCGCCAGGGTCGACGCCGTGCTCAAGCCGTACGGGCTGACCTTCGCCCGCTACGAGGCCCTGGTGCTGCTCACCTTCAGCCGGACCGGCGAGCTCTCGCTCTCCAAGATCGGCGAGCGGCTGATGGTGCACCCCACCAGCGTCACCAACACCGTCGACCGGCTGGAGCGGGCCGGCCTGGTGACCCGCCGGCCCAACCCGCTGGACGGCCGCGGCGTGCTCGCCTCGATCACCGACCGCGGCCGCCAGGTCGTCGAGGAGGCGACCAGGGAGCTGGTCGCGATGGAGTTCGGCATGGAGGACTACGACGCCGACCAGTGCCGGCAGGTGTTCGACCTGCTCAGGCCGCTGCGGGTGTCGGCGGGCGACTTCGTCCCGGACGAGGAGCGGGCCGACCGCTGACCGGCACCGCCCGCACGGGCGCCCGGCGGGGCGTCCGGCCGGTGGTCGCGCCACGGCGGGGGCGCGCGCGGGGCGGCGCCGGGCGGCGGCTACCCTCGGGGGAGCGGTGCGCAGATCCGGACGTACCAACCGATCTTGCCGAGCGAGGCGATGTAGGAATGAAGGCGACCCCCCTGCTGGGCTGGTACCGGGCCCTGGCCGTGGCGACCGGCTGTGCGCTGCTGGTCTTCTGCGGCTTCATGGTGGCGAAGTACGGCTTCGGCTCGGCCGAAGAGATCACCACCTATGTGGCGATGCTCCACGGCTACCTCTACATCGGGTACTTCGTGGTCACGTTCATGCTCGGCCAGAAGCTCAAGTGGCCGCTCGGCCGCCTGATCTTCACCCTGGCCGCGGGCTGCATCCCGTTCGCCTCCTTCGTGGCCGAGCGGCGCGTGGTGCGCGAGGCCGCCGAGCAGCCCCCGGTCGGCGCCGCGCAGCAGACCGCCGGCGTCTGACCGGAGCGCCGGGCCCGTACGCGTCGAGGGCGCCCCTCCCCCCAGCCGGGGGAGGGGCGCCCTTCCGCATGCCCGCGGGGGGTTCGCGCCGGGGTCGAAGCCGAAGCGGGTGCGAGCCGGTGCCCCCGGGCGGGCGTCCGCTCCCCGGTGTGGTGCCATCGACAATTACTAGGACATCCTAGTAAATTGTCAGGACGTCCTACCAGCTTTGCCGCCCCGACGCAGTGGCGGCCGTACGGAGCGGAGTTCGGCTCAATGGACGCCGAAGAGATCGAGCGCGGCAGACAGCGCTGGCAGCAGCGCTACGACAGCGCGCGCAAGCGCGACGCGGACTTCAGCACGCTCTCCGGCGACGAGGTCGCGCCGATGTACGGCCCGCCGCCCGGCCAGCCCGTCGAGGGCTTCGAGCGGATCGGCTGGCCCGGCGAGTACCCCTACACCCGGGGCCTGCACGCCACCGGCTACCGCGGTCGGACCTGGACCATCCGCCAGTTCGCCGGCTTCGGCAACGCCGAGCAGACCAACGAGCGCTACCGGATGATCCTGGAGGCCGGCGGCGGCGGCCTCTCGGTCGCCTTCGACATGCCGACCCTGATGGGCTACGACTCCGACGACGCCAAGTCGCTCGGCGAGGTCGGCCACTGCGGGGTCGCCATCGACTCGGCCGCCGACATGGAGGTGCTCTTCCGGGGCATCCCGCTCGGCGAGGTCACCACCTCGATGACGATCAGCGGCCCGGCCGTGCCGATCTTCTGCATGTACCTGGTCGCGGCCGAGCGCCAGGGTGTCGACCCGGCGGTGCTCAACGGCACCCTGCAGACCGACATCTTCAAGGAGTACATCGCCCAGAAGGAGTGGCTCTTCGCCCCCGAGCCGCACCTGCGCCTGATCGGCGACCTGATGGCCTACTGCGCCGAGGGCATCCCCGCGTACAAGCCGCTGTCCGTCTCCGGCTACCACATCCGCGAGGCCGGGGCGACGGCCGCGCAGGAGCTCGCCTACACGCTGGCGGACGGCTTCGCGTACGTCGAGCTGGGCCTGTCGCGCGGGCTGGACGTGGACGTCTTCGCGCCCGGCCTGTCCTTCTTCTTCGACGCGCACCTGGACTTCTTCGAGGAGATCGCCAAGTTCCGCGCCGCCCGCCGGATCTGGGCCCGCTGGATGCGCGACCGCTTCGGCGCCAGGACCGACAAGGCGCAGTGGCTGCGCTTCCACACCCAGACCGCCGGCGTCTCGCTGACCGCCCAGCAGCCGTACAACAACGTGGTCCGCACCGCGGTCGAGGCGCTCTCCGCCGTCCTCGGCGGCACCAACTCGCTGCACACCAACGCCCTGGACGAGACCCTGGCGCTGCCCTCCGAGCAGGCCGCCGAGATCGCCCTGCGCACCCAGCAGGTGCTGATGGAGGAGACCGGCGTCGCCAACGTGGCCGACCCGCTGGGCGGCTCCTGGTACGTCGAGGCGCTGACCGACCGGATCGAGGCGCAGGCGGAGGAGATCTTCGCCCAGATCCTGCGGAAGTCCGAGCAGGCGCACGGCGGCCGGGCGAAGGGCGCCGACGAGCACGAGATCGGCCCGATCACCACCGGCATCCTGCGCGGGATCGAGGACGGCTGGTTCACCGGCGAGATCGCCGAGGCCGCCTTCGCGTACCAGCAGGCCGTGGAGAAGGGCGACAAGCGCGTCGTCGGCGTCAACTGCCACCCCCGGAGCGTCACCCCGGAGCTGGAGATCCTCCGGGTCAGCCACGAGGTCGAGCGCGAGCAGGTGCGGGTGCTGGCCGCCCGCCGGGCCGCGCGCGACGAGGCGGCCGTCAAGGCGGGGCTGGACGCGATGCTCGCCGCGGCCCGCTCCGGCGAGTCGATGATCCCGCCGATGCTGGACGCCGTGCGGGCCGAGGCCACCCTCGGCGAGATCTGCAACCTGCTCCGCGAGGAGTGGGGCATCTACCGGGAGACCGCCAGGTTCTGACGCCTGGCGGCCGGGCGGTCGACACCTGACCGGACGCCGTCCGGCTCCACGCCCCGGACCCGACCCGGGACGGCCCTGCGGCCGTCCCGGGTTCCGGCGTGCCCGGAAGCGGGCGGCGTGCCCGGCCGTGTCCGGCGCCGGGCGGTCGGGGGGCGGGGGCCGGCGGGAGGGGCCGCCGGCGCGGCGGTCAGGCCGCGCCGCCGCCGGCGAGGTGCGGGAAGGGGCCGAGCAGCAGCGTGGTGAACCGGCGGATCCACTCGGGCGTGACCGGCTCGCCGCTGACCAGGATCCGGTGTTCGACGGTGCCGGCGACGGTGTCGAAGATGATGTCGATCTCCTCGGCCGCCGCCTCCTCGTCGAGGTCCGGGTCGAGCTCGCCGCGGGCCTGGGCGTAGGCCCGGCCCTGGCGGACCAGCTGCTTCTGCGGGTCGACGATGGCCTCGCGGATGCGGCGGCGCAGCTGCGGGTCGCGGGTGCCCTCGGCGAACAGCGCCAGCAGGGCGGCCTGGGTCTCCGGCCGGGCCAGCAGCTCGGCGAACTCCCGTACCACGGCCTCGATGTCGGCGCGCAGGCTGCCCAGGTCGGCCAGCACCAGTTCGTCGAAGAGGGTGGCGACGGCGTCGACCACCAGCTCGTTCTTGGAGGGCCAGCGGCGGTACAGGGTGGTCTTGGCGACGCCGGCGCGGGTGGCGACGTGTCCCATGGTGAGCCCGCCCCAGCCGAGTTCGGCGAGGGTCTCCCGGGTGGCGTCCAGGATCGCGCGGTCGGCGGCGGCGCTGCGCGGCCGGCCCTTGGCCCGGGCGGCGCCCTCCGGCCCCGGGCTCCCCGCTGCGGTGTCCTCCGCCGTGGTGCCGGCGGCGCCCGGGGCGCCCTCCGGGGCGGTGGCCGGCCGGTCCGTCGGCCGCGGGCCGACGGCGTCCTGGGTCACGGCGTCCTGGGCCACGGGGATCTGGGCGGCGGACACCGGGCCTCCTTGCGTTCTACCAGTAAGTAACTTGGGTGGGGGACGTAACGGTAGCGACTGATCGTGCCCGATGGCAGCCGCCCGGGCCGCGAAAGTGGGGCAGCTCACGTCCCGCGTTGACGGCATGGGCTTGCGGCGGGGGGCCTCGGTGCAGTTACGCTACGACTCGTAGCGAAAGAGTGACGACCGAGCGCCATCGCTCCTCTGCCGGGGAGCCTCGTGGGACGAGATGGCGCGCGGTGCGGGTGGGGATCCGCACCGAAGGGTTCAGTTTCACCGGGGGCGGGGTGTTCCCGCCCGGGCGGTTCGGGCCACGCAGACCAGCGCGGCGCGACTTTCCCGGCGGATGGCGCCCGCCACCAGCACGGACGGGGGAGGATAGTGCCATGCAGCCACGGAATTCGCATCTGAACAGCTCCGCCCTGCGCGGCGCGGTCGACCTCGCCGCAGTGAAGGCAGCCGGCGAGGCTGCCCAGAAGGCCGAGCAGGCCAGGGCCGAGCGGGCCCGCCAGGCGGCGGCCGCCGAGGAGGCCGGGATCGCCCCGGCCGGCCCGGCCTACCCGCTCGTCATCGACGTCACCGCGGACACCTTCGAGGCCGAGGTCGTCCAGCTCTCGGGCGAGGTCCCGGTCGTCATCGACTTCCGGTCCGGCCGCAGCGCCCTCAGCGCGCAGCTCAGCCCGGTCCTGGAGAGCCTGGCCGAGGAGTACGCCGGCCGGATCGTGCTGGCCCGGATCGACGTGGACACCAGCCCGGTGATCGCCCAGCAGTTCGGGCTGCAGGCCGTTCCGACGGTGATGGCCGTGGTGGCCGGCCAGCTGGTGCCGCTCTTCCAGGGCGCCGAGAGCGAGTCCAACATCCGTCAGGTGCTCGACCAGCTGATCATGGTGGCCGAGCAGCGCTTCGGCGTGGTCGGCGGCGCGGGCGCGGGCGCGCCCGCCGGCGGCGAGCAGCTTCCGTACGTCCCCGAGGACCCGGCGCTGGCCGCCGCGCACGACGCGCTGGACCGGGGCGACCTGGGTGGCGCGATCCAGGCCTACCAGAACGTGCTGCTGGACCAGCCCGGCAACACCGAGGCCAAGCTCGGCCTGGCCCAGGCGCAGCTGCTGCGCCGGGTGGAGGCCTTCGACCCGCAGGCCGTCCGGGCGGCCGCGGCCGCCGACCCCAAGGACGTCGCGGCCCAGCTGGACGCGGCCGACCTGGACCTGGTGGGCGGGCACGTCGAGGACGCCTTCGGGCGCCTGGTCGACACCGTCGGCCGGACCTTCGGGGAGGACCGCGACAAGGCCCGGCTCCGCCTGCTGGAGCTCTTCGAGGTGATCGGCGCCGAGGACTCCCGGGTGACGGCGGCCCGTGGCGCGCTGGCCCGGGTGCTCTTCTGAGCCCTGCCGGCGGGCCCGGCCGGAGCGCCCCCGCGGCTCCTTGCGGGCCCGGCCGGCCCGTTCGGTCGCCGTGGTACTGGCACGGCGGGTGACCTGCGGTGTCGCTGGCGATTTGGCGACATTCCGGTCATCCCCGCCGAGGTTTACCAAATCTTGACAACGCCCCTGGACGGTCACCGCCGGTGACCGTCCAGGGGTGTTTCCTCGGTGTTTCTGGGGGATTTCCCCGGCACGAATCCTTCATTTCGTCACACTGGGTGCACGACGGGCCAAAACCATGATCAACGTCGCCTGTTGTTGGATTACCCGTCAGTAACGAACCTCTTGTGCTTCGCCCGGGATTCAAGCACGATCGGCGACGCCTGGTCCCCACACTTCACCTCCCGGCAGCCGGCCGGAGAAGCGGAGCACGGGATCCCCACCGGGCAAGCCGACGGCTCCGGCCGCCGGCGGGGAGGGCAGGGGGGTATCCGCGGTCCCACGGCGGTTCCTGTCCTTCGAACGGCCGCGCAGCCCGCGCGGTCGCTGGTTGTCGCTCGGGGGTGATCGCCGATGTCGTCGGCCGTACCCGCCATCCCACAGGTGGCCGGTGCAGGACCGGGAGTGCCGTCACGGACGGCCGCGCCCGACTCCGACGGCACTCATGGCGCTCTCCGCTACCGAGGACGTAGCTCTCTCCCATCCCAGGCCACCGCCGGTGCGGCACGCACCGGGAGGTGCCGGAGATGTACGTCCTAGAAGGAGGACTCGCATGTCCCAGACTTATGGCAAGACCCGCTGGAAGCGTTTCGCCCTGGTGATGCTCCCGAGCCTGGCGGCCACCGGCGCCATCGGTGTCGGCCTGGCGAACAGCGCCCTCGCGGCCTCGTTCAGCATCTCCGGCCAGAGCTTCAAGGTCACCGCCGAGGAGCTGCACGGCGAGAAGTTCGCCCAGTTCGGCACGATCGACGTGCAGAAGAACAACACCACCGTGCCGGTCGCGGTCTCCGCGTTCGACAGCGCCACCATCAAGAAGATGTGCCAGTCGGTCGTCACCGACCCCAACATCATCCCGCTGCCGTTCAAGCTCCCGGTCATCACGCTGCGCCTGGAGGCGGGTGACAGCGCCGACCCGAAGAAGCAGGTCGTCGCCAGCAACCTGCTGATCGACCTGGACGAGCTGTACGCGGACGCCGAGTTCACCAACATCAACATCGGCCAGGACGCGTCCACCCTCACCGGCACGGCCACCAAGGACTGGAAGTCCGCCCTCGGCGGCACCAAGCCCACCGGTGGCGTCGGCTTCGCCCAGGCCGCCGACAAGGCGGACCTGTACAACGTGAAGCAGCGTGCCTGGGCCACCTCGGCCGGCAACTTCAAGCTGAACGGCCTGAGCCTCAAGCTCTACACCGACAGCGGCCACGAGTGCTACTGAGCCGATGACCGCGGGCGCGCCTGACGGCGCGGCCGGGTAGCAGGCCCGGCGGCCGGGAGCGGCGTTCAGACGCCGCTCCCGGCCGCGTCACCGATTTTTCCTACCTCGTTCACATCATCGAGGAGCTGCATCATGTCCAGCGCAACGGCCGACGCGTGGTCCGAAGGCGAGAACCTCTTCACCCGGTTGCGGCTGCGGTTCCGTAGCTGGCGCCGCACCCGGCCGTTCTGGGCCGGACTACTGGCCATGATCGCCGGCGTTCCGATCATGTACCTCCCCTACGCGCACCTCTCCCTCGGCGGCATGACGGTGGCGATGTCCACCACGGCCGGCGCGGGATCCCTGATCATCGGCATCCTGCTGATGGTGCTCGGCCTCACCGCCTGGTACCAGCCGGCCGTCCGGGTCTTCGCCGGTGTGGCCACCACCCTGCTCACCCTGGTCTCCATCCCGGTCTCCAACCTGGCCGGCTTCGGCCTGGCGCTGATCCCGGGCCTGGTCGGCGGCGGGCTGATGGTCTCCTGGGCGCCGCTCAAGGAGCGGGCCGCCACCGACCTGCCGGCCGCCGGTGACGGCACCGCCGACGAGGCCGCCGGAACCGAGGGCGCCGCCCACGCCGCCGACGGGAGCGCGACCGAGGTCGTCCTGGCCGTCGCCGAGCAGGCCGACGCCGAACCGGTCCAGGGCCCCAGGCACGCGGCCCCGGCCGCCCGTACCGACATCCCCGCCCAGGCGGGGGAACCGGAGGAGGCGCGGTGACCACGGAGGACCGCACCGAGCCCGGGATCCCGGACCGGCGCTCCGGTGCCCGGCACGCGGCCCCGCGGGTCCCGGCCCGGAGCCGGCTGCGCGGGCGGGCGCTCGCGATGGCCGCGGTGCCGACCGCGCTGCTGATGGGAGCCGTCTACGCGCCCTCGATGGCCTCGGCCGACACCCCGGCCGGCAAGGCCTGCGCCAGCGCCCCGGACCTCGCCCCGTCGAGCCAGGCGCCGGAGCCGGCCCAGGACACCGTCCTGTCGGAGACGCCGGTCCCCAAGAACGAGCTCACGCCGCTGCCCGGCCCGTCCCTGCCGGGGTCCGAGGCGCCCGCCCCGACCGCCGCCCCGGCGCCCTCCACGTCCGCCGCGCAGAGCCCCGCCGCGCAGAGCCCCGTCGCGCAGGCCCCCGCCGCCAAGAGCGGCAGCGCCACCGGCGGCCAGGTGGTCGGTGCGGCGTACGTGGTGCCCGCCGTGGGCACCGCGGCGGCCCCGGCCGTGGCCCCGGCCGGCCTGATCGGCGACATCATCGGCGGCATCGGCGATCTGCTGACCCCCGGCGGCAAGGCGAGCCCCTCGCCGTCCGCCTCGCCCTCGCCCTCCGCCGCCGCGCCCGCACCGCTCGGGGCCCAGGCCGTGGCCCCCGCGCGGCCCGCCGCCGGTACGGTCTCCGCCGCTCCGGCGCCCTCCCCGGACGCCACCGCCAAGGCCACCCCGAAGGCCACCGCGAGTCCGAAGGCCACCACCGGCGCCAAGCCGGCCGCGAGCGCCCCGGCGGCCGCCGCGTCCGCCTCGCCGAAGCCGTCCGCCTCGCCGACCGCCAACCCGAACTGCGCGGTGGACACCAGCTCGGTGGCCGCCCGCGCGGCGACCGGCGGCGACGTGGTGCCCGAGCAGAACTGGACGCTGCGCAGCAGCCGGCTCGGCCTGCACGGCGCGGTGTTCAACGGCGTGTACGACGTCCGGACGGTCGCCGGCACCAAGCGGGTGCTCAAGTTCACCGTCTCCAGCGTCGACATCGAGAACCTCGACATGTCGACCCTTCAGGGCAACGGCAAGACCTTCCACGTCAAGGGCGGCCCCGGCACCACCTCGACCATGCGCAACGGTCCGGTCACCATGTACGTCGAGCGGCTCTCCGGCCACCTGTCGAAGCTGCTCGGCCTGCCGATCCCGATCGACCTGGGCGAGATCACCCTCACCCCGGACACCCTGCCGCGCTGGCTCTGGGACCTCATCGGCGCCGTCCCGATCCCGCTCGACATCGAGCTCACCAAGGTCGAGGCGGTCCAGGCCGGCCAGTTCCGCGGCACGCTCAAGATCCCGGGCATGCACCTCTACAAGGACGACGAGCCCTACACCAACTGACGGGCCGTCCGCCTCTGTTCGCCGTACGCCTCAGGCCCGACCGGTTCGCCCGGTCGGGCCTGAGGCGTACGGGCCCCGGGGAGGGCCTCAGGGGGCGGCGGGCCCCGCCCGGCCACCGCGCCCACCGGGGCGGCCCGGGGCGGCCCGGGAACGCCGCAGGGCGGCTCCTCCGGCATCGGAGGGGCCGCCCTGCGGGCGTCGGGCGCCGGATCAGACGTCGGCGCGCGTGCCCAGGTGGTGCACCTGGACCATGTTGGTGTTGCCGGGGACGCCGGGGGGCGAACCGGCGGTCACGATCACGGTGTCGCCCTCGGCGAGGTCACCCATGTTGAGCAGCTCGCGGTCGACCTGCAGCACCATCTCGTCGGTGGAGCCGACCTGCTCGGTCACGTGCGACTCGACGCCCCAGCTCAGGGTGAGCTGGTTGCGGGTGGCGGCGTCCGGGGTGAACGCGACCACCGGGATCGGCGAGCGGTAGCGCGACAGCCGGCGGGCCGTGTCACCGGACTTGGTGAAGGCCACCAGCGACTTGGCGTTGAGGAAGTCGCCCAGCTCGCACGCGGCGCGGGCGATCGAGCCGCCCTGGGTGCGCGGCTTGCGGCCCGGGTTCAGCGGCTGCAGGCCCTGCTCCAGCAACTGCTCCTCGGCGGTCTCGGCGATCCGGCTCATGGTGCGCACGGTCTCGACCGGGAACTTGCCGACGCTCGACTCGGCGGACAGCATGACCGCGTCGGCGCCGTCCAGGATGGCGTTGGCGACGTCCGAGGCCTCGGCGCGGGTCGGGCGCGAGGCGTGGATCATCGACTCCATCATCTGGGTGGCGACGATGACCGGCTTCGCGTTGCGGCGGGCCAGGGTGATCAGCTGCTTCTGGACCAGCGGCACCCGCTCCAGCGGGTACTCGACGGCGAGGTCGCCACGGGCGACCATGATGGCGTCGAAGGCGAGGACGATCTCCTCCATCGCCTCGACGGCCTGCGGCTTCTCGATCTTGGCGATGACCGGCACGCGGATGCCGACCTCGTCCATCACCTTGTGCACGTCGTCGATGTCCGCGGCGTTGCGGACGAAGGACAGCGCGACCATGTCGACGCCCAGCTCCAGCGCGAAGCGCAGGTCGTCCTTGTCCTTCTCGGACAGGGCGGGGACGTTGACGGCGGCACCGGGGAGGTTGATGCCCTTGTTGTTCGAGAGCACGCCGCCCTCGACGACGACGGTCTTCACGCGGGGGCCGTCGACGCTGACGACCTCCAGCGCGATGACGCCGTCGTTGATCAGGACCGGGTCGCCGGGCTTCACGTCGCCGGGCAGGCCCTTGTAGGTGGTACCGCAGATGTGCTGGTCACCGGGGACGTCCTCGGTGGTGATGGTGAACTCGTCGCCGTTGTCGACGGTCACCGGCCCGTTGGCGAAGGTCGCCAGGCGGATCTTCGGACCCTGCAGGTCGGCGAGGATGCCGATCGGGCGTCCGGTGTCCTCGGACACCTGGCGGACCTTGCGGTACCGCTCCTCGTGCTCCGGGTGGGAGCCATGACTCATGTTGAGTCGGGCGACGTTCATGCCCGCCTCGACGATGGCCTTCAGCTGTTCGTAGGAGTCCGTCGCCGGACCCAGGGTGCAGACAATTTTCGCTCGGCGCATATGGGTCAGTCTATCCGTTCGTGTTATGGGGGCATTCGGCGCGAATCACCAGGGATCGCCGACGAAGCATTCCGAGGGGTGGGACGGCGCGTGGACCTGCGGTCTTCTCAGGCCTCCGCGCGGACCAGCGCGAAGGCCTGCCGGGCGATCTCCAGCTCCTCGTCGGTGGGCACCACGGCGACGGTCACCCGTGGAGCCCCCCCGGTGCGCAGGAATTCCGGGGAGATCACCCGGGCCCGGTCGGAGCGGATCGAGTTCAGCGCCGGGTCCACCGCGATGCCCAGCGCCTCCAGGCCGGCGGTCGCCGCGGCCCGCACCGGCGCCGCGTTCTCGCCCACGCCCGCGGTGAACGCGATCGCGTCCACCCGGCCGAGCACCGCGTAGTAGGCGCCGATGTACTTGCGCAGCCGGTGGACGTACACCTCGAAGGCCAGCCGGGCGTCCGCGTCGCCCTCCTCCGAGCGGCGCAGGACCTCCCGCATGTCGTTGTCCCCGCAGAGGCCGAGCAGGCCGCTGCGGCGGTTCAGCAGGTCGTCGATCTCGTCGACCGACAGCCCGCCGACCCGGTGCAGGTGGAACACCACGCCGGCGTCGACGTCCCCGGACCGGGTGCCCATCACCAGCCCCTCCAGCGGGGTGAGCCCCATCGAGGTCTCCACGCAGCGCCCGCCGGCCACCGCCGAGGCGGAGCCGCCGTTGCCGAGGTGCAGCACGATCACGTTGACCTCGGCCGGGTCCTTGCCGAGCAGCCGGGCGGTGGCCCGGGAGACGTACTGGTGGGAGGTGCCGTGGAAGCCGTAGCGGCGTACCCGGTGCTCGTCCGCGACCTGCCGGTCGATCGCGTACCGGGCCGCGTGCTCGGGCATGCCGGTGTGGAAGGCGGTGTCGAAGACGGCCACCTGCGGCAGGTCCGGCCGCAGCGCCCGGGCCACCTCGATGCCGGTGATGTTGGCCGGGTTGTGCAGCGGAGCGACCGGGATCAGCCGGCGGATCTCGGCCAGCACCTCGTCGGTGACCAGGGTGGGTTCGGTGAACCGCAGGCCGCCGTGCACCACCCGGTGGCCGATCGCGGCGAGTTCCGGGGAGTCCAGGTCGAGGCCGTCGGCGGCCAGCTCGCCGGCGACGGCCTTCAGCGCGGCGCCGTGGTCGGGGAAGGCCTGCAGCGACTCGCGCCGCTGCCCGCCGGGCGGGGTGTGCACCAGCCGGCCGGCCGGCTCGCCGATCCGCTCCACCAGGCCGGAGGCCTGCCGCGAGCCGTCCAGCATGTCGATCAGCTGGTACTTCACCGAGGACGATCCCGCGTTCAGGACGAGGACCCGGGTGCCTTCGCTCAACTCTGCTGCGCTCCTTCGGGGCGATCCGTGCGGGGGCTGTCCGTGCGGGGTTCGGCACCGACGCCGTCGGCGGTCCGGCCGGTCTGCGACTGGATCGCGGTGATGGCCACGGTGTTGACGATGTCCTCGACCAGCGCCCCCCGCGAGAGGTCGTTGACCGGCTTGCGCAGGCCCTGCAGCACCGGGCCGACCGCCACCGCGCCGGCCGACCGCTGGACGGCCTTGTAGGTGTTGTTGCCGGTGTTCAGGTCGGGGAAGATCAGCACCGTCGCCCGTCCGGCCACCGCCGAGCCCGGCAGCTTGGTGGCCGCGACATGGGCGTCCACCGCGGCGTCGTACTGGATCGGGCCCTCCACCAGGAGGTCCGGGCGCAGCTCGCGGACCAGCTCGGTGGCCTTGCGGACCTTGTCCACGTCCGCGCCCGAGCCGGAGGTGCCGGTGGAGTAGGACAGCATCGCGACCCGCGGCTCGACGCCGAACTGGGCCGCGGTGTCGGCGGACTGGACGGCGATGTCGGCGAGCTGCCGGGCGTCCGGGTCGGGGTTGACCGCGCAGTCGCCGTACACCAGCACCTTGTCGGCGAGGCACATGAAGAAGACCGAGGAGACGATGGCCGCGCCCGGCGAGGTCTTGATCACCTCGAAGGCGGGCCGGATGGTCGCGGCGGTGGAGTGCACGGCGCCGGAGACCATGCCGTCGGCGATGCCCTCCTGGACCATCAGGGTGCCGAAGTACGAGACGTCGGTGACCACGTCCAACGCGAGTTCCACCGTCATGCCCTTGTGCGCGCGGAGCCGGGTGTACAGCTCGGCGAACTGCTGGCGCAGCGGGCTGGTCGCCGGGTCGACGATCCGCAGCCGGGCGCGGTCCCCGGCGGGCTCGGCCGGCAGGTCCAGGCCGAGCGAGGAGGCCTTGCGGCGGACCTCCTCCGGGTCGCCGAGCAGGGTGAGGTCGCAGATGTTGCGGCGCAGCAGCACCTCGGCGGCGCGCAGTACCCGCTCCTCGGTGCCCTCCGGCAGGACGACGTGCCGGCGGGCGGCGCGGGCCCGCTCCAGCAGCTCGTGCTCGAACATCATCGGCGTGACCCGCTCGGACCGGCTCAGCTCGATCCGCTTGGTCAACTCGGCCGTGTCGACGTGCAGTTCGAAGAGGCCCAGGGCGATCTCGGCCTTCCGCGGGCCGGCCGCGTCGAGCCGGCCCTCCAGGTGGGTCAGCGCGGCGGCGGTGATCCAGCTGCCCTCCGGGACGACCGCCACCGGGGTGCCGGGGGCGAGCCGGGCGGCCAGCGCCATCACGTCGGGGCCGGGGTGCTGGCCGAGCGTCAGCAGCACGCCGGCGATCGGCGGGGCGCCGGCCGCGTGCGCCGCCAGCGAGCCGATCACCAGGTCGGCGCGGTCCCCGGGGGTGACCACCAGGGCGCCCTCGGTCAGCGCGGTGAGGAAGGTCGGCAGCATGGCGCCGCCGAAGACGAAGCCGCGGACGTCCCGGGCCAGGCCCGCGGCGTCGCCGAGCAGCAGCTCCGCGCCGGTCGCCTCGACCAGTTGGGCGACCGTCGGCGCGGCGAGCGCCGGCTCCTCGGGGATCACGTACGCCGGTATCGGCAGCTTCGCGGCCAGTGCCCGCAGGACCTCCTCCTTGGCCCCGGGGGCGACCCGGTTGGCGATCATGGCCAGGGTGGCGCAGCCCAGGTCGCGGTAGGCCCGGTAGGCGTTGCGCACCTCGGCGACCACGGCCTGCGGGTCCTCGGCGTGCCCGCCGACCACCGGGAGCACGGCCGCGCCGAACTCGTTCGCCAGGCGGGCGTTGAAGGCCAGTTCATCCGGGATGTTGGTGCCGGCGAAGTCGGTGCCGAGGATCAGGACGGCCTGGCAGTCGCGCTCCAGCGCGCGGAACCGCTCCACCAGGGCGCCGACCAGTTCGTCCTGGCCCTGCGCGGCCTGCAGGGCGGCGGCCGCCTCGTAGGTGAGGCCGTACATCTCGGTGGCGGGCAGGTCCAGCCGGTACCGGTCGCGGAGCAGCTCGACCACGTGGTCGCCGCCGGGTGCGTGGGCGTGCACCAGCGGGCGGAAGACGCCGACGCGGTCCACCTGGCGGGTGAGCAGTTCCATGACCCCCAGTTCGACGGCCTGCCGGCCGTCGCCCCGGTCGATCCCGGTCACGTACACGCTGCGCGCCACGTGGTCGCCTCCGCTTCCCGCTGCTTCAGATGGTCATATTGACCCTACCTTCGCATTTAGGACGGGCGTTTGCACTCGGGTGAATTCCCGGGGCCGGGGCCGGACGCACGGCAGCACCGGGACGTCCGACGTCCCGGTGCTGCCGTCCGGTTCCGCGGCGGCGGATCCCGGGGTGTGCGGTGTGCGCCTGGCGGTGCGGGGGTGTGGTGAGGGCGGGCGCGCCGTCAGGCCGGGCGCAGCCAGACCGTCGCCAGCGGCGGCAGGACGAGCTCGGCGCTGCGGTCCTGCCCGTTCCAGGAGACCTTCTCCGCCTTCACCGGGCTGGAGTTGGCGATCCCGCTGCCGCCGTACGCCTCGGCGTCGGTGTTCAGGACCTCCTCCCAGAGCTGCTCGGAGCCGGGCAGGGTGGGCAGGCCGACCCGGTAGCCGTGCCGCACCACGGGGGAGAAGTTGCAGACGGCCACCAGCGGGGTGCCGTCGGCGGCGTACCGGACGAAGGAGAGCAGGTTGTCCTCGGCGGCGCCGCCGTCCAGCCAGCGGAAGCCGTCGGGGGTGGTGTCCTGCTCCCACAGCGCGGGCGCGTCCAGGTAGGCGCCGTTGAGGTCGCGGACCAGCTCGCGCACGCCCCGGTGGTCGGCGGCGGCCGGCCAGTCGTCGGCCAGCACCCACCACTGCGGTCCGTGCTCGTGGTCCCACTCGGCACCCTGGGCGAACTCCTGCCCCATGAAAAGCAGTTGCTTGCCGGGGTGGGCCCACATGAAGCCCAGGTAGGCGCGGTGGTTGGCGCGCTGCTGCCACCAGTCGCCGGGCATCTTGGAGACCAGCGACTGCTTGCCGTGCACCACCTCGTCGTGCGAGATCGGCAGCACGTAGTTCTCCGAGTACGCGTACACCATCGAGAAGGTGATCTCGTTGTGGTGGTACTTGCGGTGCACCGGCTCCTTGGAGATGTAGACCAGCGAGTCGTGCATCCAGCCCATGTTCCACTTCAGGCCGAAACCGAGGCCCCCGCTGTCGGTGGGGCGGGTGACGCCGTCCCAGGCGGTGGACTCCTCGGCGATGGTGATCACGCCGGGGCAGCGCCGGTAGACGGTGGCGTTCATCTCCTGCAGGAAGGCCGCGGCGTCCAGGTTCTCCCGCCCGCCGAACTGGTTCGGGGTCCAGGCGCCGCCCTCGCGGGAGTAGTCGAGGTAGAGCATCGAGGCGACGGCGTCCACCCGCAGGCCGTCGATGTGGAACTCCTCGCACCAGTACACCGCGTTGGCGACCAGGAAGTTGCGGACCTCGGTGCGGCCGTAGTCGAACTCCAGGGTGCCCCAGTCGGGGTGTTCGGCGCGCAGCGGGTCGGCCGGCTCGTAGAGCGGCTCGCCGTCGAAGCGGGCGAGCGCGAAGTCGTCCTTGGGGAAGTGCGCCGGCACCCAGTCGACGATCACGCCGATCCCGTGCCGGTGCAGGGTGTCGACCAGGTGGCGGAAGTCGTCCGGGCCGCCCAGCCGGGCGGTCGGTGCGTAGAAGCCGGAGACCTGGTAGCCCCAGGAGCCGCCGAAGGGGTGCTCCATCACCGGCATGAACTCCACGTGGGTGAAGTTCAGCTCCTTGAGGTAGCCGGGGAGCACCTCGGCGATCTCGCGGTAGCTGGTGAGGTCGGGCCGCCAGGAGGCGAGGTGCAGCTCGTAGACCGACATCGGCGCACGGTGGTGGACGGCCCGGGCGCGGCGCGCCATCCAGTCGGCGTCCTGCCAGTCGTACGAGGAGGAGGTGACGACGGAGGCGGTGCCGGGCGGGCACTGGGTGGCCCGGGCCAGCGGGTCGGCCTTGTCGAGGGTGCGGCCGTCCCGGGTGCGGATCTCGTACTTGTACTGGGTGCCCTCGGCCAGGCCGGGCACGAACAGCTCCCAGATGCCGGAGGAGCCCAGCGACCGCATCGGGTGGCCGGTGCCGTCCCAGTGGTTGAAGTCGCCGATCAGCCGGACGCCGGCCGCGTTGGGCGCCCAGACGGCGAAGGCGGTGCCGTCGACGCCGTCCACGGTGCGCAGGTGCGAGCCGAGGGCCCGCCAGAGCTGCTCGTGCCGGCCCTCGGAGATCAGGTGCAGGTCGAGCTCGCCGAGGGTCGGGCGGGCCCGGTAGCCGTCGTACTGCGGCAGCGGGCCGCCGCCGGGGTAGGTGACCAGCAGCCGGTGCTCGGCCAGGGTGGCGCGCTGCAGACCGCTGCCGGGCAGCAGGCCGGTGAACAGGCCGTTCTGCTGGTGGGTGAGTTCGGCCGGGCCCTGGCCGGTCTCCACCACCACCCGCTCGGCGAACGGGCGCAGCACCCGGATCGCGGTGCCGCCGTTGGTCGGGTGGGCGCCCAGCAGGGCGTGCGGGTCGTGGTGCGCGCCGGAGACCAGCCGGTCGACCTCGGAGGGCGGCAGCGGGGCCTCCGGCAGCCGCAGCGCGCCCGCCTGGGCGGCGTCCGCGGCGATGCCGGGCGCGACTGGCGGGCCGACGGCTTCCGCGGTGGCCGGCGTCGCGACGGCGGGCGTGGCGGCGGGAGGCGTGGTGACAGCGGGCTCGGCCGCACCGGTGCCGGGCGGAGCGGCGCTCGCGCGGCCGGTGCTCGGGGCCGGGGCGGTCCGCTCCGGCTCGGCCCGCTGGGGCACCACGGGCTCTCGCCTCGGTGAGTCCTTGCCCGCGAGGAAGGTCGCGGGTACGGCGGGGGTGGTGGTGCGGCCTGGCAGGTCGAGCGGAGTCACGACGGGGTCCTCCTGCGGGGTCGGTACGGCGGGGGGCGGATCCTGCGGACGGATGGGGCGGGCGAACGGGGCCGAGGGGGCGGGTGGGCGGGCGGAGCGGAGGAGGGAGCGGTCGGCCCGGCCGGGGACGGTCGGCCGGGCCGGGTCAGACGGTCAGGGCCAGCCGGTTGATGGCGGCGAGCGGGATGGGCAGCCAGCTGGGCCGGTGCCGCGCCTCGTACACCACCTCGTACACCGCCTTGTCGATCTCCAGCGCGCGCATCAGCTCCGGCGAGGCCGCCGGGTCGGTGCCCCCGCCGGCCGTGTACCCCGCGCAGTACGCGGTGCGGTTGCGGGCCGCCCAGGCCGCCGCCAGGTGCGCCAGCTCCGGGTCGACCGGGCCGCCGGCCAGCAGGTGCGCGGCGGCGTAGTCGAAGGAGCGCAGCATCGCGGCGACGTCCCGCAGGGCGGTCTGCGGCTCCCGGCGCTCGGCCACCGTCTTCGCGGGCTCGCCCTCGAAGTCCAGCAGCACCCAGCCCTGCGGGGTGCGCATCGCCTGGCCCAGGTGCAGGTCGCCGTGGATCCGCTGGACCGGCATGCCGTCCGGGTGGGCGTCGGCGAGCTGCTGGAAGGCGCTGCGCAGCGCGGAGCGGTAGCGCAGCAGGCCGGGGACGGCGGCGACGGCGCTGTCCAGCCGGTCGGCCATCGCGGTGGCCAGCTGTCTGGTCTGGGTGCGGTCCAGGCGCGCCACCGGCATCGAGCGGGCGAGCACCCGGTGCACCTCGGCGGTGGCCCGGCCGAGCCGGTGCGCCTCAATGGCGAAGTTGCCGGGGGAGGGGTCGCCCTTGAGCCGGCCGACCTGGTCCAGGGCCAGCTCCCAGCCGTCCTCGGCGTCCGGCAGGTAGCGCTGGAGCAGGCCGAGGGTGGCCGGCTCGGCGCGCTCCAGCCGGCTCTCGAACCAGGCGGCGACCCGCGGGATGCGGGTGGAGCCGGCCCGGGAGAGGGCGAGCGAGAGTTCGAGGTCCGGGTTGGTGCCGGGGCTGATCCGGCGGAACAGCTTGAGGATCAGCGAGGTCCCGTAGATCACCGAGCTGTTGCTCTGCTCGGCGGTGCTGGCCCGGCCCGGCAGGTTGGCGGGCAGGCCGGGGCCCGGGGTGCGGCGGAAGGACAGCGAGCCGAACCGGTCGCCGGTCGCCAGGTGCTCCAGCAGCCGGCCGGTCAGCTCCGGGTCGTGCACCGCGTCGTAGAGCACGGCGCCGTCGTACGGTCCCTGGGTGAGCCGGCCGAGCACGGCGCCCGGGCCGATCCCGGCGGGCTCCTCCGAGCGGGTGCCGAGCAGCAGTTGGTAGATGTCCCCTTGCGGGGTGCCGCCGGCCGCCCCGTGCTCGACCCGCAGCAGCAGGTGCAGCAGTGAGGGGTCGCCGACCTGCAGGGGGGTGCCGACCATCGGCGTGAGGCCGGTGATGGCGCGCCCCTTGCCGGCGTACCAGCGTTGGGTGGGGAGCCAATCGGTGATCAGCGGCAGCGCGGCCTGGATCAGCTCGCTGACTCCCAAGGCGGTTCTGCGTACCCCGGGGCTCCGCGGTCCGGCCGGCACGGCCGTGCCGGTGGGGGTGTCGCGGTGCACATGGGCTTGAGACCGGGAGGTTTCGGACATGACTCCCTTTCCCCGGAAGCGGGCCGACTGCCCGACGGGTCTGGCCGGGCCCGTCAGTCTTCCGGATTTCGGCTGCGCGGCGGCGACGGCACGCGAGCGGGGCTCGGGTGTCACGCCATAGTGTGGTGGGCCGTTGGGCTGTTCTCCGTACGCGGTGGTGCAGGCACCTCCGGGGGGCGCGGGCGCGAACTCCCGCGCGCCCCGAAGTGCTTGGGCCCTGGGGCCCAGAGGGACCGTTACTGCAGACCCGTGGGGCGGGCCCCGTCGGGGCGGGGCGGCTTGCGGAGCTGGAACCAGTAGAAGCCGTGCCCCGCGAGGGTGAGCAGGTACGGCCACTCGCCGATCGAGGGGAAGCGCACCCCGCCGATCAGTTCGACCGGGTACCGGCCTCCGTACCGTCGCAGGTCCAGTTCGGTCGGCTGCGCGAACCGCGAGAAGTTGTTCACGCACATGACCAGGTCACCCTCGTACTCGCGCACGAAGGCCAGCACCGCGGGATTGCTGGACGGGAGCTCGGTGTAGGTGCCGAGGCCGAACGCGGGGTTGAGCTTGCGGATCTCGATCATGCGACGCGTCCAGTGCAGCAGAGAACTCGAACTGCTCTGCTGCGCTTCGACGTTGGTCACCTGATAGCCGTACACCGGGTCCATGATGGGCGGCAGACTGAGCCTGCCCGGGTCGGCGGAGGAGAAACCCGCGTTGCGGTCGGGCGTCCATTGCATCGGGGTGCGCACGCCGTCCCGGTCGCCCAGCCAGATGTTGTCGCCCATGCCGATCTCGTCCCCGTAGTACAGCACCGGGGAGCCGGGGAGCGACAGCAGCAGGGCCGTGAACAGCTCGATCTGGTTGCGGTCGTTCTCCAGCAGCGGCGCCAGGCGCCGGCGGATGCCCACGTTGGCGCGCATCCGCGGGTCCTTGGCGTACTCCGCGTACATGTAGTCGCGCTCCTCGTCGGTGACCATCTCCAGGGTCAGCTCGTCGTGGTTGCGCAGGAAGATGCCCCACTGGCAGCCGCCGGGGATGGTCGGCGTCTTGGCGAGGATCTCCGAGACCGGGTAGCGGGACTCCCGTCGCACGGCCATGAAGATCCGCGGCATCACCGGGAAGTGGAACGCCATGTGGCACTCGTCGCCGCCGGAGCCGAAGTCGCCGAAGTAGTCGACCACGTCCTCCGGCCACTGGTTGGCCTCGGCGAGCAGCACGGTGTCCGGGTAGTCCGCGTCGATCTCCTTGCGGACCCGGGCGAGGAACTCGTGGGTCTCCGGGAGGTTCTCGCAGTTGGTGCCCTCCCTGGCGAACAGGTACGGCACCGCGTCCAGCCGGAACCCGTCGATCCCGAGGTCCAGCCAGAACCGGAGCCCGGCGATCATCTCCTCCTGGACCCGGGGGTTGTCGTAGTTGAGGTCCGGCTGGTGGGAGAAGAACCGGTGCCAGAAGTACTGCTTGCGCACCGGGTCGTACGTCCAGTTGGAGGTCTCGGTGTCGACGAAGATGATCCGGGCGTCCGGGTACTGCTTGTCGTCGTCGGCCCACATGTAGAAGTCGCCGTACGGGCCGTCCGGGTCCTCCCGGGAGGCCTGGAACCACGGGTGCTGGTCGCTGGTGTGGTTCATCACGAAGTCGATGATCACGCGCATGCCGCGGGCGTGCGCGGCGTCCACGAACACCATGAAGTCGGCCAGGTCGCCGAACTCCGGGAGCACCGACTTGTAGTCGGCCACGTCGTAGCCGCCGTCGCGCAGCGGGGAGGCGAAGAAGGGCGGCAGCCAGAGGCAGTCCACACCGAGCCACTGCAGGTAGTCGAGTTTGGACGTGAGCCCCTGGAGGTCGCCGACGCCGTCTCCGTTGCTGTCCTGGAAGGACCGCACCAGGACCTCGTAGAAGACCGCACGTTTGAACCACTCCGGGTCCAGGTCCTTCTTCGAGGTCTCGGCGAAGGTGTCGGGGACGGGCTCGTTCACTGTCACGCTGGGTTCCTCCGAACCGTGAGGAGGTGGGCCGGCTCCGCGGAGGGGTCGAGCCGGACGTAGTTGTGCCG
Source organism: Kitasatospora herbaricolor (assembly GCF_030813695.1). Classification (NCBI taxonomy): domain Bacteria; kingdom Bacillati; phylum Actinomycetota; class Actinomycetes; order Kitasatosporales; family Streptomycetaceae; genus Kitasatospora; species Kitasatospora herbaricolor. Next base: position 5,932,136 of record NZ_JAUSVA010000002.1, read on the forward strand.
GCCCCAGCTGAAGGCGGCGCCGGTGAGCTCGTCGTGCACGGTGTACGGGCCGTCGCCTTCGAGGGTGACGGTGGCCTCCTGGACGTGGTGCGGGTCCAGGTTGACCACGGTGATCACGCGGTCGGTGAGGCCGTCCTCGGTGCTGGCGCTCTTGGAGTACGCCAGCACCTGCTCGTTGTCCGTCGGGTGGAACCGCAGGTCGCGCAGCTGCTGGAGGGCCGGGTGCCGCCGGCGGAGCCGGTTCAGCACGGTCAGCAGCGGGGCGAGGGTGTCGGCGCGGGTCCAGTCCCGCGGGCGCAGCTCGTACTTCTCCGAGTGCAGGTACTCCTCGGAGCCCGGCTCGGCCGGCTCGTTCTCGAACAGCTCGAAGCCCGCGTACACGCCGTAGCTGGGGGACAGCGTGGCGGCCAGGACCGCCCGGACGGCGAAGGCGGCCCGGCCGCCGGTCTGCAGGTGCTCGGGCAGGATGTCCGGGGTGTTCGCGAAGAAGTTGGGCCGCATGTAGGCGGCCGGCTCCCCGGACAGCTCGGTGAGGTACTCGGTCAGCTCCTGCTTGGTGGTGCGCCAGGTGAAGTAGGTGTACGACTGGTGGAACCCGATCTTCCCCAGGGTGTGCATCATGGCCGGCCTGGTGAACGCTTCGGCGAGGAAGATCACGTCGGGGTCGGTGCGGGCGATCTCGCCGAGCACCTTCTCCCAGAACACCACCGGCTTGGTGTGCGGGTTGTCGACCCGGAAGATCCGCACCCCGTGGCCCATCCAGAACCGCAGCAGGCGCAGGGTCTCCTTGACGATGCCGTCGAAGTCCTGGTCGAAGTTGACGGGGTAGATGTCCTGGTACTTCTTCGGGGGGTTCTCGGCGTACGCGATGGTGCCGTCGACGCGGTGGCTGAACCACTCCGGGTGCTTGTTCACCCAGGGGTGGTCGGGGGAGCACTGGAGGGCGAAGTCCAGCGCCACCTCCAGGTGCAGGGCGGTGGCCTCGGCGACGAAGTGGTCGAAGTCCTCGATGGTGCCGAGGTCCGGGTGGACGGCGTCGTGGCCGCCCTCCGGCGAGCCGATCGCCCAGGGGGAGCCGACGTCGTGCCGGCCGGCCGTCAGGGTGTTGTCCGGGCCCTTGCGGAAGGCCCGGCCGATCGGGTGCACGGGGGGCAGGTAGACCACGTCGAAGCCCATCGCGGCCACCGCCGGCAGGCGCTCGGCGGCGGTGCGCAGGGTGCCGGAGCGCGGTGGTTCGACGCCCGACGGGTCCACCACGGCGCCCTCGGAGCGGGGGAAGAACTCGTACCAGGAGCCGAACAGGGCCCGCTCCCGGTCGACCTGCAGCGGCATCGGGCGGGTCGAGCTGACCAGCTCGCGCAGCGGGTGACGGGCCAGCAGCTCGGTCACCTCGGGGACCAGCGCGGCCGCCAGCCGGGACAGCGGGGGCAGGCCCGGGTCGCGCAGCGCGTCCACGGCCGCCAGGACGTGCGAGCGGCCCTCCTTCTTCGGCACGCCCGCGGCGGCGCGCTCCAGCAGTTGCGCGCCCTCCTCCAGGACCAGCGCGGTGTCGATGCCGGCCGGCAGCTTCACGGCGGCGGCCTTGCGCCAGGTGGCCACCGGGTCGCTCCAGGCCTCCACCAGGTAGGACCAGCGGCCCGGGGCGGTCGGCGTCACGCCGGCGCCCCAGCGGTCGGTGCCGGGGGCCAGCTCCCGCATCGGCGTCCAGGGGCCGCTGCGGCCGCGCGGGTCGCGCAGCACCACGTTGGCGTTGACCGCGTCGTGGCCCTCGCGGAACACGGTCGCGGTGACCTCGAAGGCCTCGCCGACCACCGCCTTGGCGGGCCGGCGGCCGGCGTCGACGAGGGGGCTGACGTCCAGGACGGGGATGCGGCCGATCACGGTGTCGCTCTCTGTCGTCTTACGGGCGGAGGTTTTCCGGGTGGTGGTCTTCCGGGGCGTGCTCGCGCTCGGCGCGGTGCTCCGGGCGGCCGCCCCGGTGGTGGTCCGCGCCGCCGCCCCGGCCGGGCGGGCCGCCGTGGCCTGGCCGGCCTGGCCGTCCGCCGAACGGGTGGCGCGTTTGCGCGGGGCCGCGGGCCGGGCGTCGTCGGCCACGGGTTCTCGGCCGCCGGCCGCCCGCTGGGGCCGGGGTGCCGCGGCGGCCCGCGGTTTGGGCATCGCCGCGTCCGACGGGCCGTCGGATTCCGCCCGTTCGGCGGATTCCGCGAGCGCCGCGTCGAGTGTGTCGGCCACCGGTGTGGACTGGTCCCGCGTGTCGCCGTGCATGCCAAACTCCTGCCCGAGATCGGCGGCAGCTCCCGCCGGCCGGTCCGGGGCCAGGGGAGTACCGGGAGAACTGCTGGGTGGGGGGAGGTCGTGCCGCGCCCGGAGCCTGCCCATGTCGCCGCACCCGGCAACCTGCCCGACTCCGGTCATGCCTGCGGCCGCGAGTCCGAGAGCCCGCGCGCGTCCCGGCGCGCGCCTCTCCGGGCGCGCCCCAGTGCGACCCAACCCACCCGTGAACGAGCGGAGGCAGCACGAGGACACGCAACGGAAACGCGGCTAGGGCCGAATGGGCTAAGGAAGGTGAGGGTTTGTCGAAGCGGAAGGATTCGGGCGTGCGGCAGTCGGGGGGCGCCACCCGTCGCCGCACACCCCGCAGCATCAACGACCTTTGTTCATAGTGACACCGCCGACAAGACCTACGCAGCGGTAGTGCGACACTTTCGGACTACCCGAGGGGTATATCGGCCAGCGGAAATCAGGCTGTTCCACACTGTTCACGCATTGGTGGTGCGGGACTTGGAAAAGTGCGCCCCGCGCGCCCCCCGCGCAGCCCAATGCGCTGAATGCGATCTCATCAATAGGCCGAACGGATCACCAATACGTCAGGTGACACACCATCAGGGCCAATGACGGGTCTACGCTTCACGCCGTGAAGGCAATCCGCAGATTCACCGTCCGCACCGTCCTGCCCGAACAACTCCAGCCGTTGCACGAGCTCGCGCTCAATCTGCGCTGGTCATGGCACTCGGAGACCAGAGACCTCTTCCGCTCCGTCGACCCCGAGGTCTGGGCCGCCACCGGGGAGGACCCGGTGCGCCTGCTCGGCGAGGTGCCGGCCGCCCGGCTCGCCGCCCTCGCCGCGGACCGGCGCTTCCTGCGCAGGCTCGGCGACCAGGCCGACGACCTGCGCGAATACCTGTCGGGCCCGCGCTGGTACCAGTCCGCCGAGGACGGCGCCGCGCTGCCCGCCGCGGTCGCCTACTTCTCCCCGGAGTACGGCATCGCCGCCGCGCTGCCCCAGTACTCCGGCGGCCTCGGCATCCTGGCCGGCGACCACCTCAAGTCCGCCAGCGACCTCGGCGTGCCGCTGATCGGCGTCGGCCTCTTCTACCGGCACGGCTACTTCCGCCAGTCGCTCAGCCGCGACGGCTGGCAGCAGGAGCGCTACCCCCTGCTCGACCCCGACGAACTCGCCGTCAGCCTGCTCCGCGAGGCGGACGGCAGCCCGGTACGGATCGACCTCGCCCTGCCCGCCGGCCGCACCCTGGCCGCGCACATCTGGAAGGCCCAGGTCGGGCGGGTCCCGCTGCTGCTGCTCGACTCCGACATCGAGGCGAACTCGCCCGCCGAGCGCGATGTGACGGACCGCCTCTACGGCGGCGGCAGCGAGCACCGCCTGCTCCAGGAGATGCTGCTGGGCATCGGCGGCGTCCGCGCCGTCCGCACGTACTGCCGCCTCACCGGCCACGCGGCGCCCGAGGTCTTCCACACCAACGAGGGCCACGCCGGCTTCCTCGGGGTGGAACGGATCAGGGAACTGGTCACCGCCGCGGAGAAGGGCGAGGAGGGCGCGCAGGGCCTGGACTTCGCCGCGGCCCTGGAGGCCGTCCGGGCCGGCACCCTGTTCACCACCCACACGCCCGTACCGGCCGGCATCGACCGATTCGACCGCGAGCTGGTCGCCCGCCACTTCACCGGCGACGCGGCGCTGGCCGGCGTCCCGGTGGAGCAGGTGCTGGCGCTCGGCGCCGAGACCTGGCGGGGCGGCGACCCCAAGCTGTTCAACATGGCCGCCATGGGCCTGCGGCTCGCGCAGCGCGCCAACGGCGTCTCCACCCTGCACGGCGAGGTCAGCCGGTCGATGTTCAACGGCCTCTGGCCGGGCTTCGACGCCGCGGAGGTGCCGATCGCCTCGGTCACCAACGGCGTGCACGCACCGACCTGGATCGACCCGGCGGTGGTGCGGCTCGGCGCCGCCGAGATCGGCACCGAACGCGCCGAGGACGCCATGACCACCGGCGAGACCAAGCGCTGGACGGGTCTGGAGCGGATCGGCAACAGCGAGATCTGGGAGCTGCGGCGCGCCCTGCGGGCCCAGCTGGTCGACGAGGCCCGGAGCAGGGTCCGCACCTCCTGGCGCCAGCGCGGCGCCGGCGACGCGGAGCTCGGCTGGGTCGGCGCGGTGCTCGACCCGGACGTGCTCACCATCGGCTTCGCCCGCCGGGTGCCCTCGTACAAGCGGCTCACCCTGATGCTGCGCGACCAGGAGCGGCTGCGCGCCCTGCTGCTGCACCCGACCCGGCCGGTGCAGATCGTGGTGGCCGGCAAGGCGCACCCGGCCGACGAAGGCGGCAAGCGGCTGATCCAGCAGATGGTCGCCTTCGCCGACGACCCGGCGGTCCGCCACCGGATCGTCTTCCTGCCCGACTACGACATGGCGATGGCCCAGCGGCTCTACCCGGGCTGCGACGTCTGGCTGAACAACCCGCTGCGGCCGCTGGAGGCCTGCGGGACGTCCGGGATGAAGGCGGCCCTCAACGGCTGCCTGAACCTGTCCGTCCTGGACGGCTGGTGGGACGAGTGGTACGACGGCCAGAACGGCTGGGCGATCCCCACCGCCGACGGCGTCGGCAGCGTGCTGGACCCGGAGAGCGCCGAGGCCGAGCGCCGCGACGACATCGAGTCCGCCGCCCTGTACGACCTGATCGAGCACCAGGTGGCGGCGCGCTTCTACGACCGGGGCGCGGACGGGCTGCCGCACCGCTGGATCGCGATGGTCCGGCACACCCTGGTCACCCTCGGGCCCAAGGTGCTGGCCGGCCGGATGGTCCGGGAGTACGTGGAGCGGCTCTACACGCCGGCCGCGCTGGCCCAGCGCGAGCTGGCCGCCCCCGCGCCGGGCGGCACCGGCCACGCCGGGGCCCGGGCGCTCGCCGACTGGAAGGCCAAGGTCCGCCAGGCCTGGCCGGCCGTCCGGGTGGAGCACGTCGAGGCCGAGTGCCCGGACGAGGCGCAGGAGCTGGGCAGCGCGCTGTCGCTGCGGGTGCAGGTCTCGCTCGGCCCGCTGGAGCCGGCCGACGTGGAGGTGCAGGTGGTCTCCGGCCGGGTGGACGAGCGGGACGGCATCTCGGACGCCGCCCTGCTCGCGCTCAAGCCGGCCGGCGGCCCCGACCTCGACGGCCGGACGCGTTACGAGGGCCAGCTGGAGCTCAGCCGGACCGGTCCCTTCGGCTACACCGTCCGGGTGCTGCCGGCCCACCCGCTGCTGGCCTCCCCGGCCGAGCTGGGCCTGGTGGCGCTGCCGGCGGAGTCGGCCGGGATGGACACCGGCCTGCTGCGCTGACCGCACCGCAGGGCCGAACGACCGCAGGGCCGAACGACCGCGGGACAGAAACACCGCAGGACAGAAACACCGGAGGACAGAAACACCGGAGGGCGCCGGGCCCGTGCACAGGGCCCGGCGCCCTCCGGCGTGTCCGGGGCGGCCCGGCCGGGGCGGTGGCCGGCCGGCCCGCGGCGGGCCCGGCTCAGACCAGGCTGGCCCGCCAGGCCTGGTGCAGGTCGGCGAACCGGCCCGTGCCGCCGATCAGCTCGGCGGGGGTGCCGTCCTCGACGATCCGGCCCTGCTCCATCACCAGCACCCGGTCGGCGATCTCCACGGTGGAGAGCCGGTGGGCGATGATCACGGCCGTCCGGCCGGCCAGCACCGTCCGCATGGCGCGCTGCACGGCCTGTTCGCCGGGCACGTCCAGCGAGGAGGTCGCCTCGTCCAGGATCAGCACCGCCGGGTCGGCCAGCAGCGCCCGGGCGAAGGCGACCAGCTGCCGCTGGCCGGCCGAGATCCGGCCGCCGCGCTTGCGCACGTCGGTGTCGAAGCCCTCAGGCAGGGCGGCCACGAACTCGTACGCGCCGATCGCGCGGGCCGCCTGCTCGACCTCCTCGCGGGTGGCGCCCGGCTTGCCGATGGCGATGTTCTCGGCGACCGTCCCGGAGAACAGGAAGGACTCCTGGGTCACCATCACCACCCCGCGCCGCAGGTCGGCGGTGGAGAGGTCGCGCAGGTCGACGCCGTCCAGGGTGATCCGGCCCTCGGTCGGGTCGTAGAACCGGGCGAGCAGCTTGGCCAGCGTCGACTTGCCCGCGCCGGTGGCGCCGACCACGGCGGTGGTCCGCCCGGCGGGCAGCACCAGGTCGAACGGCGGCAGCACCTCCTTGCCGGTCCGGTAGGCGAACCGGGTGCCCTGGAAGGCCACCTCCCTTCCGGTGCCCGTGCCGGCCGGCAGGGTCACCGGCGTGGCCGGCTCGGCGACGGTCGGCTCGTGGGCGAGCAGACCGGCGATCTTCTCCAGGGCGGCGGCCGCCGACTGGTAGCTGTTCAGGAACATCGCCAGCTGGTCGATCGGGTCGTACAGCCGGCGCAGGTACAGCACGAAGCCGGTGAGCACGCCGAGCTCCAGGCTGCCGTCGGTGACCAGGAAGGCGCCCAGCACCACGACGCCGGTGACCCAGACGTTGGCGGTGGTCCTGGACAGGCCGACGAAGCGGGCCAGCTCGCGGAACCCCTCCGCCTGGGCGGTCGCCGACCGGCGGTTGAGCACGCCGAACGCCGCCTCGTTGGCGGCTTCCCGGCGGAAGGCCTGGACCGGGCGGATGCCGTTCATGGTCTCGGTGAACTTCACGATCAGGGTGGCCGTCGCGGTGCGCGAACGCCGGTAGACCCGCAGCGAGCGGCGCCGGAAGGACCGCGTGATCAGGTACAGCGGCAGGAAGGAGACCAGCGAGACCAGGCCGAGGCGCCAGTCCATCACCAGCAGCAGCACCGAGATGTAGAACACCGACAGGAAGACCGTCAGCAGCTCCTGCAGGCCCTCCGAGAGCAGCTCGCGCAGGGCGTCCACGTCGCTGGTGGCCCGGGAGGTGATCCGCCCCGAGGTGTAGCGCTCGTGGAAGTCCAGGCTGAGCCGCTGGGCGTGCCGGAAGATCCGGCCGCGCAGCTCCAGCAGGATGTCCTGGTTGATCCGGGCACTCATCCGGATGAAGGCGCGCTGCAGCACGGTGCTCAGCGCGGCGCAGCCCAGGTACGCGCCGATCACGGCGATCAGCGGGCCGCTGTCGTGGTCGCGCAGCGCCGGGACGGCCCGGTCCATGGTGATGGCCACCAGCAGCGGGCCGGCCTGCAGGGCGGCCTGCTGGACCAGGATGACCAGCATGGCCCGGGCGATCCTGCCCCGGTGCGGGCCGAGCAGCGCGGCCAGCAGGGTGCGGGCCGCGCCGGGCGGGACGGGGATGTCCTCGTCGTCGGAGGGCGGCGCGAGCAGCTCGGCCTCGGGCGGGTCCGGTTGCTCCTCGGGGCCCCGGGCCTCCTTCGTCGGCCGGACGGTGGTGGTGCTCATCGGGCGGGGCTTCCTTCCAGCACGGGGGCGGCCTCGCCCGACATGAGTTCGCGGTAGACGGCGGAGGACTGCAGCAGCTCCTGGTGGGTGCCGACGGCGGCGATCCGGCCGTCGGCCAGCACGGCCACCCGGTCGGCCAGCAGGACGGTGCTCGGGCGGTGCGCCACCACCAGCGCGGTGGTGGAGCCGAGCACCTCGCGCAGGGCCTGCTCGACCAGCGCCTCGGTGTGCACGTCCAGCGCGGACAGCGGGTCGTCCAGCACCAGGAAGGCGGGGTCGCCGACCACGGCCCGGGCCAGGGCCAGCCGCTGCCGCTGACCGCCCGACAGGCTCAGGCCCTGCTCGCCGACCTGGGTCCCGGTGCCGGCCGGGAGCCGCTCCACGAAGTCGGCCTGGGCGGTGTCGAGGGCCCGGCGCAGCTGCTCGTCGGAGGCGTCGGGGGCGCCCATCAGGACGTTCTCCCCGACCGAGGCGGAGAACAGGGTGGGCTCCTCGAAGGCCACCGAGACCAGCTCGCGCAGCCGTGCCCGGGGGATCTCCCGGATGTCCCGGCCGTCCAGGGTGATGGTGCCGCCGGTCGCCTCGTAGAGGCGGGGCAGCAGCGCGGTCAGCGTGGTCTTGCCGCTGCCGGTGGCGCCGACCAGTGCCATCGTCTCGCCGCGGCGGACGTGCAGGTCGATCCCGCGGAGCAGGTCGGGGGTGTCGTCGGGGGCGTCGGGGTAGCGGAACCGGACGCCGGTGAGCCGGATGCCCTCGTCCGTGGCGCCGGCGGCCGTGGCCTCGGCGGTGGACGTCTCGGTGGCCGTGCCGGTGGTCGTGGCGCCGGCGGCCGTGGTCCGGTCGCCGCCGTCCTCCGGCTCGTCCAGCACCTCGAAGTAGCGGTCGGTGGCGGTCGCCGCCTCGTTGGCGTACGCGAGCAGCCAGCCGAGCGACTCGACCGGCCAGCGCAGGGCGAGCGCGGTGGACAGGAAGGCCACCAGGGTGCCGGTGGTCAGTTCGTCCTGGGCGACCAGGTAGGCGCCGACGGCCAGCGCGCAGCCGAGCGCCAGCTCCGGCAGGCCGACGATGACGGCCCACAGGTTGGCCAGCAGGCCGGCCTTGTGCAGTTCGGTCTCGCGCAGCTCGTGGGTCTGGCTGCGGAAGCGCTCGGCCATCGTCCGGTGCCGGCCGAAGGCCTTGAGGATCCGGATGCCGAGGACGGACTCCTCGATCACGGTGGCGAGGTCGCCGGTCTGGTCCTGGGCGCGGCGGGCCGCCAGCGAGTAGCCGGACTCGAAGTGCCTCGTCAGCACGATCAGCGGCAGTGCGGGCAGCAGGGTGATCAGGGCCAGCCGCCAGTCCAGCACGAACATCACGGCCGTGCCGGCGGCGAACATCAGCGAGTTGACCACCAGGAAGACCAGCGGGAAGGCCAGGAACAGTCGCATGGTGAACATGTCGGAGGTGGCCCGGGAGAGCAGCTGGCCGGAGGCCCAGCGGTCGTGGAAGGAGACCGGGAGCCGCTGGAGCTTGGCGTAGAGGTCGCCGCGCATGGCGGTCTCCAGCCCGGCCAGCGGGCCGGCCAGGACCACCCGTCTGGTGTAGAAGAGGCCGGCCTCGATCAGGCCGAGCAGCAGCAGCGCGCCGGCGAGCGGCCAGAGCGCGGAGAGGTCGTGACGGGCGATCGGGCCGTCCACGATCCGGCCGAGCACCAGCGGCACGACGAGCACGCTGAGCATGGCGACGAGCGCCGCGGAGATCGAGGCGGCCAGCCGCCAGCGGATCACCCGGGCGTAGGGCCACAGGCGCAGCAGGGACCGGACCGTCGACCGGTGTGCGGGCGCGGTTGCGGGGGTGCTGCGGGGAGGTCGCCCGGACCGCGGGGTGGGTGGGTCCGGGTCCTCCTGCTCCGGTCGGGGTGGCGACTGCGGCAGCGTGGACTCTTGGTTCTCGGCCATCGTGGTGAGGGTAAGTCGGTGCACGGTCATTTCTCACCAGGTTTTTTGCCCCTGTCGGCGAGAACCGGCCACCCGGCGGGGGCCCGGCGGCGGCGGGAACCGGCCACCGGGCGGGCCGTTCCCGGTCGTGGACGGCCGGGGCGGACGCCCGTCCCTGCCGACCGTCCCCCGCCCGTCCCCCGCGGGCCGGCTACCGCGGGTGGTCGCCGTTGGTGGAGGCCGGGAGCAGCCGCAGCAGGTGCAGCGAGCGGGCCGGCAGCGGCAGCGCGGCCGCCGCCGGGTACTGCGCGGCGGGCGGCGCGGACTGGTCGGGCAGCGAGGTGTCCAGGACGCTCTCGTAGCCGGTGGTCCGGGCGCCGCCGGGCAGGGTGAACGGCAGTTCGCGGTCGCCGGCGTTGAGCAGCAGCAGGAAGCTGTCGTCGCGCAGCGGGCGGCCGCGCTGGTCGCGCTCCGACATCGCGGCCCCGGAGAGCAGCATGCCGAGGCCGGTGGTGGGGGCGAACCAGTCCGCCTCGGTCATCTCCCGGCCCTCGGGGCCGAACCAGGCGAGGTCGGGCCGGCCGTCGGGGGCGGCGGCCCGGCCGGAGAAGAAGGCCCGCTGGCGCAGCACCGGGTGGTCGCGGCGCAGCCGGACCAGCCGGGCGGTGAGGTCGCGCAGGGAGCGCCAGCCGGGGTCGTCCAGCAGCGACCAGTCGAGCCAGCTGACCTCGTTGTCCTGGCAGTAGGCGTTGTTGTTGCCGCCCTGGGTGCGGCCGAGCTCGTCGCCGGCGGTGAGCATCGGGACGCCGGTGGAGAGCAGCAGGGTGGCCAGCAGGTTGCGCAGCTGGCGCCGGCGCAGCTCCTGGACGGCCGGATCGCCGCTCTCGCCCTCGGCGCCGCAGTTCCATGACCGGTTGTCGTTGGTGCCGTCCCGGTTGTCCTCGCCGTTGGCCTCGTTGTGCTTCTGGTGGTAGCTGACCAGGTCGCGCAGGGTGAAGCCGTCGTGGGCCGTGACGAAGTTGACGGAGGCGTAGGGGCGGCGGCCGCCGCGCTGGTACAGGTCGGAGGAACCGGAGAGCCGGTAGCCGAGCTCGCGGACGTCCGGACGGGCGCCGCGCCAGAAGTCCCGGACGGTGTCGCGGTACTTGTCGTTCCACTCGGCCCAGAGCGGCGGGAACCCGCCTACCTGGTAGCCGCCGGCGCCGACGTCCCAGGGCTCGGCGATCAGCTTGACCCGGCTGAGCACCGGGTCCTGGGAGACGGCGGCGAGGAAGGGGTGGTGCATCTCGACGCCGTCGCTGCCCCGGGCGAGGGCGGCGGCGAGATCGAAGCGGAACCCGTCCACGCCCATCTCGGTGACCCAGTAGCGCAGCGAGTCGGTGATCAGCCGGACGGTCTGCGGCTGACGGGTGTCCAGGGTGTTGCCGCAGCCGGTGTAGTCCGCGTAGCCGCGCCGGCGGTTCAGCGGGAGGCGGTAGTAGCCGGCGTTGTCGATGCCGCGCAGCGACAGGGTGGGGCCCAGCTCGCCGGCCTCGGCGGTGTGGTTGTAGACCACGTCGAGGATGACCTCGATGCCGGCCGCGTGCAGGGCCCGGACCATCCGCTTGAACTCGCCGACCTGCTGTCCGCGGCTGCCGGAGGACGAGTAGCCCGCGTGCGGCGCGAAGTAGCCGATGCTGTTGTAGCCCCAGTAGTTGGTGAGCCCGCGGGCCTGCAGGTGGTCCTCGCTGGCGTACTGGTGGACGGGCAGCAGTTCGACGGCGGTGACGCCGAGACCGGTCAGGTGCTCGATCGCGGCCGGGTGGGCGAGGCCGGCGTAGGTGCCGCGCAGCTCGGGCGGCACGCCGGGGTGGCGCATGGTGAAGCCGCGGACGTGCACCTCGTAGAGCACCGTCTCGGCCCAGGGGGTCTTCGGGCGCTGGTCGTCGTACCAGTCGTCGTCGTCGTGCACGACCACGCCCTTGGGGACGTACGCGGCCGAGTCGCGGTTGTCCCGGACGGTGTCGGCGACCTCGCGTTCGGGCCAGTCGCGGACCGAGCCGCAGGTGGCGTCGTGGGCGGTGTAGTCGCCGTCGACGGCGCGGGCGTACGGGTCGAGCAGCAGCTTCGCCGGGTTCCAGCGGGCCCCGGTCCACGGGTCCCAGCGGCCGTGCACCCGGAAGCCGTAGCGGGTGCCGGGCAGAACGTCGGGCAGGTAGCCGTGCCAGGTCTGGAAGTTCTGCTCGGTCAGCCGGTGCCGGCTCTCCCGTCCGTCCTCGTCGAAGAGGCAGAGGTCGACGGCCTCGGCGCCGGCCGCCCAGAGCGCGAAGTTGGTGCCCCGGGTGCCGTCGGGGCCGGTGCGGAAGCGGGCGCCGAGCGGCTGCCAGCTGCCCGGCCAGGGGGTGGCGGGGCCGGCGCCCGCGGGCGGTGCGGCGCGCGGCCCGGCCCGGCCCCGGTCGGCCGCTTCCTCCGGTCGTGCGCCTGGTCCCAGCTCCTGCCCTGCCGTCATGACCGCACCCTCCCAGTACGGGGGTGTCCCGTACCCCGTCCCACACTTGTTCCCTGATCGGATGCCGCTGTCACGTGGCGGATCATCTTGTGACGGACCGTGAACGATTCTGCCCCCGGACGCGCCCGGACGGCGTAGGCCGTCCGCAGGGCTTCGTTCGTGTCCGGCCGGGGTCGCGGTCGTTATGCCCGGTATCGAGCGGTTGGACCCTTACGCTGGCAGACGGACGGTCGGTGAGGGTTCGTCGGCGGACCGCCCTGCCGGACGGCGGCGAGCTGGCGGACGACGGACACAGCGGGAGGCCGGATGGGCCCCGGACTGCGGGTTTGGGTACGGAGGGCGGCCGCCCTCGGGCTGTGCCTGCTCACCGGCTGCGACGGGAGCGGGGTGCTGAGCGGCGGGGACGACCCGGCGCCGCCGCCGCCCGCCTCCTCGCCGGCGATCCTGGTGACGCCGGGCGACGGCAGCCGGGAGGTCGCCCCGGAGGGGCCGGTGAAGGTGACGGTCGCCCCCGGCGGGCGGCTGGAGTCCGTCCGGTTCCGGGACAACAAGGGGGCCGAGCTGCCCGGCACGCTCGCCGAGGACGGCGCGTCCTGGACGCCGGACGGCCTGCTGCCGCTGGGCGGCACCTTCTCGCTGGACGCCTCCGCGGTGGACCGCGACGGCGCCCGCGCCACCCGGCACACCAAGTTCAGCACGATCGCCAGGGCACGCACCTTCGTCGCCTTCTTCACCCCGGAGGACGGCAGTACGGTCGGCGTGGGGATGCCCGTCTCGCTGCGCTTCAGCCGCCCGATCGCGGACCGCGCGGCGGTGGAGCGGGCGGTGCGGGTCACCGCCGAGCCGGCCGTGCCGGTGGCCGCGCACTGGTTCGGCGACCAGCGGCTGGACTTCCGCCCGGAGCAGTACTGGGCGCCCGGGACGAAGGTCGGCGTGGCGCTGCGCCTCAAGGGCGTGCGGGGCGCGCCCGGCGAGCTGGGCACCCAGACCAAGGACGTCCGCTTCACCGTCGGCCGCTCCCAGGTCAGCGTGGTCGACCTGGACGAGCACACGCTCACCGTCCGCCAGGGCGGCAAGGTGGTGCGGCAGCTGAAGATCTCCGGCGGCACGCCCGAGCACAGCACCTACCTCGGGGCGATGGTCGTCTCGGAGAAGTTCAAGGTCACCCGGATGAACTCGCAGACGGTGGGCCTCGGCGACGAGTACGACATCAAGGACGTCCCGCACGCGATGCGGCTGACCACCTCCGGCACCTTCATCCACGGCAACTACTGGGCCGACCCGGAGGTCTTCGGCAACGACAACACCAGCCACGGCTGCATCGGCCTGGCCGACGCCAAGGGTGGCGGGTCGGGCGAGACCCCGGCGGGCTGGCTCTTCGAGCACACCCTCACCGGGGACGTGGTCGAGGTCCGCGGCTCGGCGGGCGACGCGGTGCCACCGCACAACGGGCTGAACGGCTGGAACCTGCCCTGGGCACAGTGGCTGGCCGGCAGCGCGCTCGTCCCGGGCGGTCCGGTCACGCCGGCGCCGACCGCGTCACCCTCGCCCGCGCCCGCGTCGCCCTCGCCCGCGTCGCCCTCGACCTCTCCGGCCGGGAGGAGGCCGGCGTCCGGTGCGTCCGCTGCCTCCGGGACGGCTCGTGCGTCCGGTGCGTCCAGCGGCTCGCCGACGCTTCACTGAGCAGGCACCCAGGAGGCACCCGGCTCCCGCCGAAGATTCACTCATCGTCCCCGGTTATCCTGCTCCTCGCCCCCGGGGCCCGGTATGGAGAAGATCTGCTCCCGGTGCAACCCTTCCGGGCACCAGCGCGTGTATTCAGGGTGGATACCGGGAGGGGAGAGACCGAGTGAAGCCGGTTCAGGCGGGCAACGCCGCGATACGTAGGACCAACCACCGAGGGCGCCGTGGCGCCGTGGCGGTGATGATGGGCGGTGTGCTGCTGCTGGGGGCCGCCTGTTCGTCGAACGGCGGCGGTGGCAGCACCGCCGGCGGGGGGAGCAACGACACGGCCGCGACCGGGGGTGCCACGGGCGGGGCGGCCGCGCCCTCGCAGGAGACCCCCAAGGTCTCCACCGCGGTGCTGAACGTCGAGCCCAAGGACGGCGCCGTCGACGTCAACCCGACCAACGGCGTCAAGGTGGGCGTCACGGGCGGCAAGCTGACCGCGGTCGAGGTGACCGACAAGGACGGCAAGGCCGTGGCCGGCACGATCACCCCGGACGGCCTCGGCTGGGCGCCCTCGGGCGCGCTGACCGTGGGCATGGCGTACAAGGTGAACGTCCAGGCGACCGACCCGGCCGGGCTGGTGTCGGCGTCGACCACCACCTTCACCACCCTGACGCCGGCGAAGACCGTCTCCACCAACGACAACATCGCCGACAACGCCACGTACGGCGTCGGCATGATCGTCTCGGTGAAGTTCAACAAGGCGATCAAGAACCAGGACGCGGTGCTGAACGGCATCACCTTCGTGGCCAGCGACGGCACCACCGTCAAGGGCCACTGGTTCGGCAGCCAGCGGCTGGACTTCCGGCCGGAGAAGTACTGGAACCCCGGCACCAAGGTGACGATCAAGTACCGCCTCAAGAACGTCGAGGTGGCGCCCGGCATCTACGGTGACGTGGACAAGGACGAGCCGTTCGTGATCGGCCGCTCGCAGGTCTCCACCGCCGACTCCGCCACGCACCAGATGACGGTGGTGCGCGACGGCAAGTCGACCGTCCTGCCGGTGACGCTGGGCGACGCCAAGAACCCGTCCTGGAACGGCACCATGGTGATCTCCAGCAAGGAGAAGGTCACCCGGATGAACTCCCAGACCGTCGGCCTGGGCGCGGAGTACGACATCCAGGACGTCCCGCACGCGATGCGGCTGACCGACTCCGGCACCTTCGTGCACGGCAACTACTGGGCCAACCCGTTCGGCAAGAGCAACGCCAGCCACGGCTGCGTCTCCATGCAGGACGTCCAGGGCGGCAGCGACACGTCGGTGGCGGGCAAGTTCTTCAACGACTCGATGATCGGCGACCCGGTCACGATCAAGAACTCCACCAGCGCCACGGTGAAGCCGGACAACGGTCTCAGCGGCTGGACGATGGACTTCAAGAACTGGTAGTCCCCGTGCCCGAGCGTTGATCCCGGTACCGCGACCGGGCCGGCCCCCCGCCGAGGGGGACCGGCCCGGTCGTCCGCGTTTCCGGGCCCGACCTCGCCCCCCTGCCCGCCGGACGGCCCCTGCCGGCCCGACCGGCCCGCTTCCGGCAGGTCCGTTCCGGGCCTGGTCCGGGCCTGGTCCGGGCCGGTCCGGGGGCGGTTCCCACCCGTCCGGCAACGGTTCCCCACCCCTGCGGTAACGGTCGGGAGACGGGCGCAACTTTTCCCGATCGGACGGCGTGTACTCAGCTGGGGATCAAGGGAGGGAGTCGGCCGTGGAGTCGATACGCAGGCCCGTCGGGTCGATACGCAGGGCAGCGGCCGTCGCGGTGCTGGGCGGTGTGCTGGTGCTGACCACCGCGTGCGGCGGGGGCGGCGGGGCGGCCGGCAGCGGTCAGCAGCCCCCCGCGGGGGCGGCACTGGGCGGGGCCGGCGGAGCGGGCGGAGGCGCCTCGGCGCCGGCCGGCGCGAGGTCGGAGCAGCCGCAGCCGAAGGTCTCGGCGGCGGTGCTGGACATCACCCCGAAGAACGGCGCCGAGGGCGTGGCCCCGGGCGCGCTGCGGGTCTCGGTGGCTGGCGGCAGGCTCACCGCCGTCAAGGTCACCGACAAGGACGGCCGGGAGGTACCGGGGGCCGCCACCGCCGACGGCGCCGCCTGGACACCGGCCGCGCCGCTGGCCGTCGGCACGGCGTACCGGGTCAGCGCGCAGGCGTCCGACCCGGCCGGGGTGCCGGCCACGGCGGAGAGCGGCTTCACCACCCTGACGCCGCAGAGCGAGGCCTCGCCCACCGACAACATCTCCGACGGCGAGACCTACGGGGTCGGGATGATCCTTTCGGTGGCCTTCGACAAGGACGTGAAGAACAAGGCCGAGGTGGCGAAGGGCATCACCTTCGAGACCGACAACGGCACCGTGGTCAAGGGCCACTGGTTCGGCGACCGCCGGCTGGACCTGCGCCCCGAGGCGTACTGGAAGCCCGGCACCAAGGTCACCGTGCACTACCGGCTGAAGAGCGTGGAGATCGCGCCCGGCGTGTACGGCGGGGTGGACCGCGACGAGCCGTTCACCATCGGCCGCTCGCAGGTCTCCACGGTGGACGCGAACACCCACGAGATGACCGTGGTGCGGGACGGCCAGACCTCCGTCATCCCGATCACCTCGGGCTCGCCCGAGCACCCGACCTGGAACGGGACGATGGTGATCTCCGCCAAGGAGGGCGTGGTGAACATGCGTTCCAGCACCCTCCCGGGGATGACCGGCGAGCCGTACGACCTGATGGTGCCGCACTCGATGCGGCTCACCGACACCGGCACCTACGTGCACGGAAACTACTGGGGCCACTCCTTCGGCGAGGACAACACCAGCCACGGCTGCGTCGGCCTGCAGGACGTGAAGGGCGGCGGCGCCGGCACCGTGGCGGGGAAGTTCTACGACTCCTCGCTGGTCGGCGACGTGGTCACGGTGCAGAACTCCAAGCGCGGCCAGGTGGAGCCGGACAACGGCCTCAGCGGCTGGAACCTGCCCTGGGGATCCTGGTAGCGGACGGCGTGCGGCCACTGCCGGGCTCCCCTCGCGGGGTGCCCGGCAGTGCTGTTTCGGAGGCTTGCTGTCGGCATATGCCCCTCGAATAGTGATTGTTTGCTCATTGTCCGTACGCGGCCGCATGCGTTCCGCAATGATGGGCACATGGCGGGATGGGGCGAAGCGGAACAGTCATCACATCCTGGGTCCGGCCTGCTGGGTGACGCCCCGTCGGAGAACCGGCCCCTGGCGCTGGCAGCCCTGGAGCGGCTCAGTCCGACCGAGCTGGAGCAGGTGTACTTCGGCCGGATGTGCGAGCAGGACGGGTCCGACGAGGTGGTGCTGCCCTCCCGGCCCCAGTCCGCCTCGGTGGCCCGGCGGCTGGTCCTGTCCGTCCTGCAGTCCTGGGGTCTGCACCAACTGCTGGAAGCCGGGGAGCTGTTGGCCGGCGAGCTGATCGCGAACGCCGTCCGCCACGCCGCCGGCCGTACCATCGGCCTCCAGGTCCAGCGCCGGGCCGGCTGGCTACGGGTGGAGGTCCGGGACTCCTCGCGGGCCCTGCCCTGCCGGATCGTCGCCGAGCCCGGCGGCGAGGCCGGCTACGGCCTCCAGCTGGTCGACGACCTGGCGGACCGCTGGGGCGCCGACCTGCTGCCGCGCGGCAAGGCCGTCTGGTTCGAGCTGAAGATCCGCGAGCGCGGCTGACACCGTCGGCGGAAGTGTTGTTCGTCCCGCCCCGGAAACCACGCAGGGCCCCCGTCGCCGTGGTGCGGCGTGGAGGCCCGTGCAGGTCATCGCGCCGGTCAAGGGGGTGCGTACCGCGCGATGGGGACGGCCGTGCCAGGTCGGGGTCGGCCGTGGTTCGCGTCCGGGGCGTCGTCACGCCCCGGACTGCTTCGACTATCGCATGCGTCTCAGGATGTGAGCAAACCGGACAGCTTGGAATGGAAGGTTTGTAACCTAGTTCACCTTTGCTGCGCGCATGAACTCGCATGCAGGCCTTTGATTGTTCACCGTCGGCGGGGTGGCTCGGCCGCCGGTGGGCGGCTGCTCTTCCCCGGCGCTGCGGCGTGATCCGTGGAGGCTGCTCGGTGGGCCGGTCACAGCATGGGGTGCGTCGTCGGGCGGGGGCGGGCCCGGTCGTCCCCGCCCGGGCGGATCAGGACGGAGTGCAGGCGGCCGTCCATCCGCAGGGTGAGGGTGAGCGACCCGTCCCGGACGAGGAACTCGCGGACCCGGGCGGCGGCCCCGCGCCGGGTGAGGAAGTACTCGAAGGCGTCGGACTGGTCGGCCCCGAGCGGGAGTTCACGCAACGAGCGCCAGAGCGCGGCGAGGGCGTCCGGGAGGTGCTGGAACCGGGCGGGGGCGGCCACGTCCTCGATCTCGACGTAGACCGCTCCGTCCGCGTCAGGGCCGGGGCAGGAGGTCATGCGGCGCTCCTGCGGGCGGTCGGGGTGCTGGAGGGAGCCGGGGCGACCGTGCACCAGACGGCCTTGCCGATGCCGCTCGTACGGGCCTGGCAGCCCCACTGGTCCGACAGGTGGCGCACCAGCCACAGTCCGCGTCCGGATTCCTCGTCCGGTGCGGGCAGGGCGACGGCCGCACCGGTGTCGAGATGGTGGTCGCCGGGGTCGTGGACCTCGATCCGCAGCCGTCCCTCGGTGAGCGCGAAGTGGACCATGATCAGGCGGTCGGGCGGTACATGGGCGTGCTCGATGGCGTTCGTGACCAGCTCGCTGAGCAGCAACTCGCCCACCTCGACGTAGTGTTCGCCGCCCTCGTGCCGGGAGAGGAAAGCGCCCAGCAGTCGGCGGGCCGCCCTGGCGGATCTGCGGCGGCGCGGCAGCCAGCAGGTCTGTTCGGTGACGGCGGACGGGGTGGGGTGGAGGGTTTCGGGCATGGCGGAGCCCCTTTCGGGTGTGCCTGGACGGACGGGCCTGGTGGCCTGGAACGGGCATGGGGATGCCCGGTGGCCTGTCGCGCTCGACTACTGCGTGTCGAGCAGTGGACTACTGCGAGTAGCATGCTCCGCTGAAGGCTCGTCGTGCAAGTGCTCCTCTCAAGCAATTGCACGAAGGGAGAAGCGACTCGGCCCTTGGAGGGGGTGGCAGACTGTGTATCGAGGCGACCTGTTGGGGATGGTGACGAGTGGACAGTCCGACCGTGCTGCGGCGTAGGCTCGGCACCGAGCTGGGCAAGTTGCGCGCGGCGAGCAGGATGGCTGCCAAAGACGTTGCCGCCACGCTGGGTTGGTCCGCTTCCAAGTTGAGCAGGATCGAAAGCGGCAGCGTGCCCTTGCAAGATCGCGATGCGGCGAGGCTTCTTGCTCACTATGGAGTCGACGATCCGGCAGAGGTGAAGCAGTTCATCAACCTGGCCCGGCAGAGTCGACAGCAGGGCTGGTGGCACGCCTACGGTGATGCGCTTCCTGACTGGTTCAGGGCCTACATCGGACTTGAAGCCGACGCCACGAAGATCGAGACATTTCAATGTGAGCTGGTGCCCGGGCTGTTGCAGACCGAGGACTATGCCCGGCAGGTCATCCGAGCGATGAATCCCGGAGAGGCCTCAGAGGACATCGAGCGCAGGGTGGCGCTGCGCATGGAGCGGCAGCAGATTCTCGATCGACCTCAGCCGCCGCGCATTTGGGCGATCATCGGGGAGGCTGTCATGAGGCGCCAGGTCGGCGATCCCTCGCAGATGAGTGGTCAGCTCCATCACATGGCGGACATGGCCGAGGGCCGGCCCAACATGACGATTCAGGTGCTGCCGTTCTCGGCAGGCGCACATGCTGCCATGGGCTCCTCGTCCTCCATCCTTTCGTTCAGTGATCTTCCCGGACGTGTGGCCTACTCCGAAGTCACAACCATCAGTATCTATACCGAGCGGGAGTCGGAGATCGCACGTCATGAGGACACGTTTCTCCGTCTCATGGCGTCGTCGGTCCAGCCGGAGAAGTCAGTCTCTTGGTTGAGGGAAGTCGCAGAGGAGTACAAGTGAAACAGGGCGACCTTGGTATCAAGTGGCACAAGAGCACCTACAGCAACGGCCAGGGAGAGTGCGTTGAGGTCGCTGACGGGCTTCCCGGAGTGGTACCCGTCCGCGACTCGAAGGACCCCGAGGGTCCGGCACTGCTGTTCCGCGCCGAGGCCTGGTCGGCCTTCGTCGCCGGGGTCAAGGCGGGCGATCTCCCGGCCGTCTGACGGGCCTCACGCCAGTGGCGGGGCCCACCGGGACGAACCGGTAGGCCCCGCCACGGTGTGAGGCTGTCACGCGCCGCCGCGTCGGCCGGTCAGCACTCGATGACGTTGACCGCGAGGCCGCCGCGCGAGGTCTCCTTGTACTTGACCTTCATGTCGGCGCCGGTCTCCTTCATGGTCTTGATCGCCTTGTCGAGGGAGACGTGGTGGCGGCCGTCGCCGCGCAGTGCCATCCGGGCCGCCGTGATCGCCTTGACCGAGGCCATGCCGTTGCGCTCGATGCACGGGATCTGGACCAGGCCGCCGACCGGGTCGCAGGTGAGGCCGAGGTTGTGCTCGATGCCGATCTCGGCGGCGTTCTCGACCTGCTCGGGGGAGCCGCCCAGGACCTCGGCGAGGCCGCCGGCCGCCATCGAGCAGGCCGAGCCGACCTCGCCCTGGCAGCCGACCTCGGCGCCGGAGATCGAGGCGTTCTCCTTGAAGAGCATGCCGATCGCACCGGCCGCGAGCAGGAAGCGGACGATGCCGTCCTCGTCCGCGCCGGGGATGAAGTTGATGAAGTAGTGCAGGACGGCGGGGATGATGCCCGCCGCGCCGTTGGTCGGGGCGGTGACGACGCGCTGCCCGGAGGCGTTCTCCTCGTTCACCGCCATCGCGTAGAGGGTCACCCACTCCATCGCGTTGGCCGGCCCTATGCCCTCGGCCCGCATCGCCCGGGCGCCGGAGGCCGCGCGGCGGCGGACCTTCAGGCCGCCCGGCAGGATGCCCTCGCGGGACATGCCGGCGGCGACGCACTCCTGCATCACCCGCCAGATCTCCAGCAGCCCGGCGCGGATCTCGGCCTCGCTGCGCCAGGCCTTCTCGTTCTCCAGCATCAGGCCGGAGATCGACAGCCCGGTCTCCCGGGTGAGGCGCAGCAGTTCCTCGCCGGTGCGGAAGGGGTAGCGCAGCGCGGTGTCGTCCGGCTTCACGCGGTCGGCGCCGATGGCGTCCTCGTCGACCACGAAGCCGCCGCCGACCGAGTAGTAGGTCTTCTCCAGCACGGGCACGCCGTCGGCGTCGTACGCGGCCAGGGTCATCCCGTTGGCGTGGTACGGCAGCGAGCGGCGGCGGTGCAGGATCAGCTGGGTGTCGGTGTCGAAGGCGATCTGGTGGGCGTCGGCCAGGTCGTGGCCGAGCAGCCGCAGCTGCTTGGTCGCCCTGATCCGCTCGACGTCCAGTTCGGCCTGGTCGACGTCGACGGTCCGGGGCGAGTTGCCCTCCAGGCCGAGCAGGACGGCCTTGGGGGTGCCGTGGCCGTGGCCGGTGGCGCCGAGCGAGCCGAACAGTTCGGCCCGGACGGCGGCGGTCTGGGCCAGCAGCCCCTCGGACTTCAGGCGGCGGGCGAACATCCGGGCCGCCCGCATGGGGCCGACGGTGTGGGAACTCGACGGGCCGATGCCGATGGAGAAGAGGTCGAAGACGCTGATGGCCACGGGGGGACGTCCTTGTCTGGTCTCGTGGAAGGACAAGCGGGTACACGCGTCGGGGCACCGCGCGCCACGTTCCAGTGTGCGCGGTGCCCCGGGGTTTCGGGAGGCTCGGCGGGTGCGTGCCGGGACTCACGAGAGGTGAAGCGGGCCCTGCAGATGAGGGCCGTGCAGCTTCGGGCCCTGCTGCTTCGGGTCCTACAGGTTCGGGTACAGCGGGTACTTCGCGGCCAGCGCGCTGACCCGGGTCTTCAGGGCGGTGGCCTTGGCCTCGTCGAAGGTCGGCAGCAGCGCCTCGGCGATGATGTCGGCGACCTCGCGGAAGTCCTCGGCCTGGAAGCCGCGGGTGGCGAGCGCCGGCGTGCCGATCCGCAGGCCGGAGGTGACCATCGGCGGACGCGGGTCGTTCGGGATCGCGTTGCGGTTGACCGTGATGCCGACCTCGTGCAGGCGGTCCTCGGCCTGCTGGCCGTCCAGCTCGCTGTTGCGCAGGTCGACCAGGACGAGGTGGACGTCGGTGCCGCCGGACAGGACGGACACGCCGGCCTCGGTGGCGTCCGACTTCAGCAGGCGCTCGGCGAGGATCTTGGCGCCGGCCAGGGTGCGCTCCTGGCGCTCCTTGAACTCCTCGGAGGCGGCGACCTTGAACGCGACGGCCTTGCCGGCGATCACGTGCTCCAGCGGACCGCCCTGCTGGCCGGGGAAGACCGCGGAGTTGATCTTCTTGGCGTACTCGGCCTTGGAGAGGATCACGCCGCCGCGGGGGCCGCCGAGGGTCTTGTGGGTCGTGGTGGTCACCACGTCCGCGTACGGCACCGGGTTGGGGTGCAGGCCCGCGGCCACCAGGCCGGCGAAGTGCGCCATGTCGACCATGAGCAGCGCGCCGACCTCGTCCGCGATGCGGCGGAACTCGGCGAAGTCCAGCTGGCGCGGGTAGGCGGACCAGCCCGCGATGATCAGCTTGGGCTGGTGCTCCTTGGCGAGGCGCTCGACCTCGGCCATGTCGACCGTGTTGGTCTTCTCGTCCACGTGGTACGCGGCCACGTTGTAGAGCTTGCCGGAGAAGTTGATCTTCATGCCGTGGGTCAGGTGGCCGCCGTGCGCCAGGCTCAGGCCCAGGATGGTGTCGCCCGGCTGGATCAGCGCGAACATCGCCGCGGCGTTCGCCTGCGCGCCCGAGTGCGGCTGGACGTTCGCGTGCTCGGCGCCGAACAGCGCCTTCACCCGGTCGATGGCGATCTGCTCGGCCACGTCGACGTGCTCGCAGCCGCCGTAGTAGCGACGGCCGGGGTAGCCCTCGGCGTACTTGTTGGTCAGCACCGAGCCCTGGGCCTCCATGACCGCCACCGGGGCGAAGTTCTCGGAGGCGATCATTTCCAGGGTGGTCTGCTGACGGTGCAGCTCGGCGTCGACCGCGGCGGCGATCTCCGGGTCGAGAGCGTGCAGGGACTGGTTGAGGACAGTCATGGTGTGGTCTTCCCGTCATGGGGCAGCCGCGCGCAGCTCGTCGGCCGCGGGGACGGCCGGGCGGCGGGCGGGAGCGGGCAAGGGGCCGGGCGGGGGCGGCCGCCGCGCTGCGGCCGCCCCGTCGGGGGACTCAGCCGCCGGTGAGGGCGGTGTACTCGTCGGCGCTCAGCAGGTCCGCGGGCTCACCGTCGAGCCGGACCTTGAACAGCCAGCCACCCTCGAAGGGGGCGGAGTTCACCAGGGCCGGCTCGTCGATGACGGCCTGGTTGACCTCGACGACCTCGCCGGTGGCGGGGGAGTACAGGTCGCTGACCGACTTGGTGGACTCAAGCTCGCCACAGGTCTCACCTGCGGTGACGGTGTCGCCGACCTCGGGCAGCTGCACGTAGACGATGTCACCGAGGGCGTCCGCCGCGTGGGCGGTGATGCCGATGGTCGAGACACCGCCCTCGGCGGCCGTCAGCCACTCGTGCTCCTTGCTGAACTGCAGGTGCTGGGGGTTGCTCATGGCGTCATTCTCCAGGATGGGAAGCAGTCGGTGGAAATGCGGGGTCGCCGGATCGGCCCGGCGGCCCGGACAGGGGTGACGGTGGGTGACCGCGCTCACGCGGGCGGGCGCCCGCACCGGCGTGCGGGCCCGGCCGCGCGGCCTCGGCGGTGCGGACCGGTGACGGGCCTCAGCGGGCGCGCTTGTAGAACGGCAGCGCGACCACCTGGACGGGCTCGTGCTTGCCGCGCACGTCCACCGCGACGGTGCCGCCCGGCGTCGCGTGCGCCGCGTCCACGTAGGCGATCGCGATCGGCCTGCCCAGCGTCGGGGACGGCGCACCCGAGGTGATCCGGCCGATCGGGGCGCCCTCGGCGTCCACCACCGCGTACTCGGCCCGCGGCACCCGCCGGCCCTCGGAGACCAGGCCGACCAGCACCCGCGGCGGGTTCGTCTCCGCCTCGGCGGCCGCCTGCTCCAGCGCCTTGCGCCCGACGAAGGCGCCGCCGTTGGTGGTCTTGTCGAAACGCACCACCCGGCCCAGGCCCGCGTCGAACGGCGTCAGCTCGGTGTTCAGCTCGTGCCCGTACAGCGGCATGCCCGCCTCCAGGCGCAGCGTGTCCCGGCAGGACAGGCCGCACGGGACCAGGCCGACGCCCTGCCCCGCCTCGGTCAGCGCGTTCCACAGGTGCTCGGCGTCGGCGGGGGCCGAGAAGATCTCGAAGCCGTCCTCGCCGGTGTAGCCCGTCCGGGCCAGCCAGACCTGCTTGCCGGCCACGGTCGCGGGCAGCAGCGCGTAGTACTTGAGGCCCGGCAGGTCGGCGTCGGTGACGGAGGCCAGGATGCCGTTCGCCTCCGGACCCTGCACGGCGATCAGCGCGTACGCGTCGCGGTCGTCGCGCACCACCGCGTCGAAGCCCTCGGCGCGGGCGGTCAGCGCGTCCAGCACCACCTGGGCGTTGGAGGCGTTCGCGACCACCATGTACTCGTCCTCGGCGGTCCGGTAGACGATCAGGTCGTCCAGGATGCCGCCGTCCTCGGCGCAGATCATGGTGTAGCGGGCGCGGAGCACGCCCAGCGCGGAGATGAAGCCGACCAGCGCGTGGTCCAGCAGCTCGCCCGCCTGCGGGCCCGAGACGGTGATCTCACCCATGTGCGAGAGGTCGAACAGGCCGGCCTTCGTCCGGACGGCGAGGTGCTCCTCGCGCTCGCTGCCGTAGCGCAGCGGCATGTCCCAGCCGGCGAAGTCGGTCATGGTGGCGCCGAGGGCGCGGTGCAGCGCGTCGAGCGCGGTGAGACGGGGGGACGACATGGCCTGTACTCCTTGGGCTGGGCACTCAGGTGAGCGCACGCCGGACCGGCCCCGACGGGGACCTGACCTGCGCGCGGGCATGCGGCGGCTGGGTCTCCCCATCTGTCGTCACAACCTGAGAGCTTCACCGCGCGCTGCCCTGGGGACAGCATGGCGGCTTGCACCGTGGGTGGGCGCACGGCAGGGCCGTGTCCGCTTTCCAGATGTGCCTCGCCCGTGCGGTAGGGGTGCCTGAGAGATTCCGGGGAGGACTTGCTCCTTCGGCGCCGGCCGTACCCCAGGGGGCACTCCGGACTCTCCCGCGCGGGTTCGAGCGGCCTGTATGGAGTTGGGCGCCCCGCCGAAGCGACTCACGGGGACGGGCACATCATGGCATGCCGGGCGGTGGGTCTTAAAGGCTCGCTCGTGGTCGTGGCCTCCGGCCGGCCGGGGGTCCCGGGAATCCGCGGGTCCGCCGGCCGGTGCGGGCACGGACCGGTTTCCGCGGCCCTGGGCCGCCGCCCGGCCGTGCTGCGAAGCGGCGCGGGGGCTGTTCGTACGCGGGGCTCGTAGGCGGGACGTGGAGGCCTCCCCTTGATCCCGTGCGCCCGGTCCGGCGGGGGGACGGGCCGATAGGCTGGGAGGCCGGCGGCTAGAGATGGGGCGGTACAGGGGCGTATGGGTTACCCGGCGGAGGAGACGCAGGCATGGGGCGGGCCGGAGGCGGCGCCGCCCGGGGGGAGCTGGCCCGCCAACGAGCTGGAGCAGGTGCTCACCGCCGCGCTGGGCGACCCGGGTGCCACGCCGCGGGTGATCGAGGTGCTGGCGCGCAGCCAGGTCTGGATCCCCCTGCCGGCCGGCGCCGACCCGCAGGGGCAGTCGCTGGACCTGCCGACCATCGAACTGGCGGGCGCGCCGTACGTCCCGGTGTTCTCCTCCCAGGAGCAGTTCCTGCAGCACGCCCCCGGGCTGGCCTTCGCGGTCGCCCCGGTGTGGGAGTTCGCGCGGGGGTTGCCGCTGGGGCTGGGGATCGCGGTCAACCCGGACGCGCCGGTGGGCATCCCGGTGCCGCCGGCCGGGGTGGCCGAATTGCGCCGCGGGCCGCGGGAGGACCGCTGGGACACCCAGACGGACGCCGGTGCCGGTGGCCGGGTGGCGCTGCGGGAGCCCGCGCCGGAGGAGGAGCCGTTCGCCTTCCTCTCCGCGGCGGCCGCCGAACTGGCCGCGCTGCCGGGGGTGCTGACGGCACGTCGGGCGCTGGCCAGCGTGGAGGGGGAGCCGACCGTCATGTTCGTCGGGGTCCAGCTCGACCAGGCCTGGCCGGCCGACCCGGGCGCGGTGAACGAGGCGCTCGGGCGGGCGCTGGGAACCGCGCCGCTTCCCGGTGGCGTCCACCTCGTGCTGCTCGACCTCGTGGACGACCCGGTGGTCGAGTGGCTGCTCGGCCGGGTACAGCCCTTCTACACAAGGATGTGACCGGCGGGGTCGGGGCACGTCGGCATGGCGACTGTCCGCAGCGCCCCATAGGCTGCGTCCGGACACCCCGGGACGGACACCCCTGCCACACCGGCGGCGGCAGACCAGGAAGAGGGCTCGAAGTGGGCGAGCGGGGCGAGCGCGCCGGCAGAAGGTGCGCGTTTCGCGTGGCGGCCATCGAGGTGGGCGTATGAACGCGGCAGCGGCCGGCGGCGGAGCACCGGGGCCTTGGGGCCCGCCTCCCGCGGCGCGCCCCGGGGGTGACCCGGGGGCGCTGGAACGCGCCCTGCGCGAGGTCGCGCCGGAGCGGTACGAGGCGTACGAGGGCATGCTGCGGGCGCTGGCCGAGGGCCAGGTCTGGATGCTGCTCTGGCACGGTTCCGCGGGCAGCCCGGACGCGCAGTACGGGAACATGGACGTCTCCGGGCACGGGTACGCGCCCGCGGTCACCTCGCCCGAGCAACTGGCGTCCAGCGGCTGGGCCCGCGGGCACGAGGTGATCTCCGGGCAGGAGATCGCCGCCTCGCTGTACCGCACCCGCTGGGGCCTGTGGCTGAACCCGCACGCCCCCGGCGGCGGTGTCGGCATCCCCTGGGCGGACCTGCGGCGGATCGCGGCGGGTCTGGACCGGCTGCCGGCCGGGCCGCTGCACCTGAGCGAACCGCAGGTCCAGGCACCGCAGTTCTACGGGCTGCTGGAGCACCAGGCGCTGGAGGTGCGGGCCGTCCGGGCGCTGCGCCGGGCCTGGGTGCGTCCCGCCGTGGGGGAGCCGTACCTGGCGATCGGACTGGAACTGTACGACACCTCGCCGCCGGCGGTGGAGGCGGTCCGGGCACTGATGCAGCGGGCGATCGCGGTGGCCCCCGAGGGGCTCGCGGTGTCGACCGTGGCGATGGGCGACGAGTACGACCCGGTGGCGATGTGGATGCGGGCCAACGCGCGCCCGTTCTTCGACCGGGAGGCGGCCGGCCGGCCGCCGGTGGCCCCGTACCCGGCCCAGGCGTACCCGCCGCAGGCCTCGTACCCGTACGGCACCCAGCCACCGCCGGCGGGCCCGGGGTGGCCGCAGCAGCCGTGGCCGGGCTATCCGGGCCGCTGAGGTCCGGGCGCCGCAATTCCCGTCCTGTACGGCCACGAAACATTCATTTCGCACCCGACCGGCCTGATGTCATGTCAGGCCGGTCGTGACGTTCCCAGGGGCATTCGCCAGCCATTTTCGTCATTGATCTTGACATGCATGTAACAGATATGTGAAGAAGCGTATGCGGCTCCTGAGGCTGTGCATGCCCACAGATCACAGTTGGGCATCCTTCGGTTGTCAGGGCTGGCGCAAGCCCGGGGGGATGGCAGAGAGTTCTGCGCAATGCAGTGCTCGCACCGGGCCCCACAAGGGCGAACGCGCACGCAGACCGAATGATCCGCGCGACGCCCATCCCGCACGGAGCACCTCAGCACCCCGTTCCGCTGTCTTCCGCACCGCCGTACCGCCGATCCGGCGACCAGCACCACCGCACCGATGCAAAACGCACCAGTAGCGCAACCCGCTCACGCAGTCCCGACCCGGACCGGGTCGGAACACCTCGCGCGACCGGGCACCGTGGGCCGGCCACCGTCGGCGAGGGGACCGAACTGACTCATGACCACACCCATCGACACCACCGGATCCGCCGGCCCGGCCGAGACCGGAGCGGCACCCGCAGCGGCGCCGGTCAAGAAGATCGAAGGCCGTTCCCCGGGCAGAATCGCCTGGGACCGCCTCAAACGCGACAAGGTCGCCCTCGCGGGCGGCGTCGTGGTGATGCTGCTGATCCTCGCCGCGCTGTTCGCGCCGGTGCTCAGCTCGCTCTTCGGGCACCCGGTCGACGAACCGCACCCGGATCAGATCAACCCCGAACTGGGGCTGCCCAAGGGCGCGTTCGGCGGCATCAGCGGTGACTTCCTGCTGGGTGTCGACCCCACCTTCGGCCGGGACGTCTTCAGCCGGATCCTCTACGGCGCCCAGATCTCGCTGCTGGTGGCCTTCCTCGCGGCCGGGGTCTCGGTCGTCATCGGCGTCCTGATGGGCGTCGCGGCCGGCTACTTCGGCGGCTGGATCGACTCCGCGATCAGCCGGGTCATGGACGTCCTGCTCGCCTTCCCCCAGCTGCTGTTCTCGATCGCGCTGGTCTCGGTGATGCCCAACGACCTGCTCGGCCTGAGCGGCAGCGGCGTCCGGATGGCGATCCTGATCCTGGTCATCGGCTTCTTCGGCTGGCCCTACATCGGACGCATCGTCCGCGGCCAGGCCCTGTCGCTGCGCGAACGCGAGTTCGTCGACGCGGCCCGGAGCCTCGGCGCCGGCCCGGTGCACATCCTGCTGCGCGAGCTGCTGCCCAACCTGGTCGCCCCGATCCTCGTCTACACGACGCTGATCATCCCGACCAACATCCTCAGCGAGGCGGCGCTCAGCTTCCTCGGCGCGGGCGTCAAGCCGCCCACGCCCTCCTGGGGGCAGATGCTCTCCCAGGCCACCAAGATCTACCAGGTGGACCCGACCTACATGGTCGTCCCCGGTCTCGCGATCTTCATCACCGTGCTCGCCTTCAACCTCTTCGGCGACGGGCTGCGTGACGCGCTCGACCCCAAGGGCAACTGAGCCCCTTCAGACCCACCCCCCACACCAGGGGACAGCACCCCCCTCGGCGGACCGATCGGGCCCGCACATCTTCAGGAGGAACCGTACTCATGACGCGTAACCGGACGCTCGCCGCCGCTGCCCTGGTGGCCACCCTGGCGCTCACCGCGACCGCCTGCGGCGGCTCGAAGGGCGGCGGCAGCAGCGACGCCAGCAAGGGTGCAGAGGGCGGCTTCAACGCCGCGGTCGGCAAGGTGCTCAACCCTTCGGACAAGAAGGGCGGCACCATCAACCTGTGGACCAGCACGGACGCCGACTCCTGGGACCCGGGCCGCGCCTACTACGCCTCGGTGTGGAACTTCCAGCGCTACTACGCCCGCACCCTGCTGACGTACGACTCCAAGCCCGGCAAGGACGGCCTCAAGCTCGTCCCCGACCTCGCGGCCGCCCAGCCGGAGATCGCCGCCGACGGCAAGACCTACACCTTCAAGCTGAAGGCCGGCCTGAAGTTCGAGGACGGCTCGCCGATCACCTCGAAGGACATCAAGTACGGCATCGAGCGCATCTTCGCCCAGGACGTCATCAGCGGCGGCCCGACCTACCTGATCCAGTCCCTGGACCAGGGCCAGGACTACAAGGGCCCGTACACCGACGCGGACCCGAACAAGCTGGGCCTGAAGACGGTCGAGACCCCGGACGACACCACCATCGTCTTCAAGCTGGCCAAGCCGGACTCGTCCTTCCTCTACCTGCTCGCCATGGGCAGCGCCTCCCCGGTGCCGCAGAAGCTCGACACCGGCTCCAAGTACGGTGACAAGCCGGTCTCCTCGGGCCCGTACAAGTTCAAGTCGATCGAGCCCGGCAAGTCCGTCGAGCTGGTCCGCAACGAGAACTGGGACCAGGCCACCGACACCGTCCGCAAGGCCCTGCCGGACACCGTCAAGCTGACCATCACCACCAACGCCGACGACATGGACGCCCGTCTGCTCGACGGCTCGGCCGACATCGACTTCAGCCAGACCGGCCTCTCCCAGGCCGCCGGCGCCAAGGTCCTCACCGACCCGAAGCTCAAGGCCAACACCGACGACGCCTACAACGGCTTCATCCGCTACATCTCGGTGGTGCCGAAGGTCGCGCCGTTCGACAACGAGCACTGCCGCAAGGCCGTCCTCTACGCGGCCGACACCACCGCCCTGCAGACCGCCCGCGGCGGGTCGACGGCCGGCTCCACCTACGGCTCCATGCTGCCCCCGAACATCCTCGGCTCGGACGACTACGACCCGTTCGGCTTCACCAAGGGCAAGCCCAACGTGGAGAAGGCCAAGGAGGAGCTGAAGCTCTGCGGCAAGCCGGAAGGCTTCAAGACCAACATCGCGGTCCGCGGCAACAAGGAGAAGGAAGTCAACTCCGCCGTCGCCCTGCAGAGCGCGCTGAAGGCCATCAACGTCGACGTCACCGTCGACCAGTACGACGGCAAGCTGATCGCCTCCGAGATCGGCTCGCCGAGCGTCGTCGCGACCAAGGGCTACGGCCTGATCGTGATGGGCTGGGCCGCCGACTACCCGAACGGCAGCGGCTACCTCCAGCCGCTCACCGACGGCCGGTTCATCACCCAGAACGGCAACAGCAACTACTCCGAGATCAACGACCCGGAGATCAACGGCTGGTTCGACTCGGCGACCGCCGAGACCGACCCGGCCAAGGCCGCCGACTTCTACAAGAAGATCAACCACAAGGTGATCGACAGCGGCTACTACCTGCCGATCGTCGCGGACAAGGCGCTCAACTACCGCAACCCGCGCCTGACCAACGTCTACACCCAGGACGCCCTGGGCGGCGAGATCGACTTCCAGGCGCTCGGTGTCTCCGACGGCAAGTGACCTGCTCTACCCGCTCCCGTAGTTCGTATCGCTAGTCCGAAGGGCAGGTGAAGGCTTCGCCGGGCCGGCCGGGCCCCCCACAAGGGGGCTCGGCCGGTCACCGGCGGCGCCGGCCGCAGTGCTCGTGTATCTCATCCGACGGCTCGTCAACGTCGTCGCCATGCTGTTGGTGGTCTCCGCGGTCACCTTTGGCATCTTCTTCATGGTGCCGAAAATCACCGGCAGCGACCCCGCACTGCTCTACGTGGGCAAGATCGCGGACAAGGCGGCGATCGAGGGCATCAGGCACAAGATGGGCCTGGACAAGTCGATCATCGAGCAGTACTTCCTGTTCCTGAAGGGCATCTTCGCCGGCCGGGACTACAGCACCGGGGTCGACGTCACCCACTGCTCGGCCCCCTGCCTCGGCTACTCCTTCAAGACCGAGCGCGCGGTCTGGCCGGTGCTGCTCGACCGCCTGGGCGTCACCGCCTCGCTCGCCTTCGGCGCGGCCGTGCTGTGGCTGGTCTTCGGCACCGCGACCGGCGTGGTCTCCGCGCTGCGCCGCCGCACCCTGCTCGACCGCTTCACGATGACCACCGCCCTGGCCGGTGTCTCGCTGCCGATCTACTTCACCGGCATGCTCGCCAGCGCGATCTTCGTCTACCAGCTCGGCTGGTTCCCGCACGACTACGTGGCGCTGACCGACGACCCGGTGGCCTGGTTCCAGAACCTGCTGCTGCCGTGGATCACCCTGGCCTTCCTCTACGCCGCCACCTACGCCCGGCTCACCCGCGCCACCCTGCTGGACGTGCTCGGTGAGGACTACATCCGCACCGCCCGGGCCAAGGGCCTCGGCGAGCGGACGGTCATCGGCAAGCACGCGATGCGCTCCACCCTCACCCCGATCCTGACCGTCTTCGGCATGGACCTCGGCGGTCTGATCGGCGGCGCGGTGCTCACCGAGACCACCTTCAACTTCCGCGGGCTCGGTTACGAGGCGGTCGCCGCCATCAGCGGCAGCGACCTCCCGGTGATCATGGGCGTGACCCTCTTCGCGGGCTTCTTCATCATCCTGGCCAACCTGCTGGTTGACCTGCTGTACGCCGTTGTCGATCCTCGGGTGAGGCTGACATGAGCAAGACCCAGACCCAGGCCCAGAGCCGGCTCCAGAAGGCGGCCGGCGCCCCCGAGGGCTTCCTCACCGTCCGCGACCTGCGGGTGCACTTCCCCACCGACGACGGCCTGGTGAAGTCCGTCGACGGCCTCAACTTCACGCTGGAGAAGGGCAAGACCCTCGGCATCGTCGGCGAGTCCGGCTCCGGCAAGTCCGTCACCTCGCTCTCGATCATGGGCCTGCACCGCACCGGCACCAAGCGCGGCGCACCGCAGATCTCCGGCGAGGTCTGGCTGGACGGCGAGGAGCTGATCGGCGCCGACCCCGACCGGGTCCGGCAGCTGCGCGGCCAGAAGATGGCCATGATCTTCCAGGACCCGCTCACCGCGATGCACCCCTACTACACGGTGGGCGCGCAGATCGTCGAGGGCTACCGGGCGCACCACCCCGGTGCGAGCAAGAAGGAAGCCCGCAAGCGCGCGATCGAGATGCTCGACCGGGTCGGCATCCCGCAGCCCGACAAGCGGGTCGACGCCTACCCGCACGAGTTCTCCGGCGGCATGCGCCAGCGCGCGATGATCGCGATGGCCCTGGTCAACGACCCGTCCCTGCTGATCGCCGACGAGCCCACCACCGCCCTGGACGTCACCGTCCAGGCGCAGATCCTGGACCTCATCCGCGACCTCCAGCAGGAGTTCGGCTCGGCCGTCATCATCATCACCCACGACCTCGGGGTGGTCGCCGAACTCGCCGACGACATCCTGGTCATGTACGGCGGCAAGTGCATCGAGCACGGCCCCGCCGGGACCCTCTTCGACAGCCCCGAGCACCCCTACACCTGGGGCCTGCTGGGCTCGATGCCGCGCCTGGACCGCGAGCTCCAGGAGCGGCTGATCCCGGTCAAGGGCACCCCGCCCAGCCTGATCAACGTGCCCAGCGGCTGCGCCTTCCACCCGCGCTGCCCGTACGCCGGCCTCACCGGCGGACGTTCGACGACCGAGGTGCCGGTGCTCGCGGAGGCCTCCCCCGGCCACCGCGCGGCCTGCCACATCCCGGCCGCCGAACGGCACCGGATCTTCACCGACGAGATCGCGCCCCGGCTGTGAGCACGTACCACCCCTCAGGAGAGACCTCATGACGGACACTCAGGTAGCGGCGATCCCGTCACCGGCGCCCGCCTCCGACCGCGAACCGCTGCTCAGGGTCACCGGGCTCACCAGGCACTTCCCGATCACCAAGGGCCTGCTGCGGCGCCAGTCCGGCGCGGTGCGCGCGGTCGACGGCATCGACTTCACCGTCAACCCGGGGGAGACCCTCGGCGTGGTCGGCGAGTCCGGCTGCGGCAAGTCCACGATGGGCCGGCTGGTCACCCGGCTCGACGAGCCGACCTCCGGCACCGTCGAGTTCGAGGGCACCGACATCACCCACCTGGGCACCGGGGCGATGCGGCCGCTGCGCCGCGACATCCAGATGATCTTCCAGGACCCGTACTCCTCGCTGAACCCGCGGCACACCGTCGGCACCATCGTCGGCGCGCCGTTCCGGCTGCAGAACGTGAAGAGCGAGGGCGGCACCAAGAAGGCCGTCCAGGAGCTGCTCGAACTCTGCGGCCTCAGCCCGGAGCACTACAACCGCTACCCGCACGAGTTCTCCGGCGGCCAGCGCCAGCGCATCGGCATCGCCCGCGCGCTCGCGCTGCGGCCGAAGATGATCGTCGCGGACGAGCCGGTCTCGGCCCTGGACGTCTCCATCCAGGCCCAGGTGGTGAACCTGCTGGACGACCTCCAGAAGGAGCTCGGCCTCACCTACCTGATCATCGCGCACGACCTCTCGGTGGTCCGGCACGTCTCGGACCGGGTCGCGGTGATGTACCTCGGCAAGATCGTCGAGATCGCCGATCGGGACTCGCTCTACAAGACGCCGATGCACCCCTACACCACGGCCCTGATGTCGGCCGTGCCGGTGCCCGACCCCCGGCGCAAGGAGCAGCGCGAGCGGATCCGCCTCACCGGCGACGTCCCCTCCCCGATCAACCCGCCGAGCGGCTGCCGCTTCCGGACCCGCTGCTGGAAGGCCCAGGACGTCTGCGCCTCCCAGGAGCCGCCGCTGGTCGCGCTCAAGACGGGCCACCAGGTCGCCTGCCACTTCCCGGAGAACACCCCGGAGCAGACGAAGACCCTGACGGCCGGCTGAACGGCCCCGCCCGGCGGTCTCCGGGCGTGGGAAGGCGGTGCGGCCCCGACCACCCGGTCGGGGCCGCACCGCCTTCCGTGCCCGGGCGTCGCCCAGGGGGATCAGTTACGGGCGCTCAGCACGCAGAACTCGTTGCCCTCCGGGTCCGCCAGCACCGTCCAGGACCGCTCGCCCTGGCCCACGTCGGCGAGCCGGGCACCGAGCGCCAGCAGCCGCTCCACCTCGGCGGCCTGCCCGGTGTCCGGGCGGAAGTCCAGGTGGAGCCGGTTCTTCACCACCCGGGGGTCGTCCACCCGGATGAAGAGCAGACTCGGCAGCCGGTCCGGCGCGGAGCGGATCTCGTACTCGTCCGGATCGTCGTCGACGGTCACCCAGCCGAGCGCCCGCGCCCACCAGCGCCCCAGCTCCACCGGGTCCTTCGCGTCGACGACCACCTGTTCCCAGTTCAGTGTCATGGCACCACGCTAGGCGCTGCCGCCCCGGCGCGAGGGCCTCCCGGCGACCCGGCGGCCGATCCGGAGGCCCGCGGTCCGGATGGCGTCCGGCGCGGTGGAGACTGGTGCGGTGACCTCGCAGATCTTCCCCACCGACGTGCAGCAGACCCTTGACCTGGTCGGCATCTTCGTCTTCGCCCTGTCCGGCGGCCTGCTGGCCGTGCGCAAGAACATGGACATCTTCGGCATCTGCGTCCTGGCGGAGGTCACGGCGCTCGGCGGCGGGGTGATGCGCGACCTGGTGATCGGCGCGACGCCGGTGGCCGCGTTCAGCAACCTCGGGTACTTCTCCACCCCGCTGGCCGCCGGCCTGGTGGTGTTCTTCCTGCACCCGCAGGTGGAGCGGATCAACCGCAGCGTGCAGACCCTCGACGCGCTGGGGCTCGGCCTGTTCTGCGTCACCGGCACCGCGAAGGCGCACGACTACGGCCTCGGCTCGGTCGCCTCGGTGGCGCTCGGGATGGTCACCGCGGCCGGCGGCGGGGTGATGCGTGACGTGCTGGCGCAGGAGATCCCGTCGCTGCTGCGCTGGGACCGCGAGATCTACGCGGTGCCCGCGCTGATCGGCTCGGCGACGACCGCCGTCCTGATCGCCGTCGACCACCTGACGGCGGCCACCGGGACGACCGCCGCGCTGACCGCCTTCCTGCTGCGGATGTTCGCGCTCAAGTTCGGCTGGCGGGCACCTCGTGCTTGGCACCGCAACGGTTCTCGCACCAGCGAGGAGTAGGGGAGCCGCCGTACGCCAGCGAGATCGCCTCGACCGTGCAGAGCAGTTCGGGCAGCAGCCGGGTGAGCACGGTGGCCGGGGCGACGTCGGCCGGGGCGGAGATGGCGCAGGCCGCGACGGCCCGCCCGCCGCTGCCGGAGATCGGCGCGGCCACGCTGGTGACCGCCTCCTTGTTCTCGCCGCGGTCCATCGCCCAGCCGAGCCGCCGGACGGCCGCCAGGTCGGCCAGCAGCTCCTCCGAGTGCTGCTTGTCGCCGCGCGGGGCCCCGGCGGCCGGGCGCCGCGCGGCCCGGGCCTCGAACTCCCGGGTCACCGGCAGCGCCGTCAGCTGGTCCTCGGGCAGGTCGGCCAGCAGCACCCGGCCCAGCGCCGTCGCGCTGGCCGGCACCCGGCGCCCGATCCGGGACGCCGGGCCCAGCCAGGAGCCGGGGCTGACGGGGTATCGGCTCTCCACCTTGTCCAGGTAGACCACCTCGCCGCCCTCCAGCACCGCGAGGTGCACGGTGTGGCCGTACCGCTCGTTGAGGGAGGCCAGGTAGGGCGCGGCCACCTGGCGGACGTCGACCTCCTCCAGGGCCTGCTGGGCGAGCGAGATCAGCCGGCCGCCCAGCCGGTAGCGGTGGTCGGACTGCCGGTGCACGAAGCCGTGCGACTCCAGCGTGCGCAGCAGCCGCAGGGCGGTCGACTTGTGCACGTCGATGGAGGCGGCGGCCTGCTCCAGCGAGGCCGGGCCGTCGCCGAGCGAGGCCAGGATGGTCAGTGCGCGGTCGACCGACTGTGACATGGCGCCCCCCGGAGCGTCGTGCTGGGCTGTTCCTGCTGAAGGGTTCTGCGGGCCGGGCGGGCCGGCCGAGGGTGCTGGCCGGACGCGGGGCCGCGGATGTGCGGCCGGCGGGCCCGGCCGGCCGTCCGGGCGTTGCTCCGCCGGGAGTTGGGCCCGTGGTCCGGCCGGCGGCCGTGGCCCGGCCCGTCCCGGTTCTCGGACGGTCCGGTTGTTGCGCCAGGCTAACGACGCGTTGCAGAGGGTGCAATGGCCGAATCGTGACCCGGCGGCCCTCTACAATCGACGGGTTATGCCATACCTGGACCATGCGGCGACCACGCCGATGCTGCCCGAGGCGATCGCCGCGATGACGGCGCACCTCGGTGTCGTCGGCAACGCCTCCTCCCTGCACGCGGCCGGCCGGCGCGCCCGCCGCGTGGTCGAGGAGTCCCGGGAGTCGCTGGCGGAGGCGCTGGGCGCCCGGCCGAGCGAGATCGTTCTCACCGGTGGCGGCACCGAGTCCGACAACCTCGCGGTGAAGGGCCTCTACTGGGCCCGCCGCGGCGCCGACCCGGCCCGCACCCGGGTGCTGAGCAGCCCGGTCGAGCACCACGCGGTGCTGGACGCCGTCCACTGGCTCGCCGAGCACGAGGGCGCCCGGGTCGAGTACCTGCCGGTGGACGCCTACGGCCGGGTGCATCCGGCGGCGCTGCGCGAGGCGATCGAGGCCGACCCCGGCTCGGTGGCGCTGGTCACCGTGATGTGGGCCAACAACGAGGTCGGCACCGTCCAGCCGGTCGTCGAACTCGCGGCCGTCGCACGCGAGTACGGCATCCCGATGCACGCCGACGCGGTGCAGGCGCTCGGCCAGGTGCCGGTCTCCTTCGCCGAGTCCGGCCTGACCGCGCTCACCGTCACCGGCCACAAGATCGGCGGCCCGTACGGGATCGGCGCGCTGCTGCTCTCCCGCGGCGCCACCCCCGTCCCGCTGCTGCACGGCGGCGGCCAGGAGCGGGACGTCCGCTCCGGCACCCTGGACGCCCCCGCCGCGGCCGGCTTCGCCGCCGCCGCCCGGGTCGCGGTCGGGCGCCGGGCCGAGCACGCCGCGACCGTCGCCGCGCTGCGCGACGAACTGGTCGACGAGGTGCTCGCCGCGGTGCCCGACGCCGTGCTGAACGGCGACCCGGCCCCCGCCGGCCGGCTGCCCGCCAACGCGCACTTCTCCTTCCCCGGCTGCGAGGGCGACGCCCTGCTGATGCTGCTCGACGCCCAGGGCATCGAGTGCTCCACCGGCTCGGCCTGCTCGGCCGGGGTGCCGCAGCCCAGCCACGTGCTGCTGGCGATGGGCGCCGACCCGCTGCTGGCCAGGGCCTCGCTGCGGTTCTCGCTCGGCCACACCTCCACCCGGGCGGACGTCGAGGCGCTCGCCGCGGCGATCGGCCCGGCCGTCCTGCGGGCCCGCAACGCCGGGGTCGCGGCGGCCGCCCGCCGCTGAGCCCTCCGCCGGCCCGGCCGCTGCCCCGCCGTACGGCGCCGGACGTGACGCCGGGCACACGGCACCCGCCCGCCCCCCCGGCGCCCGGGCCGGCCCGCGGTCATTGCCGTCGGGGCGGCGAGGAGCACCCCGTACTCTTGGAGGCATCATGACTGAATTCCCGGGTGCCCCCACTGGTCCGAGCCCGATCGACGCGGCGGGCGGCCGCCGCCTGCGCGTGCTGGCCGCGATGTCCGGCGGCGTCGACTCCGCCGTCGCCGCCGCCCGCGCCGCCGAGGCCGGCCACGAGGTGACCGGCGTGCACCTCGCGCTCTCCGCCAACCCGCAGTCCTTCCGGACCGGCGCGCGCGGCTGCTGCACCATCGAGGACTCCCGGGACGCCCGCCGGGCCGCCGACGTGATCGGCATCCCGTTCTACGTCTGGGACCTCGCCGAGCGCTTCCGCGAGGACGTGATCGACGACTTCGTCGCCGAGTACGCGGCCGGCCGCACCCCCAACCCCTGCCTGCGCTGCAACGAGAAGATCAAGTTCGCGGCGCTGCTGGACAAGGCGATCGCGCTCGGCTTCGACGCCGTCTGCACCGGCCACTACGCCCGGATCGTCGACCTGCCCACCGGCGAGCGCGAGTTGCACCGCGCCGTCGACGCGGCCAAGGACCAGAGCTACGTCCTCGGCGTGCTCGACGCCGACCAGCTCGCCCACTCGCTCTTCCCGCTCGGCGACACCACCAAGGACGTCATCCGCGAGGAGGCCGAGCGCCGGGGCCTGGCCGTCGCGAAGAAGCCCGACAGCCACGACATCTGCTTCATCGCCGACGGCGACACCCAGGGCTTCCTCGCCAAGCACCTCGGCACCGCCACCGGCGACATCGTCGACGCGGACGGCACCAAGCTCGGCGAGCACGACGGCGCCTACGGCTTCACCATCGGCCAGCGCAAGGGCCTGCGGATCGGGCGGCCCGCCGCCGACGGCAAGCCGCGCTACGTGCTGGACATCTCGCCGGTGGACAACACCGTCACGGTCGGCCCGGTCGAGGGCCTGGACGTGCTGTCGCTCACCGCGATCCGCCCCCGCTGGTGCTCCGGCGTGCCCGCCGCCGACGGCCGCTACACCGCCCAGCTGCGCGCCCACGGCGAGGAGGTGCCGGTGAGCGCGGCCGTCGTCGACGGCGAGCTGCGGGTCGAGCTGGACACCCCCGCCCGGGGCATCGCCCCCGGCCAGGCCGTGGTGCTGTACGACGGCACCCGGGTGGTCGGCTCGGCCACCATCGCGGCCACCGAGCGGCGGGTCGTCAACGCCTGAGCCGGTCCGGCGCGGCCCCGGCCGGCGCCCGGTACGGCCCTGAACCACCAAGATCGCGGCCCCGCGGCCGCGGCGGACCTGGGGAACCATGAACATCACCGTCTTCTGCTCCGCGTTCTCGCTCGACGAGCGCTACACCGAGCCGGCCGCCGAGTTCGCCCGGCTGCTCGGTGGGCGCGGCCACACCCTGGTCTGGGGGGGCTCGCACGCCGGCCTGATGGGCCTGCTCGCCGACGGCGTCAAGGAGGCCGGCGGCCGGCTGGTCGGCATCTCCGTCGAGATGCTCGCCCACAAGGCCTACGAGGGCGCGGACGAACTGGTCACCACCCGTGACCTGGCCGAGCGCAAGGCCCAGCTGCTGGCCCGGGCGGACGCCGTGGTGGTGCTGGTCGGCGGTCTCGGCACGCTGGACGAGGTCACCGAGGTGCTGGAGCTGAAGAAGCACGCCCTGCACGACAAGCCGGTCGTGGTGCTCGACACCGACGGCTTCTACGAGGGCCTGCGCCTGCAACTGCAGCGGATGGACCAGGAGGGCTTCCTGCCCCGGCCGCTGGCCGAGCTGATCACCTTCACCGCCGACCCGGCCGAGGTGTTCACCCACCTCGAAGCCCGCGACTGAGAGCGACCCCGATCATGGGAAATCATCTGATCACCGGCGCCGGATCCGGCATCGGCGCCGTCGTCGCCGAGCGGCTCGCCGAGCGCGGCGAGAACCTCTGGCTGTTCGCCCGCAACGCCCGGCGGGCCGCCGAGCTGCGCGAGCGCTTCCCCACCGCCCGGACCCTGGTCGCCGACCTCGCCGACCCGGCCAAGCTCTCCTGGACCCTCGGTCAGCAGGAGCTCCCGGTCGAGATCGACTCCCTGCTGCACATCGCGGGCGTCGTCCAGCTGGGTGAGATCGGGGACCTCCCGGTCAAGGCCTGGCAGGAGCAGCTGAACGTCAACCTGGTCGCCCCGGCCGAGCTGACCCGGCTGGTGCTCCCCTCGGTGCGGCTGGTCCGCGGCCACGTGGTCTTCGTCAACTCCGGCGCCGGCCTGACCGCGCACGCCAACTGGGGCGGCTACGCGGCCAGCAAGTTCGGCCTGCGGGCGCTCGCCGACGCGCTGCGCGCCGAGGAGCACGGCAACGGCGTCCGGGTCACCTCGGTGTACCCCGGCCGCACCGCCACCATGATGCAGGTCAAGGTGCACCAGCAGGAGGGCAAGGAGTACGAGCCCGAGCGCTGGATCGACCCGGAGTCGGTGGCCAAGGCCGTGCTGACCGCGCTCGACCTGCCGCGCGACGCCGAGATCACCGAGATCACCGTCCGCCCCGGCCGCTGACACCGCCGGGGCCCTGCCGGGCCGCCGGGTCCGGGCCCGGCCGGGGCCCGGACGCCGTAGGCTTCGCGGGGTGAGCAGCGAAGACGCACCCCTCGACCCGCAGGCCTTCCCGGAGCTGTACGGCGCCGCCACCGGCGTCGGCTCGATGCCCGGCACCGACGCCCGGGAGGCCGCCAGGACGTCGGTCGGCGCCCTGGAGCACCTCCCGTTCCTGCCGGAGCTGCCCGCCCGCGGGCCCGGCGCCGACATGATCGGACGCGGGGCGGGTCTGCTGGTCGAGCTGTTCGCGCAGACCGAGCCGAGCGGCTGGCGGTTCGCCGACCGCCCCGGGCGCGACACCCGGCGGGCCCACTCCTGGCTGGGCGAGGACCTGGACGCCCTGGAGGAGTTCACCCAGGGGCACCGGGGCGCGCTCAAGGTGCAGGCGGTGGGCCCCTGGACGCTGGCCGCCTCGATCGAGCTGCGCAACGGCGAGAAGGCGCTCCGTGACCGCGGCGCCTGCCGGGGCATCGCCGACTCCCTCACCGAAGGCCTGCGCCGCCACCTGGAGGACGTCCGCCGCCGGGTGCCCGGCGCGCAGGTCGTCCTGCAGCTCGACGAGCCCTCGCTGCCCGCCGTGCTGGCCGGCGGCGTGAAGACGGCGAGCGGCTTCCAGCGGCTGCGCTCGGTCGACCGGCAGGTCGCCGAGGAGCTGCTGCGCGGGGTGATCTCCCGGCTGGACGTCCCGGTGGTGGTGCACTGCTGCGCCCCGCAGGTGCCGATCCCGCTGCTGCGCCGGGCGGGCGCGGCCGGAGTCTCGCTGGACTTCTCGTTCCTGACGGAGCGTGAGGACGAGGACCTGGGCGAGGCGATCGAGGCCGGCACCCGGATCCTGGCCGGCGTGGTGCCGTCCACCGAGCCGGCCGCGGTGCCCGCGCCGCCCGGCGCCCGGCCCCGGGCGGCCGCTCAATCAGCGGGAGTGTCAGACCCTGCCGGTAGTGTCCAGGGTGTCAGGACGTTGTGGCGCAGGCTCGGGCTGGCCCCGGAACTCCTGGGCCGCCAGGTGCTGGTGACACCGTCCTGCGGGCTGGCGGGGGCGAGCCCCGCGTACGCGCGCACCGCGCTGTCACACAGCGTGAGGGCGGCGCGGAGCCTGGTGGACAATCCGGAGTGAGACGGTAGGAGGCTTGCAGTGGTGGCTGTCGAGGGCTGGGAGGAGATCCCGCCGGAGGTGCGCAGGCGGCACGCCGAACTGGCGGCCGAGATCGAGGACCACCGCACCCGGTACTACGAGCAGGACGCGCCCGTCGTCAGCGACGCCGAGTTCGACGCCCTGATGCGCGAGCTGGAGGCACTGGAGGGGGAGCACCCCGCGCTGGTCACCCCCGACTCGCCCTCGCAGAAGGTCGGCGGCGGCGCCGCCGAGGGCTTCACCAAGGTCGAGCACCGGGAGCGGCTGCTCAGCCTGGACAACGCGATGGACGACGAGGAACTGTCCGGCTGGGCCGAGCGGGTGGCCCGCGAGCTGGACGGCCTCGACTACCACTACCTGTGCGAGCTCAAGGTCGACGGCCTGGCCGTCAACCTCACCTACGAGCACGGCCGGCTGGTGCTGGCCGCCACCCGCGGCACCGGCCGGGTCGGCGAGGACATCACCGCCAACGTCCGCACCATCAAGGAGATCCCGCACCAGCTCGCCGGCGAGGACATCCCCGAGCTGGTCGAGATCCGCGGCGAGGTGTACCTGCCGACCGAGGCCTTCGCCGAGCTCAACGCCTCCTTCGCGGCGGAGAACGAGCGCCGCCGGCTGGAGAACGAGGAGCGCGCCAAGGAGGGCCGGCGCCCGCACGCCATGGTGAAGCTCTTCGCCAACCCGCGCAACGCCGCCGCCGGATCGCTGCGCCAGAAGGACCCGCTGGTCACCGCCGCGCGGCCGCTGCACATGGTGGTGCACGGCATCGGCGCCCGGGTGGGCTTCGACATCGACTGCCAGTCGCACGCCTACCGGCTGCTGGAGGGCTGGGGCCTGCCCACCGCCCGGCACAACCGGGTGGTCGGGACGCTGGAGGAGGTCCGGGCGTTCATCGGCCAGTACGGCGAGCAGCGGCACTCGGTCGAGCACGAGATCGACGGTGTGGTCGTCAAGGTGGACGAGATCGCCCTGCAGGGCCGGCTCGGCTCCACGTCCAAGTCGCCGCGCTGGGCGATCGCCTGGAAGTACCCGCCGGAGGAGGTCACCGCCAAGCTGGCCCGGATTCAGGTCGGCATCGGCCGCACCGGCCGCGCCACCCCGTTCGCGGTGCTCGCCGAGCCGGTGAAGGTGGCCGGCTCGATGGTCCAGTACGCGACGCTGCACAACCAGCAGGTGGTGAAGGCCAAGGGCGTGCTGCTCGGCGACACCGTGGTGCTGCGCAAGGCGGGGGACGTCATCCCCGAGATCCTCGGCCCGGTGGAGGACCTGCGCGACGGCACCGAGCAGGAGTTCGTGATGCCCTCGCACTGCCACGAGTGCGGCACCGAACTGCGCCCGATGTCCGAGGGCGACATCGACCTGCGCTGCCCCAACGCCCGGTTCTGCCCGGCCCAGGTCCGGGAGCGGATCGCCTACCTGGGCGGCCGCGAGTCGCTGGACGTCGACGGCCTCGGCTACGTCGCCGCGACGGCGCTCACCCAGCCGCTGGAGCCCGCCGAGGCGCCGGTCGGCAACGAGGGCGACATCTTCGGCCTGACCCTGGAGCAGCTCCTGCCGATCAAGGTCAAGGTCCGCGACCAGAAGTCCGGCATGCCCAAGCTGGACGACCGGACGGGCGAGGAGAAGGTCATGACCTTCTTCGCCAACCTGAAGGGCGAGCCCAAGAAGTCGGCCGCCCTGCTGCTGGAGAACCTCGACAAGGCCAAGGACCGCCCGCTCTGGCGGTACGTCAACGGCCTGTCGATCCGGCACGTCGGCCCGGTCGCCGCCCAGGCGCTGGCCGCCGAGTTCCGCGACCTGGACCGGATCTTCGCCGCCACCGAGGAGGAGCTGGCCGCCGCCGAGGGCGTCGGACCGACCATCGCCCGGGCCATCCGCGAGTGGTACGAGGAGGACTGGCACCGGGAGATCCTGGAGAAGTGGCGGGCCGCCGGGGTGGTCTTCACCGAGGCCGCCGCCGAGGAGCAGGGCCCGCGCCCGCTGGAGGGCCTGACGCTGGTGGTCACCGGCACGCTGGCCGGCCACACCCGGGACGGCGCCAAGGAGGCGCTGACCTCGCGCGGGGCCAAGGTCACCGGCTCGGTGTCCAAGAAGACCGACTTCGTGGTGGCCGGCGACAACCCGGGCTCCAAGTACGACAAGGCCGTCCAGCTGGGCCTGCCGGTGCTGGACGACGCCGGGTTCGCCGTCCTGCTGGAGAGCGGCCCGCAGGCGGCCCGGGCCCACCTCGGCCTGCCGGAGCAGGCGCAGACCCCGGAGCCCGCGGCCAAGCCGGCCGCCCGGCGCAGGGCCAAGGCGTCCGCCCCCGAGGGGGAGACCGGCGCCGAGGCGGCCCCGGACGCGGCCGAGCAGCCGGCCGGGCCGGCCTCCGAGGTGCCCGGGCAGCCCGCCGAGCAGTGACCGGCAGTGCCCGCCGCCGTCCTGAGAGGGCGTCACTTTCGCCCGGCAGCGGCGGCGGCGGGCATTCTGTCACTGTGCCCTTGCGCACATCCGTGCGGCATTCCCGGTTGCCCGAAAGTCTGCCCTTCCGGTGGGCCCCGGCTTACCCTGGTGCCCAACAGAGTGTCAGCAGGGGTGGGGGCACCGGCTGAGCCGGTATCCGCGGGGCCGCTCCATGCCCGGCAGCTGCCGGCGCCGGCGAGGTGCCTCACCGTAAGGCGGCCTGAAACGGGGCGGGCCCGACGGAGGACAGGGCTTATGGATCGTACGACCGGCGGCGCGCCCACACGCCCGCCGCAGGGGGTGGCGGGTGCGGTCCTGCTGCTCGGCGTGCTGCTGGCCGGGGCGGCGCCGCTGATCCCGCTGGCCGTCCTGGTCTACCGCTACGAGCCCGAGCTGCTGCCGCTCTTCGCGGTGCCGCTGGCCGTCCTGGTCGCGGCCTGGCGGATCGCCCGGGACCGCGCACGGGATCAACTCACCGACCCGCTGACCGATCTGCCGAACCGTCAGGCACTGCTGCTGGCCACCCAGGAGGCGATCGCCGACCACGGCGACAACTACAGCGTCGGGCTCATCCTGCTGGACCTCGACCGGTTCCGCTCGCTCAACGACACCCTCGGGCACACCGCCGGCGACCGGCTGCTGGTGCACATCGCCCGCCGGCTGCACCGGGCGCTGCGCCCCGGCGCCCCGAGCGGCCTGGGCGGCGAGTCCGTCGACGACGCCTTCGCCGCCCTCTCGCCGCCCGAGCGCGGCAGCAGCAGGCCGGTGGTGGCCCGGATGGGCGGCGACGAGTTCGCCGTGCTGATGCCCGGCATCGGCTGCCCGGACACCCTGGAACGGGTCGCCAAGACGCTGATCGCCGAGCTGGCCGCCCCGATCCGGCTGGACGGCCTGCTGCTGGTGCTGGAGGCCAGCGCCGGCGTCTGCGTCTACCCCGAGCACGCGCAGGACGCCGAGTCGCTGCTGCGCCGGGCCGACGTGGCGATGGGCCACGCCCAGCGCGGCCGCAGCGGCGTGGAGCGCTACGACGAGTCCCAGGACGCCGACACGCCGTACCGGATCGGACTCCTGGGCGATCTCCGCCGCGCCCTGGAGAC
This sequence comes from Kitasatospora herbaricolor, assembly GCF_030813695.1. Classification (NCBI taxonomy): domain Bacteria; kingdom Bacillati; phylum Actinomycetota; class Actinomycetes; order Kitasatosporales; family Streptomycetaceae; genus Kitasatospora; species Kitasatospora herbaricolor. The sequence continues at coordinate 5,976,865 of NZ_JAUSVA010000002.1, forward strand.
CCGTGAGGTGCAGCTGCACTACCAGCCGAAGGTGGCATTCGACGGCCGGGTGGTGGGCCTGGAGGCGCTGCTGCGCTGGGAGCGGCCCGGCCAGGGCAGGGTCTCGCCGGACGAGTTCGTCGGGCTGGCCGAGTCCAGCGGGCTGATGCCCCGGCTGACCGACTACGTGCTGGAGTCGGCGGTCGGCCAGCTGGCCCTCTGGCGGGGGCAGGGCCTGCAGGTCCAGGTCGCCGTCAACGTCTCGCCGCGCGACGTCCTCAACCCGGGCTTCGCCCAGCGGGTCGCCGGGCACCTGGTCCGGCACGGCGTGCCGGCCCACGCCCTGCAGCTGGAGATCACCGAGCGGCTGCTGCTGGACGACTCCCGGCTGGCCGCGGAGACCCTCGCCGAGCTGCGCGAGTACGGCGTCGGGATGTCCCTGGACGACTTCGGCACCGGGTACTCCTCGCTGGTCAGGCTGCGCAGCCTGCCGGTCGGCGAGCTGAAGATAGACCGCTCCTTCGTCTCCCGGATGGTCGCCGACGACCACGACGCGGCGGTGGTGCGCTGCTCCGTGGAACTGGCCCACTCGCTGGGACTGACGGTCGTGGCCGAGGGCGTCGAGGACGACGAGACCTGGGAGCGGCTGCACTCGATGGGGGTGGACGCCGTCCAGGGCTGGCTGGTGTCGGCGGCGCTGCCGGCCGAGCAGGCCACCGCCTGGCTGCGGGTGCACCGCACTGGCGCGCCGCCGGTCGAGCGGATGGCGCCGCCCGCCGCGCTGCCCGCGCCGCTGCCGGCGCTGCCCCCGCAGCTGGGTGCCGGCCTCGCCTCCGGGCTGGCCGCGGGCCTGTCATCGGCGCTGCCGCCGAGTCGCTGGCAGCAGGTCGGCCAGCCCGTCCAGGCGGTGCAGGCGGAGATAGCGGCGGCCGTCCCGCCGCCGGCGAACCGGGCCTGACGCCGTCGCGTGGCCGGTGGCGGGGCGGCGCCCCATAGGATGGGGCCCACAGACCACCAGGACGGTCAGGTCGGGCGGCGGTGCCGCCGGCTCCCGTCCGGCCGGGTGCCGTGTCGACACGGCTCCGGCTCCACCAGAACTCACCTTGAGGATCGCTGCATGCCTGGCATCACGCGCGAGGAGGTCGCCCACCTCGCCCGGCTGTCGCGTCTTGAGTTGCAGGCCGAAGAGCTGGACCACTTCGCCGAGCAGCTCGACGTGATCATCGGCGCGGTCGCCCGCGTTTCCGAGGTCGCCGGACAGGACGTCCCGCCGACCTCCCACCCGCTGCCGCTGACCAACGTCATGCGCGCGGACGAGGTGCGGCCGTCGCTCACCCCGGAAGAGGCCCTGGCCGGCGCGCCGGCCGCCGAGGAGCAGCGATTCCGCGTGCCGCAGATCCTGGGGGAGGACTAACACCCATGACCGACCTCATCCGTTACACCGCCGCCGAGACCGCGTCGGCGATCGCCAAGGGCGACGTCAGCGCCGTCGAGGTGGCCCAGGCGCACCTGGACCGGATCGACGCCGTCGACAAGCGGGTCAACGCCTTCCTGCACGTCGACACCGAGGGCGCGCTGAGCGCGGCCCGCGCGGTCGACGCGAAGCGCGCCAAGGGCGAGGAGCTCGGCCCGCTGGCCGGCGTCCCGCTCGCGCTCAAGGACGTCTTCACCACCAAGGGCGTCCCGACCACGGCCGGCTCCAAGATCCTCGAAGGCTGGGTGCCGCCGTACGACGCGACGCTGACCGGCCGTCTGAAGGACGCCGGCATCGTCATCCTCGGCAAGACCAACATGGACGAGTTCGCCATGGGGTCCTCCACCGAGAACAGCGCCTACGGCCCGACCGGCAACCCGTGGGACCTCTCCCGCATCCCCGGCGGCTCCGGCGGCGGCTCGGCCGCGGCGCTGGCCGCCTTCGAGGCGCCGCTGGCGATCGGCACCGACACCGGCGGCTCGATCCGCCAGCCCGGCGCCGTCACCGGCACGGTCGGCGTCAAGCCGACCTACGGCTCGGTCTCGCGCTACGGCCTGATCGCCTTCTCCTCCTCGCTGGACCAGGGCGGCCCCTGCGCCCGCACGGTGCTCGACACCGCGCTGCTGCACGAGGCCATCGCCGGGTACGACCCGCTGGACTCCACCTCGATCAACGCGCCGGTGCCGGCCGTGGTCGAGGCCGCCAAGCTGCGCGACGTGCGCGGCATGCGGATCGGCGTGGTCAAGGAGTTCGCCGGCGAGGGCTACCAGGCCGGCGTGATGCAGCGCTTCAACGAGTCGGTGGAGCTGCTGCGCGAGCTGGGCGCCGAGGTCGTCGAGGTCTCCTGCCCGTCCTTCACCCTGGCGATGCCGGCGTACTACCTGATCGCGCCGAGCGAGGCCTCCTCCAACCTGGCCCGCTTCGACGCCATGCGCTACGGCCTGCGGGTCGGCGACGACGGCACCCGCTCTGCCGAGGACGTCACCGCCCTCACCCGCGAGGCCGGCTTCGGCCCCGAGGTGAAGCGCCGCATCATCCTCGGCACCTACGCGCTCTCCTCGGGCTACTACGACGCCTACTACGGCTCGGCGCAGAAGGTCCGCACGCTCATCTCGCGGGACTTCGACGCGGCCTTCGCCGGCGTGGACGTGCTGGTCTCCCCGACCACCCCGACCACGGCCTTCCCGATCGGCGAGCGCGCCGACGACCCGCTGGCGATGTACCTGGCCGACCTGTGCACGATTCCGTCCAACCTCGCGGGCAACGCGGCCATGTCGCTGCCCTGCGGGCTCGCTCCGGAGGACAATCTCCCGGTCGGCCTGCAGATCATCGCACCCGCGATGGCGGACGACCGCCTGTACCGCGTGGGCGGCGCCGTCGAGGCCGCACTCAACGACAAGTGGGGGCACACCCTGCTGGAGGAGGCACCGGCACTGTGAGCAGCATCGCGAAGGCCAAGGGTTTCAAGCACTCGAAGCCCGGTCTCTGGCTCTCCCTCGGGACGACCGCGTTCGGTGCGATCTCGATCGCGAAGGACGTCCGGAAGGCCCAGGACGAGCACGACAACCTGAAGCTGATCAACGCCGTGGTCGGCGCCCTGGCCCTGGTCACCGGCGCCGCGCTGCTGATCCGCGAGCTGAAGCAGCTCGGCGACGACGACGTACTGCTGGGCTGAGAGGCCCGCCCGGGCCCGGCCCCCGACACCGGGGGCCGGGCCCGTACCTCCGAAGACTTTTTTAGTGAAGGGGACGCTGTGAGCGTCAGTAACCTGGTCTCCTACGACGACGCACTCGCCTCCTACGACCCGGTGATGGGCCTTGAGGTCCACGTCGAGCTGGGCACCAAGACGAAGATGTTCTGCGGGTGCTCGACCGAGCTGGGTGCCGAGCCGAACAGCCAGGTCTGCCCGACCTGCCTCGGCCTGCCCGGCTCGCTGCCGGTGGTCAACGCGGTCGGCGTGGAGTCCGCCGTCAAGATCGGCCTCGCCCTGAACTGCGAGATCGCCGAGTGGTGCCGGTTCGCCCGGAAGAACTACTTCTACCCGGACATGCCGAAGAACTTCCAGACCTCGCAGTACGACGAGCCGATCGCCTTCAACGGCTACCTCGACGTGCAGCTGGAGGACGGCGAGATCTTCCGGGTCGAGATCGAGCGCGCCCACATGGAGGAGGACACCGGCAAGTCCTCGCACATCGGTGGCGCGACCGGCCGCATCCACGGCGCCTCGCACTCGCTGCTCGACTACAACCGGGCCGGCATCCCGCTGATCGAGATCGTCACCAAGCCGATCGAGGGCGCCGGCGCCCGCGCGCCCGAGGTCGCCAAGGCGTACGTCGCCGAGCTGCGCGAGCTGATCAAGGCGCTCGGCGTCTCCGAGGCCCGGATGGACAAGGGCCAGATGCGCTGCGACGTCAACCTGTCGCTGCGCCCCAACGGCACCGAGAAGTTCGGCACCCGCTCGGAGACCAAGAACGTCAACTCGCTGCGCAGCGTCGAGCGGGCCGCCCGCTTCGAGATCATGCGGCACGCCACCGTCCTCACCGACGGCGGCACCATCGTCCAGGAGACCCGGCACTTCCACGAGGAGGACGGCTCCACCACGGCCGGCCGGATCAAGGACAACGCCGAGGACTACCGGTACTTCCCCGAGCCGGACCTGGTGCCGATCGCGCCCGCCCGCGACTGGGTCGAGGAACTGCGCGCCGCCCTGCCCGAGCTGCCCCGGGTCCGCCGGGCCCGCCTGCAGGGCGAGTGGGGCCTGTCGGACAAGGACATGCAGTCGGTGCTGAACGCCGGCGCCGTCCAGCCGATCCTGGAGACCATCGCCGCGGGCGCCCCCGCCGACCAGGCCCGCAAGTGGTGGATGGGCGAGCTGGCCCGCCGCGCCAACGAGACCGGCACCGACCTCGCCGAGCAGCCGATCACCCCGGCGCAGGTGGCCCGGGTCACCGCGCTGGTCGCCGAGGGCAAGCTCAACGACAAGCTGGCCCGCCAGGTCATCGAGGCCGTGCTGGCCGGCGAGGGCGAGCCGGACGAGGTCGTCGCCGCCCGCGGCCTGGCCGTCGTCTCGGACGACTCGGCGCTCGGCGCGGCCGTCGACCAGGCCATCGCCGACAACGCCGCCATCGCCGACAAGATCCGCGACGGCAAGGTCGCCGCGGTCGGCGCGCTGGTCGGCGCGGTCATGAAGGCCACCCGCGGCCAGGCCGACGCGGCCCGCGTGAAGGACCTCATCCTGGAGCGCCTCGGCGTGGAGGCGCAGTAGGCACCCTCCTAAGGCCCCCTTAGGCCCCGCCGGCGACGGCGGGCCCCCGGGTGGGCCCGGGTAAGGCACCGGAGCCCGTACGTACCCCGTTCCCACGGGTGCGTACGGGCTCCCGCCGTGTCCGGGCACCCCCGGCTAAGGCCCCCGGGGCCCGGAAGATGCGGCAGGCTGCCGATGTGGTGCACCCCCCTGGGGGAGGAGGCTCTTCCCAGGACGAAGAAGCGTCCTCAACCGAGGGGAACACCATGATCGAGTACGAGCTCATCCAGCAGCGGACCCAGGAACTGCGGGTCAGGGCCGAGCGCGAGCGCATGGTCCGGGCCGCCCGGACCGACGGGGCCGGCCGCACCGACGGCCTGCTCGGCCGCTTCGCCGGAGCGGTGCGCCGCACCACCGCCGCCCGGCCGCAGGCCGAGCCGCGGGTCGCCCGCCCGGCCCGCACGGCCCGCGCCGAAGGATGCTGACGGACCGGCACACGACAGGTGCCACCGTGCAGGACGAGGGGGAGGACGCCACCGGCGCCTCCCCCTCGGGCCGCCCGGCGACCGCAATAACTACTCGGCCCGCCGCCGGGCCCTGTGGCATGCTCTGGCCCATGCAGCAGATATCGGTGAGTCCCGTCTTCGTCGGCCGTGACCCCGAGATCACCACCCTGACGGACGCGCTGCGCCGGGCCGGCGAGGGCCGCCCGCAGGCCGTGCTGATCGGCGGCGAGGCCGGCGTCGGCAAGACCCGCCTGCTGGAGGAGTTCCTCGACCAGGCCTGCAACGTCGGCCCGGGCGGGGCCGGCACCGTGGTCACCACCCTCGGCAGCTGCCCCGAGATCGGCGCCGAGGGCCTGCCGTACGCGCCGCTGGTCACCGCGCTGCGCCGGCTGCACCGCTCGCTCGGCCCCGAACTGGAGGCCGCCGCCGCCGGGATGGAGGGCCATCTCGCCCGGCTCTTCCCCGACTTCGGCGAACCCGACGGCGGACCCAACGACGAGCACGGCCGGGCCCATCTCTTCGAGCACACCGCGCGCCTCTTCGAACGGCTCGGCGCCGACCGCACACTCGTCCTCGCCGTGGAGGACCTGCACTGGTCCGACCGCTCGACCCGGGAACTGCTCGCCTACCTGCTGCGCACCCTGCACCGCAGCCGGGTCCTGATCGTCGCCACCTACCGCACCGACGACCTGCACCGCCGCCACCCGCTGCGGCCCTTCCTGGTCGAGCTCGAACGGCTGCGCACCGTCCAGCGCGTGGAGCTGGAGCGCTTCGTCCGCGGCGAGGTGGCCGAGCAACTGGCCGGCATCCTCGGCACCGCCGCCCCCGACCGCGAGCTGGTCGACCGCATCCACCGCCGCTCCGAGGGCAACCCTTTCTTCGTCGAGGAGCTCGCCACCTCCTTCCAGAGCGGCTGTTCGGCCGGCCTCACCGACTCCCTGCGCGACATCCTGCTGGTCCGGGTGGAGGCCCTGCCGGAGGACACCCAACGGGTGGTCAGGATCGCCGCCGAGGGCGGCTCCTACGTCGAGCACGCGCTGCTCGCCGCCGTGCTGGACGACGGCGAGGAGGCGCTGATCGAGGCGCTGCGCACCGCCGTCGGCGCCAACATCCTGCGCCCGGACACCGACGGCGACGGCTACCGGTTCCGGCACGCCCTGGTCCGTGAGGCGGTCTCCGACGACCTGCTGCCCGGCGAGCGCCACCGGATCAACCGCCGCTACGCCACCGCGCTGGAGGAACAGCCCGCGCTGGTCGGCCCCGACGTCCGGCCGGCCCGGCTGGCCAACTACTGGTACCACGCGCACGACAGCGCCCGGGCCCTGCCGAGCGCGCTGGACGCCGCCCGGGCGGCCCGCCGCCGCAACGCCTTCGCCGAGCAGCTGCGGATGCTGGAGCGCGCCCTGGAACTCTGGGACCAGGTCTCCGCCGAGGTGCTGCAGAACACCCTTCGCCCCCACGACTGGGCCGAGACCTACCCGCCGTGCGGCTGCGCCCCCGGCACCCACGACAACACCTGCGAGCAACTGCAGCTCGTCGACGTGCTGGCCGAGGCTGTGGTCGCCGCCCGCCGCAGCGGGGACCGCGACCGCGGCCTCAGCCTGGCCAAGCGGGCCCTGCACCTGGTGGACGAGACGGCCGGCCCGGCCCGCGCCGCCTGGTTCCGGATGTACCGCTCCCGGATGCTCGGCCACCTCAACCGGCCCGGCCACGACGAGGAGCTCGCGTACGCCCGCCGGCTGGTCGAGGGCCTGCCGCCGTCCGCGGTGCAGGCCGAGGTGCTGGCCCTGGACGCCGCCGCCGGGATGCTCAGCAACCCCACCCGGCAGCACATCGAGCTGGCCGAGCGGGCGGTGGAGATCGCCCGGCAGGTCGGCGCCTGCGACGTCGAGCAGCACGCCCTGATGACGCTGGGCACCCTGCGCAGCGAACTCGGCAAGGACCCGGAGGCGGCCGTCGCGCTGCTCACCGAGGCGGTCGCCGCCACCAGGACGGCTGGCGCCTCCCCCGACCTGCTGCTGCGCGGGCTCAACAACCTGGCCAGCCTGCTGCACTCGCAGGGCCGCTCGTACGAGGCCGCCGAGTACGCCCGGGAGGGGCTGGAGGCGGCCGGCGGCACCGGGCTGCTGCGCAACACCGGCGCCATCCTCACCGGCAACCTGGCCGAGGCGCTGATCGCCACCGGGCGCCCGCAGGAGGCCGCCGAGCTGCTGGAGGCCTCGGAGACGGGCCGCCCGAGCGGCACCCACGCCGAGTTCCTGGACCGGCTGCGCGCGGACCTCGCCCTGATGCGCGGGGACGTCCGGGCCGCGTCCGGGCTGCTCGCCCAGGCCCGCGCCTCGCACCGGTTGGGCCAGCTCCAGCACACCCTGCCGATCGCCCTGCTGGCGGTCGAGGTCGCCACCCGCACCGGGCAGCCGCTGACCGCCAGGGCGGAGCTGCTCGCGGTGCTTGACGGCGAACTCCCGGCCGGGGGAGAGGCACTGCTGCTCCCGCTGCTGGCGCTGGCGGCCGGCGCCGAGGCCGACTCGCGCGGCCTGCCGGCGGCGGACCAGGAGCGTCCGGCGGTCCTGGAGCGGATCGCCGCGGCCGCCGCCGGGCTGACCCCCAAGGTGCCGCTGCACATCGGCTGGGCCCGGCTGCTGGACGCCGAGCTGGCCCGCGCGGTGGGCGCCGACACGCCCGAGCACTGGACGGCGGCGCTCGATCCGCTGCGGCGGACGGGCCTGCCCTACCCGCTGGCCCTGGCCCTGCTCCGGGCGGCCGGGGCCGAGGCCACCGCCGGTCGCCGGGACGCGGCCGCCGCACTGCTCCGGGAGGCCGCCGGGCTGGCCGGCCGCCGGGGGGACGTCTTCCTCCTCGGCGAGATCGGCCACCTCGCGGACCGGGCCGGCCTCGACCGAGCGACGATCGAAGGCCCGGCGCGTCCGGCACCGGCCGGCGACGCCGACCGGGCCGGGGCCGACACGCCCGGCGGCGCGCCGTCGCCGGGCGTGTCGGCGACGGCCGAGGCGCTCGGTCTCACCCCCCGTGAGCGGGACGTGCTCCGGTTGCTCGCGCTCGGCCGGACCAACCGGCAGATCGCCGAGGAACTGTTCATCTCCCCCAAGACCGCGAGCGTGCACGTGTCCAACATCCTGGCGAAGCTGGCCGTGACCGGCCGCGGCGAGGCCGCGGCGATGGCCCACCGGCTGCGGCTCTTCCCCGACACGCTCATCCCGGCGGCGCGCTGACGGCCGCCGGGAGCGCCGGCCGGCCGCCGCCGTGCTCCCGTGCGCGCCGTGTGAGCCCCTGGGCGGGCGCCGCCGCCGAATGGGGTGGATCCGCCCGGAACAGGCCTGTTTCCGCACGCTTCGACCATTACTCTAAGTGGAGTGTGCGTGTCATTGAGTGACGGAAGTGGTGTAGTGTCCCGGTTGGGAACATCGGTGCGGCGCGGCGGTCCCAGGGCCGCCGGCACCCTGGGCCACCGCCCTGACGGGGTGCCGGGTCACTGTGCGCGGCGGGTGGCCCATGGCCACACCGGTCGGCGGCGCGGCCCACGCCCGGATGCCGCCAGGCCCCGGGCCGGAGGGGGAGATGTCCAGTGAGCTCCACCGATGCGGTGCTGCCCGGGCCGGCCGGCTCCGACGCCCCCGAGGACGGTCCTCCCCCCGCACCGGGCCCGCAACCGGGCCCCGGCCCCGAGTACCCCTGCGCCGGACCGGACGCGTATCCGGCCGCGGGCCCGAACGCGCACCCCGGCCCGTTCCGGCCGACCGGCCGCATCCCCGGTCCCCGACCGGCCGCCGAGTCCCACCGGGCCCGGCTCCGCGGACTGCTGCGCAACCCCCGGCTGCCCGGCGCCCTGCTGGCGGCGCTCTGCCTGGCGTACGCCCTGGGCGCCGCCGTCGGCTGGGGCTCGCCCGGGCTCGCCGTCTTCATGGGTGACTTCGGCCTCGCCGCCGCGGCCCTGGCCGCCACCCTCTCCTGCCTGGTGCACGGCTGCACCGTCGGCGGCCACCTGCGCCAGGCCTGGTTGCTCTTCGGCCTCTCCTCCGCCATGGTGGCCTTCGGGAACGGCACCTGGGGCTGGTACGAGGTGGTGCTCGGCACCACCCTCCCCGAGGACTCGCTCGCCGAGTACGCCTTCCTGCTCTTCGCCCCGCTGGCCATCACCGGCCTGCTGGTGCTCGCCCAGCGCCCCCGGACCGCCGCCGGCTGGGTCTACCTGGTGCTGGACGGCTGGCTGGTGGCCGGCTCGCTGTTCACGCTCAGCTGGAGCCTGGCCCTCGGACGCACGGCCGAGGGCGAGACCGGCGACCCGCTGCGCCTCGCCCTCGGCCTGGCCTACCCGGTGCTGGACATCCTGCTGGTCAGCCTGGTGGTCGGCCTGCGGTTCCGCAGCCGGGACGGCAACCGGGCGGCCGTGCACACCGCCATGGTGGGCCTGGCCCTCACCGTGGTCTGCGACGCCCTGTTCACCTCGCCCGAACTGCGCAGCAGCTACCACTCCGGCGAACTCCTGGACGCCGGCTGGTTCGCCGGCAGCCTGCTGCTGGCCTGGGCCCCGTGGTCGCCGCGCCGGCGCCGGCCCAGCCGTGAGCACCCGTCGGCGGCCGGCGCCCCGCTGCGCCGGGTCTCGACCACCTTCAGCGCGCTCACGCCGTACGTCGCCGCGGCGGTCTGCACGGCGGGCATCCTGTACAACGCCCTCGGCGGCCACGCGCTGGACCGGGTGGTCGCCTCGGCGGCCTGCACCGTCGGGCTGGCGCTGATCCTGCGTCAGGGCGTGATGCTGCTGGACAACCTCTCGCTGGCGCAGGAACTCGCCCAGAAGGAGGCGCACTTCCGCTCCCTGGTGCAGGGCTCCAGCGACGTCATCATGATCGCCGGGGCGAACGGCGTGCTCTCCTACGTCAGCCCGGCTGCGCTGCGGGTCTACAACCGCGACCCGGCCGAACTGGTCGGCGGGAACCTGCTCAACCTGGTCCACCCCGACGACGTGGACCGGGTGCTGCTGGAGGTACGCCGGCTGCTGGTGAAGTGCCAGCACACGGCCCACCGCACCCCCGGATCCCCCGAGCCCTCGGCCCGGGTCGAGTGCCGGATCCGCTCGGGCAGCGGCGAGTGGCTGCACGTGGAGTCCACCGTCAACCGCTACCGCGAGGGCCTGATCCTCAACAGCCGGGACGTCACCGAGCGGGTGATACTCCAGGCCCAGCTGCAGCACAACGCCTTCCACGACCCGCTCACCGACCTGCCCAACCGGGCCCTGTTCGCCCAGCGGGTGCGGGCCGCGCTCGGCGAGCGGGCCGCGGCGGAGCGGGCCGAGGGCCGGCCGCGCGGGGAGCGGGCGGCCGACGGCGCCACCGTCGCGGTGCTCTTCCTCGACCTGGACGGCTTCAAGGCGGTCAACGACACCGCCGGGCACCAGGTCGGCGACGAACTGCTGGTGCAGGCCGCCCGGCGGCTGCAGAGCGTGGTGCGCTCCGGCGACACGGTGGCCCGCTTCGGCGGGGACGAGTTCGCCGCCCTGGTCTGCGGGCGGCTGGGCCGGGTCCAGGTGCAGGAGCTGGCCGAGCGGCTGCGCTCGGCGCTCTCCGAGCCCTACTGGATCGGCGGCGCCGAGCTGGGCGTCGCGGCCAGCATCGGGATCGCCTTCGCGGCGCCGTCCCGGGCCGCCGCCGCGGACCCGAAGGCCGCCACCGACGAGCTGATGCGCAACGCCGACCTGGCGATGTACCGGGCCAAGTCCGAGGGCAAGGGCCGGGTGGTGCTGTACTCCCCGGGCATGCGGGCCGACCTGGAGCGCCGCAGCGAGCTGGAGGAGCGGCTGCGGGTGGCCGTCCGGGAGGGCGGCTTCACCCTGCTCCACCAGCCGGTGGTGGACCTCACCACCGGCGCCGTCGCCGCGGTCGAGGCGCAGGCCCGCTGGCGCTCGGCGCAGGGCCTGCTGCTCACCCCGGCGGAGTTCCTGCGCAGCGCCGAGCAGGGCGACGGCGCCACCCGGTTCTCCCGGTGGCTGGTCCAGGAGGTGGTGGCCGCCGCCGCCCTGCGCGGGGCCGCCCAGGCGCGCCCACGGGGTGCGGCCGTCCCGGTGTCGGTGCGGCTCTCCGCGGAGCGGCTCTGCGCCCCGGGGATGTACGAGACCATCGCGTCCGCGCTGCGGGACACCGGCCTGCCGGCCGCGCAGCTGGTCATCGAGGTGGCCAGGACCGGCCCGGACGCGACGGCGGACGAGCTGGGCCGGCGGCTGACCGCGCTGCGCCGGCTCGGGGTGTCCACCGCGATCGCGGGCTTCGGCGCCGGCGGCGGCTCGCTGGGCGCGTTCGCCCGGCTCCCGTTCGACTCGCTGAAGCTGGACCGGACGCTGGTCCAGGACCTCGCCGAGTCGGCGCTCAGCCGCGCGCTGGCCGGCCACGCCTTGCGGCTCGGCCGGGACCTCGGCCTGGTCACCGCCGCGGAGGGGGTGGACCTGCCGCGCCAGGTGGTGGTGCTGCAGGAGCTGGGCTGCCGGCAGGGGCAGGGCACCGCCTTCGCGCAGCCGATGGACGAGCAGCGGCTGCGCCGGGCCCTGGGACGGCGGGTCTACCCGCTGCCGAGACCGCTCGGAGCGCTGTCGGCCCGCCGCGCGTACCTGGCCGCAGAGGCCCGTTCGGGTGGCCGGACGGAGCCCGGACCGGGGCGTGTCGTACATCACCACGTGGCCTCCGACCTGCCGGAACGCCGCTCGGTGGGCGGTCCGGGACATGGTCCGCATGGTGAGACCGCCGTCCCACCCGCTTGACACTCGACACCGCCCGGGAGGAAGGTCGTTGCCATGCGCACCCGAATTCTCGTACTTGGCGGGCGCGTCGGCTGAGCGGGCTGAGACGCCCCGCTCGTGACAGACCGACGCGCCACCCCTCGCATGCCCTGGGCACGAGGGGTTTTTTGTTGCACTGACACCCGGTGCGGCACAGCTGTTGAAACACTGCAAGACCACTGACCATGAGGTCCGCACCTCCCGTTCCGACGGGAACAGGCGGACGATTGAGGCAGAGCCGGCGACCGGCCCACCCAGGCATCCCTCTCCTCTGGGAGGGCACACCACCGGGGCCGGCAGAACCCGAGAAGAGACAGGCAGATGACTGAGCACGCCGCATCCCCCCGCCGCGGGGACACCCCGGCCGCCCACGCGCCGGGTCCCCAGCACGTTGTCGAGACCATGACCGGCGCGCAGTCGCTCATCCGCTCGCTGGAGGCCGTGGGCGCGGACACCGTCTTCGGGATCCCGGGCGGGGCCATCCTTCCCGCGTACGACCCGCTGATGGACTCGCAGAAGGTCCGTCACATCCTGGTCCGCCACGAGCAGGGCGCCGGGCACGCCGCCACCGGCTACGCGCAGGCCACCGGCCGGGTCGGCGTCTGCATGGCCACCTCGGGCCCCGGTGCGACCAACCTGGTCACCCCGATCGCCGACGCCTACATGGACTCCGTCCCGCTGGTCGCGATCACCGGCCAGGTCGCCTCCAAGGCGATCGGCACCGACGCCTTCCAGGAGGCGGACATCTGCGGCATCACGATGCCGATCACCAAGCACAACTTCCTGGTGACCGACCCGGCCGAGATCCCCCGGGTGATCGCCGAGGCCTTCCACATCGCCGCCACCGGCCGCCCCGGCCCGGTCCTGGTCGACATCGCCAAGGACGCGCTGCAGGCCACCACCACCTTCCGCTGGCCGGTGGAGACCTCGCTGCCCGGCTACCGCCCGGTCACCAAGCCGCACGCCAAGCAGATCCGCGAGGCCGCGAAGATGCTGGTCTCCGCGAAGAAGCCGGTGCTGTACGTCGGCGGCGGCGTGCTCAAGGCGAACGCCACGGCCGAGCTGCGGATCCTCGCCGAGCTGACCGGCGCCCCCGTCGTCACCACCCTGATGGCGCTCGGCGCGTTCCCCGACAGCCACCCGCAGCACCTGGGCATGCCCGGCATGCACGGCAGCGTCCCGGCCGTCACCGCGCTGCAGAAGTCGGACCTGCTCTTCACCCTCGGCGCGCGCTTCGACGACCGGGTCACCGGCAAGCTGGACAGCTTCGCGCCGTACGCCAAGGTCGTCCACGCCGACATCGACCCGGCCGAGATCGGCAAGAACCGCCCGGCGGACGTGCCGATCGTCGGTGACGCCCGCGAGGTGCTGGCCGACCTCATCGTGGCCGTCCAGGCCGAGTTCGACGCCGGCCACAAGGCCGACTACACCGACTGGTGGGTCAAGCTCAACGAGTGGAAGACCACCTACCCGCTGGGCTACGAGCCCGCCCCGGCCGGCGGGCTCGCCCCGCAGCAGGTCATCGAGCGGATCGGGCAGCTGGTCGGCTCCGACGCGATCTACGCGGCGGGCGTCGGGCAGCACCAGATGTGGGCCTCGCAGTTCATCAGCTACGAGAAGCCGGCCACCTGGCTGAACTCCGGCGGCGCGGGCACCATGGGCTACGCCGTCCCGGCGGCGATGGGCGCCAAGGCCGGCCGGCCCGAGGCCACGGTCTGGGCCATCGACGGCGACGGCTGCTTCCAGATGACCAACCAGGAGCTGGTCACCTGCGCGCTGAACAACATCCCGATCAAGGTCGCCGTCATCAACAACGGCTCGCTGGGCATGGTCCGCCAGTGGCAGACCCTCTTCTACAACCAGCGCTACTCCAACACCGTCCTGCACGCGGGCCCGGAGCACGACGGCATCGCCGCACCGGCCCAGGGCACCCGGATCCCGGACTTCGTGCTGCTCTCCGAGGCGATGGGCTGCGTCGGCCTGCGCTGCGAGCGCCCGGAGGACCTGGACGCGGTGATCAAGCAGGCGATGGAGATCAACGACCGCCCGGTCGTGATCGACTTCATCGTGCACCAGGACGCCATGGTCTGGCCGATGGTCGCGGCCGGCACCAGCAACGACGAGATCCTCGCCGCCCGGGACGTGCGCCCGGACTTCGGCGACGACCTCGACTGACCCCCGACCACCAGAACCAGAGAGAGCTACGAAATGTCCAAGCACACCCTCTCCGTCCTGGTCGAGAACAAGCCCGGCGTGCTCGCCCGCATCGCCGCCCTGTTCTCCCGTCGGGGATTCAACATCGACTCCCTCGCGGTCGGCCCGACCGAGCACCCGGACATCTCCCGGATGACCATCGTGGTCAACGTCGAGGACCTCCCGCTGGAGCAGGTCACCAAGCAGCTCAACAAGCTGGTCAACGTGATAAAGATCGTCGAACTCGACCAGTCCGCTGCGATCCAGCGGGAACTGGTCCTGGTGAAGGTCCGCGCCGACAACGACACCCGGTCGCAGATCGTCGAGATCGTCCAGCTGTTCCGCGCCAAGACGGTCGACGTGTCACCCGATGCGGTGACCATCGAGGCCACCGGCAGCTCCGACAAGCTGGAGGCGATGCTCCGGATGCTGGAGCCCTTCGGCATCAAGGAGCTCGTGCAGTCCGGCCTGGTGGCCATCGGGCGCGGCGCCCGTTCGATCACCGACCGCTCGCTGCGCGCCCTCGACCGCAGCGCGTAGTGACGGGCGCTCGCCCCGGCGACGCGACCCGTCTCACCACCTGAAGCAACGCCCCACACCCCCGCCGGGTCCACGTACCGTGGGTACCGCACCACCCGGCATCACCATCACGCAAGGAGATGTGCCCCCGTGGCCGAGCTGTTCTACGAAGACGACGCCGACCTGTCCATCATCCAGGGCCGCAAGGTCGCGGTCATCGGCTACGGCAGCCAGGGCCACGCCCACGCGCTGTCGCTGCGCGACTCGGGCGTGGACGTCCGTGTCGGCCTCCTGGAGGGCTCGAAGTCCCGTGCCAAGGCGGAGGAGGCCGGCCTGCGCGTCGTGTCGCCGTCCGAGGCCGCGGCCGAGGCCGACGTCATCATGATCCTGGTGCCGGACCCCATCCAGGGCGACGTGTACAAGGAGGCCATCGAGCCGAACCTGAAGGCGGGCGACGCCCTCTTCTTCGGCCACGGCCTCAACATCCGCTTCGGCTTCATCACGCCGCCGGCCGACGTCGACGTCTGCATGGTCGCCCCGAAGGGCCCGGGCCACCTGGTCCGCCGCCAGTACGTCGAGGGCCGCGGCGTCCCCGCGATCGTCGCCGTCGAGCAGGACGCCACCGGCAAGGCCTTCGACCTGGCGCTCTCGTACGCCAAGGGCATCGGCGCCACCAAGGCCGGCGTCATCAAGACCACCTTCACCGAGGAGACCGAGACCGACCTGTTCGGTGAGCAGGCCGTCCTCTGCGGTGGCACCGCCGCCCTGGTCAAGGCCGGTTTCGAGACCCTGGTCGAGGCCGGCTACCAGCCGGAGATCGCCTACTTCGAGTGCCTGCACGAGCTGAAGCTCATCGTCGACCTCATGTACGAGGGCGGCCTGGAGAAGATGCGCTGGTCCATCTCGGAGACCGCCGAGTGGGGCGACTACGTCACCGGCCCGCGCATCATCACCGCCGACACCAAGGCCGAGATGAAGAAGGTCCTCGCCGAGATCCAGGACGGCACCTTCGCCAACACCTGGATCGCCGAGTACAAGGCCGGCCTGCCGAAGTACAACGAGTACAAGAACGCCGACTCCGAGCACCTGCTGGAGACCACCGGCAAGAAGCTCCGCAAGCTCATGAGCTGGGTCAAGGAAGAGGCGTAGGCCTCCCGTCGCGCCCGGCGCGCACCCCACGGGGGCGCGCGCCGGGCGCGACGCGCAGCTGCGCCGGGGCAGGCCTGGGCCAGGCCTGCCCCGTCTGTACATCTGGTTGATCCCGTGCGAGTGATTTCGCCGTACGGGAGCAGCCCGGCCCTCCGCCCGTCGATACACTTCCGAGTGCGCGTCAGGCCCACAGCGTCGTGCGTCTATCTACGCGGCATGCCACCTTCCCCCGCTGGTCACGCCACCTTCGTGCCATGGACCGGGGAGAACCGGACAGTTAAGGACACACTGTCGTGAGCACTGTGACTTCCAAAAACGCCGTCGTACTGATCGCCGAAGAGCTGTCGCCCGCCACCGTTGACGCCCTCGGTCCGGATTTCGAGATCCGCCACTGCAACGGCGCGGACCGTACCGAGCTGCTGACCGCCATCGCCGACGTGGACGCGATCCTGATCCGCAGCGCCACCAAGGTGGACGCCGAGGCGCTCGCCGCGGCGAAGAAGCTGAAGGTCGTCGCCCGGGCCGGCGTCGGCCTCGACAACGTCGACGTCTCCGCCGCCACCAAGGCAGGCGTGATGGTCGTCAACGCGCCGACCTCCAACATCGTGACCGCGGCCGAGCTGGCCTGCGGCCTGCTGATCGCCAGCGCCCGGCACATCGCGCCCGCCAACGCCGCTCTCAAGCAGGGCGAGTGGAAGCGCAACAAGTACACCGGTGTCGAGCTCTCCGAGAAGGTGCTCGGTGTCGTCGGCCTCGGCCGGATCGGCGTGCTGGTCGCCCAGCGGATGTCCGCCTTCGGCATGAAGATCGTCGCGTACGACCCCTACATCCAGGCCGCCCGCGCGGCCCAGATGGGCGTCAAGCTGCTGACCCTGGAGGAGCTGCTGGAGGTGTCGGACTTCATCACCGTCCACCTCCCGAAGACCCCCGAGACCATCGGCCTGATCGGCGACGAGGCGCTGCACAAGGTCAAGCCGACCGTGCGCATCGTCAACGCGGCCCGCGGCGGCATCGTGGACGAGGCCGCGCTCGCCAGCGCCCTGCGCGACGGCCGGGTGGCCGGCGCCGGCCTGGACGTGTACGCCAAGGAGCCCTGCACCGACTCCCCGCTGTTCGCCTTCGACAACGTGGTCGCCACCCCGCACCTGGGCGCCTCCACCGACGAGGCGCAGGAGAAGGCCGGCATCGCGGTGGCCAAGTCGGTCCGCCTGGCGCTGGCCGGCGAGCTGGTGCCGGACGCGGTCAACGTCCAGGGCGGCGTGATCGCCGAGGACGTGCGCCCGGGCCTGCCGCTCGCCGAGAAGCTCGGCCGGATCTTCACCGCGCTGGCCGGCGAGGTCGCCGTCCGCCTGGACGTCGAGGTCCGCGGCGAGATCACCCAGCACGACGTCAAGGTGCTCGAACTCTCCGCGCTCAAGGGTGTGTTCGAGGACGTCGTGGCCGAGACGGTCAGCTACGTCAACGCGCCGCTGTTCGCGCAGGAGCGCGGCGTGGAGGTCCGCCTGACGACCAGCAGCGAGAGCCCCGAGCACCGCAACGTCATCACCGTGCGCGGCACGCTCTCCGGCGGCGGCGAGATCGCCATCTCGGGCACGCTGTCCGGCCCGAAGCAGATCCAGAAGATCGTCGGCGTGGACGCCTTCGACGTGGACGTGGCGCTCACCGACCACATGGCCTTCTTCAAGTACGAGGACCGCCCCGGCGTGGTCGGCATCCTCGGCCGTCACCTCGGTGACGCGGGCATCAACATCGCGGGCATGCAGGTCGCCCGTGACGGTGAGGGCGCGCTCGCCTCGATCACCGTCGACAGCCAGATCCCGCAGGAGGTCCTGTCGGCGATCGCGGCCGAGATCGGCGCCAAGTTCGCCCGCTCGGTCGACCTGCGCTGACCCGGCGCCGGCCCTCCGGCCGGCGGCCCGCCGTGGCCCTCCCGTCCTCGTGACGGGAGGGCCACGGCCGTTCAAGGGCCGTTCGGGGCCGTTCCCGGCCGGGCCGGCCCGGAGCCGTACCCCCGGCCCGGGCGGGTGCCGTCTCAGATAGTAGGAAATCCAAGTAGTTGTGCAGACAGCGACGGGTGGGGCGTCGTACCGTGAAAGAGCCATACGGTCAGCCACCCCTGGCTCCTACCTTCCGGTCAGGGCGCGTGGGCCCGTGTGTGCCGTACGCGCTACGGCAGGCGACCCCTGCTCGGCGTACCAACCCTCCCCACCCTCAGCACTTCCACGTGCACTGAACCGAGGAGCCCGGTATGCCCCCCACCGCAGACCTGCTCACCCACCGTGACCACCGCGCCGCCCAGGCGCCCACCCGCCCGGCCACCCGTCGCCGGCGCCGGGCCGAGCCCGACCCCCAGGTCTCCGCCGCCCTGCAGCGGGCGCTCGACCGCCGTGACAACGGCGGCGAGACCGGCCACCTCGGGTAGTCCCGGCCGGCCCCGCTCACCCGGATGGCCTGACGCGTTGTCACTCCGGAGAGTGCAAGTGACCCCCGTACGAGGGAGGTTGCTCGCCCTCCCGGCGCGATGATCGTAATTTGAGGCCTCCGGAGGGGAGATCGACGTCCGCACGGGGCGGACGTCAGCGGCACGCGTGCGGATCAGACCCCCACCGGGGGAGAGGGCCCAGTGCTCAAGCAATCCGTCCGCCGCCCGCTCAGCAGACTGGGCGTCGCCCTGGCCCTGATGGCGGGGCCGGTGGCCGCCCTCGGCGCCCACCCGGCGGCCCTGGCCGGCACCGTGTCCGCCGGCGGCGCGCCCGTCGGCGCACCAACCGGCAGCGCGCCGGCCCGGGCCGCCGGGCAGCTGTCCGCCGGGCAGGTCACCGTCCTGCTGGAACTCGGCACCGAAGCCGCCGCCCCCGCCTGGCAGCGCGCCGCCGCCGTGGCCAGGCGCGCCCTGCGCTCCCCCGAGGCGGTCCGCCAGGAGGCCGCCCGCGCCGGTGCCGGCCAGCGCCGGGAGGCCGTCCGCGCCCTGGACCGGCTGGCCGCCGACGTCCGCGCCGCCGTCCCCGAGGCCCACGAGCTCTACCGGACCGAGGCCCTGCTCACCGGCCTGGCCGTCACCGCGCCGGCCGGCCGGCTGCCCGCCCTGCGCGCGCTGCCCGGCGTCCGGGCCGCCCACCCCGTCGCCCGCAAGGAGCGCGTCAACGCCCACTCCGTCCCGCTCACCGGCGCGCCGTCGGTCTGGGCCGGCGTGCCCGGCGGCTCCGGCGACGCCGACCGCCCCGACACCGGCCAGGGCGTGCGGATCGGCATCATCGACAGCGGCATCGACTACACCCACGCCGACTTCGGCGGCCCCGGCACCGAGGAGGCCTTCCGGGCCGTGGACGGCGCCGCGCCGGCCCCCGCCGGACTCTTCCCCAACCACAAGGTCACCGGCGGCAAGGACCTGGTCGGCGACGACTACGACCCCGACCCCTCCTCCCCGACGTTCCAGCCGCAGCCGCACCCGGACGACAACCCGATCGACTGCGCCCTGAACGGCCACGGCACCCATGTGGCCGGCACCGCGGCCGGCCTCGGCGTGAGCACCGACGGCCGCACCTACACCGGCCCCTACCGGCCGGGACTGGACCCGGCCGGCTTCCGGGTCGGCCCCGGCGCCGCCCCCGGCGCCGAGCTGTACGCGATCCGGGTGTTCGGCTGCGACGGCTCCACCGACCAGCTCACCCAGGCCCTCGACCTGGCCGCCGACCCGGACGGCGACGGCGACCTCACCGACCGCCTGGACGTGGTCAACCTCTCGCTGGGCAGCCGCTTCGGCAACACCGACGACGCCGACTCGATCGCCGCCGACCGCCTCTCCGCGCTCGGCACCGTGGTGGTCGCCTCGGCCGGCAACGAGGGCGACGTCTACGGCATCGGCGGCAGCCCCGGTACCGCCCCGCGCGCGCTCACGGTGGCCGCCTCGGTCGACCCGCACAGCGACGCGGACGGCCTGCGGGTGCTCGCCCCCGACCGCCTGGCCGGCGTCGTCCCGGCGCACTGGAGCTCCCGCTACCAGGACTGGGCGGCCAAGGAGGTCACCGGCGAACTCGCCCTGCCCGTCGACCAGTCGGACGGCTGCACGGCCTTCGACGAGAGCGACCGGGCCCGGCTGGCCGGGCGGATCGCGGTGCTCAGCTGGCAGACCAAGGACTCCGAGCGGGCCTGCGGCTCCGGCCCGCGGGCCGACCACGCGGCCGACGCGGGCGCCATCGGCACGCTGTTCGCCGCCGTCGACGACCACCTCGCCGAGATCGCCGGCAACGACCGGATCCCGGCCGTGCTGCTCGCCCGCGCCGACGGCGAGCGGCTGCGCGCCGCCACCGCCGAGGGCCCCGTCACCGTCCAGCTCGCCACCCCCGGCAACACCCTGCACGGCGTGGTCGGCCAGGAGCAGCCGCAGCGCACCGACACCCTCACCGACTTCACCTCGCGCGGCATCGGCGTCCCCGGGGTGGTGAAGCCCGACCTGGCGGCGCCCGGCGAGACCATCTGGTCGGCGAAGGCCGGAAGCGGCTCCGGCGGCATGCGCGAGGGCGGCACCTCGATGGCGGCCCCGCACGTGGCGGGCCTCGCCGCGCTGGTCCGCTCCGCGCACCCCGGCCTGACCGTCGAGCAGGTCAAGGCCGCGCTGATGAACACCGCCACCGACACCTGGTCCGGCGACGATCACAGCGGCCCGGTGTACGGGCCGGAGCGGACCGGCGCCGGGCGGGCCCGGGTCGACCTCGCCGTCCGCACGCCCGCCGTCGCGTACGCGGCGGGGGAGGGCGCCGTCGAGGGCGCGGTCGGGGTCTCCTTCGGCCCGGTTCCGGTCGGCGGCCCGCTGGAGCTGACCCGTGAGGTCGAGGTCCGCAACGTCTCCGGCGCGCCGCTGGCCTACCGGACCGGCTACCGGGCCGCCACCGAACTGCCCGGTGCCTCCTTCGGCCTGGCGCCCGGGCGGATCACCGTCCCGGCGGGCGGCACCGCCCGGGTCACCGTCACCCTCCGCGTCCCCGGGCAGCTGGGTCGGGTCCCGGACCCGACCGTCGACACCGCCCAGGCCGGGCACGCCCGGAGCTACCGGGGCGAACTCTCCGGCCTGCTGCTGCTCACCCCCGACGACGCGCCCGGGGCCGGCCCGGACGGCCCGCCGGAGCTGCGGGTGCCGCTGTTCGCCGCGCCCCGGGCCGCCTCCGGCCTCAGCGCCGAGGTCCAGGCCCGGCTGCCGCGGACCGGCACCCTGCTGACCCTGGGCGGCACCGCCGCACCCGCCGCCACCGACGGCCTGGTCAGCGCCTTCGCCCTGGCCGGCGAGGGCGAGCGCTGGCCGGACTGCCCGGCCGACGGGATCTGCGTCGACCGCCCGGGCGACCGGTCGGCCGACCTGCGGGCGGCCGGCGCCGCCACCGACGCGCCGGCCGTGGCGGCCGGCCCGGCCGAGCAGCTCGGCCGGGGCATGCTCTACCTGGCCGCGAACTTCTGGGCGCCCGCCGTCACCCCGGTCGGCGTGCACGCCGTCCGGGCCTCGATCGACACCGACGGGGACGGCACCACCGACGTCCTGGTCTCCGCGGACCGGCTGCGCGGCAGCGACGTCCTGGTGGCCCGGGCGCTCGACGCGCGGACCGGCAAGGAGCTGGACGTCCAACCGCTGAACGCCCGCTGGGGCGACACCGACACCGACCTGCTGGACAGCGACACCGTCGTGCTGCCGGTCCGGCTGTCGGTGCTGCCCGGACTCCGCGAGGGCGCCTCGCAGATCCGCTACGGGCTCTGGACCGGCCTCGCCGCGCCCGGACTGCCCGACCCGGCGCAGGCGTACTCCTCGATCGGGCTGGACGGCGACCGGCCGACCGCCGTCCTCGACGTGCTGCACCCGGCGCTGGACGTCCGCAGCGGGATCGGCGGCCCGGCCGCCGCGCTCGCGCCCGAACGGCCCGGCGCGGTGCTGGAGGTCCGCCGGGCCGCCGGTGACCGGACCAGGCTGCTGCTGGTCCACCACCTCAACACGGACGGGCAGCGGGCGCAGATCATCGGCCTCGGCTGAGCCCCCGCCGTCCGCCGGTGCCCGCGGCCCCAGGCCCGGGACCGGCGGACGGCGGTGCCTCAGGCCGGCGGCGAACCGGCCGCGCCGCCGGCCGCCGCGGCCCCGGCCCGGCGGGTCGCCCGGGCCGACCTGGCCGGCCGGCGGCGCGGTACGTGGGTCGCCGCCACCAGTGCGATCACCCCGGCCGAGGCCAGCCCCACCACCAGCCCGGGCGCCAGCCCCGGCTGCCTGAACGAGCAGGTGAGCCGGGAGTCCCCGGCCTTCAGCGGCACGCCGACCAGACCGACCACGGACCGCGGCGCGGTGTACGGCCCGCCGCCCGCCGAGCAGGTCCAGCCCCGGACGGCCGGCACCGACAGCACCGCGGTGCCGGCCGGACCGGCCGGGAGCACCGCGCTGACACTGTGCCCGCCCGCCGTCACCACCGCGCCGCCACCCGCCGCCAGTCGTGCCAGCGTCCCGTCCAGCGCGCCGGCCCGCAGGCAGCCCAGCGGCCTGGCCGGGACCTGGCCGGCGGTGGACGTGCGCAGCAGCACCTCCACCCGGCCGTCGGCCGGCACCGGGCCGAGCACCCGTACCCCCACGGCCGTGTACGGCTGTTCGCCGTCACTGGTGAAGGTGCTGCCGAGCCCCGACACCGTGCCGTGGAACCAGAGGGCGTGGAAGTACGCCGTACTGCCCGGCGGGCAGCTCGCCGCCAGGACGGTGCCGGCCTGGCCCGGCGGGGTGGCCGGCACCGACCAGCCGCTGCTGCCGTGCGGTACGGCGGGCGGCCCGCCGGCCGGCACCGGGACGGGTACCTCGTAGAGCGGCCCGCCCAGCACGGTCTCCCGCCGGGTCCAGACCGAGCCGGTGTCGCCCGGGCCGGGCGGGCGCACCGTGACCAGTGGCGGGGCCGGCGCGTGGGCCACCGTGAAACCGTCCGGGGCCGGGCCGTCCACGAGGTACGTCCGGACGCCGAACAGCGCCCGGCCGACCGGGTCGTCCGGGCTCAGGGTGTGCCGGCCCGAGTCGGTCCAGCCCGCCCCCAGGTCGTGCAGGGTCTGCGCGAGGGCGGCGGGCAACTGGTCGGAGGCGTACCCGCCGCCCTGACCGCCCAGCAGCAGCGGGTCGTTGGCGGTGAACGCGTGCGGACCGGGATCGGCGCGGCCGTCCGGCCAGTCGCCGGCCGCCCGCAGTGCCCGGTAGGCGGCCTCGGCCGGCGCCGTCGCCACCTCGCGCCCGGCCGCTCCGCCCGCCGCGTACGCGGACCAGACGGCGCCGCCCAGCACCCCGGCGGCCAGCGCCAGGGTGATCAGCCCGCTCGCCCGGGGCCGGTCGTGCAGCAGCTCCAGCGCCCACAGCGCGGCCAGCGCGGCCGCGCCGCCGGCCGCCGCCCGCAGCCAGTCCGGGGTGCGCAGCGCGTCCTGGCCGTGGGCGAGCACCGCGAGCAGCAGCACCAGCCCGGCCCCGCCGAGCAGCGGGAGCGGCCCGGGCCGGTGCGAGAGGGAGACCCAGGCGGCCAGCACGAGCAGTCCGCTGACCACGAAGGCCGCCCGGTACGGGCCGGCCACCGGCAGGGCCAGGCCGTGCCAGCGCAGCACCTCGGGCCGCCGGAGCAGGATCAGCGCCGCCAGCGCGGGCAGCACGCACCAGGCGATCCGCTCCCTGGCCCGCACCCGGGGGTTGAACGGCAGGCTCGCCGCCAGCAGCAGCCCGAGCATCCCGACCGCGACGTCCGGCAGTGGCGGAGCGGCCTGCCCGCCGGGCAGCAGCTGGGAGAGCTGGGCGAGCAGGCCGGGGGAGGCGTCGGTCGAGGTGAGCGGCCCGGGCCGGGCGTCCTGCGCGGCGGTGACGGCGACGAACAGCACCGGCGAGGAGACCAGCGCCCCGGCCGCCGTCATGGTCACCGCCCGCCCGGTCACCCGGACCCAGGCCCGCGGCGTGGACCCCGGCAGCAGCGGGGCGCTGGCCACCAGGCGGACCAGCAGCACCAGTCCGGCGGTGAGGGTGGCCGCCACGGCGGTGTGCAGGCTGCCGGCCCAGGCCGCCGCCACGCAGACGGCCCCGGCCGCCCAGCGCCGTTCGTGCAGGCACCAGTCGGCCGCCAGCAGCAGCAGCGGCAGCGCCACCGGCCCCCACATCCACCCCGGGTTCGCGGCGCCGTCGTCCAGCACCCAGGCGCAGAGCGCGTACCCGACCGCGAGCAGGGCCCGCAGCCAGGGCGGTCCGTGGTGCAGCCGGCCCAGGGCGTGGGTCATCAGCGCGGCGGCGGCGGCGATGCTCAGCACGGTGACCAGGAACACGGCCGCGCCGACGTCCGCGCGCGGGAAGAGCCCGACCAGCCAGGAGAAGGGGTTGAGCAGGTAGGCGGCGAGGTCGGGCAGGAACGGCGTGCCGTAGCCGCTGCCCCAGTTGAACAGCAGGTCGCCGGTGGTGTTGCCGTGCAGCAGGTCCCACAGGTGGGCGTGGAACGGGACGGCGATGTCTCCCAGGGCGGCGCGGGCGGGGGCGTGCGGACCGAGCGGGTAGGTCCCGCGGGCGGCCGTCGCCAGGCAGTACGCGCCCGCGGCCAGCACGGCGGCGACCCCGGCCGCGGCGGCCTCCCGGCGGCGAGGGGTGAAGGTCTCGCTCAACGCGCCGTGGTCCGTTCTGCGAGGAATGTCCAGGCCTGATCGGATCGAGCATAGGCGGCGGGCGCGCGCGGCCGGGCCATGCGCTCCCTCGTCGGAGTGGCTTCTTCCGGGCACCTGCCCAGTAGCCTGAGAACACCCGCCAGACTCGCCGCGTGGGAGCAATCATGAGCGCCGAACCGTACCCCGACTGGATCCGCCCGCCGGCCGGCGGCTGGACCGCCGACGACCTCGACCGGCTGCCGGACCTCCCGCCGCACACGCAGCTGATCGACGGGAGCCTGGTGTTCGTGAGTCCTCAGACGAAGTTCCACATGAGGACGATCCGCGCCCTGGAGCGCGCACTGGTGGCGGCGGCCCCCGAGGAGTGGGAGGTGTGGCGGGAGATGACGGTGAAACTGAATGCGCGGAACCGGCCCGAGCCCGATCTCCTCGTGGTGGACGCGCGCTCGGACACCGGGCCGAGGCAGACCTTCTGTCTCGCCGCCGATGTCCTGCTGGCCGTCGAGGTGGTCTCGGAGGAGTCCATGGAGCGGGACCGCGACACCAAGCCCCGCAAGTACGCCGCCGCCGGCATCCCGCACTTCTGGCGGGTGGAGAGCGACGAGGGCCGCCCCGTGGTCTACGTGTACGAGCTGGACCCGGCCACCGGCGGGTACGGCGTGGCGGGGATCCACCACAAGGTGCTGAAGCTGGACCGCCCGTTCCCGGTGGACGTCGAACTCGGCTGACGGGCCGCCCACCTGTGCGGGCGACACGGCGCGTCCGGATAGTGGACATCAGGTGTCAGCCCGTGGACGCCGGAGTAGGGTCCCCTACATGTCTCGCAGCCTTCGTCTCGCAGTGATCCCCGGTGACGGCATCGGCCAGGAAGTGGTGGCCGAAGGCCTCAAGGTCCTGGGTGCCGCCCTCCCCGCGGACGTCAAGGTGGAGGCGACCGAGTACGACCTCGGCGCCCGCCGCTACCACCGCACCGGGGAGACCCTCCCGGACAGCGTGCTGGAGGAGCTCAAGGGCCACGACGCGATCCTGCTCGGCGCCATCGGCGACCCGAGCGTCCCGTCCGGCGTCCTGGAGCGCGGGCTGCTGCTGAAGCTGCGCTTCGCCTTCGACCACCACATCAACCTCCGCCCGGGCAAGCTCTTCCCCGGTGTGAAGTCGCCGCTGGCCGGCGAGCCGGAGATCGACTTCGTCGTCGTCCGCGAGGGCACCGAGGGCCCGTACGTCGGCAACGGCGGCACCCTGCGCACCGGCACCGAGCACGAGGTGGCCACCGAGGTCAGCCTCAACACCGCGTACGGCATCGAGCGCGTGGTGCGCGACGCCTACCGCCGCGCCGACGCCCGCCCGCGCAAGAAGCTGACCCTGGTCCACAAGAACAACGTGCTGGTGCACGCCGGCCACCTGTGGACCCGGATCTTCCAGCAGGTCGGCCAGGAGTTCCCCGAGGTCACCACCGACTACCTGCACGTCGACGCCGCGACGATCTTCTTCGTCACCCAGCCCGAGCGCTTCGACGTGATCGTCACCGACAACCTGTTCGGCGACATCCTCACCGACCTGGCCGCCGCCGTCACCGGCGGCATCGGCCTGGCGGCGAGCGGCAACATCAACCCGTCCGGCGACTTCCCGTCGATGTTCGAGCCCGTGCACGGCTCGGCGCCGGACATCGCCGGCCAGGGCAAGGCCGACCCGACCGCCACCGTGCTGTCCGTCGCCATGCTGCTGGAGCACCTCGGCTTCACCGCCGAGGCGGCCAAGGTCGAGGCCGCCGTGGCCGCCGACCTGGCCGAGCGCACCGGCGTCCGCTCCACCTCGCAGGTCGGCGACGCGCTCGTCGCCCGAGTATCCGGCTGACGGGCCGGCGACACCTTCACAGCTGGTTTGCCAGCTGTTCGGCACGGCCCTCTAGATGCGACTATCAACAGTGGGCCGTGCCGTGGTGTGTTCGAACACCGGCGGGCAGGGCCCTGACCAACCCCACGGTGAAGGACAGACAGCCATGAGCACGCCCACCCAGGCGCCCATCACGTTCGACCTCAAGCCCTCCGCCCACCCGCTGGACGACGCGGAGCGAGCGGCCCGGCTGGCCAACCCCGGTTTCGGCCGGGTCTTCACCGACCACATGGTCACCATCCGCTGGACCGAGGGCCGGGGCTGGCACGACGCCCAGCTGACGCCGTACGCGCCGCTGGAGATCGACCCGGCGAACATGACGCTGCACTACGGGCAGGCGATCTTCGAGGGCCTCAAGGCGTACCGCCAGGCCGACGGCTCCATCGCCACCTTCCGGCCGACCGCCAACGCCGAGCGCTTCCAGGCCTCCGCCCGCCGGCTCGCGATGCCCGAGCTGCCGGTCGAGGCCTTCGTCGAGGCCGTCGAGCTGCTCGTCCAGCAGGACCAGGCGTGGGTCCCGAACGAGCCCGAGCAGAGCCTGTACCTGCGGCCGTTCATGTTCGCCACCGAGGTCGGCCTGGGTGTCCGGCCCGCGAACGAGTACCTCTTCATGATCATCGCCTCGCCGGCCGGCGCCTACTTCCCCGGCGGCGTCAAGCCCGTCTCCGTCTGGCTCTCCGAGGAGTACGTCCGGGCGGCCCCCGGCGGCACCGGCACCGCCAAGTGCGCCGGCAACTACGCCGCCTCGCTGATCGCCCAGGCCCAGGCCGCCGAGAAGGGCTGCGACCAGGTCGTCTGGCTCGACGCCGCCGAGCACCGGTGGATCGAGGAGATGGGCGGGATGAACCTGTACTTCGTCTTCGGCGAGGGCAAGGACGCGAAGATCGTCACCCCCGAGCTGTCCGGCGCGCTGCTCCCCGGCATCACCCGTGACTCGCTGCTCGCGATGGCCGCCGACCTCGGCTACGCCGTCGAGGAGCGCCGGATCTCCACCGACGAGTGGAAGCAGGGCAACGCCGACGGCACCCTGACCGAGGTCTTCGCCTGCGGCACCGCCGCGGTCATCACCCCGGTCGGTTCGGTCAAGTCGGCCCGCGCCGACTGGACGGTCGGCGCCGGCGAGCCCGGCCCGATCACCCTGGAGCTGCGCAAGGCGCTGCTCGCCGTCCAGGGCGGCCAGGCGCCGGACACCCACGGCTGGCTGCACAGGATCGTCTGATCCTCGTGCCGGGCGCCCCGCCACGGCGGGGCGCCCGGCTGGGTACCCTCGAAGCGTTCCGTCCGCTGAGCCGCTGGAGCCGCCGGAACCCTTCGGATTCGCTCTGCGGACCGACCGGCTGCACTGAGCCGGCGAAGAGTCCGTCCCGGATGGCGAGACACCGCAGCCGCATCCTGGATGCTGTGCCAGACTGCGAACGTGTCCTCGCTCGCGCTCATTATTAGCAGCAGGCGCGCCGGTCCACAGTGACCGCTCCGCAGTACCCCTTCGCGGAGCGACCTGGTGTCAGACCCGCGCGCAGACCTCTCGCACCCGCGAGGGGTCTTTTGTTTTGCCCCGCAGGCCCCACCCCCGGCCCGCGGGACAGGATCCGGAGCTCCCGGGGCCCCCACCAGGGGCCGTCCGGTCCTCCGGGTGGTGCGCGGGCATGGTGGACAGTGGAGCCAGACATCCGGCAACAGCAGTTCCCCTCCCGCCCGGCTCCGGGCGGGAGGGGCCCAGCCCGAACGGAGAGACCAGGGCCATGACCGAGGCCAGCAGCGATTCCCACGACAGCTTCCACGTCTTCGACACCACCCTGCGCGACGGCGCGCAGCGCGAGGGCATCAACCTCACGGTGGCCGACAAGCTGAACATCGCCCGGTACCTGGACGAGTTCGGCGTCGGGTTCATCGAGGGCGGCTGGCCCGGTGCCAACCCCCGGGACACCGAGTTCTTCGCCCGCGCCGCCGCCGAGCTGGACCTCCAGCACGCGCAGCTGGTCGCCTTCGGCGCCACCCGCCGGGCCGGCGGCAGCGCCGCCGACGACCCGCAGCTGGCCGCCCTGGTCAACTCGGGCGCGCCGGTCGTCACCCTGGTCGCCAAGTCGCACGACCGGCACGTCGAGCTGGCCCTGCGCACCACGCTGGACGAGAACCTGGCGATGGTCCGGGACAGCGTGTCCTACCTGCGCTCGCAGGGCCGCCGGGTGTTCATCGACTGCGAGCACTTCTTCGACGGCTACAAGGCCAACCGCGACTACGCGCTCGCCGTGGTGCGCGCCGCGCACGACGCCGGCGCCGACGTGGTGGTGCTCTGCGACACCAACGGCGGGATGCTGCCGGCCGGGGTGCACGAGATCGTCGCCGACGTGCTGGCCAGCACCGGGGCGCGGCTCGGCATCCACGCCCAGGACGACACCGGCTGCGCGGTCGCCAACTCGCTGGCCGCGGTGGACGCCGGCGCCACCCACGTGCAGTGCACCGCCAACGGCTACGGCGAGCGGGTCGGCAACGCCAACCTCTTCCCGGTGGTCGGCGCGCTGGAGATCAAGTACGGCATGAAGGTGCTGCCGGAGGGCCGGCTCGCCGAGATGACCCGGATCTCGCACGCCATCGCCGAGGTGGTCAACCTGGCGCCCTCGACCCACCAGCCGTACGTCGGCGTCTCGGCCTTCGCGCACAAGGCCGGTCTGCACGCCTCCGCCATCAAGGTGGACCCGGACCTCTACCAGCACATCGACCCCGAGCGGGTCGGCAACACCATGCGGATGCTGGTCTCCGACATGGCCGGGCGGGCCTCGGTCGAGCTGAAGGGCAAGGAGCTGGGCTACGACCTCTCCGCCGACCGCGACCTGGTCGGCCGGGTGGTGGCCAAGGTCAAGGAGCAGGAGAACCTCGGCTACACCTACGAGGCCGCGGACGCCTCCTTCGAGCTGCTGCTGCGCGACGAGGCGCGCGGCGGCCGGGAGCGCTTCTTCACCCTGGAGTCCTGGCGGACGATCAGCGAGCAGCAGTCCGGCAACGGCAACGGCGGGGGCGAGAGCGCCGGCAACGAGGCCACCGTGAAGCTCTGGGCGAAGGGCGAGCGCCGGATCGCGACCGGCGAGGGCAACGGCCCGGTCGACGCCCTGGACCGGGCCCTGCGCGCGGCGCTCGAAGGGATCTACCCGCAGCTCGCCAAGATGGAGCTGGTGGACTACAAGGTGCGGATCCTGGAGGGCCAGCACGGTACCGGCTCCAAGACCCGGGTGCTGATCGAGTCCACCGACGGCACCACGACCTGGTCCACGGTGGGGGTCGCGGACAACGTGATCGCCGCCTCCTGGCGGGCACTGGAGGACGCCTACACCTACGGTCTGATCCGGGCGGGGCTCGACCCGCAGGGGTGAGCGCCGCCCGGAGGACCGGGCCGCGGCCCGCGCCCGGCCGGGCCCGCGGACGATCGGAAAGTGGCCCACGGACCGGGTAGGTCCGTGGGCCACGTCGCGTCCAGGCCCTGCCCGGTGCTCAGCGGAGCCGGGCGAGGAGGGCGTGTTCGACGAGGGTGATGAGGGCGCTTTTGGCGCTGTCGCGTCGGCGGGCGTCGAGGGCGATGACGGGGGTGTCGGGGCCGAGTTGGAGTGCTTCGCGGACTTCGTCGGGGGTGTGGGGCTGGTGTCCTTCGAAGCCGTTGAGTGCGACGACGAAGGGCAGGCCGCTGTTCTCGAAGTAGTCGAGTGCGGGGAAGCAGTCGGCGAGGCGGCGGGTGTCGACGAGGACGACGGCGCCGATGGCGCCGCGGACGAGGTCGTCCCACATGAACCAGAAGCGGTCCTGGCCGGGGGTGCCGAAGAGGTAGAGGATGAGGTCTTCGTCGAGGGTGATTCGGCCGAAGTCCATGGCGACGGTGGTGGTCGTCTTGCCCGCGGTGTGGGTGAGGTCGTCGATGCCGGCGCTGGCGCTGGTCATGACGGCTTCGGTGCGCAGGGGGTTGATCTCGGAGACGGCGCCGACGAGGGTGGTCTTGCCGACGCCGAAGCCGCCGGCGACGACGATCTTCGCGGAGGTGGTGGCGCGGGTCGCGGCGGCCGCGTTAGAGCTTGCGAAGTCCACTGAGGACCCTTTCGAGCAGCGTGACGTCGGGCTGGTTTCCGGATTCGCCGCCGGAAGCGGGCTGGTGGATGGCCACGAGGCCGGCCTCGGCGAGGTCGGCGACCAGGATGCGGGCCACTCCCAGGGGCAGGGAGAGCAGCGCCGACACCTCGGCGACGGACTTGACCTCCGTGCACAGGGAGCAGATCCGCTGGTGCTCGGGGAGCAGGGTGGCCAGGCGCTGCGGGTCGACACTCGCGGAGACCAGTGCCTCCAGGGCGAGTTCGTACCGGGGCCGGGTGCGTCCGCCGGTCATCGCGAACGGACGGATCAGCGGACCGGAGTCCTCTTCGTCCTCGAACTCCTCGACGTGACCGGGGCTTTCGGGCGCGGGGTAGGCGCCGGGCCGGCGCTCGTACGGCTGCTGGCCGTACTCCTGCCCGTACTGCCGCTGGTCGTACTGGCGTTCTTCCTGCGGGCGGCCGAACTGGTCCTGCTGGTACGGCTGCTGACCGTAGCTCTGGCCGAACTGGTCCTGCTGGTAAGGCTGCTGACCGTACTCCTGGCCGGGCTGCTGGTGCCGGCCGTACTGCTGGCCGTGGCCGACGCCAGGGGCTCCGAAGGCGTCGTGGCCGGTGCCTGGGTACGGAACGCCGTACTGGCCGCTATGGTCGTCGGGCGGGTTCACGGATCCTCTCCTCACAAGGTGCGGCGGTGCGTTGCGAGCCCCGGACGAGTCCGGGGCCGGTGGTGCGAAGGCCGTACAACGTCCGAACCCGAGCCCGCTGACGCGGGCCCGGGACGGGCGCAGAGGTGCTTCGAATACCAGGACGGTATCCGACGATCCGTCAGTGCAGGAGACTGCCCTGGAGTTCGGCGCGCAGCGCGGGGGTCAGGACGGCGCCGGCGCGGTCGACGAGGAGTGCCATCTCGTATCCGACGAGGCCGATGTCGGAGTCGGGGGAGGCGAGGACGGCGAGGGAGGACCCGTCGCTGACGGCCATCAGGAAGAGGAAGCCCCGTTCCATCTCGACGACGGTCTGGTTGACCTCGCCGCCCTCGAAGATGCGGGAGGCGCCGGAGGTAAGGGAGGTGAGGCCGGATGCGACGGCGGCGAGCTGGTCGGCGCGGTCACGGGGGAAGCCTTCGGACATGGCGAGCAGAAGCCCGTCGGCGGAGACCACCACTGTGTGGGACACCCCGGGGGTGTTGTCCACGAAATTGGTGATCAGCCAGTTCAGGTTCTGTGCGGCCTGGCTCATCTGACTCAACTCAACGCTCCTGGTGGTTCGAGCCGCCGAAGAGATCGGTGCTGCGGTTCTGCTGTCCGTTGCCGGACCGGTCGGTCTGGTCGGGGTCGATCCGGAAGCTGCCGGTGTTACCGGAGCCACTCGTCGCGCTGCGGCCCTGCTCCACGCCGCGGCGCAGGTTCGTCAGCCGGCCACGAACCTCCTCCGGCGTACGGGAGACCTGCGGGCCGTCCTGCGGGGTCGGCTTGGCATTGCCGGCCACCAGGTTCTGCTTGGGCACCCGGCGCGGCAGCCCGGAGGGCGTCACCCCGCCGGCGGCCGGCTCGCGCAGCTGTTCGGCGCGCTGCCAGTCACCGTCGTTGGCGGACTGCCAGGACGGGTTCGGCTGGCCGGTGGGGCCGGTGGGGCCGTACCCGCCGAGCGCCGACACCTCGTGGCCGCGCGGCTCGGGGTCCACCGTGGCCTCCTTGGCACCGGTGAACCAGTTCGGCTTGTCGCCGGCGTCCTGGTCGCCGATCGCGCGGGCACCGAGGCCCGCGCCGCCGCCGGCCAGCTGCTGGCCCGGGCGGCGCTGCGGCAGCCCGGAGGCGAGTGTCGGGGCCGGTGCGGCCGGGGCGGCCGGCGGCAGGGCGGCGGGCTCCGGCGCGTACGGGTGGCCGGCGGCCTCCTCGCGCGCCTGCCGGACGTCGTCCAGGTAGGAGTCGCCGCGGTAGCCGTCGAACTCCTGCTGGCCGTACTGGTCGTCCTGGCCGCCGTACTGCTGGCCGTAGCCGTCGCCCTGGTAGCCGCCGTCGTAGCCGGCCTCGGCGTACTGCTGGCCGTACTGCTGCTGGCCGTACTGGTCGCCCTGGTAGCCGTCGCCCTGGTACCCGTCGTAGCCCCCGTCGCCGTAGGCCTGGCCGGTCTGCACCGGGCGGCCGTACGGGTCCTGGTCGTACGCCTGGCCGCCCTGGAAGGGCTCCTCGGCGTACGGGGCGGCGTACTCCTGCTGCTGGTAGTCCTCGGAGGACGTCCCGTAGGGCGCCTCCTCGATCTCGGCCTCCACCGGCTCGGCGGCGCTCGGGCCGGCCTCCAGGGCCGCGCGGCGGGCCTGGTCGAGCCGCTGCGAGCGCTGCACGGCCTCCAGGGCCGGGCTGAAGCCGCTGGCGCCGCCCCGGCCGGTCAGGTGGTCGTCGAAGCCGAGTTCGGCGGCGCTGCGGGTGCTCTGGAGTTCCGCGGACCACGCCTCCTGGCCGGGCTCCTGGTCGGCGAAGATCCGCGAGACGGTGAACTGCTCCTCGGGCTCCGCCGGTGCGTTCATCTCGGTCAGGTGCTGCGGGAGCATCACCAGCGAGGTGGTGCCCGCGGACTCGCCGGACGGACGCAGCTGGACCCGGATGTCGTGGCGCTGCGAGAGGCGGCCGACCACGAACAGGCCCATGCGGCGGGAGATGGTGGCGTCGACGGTGGGCGGCTCGGCCAGCTTCTCGTTGATCTCGGCGAAGTCCTCGGCGGTGAGGCCGATGCCCTTGTCGTGGATCTCGACCAGCACCCGGCCGTCCGGCAGGCGGGTGGCGTTGACCAGCACCCGGGTCTGCGGGCTGGAGAACGAGGTGGCGTTCTCCAGCAGCTCGGCGAGCAGGTGGACGAGGTCGGTCACCGCGGCGCCGATGACCTCGGCCTCCGGGATGCCGGCCAGCTCGACACGCTCGTACTGCTCCACCTCGGAGGAGGCGGCGCGGAGCACGTCGACCAGCGGCACCGGGGTGTTCCAGCGGCGGCCGGCCTCCTCGCCCGCGAGGACGAGCAGGTTCTCACCGTTGCGGCGCATACGGGTCGCGAGGTGGTCCAGCTTGAAGAGGTTCTCCAGCTGGTCCGGGTCGGCCTCGTTGTTCTCCAGGTCGGTGATCAGCGCCAGCTGGCGCTGGATGAGGCCCTGGCTGCGGCGCGACAGGTTGGTGAAGATCGCGTTGACGTTCCCTCGGAGCAGGGCCTGCTCGGCGGCCAGCGAGACCGCCTGCCGGTGCACCTGGTCGAAGGCGCGGGCGACCTCGCCGATCTCGTCCTTGCCGTGCAGCGGGATCGGCGACACCGAGGTGTCCACCCGGTCCGGGTCGGTCTTGGAGAGCCTCTCGACCAGGTCCGGCAGGCGGTGGTTGGCGATCTCCAGCGCGGCGCTGTTCAGGGTGCGCATGCCGAGGATCATCGAGCGGGCGATGAACCCGGTGAGCAGACCGGCCAGGGCCAGTGCGGCGATCACGATGACCGAGTTGAGCAGGGCGTCGGTCTGGGCGCGCGACTTGAGGTTCGCGGCGTCGGCGACGACCTGGTCGAGCAGCTGGTTCTCGGTGGCCTGCAGGCTGGCCATGTGGGTGCTGGTGGCCTGCTCCCAGCGCTTGGGCTCCAGGCCCGCGGCGACGGCCTCGGCGATGGCCGCGTCGGCGGCGGCCTTGCCCTTGCTCTGGCCCTCGGCGGCGTTCTGGCTGTAGGCCATGCCGATGGCGAGCAGGCCGGGGACGGTCGGCGCGCTGCCGTTGGGCATCCGCAGCGCGGCCCGCTCGTCGGCGTTGGCCTGGGTGACCAGCGCGTCGGCGTAGACCCGGGCGTCCTCGGGGGCGCTGCCGGTGTTGAACTCGGCGATCGAGACCTGCTCCAGCTTCGCCGAGACCAGGAGCTGCTGGATGAGCTCGGTGTTCTCGTAGCGGGTGGTGGAGCCGGCCTGGATGCCGACCAGCAGGTGCAGCATCAGCGCGCGCTGGGTCGAGGCGGAGGCCTTGGCCAGCGAGATGGCGTAGATCGCCCGGCCCTTGCTGGTGACGCTGGAGCTGCCGAAGCCGACCGAGTTGTCGTACGCCATCAGCGGCGCGATCAGGGTCGAGTAGGCGGCCTGCGTCGCGGTGGCGAAGAGCTCGGGCTTGTAGGCGTTGTCGCGCAGGTGGGGCAGCGAGACGAGGAGGCCCTGGAACGCCGCGTCGCGGTGCGCCAGCAGGGCGTCGTCGGAGATCTTGGCGTACGCGTCCTTGTAACCCTTGAGCGCCGCGTCGGTCTTCGCCCGCAGGGCGGGGACCTTGCCCTCGGCGTCCTGGTTCAGCAGGAGCGGTGCCAGCGACTGGTCGCGCTCGTTCTCCAGAGCGTCGGCCAGCTTGGTGGCGGCCCGGGCGAGCTCGGCGGTCTTCACCGCGCGGTCGGCCTTGACGTAGTCGTCGAAGGACGAGTTGACGCGCAGGCCGCCGAAGACGAGGCCGATGACGACGGGGATCAGCAGGATCGCGACCAGGCGGGTGGGCACCCGCCAGTTGCGCGGGGCGAGGAACTCGTACCTCCCGCCGGACTCCTTGGCACTCTCCGGTTCGGGCTCAGGCTTGGCACCCGGCTTGCGCTCGGAAGCGCCCGGCACGGCCGCGGGCCCGACGGGGCCGGCGTTCGGCCGGTCCTCGGTCGGGGTGAACGCGGAGAACCCGGTGGGCTCGGTCGCTCCACCGTTCGGCTCGCTCTGGCGGGGCTCGGAGCGCCGCTGCGGGGTGACTGGCTGCTTACGCCTCACTCGACAACAACCTCTCGGCCGACTGGCGGCCATGGATCAATTCACCGCTACCCCTGGCAGCGGCCCGGGGGCTGGGCGGAACTGCCGTAACAGTCTTCGGGGTAGCTGGAATTTCAGCACGTGTAGGGATTCGGGACAAACAGCTGTTGGTGACGGTTCGGCGCCGCTGGAATCGGACATTTGATGACAGCCTCGGACGAAACGGAGCGATGCTGGCGCTGAGTGCCGCTGCCCGGCTACTGCAGGTCACTGTCGATCACCAAATGCCTACCGAACTGTTATCCATCGCTCATGTCCGGATGCCGAAATGCCCGCCCGCTGCCTCCGGGGCAGGTGGGCGGGCATCCGGGACGTCGTCCGGCTCAGCGGAGCCGGGCGAGGAGGGCGTGTTCGACGAGGGTGATGAGGGCGCTTTTGGCGCTGTCGCGTCGGCGGGCGTCGAGGGCGATGACGGGGGTGTCGGGGCCGAGTTGGAGTGCTTCGCGGACTTCGTCGGGGGTGTGGGGCTGGTGTCCTTCGAAGCCGTTGAGTGCGACGACGAAGGGCAGGCCGCTGTTCTCGAAGTAGTCGAGTGCGGGGAAGCAGTCGGCGAGGCGGCGGGTGTCGACGAGGACGACGGCGCCGATGGCGCCGCGGACGAGGTCGTCCCACATGAACCAGAAGCGGTCCTGGCCGGGGGTGCCGAAGAGGTAGAGGATGAGGTCTTCGTCGAGGGTGATTCGGCCGAAGTCCATGGCGACGGTGGTGGTCGTCTTGCCCGCGGTGTGGGTGAGGTCGTCGATGCCGGCGCTGGCGCTGGTCATGACGGCTTCGGTGCGCAGGGGGTTGATCTCGGAGACGGCGCCGACGAGGGTGGTCTTGCCGACGCCGAAGCCGCCGGCGACGACGATCTTCGCGGAGGTGGTGGCGCGGGTCGCGGCGGCCGCGTTAGAGCTTGCGAAGTCCACTGAGGACCCTTTCGAGCAGCGTGACGTCGGGCGTTCCGCCCGACTCGCCCGCGGCGGCGGGCTGGTGGATGGCGACAAGACCGGCCTCGGCGAGGTCGGCCACGAGGATACGGGCCACCCCCAGCGGCACGCCGGCAAGTGCGGAGATCTCCGCGACGGACTTGACCTCGCGGCACAGGCCGACGATCCGGGCGTGCTCGGGGAGCAGCCCTCCGGTGCGCTCGGCGGACGGCGTGGTCGAGATCAGCGCCTCGATCGCCAGCTGGTACCGGGGCCGGGTGCGGCCGCCGGTCATCGCGTACGGACGGACCAGTGGCTGCTGCTCGTAGCCGTCGGACTGGCCACCGTAGCCGCTGCCGTACCCGGAGCCGTACGAGCCGGCGGGTGTCGGGGGCGGGGTCATCTGGGTCCTCCTTGCGCTGCAGCCGTCCGCAGCCGGTTCCAGCTGGGACGATGCTCAGCTGAGGCGGTGCCAGGGGCCCGGGGGCCGCTGACTGAGGGTGGGGACGCCGGGCCCGGTCGGGCCGGGCCCGGCGTGGAGGTGGATGGTGACTTCTGCTCAGTGCAGGAGACTGCCCTGGAGTTCGGCGCGCAGTGCGGGGGTCAGGACGGTGCCGGCGCGGTCGACGAGGAGTGCCATCTCGTATCCGACGAGGCCGATGTCGGAGTCGGGGGAGGCGAGGACGGCGAGGGAGGACCCGTCGCTGACGGCCATCAGGAAGAGGAAGCCCCGTTCCATCTCGACGACGGTCTGGTTGACCTCGCCGCCCTCGAAGATGCGGGAGGCGCCGGAGGTGAGGGAGGTGAGGCCGGATGCGACGGCGGCGAGCTGGTCGGCGCGGTCACGGGGGAAGCCTTCGGACATGGCGAGCAGAAGCCCGTCGGCGGAGACCACCACTGTGTGGGACACCCCGGGGGTGTTGTCCACGAAATTGGTGATCAGCCAGTTCAGGTTCTGTGCGGCCTGGCTCATCTGACTCAACTCAACGCTCCTGATGATCTGCGCCGTTGCCGAAGCTCACGTTGCGGCCGGCCTCGTTGCCGTCCCCGCGGGACCCGAAACTATCGAATCCCGCCTGCTGAGCACCATGGCCGGGACCCGCGGGATTGCCCTGGCCACCGGTCTGCTCGGCCCCGGCGCGCCGGCCCTGCTGGATGCCGCGCCGCAGGTTGGTGAGCCGGCCGCGCACCTCCTCGGGAGCGCGGGAGACCTGCGGACCGGTCAGCGGGGCCTGCTCGGCGGTACCGGAGACCAGGTTGGCCTGCGGGGTCCGCCGGGGGAGGCCGGAGAGCGTGATGCCGTTGGTGGACGGCTCACGGACCTGCTCGGCCCGGCGCCAGCGCTCGTCGTTGGCCGACGGGCGCCACGGCGCGTCGCCCTGGCCGGGCTGCTGACCCTGCTGCTGCTGGGCCTGCTGCTGGGTGGCCTGCTGACCCTGGGGGGCCTGCTGCTGCCGGGGCTGGTGCTGGCCCTGCTGGGGCTGGGCCTGGTAGGGCGACTGGCTCGGTCCGGGCGGGCCGTCGAAGCCGGGCGCGCTGGTACCCGGACGCTGCGGCTGGTACTGCCGGGCCCTGGTCTGCTGGTCGCCGGCGGGGCGCCCGTCCTCGCGGAACCAGCGGGAGTCGGCCTGCTCCTGACCCTGGCCGACGGCGCCGGCGGGCGCGGTCGGCAGGGCCATCGGCTCCGGCCGGAACTGCTGCTGGGCCTGCTGGGGGGCGGCCTGCTCCTGGCGGACGGGCTCCGGACGGGCCGGGTTCGGCACGGCCGGCAGCACCGGCTCGACCAGCCCGAGGCCGAGCGGGTCACGCGGGTCTATCTCGCTGGCCTCGAACCGCGGGCGGGCGAACTGCGCCGTCGTCTCCTCGGGCGCGGGCTCGGCCTGCGCGTGCGGCGCGGGGGCCTGCTGGCCCTGGGCGCCCTGCGGCAGCGGGCGCTGCGGCAGGCCCTGGCCGGGCCGGCGGCCCGCCTCGGGGCCCTGCGGGCCGCCCTGCTGCGGCAGGCGACGGGCCGGGGGCCCGTCCTGCCGGGCGTCCGGGCGACCGCCGCGGGTGGGCTGGTCGGCCCAGCCGTGCTGCGGCTGCTCGGCCTGGCGGGGGCCGTTCGGGTCCGGGAGCTCGGCGCCGGGGCGCGGACGCTCCTGGGCCGGGCGCCGGGCGCCGGGCTGCTGGCCCTGGCCCTGCTCGGGCTGCTGGCCGCGGCGGGGCAGCGGCGCACCGGGACGGCCGCCGGGGCCGCCCTGCTGCGGACCGCCCTGGGGGTTGCCCTGCTGCTGGAGCCCCTGCTGCTGGTTCCCCTGCTGGGCAGCGCGGCCGGGGCCGCCCTGCTGCTGGGGGCCGGTCGGCGGGTTCTCGCGCAGCGACTGGCCG
The DNA here is from genome assembly GCF_030813695.1 of Kitasatospora herbaricolor. Classification (NCBI taxonomy): domain Bacteria; kingdom Bacillati; phylum Actinomycetota; class Actinomycetes; order Kitasatosporales; family Streptomycetaceae; genus Kitasatospora; species Kitasatospora herbaricolor. The sequence continues at coordinate 6,015,377 of NZ_JAUSVA010000002.1, forward strand.
GCCTGGCGGGTCGGCAGGCCGCCGGGGGCACCGCCGGGACGGCCGCCGGGGCCGCCCTGGCCGAGCTGCGGACGGCTGCCGGGGGCGCCGCCCGGGGGCGCCGCCGGCCGGCCCCTGCGGGAGCGCGGCGGCCGGGCCCTGGCCGGGCATCTGGCGCTGGCGGGGGGTCGGTCCGACGCCGCGCGGCTGCTTGCTGGGGCCGCCGGGGCGGCCGGCGCCGCGGCGGTCGGCGGAGTTGGTGACGTCCACCGGGAGCATGACGAGCGCGGTGGTGCCGCCCGAGTCGCTGGGACGGAGCTGGATCCGGATGCCGTGTCGCAGGGACAGGCGGCCGACCACGAACAGACCCATCCGGCGGGAGACGGAGACGTCCACCACCGGGGGGTTGGCGAGGCGCTCGTTGATGTCCGCGAGGTCGTCGGGGCTGAGGCCGATGCCGGTGTCGTGGATCTCGATCAGCACCCGGCCGTCGGGCAGGGCGTGACCGGTGACCCGGACCCGGGTCTGCGGGCTGGAGAACGAGGTGGCGTTCTCCAGCAGCTCGGCGAGCAGGTGGACGAGGTCGTTGACGACCCGGCCGGCGACCTCGGCCGACGGCACGGAGGCGAGTTCGATGCGCTCGTACTGCTCGACCTCGGAGGCGGCGGCGCGGAGCACGTCGACCAGCGGGACGGGCCTGGTCCAGCGGCGGCCCGGGTCCTCGCCCGCGAGGACGAGGAGGTTTTCGCCGTTGCGGCGCATACGGGTCGCGAGGTGGTCCAGCTTGAAGAGGCTGGCGAGCTGGTCCGGGTCCGCCTCGCGGCTCTCCAGCTCGGAGATGAGCGACAGCTGGCGCTGGATGAGGCCCTGGCTGCGGCGCGAGAGGTTGGTGAACATCGCGTTGATGTTGCCTCGCAGGAGGGCCTGCTCGGCCGCGAGGCGGACGGCCTCGCTGTGCACCATGTCGAACGCGTGGGCCACGTGCCCGATCTCGTCCGTGGAGTCGACGCCGACGGGTTCGACGGTGACGTCGACGTCGTGCGGGTCGCTCTCGGAGAGGGTCTTGACCAGCTCGGGCAGGCGCCGCTCGGCGACGTCCTCGGCCGCGGTCTGCAGCCGGGTCAGCGAGCGCACCATGGCGCGGGCGATGAGCGCGGCGCCGGCGATGGCGACGAGCAGCACGAGGGCGACCAGGGCACCGGTGATCAGGGCCTCGGTGTCGGCGGTGGACTGCAGGGCCTGGGCCTTGCCGTCCAGCTCCTCGATCAGCCGGCTCTCGATCCGGCGCTCCTGCGTGATCTTCGCGCTGGACTGGTCGTACCAGTCCTTGTAGCTGCGGCTCTCGGTCTGCTTGATGCCGCTCTGCTGGAGGATCGAGCGCGAGTACCGGTCCGCGTCGGCGATCAGCGAGTTGTAGCTGAGCTGCTCGCGCAGGCTGTCCAGCTCGTGGCTGGTGTAGATGCTGTTGAAGTTGCCGATGGCGTTGTCGTACGCGCCGCGCAGCCGGATGCCGAAGGACTCGTCGCTCAGACTGAGGTCGGGGCCCTTCTTGTTGGCGAGCGCGGCGCTGATCAGCGCCCGCTGCTGCGAGGTGACGTCCTTGGCCAGCGAGAACTGCTGCAGGGCACGGGTGGCGCGGACCAGGTCGCTGTTGTTGGACGCGAGCGCGATGTCCTGGGTGATGGACAGCAGGTCCTTGATGATCACGTCGTAGGACGTGATGGTCGCCTGGATGTTCTGGTCGTTCAGGTAGGCGTCGCGACGTGCGTCGGAGACCGAGTTGAGGTCCTTGCGGACCTGCAGCAGCAGGGCCTTTCCACCGGACAGTTCGAGGTTCTCGAACTTGTCGGCGGAGGCGGTGAAGGTGCGGCTGAGGTCGTCGGTGTTCTTCTGCGAGGCCTCGACCTCGTCGTCCGCCTCCTGGCCGCCGCGGGTCCGCGGGCCGGCGCTGATGTCGCGCTCGGTCTGCAGGGCGTCGGCGAGGTTGGTCGCCTTCTTGGCCAGGTCGCTCAGGTTGGCCATCTGCGCGAGTTGCTGCGAAGCCTCCATCGAGGTCTGGATGCGCAGGCCACCGAGGACCAGCGCGACCATGACGGGGAGCGCGAGCAGGGCGATCAGGCGGGTCCGGATGCGCCAGTTGCGCATGGCGAGCCGGCTCAGACCGGTGGCCCGGCGCCTGGTCAGGGTGCTGCGGAGCTTCGCCCGCTTGGACTTCTGGTCGTCGTTCTCGATGGTGTCTGCGTTGCCCGGTTCGGCCTGGTTCCCGGCTGCCCGGTCACCCGGGCCGCCCTTGGGCACTGCCTGGTGGGGGGCTGCTGCGGGCTCTCGCGACTCGGGGTCGCCCGCGGCGCCGCTACCCCTCTTGAAACGTCCCTGCACTGGCGTCGCAACCTCTGGACCGGGCGTCCCGCCGCGTTGCCGCGGCCGGGACGGTGTCGAGTTTCCATCCGCACCCCGGCCGGTCCGGGAGAGCGGGTCTACCGGGGTGGACGGGTCCTTTCCCACGGTCCGTGGCATTCCAGCACAGCGGGGAGAGTCCAACAAGGGGCGCTGTGGAGCATCTCCGGGTACTACCCAGTGCGCGCGCCATTTCACAGACTGTGCGGTAACTGGACCGGAATACCGCCTTTTTCGGACACTCGCCCGATACATGTCAACCTGACCACTGATCAAAAAGAGTCGCAAGGCTTCCGCTTCGCTCCGAAATGGGCGGAATGTCGGAATATCCTGTTGCGGCGATTTGCCCGCTATGGCGGAATAAATCTTCAATTTGTGAGCAAAATCACAGCCCAATGTGTAGCTTTGGTCACGGCGGCTGTGGAAAGAGATCCTTAATCTGGCTCAGTCGGACGCGGGGCCGGTCGGCCTGGCCGAAATCCCGCCCGGCACCGCCTGCCCCGAAGAGTGCTGCCCCGAACAGTGCTCGTCCGAAACGTGCGGCCGCCGCCTCCTGGCCGGCCCCTCCCGAACCCAAGGTGTGACGCGATGTCCCAGCCGGCCAACAACGCCAACCAGTCCCCGCTCGTCAGCCGTTCGACGGCGAACCCGCGCCGGACGACGCTGGCCTCGGTCGCGGACTTCGCCCAGCTGCCCGGCGCCCGCCGGCCCGAGGACGTCGTCACGTACTCCACCGACCTCCCGACCAGCACCGCCAACCCGCGCCGCACGATCCTCCAGGTCGCCCCGGCCGTCGCCGTGCCCCAGGCCTGAGCTTCGCCCCGGCCCCGGCGTCCGGCCCGCGCGCCGGGCCCCGGTCGCCCCTTTCCCGGAGGGCGCCGCGTCCCGCTCCACCGCGGCCGCGGCGCCCTCCGGCGCGTGCGGCCCCCTTCCGTGCGGGTCCGGCGCCGGTCCGGACGGGCCCGGGCGGCGGCGCCCCGGCGGGAGCTAAGGGGCAAAGCGGGCAGCCGAGGGCTCACGCGATAGCCTGGGAGGCGATTGAGCGGGGCCGCGTCAGGCCGAGCGGCCCGCCAGCGCCCGGGCGCGCCCCGGGTGTCCGACGAAGCGAGGGGTAGCCCAGCCGTGCGCATTGCCAGGTTTTCCGTCCGAGAAGGCCGTGCCGTGGAGGGTGGACCCGCTGCCGGCAGCGTCTCCTTCGGTGTGGTCGAGGGTGATGCCTCCCAGCCGGACTCCCTGGTCCTGCACGCCATGGCCGGCCACCCCTTCGGCCAGCCGCAGCTGACCGGCGAGAGCTACCGGATGCAGGACGTGCGTCTGCTCACCCCGATGCTCCCCAACAAGATCGTCGCGGTCGGCCGCAACTACGCGGCGCACGCCGCCGAGCTGGGCAACGCCGTCCCCGACGTCCCGCTGACGTTCTTCAAGCCCTCCACCGCGGTGATCGGCCCGACCGAGTCCATCGCGTACCCGCCGTTCTCCTCGGACGTCCAGCACGAGGCCGAACTCGCGGTGGTCATCGGGCGGATGTGCCGCGAGGTGCCGCTGGAGCGGGTCCCCGAGGTGATCTTCGGCTACACCTGCGCCAACGACGTGACCGCCCGCGACGTGCAGCAGCGCGAGGGCCAGTGGGCCCGCGCCAAGGGCTTCGACACCTCCTGCCCGCTCGGGCCGTGGATCGAGACCGAGCTGGACCCGGCGGACCTCGCGATCACCTGCACCGTCAACGGCGACCTGCGGCAGACCGGCCGGACCTCACTGATGGTCCGCTCGATCGCCGAACTGGTCGTCCACATCTCCGAGGCGATGACCCTGCTCCCGGGCGACGTCATCCTCACCGGCACCCCCGCGGGGGTCGGCCCCATCAACGTCGGCGACGAGGTCGCCGTCTCCATCGAAGGCATCGGCACTCTCACCAATAAGGTGATCAAGCGTGGCTAACGCATCCGCAGACCTGGACCCGACGGTCCGGGTCCGCTTCTGTCCGTCCCCGACCGGCAACCCGCACGTCGGCCTGGTCCGCACCGCCCTCTTCAACTGGGCCTTCGCCCGCCACCACGGCGGCACGCTGGTCTTCCGGATCGAGGACACCGACGCGGCCCGCGACTCCGAGGACTCCTACAACCAGCTGCTCGACGCCATGCGCTGGCTCGGGTTCGACTGGGACGAGGGCCCGGAGGTCGGCGGCCCGCACGAGCCGTACCGGCAGTCCCAGCGGATGGACATCTACGCGGACGTCGCCCGCCGCCTGCGCGAGGCCGGCCACGCGTACGAGTGCTACTGCAACACCGAGGAGCTGGACGCCCGCCGCGAGGCCGCCCGCGCCGCCGGCAAGCCCTCCGGCTACGACGGCCACTGCCGGAACCTGACGGACGACCAGGTGGCGGTCTACAAGCTGGAGGGCCGGCAGCCGATCCTGCGCTTCCGGATGCCCGACGGCACCATCACCTTCGACGACCTGGTCCGCGGCACGCTCAGCTTCGAGCCCGAGAACGTCCCGGACTACGGCATCGTCCGTGCCAACGGCGCGCCGCTCTACACCCTGGTCAACCCGGTGGACGACGCCCTGATGGGCATCACCCACGTGCTCCGCGGCGAGGACCTGCTGTCCTCCACCCCGCGCCAGATCGCGCTGTACGCGGCGCTCGCCGAGATCGGTGTCGGCAGCGGCGCCACCCCGCGCTTCGGCCACCTGCCGTACGTGATGGGCGAGGGCAACAAGAAGCTCTCCAAGCGCGACCCGCAGGCCTCGCTCAACCTCTACCGCGAGCGCGGCTTCCTGCCCGAGGGTCTGCTCAACTACCTGGCCCTGCTGGGCTGGTCGCTCTCCGCCGAGGACGACCACTTCTCGACGGACGAGCTGGTGGCCGCCTTCGACATCGCGAAGGTGAACGCCAACCCGGCCCGCTTCGACCTGAAGAAGTGCGAGGCGATCAACGCCCGGCACCTGCGCGAGCTGGCCCCGGACGAGTTCGTCCGCCGGCTGGTCCCGTACCTGCAGGCGCCCGGCCTGCTGCCGGCCGAGCCGAGCGCCGAGCAGCTCGACCTGCTGGCGAAGGTGGCTCCGCTCACCCAGGAGCGGATGGTCGTCCTCAGCGAGATCGTCAACATGGCGGGCTTCCTCTTCGTCGCCCCGGCCGACTTCGCGCTGGATCCGGAGGACGCCGCCAAGGTCCTGACCCAGGACGCCCGCCCGGTGCTGGAGGCCAGCATCAAGGCGCTGGAGGCGCTCGGGGACTTCACCCCCGAGCCGATCCAGGCGGCCCTGCGCGAGGCCCTGGTGGACGGGCTGGGCATCAAGCCCAAGTTCGCCTTCACGCCGCTGCGGGTGGCCGTCACCGGCCGCCGGGTCTCGCCGCCGCTCTTCGAGTCGATGGAGTTGCTCGGCCGTGCCGAGACGCTGCGCCGGCTGGCGGCGGCCCTGGACGCCGTCCCGGCCGCCTGAGCACCTCTCGGTCCGCCTCCCGTGGGCGGGTGCCCGGCCGGCCGGCCGGGCACCCGCCCACGGGGCGTTCCCGCAGCTGGCGGGGGTCGGCGGGTACCCCCTCGCGGTTATCGATTTTGGAGCCGCGCCCGGCATCGGGTAATGTTCTTTCTGCGCCGCCCGGGAGGGAACGGCGAGGGACCAGAAACCTCGTCAGCACCGAACCTCAGGCGCAACACCGAGCAAGGCCCCGCAGGGGTTGAACTCAGGTGGGGTATGGTGTAATTGGCAGCACGAGTGATTCTGGTTCATTTAGTCTAGGTTCGAGTCCTGGTACCCCAGCGCAGTACGAGCACCACAGCAGTACAAGCCCCCGTTGTGTAGCGGCCTAGCACGCTGCCCTCTCACGGCAGTAGCGCCGGTTCGAATCCGGTCGGGGGTACTGGTCCCGCAAGGGGTCGAGCAGGAACCAGAGCAGTACCCAGTAGTATCGAGCAGTACAAGCCCCCGTTGTGTAGCGGCCTAGCACGCTGCCCTCTCACGGCAGTAGCGCCGGTTCGAATCCGGTCGGGGGTACCAGATCCTTACCACTGTCACCATCCGGATGATGAGAAACCCCGGAGGCGGCGAAGTCGGGATCACTAAGTTTGCCCCCGTTGTGTAGCGGCCTAGCACGCTGCCCTCTCACGGCAGTAGCGCCGGTTCGAATCCGGTCGGGGGTACCAGAGCAGGAAGGCCGATGGGCTCGCCCATCGGCTGAATGCTTTGTTGGGGTATGGTGTAATTGGCAGCACGAGTGATTCTGGTTCATTTAGTCTAGGTTCGAGTCCTGGTACCCCAGCCAGTTGTTCAGCAGGTCGCAGGCCCCGGTCACCGGGGCCTTTTTCGTATGTCCGGCAATTCCCGCGGCGGGGTATTCCGGCGGTTGTTCGGCGCCGGCCCGCGCAGGCCCCGGCGGCCGCCCGTCCGCCGTCCGGCGGCACCGCTCCCGACCTGGCCGGACGGACCCTGCGGGCTTCCGCCGGGAGCCCGGCGCGGGGCGCCGCCGACATCGGTGGGCGGGGGCCCGTCCGGTCCTCGAACCGGTCCGCGCCCGACCGGCCGGGCCCGAACAGGTCGGGGAACCCGGCCCGCGCGGCGGACGGGCGGTGCCGAGAACCCGGAAATCCCCTGGCGCGGAAACCGCCGGGACGGAATCGGGGCCGGTACAGGAAACGGGTCCGCCCCCGGGAATTCCCGGGGGCGGACCCGTTTCCTGTCGTGGCCGGCCGCGGTCGCCCCGCCCCGCCGCGGCGCGTGCTCAGCTGCGCCGCAGGGCCTCGGTGAGCCGGTTGGCGGCCTCGATGATGGCCTGGGCGTGCAGGCGGCCCGGGTGCCGGGTGAGGCGCTCGATGGGGCCGGAGACCGAGACGGCGGCCACCACGCGGTTGGAGGGGCCGCGGACGGGCGCGGAGACGGACGCCACGCCCGGCTCGCGCTCGCCGATCGACTGGGCCCAGCCGCGGCGCCGGACCCCGCTCAGCGCGGTGGCGGTGAACCGGGCGCCCTGCAGACCGCGGTGCAGGCGCTCGGGCTCCTCCCAGGCCAGCAGGACCTGGGCGGCCGAACCGGCCTTCATCGGCAGGGTGCTGCCGACCGGGACGGTGTCCCGCAGACCGGAGAGCCGCTCGGCGGCGGCTACGCAGATCCGCATCTCGCCCTGCCGGCGGTAGAGCTGTGCGCTCTCGCCGGTGACGTCGCGCAGATGGGTCAGGACCGGGCCCGCGGTGGCGAGCAGCCGGTCCTCGCCCGCCGCGGCGGAGAGTTCGGAGAGTCGGGGGCCGAGGATGAACCGGCCCTGCATGTCCCTGGTGACCAGGCGGTGGTGTTCGAGTGCGACGGCGAGTCGGTGGGCGGTGGGCCGCGCCAAACCGGTGGCGGCGACCAGCCCCGCCAACGTGGCGGGGCCCGACTCCAGTGCGCTCAGCACCAGAGCGGCCTTGTCGAGAACGCCGACGCCGCTAGAGTTGTCCATGCCCTGATACTGCAGTCTCATTCCGCGAGACGCAAGTTCAATCTTCCAGGAAAAGCGCCACTCTTGAGGAAGCAGCCCGGAGGAAACCCCCGCCGGCGCCGACAACAGCGGCGCGCAGGGGGAGAAGAACCGGCGTGCAGGTTGCCCGGCGCGAGCCTCACCAGGGCGGCAATGGCAGTGACCTCGACCACACGAGAAGGCCGGCAGAGCGGCCGGCTGGAGGGAACCCGATGGGACGGACACTCGCAGAGAAGGTCTGGGACGACCACGTCGTCCGGCGCGCCGAGGGCGAGCCCGACCTGCTCTTCATCGATCTGCACCTGCTGCACGAGGTGACCAGCCCGCAGGCCTTCGACGGCCTCCGGCTGGCCGGCCGCAAGGTCCGCCGGACCGATCTCACGATCGCGACCGAGGACCACAACACCCCCACGCTCGACATCGACAAGCCCATCGCGGACCCGGTCTCCAAGGTGCAGCTGGAGACGCTGCGTCGCAACGCGGCCGAGTTCGGTGTCCGGATCCACTCCCTGGGCGACGTCGAGCAGGGCGTGGTCCACGTGGTGGGCCCCCAGCTGGGACTGACCCAGCCCGGTACCACCGTCGTCTGCGGCGACTCCCACACCTCCACCCACGGCGCCTTCGGCGCGCTGGCGTTCGGCATCGGCACCAGCCAGGTCGAGCACGTGCTGGCCACCCAGACGCTGCCGCTGGCCCCGTTCAAGACCATGGCGATCACCGTCGAGGGCGAGCTGCCCGAGGGCGTCACCGCCAAGGACCTGATCCTGGCCATCATCACCAGGATCGGCACCGGCGGCGGCCAGGGCTACGTCCTGGAGTACCGCGGCTCCGCCATCCGCAGCCTCTCCATGGAGGCCCGGATGACCATCTGCAACATGTCCATCGAGGCGGGCGCGCGGGCCGGCATGATCGCCCCCGACCAGACCACCTTCGACTACCTGGAGGGGCGTCCGCACGCTCCCAAGGGCGAGGACTGGGACGACGCGGTCGCGTACTGGAAGACGCTCGGCACCGACGAGGACGCGGTCTTCGACCACGAGATCTTCATCGACGCCACCGAGCTGACCCCGTTCGTCACCTGGGGCACCAACCCGGGCCAGGGCGCCCCGCTCGGCGCCAACGTGCCGGACCCGGCCTCGTTCGCCGACCCGCAGGAGCGGGTCGCGGCCGAGAACGCGCTCAAGTACATGGGCCTGGAGGCCGGTACGCCGCTGCGCGAGGTCAAGGTCGACGCCGTGTTCGTCGGCTCCTGCACCAACGGCCGGATCGAGGACCTGCGCGCCGCCGCCGCCATCCTGGACGGCAACCGGATCGCCGACGGCGTGCGGATGCTGGTCGTGCCCGGCTCCGTCCGGGTGGCCCTGCAGGCCATCGAGGAGGGTCTGGACAAGGTCTTCACCGCCGCCGGCGCCGAATGGCGGCACGCGGGCTGCTCGATGTGCCTCGGCATGAACCCGGACCAGCTGGCCCCGGGCGAGCGCTGCGCCTCCACCTCCAACCGCAACTTCGAGGGCCGGCAGGGCAAGGGCGGACGCACCCACCTGGTCTCGCCGCAGGTCGCCGCCGCCACCGCACTGCTGGGCCGGCTGGCCGCACCCGCCGACCTCACGTCCGACATCACCGTGGAGGCCTGAGCCGCATGGAGAAGTTCACCACCCACACCGGCCGGGCCGTTCCGCTGCGCCGCAGCAACGTCGACACCGACCAGATCATCCCGGCCCACTGGCTGAAGAAGGTCACCCGCACCGGGTTCGAGGACGGCCTCTTCGAAGCCTGGCGCAAGGACGAGTCGTTCATCCTCAACCAGCCCGAGCGCGACGGCGCCACGGTGCTGGTGGCCGGCCCCGAGTTCGGCACCGGCTCCTCGCGCGAGCACGCCGTCTGGGCGCTGCAGAACTACGGTTTCCACGCCGTCATCTCCTCGCGCTTCGCCGACATCTTCCGCGGCAACTCGCTGAAGAACGGCCTGCTCACGGTGCTGCTGCCGCAGGAGACCGTGGAGCGCCTGTGGGCCCTCACCGAGGCCGACCCGACCGCCGAGATCACGGTGGACCTGGAGGCCCGCGAGGTGCGCGCCGAGGGCGTCACGGCGGCATTCGAGCTGGACGACAATGTCCGCTGGCGGCTGCTGAACGGCCTCGACGACATCAGCATCACCCTGCAGAACGAGGGTGACATCGCGGCCTTCGAGACCACCCGTCCGGCCTTCAAACCGCGTACCCTGCCGGTCCTCTGAGACCGCGCTTTCGGTGTCCTTCCGCGATGGCCCGTCCCCCCTCGGGGGGGCGGGCCATCGCGGCGTCGGGGGGCCGACTTAGGGCCTGACGTGGGCTCCCGATAAACCCGCGCGCAGCACAACTCCGCGCAGATGGCACAATCAGTACATGCACCGGCACCATGAACCTCCGTACGCGGGGCGCGAACCCGCGTCGTCGGAGACCACGGGCCGGGGAGCCGAACGCCGAATTGACGATCGGCCGGACGACGACGGCACCTCGCCGGACGAGGTGCCGGACGACCCGGAAGTCGCAGCGCTCTTCGCGCTTGTGGCCGAGCGGTTGAAGCAAGCTCACGCCCGCGTGCATGCGCTGAACGTGTCTGCCGATGCAAAGACCGCTCTCACCCGTCAACTGCTGATCGTCACCGAGGCCGCCAAGCGCGATCTTCCGGAGGCGGCACGGCGGTTGAGTCGCTTTGTCCAAGACCTCGACGAGGGGCCCCCGCCCGTCCGCTGAGGTCGCAGACGCGCAAATCCATTGCGACACTAGGGTGATTCGCGCGTTTGGTAATTGAAAGTCCGCAGATACATACCTAACGTGCGAATTGAACGGATGGAATCATCCGGCGCCCGTTTCTGAAGGGGAAGACGTGAACAAGGCTCAGCTTGTCGAAGCGGTGGCCGAGCAGCTGGGCGGTCGCAAGGCTGCCGCAGAGGCCGTCGACGCAGTGCTCGACACCATGGTGCGTGCCGTTGTCGCGGGTGACCGGGTCTCGGTCACCGGCTTCGGCACCTTCGAGAAGGTGGAGCGCTCGGCGCGCTTCGCCCGCAACCCGCAGACCGGCGAGAAGGTCAAGGTCAAGAAGACCTCGGTGCCTCGCTTCCGCCCCGGCCAGGGCTTCAAGGACCTGGTGAGCGGCAGCAAGAAGCTGCCGAAGGAGGGCCCGTCGGTCAAGAAGGCCCCCAAGGGTTCGCTCACCCCGGGCAAGTCCGGTACGACCGCCGCCGTCAAGCGTGCCGCCACCAAGCGCGCCGCGACCGCCGCCGCCGCCGCCCCGGCCGCGACCAAGAAGACGGCCGCGAAGAAGACGGCCACCACCGCCGCCGCGAAGAAGACCACGGCCACCACCGCCAAGAAGGCGGCCGCGGTCAAGAAGACCACCACCACCGCCGCCGCGAAGAAGACCACGGCCACCACCGCCAAGAAGGCCGCCGCCGTCAAGAAGACCGCGGCCACCCCCGCCCCCGTGGCCAAGAAGACCACGACGGCCAAGAAGGCCACCACGGTCAAGAAGACCGCCCCGGCCAAGAAGACCACCACGCGCAAGACCACCGCGCGCAAGACCACCGCGAAGTAGTCCTTTCGCACGGTCCCCGGGCGACGACCCCGTACGGGGTCGTGAGCCGTGGCGGCCCGCCCACTCGGAACTCCGGGTGGGGGGCCGCCACGGCTCTTTTGCGTGCGGCGCGCTTTCCCGGCCCGTTCCGGACGCCCTCGCCGGCGGCGGTTCCCGGGGTGGTGGACCGGCCCGTGACCCGCGATCCGGGCCCGGCGCCGGCGGGCCGGACCCGGAGCGCCCAGGCGGTCAGCGGCGTTCGACCGGGAACTCGTACGCGATTTCCCACAGGGCGTCGGGAATGACGATGTCGGCGGTTTCCACCGCGCGGCCGTCCAGGTCGAAATAGGTCCGCTCGACCAGGGTGACCAGGTCGCCGGCCGAGATGCCCAGCAGGTGGGCCTGTTCGGTGGTGGCCCGGCCGGGGCGGGGGAGTTCGACCGCGAAATCGACCACCACGCCGATCGAGGCCATCCGCTCCACCACGCCCCGGCCCGCCAGCGGCCCGAACTCGGGCATCAGCACCGGCGTCCCGTCGGTGACGGCCATCGGCTCCCAGCTCTCCGCGAGCTGTGCGGGCCGCCCGTCGGCGAGGAATTCGTAGCAGGTCCGCACGGTGAGGTCACCCGGGGCGATGTTCAGCCGCCGGGCGACGTGTTCGGGCGCCGGCGTGCGGACATGACTGTTCGACTCCCAGCTGCCCGTTCGGCCCTGCTCGCGCAGCCGGGTCCGGAAGGGTGAATCGGCGTGCCGGTCGCTCAGCCGGGCGCGGACCATCCGGGAGCGCTCGGTGGGGGTTCTGACGTAGGTGCCGGATCCCGCCCGCCCTTCCAGCAGGCCTTCGGCGATCAGCCGTTCCTGGGCCCGCTGCAGGACGTTGGCGCCCACTCCGTAGGCCAGCGCGAGCTGCGCGCGGGAGGGCAGGCGCTCGCCGGGCGGCCATTCGCCCTCGGCGATGCGACGGCGCAGGTCGTCCGAGATCTGCAGGTACGGGGGCACCTCTGAGGGCATCTGGCTCTCCCGGCGGCAGGCTCCACCGCTGCCGGTTGCGGCAGGGCGGGTATTTCAGCGTTGACAATCTAATGCATCAGGTGGAATCTAATGCTTTAGATTCACAGTCTGTGACTGTCTGCTCTCGGGGAGAGTCGGTGCGTGCCCACACCAAGGCGTTTGACCTGGCGGTTCGTCTCGCAGTGGCGGCGGGCACCCGGGCCCGCGTCCGGTGCCGGCGGGAGGGCGGCTTCCTGGTGGAGGCGGCGGTACCCGGAGACCTGGGGGACGAGGCGCACCGCGCGGTGCTGGCCGTACTGGCCGGCGCCGACCGCTACGGGCACCGGTACACCGACACGGCCCAGGCCGTCTGGGCCGAACTCGACGACGAACGGGAGCAGCCGCAGTGAAGAGCGACGGGACCGGCCGGGCCGGTGGCGCGGTGACGGTGGAGATCGAGGACATCGCCGAGCCGGCGACCTTCAGCAGGTTGCCGGACGCGGTGGCGGCGCTCTGGGAGGCGCTGCGGGTGCTGCCGCTGGGCTGGACGCAGTACGAGGCGTACCGGCACTTCCTCGGCCCCGGCGCGGTCCGGCGGGTGGAGGAATCCATCGAGCGGGACGGGGAGTTGAGTCTGAGCTTCCGGCTGGCCGGGCGGCTGCACCTGGTCCGGATCGCCCCGGCGCACCGGGCCGGGCCCGCGGGGGGCCGTGAGCGGTCGACGTGACGGGAGGCCGGCGGCCGGGCGGGCGTTGCGGCGCGCGGGCGGGGCCCCGACCGGGTCAGAGCCCTGGGTCGGGAAAGGTCTGCAGGGTCACGAAGACCACCCGGCGGGCCTGCCCGTCGCCCTCGGTGCGGATCCGCACCCGCTGGCCGGGCCGCAGCAGCCGCAGGCCGCCGGCGTCGAACGCGGCGGTGTCGAACGGCACCGGGGTGCCGTCGTCGAGCAGCACGGAGCCCGCCCGGGTGTCGGGGTCGAAGGTGAACGCGGTGGCCTGCATGCGAGCAGCATATCGAGCGCGGAGCCGCGGGCGGTGGGGTGCGCGGAGCCGCGGGCGGTGGGGTGCGCGGAGCCGCGGGCGGTGGGGTGCGCGGAGCCGTAGGAGCTGGGGTGCGGCCGGCCGGCGCGACGGGTCAGACCAGGGCCGCCGCGGCCGCCGCGGTGTACGGGCCCACCCCGAGGGCGAGGGCCTGGACGAGGTCCTCGCCGGTGTCCACGTCGCGGCGCACCGACGGCACGTCGGGCAGCGTGATCTCGTGCGCCCCGCCGGCCGCGTGCCGGGCTCGGGAGCCCTCGCCGAAGGCCGGGGCGAGCCGCACGCCGGGGGCGCACGCCAGCAGGGTGGTGCCGAGGCCGGGGGAGTCGGCGAGGAAGGCCCGGCCGCCCGGCCCGCCGGTGGGCACGGCGCCCAGCACCCGGGCGAGTTCGGCCGGGCGCAGGGCGGGCAGGTCGGCGGAGAGGGCGGCCAGCGGAGCGTGGGGCACGATCCGGCGCGCGTACGCGGCGCCGTGCGTCAGCGCGGCGTTGAGCCCGCCGCCGGGCTCGTCCGCGACCACCACCGCCCCGAGCGCGGCGAGGCGCTCCCCGGCCAGCGGATCGCCGGTCACCACCAGCACCCGGGACACGCCCGGACAGGCCAGCGCCGCGGTCACGGTGTCCAGGGCGAACGACAGGGCCAGGTCGGCGCGGTGCGGCCCGGCGAAGGGGGCGAGCCGGCTCTTGGCGAGCCCGAGCGGCTTGAGCGGGAGCACCAGCGACCACCCGTCGGTGGGTGCGGGGGGCGGGAGGGTGCCGTCGGGGCGTACCGTGTCCTGGGTCATCGGCGCCATTGTGGCGCCGGTCCCGGAACCCCCGCCAGGCCGCCTCGTCCGGGCTGACGTGCGATTGGTCACGTGAGCCGGTCCGGCCCGGAGAGGTTGCTCGACAGCCGGTGAGCGGTCGGGCGAGACTGTTCCGCGCTCGGCCCCGAGCGCCGGACCCCCGGCCGGGGACACCGGGAGGCGACTGACCTGCGGCACCCCACGTGTCGCACCGGATGAGGAGGACCTGGGGTGGCCCGCCGCTCGTACGCCGCTTTCGGCAACGCCGACTACGGCATCTGGTACCGCTTCGCGGCCGTGCTGGTGAAACCGGTGACGACCGCCCTGGTGAAGCCGGACTGGCGGGGTTGGGAGCACCTCCCGAAGGAGGGCGGCTTCCTCGCCGCGGTCAACCACAACTCGATCATCGACCCGGTCGTCTACGCGCACTGGCAGTACAACAGCGGGCGGCCGCCCCGGATACTGGGCAAGTCCACGCTGTTCTCGGTGCCGTTCATCGGGTTCATGCTGCGCAAGACCGGCCAGATCCCGGTGTTCCGGGACTCCACCGACGCCGCGCAGGCGTTCCGGGCGGCCATCGACGCCGTCAACAACGGCCAGTGCGTGCAGTTCTACCCGGAGGGCACCCTCACCCGGGACCCGGACCTCTGGCCGATGACCGGCAAGAGCGGGGTCGCCCGGGTGGCGCTGATGACCGGGGCGCCGGTCGTCCCGGTGGCGCACTGGGGCGCCCACGAGATCATCCCGCCGTACGGCCGGGGCACCGCGGGGCGGGGGAAGTTCAACCTCTTCCCCCGGCACACCGTGGTGGTGGCGGCCGGCCCGCCGGTGGACCTCAGCCGCTACCAGGGGCTCGAACTGACCCCCCAGGTGCTGCGCGACGCCACCGAGGACATCATGGCCGCGATCACCGAGGTGCTGGCCGGCATCCGCGGCGAGCAGCCGCCCGCCGAGCGCTACGACATGCGCACCGCCGCGCGGGCCCGCGCGGTCAAGGCCACCGCCGAGCGCCACCGGGCCGCCGACGGCCGGCCCCAGGCCCCGGCGGGCACCGCGTCCGCGGGCACCGGCCCGGGTACCGACGACAGCACCACCGAGGAGAACAGCAAGTGACCCGTTGCGCGGTGTTCGGTACCGGATCGTGGGGCACCGCCTTCGCGATGATCCTCGCCGACGCGGGCTGCGAGGTGTCCCTGTGGGGCCGCCGGCAGGAGCTGGTCGACGCGGTCAACACGACGCACGAGAACCCGGACTACCTTCCGGGTGTCCGGCTGTCCGACGCGATCACGGCGACCACCGACCCGGCCGTCGCGCTGGCCGGCGCGGAGTTCGCCGTGCTCGCGGTGCCCTCCCAGACGCTGCGGCAGAACCTGGGCGCCTGGGCGCCGCTGCTGGAGCCCGGCACGGTGCTGGTCAGCCTGATGAAGGGCATCGAACTCGGCACCGCGAAGCGGATGAGCGAGGTCATCGCCGAGGTCGCGGGGGTGGGCCCGGAGCGGGTGGCGGTCGTCAGCGGCCCCAACCTGGCCCGTGAGATCGCCAACCGGCAGCCCGCCGCAACGGTGGTGGCGTGCAGCGACGAGGTGGTCGCCAAGCGGCTCCAGACGGCCTGCCACACGCCGTACTTCCGCCCGTACACCAACACCGACGTGGTCGGCTGCGAGCTGGGTGGCGCGGTCAAGAACGTGATCGGCCTGGCGGTCGGCATGGCGGACGGGATGGGCCTGGGCGACAACACCAAGGCGACCCTGATCACCCGCGGCCTGGCCGAGACCACCCGGCTGGGGGCGGCGCTCGGCGCCGACCCGTACACCTTCGCCGGGCTCGCCGGGATGGGCGACCTGGTCGCGACCTGTTCCTCGCCGCTCTCGCGCAACCACACCTTCGGCACCAACCTGGGGCGCGGCATGACGCTGGCCCAGGCGGTGGCGGCGACCAGCCAGACCGCCGAGGGCGTCAAGTCCTGCGAGTCCGTCCTGGACCTGGCCCGGCGCACCGGGGTCGACATGCCGATCGTCGAGGCGGTGGTGGACGTGGTGCACAACGGACGCCCCACCCAGGAGGTGCTGGCGGCGCTGATGGCCCGCTCGGCGAAGCCGGAGCGCCGGTAGCGCGGAAGGGGCCGCCGCCCGGCGCGGGCGGCCCCCCGGCGGGGGCGGAGGACACGGCCCGGCGGGTAACACGGGCGCAAAGAGTCGCACGGTAGTCTCATGGCCGATATGAGCATCGAACAGACCCCCCCGAACCAGTCCGCCGCCGCCACGAAGCCGCGGGTGGCGATCGTCTTCGGCGGGCGAAGCTCCGAGCACGCCATCTCGGTCTCCACCGCGGGCAGTGTGCTCAGGGCCATCGACCGCGACAAGTACGAGGTGCTGCCGATCGGCATCACCCACGACGGCCGCTGGGCCCTGGTGAGTGACGACCCCGCCCGGATGGCCATCACCGACGGCAAGCTGCCGGACGTCGCCCAGGTGGCCGAGTCCGGCGAGGGCCAGGTGGCCCTGCCGATCGGCCCGGGCAGCCGCGAGGTGGTCTGGAACGAGCCGGGCGCCGTTCCCAAGGCCCTCGGCGAGGTCGACGTCGTCCTGCCGCTGCTGCACGGCCCCTGGGGCGAGGACGGCACCCTGCAGGGCCTGCTGGAGCTCTCCGGCGTGCCGTACGTCGGCAACGGCGTGCTGGCCAGCGCGGTCGGCATGGACAAGGAGTTCACCAAGCGGATCCTGGCCTCGCACGGCATCGGCGTGGGCACCTACACGGTGATCCGCCCGCGCGAGTGGGAGACCGAGGCCGGCCGCGCCGCCGCGCGCGAGCGGGTCGGGGCGCTGGGCCTGCCGCTGTTCGTCAAGCCCTGCCGGGCCGGCTCCAGCATGGGCATCACCAAGGTCAAGGACCTCGCCGACCTCGACGCCGCGATCGACGAGGCCCGCCGGCACGACCCCAAGGTGATCGTCGAGGCCGGTGTCTCGGGCCGCGAGATCGAGTGCGCCGTGCTGGAGTTCGAGGACGGGCCGCGAGCCAGCGTGCCGGCCGAGATCGTGGTCGGCGGCGGCTACGAGTTCTACGACTTCGAGGCCAAGTACATCGACTCCTCCGAGGTGCAGATCCCGGCCCGGCTGAGCGAGGCCGAGACCGCCGAGATCCGCCGCCAGGCGGTCGCCGCCTTCGAGGCGCTCGGCTGCGAGGGCCTGGCCCGGGTCGACTTCTTCCTGCTGGAGGACGGCAGCTGGATGGTCAACGAGATCAACACCATGCCCGGCTTCACCCCCATCTCGGCCTACCCGAAGATGTGGGAGGCCTCCGGCCTGCCCTACCCCGAACTGGTCGACCGGCTGCTGCGGGCGGCGCTGCGCCGCTCCACCGGCCTGCGCTAGCGCCGGGCGGCACCCGCCGCGGCCGTCCGGTCCGGGCCCCGCACCGGGGCCCGGCCCGGCGGCGTCACGGGGTGGGCGAGGTGCTCGCGGCTCCCGGCAGCGGCTCGTTCCAGACCGGCACGCTGGCCTTCACGGCGTCGGAGAGGGCGGGCAGCGGGTCCGCGTAGTTGGGGTAGGCCCCGGCGGGGACGCTCACCTCGACGTTGGCCTCGCGCAGGGTGGTGGTGAACCGGTAGCCGCCCTCGCCGTCGGGCTCGTCGAACCACTGGACGCCGTTCACCTCGGGAGCGCTCTTCAGCGCCTGCGGGCCGTTCAGCGCGTCCGGGCGGGGCACCCCGCAGCGCAGCACCGTCCGTGGCGAGCTGCTCCAGATCACCACGTACGGCGAGTCGGAGTGCTCACGGCCGTGGCCGGTCAGCTGCTGCGGCAGGGCGCGCGCGAGCGCCTCGCAGTACGGCACTTCCTTCGCCCTGGGCGTGGGCGTGACGGGGGCCGGCGGCGTTCCCCAGTTGCCGACCAGCAGGATCACGCAACCGAGCAGCGCCACCGGTGCGGCCAGCCACCGGACGGGGGCCGGGAGGGCCTGGAGGGCGTGGGTCGCGCGGGCGGCTCGGGTCACCCGACGATGGTAGTGCGGCCCGCGGGCGGGCCGCCGGAGGGGGCGCGGCCTACAGGTGGACCACCGGACAGGTCAGCGTCCGGGTGATCCCCTCGACCTGCTGGACCTGGGCGACGACCATCCGCCCCAGGTCGTCGACGGTTTCCGCCTCGGCCCGGACGATCACGTCGTACGGGCCGGTGACGTCCTCGGCCTGCAGGACGCCCGGGATCTTGGCGATGGACTCGGCCACCGAGGTGGCCTTGCCCACCTCGGTCTGGACCAGGATGTACGCGTGTACCACGGGGACCTCCAGGGCGGCTGGGTACGGAGATCGCCGCCGTGATCGCCCGTGGAGCGTGGTGGGGGGTGGGTTCACCGGCAGTCTGATCACCACGCTACCGCGCTGCGGGCCGGGGAGGGGAGACCTCTGCACCGCCCGAGGGCGTACGCTGCGCGCTGGGGGCGCGCCCCGGCCGCAGGCCGCGGAGGGGGCGTACGGCCGGACGGATGCCGGCGTGATCCAGGACGACGTGAGAGGACGGCACATGCAGGGGACCGTGGGCGAGCTCGGCGAGTTCGGACTCATCAAGGAGCTGACCGCCAGGCTGCAGCCCACCCCGGCGGTCGACCTCGGTCCGGGCGACGACGCCGCCGTGGTCCGGGCGCCCGACGGGCGGGTGGTGGCCACCACCGACGTGCTGGTCGAGGGGCGGCACTTCCGCCGGGACTGGTCCACCGCGTACGACGTGGGCCGCAAGTCGGCCGCGCAGAACCTCGCCGACATCGCCGCGATGGGCGCCGTGCCGACCGCGATACTGCTGGGCCTGGTCGCGCCCGCGGACCTCCCCACCACCTGGGCCACCGAGCTGATGGACGGGCTGCGGGACGAGTGCCAGGTGGCCGGGGCGGCGGTGGTCGGCGGCGACGTGGTGCGCGGTGACACCATCACCCTGGCGATCACGGCGCTCGGGGATCTCCAGGGGCGCGCGCCCGTGGTCCGCTCCGGCGCACAGGCCGGGGACGTGGTCGCGGTGACCGGGTGGCTCGGCTGGTCCGCGGCCGGACTGACCGTCCTTCAGCGCGGGTTCCGCTCCCCGCGGGCCTTCGTCGAGGCCCACCGCCGGCCCGAGCCGCCGTACCACGCCGGCCCGGCCGCGGCCGAGTTGGGCGCCACCGCCATGATCGACGTCAGCGACGGCCTGGTCGCCGACCTCGGCCACGTCGCGAAGGCCAGCGGGGTCGACATCGACCTGCGGGCGGCGGACTTCGACATCCCGGCCCAGATGGCGGACATCGGCCAGGCGGTCGGTGTGGACCCGCTGGTCTGGGTGCTCTCCGGCGGGGAGGACCACGCGATCGTGGCGACCTTCCCCGCCGCCGCCCAACTGCCCGCCCGCTGGCGGGTGATCGGCGAGGTGGTCCGGGTGGCCGGGCCCTCGCGCGGCGGCCGGGTCACGGTGGACGGCGCCCCCTGGGACCGGGTCGGCGGCTGGGACCACTTCGCCGAGTGAGCCGAGCGGGCCGGGGCTGACCGGCCGGGCGAACCGCCTGGCGGTCCGACGAGTGAGCCGCGCCCGCCGGGGAAGGCACCCGGGGCAGGGCGGAGCGCGTAGGCTGGCCGTCAAATGTCGGGCCCTGCCCACTTTGTCCGGTACATGAGGACCAGGTGGCGGGGCCGGCCGACGATCGGCATCCAACTACTCGGGGGCGTACGCGCCCATGGAGCGGGAGAGCTCAGCCACCATGCGAATCGGCGTCCTGACCAGCGGCGGCGACTGCCCCGGCCTCAATGCGGTGATCCGGTCCGTGGTGCACCGCGGCACCGACGTCCACGGTGACGAGATCATCGGCATCGAGGACGGGTTCCTCGGCCTCATCGAGGGGCGCAGCCGGCCCGTCTCGCACGACGACGTCACCGGCCTGCTCACCCTCGGCGGCACCATCCTCGGCTCCGCCCGGGTCAAGCGGGAGCGGATCGAGTGGGCCGTCGAGAACGCCCCGACGCTCGCCCGCAACCTGGGCATCGACGCCCTGATCGCGATCGGGGGCGAGGGCACGCTCACCGCCGCCAAGATGTTCAGCGAGGCCGGCCTGCCGGTGGTCGGGGTCCCCAAGACCATCGACAACGACATCGACGCCACCGACGTCACCTTCGGCTTCGACACCGCCGTGCACGTCGCCACCGAGGCCATCGACCGGCTGAAGACCACCGCCGAGTCGCACCAGCGGGTGATGGTGGTGGAGCTGATGGGCAGGCACACCGGCTGGATCACCCTCACCGCGGGCATGGCCGGCGGCGCCCACGGCATCCTGATCCCCGAGAAGCCCTTCGACATCGAGGCCGTCGCCCGGATGGTCGAGGACCGCTTCGAGCGGGGCAAGAAGTTCGCCATCATCGCCGTCGCCGAGGGGGCCGCGCCGGCCGAGGGCACCATGCGCTTCGACCACGGCGCGGTCGACCAGTACGGGCACCAGACCTTCGGCGGCATCGGCACCCGGCTCGCCCACGAGCTGGAGGACCTGCTCGGCAAGGAGGCCCGCCCGGTCATCCTGGGCCACACCCAGCGCGGCGGCACCCCCACCTCGCGGGACCGGGTGCTCGCCACCCGCTTCGGCTGGCACGCCGTCGAGGCCGTCCACAAGGGCGCCTTCGGCCACTTCACCGCGCTGCGCCGCAACGAGATCGAGCTGGTGCCGATCGCCGAGGCCGTCACCCGGCTGAAGACGGTGCCGGTGGACCGCTGGGCCGAGTCCGAAGCCATCCTCTGACCGAAGCCGCTCCCTGGCCCGAGCCGCCCCGCGGCCCGGGCCGCCCTCCCGCCGGGAGCTGCCCCGGCGCCCGCCGCCTGCCGGACGGGCCCGCCGCGCCGCGGGCCGTCCCGGGTAGGTTGTGGCCATGGCTCTCCCGTCGCGCGGCCCCGTCGCCGCCCCTCCGCGTGTGCTCACCGTCGCCGGCTCCGACTCCGGCGGCGGCGCCGGAATCCAGGCCGACCTCAAGGCCATGCTCGCCCTCGGCGTGCACGGCATGAGCGTGATCACCGCCGTCACCGCGCAGAACTCGCTCGGCGTCCAGGGCTACTGGGAGCTGCCCGCCGAGGCCGTCCGGGCCCAGTTCCGCAGCGTCGTCGACGACATCGGCGTCCAGGCGGTCAAGACCGGCATGCTGGCCTCGATCGAGCTGGTCGAGACCGTCTCCGAACTGCTCACCGGGCTGGACGCGCCGGTCGTGGTCGACCCGGTCGGCGTCTCCAAGCACGGGGACGCGCTGCTCGCCGCCGAGGCGGTGGCCACCGTCCGGGAGCGGCTGCTGCCGGTGGCCACCGTGGCCACGCCCAACCTGCACGAGGTGGCGCAGCTCACCGGGATCACCGTGCGGGGCCAGGAGGACATGGCGGACGCCGCCCGGGCGCTGCTGGACCTCGGCCCGCGCTGGGTGCTGGTCAAGGGCGGCCACCTGGAGGGCGAGGCGGCCGACCTGCTGTACGGCGGCCCGGGGGAGGAGCACTGGTACCGGGCCGAGCGCTACGACAACCGGCACACCCACGGCACCGGCTGCACGCTGGCCAGCGCCATCGCCGCCGAGCTGGCCAAGGGGCAGGAGGTGCCCGGGGCGGTGGCCGCGGCCAAGGAGTACGTCACCGGGGCGATCGCGGCCGGCTTCGCGCTCGGTGCGGGCATCGGGCCGGTGGACCACGGCTGGCGGCTGCGCGGGGCCTGACCGGCCCGGCCCCCGCCACCCGCCGCATCCGCCACCCGCCCCGTTGCCGGCGGCGGGGACCGGCCGCGCGGGGCCGGGGCCGGGGCCGGACGCACGAACGCCGCCCGCCCGGGCACAGGGCCCGGGGCAGGCGGCGTTCATGGGCGGTCACCCGGCGAGGGCCGGAAAAACAGAAAGCCGATCCATCCGAGGACGGACCGACTTACTGGAGGACCGGCTTACCGGTCTGCGCGTCAGCGCGAGACCTTACCGGCCTTGATGCACGAGGTGCAGACGTTGAGCCGCTTCGGCGTCCGCCCGATCACAGCGCGCACCGTCTGAATGTTGGGGTTCCAACGACGACGGGTACGGCGGTGCGAGTGGGAGATGTTGTTGCCGAAGCCCGGCCCCTTGCCGCAGACGTCGCAGTTGGCAGCCACAGGAGTCACTCCAAGACTTCAGATCATTTACGTTCGAAAACCCCGGCTGAATCAACGGGCCACTCACGTGGACCGGACCGATTCAAAGGGTGAGCCTGGACTGTTCCAGGCAACCGGAAGAGCATACAACGCTTGCTCCCGTTCAACGAAACTACCACGTCCGGAGGGTTTACCCCACCCCGGGCGCCGTCCGGTCCTCCCGCCGACCCGGGCGGCGAGGCCGCCGCAGGCCCGTCCGGCAGGGCTCCTGCCAGCCACGATCCGGGGCGGGCCCGGATAACCTGCCAGCATCGCCCCGCGCCGCCCGCCGTTCACCACCCACAGCCATGCGCGGCGTACACCCGGAGGAGACCTGGTGCTGCACACGCTCGACGCCCCGGCCGTGCGGACCTGGTGCCGGCTGGCCCTGCGCTCGCTCGGCCAGGCCCGCGAGGAGATCGACGCACTCAACGTCTACCCCGTACCGGACGGCGACACCGGCACCAACCTCTACCTGACCGTCGAATCGGCCGCCGCCGCGGTCGAGGACAGCTTCGCCGCCGCCGGCCGGGACGGCGCCCCCGACGCCGTCCCGGAGCTCGGCGACAGCGTGCGGGCGATGGCCAGGGGCGCCCTGCTGGGGGCCCGCGGCAACTCCGGCGTGATCCTCGCCCAGTGGCTGCGCGGCACGGCCGAGACCCTCGCGGTCGCCGGCGGCGGCGCCGACCAGCTGCGCGCGGCCCTGCTGAAAGCCGCCGAATCCGCCTACCAGGCGGTCGCCGAACCGGTGGAGGGGACGCTGCTCACCGTGGCCGCCGCGGCCGCGCGGGAGGCCGACAAGGTCGGCGGCAGCCTCGCCCAGGTCGCCGACACCGCCTACCGGTCCGCCCGGCAGGCCCTGCTTCGCACCCCGCAGCAGCTCGCCGTGCTCGCCGACGCCGGGGTGGTCGACGCCGGCGGCCGCGGCCTGGTCGCCGTCCTCGGCGCGCTCGCCGACGCCGTCGCCGGCCACCACCCGATGGGCCCGGTGGCGCTCAGCCAACCGCTGCCGCCGGTCGGAGCCGCGGGCGACTGCGAGGGCCATGTCCGCCCGCCCGGCCCCGGCCACCCCGCGTTCGAGGTGATCTACCTGCTCGACGCCCCCGACGCCGAGCTGCCGGTGCTGCGCGCCCGGCTCGCCGAACTCGGCGACTCCCTGGTGGTCGGCGGCGGCGACGGCCTGTGGAACGTCCACGTGCACGTGGACGACGCCGGCGCCGCCGTGGAGGCCGGCGTCCGGGCCGGCCGGCCGTACCAGATCCGGATCACGCACTTCGCCGAGGCCGCCGCCCGGGCCGGCGCCGCCGACTCCCGCGGCGAGCGGGAGCGGCGCGCCCGGACGGTGCTCAGCGTGGTCAGCGGGGAGGGCCTGGCCGAGCTCTGCGAACAGGCCGGCGCCGCCGTCCTGCACGCCGACCCGGACCGGCCGCCGGCCAGCGCCGAACTCGCCGAGGCGGTCCGCCGGGCCGGCGCCCGCGAGGTGATCCTGCTGCTCAACGACCCGGAGCTGCGGGCCGCCGCCGGCGCCGCCGCCGACCAGCTGCGCGAGGAGGGCGTGCGGATCGCCGTCCTGCCGACCCGCTCCCCGGTGCAGGGCCTGGCCGCCCTGGCGGTGCACGAGGCCTCCCGGCGCTTCGACGAGGACGTGGTGGCCATGACCTCGGCGGCCGGCGCCACCCGGTACGCCGAACTCGCCGTCGCCGAGGGGGAGTCCTGGACGATGGCCGGGGTCTGCCAGGCCGGCGACGTGCTCGGCCTGATCGACGGGGACGTCGCCGTGATCGGCGCCGACCTGGCCGGCACCGGGGAGACCGTGCTCGCCCGGATGCTCGCGGCCGGCGGCGAACTGGTCACCCTGGTGCTCGGCGAGGGCGCGCCCCCGGGCCTCGCCGAGCAGTTGGTGGCGCACGCCCGCCGCCAGCGTCCGGAGGTCGACGCGGTGGTCTTCGAGGGGGGCCAGGAGTGGGCGCCGCTGCTGATCGGGGTGGAGTGAACCGCCCGCGGCGGCCTGAGCACCGGGTGAATGCGACGTGCTGTCGGTGGTGTGGTGTCCAATAGGGCGTGATGGCCGATCTCACTCTCGACACGCCCCTGACCGCCGTGGTCGGCGACCGCACCGCGAAGGTGCTCGCCGACAGCCTCAAGCTGCGCACGGTCGGCGACCTGCTGCACCACTACCCGCGCCGGTACGCCGAACGCGGCCAGCTCACCAGCCTCGACGACCTGGAGATCGACGAGCACGTCACGGTGCTCGCCAGGATCGAGAAGGTCACCCTGATCCCGTTCAAGGGGCGCAAGGGCGACCGGCTGGAGGTGGTCGTCACCGACGGGCGCGGGCGGCTCAGCCTGGTGTTCTTCAACCAGGGCTGGCGGCAGAAGGACCTGCGGCCGGGCGCCCAGGGCCTGTTCGCCGGCAAGGTCGGACAGTTCAATCGCACCCGCCAACTGGTTTCCCCTGATTATCAGTTGATGGACGAGGAGGCGGACAGCTCGGCCGCCGCCGAGTTCGCCGGCCGGCTCATCCCGGTCTACCCGGCCAGCGCCAAGGCCCAGACCTGGACGGTCGGCCTCTGCGTGCGGACGGTCCTCGACACCCTCGCCGACGACGGCTGGCAGGGCGTCGGCGAGCCGCTGCCCGCCGAACTGCGCGAGAAGCACGGGCTGATCCCGCTGCCCGAGGCGCTCGAACTCATCCACCGCCCGCGCAGCCACGCCGACCGCGAGCGCGCCCAGAGCCGGCTGCGCTGGGACGAGGCCTTCGTGCTCCAGGTAGCGCTGGCCCAGCGCCGGGCGGCCGACTCCGCCCTGCCCGCGGTGCCCCGCCCGGAACGGGCCGGCGGGCTGCTGGAGGCCTTCGACGCCCGGCTGCCCTTCACCCTCACCGACGGCCAGCGCCAGGTCAGCGCCGAGATCTTCGCCGACCTGGCCACCTCGCACCCGATGCACCGGCTGCTCCAGGGCGAGGTCGGCTCCGGCAAGACCCTGGTCGCGCTGCGCGCCATGCTCACCGTGGTCGACGCCGGCGGCCAGGCCGTCCTGCTCGCCCCCACCGAGGTGCTCGCCCAGCAGCACCACCGCTCGATCGTCGAGATGATGGGCGACCTGGCCGAGGGCGGCATGCTCGGCGGCGCCGACGCCGCCACCAAGGTGGTGCTGCTGACCGGCTCCATGGGCACCCCGGCCCGCCGCCAGACGCTGCTCGACATGGCCTGCGGCGACGCCGGCATCGCGATCGGCACCCACGCGCTGATCGAGGACAAGGTCCAGTTCCAGGACCTCGGCCTGGTCGTGGTGGACGAGCAGCACCGCTTCGGCGTCGAGCAGCGCGACGCCCTGCGCGCCAAGGGCGAACAGCCCCCGCACCTGCTGGTGATGACGGCCACCCCGATCCCGCGCACGGTCGCCATGACGGTCTTCGGCGACCTGGAGACCTCGGTGCTGGACCAGCTCCCGGCCGGCCGCTCGCCGATCTCCACCCACGTGGTGCCGGCCCTGGAGAAGCCCAACTTCCTGGCCCGCGCCTGGGAGCGGGTGCGCGAGGAGGTCGGCAAGGGCCACCAGGCGTACGTGGTCTGCCCCCGGATCGGCGACGAGGACCAGAGCGACCCGAAGAAGAAGCGCAAGGCGATGCCCGACGACCCGGAGGACCTCGGCGCCGGCAGCGACGACCGCCGGCCGCCGCTGGCCGTGGTGGAGACCGCCGAGATGCTCGCCAAGGGCCCGCTGGCCGGCCTGCGGATCGAGATCCTGCACGGGCGCCTGCAGCCCGACGCCAAGGACGACGTGATGCGCCGCTTCGCGGCCGGCCGGGTCGACGTGCTGGTCGCCACCACGGTCATCGAGGTCGGCGTCAACGTCCCCAACTCCACCGCGATGGTCATCATGGACGCCGACCGGTTCGGCGTCTCCCAGCTCCACCAGCTGCGCGGCCGGGTCGGCCGGGGCAGCGCGCCGGGGCTGTGCCTGCTGGTCAGCGACATGCCCGGGGCCAGCCCGGCCCGGGCCCGGCTGGACGCGGTGGCCGGCACCCTGGACGGCTTCGAGCTCTCCCGGATCGACCTCGAACAGCGCCGGGAGGGCGACGTCCTGGGCCAGGCCCAGTCCGGGGTGAAGTCCTCGCTCAAGGTGCTCTCGGTGCTGGAGGACGAGGAGGTCATCACCACCGCCCGGGCCGAGGCGGCCGCCCTGGTCGCCGTCGACCCCCGGCTGGAGGACCACCCGGACCTGCGCGCGGCACTGGCCGGCCTGCTGGACGAGGACCGCGCGGAGTACCTGGAGAAGGGCTGAGCGGATGCGTCACCCGGCGGCCGCGGCCGCCGGGTGACGCATCCGCGGCGGAACCGCGCTTGAATGGGGGAGCCCCGCCGGCCGGCCGACGGGGCTCCGCCACGAAAGGAACCCCCGCACCATGACCCGCGTGATCGCCGGGACGGCCGGCGGCCGCCGCCTGGCCGTGCCGCCAGGCCGGAGCACCCGCCCGACCTCCGACAAGGCCCGCGAGGCCATGTTCTCCACCCTGGAGGCGCTCCGCGGCACCCTGCACGGGGCCCGGATGCTCGACCTGTTCGGCGGTTCGGGCGCGGTCGGCCTGGAGGCCCTCTCCCGCGGCGCCGAGCACGTCCTGCTGGTCGAGGCGGACGCCCAAGCGGCGAAGGTGATCCGGGAGAACGTACGGACCGTCAACCTGCCCGGCGCGGAGGTGCGGGCCGACCGGGCCGAGCGGGTGCTCGCCGGACGGGCCCCGGAGCACGGCTACGACCTGGTCTTCCTCGACCCGCCGTACGCCGTCACCGACGAGGAGCTGCGCGAGATGCTGATCACAATGAGCGCCGGGGGCTGGCTCGCGGAGGACGCACTCGTCACCGTGGAGCGCAGCACCAGGGGCGGTGAGTTCGGCTGGCCCGAGGGCTTCGACGCGCTGCGCTCACGGCGGTACGGCGAAGGCACCCTCTGGTACGGTCGCGCCGCCGCCGAGACCCGGCAACACCCGTAGCCGGGCCACCACCCGCAGCACCGAATCCCACGAGGGAGCTCACGCCATGCGTCGCGCCGTCTGTCCCGGATCGTTCGACCCCATCACCAACGGTCACCTCGACATCATCGAGCGGGCCTCCAAGCTGTACGACGTGGTGCATGTCGCGGTGCTGATCAACCGGAACAAGCAGGGGCTGTTCACCGTCGAGGAG
The DNA here is from genome assembly GCF_030813695.1 of Kitasatospora herbaricolor. Classification (NCBI taxonomy): domain Bacteria; kingdom Bacillati; phylum Actinomycetota; class Actinomycetes; order Kitasatosporales; family Streptomycetaceae; genus Kitasatospora; species Kitasatospora herbaricolor. Next base: position 6,042,885 of record NZ_JAUSVA010000002.1, read on the forward strand.
CGGATCGCGCTCATCGAGGAGACCTGCGGGCACTACGGCAACATCGAGGTGGAGTCGCACAGCGGCCTGCTGGTGGACTTCTGCCGCGACCGCGGCATCCCGGCCATCATCAAGGGGCTGCGCGCGGTCAGCGACTTCGACTACGAGCTGCAGATGGCGCAGATGAACCACGGCCTGACCGGCGTCGAGACGCTCTTCGTGCCGACCTCGCCGACCTACAGCTTCCTCTCCTCCAGCCTGGTCAAGGAGGTCGCCTCGTACGGCGGCGACGTCTCCCACCTGCTGCCGCCGGTGGTGCACGGCCGGCTCGTCGAGCGGATCGCGGAGCGCGCCGCGCAGTAGGCCCGGATGGTCCGTTTCTGCCGGTTCGTCACCAGCTGTCCCCCTCCGCGGCGGCCGGCCGGGCGCAGGCGTTGTGAGGTCCCGCCGCAGTGGCCGTACAGTCTTTATTCCTGCCCTGCGGTGAGGTGCACCGCGCCGGGCCTGCCTCCGCCGGACGTCGGCGGCACACGGAAAGACGAAGCCCCGTGGACGTGCAGAACAAGGTCGACCAGATCGTCGCGGCCGTCGAGAACGCCCGTGCGATGCCGATGTCGGCCTCCTGTGTGGTGAACCGCGCCGAGCTGGTCGGGCTGCTCCAGGACCTCCGCGCGGCCCTGCCCGCCGAACTGGCGCACGCCCAGTCGGTGATGGCCGACCACGAGCAGGTGGTGGCCGACGCCGAGGCCGAGGCCGAGCGGATCATCCAGGGGGCGCACGCCGAGCGGGGGTCGCTCATCTCGGACACCGAGGTGGTCCGCCGGGCCCAGGCCGAGGCGGACCGCATCCTCGCCGAGGCCCGCGCCGAGGTGGAGACCAAGCGCGCCGAGGCCGACGACTACGTCGACAGCAAGCTGGCCAACTTCGAGGTGGTGCTCACCAAGACGCTCGGCGCCGTCGGCCGCGGCCGCACCAAGCTGCGCGGCGACTCCGGCGTCTTCGAGACGGACGCCGAGGGTGAGGCCGACGGCGAGGAGTTCCAGCCGCGGGTCAGCCCCAGCCCCGAGGTCGACGAGTACGTCGATGTGAAGCTCGCCACCCTGGAGACCGTCCTCAGCAAGACGCTGTCGGCCGTCGGCAAGGGCCGCGACAAGCTGCTCGGCAAGGCCCCGATCGACGACCTCGGCGCGTACCTGGCCGCCGCCGACCAGGCGCAGCAGCTGAAGGACCGCGCCGAGGCCGTCGCCGCCGGCTTCGCCGACAACTACGGCGACGGCACCGACGCGGACCAGGAGCCCTGGTACCGGGCCGACGTCCCGCAGCAGCAGAGCTGGCCCGAGCAGACCCCGGCCGCGGCCGGCTGGCAGGCCCCCGGCGAGGGCCAGTACGCGGCCGCCGCCCAGTACGGCGCCCCCGAGGGCACCCAGTACGCCGAGGTCTACGGGGGCGGCTTCGACCCCTCGGACCAGGGCCGGCAGGACCCGTACGGCAACCAGTACGGCTACCAGCAGCCCGGCTACCAGGGCCAGCAGCAGCCCCAGCAGGACGCCTGGGGCAACCCGGTGCCCGAGGCCGGCGGCTACCAGCAGCAGGGCGGTTACCAGGGCCAGGGCCAGGGCCAGGGTCAGGGCCCGCAGTACGACGCCTGGGGCAACCCGGTGCCGGCCGCGGGCGGCTACCCGCAGGGCGCCCAGCCCCAGCTGCCGCAGCAGGCCTCGGGCCAGCAGCCCGGTCTCGACGAGACCAGCTTCTTCGACACCAGCATGATCGACATGACCAGGCTGCGGGAGCTCGGCGGCCGCTGAGGCCCCCGGGCCGGCCCCGCCCGGGCCGGCCCGAAACCGGGCGAAGTTGGGCCTGGCCCCCGTGTCCGGTAGTCTGACCACTCCGGCCTGCTCGTGCCGGGGTAGTCCGGCTGCCCGCGCATCGTTGAGACGCGCAGCGCCGCACGCCGTACGAACCACCCGCGCCACGCACCACGCGTGCCGCCTCAGGAAGTCAGGACACCTTGAACCGCCTCGACCACCGCGACCCCCTCGTGTTCGACACGCACGAGCTCGGCCGTCGCCCAGGATCGCTGCGCAAGGTGACCCGCACCCTGGAGGCCCCCGAGGGGCTGGGCATCATCGACGTGATCGGTGTGCCCGAGAAGAGCGAGATCGCGCTGGAGCTCCGACTGGAGTCCGTGGTCGAGGGCGTCCTCGTCACGGGCACCGCCGAGGCCAAGGTCGAGGGCGAGTGCGTGCGCTGCCTGGAGCCGGTCGAGGACGGGATCGACGTCGAGTTCCAGGAGCTGTTCTACTACCCGGAGTCCGACGAGAAGGGGCGCGGCCGGTCCACCGCCGCCGCCGACGAGCTCGACGAGGACGACGAAGAAGAGACTTACCGCTTGGAGGGCGATTACTTCGACCTCCAGCCGGTGCTGCGTGACGCGGTGGTGCTCGCACTGCCGCTGCAGCCGGTGTGCCAGGAAGACTGCCTGGGCCTGTGCTCCGAATGCGGAGCGCGCCTGAGCGACGACCCGGACCACCACCACGAGGCCGCCGACCCCCGGTGGGCGGCTCTGCAGGGACTCTCCGCCGCCCACGGCGACGAGGGTGACGGAATCAAGACCAGCGACACCCGTGAGGGTGGAGCCGAGAACCAGGAGAAGTAGCCGTGGCTGTTCCGAAGCGGAAGATGTCGCGCAGCAACACGCGCCACCGCCGGTCCAACTGGAAGGCCGTTGTCCCCGCCCTCGTGGCGTGCGACCGCTGCCACGAGCCGAAGCTGGGTCACATCGCGTGCCCGAGCTGCGGCACGTACAACCGTCGCCAGGTCCTCTCGGTCTGATCGGCGGGGTGCACGGATCGATGTCGGATAGCAACTCAACCCGCAAGCAGGCTTCTGCCAACGGAAGCAAGGGCGGCGGGCCGGCTTCGACCGAATACGACGTCCTGGAAGGGCGCCTCGGGTACACGCTCGAGCGCGCCCTTCTGGTGCGTGCCCTGACCCACCGCAGCTACGCGTACGAGAACGGCGGGCTGCCCACCAACGAGCGCCTGGAGTTCCTCGGCGACTCGGTGCTGGGCCTGGTGGTGACGGACACCCTCTACCGCGTCCACCCGGACGTGCCCGAGGGGACGCTCGCCAAGCTGCGCGCCGCGGTGGTCAACTCCCGCGCGCTCGCCGAGGTCGGCCGCGGCCTCGAACTCGGCACCTTCATCCGTCTCGGCAAGGGCGAGGAAGGGACCGGCGGACGCGACAAGTCGTCGATCCTCGCCGACACCGTCGAGGCCGTGATCGGCGCCGTCTACCTGGACCAGGGCCTGGACGCGGCGACCGCGTTCGTCCACCGCCTGTTCGACCCGCTGATCGAGGAGTCCTCTCAGCTCGGGGCCGGACTCGACTGGAAGACCAGCCTCCAGGAACTCACCGCGGCGGCCGGCATCGGCGTGCCCGAGTACGTCATCGAGGAATCCGGCCCGGACCACGAGAAGACCTTCACCGCCGCCGCCCGGGTGGCTGGCCAGGACTTCGGCAGCGGCGTCGGACGCTCGAAGAAGGAAGCCGAACAGAAGGCCGCCGAGAGCGCCTGGCGCGCGATCAAGGCCAAGTACGCGGACAGCCTCCCCGGCGACAAGGCCTGAGGCCGGCCCGGAGCAGCCCGCCTGCTCCAGGTCGTGGAACAGCGGAGGCGTCGAAGTGCCCGAACTTCCCGAGGTCGAGGTCGTCCGGCGCGGACTGGCCAACTGGGTGGCCGGACGCACCGTCGAGGACGTCCAGGTGCTGCACCCGCGCGCCGTCCGCCGCCAGCCGGCCGGCGCCGCGGACTTCGCCGCCCGGCTGACCGGGACGACCCTCGGCTCCGCGCAGCGCCGCGGCAAGTACCTCTGGGTGCCGCTGCAGGGCGACTCCGGCACCGGCTTCTCGCTGATCGGCCACCTCGGGATGAGCGGCCAGCTCCTCGTCCAGGACCCTTCGGTGCCGGACGAGACCCACCTGCGGGTCCGGCTGCGGTTCACCGACGGCGGGCGCGAACTGCGCTTCGTCGACCAGCGCACCTTCGGCGGCCTCGCGGTCGAGGAGGCCGAGGACGGCGACCCCGAGGGCACCCCGCTGTCCATCGCGCACATCGCCCGCGACCCGCTGGACCCCCGCTTCGACGACGAGGCCTTCGTCACCGCGCTGCGCGCCAAGCGCACCACGGTCAAGCGCGCCCTGCTCGACCAGACGCTGATCAGCGGGGTCGGCAACATCTACGCCGACGAGGCGCTCTGGCGCGCCAGGCTGCACTACGACCGCCCCACCGCCGGCCTGACCCGCCCGCAGGGCGCGCTGCTGCTCGGGCACGCCCGCGAGGTGATGAACGCGGCCCTGGCGGTCGGCGGCACCAGCTTCGACAGCCTCTACGTCAACGTGAACGGCGAGAGCGGCTACTTCTCCCGCGACCTGGACGCCTACGGCCGCGAGGGCGAGCCCTGCGGCCGCTGCGGCACCCCGATCCGCCGGGCGGCCTGGATGAACCGCTCCAGCTACTTCTGCCCGCGCTGCCAGCGGATCCCGCGCCCGCGCTGAGCGACGCCGCCCGGCCGGTGCGGCCGGGCCGGCACCCGCCGGCCCGGCGCGGCTCACTTCTTGGTCAGCTCGGCGGGCAGCGGTTCCTCGCTGAGGTCCTGCTCGCCCTGGCCGAAGTAGGCGACGCCGACGGCGGAGGTCACCGCCAGGACGAAGCCGAAGGCGGCCATCCAGCCGAGGCCGTCGCGCGAGGAGTCGCCGAGCCAGATCACGCCCACCACGCCCGGCACCACCGTCTCGCCGACCACCAGGGCGGCGGTCGCACCGTTCACCGAGCCGATCTGCAGGGCGATGGTGTGCAGGTACATCCCGCCGAGGCCGCCGATCAGGATCGCGTACAGGGCGGGATCGCTGAGCAGCGTGCCGAGGGCGAACGGGTCGAGACCGTCGAGGATCCGCACCCCCACCCCGAGCGCGCCGAAGCCGAGGCCCGAGAGCAGGCCGGCCACGATCGCGCCGCCCGCGCCCAGCCTGCGCACCACCAGGCTGCCGCCGGCGATCAGCACCACCGAAGCACCCAGCAGCCACCAGTGCACGGACATCGCGACATGGTGGCCGCCCTCCGGTCCGGCCGCCACCGCCAGCATGATCAGCGCCGCGCAGAGCACCGCGATCGAGGCCCACTCCGGGCGCCGGAGCCGGATCCCCAGCAGTTTGATGCTCAGCAGCGCCGTGATCACCAGGTTGGCACTGATGATCGTCTGGGAGAGGAACAGCGGGAGCAGCCGCGCGGCCAGCGCGCCCAGCCCGAAGCCGATCAGGTCGAGCACCGTGCCGAGGATGAACTCCCAGGTCACGGCGGCCTTGGCGGTGGAGGTCAGGTTCGGGCCGCCGTGCTCGGTGACCCCGGCCGACCGGCCCTTGGCGGCGGCCTCCTCCCGTGCGGAGCGGCGGGAACCGACGGCCTGGAGAACGGAGCCGGTGCCGTAGCAGACCGAGGCTCCGACGGCGGTCACGAGGCCGAGGATCACCACATGCTCCGATCGGTGGGGAAGGGCGCGTGAGCGCGAGGGGTGGCGGCAGGCACCACTATGCCTGCTCGGGACGGTCCGGATGCGACCGCCCAGCGCGACAGACGTGCAGCGTGCGGCGGGGGTTCCCGATCGGCGGGCCGAGCCGGCCGGGAGCCCGAGGATCATCCCCGAGGATGGCGCCGACCCCGACGAAAGGCAGGGGCGCCCGGCCGGCCGGCAGACCCCGGGGGGCCGCCCGGAGCGGTAGCGTCGAAGGCATGAGGACTTCCGTTCGACGCTCCCGGGTGACGCCGCCCGCCGCCCTGCTGGCGGTGCTGCTCGGGCTGCTGCTCCTGCTGGCCCCGGCCGCCTCCGCCGCCGGCGGCCTGGACGCGGCCGCGTCGGCCCTGAAGCAGCACCAGGTGTACGTCGACCCGGCGATGACCGGCAGGTTCAGCCAGGGCCAGGCCGACGCGCTGGCCGCGAAGATCAAGGCGGCCGACAAGCCGATCTTCGTCGCGGTGCTCCCCGCCACCGACGAGTTCGCGCCGACGACCGTCTTCACGGACCTGCGGACCAAGGTCGGCGTCGTCGGCACCTACGCGATCTGGCGCGGTGACCAGTTCCTCGCCCGCTCCGACCCGGCCGCCCTCTCCGGCGCGGCCGCCGGGCGGATCGCCGGCGCGGCCTTCCGCTCCCACCCGGGCGACGTCAACGGCACCGTCACCGACTTCGTCGACCAGGCCTCCTCGCAGGTCAAGGGGCACGGGGTGGCCGCCGGCGACAGTGGCCTGTCGGTCGCCGCGGTGGTCGTCCCACTGGCGCTGCTGGCGCTGGCCGGCGGCGGGGTCCTCCTTCTGCTGCGACGCTCGAAGAAGCGCCGGGAGGAGCAGCGCCGGGCCGAGCTGGAGCAGTTGCGGCTGGTCGTGGACGAGGACATCACCGCCTTCGGCGAGGAGCTCGACCGGCTCGACTTCAGCCCCGGCGCGCCCGACGCGGACGACGAGCAGCGCACCGACTACGCGCACGCGCTGGACTCCTACGACCGGGCCAAGCGGACCATGGACGCGGCGGCCGGCCCGGCCGACGTGCGGCCGGTCACCGAGGCCCTGGAGGACGGCCGCTTCGCGCTGGCCACGCTGGCGGCCCGGCGCGGGAAGCTGCCGCTGCCCGAGCGCCGGCCGCCGTGCTTCTTCGACCCCCGCCACGGCCCGTCGGTGCAGGACGCCGACTGGGCGCCGGGCGGCGGGACCAACCGGACCGTCCCGGTCTGCGCGGCGGACGCGGCCCGGCTCGCGGACGGCCTGGACCCGGACATCCGGACGGTGCCGACCGCGCAGGGGCCGCAGCCCTACTGGAACGCCGGGCCGGCCTACGGCCCCTGGGCGGGCGGTTACTTCGGCGGGTACGGCGGCGGGCTGCTGCCGGGCCTGCTGGTCGGCACCATGCTCGGCTCGGCGATGGGCGGCGGGCAGGCCTGGGCCGCGCCGGGCTACGGCGGGGACGGCGGCTACCAGGGCGGCGACTCCTCCGGCGCCGACTTCGACCCGGGTGACTTCGGCGGGTTCGACGGCGGCGGTGGCGGGGACTTCGGCGGTGGCGGGGACTTCGGAGGCGGTTTCTGACCCGGCGCTTCCTCGGGGGGGCGTACGGGGGCGGCGGCCGGGCGGTAGGTGGGGCAGGGGGCCGCGCGGTCGGGTCGTTCCCGGGACCGGCGGGACCCGGCGGCTCAGAAGCCGAAGTCCTGGGTCCACCAGGGGCCGCCGGAGCCGGTGTGGACCCCCACGCCGAGCTTGGTGAACTCGCAGTTCAGGATGTTGGCACGGTGGCCGGGGCTGTTCATCCAGGCGGTCATCACGGCCTCGGGGGTGGCCTGGCCGCGGGCGATGTTCTCGCCCCCGAGGTTGCTGATGCCGGCGGCCTTGGCGCGGTCCCAGGGGGTGTGGCCGTCCGGGTCGGTGTGGTCGAAGAACCCGCGCGCGGCCATGTCGTCGCTGAAGGCCGTGGCGAGCGCGTCCAGGCGCGAGTCGGCGGTGACCGGTGCGCAGCCGGCCGCCTTGCGCTCGTCGTTCACCAGGGCGAGCACGGCGGCGGCCGGGCTGGCCGCCTTGGTGCTCGGGCTCGCGGTGGCGGTCGGCCTGGCGGTGGCGGTGGGGCTCGGCCTGGGCGCGGGCGCGGTGCTGGCCGGGGCGCTCGGCGCCGCGGTCGCGCCGGGGGCGGTCGCGGTGGGTGAGGCGAGCGGTGAGCGGGCCTCGCCGCGGTCGGCCGCCGGGGAGGCGTCGGCCCGGGTCACGCCGGCGCTCGGGGACGGCGTCCCGGCGGCCGTGGCACCGTTCGGGGAGGCGCCGGGCGTAACGGTGCCGTCGGGGGAGAGGGCCTCCAGGGGCGCGTCGCCGGCCACCACCGCGGCGTCCGGGGCGGGCAGGACACCGCTGACCACACCGCCCGCGCCGGCGGCCAGGGCCGTGGCGCAGATCGCCAGCAGTCCGCCGGTACGACGGCGGCGCTTCTGCTGCGCGGCCGCCCGGGCCTGCCGCCGGCCGGCGCGTCCGCCCGGCTGCTCGTCCTCGGCCGGTCGCGCGCCGCGTGCGTGTCGTGCCATCGCGCTGAACCCCTCCCGAAACTGTGAGCGATCGTCGAGGACTCTAGGGCATGGCGGCTGTGACGGGAGAGGAAGGGCGGAGAAGGAGAGGTGTGGGAGGGGTGAAACCGCCCGGGGCGGTCACCCGGCGCTACGGCTAGGCTCGCCGTCATGCATGGTCGTGACAGCAACGAGCCCGTCCGGGCCACCGTCTGGGTCCGGGGCAGGGTGCAGCAGGTCGGCTTCCGCTGGTGGACCCGCGCCCGGGCGCTGGAGATCGGCCTGACCGGCTACGCGAGCAATCTCGGCGACGGCCGGGTGCAGGTGGTGGCCGAGGGGCTGCCGGCCGACTGCGAGCAGCTCCTCGCGCTGCTCCGCGGCCCGGACACGCCCGGCACGGTCACCGGGGTCACGGAGATCTGGACCGCCACCGGCGAGGGCTACGAGGGCTTCGCGATCCGCTGATCGCACCGGTCGTCAGCGCTGGACGATCACTCCGGTCACCCGTCCGGAGCACGCTCCCACCAGGCCGGAGGCCGAAGTCGCGGGGGCTTCGGCAACTGCCGGTGTCGTGCGGTTGCCATCTGGGCAGACTCGTGGTTGACTCCGCATCGAGCAGTGATCCACCGGAGGTCGGTGGGTCCGCCCGAGACCGCCCGCAGGGCCGCCCGGCGTGACAGTTCCGCCGTGCAGGTGACAGGGCCGTCGTCGCTTGCGGTGATCGTGTTGACCCGTTCCGTCTTTGGTGAGACGCTGGAAGCCCGCGCACACGACCGCGTTTTCCCGGTAGGCGCATGCCCCTGTGAGCCCAGCTCACGGTGGTTGTTCCGTAGTGCCCAGCCAGCACTGCCGGTGGCGCGACGCGCGTGCGTCTTCCCTTCCCCCTAGACCCATACCGCACAGGTTCGGTCACTCAGCGTGGAGGACCACTCATCATGGCAAAGGCGCTTCTCGGGTACGTCGGCGGCCCCGACCCGCGAATGCTCTCCGAGATGCGACGGCTTCAGCAGCGCGTCCAGGACCTGGAGTCCGAGCTCATTCGGATGCAGGCCGAGAACGACGCTCTCATCGCTGTCGCGGACGAGCACTCGCTGCTCAGCAGCATCGATCTGGATCAGCGCGAGCCGGCACTCACCTGATCATCGCCGTACCCTCGTCGATCGACGCTGTTGTGCACTGAGCTCCCGTAAGGGACGCAGCTTGCAAGGGACGCCCTGACCGGCGTCCCTTCGTCGTCCTCGACACCCTTTGCCGACCATCTTGCCCTCCTCCGCATGCCTGAAACCCTCCCCGCAGCACGGCCGGATACAGTCGCAGGCCGGGGGGTCGGGCGAGTGTGGAGGAGATCCGGCGCGTGCACCTGAAGAGTCTGACCCTGCGCGGCTTCAAGTCCTTCGCCTCCGCCACCACCCTCCGCTTCGAGCCCGGCATCACCTGCGTGGTCGGGCCCAACGGCTCGGGCAAGTCCAACGTGGTGGACGCGCTGTCCTGGGTGATGGGCGAGCAGGGCGCCAAGTCCCTGCGCGGCGGGAAGATGGAGGACGTCATCTTCGCCGGGACGAGCGGGCGCAGCCCGCTCGGCCGGGCAGAGGTCAGCCTCACCATCGACAACACCGACGGCGCCCTGCCCATCGACTACGCCGAGGTGACCATCACCCGGACGATGTTCCGCAACGGCGGCAGCGAGTACGCGCTCAACGGCGACACCTGCCGGCTGCTCGACATCCAGGAACTGCTCTCCGACTCCGGCATCGGCCGCGAGATGCACGTCATCGTCGGTCAGGGCCGGCTGGACTCCGTCCTGCAGGCCGACCCGACGGGCCGCCGGGCCTTCATCGAGGAGGCCGCCGGAGTCCTCAAGCACCGCAAGCGCAAGGAGAAGGCGCTGCGCAAACTGGACGCGATGCAGGTCAACCTGAACCGCGTCCAGGACCTGGTCGGCGAGCTGCGCCGCCAGCTGGGCCCGCTGGGACGCCAGGCGAAGATCGCCCGCCGGGCCGCCGGCATCCAGGCCGACCTGCGCGACGCCCGGCTGCGGCTGCTCGCGGACGACCTCACCGGCCTGCGGCACGCCGTCGAGGCCGAGATCGCGGACGAACTCGCGCTGCGGCTGCGGCGCTCCACCGTGGAGCAGGAACTCGCCCGCGCCCAGCAGCGCGAGGCCGTCCTGGAGGCCCAGGTCGAACAGCTGGGGCCACGGCTGGAGGCCGCCCGGCAGACCTGGTACCGGCTGTCCGCGCTGACCGAACGGGCCCGGGGCACCATCGACCTGGCCGAGGCCAGGGCCCGGCACGCCGAGGCGAGCGGACAGGCCGAGGAGCGGCGCGGCCGCGACCCCGAGGAGCTGGAGCGCGAGGCCGAGCGCGTCCGGGAGGAGGAGGCCGCGCTCGCGGAGGCGCTGGAGGAGGCCCGCTACGCCCTCGCCGAGGCGGTCGAGACCCGCACCGAGGTGGAACGCGAACTCGGCGAGGAGGAGCGCCGGCTGAAGGCGGCCGCGCGCGCCGTCGCGGACCGGCGTGAGGGCCTCGCCCGCTTGCAGGGACAGGCCGCCGCGGCCCGCTCCAGGGCGGCCGGCGCGGAGGCCGAGATCGGCCGGCTCGTCCAGGCCAGGGACGAGGCGCTGGTCCGGGCCGAAGCCGCCGACCAGGAGTTCCGCGGACTCCAGGAGCAGGTCGACGAACTCGCCCGGGGCGACGAGGACCTGGAGGAGGCGCAGCGGGAGGCCGGCAGCAGGCTCGCCGCCGTCGACCGCGAACTCGCCGACGCCCGGGACGCGGCGGGCGCCGCCGACCGCGAGCGGGCCGCGACGACCGCCCGCCGGGACGCGCTGGCCCTCGGCCTGCGGCGCAAGGACGGCAGCGGCGCCCTGCTCGCCGCCGGCGGGGAGGCGGCCGGGGTGCTCGGCCCGGCGGCGGCGCTGCTGAAGCCCGAACCGGGGTACGAGGTCGCAGTCGCGGCCGCCCTCGGCGCCGCGGCGGACGCCGTCGTCGTGGACGGCGTCGAGGCGGCGCTCCGGGCCCTGCACCTCCTGCGGGCCCAGGACGCGGGCCGGGCCACCCTGCTGATCGCCGGCCGGCCCGGCCTCCCCGCGTCGGGCGAGCCGTCCGGCGAGGCCGGGGAGCAGCCCGGCGTGCTGCCGGCCGGCGCCCGCCGGGCCGCCGACCTGGTGGCGGCGCCGCCCGGCCTGCGGCCGGCCGTCCGGCAGTTGCTGGCGACCGCCGTGGTGGTCACCGGCCTCGACCAGGCCCGGGAACTCGTCCGGGAACGTCCGGAGTTGACGGCCTTCACGCTCGACGGCGACCAGCTCGGCGCCGGCTTCGCCCAGGGCGGCTCGGCCGGTGCGCCCAGCCTGCTGGAGACCCAGGCGGCCGTCGACGAGGCCGACCGGGCGATCGAGGAACTCACCGTCCGGTGCGCCCTGCTGGCCGAGCGGCTCGGCGACCTGACCACCCGACGGGCCGGCACGGCGGCCGAGGCGGAACAGCTGGCGCTGCGCGCACGGCAGGCGCAGAAGGAACGCGCCCAGGTGGCCGGCGCCCTCGGCCGGCTGGGCGGACAGGCCAGGGCCGCCGCCGGCGAGGCCGAACGGCTGGCCGCCTCGGCCGCCCGCGCCGAGGAGGGCCTGGAGCAGGCCACCGCCGCCGCCGAGGAGCTGGCCGGGCGGCTGGCGACGGCCGAGGAGTCCGCCGACGCGGAGGACCAGGAGCCCGACGCCGCCGAGCAGGCCCGGCTCGCCGAGGCGGCCGCCCAGGCCCGGCAGGCCGAACTGGAGACCCGGCTCTCCGTCCGTACCCACGAGGAGCGGGTCCGGGCCCTGGCCGGCCGGGCCGACCAGCTGGACCGCTCCGCCCGCGCCGAGCGGGAGGCCCGGGCCCGGGCCGCGGCCCGGCGGGAGCGGGCCCGGCACGAGTCCGCGGTGGCCCGCGCGGTCGCGGCCGGCACCCGGCAGCTGCTCGCCTGCCTGGAGATCTCGCTGGCCAGGGCCGCCGCCGAACGCGACGAGGCCGAACAGGCGCGCGCCGCCCGGGAGAGCGAGCTGCGCGCCGGCCGCGAGCACGGCCGGGAGCTCAAGGCCGAACTCGACAAGCTGGTCGACGCCGGCCACCGGGACGAGGTGCTCCGGGCCGAGAAGCGGCTGCGGATCGAGCAGCTGGAGGCCAAGGCCCTGGACGAGTTCGGCATCGAGTCCGAGGAACTGCTGGCCGGCTACGGGCCGGGCGTACCGGTGCCGCCCGGGGTCCCCGAGGAGGGCCAGGAGCCGGGGGAGCCCCGGCCCTACGTCCGGGCCGAGCAGGAGAAGCGGCTGCGGGCCGCCGAGCGCGCGTACCAGCAGCTGGGCAAGGTCAACCCGCTCGCCCTGGAGGAGTTCGCGGCCCTGGAGGAGCGCCACCAGTTCCTCGGCGAGCAGCTGGACGACCTCAAGCGGAGCCGGCGCGACCTGCTGGAGATCGTCAAGGACGTGGACGCCAGGGTCGAGCAGCTGTTCACCGCGGCGTACCACGACACGGCGGCGCAGTTCGAGGGCGTGTTCTCCCGGCTCTTCCCCGGCGGGGAGGGGCGGCTGGTGCTGACCGACCCCGACGACATGCTGACCACCGGCGTCGAGGTGGAGGCCCGCCCGCCGGGCAAGAAGGTCAAGCGGCTGTCGCTGCTCTCGGGCGGCGAGCGCTCCCTGACGGCGGTGGCCCTGCTGGTCTCGATCTTCAAGGCGCGACCGAGCCCGTTCTACGTGATGGACGAGGTCGAGGCGGCGCTCGACGAGACCAACCTGCGGCGGCTGATCGCGATCATGGAGGAGCTGCGGGAGAGCTCCCAGCTCATCGTGATCACCCACCAGAAGCTCACCATGGAGTCCGCCGACGCGCTCTACGGCGTGACCATGAAGGGCGACGGCATCTCGCAGGTGATCAGCCAGCGGCTGCGGGCGGTCCCGTCCCCCGGCCGGGAGGCCGGGCGGCCCGAGCGCGGGGCGGCCGCGCCACGCCGGCCGGCGCCGGCGGCCGCCGGGGACTCCTGAGGCCGCGCGGGGCACCGCGCCGGGGCGCACCCTCCCGGGGCGGGGGCCGGACACTCCGGGGCCGGGCGCCCGCCCGCACCGAGCCGGCCCGTACCGACCGCGCCCGTACCGACCGCGCCCGTACCGACCGCGCCCGTACTGAGCCCGCCGGGTGATCCACCGGCCGGCCCGGCCCCCGGGGCCGGGCGTGTGCCGCTTCCGCGGGCCCGTCGCGGATACTGGGAGGGTTGTGACTCCTCCCCCTCGCCCGCGAGGGGGGCTGCGCACTCAGCCGCCCGACGACGTCGGGCCGGCCGGCCACGACCGCCGCCGAAGGGTGGTGGTCAAGCAGTGAAGCGGCGGCGCTCAGGCCCGCCGGGCGAAGGATCACCAGCACTCCCGGCCTCACGGACGGGCACCCAGCGAAGGAGTTAGATGTGGAATTCGTGATCCTTGCCGTGGTCATCGCGGTGGCCGTCATCGGCGCGATCGCGGGCCTCGTCGTCAGCGGGAGGCGACGCAAGGAGCTGCCGCCGAAGGCGACGGCACCGGTCATCACGGCGCCGAAGGCACCGGCCGAGCCCGCGCCCGAACCCCAGGTGGGGGACGAGGCGGCGCCACCGGTCGAGGTCCCGGTGCAGACCGTCGAGGAGGTCGAACTCCCGCCGGTCGCCGAGATCGAGGAGCTGCCGGCCCTCGAAGTCCCCGAGCCGACCGCCGGCCGCCTGGTCCGGCTGCGCTCGCGGCTCTCCCGCTCGCAGAACTCGCTCGGGAAGGGCCTGCTCACGCTGCTCTCCCGGGAGCGGCTGGACGAGGACACCTGGGAGGAGATCGAGGAGACCCTGCTGGTCGCCGACGTCGGCGTGAAGCCCACCCAGGAGCTGGTCGACCGGCTGCGCACCCGGGTCAAGGTGCTCGGCACCCGCACGCCCGCCGAGCTGCGCGGCCTGCTCCAGGAGGAGCTGGTCCAGCTGATCGGCGAGGACACCGACCGCACCCTGCACACCGCCCGGCACGCGGACGGCCGACCGGCCGTCGTACTGGTGGTCGGCGTCAACGGGGTCGGCAAGACCACCACCTCGGGCAAGCTCGGCCGGGTCCTGGTGGCCGACGGCCGCAAGGTGGTGCTCGGCGCGGCCGACACCTTCCGCGCCGCGGCCGCCGACCAGCTGCAGACCTGGGGCGAGCGGGTCGGCGCACGGACCGTCCGCGGACCCGAGGGCGGCGACCCGGCCTCGGTCGCGTTCGACGCCGTCAAGGAGGGCATCGCCGAGGGCGCCGACACCGTCCTGGTGGACACCGCCGGGCGGCTGCACACCAAGACCGGCCTGATGGACGAGCTGGGCAAGGTCAAGCGGGTCGTCGAGAAGCACGGCCCGGTCGACGAGGTGCTGCTCGTCCTGGACGCCACCACCGGCCAGAACGGCCTGGTGCAGGCCCGGGTCTTCGCCGAGGTGGTCGACATCACCGGCATCGTGCTGACCAAGCTGGACGGCACCGCCAAGGGCGGCATCGTGATCGCGGTCCAGCGGGAGCTGGGCGTCCCGGTCAAGCTGATCGGGCTCGGCGAGGGCGCGGACGACCTGGCGCCCTTCGAGCCGGCCGCGTTCGTCGACGCGCTGATCGGCGACTGATACCCGACCGGCGCCATGACCGCCCGACCGATGTCGTGGTCGGCCGAGCGGGCCGGAGCGTCGCGGCAGGGGCCGCTTTCCCGGGAGACCGGGGGAGCGGCCCTTCGTCGTACCCGGGCGTGGCACCTGGGGTACCCGGGCGTGGCACCTGGGTGTCGTACCCGGGCGCCGTACCCGCCCGGGCGTTGCGGCCGGGCGGCGTCGGTGGGAGGGCCGGGGTGGGTCAGGAGGCGAGCCAGGCGGGCTCGGAGCTGCGCTCGCGGCTGCGATGGCAGGCGTACGCGAGGGTGCCGAGCAGCAGGCGGGCCTCCGGCGGACAGCCCGCGTTGTCCCGGGTGGGGCGGCGCAGCCAGCGGACCGGGCCGAAGCCGTCGAGGACGGTCGGCGGAGCGGCGACGTGACTGCCCTCGCCGTGGCAGGTCAGGTCGAGCGCGGCGTCGTCCCAGCCCATCCGGTAGAGCAGTTCGGGGAGCCGACGGGCGGCACCGGCCGCGACCAGGAACTGCAGGCGGCCGGTCGGCGGGGCCAGGACCGGGCCGACCTGGGTGCCCATCCGCTCCAGCCGGACCAAGGCCTGCAGGCCGGCCTGCTCGGGCACGTCCAGTACGTCGAAGGCCCGCCCGGTGCGGAGCAGGACGGCGCTCGCGGGGCGTCCGTCGGCGGGCGGCCCGTCCGGGCGCGGCCCGCCCGGGCCGGCGAGGGCGTCGACGGCGACCGCCCAGCCCCAGCGACCGGTGTACTCCGCCGCCGCCCGGAACGCCGCCGCCTGGAACGCGGTGGCGCGGGTGCGGCGCCGGGTGCCGCGTGGTGCGAGCCGCAGGTGTCCCAGTCGAAGATCGCCGAACAGGTTGTCCATGCCTCCCCCAACAGGTTCTCGTTGTCGGTGGTTACGGGATCGTGACGTCGTGTGGATCGTCCGATGTGGTGCGCGTGGTGCGGGGACGGCGCGCGGCTTTCGGCGTGCGCCCGTTCGTGCGGCGCGATCCCCGGGTCGCCTTGCGGCGGCCGGTGCGGATGCCGGATCGTCGGGGGCGAGCGTGCCCCCGGTGCGACCGGGGTGGCAAACTCGCCTGGGGCTGCTGGTGATTGCCGTGCGCATCGGGATATCACGGGTGACTTGGCGGTCCGCATATGCCGGGCGGGCCGGAGTACCAGTGAAGCGTGTGCGGACTGCGCACAGTTCACTCGTGGGGGTGGCGAAAGGTGGCGTTTCCCCGGCGATGCTCCCCCGGATGGTCGAAAGAGCGTTACGTTCAGCTCGCCGAGCACGACGGAGTGTCCGCTTCCGGCCCTTCCGGGGGCGGGAGTTGGGAGTCCGGCGGCCGGTGCGAGGTGCTTGAACACCAGTACGACAGCGCACGAGCAGGACAACCGGACGAGCACGGCGGTACACCAGGACGACCGCACCCGGGTGAGACAGCACCCGGTGCGCGGACAGCGGTACGAGCGAGCACCTCGGCGGTACGAACAGGTACGGCACGTCTAGGAATCGCCCGCGACCGTCGGGCATCACGAGCGGGGCCCCGTGGGCGGGGCCGGGCGGGATGGGGACGTTCCCATGGCAGAGAAGCAACCCAACGAGAAGCTGGCCTCGTGGTTCGGCCGAAGCGGCTGGTCCAAGGGCGAGTTGGCCCGGCAGGTCAACCGTCGGGCGCGCCAGATCGGCGCGCACCACGTCTCCACCGACACCTCACGGGTGCGTCGCTGGCTCGACGGTGAACAACCCCGCGAGCCCATTCCGAAGATCATGTCCGAACTCTTCTCCGAGCGCTTCGGCTCGGTGGTCTCGATCGAGGACCTGGGGCTGCGCGCGATCGTCCCGGTCTCCACCGTGGGCGGCGGCGTCGACCTGCCCTGGAGCGCCCCGCAGACCGTCCAGCTGATCAGCGAGTACTCGCGCAGCGACCTGATGCTCAACCGGCGCGGATTCCTGGGCACTTCGCTCGCCCTGACGGCCGGTGCCGCGCTGATCGAGCCGATGCAGCGCTGGCTGACCCCCGGCCCGGGCGGCGCCCCCACCCCGATCCTGGCCGCCGCCAACGGCGGCGAGCCGTTCAGCGGCCGGCTGTCCGAGCCCGAACTGGAACTGCTGGAGCAGACCACGGTGATGTTCCGCCAGTGGGACGCCCAGAACGGCGGCGGCCTGCGCCGCAAGGCGGTGGTCGGCCAGCTGCACGAGGTCACCGACCTGCTGCAGGAGAGCTACCCGGAGCAGACCACCCGGAGGCTGTTCCGGCTCACCGCCGAACTCGCCCACCTCGCCGGCTGGATGTCCTACGACGTCGGCATGCACCCCAGCGCGCAGAAGTACTACGTGCTCGCGCTGCACGCCGCCAAGGAGGCCGGCGACCGCCCGTTCGGCGCGCTCATCCTCACCGACATGAGCCGGCAGATGATCCACCTGAACCGCGGCGAGGACGCCCTGGAGCTGATCCACCTCGCCCAGTACGGCAGCCGCGACACCGCCACCCCCAAGCAGCAGTCCCTGCTGTACGCGATGGAGGCGCGCGCCTACTCGACGATCGGCGAGGTCAACCGCTGCGCCCGGGCCGTCCGGCTGGCGGAGGACACCTTCACCGACATCCGCGAGGGCGACAACGACCCGGACTGGCTGAAGTTCTTCTCGGCCGCCGAGCTCAACGCCGAGAACGCGCACTCCTACCGCGACCTCGCCTACCACTCCAGCCGCAGCGACCTGTACGCCTCGATGGCCGCACCGGTGATGGAGCGCGCCGTGGACCTGTTCCGCCAGGACGACGACCACGTCCGCTCCTACGCCTTCAACCTGGTCGGCATGGCCAGCGTCCACCTGCTGCAGAACGAGCCGGAGCAGGCCGCCGTGATGGCGGAGCAGGCGGTGGACATCGCCACCAAGGTGCGCTCGGAGCGGCTCAACACCCGGGTCCGCAAGACCTCGGAGGCGGCCAACCGGAACTTCAAGGGCGTGCCCGGGGTCAGCCGGCTGGCCGACCGCGTGGTGCAGGAGATCCCGGAGTTCGCCTCGGCCGTCTGACCGGCCGGGTCCGCCGCTCCCGCGTCCCCGGTCGTCCCCCGTTCTCCCCCCGTTCCCCGTGGTCCTCCGGTGCCCGGGGGGCGGGCTCCCGCCCCCGCCCGGGCCCTTCCGTCCTGGCCCGTCCGCCCCGCCCCGCCCGTTCCGGGCCGGCTGCCCGCCTCCGTCCGGCCGGGCCGCCGCGCCCCGTCGGGCGGGGCCGCCGCCTGGCCCGTCAGGTGCGGGACCGTAGAGTTCCGGCCACCGGGACCCGCCCGTACGTCCGCCCCGGGGCCCGTGGAGGCCCGAATATCCACGTCGGTGATCGTTTGAGCACTCCGGGTGCTGTGCGGCCGTACGGTAACCCATCTTCTGTCATGGCACGGCCGTAGTTCACGTCGGCGTAACCCACACGTTCACGTCGTCACGGGTGCGAAACACCGAGCCGCATCGGCCGAAACCGGACTTCGACACTCTCCTCTTCATCGCCGACACCCCGGGTGGCACGGGACAGGTATCCCGCGGGTGGAGCGGCATTCATTTACGAGGAGACGCCGATGCCGGACGGCTTCAGCGCAGGCGATACCGCCTTTGTGCTCATCAGTGCGGCCCTGGTCATGTTGATGACCCCGGGCCTGGCCTTCTTCTACGGGGGCATGGTCAGGGTCAAGAGCACGCTCAACATGCTGGTCATGAGCTTCATCTCGCTGGCCATCGTCACCGTGCTCTGGGTGCTCTACGGCTACAGCCTGAGCTTCGGCCCCGACGCGGGGGCCGGCCTGATCGGCAACCTCGACTTCCTGGGGATGCAGGGCATCGGCCTGAACGACCTGACCGGCACCATCCCGGTCACCACCTTCGCGGTCTTCCAGCTCATGTTCGCGATCATCACCCCCGCGCTGATCAGCGGCGCGATCGCGGACCGGGCCAAGTTCGGCGCCTGGGCCCTGTTCATCGCCCTCTGGGTGACGCTGGTCTACTTCCCCGTCGCGCACTGGGTCTTCTTCTTCGACAAGGGCAACGGCGGCTGGCTCGGCGACCGCAACGGCGTGATCGACTTCGCCGGTGGCACCGCGGTGCACATCAACGCCGGTGTCGCGGGCCTGGCGCTCTGCCTGGTGCTCGGCAAGCGGGTCGGCTTCAAGCGTGACCCGATGCGTCCGCACAGCCTGCCGCTGGTGATGCTCGGCTCCGGCCTGCTGTGGTTCGGCTGGTTCGGCTTCAACGCCGGCTCCGCGCTGGCCGCCAACGGCGTCGCCTCGATGGCCCTGATCAACACCCAGATCGCCACCGCCGCCGCGGTGCTCGGCTGGCTGGTCTACGAGAAGCTCAAGCACGGCGCCTTCACCACCCTCGGTGCGGCCTCCGGCGCGGTCGCCGGCCTGGTCGCCATCACCCCGGCCTGTGGCTCGGTCAGCCCGCTCGGCTCGATCGCCATCGGCCTGATCGCCGGCGCCGCCTGCGCCGCCGCGATCAGTCTCAAGTACCGCTTCGGCTTCGACGACTCGCTCGACGTGGTCGGCGTGCACGCCATCGGTGGCGCCATCGGCTCCCTCCTGGTCGGCCTGTTCGCCACCGGCACCGTCGGCCAGACCGCCAAGGGCCTGTTCTACGGCGGCGGTTTCGACCAGCTCGGCAAGCAGGCGATGGGCGTGGCAGCGGTCGCCGTCTACTCCTTCGTGGTCTCCTGGCTGCTCGGCCAGGCGATCCACAAGACCATCGGCTTCCGGGTCACCGAGGACGTCGAGGTGGCCGGTATCGACCAGGCCGAGCACGCCGAGTCCGCGTACGACTTCAGCGCGATGGGCGCCAGCCTGTCCCGCGCCACCCCGGCTCCCGCCGGGAAGACCGAGAAGACCGCCGAGAAGACCGAGGTTGGCGCCTGATGAAGCTCATCACCGCGATCATCAAGCCGCACCGGCTGGACGACGTGAAGGCCGCACTGCAGGCCTTCGGGGTGCACGGTCTGACCGTCACCGAGGCGAGCGGCTACGGCCGTCAGCGCGGCCACACCGAGGTCTACCGGGGCGCGGAGTACACCGTCGACCTGGTGCCGAAGGTCCGCATCGAGGTCCTCGTCGAGGACGACGACGCCGAGCAGCTCATCGACGTCCTGGTGAAGGCCGCCAGGACCGGCAAGATCGGTGACGGCAAGGTCTGGAGCGTCCCCGTGGAGACCGCCGTCCGGGTCCGTACCGGGGAGCGCGGGCCCGACGCCCTCTAACATTCACATCGATCACTCACGCGGACCTGCGGCCGGCCACCGGCCGCAGGTCCGCTGACGGCATATCAGGACCGAGCACCGCCGGACGACGGATGGGGATCCCGAAATGACCAGCGAAGCCAGCCCTCCCTCCTCGCCCGCCGCCGGACCGGACGGGCCCGTCGCCTACGCGGACGCCCGGGCCCGGCTGCTCGCCGACCCCGCCGCCTCGGGCAGCGGTCGCCGGGCCGCCCTCGCCGGGCTCACCGACCGCTGGCTGGCCGGCCTGTTCGCCGGGGCCGGCGCCCCGGCGGGCGTCGCACTGGTCGCGGTCGGCGGCTACGGGCGCGGCGAACTCTCGCCGCGCAGCGACCTCGACGTCCTGCTGCTGCACGAAGGCCCGGTCGACAGCGCCCTGCCCGAGCGCATCTGGTACCCCGTCTGGGACGCCGGCGCCTCCCTGGACCACTCCGTCCGCACCCTCGCCGAGGCCCGCACCGTCGCCGCCGAGGACCTCAAGGCCCAGCTCGGCCTGCTGGACGCCCGGCACATCGCCGGCGACGCCGCCCTCACCGCCTCGCTGCGCTCCGCCGTCCTCTCCGACTGGCGCGCCACCGCCTCCACCCGCCTCCCGGAGCTGCAGGAACTGGGCGCCGAGCGGGCCGAGCGGCACGGCGAGCTCTCCTTCCTGCTGGAACCCGACCTGAAGGAGGCCAGGGGCGGCCTGCGCGACGTCGTCGCGCTCAACGCGATCGCCGCCTCCTGGCTGGCCGACGCCCCCCGCGACGGTCTGGAGGCCGCCGCCCGCCGCCTCAGCGACGTCCGGGACGCCCTGCACCTGACCACCGGCCGGGCCACCGAACGGCTCAGCCTGCAGGACCAGGACCAGGTCGCCGCTACCCTCGGCGTGCTCGACGCGGACACCCTGCTGCGCCAGGTCTACGAAGCCGCCCGCACCATCACCTACGCCGGCGACGTCACCTGGCGGGCCGTCGAGCGGGTGCTCGCCGCCCGCTCCACCCGGGGCCGGCGCTCCTCCCGCCTGTCCTTCCCGTTCACCGGGACCGGCCGCGGCTCCGGTGCGGTCGCCCGCGGCGCGGTGGAGCGCCGACCGCTCGCGGAGGGCGTGGTCGAGCAGGACGGCGAGGCCGTTCTCGCCCAGGGCGCCCGCCCCGCCACCGACCCGGTGCTGCCGCTGCGCGCCGCCGCCGCGGCCGCCCAGGCCGGCCTGACCATCTCCTACGCGACCGTGCGGCGGCTGGCCGCCGAGACCAGGCCGCTGCCGGTGCCCTGGCCGGACGAGGCCCGCGAGCAGCTCGTCACCCTGCTGGGCGCCGGCGAGGCCTGCATCCCGGTCTGGGAGGCCCTGGAGGCCGAGGGCCTGATCACCCGGCTGCTGCCGGACTGGGAGCGGGTCCGCTGCCGCCCGCAACGCAACGCCGTGCACCGCTGGACGGTCGACCGGCACCTGGTCGAGACGGCGGTGAAGGCCGCCGCGATGACCCGCCGGGTGGCCCGCCCCGACCTGCTGCTGGTCGCGGCGCTGCTGCACGACCTCGGCAAGGGCTGGCCCGGCGACCACTCGGAGGCGGGCGAGGTGATCGTCCGGGACGTCGCCGTCCGGATGGGCTTCGACGCGGCCGACACCGAGACCCTCGCGGTGCTGGTGCGCCACCACCTCACGCTGGTCGACACCGCGACCCGGCGCGATCCGGACGACCCGGCCACCGTCGACCTGATCACCAAGGTGGTCGGCACCCTGTCGCACCTGGAACTGCTGCACGCGCTGACCGAGGCCGACGCCACCGCGACCGGCCCGGCCGCCTGGAGCAGCTGGCGGGCCTCGCTGGTCGACGACCTGGTCGGTCGCGCGGCCGCCCAGCTCACCGGCGGCTATCCCTTCCCGGCCGACGTCGAGCCGACCGCCGAGGAGGAACGCCTCGCGGTGGAGGCGGCCCGCACCGGCGGGCCGGCGTTGTCCCTCCACGCCCAGAGCAGCCAGGACTCCTTCGCCACCGAGCCGATGGGCGTGGACCTCACCCTGGCCATCCCGGACCGCCCCGGCCTGCTGGGCACGGTGGCCGGCGTCCTGGCCCTGCACCGGCTGACCGTCCGGGCCGCCAGCCTGCGCGAACTCGACCCGATCGGGATCGGGGCCGTCCTGCTGATCTCCTGGACGGTCACCGCCGAGTACGGCGAGCTGCCCGAGGCCGCCCGGCTCCGGGCCGACCTGCGGCGCGCCCTGGAGGGTTCGCTGGACGTCGCCCGCAAGCTCGCCGAGCGCGATGCCGCGGCCCCGCGCCGGCGAGGCATCAGCACCCCGCCGCCGGTGGTCTCGGTCGCCCCCGGCGCCGCCTCGGCCACCGCCACCGTCCTGGAGGTCCGCGCGCACGACGCCCCCGGCCTGCTGCACCGGATCGGCCGCGCCCTGGACGACGCCGGGGTGCGGGTGCGCACCGCCCACATCTCCACCCTCGGCGCCGACGCCGTCGACGCCTTCTACGTCACCGACCCGGCCGGCCGGCCGCTGTCGGCGCAGCGCGCGGCGGAGGTGGCGACGGGGATCCAGGCGGCGCTGGGGTGACGGCGGCGGATCGACGATCCGCCGCCTGCGCTCTCCGCGCGGGTTCCCGGCCCGCCGTCGTGCGCGGACGCCGCCCGGGCCGGGCGCCGCGGCGTGCGCTCCGGCCGGGATTCCGCTCCGACCGGGTCAGGCCGGGTCAGGCCGGATCCTCCCGCTCCGCCCGGCCGATCGGCTCCGCCCGGCCGAAGCCGAAGAAGGTGTCGACGGTGACCGCGCCGGCGAGGGCGCCCGGCGGGAAGCGGCAGTCCAGCAGGCTCGCCCCGGTGAAGTCGGTGCCGGTGAGCGACGCGTCCCGGAAGTCGCAGCCCTGGAGGGCTGCGCCGACGAGCCGGGCCCGGTCGAGCCGGGCGTCGCGCAGGTCGATCCTGCCCCGCACCCCGCTCAGATCGGCGTCGGTGAGGTCGGCGCCGGTGAAGTCCGCGTCGATGACCTTGGCCCTGCGCAGGTCGGCGCCGGTGAGGTCGGTGCCGCGGGCGGATGCTTCGTGGAGGATGGCGCCGTGCAGGTCGGCGCCGTGGAGGTCGAGGCCGTCGAGGGGGGCGTTGCGCAGGTCGCGCCGGCCGAGTGCCGGGTCGAAGGTCTCCTCGGCGTGGGGGAGGGTGGCGAGGGCGTCCTGCCAGGGGCCGCCGGTCCGGGCGATCTCCACCGCCTCCCGGAGGGCTTGGCGGCCCTCCGGGGTCTGCCACCGGGCCCGCCGCTGCCCGGACGACGAGGTGGTGCCGATGCTGCCGTGGAGCGGGGGCAGCAGTGGCCTCCCGCCGTCCGCCCGGGGCTTCTCGTCCCCGGACCTCTCGTGCCCGGGCTTCTCGTCCTCGTCCTCGGCCTTGTTCTCGTCCTCGTCCCCGGCGAAGGCGCCGAACGAGGCGCCCACGGTGATCGCGCCGGTCAGGTCGGCGCCGGCCAGGTCGGCGCCGTGCAGATTGGCACCGGTCAGGTCGGCGCGCACCAGCGACGCCCCCCGCAGGTCGCCGCCGACCAGCACGGCGTCGACGAGCCGGGCCCCGTCCAACTGCGCGTCGCGGAAGGTCGCCTGACCGGACGCCTCGCCTAGGTCGGCCCCCGACAGGTCGGCGCCGGTGAAGTCCGCGTCGTCGAAACCGGTTCCGCGCAGGTCGGCGCCGGTGAGGTCGGTGCCGCGGGCGGATGCTTCGTGGAGGATGGCGCCGTGCAGGTCGGCGCCGTGGAGGTCGAGGCCGTCGAGGGGGGCGTTGCGCAGGTCGCGCTGGCCGAGTGCCGGGTCGAAGGTCTCCTCGGCGTGGGGGAGGGTGGCGAGGGCGTCCTGCCAGGGGCCGCCGGTCCGGGCGATCTCCACCGCCTCCCGGAGGGCTTGGCGGCCCTCCGGGGTCTGCCACCGGGCCCGCCGCTGCCCGGACGACGAGGTGGGCCCGAACACGCCGAACAGATCGGGGAAGTCGGAGCTGCTCACGGTCTGTGCCTTTCGGTCAGGATCCCGGGGGCCAGGCGTGGTACGGAGGCGTCGTTCCGTGCCCGATGCCGTACAGGAACCGGTTGAGCCTGCCCAACTGCCCCTCGGTGGCGGCCTGGTACTTCTTGAGGATCTGGACGTCCCGGTCGGTGAGTTCCTTGTTGAAGCGGAACTCGTCGTGGAGCGCCTTCTTGACGTTCAGCAGGCCGTCGCGTGCCTGCTGGAGGTCGCTGATGTGGGAGAAGGGCGTGCCGTCCGGCTTGCGGGCGACCACCTCGCCGGCCGCCTCGCGCCTGGCGGCATTGTAGTGGTTGTGGTTGGGGGTCCCGTTGATCTCGCCGATCGGGTCCTTCATCAGATTGTGGAACTTCTCGATGGCGTCCTTGGCGCGGTCCGAGAGCTTGCAGGGGGCGAGACCCAGGGGGTCGGCCCAGGTGTGCGGATTCTGGATGTAGGCCTGGGGGTTGGGGGCGGCCGCAAGCCCGAGCGGATCGAGGGTCGCGTAGCGGGCCGTGATCGGGTCGTAGTAGCGGTGGAGGTTGTAGTGGAGGCGGGTCTCGGGGTCGTAGTACTGGCCCGGGAACCGCAGCGGTGTCGTGGTGCCGGGGCTGTCACTGCGCTCGGTGGCACCCCAGAGCGTGGTTCGGGCCTGCCACGCCGGGGTGCCGTCGGGGTTGAGCAGGTGGGTGGGGGTGCCGATCAGGTCGGTGACGACGGCGAAGAAGCGGCGGTCGACCTCTTCCTGGGGCGCGTCGGGCAGCAGGATGTGCTCGGTCTGGGCCAGCGGGCGGAGTCCGTCGTGGTCCCAGGTCAGGGTGTACGGCCCGGGCAGCGCGGGGCCGTGCGCGGTCTGCTCGGCGAGCGTGCTGCCGTCCCAGGTGAAGTCCGTCCACTCGGCGACGGTGACGCCGTCCTCGGCCAGGCGCCGCTTGGCGATCCGCCGGCCGAAGGCGTCGTAGAGGTACTGCCAGCGGGTGCCGTCGGGGGTGGTGACCTCCGTGAGGCGGTCCTCGGCGTCCCAGATGTAGTGCCAGGTGTTCGTCCGGCCGGAGAGGGTCACCTGGCGGCGGACGGTGATCCGGCCCTGGCTGTCGTGGTCGTACCGGATCCGGCCGGCCGTGCTGATCAGGGTGCCCCGGTAGGTGCGCGGGCCGCGACCGCTGTCGTGGCGGCCGTCGGGCCACTGGGCGTCGGTGATGTTCCCGGCCGCGTCGTAGGCGTACCGCTCGGTCCAGTTCGCGGCGTGGACGGCGGTCACCCGGCCGGCGTCGTCCAGGTCGAAGCTGCGGGCCCCGTCGTGCAGGTCGGAGACGCCGGTCAGGTTGCCGTCGGCGCGGTAGGTGTAGGCGCGGTGCTGCAGGGCGCGGGCGGACGAGGTGACGGTCTGCGAGGTCAGCCGGTGGACGCTGTCCCAGGTGTGGCTGAGGGTCAGGCCGGGGCCCAGCCGGCGGCCGGTCTCGCGGCCGAGTGCGTCGTGCTCGAAGCCGAGGACGTGGCCGGAGGCGGTCAGCGAGGCCGGGCTGCCCGCGGCGTCGTAGCTCCAGCCGCTCTCGGCGCCGGACGGTGTCCGGCGACGGGAGCGCCGGCCGAGCACGTCGTACTCGGTGCTCAGGGTGCGGCCGTTGACGCTCTCCGCGACCACCTGCCCCAGCAGGTCGTAGCGCCGGACCAGGGCGACCCCGGGGCTGTTCGCGCTCGTCAGCCGGCCCGCCCGGTCGTAGCCGTAGGTGGTCCGCCGTCCGGCGGCGTCCTTGACCGAGAGGTTCCCGACCAGGTCGTAGCGGTAGCCGATCGTCTCGCCCAGGCTGTTGGTCCGGCCGGTGACCCGGCCGGCCGGGTCGTGGGTGTACCTGATGGTCCGCCCGTTGAAGTCGGTCTCGGCCGTGACCCGGCCGGCCGCGTCGTGCTCGTAGCTCCAGGACAGGCCCTGCGGGCCGGTCACCCGGACCAGCCGCAGCTCGCTGTCGTGCGTGAAGGTGTGGCGGGCGCCGTCCGGGCCGGTCCTGGCGGCCAGCAGGTCGAAGTGGGAGTACTCCATCGTCGTCACGGCGCCGCCGTGGTCGGTGTGGGTGAGGGTGTTGCCCTCGCCGTCGTACGTCCAGCGCTCGACCGAGCCGTCCGGGGTCGTCCTGGAGGTGAGCAGGCCCTCGACGGACCAGGTGTACCGGGTGGTGTTGCCGAGGGCGTCGGTGATCGCGGTGGGCCGGCCGAAGCCGTCGTGCAGGTACGCGGTCCGGCCGCCGAGCGGGTCCACGCTCTCGGTCAGGAGGCCGGCGGCGTTGCACCGGAGCGTCGAGACGTGGCCGAGCGCGTCGGTGATCCGCGAGGGGTTCCCGCTCGCGTCGAACCCGAAGCGGGTGGTGGCGCCGGTCGGGTCGGTGAGCGTCGTGCGGTTGCCGGCGGCGTCGTACGACTGGCGCCAGGTGGTTCCGTCCGGCTCCATGACGGCCAGCGGGAGGTTCAGGTCGCCGTAGCTGACCAGGGACTGCGTCCCGTCCGGGCGGGTGGCGGTCGCGGGGTTGCCCGACTCGTCGTAGGTGAGCGTCACGGTCGCGCCCAGCGGGTCGGTGACCGACAGCCGGCGGCCGTGCCGGTCGTAGGTGTACTGGGTGGTGGCGCCCAGCGGGTCGGTCTCGGCGACGATCCGGCTCCCGCCGTCGATCAGGTAACGCCGGGTGTGGCCGAGCGAGTCGGTGGCGGCCGTGATCCGGTGCCCGCTGCCGGGATCGCGCTGGTCGTAGTCGTAGTGGTACCGCAGGTGCCCCTCGGCGCCGCCCTGGTCGACGCAGCGGTCGAGGTGGTCGTACGCGTAGGCGTAGCGGGAGCCGTTGCGGTCGGTCCAGGCGGTCATCCGGCCCGCGGCGTCGTAGTCGAAGCGCTGCGGGAGCCCGGAGGAGTTGGTGACACGGGTCAGACGGCCGTCGGTGTAGCCGTACCGGACGATCTCGGTGTCGCCGCCGTCGGGCCCGGCCCCGGCGAGGTGCAGGGCGGTGATCCGGCCGCCCTCCACGGTGAGCTTCACGTGGTACCCGCCGTGGTGGCGGATCGACACCGGAGCCCCGGCGTCGTCGTGGTCGAGGGCGATCCACCGGCCGGCCCGGTCGCGTATCTCGCTGAGCAGCGCCGTGCCCGGGTCGTCCGGCTCCGGGAGGTAGGTACGGGTCAGCCCGGACAGCGGGTCGGTGGCGCGGTAGCCGCCCTCGGTGTCCAGGACGAGCGGCCAGCGGGAGCTGCCGGAGACCGGCAGGGTGGCGACACCCGGTACGGGGTGCGGGTAGACCAGCATGCCGCCGTCGGGGCGGAGCAGCAGCACGCCCTCGGCGTCGACGACCAGGCGCTCGTCGGCCGTGCAGGCCCAGGTCGGGCCCATCCACAGGCCGGACCGGTAGGCGGAGGTGTGCGAGCGCTCGAAGAACAGGGGGAGCGAGCCGGGCAGCCGCAGGTCGGTCTGCCGCAGGAACATCTGCCCGGTCGCCACGTCGACCGGGTCGCCGCAGCCCTCGACCTCGTTCGGCTTCCTGGCCTCCTTCGACGGGTTCTCCGCCGCGTCCCTGGCCGCCTGGCCGGCGTCCTTGCGGGCGGCGTTCTCGGCCGCGTCCTTGGCCGCGTTCTTCGTGGCGTTCTCGCCGACGTCCTTGGCCGCGTTCTCGGCGACGTTCTTGGAGGCGTTCAGCGCGACGTCCTCCGCGACCGCGCCCGCCTCGCCGGCGCCGCCGGTGGCCACGCCGAAGGCGACGTTGGTGGTGAGCTTCCCGAAGGCCTCGAAGGGGTCGGAGCTCCAGCCGGACCCGACCACGGCCGAGAGCAGCTCCATCGGATGGTTGGAGGCGTGCAGCAGTCCGGCGGCCGTGGTGGAGACGTGATCGGCGTACTGGGCGGGGTGGGTCAGGTTGTACGGGTCCATCGGGTTCAGCCCGCGCCCGAACTTGACGATGTCCGCCGCGCCCTTCACCAGGCCGCCGGCCAGGTGGAGCTGTCCGACCATCGCGCCCTGGAAGGTGTCGGAGAGGTCGTCGCCCATCCTGGACGTGAAGCTCGGCTCGGCCGGCGCGGTGGCCGTGGCGGCGTCGACGGCCGCCTGGGCGGTGCCGGCGGCGGTGTCCCGCTGACCGCGCGCGGCGCGCAGCTTCTCCTGGGCCTGCTTGAGCCCCGCCACGCCCGGGTCCTGGAACTCGCCCGGATCCGCTGGCCGCGGGCCCGGGTCCTTGCCGTCCTGGGAGGCCTTGTTCCAGTCCCGGGCGGCCTGGTTGTAGCGGTCGACGTTCTTGTTGTACGAGTCGCGGGCCTGTTCGGAGGCCTTCTTGGCGGCCTTGTACAGGTCGATGGCCTGCTGGGCCTCGTCCTGCGCCCAGCTGACGGTGTGCGCGAAGCCGTCCATCGCGTCGGCCGCCGCCCGGCAGGCGTCCGCGGCGGTCAGCCAGAGCTTCGGCTGCGGGGCGAACTTCGCCCGGAAGGCGTCACCGGCCGCGCCCTTCCAGTGGTCGGCGTCCAGCCGGGACAGGCCCTGGCCGGTCTGCTCGAAGGCCGCCTGGAACTTGCGCAGGTGCTTGACCGACTCGCCCAGTCCTTTGACGTCCCCGTGCACCAGGTCCTTGGGGTCGTCGGACTCGCCCAGCTGGTACTCCCCGACCTGGGCGCCCAGCGAGTCGGCCACCGAGTCGCCGAAGGAGTCGACCGCGTGGGCGGCGTCGTGCAGCCCGACCGCGTCCAGCCCGTCGCCGAGCAGGTGCGCCCCGCCGTCGACGGCCGAGCCGACCGTGCTCTTCACCGAGTCGATGCCGTCCTCGAAGGCGTCCCCGACGCCGTCGACGAAATCCCCGAAGCCCATCTCAGCCCCCGCTGTCCGGCCGCTGCTGCGGCACCACCTTCGTGCCGAACAGGTCCGTCTGCGCCTGCTCGTACTCGTCCCCGAGACCCGCCAGGCCGGCGGCCTCGCGCCGGATGCCCATCGGGCCGTCCATCATGTCCCGGCCCTCGGCCTGCCAGGTCTCCTTCATGTGCTCGCCGGCCTTCGCGGCGGACTCCGCCGAGTAGTCGGCGTCGCGGACCTGGGTGTACGGATTGTCGGAGAGGGTCTTGCCCCAGGACTGCGCCTCGACCTGCTCCTGGGTGAGGTCCGGGTTGCCCATCGCGGCGTTGACCACGTCCTTGAACGTGCCCGACACGTACTGCTCCTGGTCGTGGTACAGCCCGGCCGACAGGCCCAGGCGCAGCGCGATCTCGTTGCCGTCCTGGACGACGGTGCGCACGCCCCAGGCCCAGCGCTCGGCGAAGGCGGCGAAGGAGCCGTGCAGGCCCGCGTGCCCGATCTGCATCCCGGAGAGCTCGATGTTGGAGAAGCCGCGGCCCACCTCGGCGCTCTCGTCGATGCCGAGCGTCTTCAGCTCCGCGATCGCGCCGTTGATGCCGTCGGCGGCCATCTTGAGGGCCTGCGGGTCCACCGCGTAACTGTCAGCCACGGCCGTCCTCCCCGGCGAGGTCCAGCGCGGCCGCGTCCGGCACGATCCCCGCCATCGGCGGGAGGAACGCGGGGGCCGGGCCCGCCACGTCCAGCACCACGCCGGTGGGCACGGGGGCGGCCGGGACGGCGACGTCCAGCAGGCGCGCGCCGTAGACGGTGACGTAGGGCCACTCCCGGCCGGCGCTCGCGTCCCGTCGCTGTGCGAAGCGGGCCAGCGCCGCCTCACCGGTGAAGGCGTGGAGCCAGCGGATCCCGCCGCTCTCGGCCGCCCACCAGCCGCCGTCCGCGGTGACCGGGACCAGCACGGCGCTGCGCCGGAATTCCCCGATCAACGCCGCCGGGTCGTACTCGGTCGTGCCCAGCTCGGCGGCCCTGGCCGCCAGCGCCGCGTTGCGCGGCGCCCTGCTCCCCGTGGCCGCCGGATTGGCCGCCGGAGCCGGTCCCTCGTCCGGGCCGGCGCTCCCGGAGGGTCCGCCCGTCGACGGACCGCCGCTCGAATCCCCGCCGCCCGATGGCCCGGCGCTCATGAATGCTCCCCCTGTGACGCAGGCATGACGGCACCGACCGTAGCCAAGCGCGGGCGGTCGCGGAACCTCGCTCGGGTAAAGAAACCGCCCGCCCGGGCAGCCCGTCGGGCCGCTCCGCCACCGGGGTGGAGACCGTACCCGGGGCGGCCGGATACCCTGGGGGCGACGACCGTACCCGTACCGATGCCGCAAGGGACCCGCGACCGACGTGTTCGACACTCTTTCCGATCGCCTCGCAGCGACGTTCAAGAACCTCCGGGGCAAGGGCCGCCTCAGTGAGGCGGACATCGACGCCACCGCCCGCGAGATCCGGATCGCGCTGCTCGAAGCGGATGTCGCGCTCCCCGTGGTGCGGGCCTTCATCAAGCAGGTCAAGGACCGGGCGCTCGGCGCCGAGGTCTCCGGCGCGCTGAACCCCGCCCAGCAGATCATCAAGATCGTCAACGAGGAGCTCATCAACATCCTCGGCGGCGAGACCCGAAGGGTCCGGTACGCCAAGACCGGCCCGACGGTGATCATGCTCGCGGGTCTGCAGGGTGCCGGTAAGACCACCCTCGCCGGCAAGCTCGGCCACTGGCTGAAGTCGCAGAAGCACACCCCGCTGCTGGTCGCCTGCGACCTCCAGCGTCCCAACGCCGTGAACCAGCTGACCGTCGTCGCCGAGCGCGCGGGGGTGGCGATCTACGCCCCCGAGCCGGGCAACGGCGTCGGCGACCCGGTCAAGGTCGCCCGCGACTCGATCGAGTACGCCAAGCAGAAGCAGTACGACGTCGTCATCGTCGACACCGCCGGCCGGCTCGGCATCGACGCCGAGCTGATGCAGCAGGCCGCCGACATCCGGGCCGCGGTCAACCCGGACGAGGTCCTCTTCGTCGTCGACGCGATGATCGGCCAGGACGCGGTCACCACCGCCCAGGCCTTCCTCGACGGCGTCGACTTCACCGGCGTGGTGCTCTCCAAGCTCGACGGTGACGCCCGCGGTGGCGCCGCGCTCTCGGTGGCCCACGTCACCGGCCGCCAGATCATGTTCGCCTCGAACGGCGAGAAGGTCGACGACTTCGACGCCTTCCACCCGGACCGGATGGCCTCGCGCATCCTCGGCATGGGCGACATGCTCAGCCTGATCGAGAAGGCCGAGCAGACCTTCTCCCAGGCCGAGGCCGAGAAGATCGCCTCCAAGCTCCAGGGCGGCGGCAAGGACTTCACGCTCGACGACTTCCTGTCGCAGCTGGAGCAGGTCCAGAAGATGGGCTCGATCTCCAAGCTGCTCGGCATGCTGCCGGGCATGGGCCAGATCCGCGAGCAGATCAACAACATCGACGACAAGGACGTCAACCGCGTCGGCGCGATCATCAAGTCGATGACCCCGGCCGAGCGGACCGACCCCAAGCTCATCAACGGCTCGCGCCGGCTGCGCATCGCCAAGGGTTCGGGCGTCGGCGTCGGCGAGGTCAACAACCTGGTCGAGCGCTTCTTCGAGGCCCGCAAGATGATGTCCGCGATGGCCTCCGGCAAGGGCATGCCCGGCATGCCCGGCATCCCGGGCATGGGCGGCGGGGCGAAGAAGTCCGGCAAGAAGGCGCAGCCCGCCAAGGGCCGCAAGAAGTCCGGCAACCCGCTCAAGCGTGCGCAGGAGGAGCAGGCGGCCGCCGAGCGCCGCGCGCTCGGCCCCGGCGCCGGCCAGCAGGCACCGGCCCAGGGCGGGGCCTTCGGGCTCGGCGCGGGCAAGGGCCCGGCCGACTTCGAGCTGCCCAAGGAGTTCAAGGACCTCCTCTGAGCGTCCCCGGGCACTGAGCCCCGGCTGCGGCCCGCCACCCGGTACCACCCGGGTGGCGGGCCGCACGCATGACCGAGGCCGTGCCCGATGATGGTGGGGTGCGAGTGACGATCCGGGCGCCGAGGCCCGCAGACGTGGAGCAGTACGCCGAGGCCGTCAGGCGGTCCGCCGAGCACATCGGCCGGTGGAACCCGGTGGAACCGGACGGACTGCCCGAGCTGCTCGGGCGCCAGGGCTCCGGCCTGCGGACCTTCCTGATCGTGGACGAGGAGACCGGCGGGCTGGTCGGCAAGTGCAACGTCGCGAACATCGTGATGGGCCGCTTCTGCAACGGCGCCCTCGGCTACGACTCGTACCGGCCCTTCGCCGGCACCGGACGGATGACCGAGGGCATGCGGCTGGTGGTGGACCGCTGCTTCGCCGACCAGTCCACCGGCGGCCTGGGCCTGCACCGGCTGGAGATCAACGTGCAGCCGGAGAACGAGCGCTCCATCGCGATGGCCCGTCGGCTGGGCTTCCGGCACGAGGGCTTCACCCCCCGGATGCTCTACCTCGGCGGTTCCTGGCGGGACCACGAGCGGTTCGCCATGACGGCCGAGGAGTGGCCGGGGCTGACCCGCTGAGCGGGCCGGGGCCGGAGGCCCGGCGCCGAGCCGCGGCGCCCTTTCTTCGGGCGAGCCCTGGGCGGTCCGCCCGGTCGGCCCCGCCCAGGGCTCGCCCGAGCGCGGCTTGCCTGCGGCCCGGCCTCGCCGGGCCCCGAGGGGGCGCTCGCCGTTCAGCGTGCGCCCCCGAACGGGTGACCGTGCCGGGAATCAGCGGATCCGCTCCGCGACCACGTACCGGAAGACGTTGGCCATCCGCACCGCGCCGCCGGGCAGCAGGTACGGGTGCAGCGCCTCCTCCAGCTCCTTCGCCACCAGCGAGCCGCCGGAGAACTCCACCGCCGCGTCGTACAGGCCGGTGGAGAGCAGCCCGCGGACGGCGCTGTCCAGGTCCGCGTACGCGAACGGGCAGCTCACCCGGCCGCTGCCGGCCGGCCGCAGTCCGGCCCCGGTGAGGAGGTCCTCCAGGCCGCCGGGGGAGCTGAGCGCGAACGGGTCCCGCGCGGTGGTGCGCCCGGCCCGGCGGCGCGCCACGTCCAGGACGGCAGCGCTCTCGCAGCGCTCCGGCGGCCCCCAGGCCGCCAGCACCACATGGCCGCCGGCGAGCGTCAGACCGGCCGCCTCGGCGACCAGCCGGCCCGGTTCGGCGGCCCCGGGGAGCTGCTCGAAAACCGTGACCAGCGAGTAGGCCGTGCGGGGGACGTCGCCGCTCGCCGGACCCGTCCGGCCGGCCGCGCCGACCCGGAGCCGACGGTCCTGGGCGAGCTGCCGCAGCTCGGCGTGCGGCTCCTGGCCGGCCACCTGCGCACCCCGCCCGGAGGCGAGCAGAAGCGCCAGCCCCGACCGGCATCCGAGGCCGAGGACGCTGGTCGCCGGCCCGACCTCCAGCCGGTCGTAGACCGCCTCGTAGAGCGGTACCAGCATTCGTTCCTGGATCTCCGCCCAGTCACGGGCCCGCCCGGGCCCCGGCCCGTGGGCCGCTGTCCGGTCCGCTGCCCGCGGGTGCTGTGCGGTCGTGCCGGTCGCCTGCGCTGAAGCCATCGCGGCCTCCCATCCGGTCCTTCGGTGTCCTGTCCGTGGCTCCCCCAAAGTCCCGCCCCGCCTCAAGCCAACAGCGGCTCGGGCGCGCCGTCCAGAGGGGTACGGGGTGGTATCCGCGCGCCGAGGGCGTGCGCCCCTCCGCCGTCACGGTGCGGACGGATTCGGAAGTGGGGCCGCACTCCCCGTACGATTCGCCCCATGGCAAAGGCACCCGTTCTCACCCCCCAGGCGGACGACTTCCCGCGCTGGTACCAGGACCTCATCAACAAGGCCGAGCTGGCCGACAACGGTCCGGTGCGCGGCACCATGGTCATCCGACCGTACGGCTACGGCCTGTGGGAGCGGATGCAGCAGGAGATGGACGCCCGCATCAAGAAGGCAGGCGCCCAGAACGCCTACTTCCCGATGTTCATCCCGCAGTCCTACCTGACCAAGGAAGCCGAGCACGTCGAGGGCTTCGCACCCGAGCTCGCGGTGGTCACCCACGGCGGCGGCAAGGAACTGGAGGAGCCGGTCGTCGTCCGGCCCACCTCCGAGACCATCATCAACGAGTACTTCTCCAAGTGGGTGCAGAGCCACCGCGACCTGCCCCTGCTGATCAACCAGTGGGCCAACGTGGTCCGCTGGGAGCTGCGTCCGCGCGTCTTCCTGCGCACCACCGAGTTCCTCTGGCAGGAGGGCCACACGGCCCACGCGACCTACGAGGACGCCCGCGCGTACGCCTCGCGCATCCACACCGAGGTCTACGCCGACTTCATGATCAACGTGCTCGGCATCGACGTGGTGCTCGGTCGCAAGACCGCGCGTGAGCGGTTCGCCGGCGCCATCAACACCCTCACCCTCGAGGGGATGATGGGCGACGGCAAGGCGCTGCAGATGGGCACCAGCCACGAGCTGGGCCAGAACTTCGCCAAGGCGTTCAACACCACGTACCAGCTCCAGGGCGCCGAGCGCGAGCACGTCTGGCAGACCTCGTGGGGCGTCTCGACCCGCATGGTCGGCGGCCTGATCATGTCGCACGGCGACGACAACGGCCTGCGCGTCCCGCCGCGTCTGGCGGCCACCCAGGTCGTCGTGCTGGCGATCAAGGGCGACGACGCCGTGTTGGCCAAGGTCCGCGAGATCGGCGCCCAGCTGGGGGCCGCCGGCATCCGGGTCCTGGTCGACGACCGCACCGACACCCCGTTCGGCCGACGCGCCGTGGACTGGGAGCTCAAGGGCGTACCGGTGCGCATCGAGGTCGGCCCGCGCGACCTGGAGGGCGGCACCGCGATGCTGGC
This sequence comes from Kitasatospora herbaricolor, assembly GCF_030813695.1. NCBI lineage: Bacteria > Bacillati > Actinomycetota > Actinomycetes > Kitasatosporales > Streptomycetaceae > Kitasatospora > Kitasatospora herbaricolor. The sequence goes on from NZ_JAUSVA010000002.1 coordinate 6,077,475, forward strand.
CCGCCGGATCCCCGGCGGCAAGGAGCCGGTCGCCATCGACGCCCTGGCGTCGCTGCTGCCGGGCATCCTGGAGGAGGACCAGGCGCTGCTGCTGCGCCAGTCCCGCGAGCGCCGTGAGGCCCGTACGGTCGACGTCTCGACCATCGACGAGGCCGTCGAGGCCGCCGCCACCGGCTGGGGCCGGATCTCCTGGGCCGAGCTGGGCCCGGAGGGCGAGGCCAAGCTGGCCGAGCAGGGCGTCTCGGTTCGCTGCATCGTCGCGGCCGACGGTTCGGTGCCGTTGGCGGACGACCAGGAAGGCAATATCGCGATCGTCGCGCGAGCCTACTGATTCGATTTCGCCGTAGTTACCGGACGGTTTACTTCCGCCCAAGAGGGCTCGGAAGGCCACGGTGGGGGCATCCGTCTCGCCTGTTGACATGCCTACTGACCGGTCAACTGCCGGTATTAACGGAATAGCGGTACGGTGTACGGCCCGTGGCCCTGTCAACTCGACGAGGGCCGCGGGCCGCACGTCTTGGGGCGACAGCCCGCCCCCAGGCGAATGTGACGAGCCCGGCGAACTCCGACGGGCACATACTTGCAGGGGGTTGGTCTTGCGTCAGATCCAGAGCGCGCAATTCGCGCGCTGCCACGCATTCCTGAGAGTTTCCTGGGAATTCCCGGGGAACGGGAACATGCGGAACATCGGCTCGCACTGCATCGTTGGTCTAGCGTGAGCACGACACAGCCCCTCGTCCTCGCGGCCGAACTGGCCGCCGCCTGGAGTGACATCCAGGCCCACCACCAGGATCTCCCCGACCTGGCCTCTCCCGAGGCGCTGATCGGCGAGTCCTCCTCGGCCTGTGGCACCCGGCTCGGTTTCGAGCGGCTGCTCCACGAGGCTGCCCACGGCCTGGCCGCCGCCCGGGACATCCGGGACACCTCGCGGGCCGGCCGCTACCACAACCGCCGTTTCCTGCTGCTGGCCTCCGAACTCGGCCTGGCGCACCCGGTGGAGCCGCACGCGAGCAGCGGCTTCTCCCAGGTGACCATGCTCAAGGAGACCCAGGAGCGGTACGCCGACACCATCGAGCGGCTCGACCGCGCGCTCGGCGCACATCAGGAGGCCGTGGCCGGCGACGGCGCCAACCGTGCCTTCCGCGGGCCGGCCGCACGGCACGGTTCCTCGGGGGGCGGCGTCAGGGTCAAGGCGATCTGCGGCTGCGGCCGTAACGTCCGGGTCGTGCCGTCGGTGCTCGCGCAGGCGTCGATCGTCTGCGGCGCCTGCCAGCAGCCGTTCAAGATTGCGTAGTCAGGGTCCTGGTCGGCCGGAGCCGCTTCCGGTCGGCCAGGGCTTCGTCCGTGCCGGGTCGCTCAGCATCCGGCCGGACCGCGGGCTGCCCGCCCGCTGTCGCGAGGGCCGGTCGCGGCCCTGACGCGTGATGGCGCCCGCCCGGGCCCGCCCTGCTCGGCCCTCGCCCGGCAGCGATCCGGGCCTGTGCCCGGATTGCCCCCGTCGGGCCGTGGCCTTGATCGATCCGCCCTCTGGCAGGCCGACCTGCGGCGGTATGGCACAATTGACAGCTGAGTACTCGGCAGCCGAGCAGGACCCCTCTCTCCTACGGCTGGCGTGTCCCTTGAACGGCCGACCCCCGCAACCCCACGCGGAGTACGCGGCCGCTCACCCACGTCAACTCCAGGAGAATCCACTCCCGTGGCAGTCAAGATCAAGCTCAAGCGTCTCGGCAAGATTCGCGCCCCGCACTACCGCATCGTCGTCGCCGACGCCCGCACCAAGCGTGACGGTCGCGCGATCGAGGAGATCGGCATCTACCAGCCGACCTACGACCCCTCGAAGATCGAGGTCGACAGCGACCGCGCCCAGTACTGGCTGTCCGTCGGCGCCCAGCCGACCGAGCCCGTGCTCGCCATCCTCAAGCTGACCGGCGACTGGCAGAAGTTCAAGGGCCTGCCGGCCCCGGCGCCGCTCAAGGTCGCCGAGCCCAAGGTCGAGGACTTCTCGCACCTCTTCGCGAAGGCCGTCGCCGGCTTCGAGGACAGCACCACCGGTGTTGCCATCACCCCGAAGGCCAAGAAGTCGGACAAGGCCGAGGCTGAGGCCGACGCCGCTTCCACCGAGGCCTGATCGTGATCGAGGACGCCCTCGATCACCTGGTGAAGGGCATCGTCGAGCACCCCGACGAGGTACAGGTGCGTTCGCGCAACCTGCGTCGGGGCAACACCATCGAGGTGCGGGTGCACCCTGATGACCTCGGCAAGGTGATCGGCCGTGGCGGCCGGACCGCGCGCGCTCTGCGCACCGTGGTCGGCGCGCTCGGCGGTCGCAACGTCCGGGTCGACCTGGTCGACGTGGACAGCATTCGCTGACTCCGCAGGTCTGCGGAGTAGGCAGTCTGCTTGAGGCCGGTCGGGACGCTTGTCGTCCCGACCGGCCTTCGTCTTTTTCGCCGGCCGGGTCGAGTCCCGGTGCCCGGCCCGTACCGAACTCAGGAGAGCGATCACCGTGCAGCTCGTCGTCGGCAAGATCGGCCGCGCCCACGGCATCAAGGGGGACGTCAGCGTCGAGGTCCGTACCGACGAGCCGGAGCTCCGGCTCGGCCCGGGGGCCGTGGTGCTGACCGACCCGGCGTCGGCGGGCCCGCTGACCGTCGAATCCGGCAAGGTGCACAGTGGCCGGCTGCTGCTGCGCTTCGCGGGCGTCAACGACCGCAACGCGGCCGAGGCCCTGCGCGGGACGGTCCTGATCTCCGAGGTCGACCCGGAGGAGCGTCCGGACGACCCGGAGGAGTTCTACGACCATCAGCTGATCGGCCTGGACGTCGTCCTGCTGGACGGCACGCCGGTCGGCGAGCTCACCGAGGTCGTCCACCTGCCCTACCAGGACCTGCTCACCGTCACCAAGGCCGACGGCACGGAAGTGCTGGTGCCCTTCGTCACCAGGATCGTGCCGACCATCGACCTGGAGAACCAGCGGGCCGTCATCGACCCGCCGCCCGGTCTGATCGACACGGCGGAGGCCGAGGTCGTGCGTGGCGAGTCCGACGGCGCCGAGGACGGGACCGACGACGGGACCGGTGCCGGTGACCAGGGCGACGAGGGCGACGCATGAGTGAGCCGGCCGGTGCCCCCGAGCCGCTCGGCTCCGCCGGGCCGGTCCAGCACGGGATGCGGATCGACGTCGTCACGATCTTCCCCGAGTACCTCGAACCGCTGAACGTCTCGCTGGTCGGCAAGGCGCGCGCCCGCGGTCAGCTGGACGTGCACGTGCACGACCTGCGCGGCTGGACCACCGATGTGCATCGCACCGTGGACGACACCCCGTACGGCGGCGGTCCCGGCATGGTGATGAAGCCCGAGCCCTGGGCGGCCGCCCTGGACGCCGTGGTGGGCCAGGGACCGGAGGGTGCGGTGCCGACCCTGGTCGTCCCCACGCCCAGCGGGCGCCCCTTCACCCAGGAGTTGGCCCAGGAACTCGCGGCCCGGCCCTGGCTGGCCTTCGCCCCTGCGCGCTACGAGGGCATCGACCGCCGGGTGATCGAGGAAGCGGCCACCCGGATGCCGGTCGTGGAGGCCTCGATCGGTGACTACGTGCTCGCCGGCGGCGAGGTGGCCGTGCTGGTGATGGTGGAAGCCGTCGCCCGGCTGCTCCCCGGAGTCCTCGGCAATGCCGAGTCCCACCGGGACGACTCCTTCGCCCCCGGTGCGATGGCGGACCTCCTGGAGGGCCCCGTCTACACCAAGCCGGCCGAGTGGCGGGGCCGGGTCGTGCCGGACGTGCTGCTCAGCGGCAACCACGGCAAGATCGCCCGATGGCGGCGTGAGCAGGCCTTCGCCCGGACCCTGGCGAACCGGCCCGACCTGGTCGCCCGCTGGCAGAACGGGGCCTTCGACAAGAAGGACCGGGAGGCTCTCAGCATCCTGGGGCTGGCCTGGGACGAGCGGCTCGGCCGATTTCGGTCCCTGGTCGAAGATGTGGAAGAATAGGCGGCTGTTGTCTGTCGCTGGGCTCCTCCCGTAGGAGTCATGTGGACCGGTGCCCCCGCCACGGGGGGATCACCGCCAGCCGTGCGGCCCGCAACGCACCCCATTGTGACGAACTTCCGTGGGCGGCCCGTGGCGCCTGCGATGGAGAGCAACATGAGCAACAAGCTCGCTGCTGTCGACGCGGCATCGCTGCGTACCGACATCCCCGCGTTCCGCGCCGGTGACACCCTGAAGGTTCACGTCCGGGTCATCGAGGGCAACCGCTCTCGTGTCCAGATCTTCCAGGGCGTCGTCATCCGTCGTCACGGCTCCGGCATCGGTGAGACCTTCACCGTCCGCAAGGTGAGCTTCAACGTCGGCGTGGAGCGCACCTTCCCGGTGCACACCCCGGTCGTCGAGAAGATCGAGGTCGTCACCCGCGGTGCGGTTCGCCGCGCCAAGCTGTACTACCTGCGTGACCTCCGTGGCAAGGCCGCGAAGATCAAGGAGAAGCGCGACCGCTGATCCTCCGGTCCCCCCGCCCAGGCGGAGGGGACCAGGACGCTCGACGGGGCTTGCTTGCCGCAAGGTAAGCTCAGCCCCCGATGAGCACGCACGAACCAATCGCGGACCGCGACGGCAGTCCCGCACCTACGGGTGTGGACACGCCGTCGCGGTCCGCGGCTGTTTCTGCTCCGGCGCGCCCCAGGCCGGTCGTCGCCGGGCCGGCGGCTGCAGGGCTTGCTCCGGGGGCCTCCGGGGACGCGCCCGCCGGGTCCGTCATCGAGGCCGAGTCCGAGGCGGAGGCCGAGGCCGAACGCGCGCCGGAGTCGGAGCCCGATCCGGTGTCGGAGCCTGCGCCGGATCCGCGGGTGAGTACCACCCCGGGGATCCCGGGCGGTACTGGTACCGGTGCCGGCGCGGTGGTGGCGGACCTGGAGCCTGGGGCGGGCCCGGCCTCGGCCGGAGCCCCTGACGACGAGGCCGATGAAGAGGCCGAGGACGGCGGCCGATGGGCCCGGGACCTCCTCCTCCTGGCAGGCATCTGCCTGTTGACGCTGCTGCTCGTGAACGCCTTCGTGGCGCGGCCGTTCGCCGTCCCCTCGGGGTCGATGGAGAACACCCTGATGCCGGGCGACCGGCTGGTGGCCAACAAACTCGCCTATGCCTTCGGCGGGCACGTCCGCCGCGGAGACGTCGTGGTGTTCGACGGCACGGGCTCCTTTCTTCCCGAATCCGCCGCCCCGGGCGGAGTCGGCGGTGCCCTGCGCGCCCTCGGTCAGGACTTGGGCCTCGCACCCGCCGGTGACACCGTCTACGTCAAGCGCGTGATCGGTGTCGGGGGTGACAGGATCACCAGCCCTGGACCGGACGGCCCGCTGACGGTCAACGGTGTGCCGCTCGACGAGTCGTCCTACCTCCGCCTCGGCGACGCCCCGTCGAGGGTGGCCTTCGACATCGTGGTGCCGGCCGGGAAACTGTGGGTGATGGGTGACCACCGCAACGCCTCCCGTGATTCCCGCGACCACCTCGGCGAACCCGGTGGCGGCTTCGTGCCCGAGGACAAGGTGATCGGAAGGGCCGACTGGGTCGTCTTCCCGGTCGGACACTGGACCAGCCTGGACCGGCCGGCGCCGTTCGCCGCGCTAGGGGGGACAGGTGGCCATGGGGACCAGGGGTAAGGGCAAGGTCGCGGACCGCTCGCCGAGCCAAACGGCGGGCCGCAGGGGTAATGGTGGCGCCGCCGGTGCGCCGCGGCCGGGCACGTCCGGCCCGGCTGACGGCATACGTGGGGCGGCCACAGCGGGGGATCGGCGAAGGGCCGCCCCGGGCGCTCCCGACGACTTCGCGACCGTGCCGGGCCGCGGGCGGGCGGAGCGGCGGCGCAGCGCGCGGCGGGCCGCCCGTCGGCGCAGGCGGTCCGTCCTGCGTGAGTTCCCGCTGATCGTGATCGTGGCGCTGCTGGTGGCGCTGGTCATGAAGACCTTCCTGGTCCAGGTCTTCGTGATTCCGTCCGGCTCGATGGAGCAGACCATCCAGATCGGCGACCGAGTGCTGGTGGACAAGCTCACGCCGTGGTTCGGCAGCGAGCCGGCACGTGGCGATGTGGTTGTCTTCAAGGATCCCGGCGGGTGGCTGGAAGGCGATCACAAGCCTTCCACGGACGGGCCGGTCATGCGGGGGGTCAAGTCGGTCTTCACCTATGTCGGCCTGCTGCCCTCGGAGAACGAGCAGGACCTGATCAAGCGGGTGATCGGGGTCGGCGGTGACACCGTCGAGTGTTGTGACGACCAGGGACGGGTCAGCGTCAACGGCACGCCGATCGACGAGCCGTACCTCGCGGCGGACAATCCGCCGTCCCGGCAGCCCTTCAAGGTGGAGGTGCCGCAGGGGCGGTTGTGGGTGATGGGGGACCACCGGGACGTCTCCGCCGACTCGCGCTTCCACATGGGCAACCCGGGTCAGGGCACCATCCCGTTGTCGGGAGTGGTGGGCAGGGCCTTCGTGATCGCCTGGCCGCTGCAGCGCTTTCATCAACTGGAGGAGCCCGCTTCACTCTCCTCGTTGCCGCGGGCCACGGCGGCGCCCGGGGATGTCCCGTACTCGGTGGGTTCGAGGCCGCTTCCGTCGGAACCTCCGCTCGTTATGGGTGTGTTGGGCTTCCTTCCGCTCATCGTCCGTCGCCGCCCGGTGACATCGGGTTAGGTCCAGCTCCGGGGCGGCCGCCGAGCCATGGCGCGTGGGATCACGGGCAGGATGCCTTGGAGTGATAGAGAAGTGCTGGGTCACCCGGTACGAAGTGCCGGTTCCCGGCGGCCGGACCGGCGTCAGGTGTGCTCGTGACGGGCAGGTCTGAGGTCGGTGGAAGGCCGGATCGTGGTGAGCGTGGTGCCCGCTGTGCGGCACTGGTGATAGCGGGCGCACGAGCGTCCGCACAGCAGGGAGGAGATGTCGTGGGGGATTTGGTGATCGGCGCCCGTTCAGGCGCCGGAGAGCCCGAGGGCGCCGGCGGCCGGACGGCCCGGTCGGCCGAGTCCGCAGAGCCTTCGGGCTCTGTCGAGGACACCGCGGCACAGTCGGCGGAGAACCAGAGCGGAGGCACGGACGACGTTCCGGCCGCCGCCGAGGACGAGGAGGGTTCGGCGGAGACGCCGAGCGGGGAGCGCAGGCCGCGATCCTTCTGGAAGGAACTGCCGATCCTGATCGGGATCGCGCTGATCCTGGCGCTTGTGATCAAGACGTTCTTCGTCCAGGCGTTCTCCATCCCGTCCGAGTCGATGCAGAACACTCTGCAGGTCGGTGACCGCGTGCTGGTCGACAAGCTGACGCCGTGGTTCGGGGCCGAACCCGAGCGCGGCGAGGTCGTGGTCTTCCACGACCCGGGCGGCTGGCTGAACGACGAGCCCGCCCAGCAGAGCAACAACTCCTTCGTGAGGGGTCTCCAGGATGTCCTGAGCTTCGTCGGCCTGATGCCGTCGGCGAATGAGAAGGACCTCATCAAGCGGGTCATCGCGGTCGGTGGTGACACCGTCGAGTGCGAGGGCGAGGGGCCGGTCAAGGTCAACGGGATCGCGCTCGACGAGCCCTACATCTTCCCGGGGAACACGCCGTGCGGCACCAAGCAGTTCGGTCCCGTCCACGTGCCCGAGGGTCGGATCTGGGTGATGGGCGACCACCGGGCCGACTCGCTGGACTCCCGGTACCACATGGACCAGCCCGGCGGCGGCACCGTGCCCGTGGGTGACGTGGTCGGCCGTGCCTTCGTTGTCGCCTGGCCGCTCGACCGCTGGGCGACGCTCCCGGTGCCGGCGACCTTCGACCAGAAGGGCCTGGCGGCGGCCGAGCCGTTCGTCCCGCCGGCGGCCGGAACGCTCGGCGCGGTGGGCCTCCTGCCGCTGGTCCGCAGGGTGAGGCGCCGGTTCGACTCCTGACAAGGGGTTTCACACCCTGCGAGGCTCTGAACATCCTGATCAGCTCCTTCCCGGCAGTCGCCGGTGGGTCGGTGGATCCGGGTGGTCCGGGGCGATACGGGTCTTGCGCGGGCCGTGGTACCGACGAGTAATCTGCTCGGACGTGCCACGGCCCGTCGGCGTTCGCGCCACGGGTGAGGGCGTGCCCGCAGGTTCCCCGGTCGGTCAGGTTGGACGGTTTCGATGAGCAGTGTTGCTGAGAAGGCTGTCGATCGTCCGGCGGGCACACGGCGGCTGCGGCGCCGGGCGGGATCGATCGTCCAGGGGGTGGCCATCGCCCTGGGGCTCGTCCTGATGCTCGGAGGATTCGGGCTGATAGCCGTGGACTACACCCCGTACCGGATCCCCACCGCCTCGATGTCGCCGACGCTGCAGATCGGTGACACCGTCCTGGCCCGCAAGGGTGGTGGTGCGGTCGGCCGTGGTGATGTCGTGGTGTTCCGTGACACGCTCTGGGGCGGTGCGGTCATGGTCAAGCGGGTGGTCGCGGTCGGTGGGGACACGGTGGCCTGCTGCGACAGCGGCAACCGGCTGACGGTGAACGGCAAGGCGGTCGACGAACCGTACGTCGACGAGCAGCAGCTGCAGGGAGCGGCCTTCAGCGTCGAGGTACCGGCGGGGAGGCTCTTCCTGATGGGGGACAACCGCCTCGGTTCGCTCGACTCCCGGACGCACCTGGACGTGGCCGGCGGTACCGTCCCCGCGGCCGATGTGGTCGCCAGGGTCGAGGCGACCGTCCTGCCTCTGGGCAGGGCGGGGATGCTCGGGCGTACGGTGGCCTTCGACGTGGTCGGTGGGCCGGGAACGAGCGGGCCGGGTCCGCTGGAACCGGCGGCCTACGCCACCGTGGCCGGCGCCGCGCTGATCGTGGTGACCTCGGCCGCCGGCGCGCTGGTCGGCCTGGTGCGCAGGATCCGGCGGAGGGCTGCGGCCTGAGCGCGGACCCGGCCGGCAGGCCGACGGGGTGGGAGGAGGGACAGGCATGGCGACGGAACGGCGCAGGGCTGCGCGCGTCCTGTTGCTCGACGACCAGGGCCGGGCGCTCCTCTTCCGCGGGTTCGACCCGGCCGTCCCCGAGGTGACCTGGTGGGTCACCCCGGGCGGCGGGCTGGAACCGGGAGAGGGGCCGCGTGAGGCCGCTCTGCGGGAACTGGCCGAGGAGACGGGGCTGCGCGATGTCGCACTGGGCCCGCTGGTGGCGCACGGCACGGTGGCTTTCTCCTTCCGAGGACAGCGTTTCGAGCAGGACCAGTGCTTCTTTCTGGCCCGTACCTCCTGCACGGCGGTCGACTCCTCGGGCTCCGGGGCGGAGGAGCACGCCCTCTTGCTGGAGTCACGCTGGTGGACGGTGACCGAGCTGCGGGACACGGCGGAGACCGTCTACCCGGTCGGACTGGCGGGGTTCCTGGAGCGCCTGCTGGCGGATGGGCCGCCAGTCACTCCAGTACGGCTCTGATGGCGGGTGTGGTGGTCCACAATGGGTGGACTGACGAGTTGAGGGGACGCCTGAATGAGTGCCGAGGATCTCGAAAAGTACGAGACCGAGATGGAGCTCAAGCTCTACCGGGAGTACCGGGACGTTGTCGGCCTGTTCAAGTACGTGATCGAGACCGAGCGGCGTTTCTATCTCACGAACGACTACGAGCTGCAGGTCCACTCGCTCCAGGGCGAGGTCTTCTTCGAGGTGTCGATGGCCGATGCCTGGGTCTGGGACATGTACCGGCCTGCCCGGTTCGTCCGCAAGGTCAGGGTGCTGACGTTCAAGGACGTCAACATCGAGGAGCTGGCGAAGAGCGATCTGGAGCTGCCCTCCGACGAATCGGGCTTCGGCAACTGACGGTGGACCGCCCGCGGGCCGATGTCCAGGGGTGATCCGATTCCTCACTCCTGTGGGTGACAAGAGTTATCCACAACCCCTGGTTTTCCACAGGAAACCCGCACCCCCTGGACGACCTCCGCCGGGCCCGGCAGCCTCCGTGGTCGGAGGTGGTCATCGTGCAGGACACCCAGCAGAGCACGACCGAGCGCACACAGCGGACCAAGCCGCCCGCACGGAAGAGCACGACACGGAGCGAGGGCGGCCGGCCGCGTCGGGCGACCGCGGCCGGCGCACGAAAGCCCGGCACCGGCAGGGCCGGGCCACCGTCGCAGAACGAGGAGCAGGGCGCGGCGCGCGATGCCCGCGGGTCGGTCACCGCCCGCCGGCCGGCCGAGCACGGCGCAGGCACCGGCCGTAGCACCAACAACGGGCTGGGCCGCTACGGTGAGCAGGTCGCGGCCCGCCGGCTGGTCGCGGACGGGCTGCGCATCCTCGAACGGAACTGGCGCTGCGCCGAGGGCGAGCTGGACATCGTCGCGCTGGACGGCGAGACCCTGGCCGTCTGCGAGGTGAAGACCCGCTCCGAGCGGAGCTTCCAGCAGCCCACCGAAGCCATCGACGCGGTCAAGGCCGACCGATTGCGGAGGCTGGCTGAACGGTGGCTGGCCGAGCGTTGGCCCGTCCACTTCGCCGCCCTGGCCGAGGGCGTGAATGCTCCCGGCCAAGGCCCCTCGTGCACCACGGCCGCCGGAGCGTCCGGGGCCGGTACGCGCCCGTTCGGCGTCGGTGCTTCCGGTACGGGATCGCCGGGCCAGGAGGAGCCCCGGGCGGGCAGTGATGCGGTGGGGCGAGCAACAGAACGGGACGCCGGCACGTCGTGGCCGACCCCGCCACCGCCCGGCGGCGTACGGATCGACCTGGTGGCCGTGATCAACCGGATCAAGGGCGCTGCCACGGTCGAACACCTCCGCGGGGTGGTCTGAGATGGCCTTCGCCCGCACCTGCTCGGTCGCCCTGGTCGGCGTGGACGGTGTGGTGGTCGAGGTCCAGGCCGACCTCGAACCCGGGGTCGCGGCGTTCAGCCTGGTCGGACTCCCGGACAAGGCGTTGTCGGAGGCCCGTGATCGTGTCCGGGCCGCTGTCGTCAACAGCGGTGAGCCTTGGCCGCAACGCAAGCTGACCGTAGGGCTCAGCCCCGCCTCCGTCCCCAAGAGCGGCAGCGGATTCGACCTCGCCGTGGCGTGTGCGGTGTTGGCGGCCGCCGAACGGCTCGATCCGGCCACCATCGCGGAACTCCTGATCATCGGCGAGCTGGGCCTGGACGGCCGGGTGCGACCCGTCCGCGGGGTGCTGCCGTCCGTCCTCGCCGCGGCCGAGGCCGGCTACCGGCAGATCGTGGTCGCGGAGCAGACCGCCGCCGAGGCCGCGCTCGTTCCCGGGGTCTCCGTCATCGGGGTCCGCAGCCTCCGCCAGCTGATCGCCGTGCTCACCGACGCGCCGGTGCCCGAGGAGGAGGACGACACCGTCACCGGCCGTCCCGATCCGATGCTGGCCGGGCTGATGCTGCCCGGTTCGGGGATGCGAGGCCGTTCGGGGCAGGCGAGTGCGCCGGTCGACCTCGCCGACGTCGCCGGCCAGTACGAGGCCCGCCGCGCACTGGAGATCGCCGCCGCGGGAGGCCACCACCTCTATCTCAAAGGCCCACCAGGGGCGGGCAAGACGATGCTCGCGGAGCGGCTGCCGGCCCTGCTGCCGCCGCTCACGCAGTCCGAGGCACTGGAGGTCACGGCGGTCCATTCCGTCGCGGGCCTGCTGCCACCCGGGCGTCCGCTGATCGCCGGCCCGCCGTACTGCGCCCCGCACCATTCCACCACCATGCCCGCCATCGTCGGGGGCGGCAGCGGGCTGCCCAGACCGGGTGCGGTCTCACTGGCTCATCGCGGTGTGCTCTTCCTGGACGAGGCGCCGGAATTCCCGGTCCGGGTGCTGGACGCGCTGCGCCAACCGCTGGAGTCCGGGGAGGTGGTGATCGCCAGATCGGCGGGGTCGCTGCGACTGCCTGCCCGATTCCTGCTCTGCCTGGCCGCCAATCCCTGCCCGTGCGGCCGGCACTCGTTGCGCGGCGGCGGATGCGAGTGCACGTCGGTCATGGTGAACCGCTACCAGGGCAGGCTGTCGGGCCCGCTGCTGGACCGGGTCGACCTCCAGGTCCAGGTGGCGCCGGTGACCCGGGCCGAACTGATGGAGCACGACAGTACGGCGGAGACCACCGCGACCGTCGCGGCCCGGGTTCAGGAGGCCCGGAACCGGGCGGCCGCCCGACTGGCCGGTACCCCGTGGCGGACGAACGCGGAGGTGCCCGGGCACCATCTGCGTACCCGGTGGGAGCTGGCGCCCGGCGCCTTGACCGAGGCAGCGAGCCAACTGGAACGCGGCCTGCTGACCGCCCGGGGGCTGGACCGGGTGCTCCGGGTGGCCTGGACGGTGGCCGACCTCGCCGGGCGGCAGCGGCCCGACCAACGCGACCTCCGCACCGCACTCGTCCTGCGCACCGGGGACCAGGGGTTCCCACCGATCGGGCGATCGGCCGGCTCACATCGATCGGCCGGGCCCGGGCGGTCCTGACCCGACCGCCATCCGCGCGCGGCTTCGTCCGGGACGAAGGGCAACCACCCAGCACCCCTCACCCTGCACCCCTCACCCAGTACCCCTCACTCAGCACTGACCGAAGGTCAACCATGGAGGCGACGGTGAACCGCACCACACGAACCATCCGTCAGGAGGCGCCTGCCGAGGCGCCGCCGGCCCGGTCTGCCGATGTTCGGCCCGAAGCCGCGCGAACCCGGTCGGCCAAGGCCGGAGTTGCCCGGACCGGAGCTGCCCGGCGCGGAGCTGCCCGGCCCGGAGCCGCCCGACCGGTGACGGATCAGCCGGGGCCCGGTCGGGCGTCGAGGGCGGGGCCGACACCGGCCGGGCCCGGGGCAGCGGCCGGGGCCGGCTCGGGGTCAGGGGCGCCCCCGCCCACCCAACGGGAGCGGCTGGCCAGAGCGGCGCTCAGCAGGCTCAGCGAGCCCGGCGACGCCGTTCTCGGCCGATGGCTGGCGCGAGCCGGGGCAGCAAGGGTGGTGGCCTGCATCCGCGACAACCGGGCGCCCGACGAACCTGACCTCGACGCGGGGCGGCTCGCCTCCTACCGTGCGCGACTGGCCGGGGTCGATCCGTCGGCGGACCTGGAACGGGTACGAACCCGTGGTGGCCGCTTCATCATTCCGGGGGACACGGAATGGCCCAGCCAGCTCGACGATCTCGGCGCCGGGAGACCGATCGGACTCTGGGTGATCGGCACCGGATCGCTCCGCCTGCTGGCCCTGCGCTCTGTCTCGGTGGTCGGCGCTCGCGCCTGCACCAGCTACGGCGCCCATGTGGCAGGGGAGTTGGGCGCGCAGCTCGCCGAGCGAGGGTGGGTGGTCGTGTCCGGCGCGGCCTACGGGATCGATGCCGCGGCACACCGGGGCGCGTTGGCGGTCGGGGGACTCACCATCGGTGTGCTCGCCTGCGGGGTCGACATGTCCTATCCGCAGGGGCACGCGGAGCTGATCCGCCGCATCGCCGAGCAGGGACTCCTGCTGAGCGAACTCCCGCCGGGGGAGCACCCGAACCGCTTCCGCTTCGTCCTGCGCAACCGGGTCATCGCCGCACTGACCCGGGGCACGGTGGTGGTCGAGGCGGCCCTGCGCAGCGGGGCGCTCAGCACGGCGCGGCGCGCCCGTGATCTCAACCGGCACACCATGGGTGTCGCCGGGCCCGTCACCTCCGAGCTTTCGGCCGGTGTGCACGCGCTCATCCGGAGCGGCGGCGCCACCCTGGTCACCGACGCGGCCGAGATCGGTGAGCTGATCGGGGCCATCGGGGACGACCTGGCGCCGCGCCGCGCCGGGCCGGTTCTGCCTCGGGATCTTCTGGAGCCGGCTGTCGCCAGGGTCCTCGAAGCAGTGCCGGCGACCGCGGAGGGAGCACCGGTCGAGCGGGTGGCGAGGGAGTCCGGGCTGCCGCCCGACGAGGTGCTGCAACGCCTCTACGAGCTGGGCTCGTTGGGATTCGTCGAGCGCTGCGGGGCGCACTGGAGGCTGGTCCGCAGGAGGTGATCCGGCGGGGTTCTCCGGGCCGTCGCCGGCGTCGGGACGCAGTGGCCGGGGGCGCCGTCGGGACGCCACCGGATCGGGGGACGACCGAGTGGCGGTAGCGCATTGCAGCGAGTCGGTCACGCTACGCTCGCCATTGGCTTCCCTATCAGCACACGACTCGGCAGAATGGCGCAGACCAACGTATGCCCACACACATTCCCGGACACAGGGTGACCGGCAGCGGTCGGTCCTCGGGAGGGCCGAGGACCGAGACACGTTCCGGGGCCGACCTCCAGCCGAAGACGCTGGGCGCGATGGGGTTGGCCCGGCAGGCCGGGCGGGCCACCGCCGGCGGCACGTCGACCGAGGCGGGGCCGGCCGCACCGGCGACCCTGCCGGTCACAGCACCCTCCGCGGCGGCGGCACCGGCCCTGCCCGCTGCCCCCGGCGCGGTGGCCACGGCTGACTCCACCGGCACCACCGGCACCACCGGGACGGCCGGCGGCGCGGCGGGTACGGCAGGCGCGACCGGCGCCACGGGTGTCGCCGACACCACGGACACGGAGACCGTGGACAGGGGCACCCCGCCTGCTGCCCCCGCCCATCCCGAAGGCGGGGTGCGTACCGCCCGCCGTGCGGAGTCGCCACGTTCGGGCCGGACGGCGGCCAGGGCCGCGACCTCGCCGCGCACCGCTGCCACCACCGGCCGGGCTCCGGCGGCCCGTCGGGAGACGGGCGGACCGGACCGCACCGCGCTGGAGGCTCTCTGGCGCTCCTACAAGGAGAGCGGTGACCCACGCCTCCGCGAGCAGCTGATCCTGCACTACTCGCCGCTGGTCAAGTACGTCGCGGGGCGGGTGGGCGTGGGCCTGCCCGCCAACGTCGAGCAGGCCGACTTCGTCTCCTCCGGTGTCTTCGGACTGATCGATGCCATCGAGAAGTTCGACATCGACCGCGCGATCAAGTTCGAGACGTACGCCATCAGCCGTATCCGCGGCGCCATCATCGACGAGCTGCGGGCGCTGGACTGGATCCCCCGGTCCGTGCGGCAGAAGGCCAAAGCCGTGGAGCGGACGTACGCCACGTTGGAGGCGAGACTCCGCCGGACGCCTCATGAGCCCGAGGTGGCGGCCGAGATGGGCATCGCCATCGAGGATCTGCACGCCATTTTCAGCCAGCTCTCGCTCGCCAACGTCGTCGCCCTGGACGAACTGCTCCACCCGGCGGGGGAGGGCGGTGACCGGTTGAGCCTGGTGGACGTCCTGGAAGACCGTGGCGCCGACAACCCGGTCGCGGTCGCCGAGGACCGCGAGATGCGCCGGCTGCTGGCCAACGCGATCAACACGCTCCCGGAGCGGGAGAAGACCGTGGTGACGCTGTACTACTACGAGGGCCTCACCCTCGCGGAGATCGGCCAGGTGCTGGGCGTGACCGAGAGCAGGGTCAGCCAGATCCACACCAAGTCGGTCCTGCAGCTGCGGGCGAAGCTGTCCGACATCCGCTGAGGCCGGTCACACCCGTCCGGTGGGCCACGACGGTCTTCCGCCGGCAGACCTCGCCCGGGGACGGCTCGGTGGCCGGCGCCATGGACGGCGCGGTGGACGGCGTGCGGACGGTGCGGTGGAGGGCGTCGGTAGCGCGGCACCGTTCCGGCCGGGCTGCGGGCTCCGTACAGTGGAGCCGTGCCGAAGATCCGAGCAGCCACCTTGGCCGAGCATCGCCAGTTGCAGCGGGCAGCCCTGCTCGATGCTGCCCGCAGTCTGCTCACCGAGGGTGGGATGGACGCCCTGACGTTTCCCGCACTCGCCGCGCGCACCGGGCTGGCCCGTAGTTCGGTCTACGAGTACTTCCGCTCCCGCGCCGCCGTTGTGGAGGCGTTGTGCGAGGTGGACTTCCCGCTGTGGGCGGCCGAGATCGAGGCCGGAATGGACGGCTGCGACCGTGCGGTCGACCGCATCGAGGCCTACGTCCGCGGTCAGCTCGCGCTGGCCGGGGATCCCCGGCACCGGGCGGTCGTGGCGATCTCGGCACTGGAACTGGACGAGGCCGCGCGAGAGCGGATCCGGGCTGCGCACGGCAGGCTCGTCGGGCTGGTGGTGCGGGCGCTCGACGATCTCGGACACGATCAGCCCCGGCTGGCCGCAGCCCTGCTCCAGGGCGTCGTGGAAGCCGCGGTGAAGCGCTGCGAGCGCAGCGCCGCCTCGGGTCTGGGCGAGGACCCGCAGGAGATCGCGGACGCCGCCGTGGCCCTGGCCCTTCACGGGCTGGGGTCGGGCACCGCCACGACGGGCCGGGCCCGAGCCAGTGCCCCGGACGCGGACGGACGTCCGTCCGACAGCCCGACCCCTGACAGCTCAGCACCTGACGGCCCGACCCCTGACGGCCCTGCGCCTGACAGCCCTGCGACGCACGCCTAGGCAGCGAAGCCCGGCCTCGGACAACTCGTGGCCCGGCCCGGCCCTCGGGAAGCTCCCGAAGGGGCTCAGCCGTGGAGCGGGAGCAGGCGGGCCGTACCGGCGCCGAGGAGTGCGAGCGGATCGAGGTAGCGGTCGCCGCGCAGCAGGCCCCAGTGCAGGCAGCCGTCGGCGCAGTGCCCGAGCCCCGGGACGAGCCGGCCGAGGGTCGTGCCGGCGCTCACCGGCGTTCCCACCGGCAGGGTCCCGGCGACGGGCAGATAGGTCGTGCGAAGCGGTGGCGTTCCTGAACCGGGGTGGCTCACGGTGACCACGGGACGTCCCGCGACCACACCCGAGAAGCTCACCACTCCGGGCGCCGCGGACCGTACTTCGCTGCCCGTCGCGGCGGCCAGGTCGACCCCGCGATGGCCGGCCGCCCACCTGCTGGCCGGTGGTTCGAACCGCCTGATCAGGGCGGCGGGCCCGCCCACCGGCCAGGCCCGCCCGGGGGCGGCGGGCGGTGAGACCACTTCGCCAGGGCCTGCTTGCGCCTCACCGGGGCCTGCTTCGGCCTCACCAGGGCCTGCATCCGCTTCACCAGGGCCTGCCCGCGCGTGGGTCGGCGGGGCGGGCAGCGCGTGCGCCGGAGGTCCGGGGAGCGTCAGCAGGAAGACCGCCGTGAGCAGGAGCGCGAGCAGCAGGGCGTGCCGGGGGCGATCCGGCCTCGGCGGCGGCAGGGTCGCGCCGGCGCAGCAGGAGACGGGAGGGACGAGCGTCAGGTGAGGTGCCATGCGGACGAGGTTCGCGGGGACCGGCCGCGGCAACCAGCCCCGGTCGTGAACCTGTGGAAAACCGGCCCCTGTGGACAACCGGGGGCACCGGCCGCCACCCCCTGCTCGTCCCCCCTTGGCTGCGACCCCTCGGTCGTCCCACCCGCTCGTCCGCCCCGCTCGTCCGCCCCGCACCCTCCGGCCGCACCCCTCAGGTCATGGCCGTCAGGGGTCATGGCCGTCAGGTCCCGCCCGTCACCCCGCCCGTCACCCCGCCCGCCGACCCGTCGTGTCCGATCCATCCCGCCGGCCGAACGGCCGCCCGAACGGGTGAGGCGGCGCCGGGCCGGCGCCCCCGAGGGTGCTCCGACAGTGCGGGATCCGTGGTGTCCCGGGCCCGGGACGACGCTTCGAGTCGCCGCCCGCTCGGCGCTTCCCGTACACTTCACACGCGACCCGGTCTGCCGGGTCGACTTCGCACGCCCCGCCACCGGTCGAAAGCAGCGGTTCACCGCCGCCGTCGCCAGGTGCGAGTGCCGCTCGGTCCGCCGAGCCTGACGCGGTTCCGACCGCCCAGGCCGCAGCGGCTCGGCACGTTCGGGGCGTCAGGCGTGGCGGTCACCTGGCCGTCGCGGACAAAACCGAGCCCGACCCGGCAACCGCGGAAACGCCAGCGCCGGGCGTAACACCGAGGAGCACGGCCATGGCCGTCGTCACGATGCGGGAGCTGCTGGAGAGCGGCGTCCACTTCGGTCACCAGACCCGTCGTTGGAACCCGAAGATGAAGCGCTTCATCTTCACGGAGCGCAACGGCATCTACATCATCGACCTGCTGCAGTCGCTGAACTACATCGACCGCGCCTTCGAGTTCGTCAAGGAGACGGTTGCCCACGGCGGCAGCGTCCTCTTCGTCGGCACCAAGAAGCAGGCCCAGGAGGCCATCGCCGAGCAGGCCACCCGCGTGGGCATGCCCTACGTGAACCAGCGCTGGCTCGGCGGCATGCTGACCAACTTCCAGACGGTCTACAAGCGCCTTCAGCGGATGAAGGAGCTCGGCGAGATCGACTTCTCGGACGTGGCCGGCTCCGGTCTCACCAAGAAGGAGCTCCTGGTCCTCGAGCGCGAGCACACCAAGCTCGAGAAGACCCTTGGCGGTATCCGTGACATGCAGCGCGTTCCCAGCGCTGTCTGGATCGTCGACACCAAGAAGGAGCACATCGCGGTCGGCGAGGCCCGGAAGCTCAACATCCCGGTCGTCGCCATCCTCGACACCAACTGCGACCCCGACGAGGTCGACTACAAGATCCCGGGCAACGACGACGCGATCCGCTCCGTCACGCTGCTGACCCGCGTGATCGCCGACGCCGTCGCCGAGGGCCTCAAGGCCCGCGCCGGTGTTGCGAAGGGCGACGTCAAGGCCGAGCCGGGCGCCGACCAGCCGCTGGCCGACTGGGAGAAGGACCTCATCGAGGGCGAGAAGAAGGCCGAGGAGGCCCCGGTCGCCGAGGCCGCCGAGGTCGCCGTCGAGGCTGAGGCTCCCGCCGCCGAGGTCACCGAGGCTGCGGCCACCGAGGCTCCGGCCGCCGAGGCCGAGCAGGCCTGACGTACCTAAGGGCGAGGGGCACCCGCCGGTACGACACCGGTAGGTGCCCCTCTCTCCCGTGCCGGGGCTGAACCATCAGCCCCGGTACAACCCCACGCAGACACGCGAGACGCGAGAAGAGATTCACACCATGGCGAACTACACCGCCGCGGACGTCAAGAAGCTCCGTGAGCTCACCGGCGCCGGCATGCTGGACTGCAAGAACGCTCTCGTCGAGGCCGACGGCGACGTCCAGAAGGCCGTCGAGCAGCTCCGCATCAAGGGCCAGAAGGGCGTTGCCAAGCGCGAGGGCCGTGACGCTTCCAACGGCGCCGTCGCCGCCGTCATCGCCGAGGGCAACAAGTCCGGCGTGCTGGTCGAGCTGAACTGCGAGACCGACTTCGTCGCCAAGGGTGACAAGTTCGTCGAGGTCGCCGACGCGATCGCCGCCCACGTCGCCGCCACCGCCCCGGCCGACCTGGAGGCCGCCCTGGCTTCCGAGATCGAGGCCGGCAAGACCGTCCAGCAGTTCGTGGACGAGGCCAACGCGAGCCTGGGCGAGAAGATCGTCTTCCGTCGCTTCGCGCAGTTCGACGGTGACGGCTACGTCGCGGTCTACCTGCACAAGACCAGCCCCGACCTCCCGCCGGCCGTCGGCGTCCTCGTCGAGCTCGACAAGGAGAACGCGGTCGTCGCCAAGGACGTCGCGCAGCACATCGCCGCCTTCGCGCCGAAGTACCTCTCCCGCGAGGACATCCCGGCCGAGGACATCGAGAACGAGCGCCGCGTCGCCGAGGCCACCGCTCGCGAGGAGGGCAAGCCCGAGGCCGCCCTGCCGAAGATCGTCGAGGGTCGCGTCACCGGCTTCGTCAAGGAGAACTCCGTCCTGGAGCAGGCCTTCGCGAAGGACAACAAGAAGTCCGTCGCCAAGGTTCTCGAGGAGAACGGCGTCGCCCTCAAGCGTTTCGCGCGCTTCCGCGTCGGCGCCTGAGCCACGTTCCACGGAGGTTCCGGCCCGCATAGGGTAGGAACCACCCCCGTCCACTGACCGGGACGGGAAGGAACGCGCCGATCGGGCTCTCCGCACCCCCAGGGGGCACGTCGGCACCATGAACGACGAGGAGGCCATTGCCGTGCAGGACACCGTACCGGTTCCCGCGGCAGTGGCCTCCTCGCGTGTACGCGCAGGTCGGGAACCCGCACGCCCGGGCCTGTGAATCAGCAGGTGTAGAAGGAGAAGTCCATGCAGGAGACGCAGGAGACCGCGCAGGAAGTCCGGCGCCGCCGGGTTCTGCTCAAGCTGTCCGGTGAGGCGTTCGCCGGTGGCGGCGGCCTCGGCGTCGACCCGGACGTCGTGCACGCGATCGCCCGTGAGATCGCCACGGTGGTCCGCGCCGGTACCGAGGTCGCGGTGGTGATCGGTGGTGGCAACTTCTTCCGCGGCGCCGAACTCCAGGTCCGCGGCATGGACCGGGCCCGTTCCGACTACATGGGCATGCTCGGCACCGTGATGAACTGCCTCGCCCTCCAGGACTTCCTGATCAAGGAAGGCATCGAGACCCGGGTCCAGACCGCCATCACGATGGGCCAGGTCGCCGAGCCGTACCTGCCGCTGCGCGCCGTCCGGCACCTGGAGAAGGGCCGCGTGGTGATCTTCGGTGCAGGCATGGGCATGCCGTACTTCTCGACCGACACCACGGCGGTCCAGCGCGCGCTGGAGATCCACGCCGAGGTGCTGCTGATGGGCAAGAACGGTGTGGACGGCGTCTACGACGCCGACCCGCGGACCAACCCGGAGGCGGTCAAGTTCGACGCCCTGGAGTACTCCGAGGTCATCGCGCGCGACCTCAAGGTCGCGGACCTCACCGCGATCACGCTGTGCAAGGACAACAACCTGCCGATGCTGGTCTTCGAGCTGCTGGCCGAGGGCAATATCGCTCGCGCGGTGAAGAGTGAGAAGATCGGCACGCTCATCAGCCAGGATTCCGTCCGGGCCTGAGCAGCCTGCACGTCGGCCGCAGCAGCAAGCCGCCGGCCCGGAGCGTGACGGGCCCGGCGGGACATCAGTACGGCATCAAGGCACACCGGACAGGGAGCAGACCGTGATCGAAGAGACCCTCCTCGAAGCTGAGGAGAAGATGGAGAAGGCCGTCGCCGTCGCCAAGGACGACTTCGGCGCCATCCGCACCGGCCGGGCCCACCCGGCGATGTTCGCCAAGATCGTGGCGGACTACTACGGCGCCCTGACGCCGATCAACCAGCTCGCCTCGTTCGCCGTGCCGGAGCCGCGGATGGCGATCATCACGCCGTTCGACAAGACCGCCCTGCGCAACATCGAGACCGCGATCCGCGACTCGGACCTGGGCGTCAACCCGTCGAACGACGGCTCCATCATCCGGGTGTCGTTCCCGCAGCTGACGGAGGAGCGCCGCAAGGAGTACATCAAGGTCGCGCGCGGCAAGGGCGAGGACGCCAAGGTCTCCATCCGTTCCGTGCGCCGCAAGGCCAAGGACACCATCGACAAGCTGGTGAAGGACGGCGAGCACGGCGAGGACGAGGGCCGCCGCGCCGAGAAGGAGCTGGACGACCTCACCGCGCGTTTCGTCGCGCAGGTCGACGAGCTGCTGAAGCACAAGGAAGCCGAGCTGCTCGAAGTCTGATGAACGACGCCCCTGACGCCCCTGGCTACTGGGGCTCATCCGACCAGCAGTACCTGCCGCCGTACCCCGCCGCGCCGTCGTCTGCTGCGGGTGACCAGCACCAAATGGGTCACTCGCAGCAGTCCCCGGTGTACTGGGGCGACGATGCGGCGCAGACTCAGTTCATGCCCCCAGTCCAGGACGGCTCCGGCCAGGAGAACCCCCGGGTGACTCCGCCCGAGCCGTACCGGCCGGCGGGCGTCGCCGACGGTCCCGTCCAGGGGCACGGTCAGCACCAGGAGCAGCAGCAGACGCGCGTGCCGGGCCGCCTCAGCGGCCCGCTGTTCCGCGACGAGCAGCCGGTGTCCGGGCTGCCCTCGGTCGAGGAGACGGTGGTCCTGCCACCGATAACCGGCCTGCTCGACGGCCCGGCGCAGCAGCCGTCCGGGCCGCGGCACTCCGAGCCGCAGCGGGCGGCGCACCGAAGGCCGGAGCCCGCCCAGCCGTCCGACGGCGGGTCGGGCGCGAGCGGCCCGTACGCCGGGCAGCCGCAGCCGCAGCCGCAGCCGCATCTGCAGCAGCAGCCGCCGCACCCCCAGCACCCGCCGCAGGGTGACCCGTCGCCGTACCAGCCGTACCCGCAGCACCCGCAGCACCCGCAGCAGGGTCAGCCCTCGCCGCAGCAGCACCCGGGGCAGGAGCACACCGCACAGCACCACCCGGCGCAGCACCATTCCGCGCAGCACCACCCCGTGCCGTCCTACCCAGGGCAGGAGACACCAGTGGCCCAGCCCGACCCACAGCCTCGCAAGCAGCGCGGCGGCCGTAACCTGCAGGCCGCGATAGGCGTCGGGGTCGGCCTCGGCGCGGTGATCATCGCCTCGCTGTTCGTCGTGAAGGCGCTCTTCCTGTTCGTCGTGATGGCGGCCGTCGTGGTCGGCGTGTGGGAGCTGTCCAGCCGGCTGACCGAGCGCAAGGAGATCAAGGCGCCGCTCGTCCCGCTGGTCGCGGGCAGCGTCGCGATGCTCTCCACGGGCTACTGGGCGGGGGTGGAGTGGGCGGCCGCGTCGCTCGCGCTCACCGGTCTCGCGGTGATGGTGTGGCGGATGGCCGCGCCGCCGGAGAACTACCTCCGCGACGTCACGGCCGGCATCTTCACCGCCTTCTACGTGCCCTTCCTGGCGACCTTCGTCGCGATGATGCTGGCGGCGGACGACGGCCCGCAGCGGATCGTGCTCTTCCTGATCGTCACCGTCTGCAGCGACACCGGCGCCTACGCGGTGGGGTACAAGTTCGGCCGGACCAAGCTCGCGCCGACGATCAGCCCCGGCAAGACCCGCGAGGGCCTGGCCGGCGGCGTCGCGCTGTCGATGCTGGCGGGCGCGCTGCTGATGCAGCTGATCATCGACGACGGCAGCTGGTGGCAGGGCCTGATCCTGGGCGGCTGCGCGGCTGTCACCGCGACCCTCGGGGACCTCGGCGAGTCGATGATCAAGCGTGATCTGGGCATCAAGGACATGGGCACGCTGCTGCCGGGCCACGGCGGCATCATGGACCGGTTGGACTCGCTCCTGCCGACCGCTCCGGTGGTCTGGCTGCTGCTGGCGGCCTTCGTCGGCAGCTGACCGGCGTACACCTCCTGTCATGGGCCTCGGGCGTCGGCCGCCCGGGGCCCGCGGCATGTCCGGTGCCCGGGCCGAGTCGGGCTCGCGACGTGTCCGGAGGGGGCCCCGGAGGCCCGTGCGGGAAGGGCACCGGCTGTCGGCGGAGGGCACTCGCCGCCATCTGCGACACTTGAACAACCATGCCTGCACCCGGAGAACTGACCTTTGTCGCGCCGCGTGGCGCCAAGCCCCCGCGACACCTCGCCGATCTCAGCCCCGCCGAGCGCAAGGAGGCCGTCGCCGAGCTGGGCGAGCAGCCGTTCCGCGCCAAGCAGCTGTCCAACCACTACTTCGGCCGGATGTCCAACGACCCGGGCGAGTGGACGGACATCCCCGCGGCCAGCCGCGAGAAGCTGACCGAGGCGCTGCTGCCCGAGCTGATGTCGGTCGTGCGCCACGTCTCGTGCGACGACGACACCACGCGCAAGACGTTGTGGAAGCTGTTCGACGGCACGCTCGTCGAGTCGGTGCTGATGCGCTACCCGGACCGGGTCACCATGTGCATCAGCTCGCAGGCCGGCTGCGGCATGAACTGCCCGTTCTGCGCGACCGGCCAGGCCGGCCTGACCCGCAACCTGTCGACCGCCGAGATCGTCGAGCAGATCGCCGCCGGCATGCGCGCGCTGAAGGCCGGGGAGATCCCGGGCGGCGAGGCGCGACTGTCCAACGTGGTGTTCATGGGCATGGGCGAGCCGCTCGCCAACTTCAACCGGGTCCTGAAGTCGATCCGCCGCCTCACCGACCCCGCGCCGGACGGCTTCGGGATGTCCCAGCGCGGCATCACGGTCTCGACGGTCGGTCTGGTCCCCGCCATGAACC
Organism: Kitasatospora herbaricolor; assembly: GCF_030813695.1. Lineage (NCBI taxonomy): Bacteria > Bacillati > Actinomycetota > Actinomycetes > Kitasatosporales > Streptomycetaceae > Kitasatospora > Kitasatospora herbaricolor. Next base: position 6,101,225 of record NZ_JAUSVA010000002.1, read on the forward strand.
GGCTGGCGGACGAGGAGCTGAGCGTGCGTCTGGCGCTCTCCCTGCACGCCCCGGACGACGAGCTGCGTGACGAGCTCGTCCCGGTGAACACCCGCTGGAAGGTCGCCGAGGTGCTGGACGCAGCGTGGAACTACGCCGAGAAGTCGGGCCGCCGGATCTCCATCGAGTACGCGCTGATCAAGGACATCAACGACCAGGCGTGGCGCGCCGACCTGCTGGGCCGGCTGATCAAGAAGCACCGGGTGCACGTCAACCTGATCCCGCTGAACCCGACGCCGGGTTCGAAGTGGACGGCCTCCCGCCCGGAGGACGAGCGCGAGTTCGTCCGGGTCCTGCAGTCGCACGGGGTGCCGACCACGGTCCGGGACACCCGCGGCCAGGAGATCGACGGCGCCTGCGGCCAGCTGGCGGCGGCCGGCTGACCCGCTCGACGGCGAAACGCCCGGGCGGACCTTCACGGTCCGCCCGGGCGTTCGTGCGTCGGGACGGTGCTGCCCTGCCCGGTCGGCTCCTTCGAGCCGGCGCCGGGGCCCGCTCGCCGCTCAGGCCAGCACGGCGGCGCCCAGCAGGGCGGTGAGCCCGCCGGTGAGCAGCAGGACCGTCCCCGCGGTGAGGGTGCGTATGGCGACGGCGCCGTACAGCAGCCGGGGCGGGGTGCCGAGCCCGAGCAGGGTCTCGGTGATGTCCCGGCGGGCGGACCGGATCTCGGCGAGCCTGGTGAGCACCGCCGCGACCGCGCAGCCGACCAGCAGGCCGGCCTCGACGGCGGGCAGGATGTCGGCGGTGCCCGGTGCCTGCACCCAGTACCGGACCACGGTCAGCACGACCGCGAGGGTCAGCGCGAGCACCGCGAGCGGCGGGCCCAGCCGGCGGGCCTCGGCGGTCAGGCCGCGTCCGGCGAGCAGCCGCAGCGGGGTCGGCCGGGCGACGACCAGCAGACGTCCGGCCCAGGAGAGCAGGGGCCCGGTGAGCAGGGCCAGGCCGAGTGCGGTGAGGGCCCAGCCGCCGAGCGCGGCGAGGCTGCTGGTGCCGAGCCCGGCCGGCAGCCGGACGGGGCGGCCGTCCTCGGCGGCGCCGGGGCGCAGTCCGTACAGCTCCAGGGCGATGCCGGTGACGGTCAGGCCGGTGGGCAGGGCGAGGCGCAGCGGGTGGAAGCCGTGGGGGCCCGGCCGGGGGCTGCTGCCGGGCAGGGTGTCCGGCACCGGGACGGCGGCCGCGGCGGCCAGGCCGGCGACCAGCGGGACCAGGACGAGCAGGGTGACGGGGGCGGCGGGCGGCAGTTCCACGCCCATGCCGAGTTCGGGGGCCAGTGCGGCGCCGGCGATGTCGTTGCGCAGGATCAGGAAGAGCAGCAGGGTCAGCGCGCTGCCGATGGCGCCGGCCAGGGCGGTCTCGCCGGCGATCAGGGCGCGGATCCTGGCGGGGCCGGCGCCGGCGGCGATCAGGCCGGTGATCCGTTCGGGGCGCTGGCCGGGTACGGCGCGGGCGGCGACGGCTGCGAACCAGGCGACCGCGGCGAGCGGCGGCAGGCACCAGAGCAGCCGGGTGACGGCTCCGCCGCTGCCCAGCGGGTCGCTCATGGCCCGCCCGAGGGCACGCAGCAGGAAGGCCGCGACCATGGCGCCGGCGACGGCGGTGAGCAGCCAGCGGCCGAGGTCCGGTGCCCGGTAGCCCCGGGCGAGGCGGAGATAGAACACGAGGACTCTTTCAGCGCTACCGGGGGGTGGCCGGGACGGCCGACGAGCCGGTGCCGGCGGCGATCGCGACGGGCCCGGTGCCGGGCACGGGCGCGGCGGACGGGGTCAGACGCCCGTCGGCCAGCGCGACGGAGCGGTCCGCGTACCGGGCGAGTTCGGGGTCGTGGGTGGCCAGGACGAGGGTGAGCTGGTGCGAGCGGGCGGCGCTGGACAGTATCCGTAGGACCTGGTCGGCGGCCTCGCGGTGCAGCGGCGCTGTGGGGTCGTCGGCGAAGACGACGGACGGCAGCGGGGCGAGGGCGCGGGCGACCGCGATCCGCTGCCGCTGGCTCTGCACGAGGCGTTCGGGCCGCAGCCGGCGGGTGTCGGCGATGTCGAGCCGCTCCAGCCATTCGTCGGCGGCCGTGTAGGCGGCCTTGTTGCCGGCGCCGGCCAGCAGCAGGGGCAGCGCGACGTTCTCCCGGGCCGTCAGTTCCGGTACCAGGTGCGGCTGCGAGCCGACGAAGCCGAAGCGGTCGCGGCGCAGCCGGGCACGGCCGGTGCGGCCGAGGGTGTGCACGGGGGAGCTGTTGAACCAGACCTCCCCCTCGTCGACCGGCAGGAGGGCGGAGAGGCAGCCGAGCAGGGTGCTCTTGCCGGATCCCCGGGGGCCGGTGACGGCTAGCACCTCGCCGACCTGGACGCCCAGTGAGACGCCGCGCAGCGCGGGAGTGCCGTGGTGGGACTTGACGATCCCTCGGGCCCACAGCACGTCGTTGTCAGGCGGGGCCGCTGACATGAAACTCCTCCGCCGGTCCAGAACGTGATTCATCGCGATATGACAGTCGTCAGATTAGAACGACAAGGACACGAAGAGGTTGCGGCACACGGGTCCGAACGGGTCGAAATGCGGACGAACACGGCGTGTCCGCCCTCAGGGAAACGCCGCAGGGCGGCCCGGCGAGCTGCCGGGCCGCCCTGCGGCGGAGGGTGGGGAAGGAGGTACTAGATCTTGGCCCACGCGTCGGTGAGGCTGACCCGCAGGATCTGCTCGATCTCGTCGAAGGTCGACTGGTCGGAGATCAGCGGCGGGGCCAGCTGGATGACCGGGTCGCCACGGTCGTCGGCACGGCAGTACAGGCCGTTGTCGAAGAGCGCCTTCGAGAGGAAGCCGTAGAGCACGCGCTCGACCTCGTCGTCGTTGAACGACTCCTTGGTGACCTTGTCCTTGACCAGCTCGATGCCGTAGAAGTACCCGTTGCCGCGCACGTCGCCGACGATCGGGAGGTCGCGCAGCTTGTCCAGGGTGCCGAGGAAGTTCGCCTCGTTGTCCAGGACGTGCTGGTTCAGGCCCTCGCGCTCGAAGATGTCGAGGTTGGCCAGCGCCACCGCGGAGGAGACCGGGTGGCCGCCGAAGGTGTAGCCGTGCAGGAAGGTGTTGTCACCCTTGTAGAACGGCTCGGCGAGGCGGTCCGAGATGATCGTGGCGCCGATCGGGGAGTAGCCCGAGGTCATGCCCTTGGCACAGGTGATCATGTCGGGCTGGTAGCCGAACTTGTCGGCGCCGAACATGGTGCCCAGGCGGCCGAAGGCGCAGATGACCTCGTCCGAGACGAGCAGCACGTCGTGGCGGTCGCAGATCTCGCGCAGGCGGGCGAAGTACCCGGGCGGCGGCGGGAAGCAGCCGCCGGCGTTCTGCACCGGCTCGACGAAGACGGCGGCGACGGTGTCGGCACCCTCGTTGAGGATCGCGACCTCGATCTCGTCGGCGCACCAGCGGCCGTAGGCCTCGGGGTCGACCACGCCGTCGCGCTCCAGGAAGGCGGGGGCGCGGTAGATGTTGGTGTTCGGGGCCTTGTGGGTGCCCGGCACCAGCGGCTCGAACGGCGCCTTCAGGCCCGGCAGGCCGGTGATGGACAGGGCGCCCTGCGGGGTCCCGTGGTACGCGACGGCGCGCGAGATGACCTTGTACTTGGTCGGCTTGCCGGTCAGCTTGAAGTACTGCTTGGCCAGCTTCCAGGCGGTCTCGACGGCCTCGCCGCCACCGGTGGAGAAGAAGACCTTGTTGAGGTCGCCCGGGGCGTAGTTGGCCAGGCGCTCGGCGAGTTCCACGGCCTTCGGGTGGGCGTAGCTCCACACCGGGAAGAAGGCCAGCTCCTTGGCCTGCTTGGCGGCGGCCTCGGCCAGCTCCTCGCGGCCGTGGCCGGCCTGGACGACGAACAGGCCGGCGAGCCCGTCCAGGTACTTCTTGCCCTTGTCGTCCCAGACGTAGGTGCCCTCGCCCTTGACGATCGTCGGCACGGGGGAGTTCTCGTACGACGACATGCGGGTGAAGTGCATCCACAGGTGGTCGTAGGCGGTCTTCGAAAGGTCCTTCTGTGCCGGGTCGGCGCTCATCGGGTGCCCCAGGTGTAGGTCTGTTTCCGGAGCTTCAGATAAACGAAGCTCTCGGTGCTCCGCACGCCGGGAAGCGAGCGGATGCGCTTGTTGATCAGTTCGAGCAGGTGCTCGTCGTCCTCGCAGACCAGTTCGGCCAGCAGGTCGAACGAGCCGGCGGTGCAGACCACGTAGTCGACCTCGTCGAGGGCGGCCAGCGCGTCCGCGACGGCTTCGATGTCCCCCTCGACGTTGATCCCGACCATGGCCTGCCGGGTGAAGCCGACAGTGAGGGGGTCGGTGACGGCGACGATCTGCATCACGCCTTGGTCGAGCAGCTTCTGGACGCGCTGGCGCACGGCCGCCTCCGACAGGCCCACGGCCTTGCCGATGGCGGCGTACGGGCGCCGCCCGTCCTCCTGCAGCTGCTCGATGATCGCCTTGGAGGCGGAGTCGAGTGGAACGCTGGCGTTCCGGTCGCGGTTGGCCACGTCGCCACTGTGCCTGATCGGCTGCGCGATCGCAAGCGAGTGAGCTGCTGATTTCGTTGCAGTCCTGGAAAACGCATACGGATTTCATCGCTGTTTTCGTGTGAGCCTGTCGAGAACGACAGTCCAGCGGTTAGCCTGGTGCCTGTACACGCGCCCCTCCGCGGAGCCGGGCGCATCCTTCGAGTGGACCGCGCCGAACCCGACCCGGCCACTCGGCGCCGACGTACCATTGCGCCGGATTCTGCAACGCCGCAGGCCCAGACCGAGGAGAGACCCGTGAGCGACCTTCGTACGCTGCGCAACTACATCAACGGTGAGTTCGTCGATGCGGCGGACGGCCGCACGCTGGAGATCGTCGACCCCACCACGGGCGAGGTCTACGCCACCTCCCCGCTGTCCGGTGCGGCCGACGTGGACGCCGCGATGGCCTCCGCCGCCGCGGCCTTCCCGATCTGGCGCGACGCCACCCCGAGCACCCGGCAGAAGCTGCTGCTGAAGATCGCCGACGCGGTCGAGGAGCGCGCCGACGAGCTGGTGGACGCCGAGTGTCGCAACACCGGCAAGCCCCGCGGGCTGACCAGGTCCGAGGAGATCGGCCCGATGGCCGACCAGATCCGCTTCTTCGCCGGTGCCGCCCGCCTGCTGGAGGGCAAGGCCGCGGGCGAGTACATGGACGGCATGACCTCGATCGTGCGCCGCGAGCCGGTCGGCGTCTGCGCCCAGGTCGCGCCGTGGAACTACCCGATGATGATGGCCGTGTGGAAGTTCGCGCCGGCCATCGCCGCGGGCAACACCGTGGTGCTGAAGCCCTCCGACACCACGCCGGCCTCCACCGTGCTGCTCGCCGAGATCATCGGCGGCATCCTGAAGGACCTGGAGCTCCCCGCCGGGATCTTCAACGTGATCTGCGGCGACCGCGAGTCCGGCCGTCTGATGGTCGAGCACCGCACCCCGGCGATGGCCTCCATCACCGGCTCCGTCCGCGCCGGCATCCAGGTCGCCGAGTCGGCCTCCAAGGACGTCAAGCGCGTCCACCTGGAGCTGGGCGGCAAGGCCCCGGTCGTGGTCTTCGAGGACGCCGACATCCCGGAGGCCGTCGAGGGCATCTCGGTCGCGGGCTTCTTCAACGCCGGCCAGGACTGCACCGCCGCCACCCGCGTGCTGGTGCACGAGTCCATCCACGACGCCTTCGTGGAGGCCCTCGCCAAGGCCGCCGCCGAGACCAAGACCGGCGGCGTCGACGACGAGGACGTGCTCTACGGCCCGCTGAACAACGCCAACCAGCTGAAGCAGGTGTCCGGCTTCATCGAGCGGCTGCCCGCCCACGCCAAGGTCGAGTCCGGCGGCCACCGGGTCGGCGAGGCCGGCTACTTCTACGCCCCGACCGTGGTCTCCGGCCTGAACCAGGACGACGAGATCATCCAGAACGAGGTCTTCGGCCCGGTCATCACCGTGCAGAAGTTCTCCGACGAGGACCAGGCCGTCGACTACGCCAACGGGGTGGAGTTCGCGCTGGCCTCCTCGGTCTGGACGAAGGACCACGCCCGCGCCATGCGGATGTCGCGCCGGCTGGACTTCGGCTGCGTGTGGATCAACACCCACATCCCGCTGGTCGCCGAGATGCCGCACGGCGGCTTCAAGAAGTCCGGTTACGGCAAGGACCTCTCCTCCTACGGCTTCGAGGACTACACCCGCGTCAAGCACGTCATGACCGCGATCTAGCGGGTCGGGACCGTCGGACGCAGAATGACCGCGATCCAGCGGGTCGGGACCGTCGGACGCGGAACGACCGCGATCCGACCCCACCCGGTCTCGCAGGCCTCCCCAGGCCGCCCGAGTTCCACCCGGAGGCCCGGACCGTGCACGGTCCGGGCCTCCGGCCTGTCAGCCTGTCGGCCGACGCGCCGACCGCCTGACAAGATGCACCTGCATGTCAGGCGGCTGTTTCCCTAGGCTTGCGGCATGAGCATCCCCACCGCTGACTCAGCCGCCGGGCAGGCAGTCAAGGCCGCCGACCGCGCGCACGTCTTCCACTCGTGGTCCGCCCAGGCACTGATCGACCCCCTCGCGGTGGCCGGGGCCGAGGGCTCGTACTTCTGGGACTACGAGGGCAACCGCTACCTCGACTTCTCCTCCCAGCTGGTGAACACCAACATCGGGCACCAGCACCCCAAGGTGGTCGCCGCGATCCAGGAGCAGGCCGCCAAGCTCTGCACCATCGCGCCGGGCTTCGCCGTCGAGTCGCGCAGCGAGGCCGCCCGGCTGATCGCCGAGCGCACCCCCGGCGACCTGGACAAGATCTTCTTCACCAACGGCGGCGCCGAGGCCGTGGAGAACGCCATCCGGATGGCCCGGCTGCACACCGGCCGGCAGAAGGTCATGTCGACCTACCGCTCGTACCACGGCGCCACGGCCAACGCGATCGCCCTCACCGGCGACCCGCGCCGCTGGGCCAACGAGACCGGCGTCTCCGGCATCGTGCACTTCTGGGGCCCGTACGCCTACCGCTCCCCGTTCCACTCCGAGAACGAGGCGCAGGAGTGCGAGCGCGCACTGGCGCACCTGGAGGAGACCATCGCCTTCGAGGGCCCGCACACCGTCGCGGCGGTCATCCTGGAGACGGTGGTCGGCACCGCTGGCGTCCTCGTCCCGCCGGCCGGCTACCTGGCGGGCGTCCGCGAGATCTGCGACCGCTACGGGATCGTCTTCATCCTGGACGAGGTGATGGCCGGGTTCGGCCGCACCGGGGAGTGGTTCGCCGCCGACAACTGGGACGTCGTCCCCGACCTGCTGACCTTCGCCAAGGGCGTCAACTCCGGCTACGTGCCGCTGGGCGGCGTGGCGATCAGCCCCGCCATCGCGGCCACCTTCGCGGAGCGGCCGTTCCCCGGCGGGCTCACCTACTCCGGCCACCCGCTCGCCTGCGCCTCCGCCGTGGCGACCATCAACGCGATGGCCGAGGAGGGCATCGTGGAGAACGCCAAGCGGATCGGCGAGGACGTGCTCGGCCCGGGCCTGCGCGAGCTGGCCGAGCGCCACCCCTCGATCGGCGAGGTCCGCGGCCTCGGCGTGTTCTGGGCGCTCGACCTGGTGAAGAACCGCGAGACCCGCGAGCCGCTGGTGCCCTACAACGCGGCCGGCGCCGCCAACGCGCCGATGGCCGAGCTGGCCGCCGCCTGCAAGCAGCGCGGCCTGTGGCCCTTCGTCAACATGAACCGCTTCCACGTGGTCCCGCCGTGCACCGTCACCGAGGAGGAGGCCAAGAGCGGCCTCGCCGTCCTCGACGAGGTGCTGTCGCTGACCGACGCGCACACCGTCTGACCGACCCGCGCACCGACCCACCTCGCACCAGGAACGCCGCAAGCAACCATCAGGACCCATCGGTACGGCCCCGGGCAACGCCCTGCCCGGGGCCGACTCATGTCCGGGAGACCCTCACATGCGCTCCACGCTCACCCGCCGCGCCGTCCTGGGCAGTGCCGGACTGCTCGGCGCCGGCGCCCTGGCCGGCTGCGGAATCCCCGCCGCGTACGTGCCCGAGGCACGACGCGCCGGCGACGACCGCTCCACGCAGGACCAGGCGCTCGCCTTCTCCAACTGGACGCAGTACATCGACGTCGACGAGGACACCGGCGGCCGGCCCACCCTCGACGCGTTCAGCGAGGAGACCGGCATCTCGGTGACGTACACCGAGGACATCAACGACAACGACGAGTTCTTCGGCAAGATGGGCCCGGTGCTCACCCAGGGCAGCGATCCCGGCCGGGACCTGATGGTGGTCAGCGACTGGATGGCCGGGCGCTACGTCTCGCTCGGCTGGGTGCAGGCCCTGGACCGGACGGCGATGCCGAACGTCGCCGAGCACCTCGACCCGCAGCTGGCCCACCCCGGCTTCGACCCCGGGCGGGCGCACAGCGTGCCCTGGCAGTCCGGGATCACCGGCATCGCGTACAACCGCAAGGAACTCGGCCGGGAGATCAGGACCACCGCGGACCTCTGGGCCCCCGACCTCAAGGGCCGGGTCACCCTCTTCGCCGGGCTGGACGAGGCGATCGGCCTGCTGATGCTCGCCGACGGCGCGGACATCGCCGCCTTCGGGGCCGACGACGCGCACCGGGCGATGGACCGGGTGCAGCGGCTCGTCGACAGCCGGCACATCCGCCGTTTCACCGGCAACGACTACACCAGCGATCTGGCCTCCGGCGCGGCTCTCGCCTGCCAGGCCTACTCCGGCGACGCGATCCAGCTGAAGGCCGACAACCCCGACATCGAGTTCGTCGTCCCCGAGGAGGGCGGCGAGCTCTGGGCGGAGAGCCTGCTGGTGCCCAACCGGGCGCGGCACAAGCGCAACGCCGAGCTGCTGGTCGACTACTACTACCGGCCCGAGGTCGCGGCCGAACTCGCCGCCGCCGTCCAGTACATCTGCCCGGTGCCGGCCGCCCGCGAGGTCCTGGCCGACAGCGGGGACGCGGAGCGCGCCGCACTCGCCGAGGAGCCGCTGATCTTCCCCACCGAGGAGATGCGCGCCCGGCTGCGCACCATGCGGGACGTCACCGCGGCGGAGCGGCCCGACCTGCACCGCGTCTGGGGCCGGATCACCGGCGTCTGATCGGACGGCGGCGGCGGACCGGTACCGGGCCTCCGCCGTCGTCGTGGTGACGGGCCGGCGGCCGCTTCAGCGGCGGACGGCGTCCAGCGCCAGCAGCGCCACGTGCAGGGACAGGCAGGACTCCACCTGGTCCAGGTCGACGGCCAGGATCCGCTCGACCTTGTGCAGCCGGTCGTAGAACGACGGCCTGGACAGGTGCGCCGCGTCCGCCGCGGCCGACTTGTTGCGGCCCTGCTCCAGGTAGATCCGCAGCATCTGCACCAACTGGCCGCCGTGCTCGGCGTCGTGGGCCAGCAGCGGGCCCAGCTCCCGTTCGACGTAGGTCTGCAGCCGGGCGTCGTCCCGCAGCAGGTGCAGCAGACCGCGCAGCCGGACGTCCGGCAGGCGGTAGTAGGCGGCGGCGCGCCCGCCCGGCGCGTCGTGCAGGGCGGCGTCGGCGACCTGGGTGGCCTCCAGCAGGGTGCGCCGGGCGTCCCGGACGGAGCCGACCGAGGAGCCGACGGCCACCACCGGCTGGATCGCCTGCGCCGCCTGCCGGCCCTCGCCGCCGCCCGCCTCCCGGCCGCTGTCGGCGGCCAGCTTGCGCAGCGCCGCCGCGAAGGCGTCCAGCGCGGCGTGCTCGTCCTGCTGCGAGCCGAGCGCGATCAGCACCCCGACGCCCTCGTCGTCCAGGGCGCCGACCAGGGCGGGCAGCCGGCAGGTGCGGACCGCGGTGGCCGCCAGTTCGGTGAAGTCCCGCAGCCTCGCCTGCGCCTCCAGCGCGGCCGGGCTCGGCCCGCGCCGCTGCCGCAGCACCACGCCGACCAGCCGCCGGCCCTCCAGCGGCACACCGAGCGCCTGGGCCCGCAGGGCCACCTCGGACACGGTCAGGGCGTGGGTGAGGATGCCCGACAGCAGGGTGCGATGGGTCTGCCGCTCCAGGCTCTCCCGGTCGCGCAGTACCAGGCGGTTGAGCGCCAGGGTGGCGGCGCCGCGCTCCAGCAGCATCGCGTGCGGGTGCGCGGTACCGTCCGGCAGCGGGCCGGGGTCGTCGACCAGGATCAGCCGTCCCCAGTCCTGCCCGCGGGCGCCGACCGCCGTCACCAGCCAGCCGCTGCGCGGGTCGTGACCGGTGCGCCCGGGCGGCCGGACCCCGCGCGAGCGGCGCTCCCAGCCCTCCAGCAGTTCCGTCTCGGGGCGGCCGGCGGTGTCGTGGGCCAGCACCTGGTGGGCGAGGTTCTCCAGCACCACGGGGGCGCCGGCCATCCGGGCCACCTGCCGGACCACCTCGCCGGGCTCGGCGCCCTCCACCGCGAGCTCGTTGAAGACCTGGTGCACCGCCTCGGAGGTGCGCAGCTGCTCCAGCTGGGCGTTGACCACCAGGGCGTGCACGGCCTCGGTGACGGCGACGAAGCGCAGCTCCCGACGGAGCGCGATCAGCGGCAGGCCGCGCTGCTCGGCGGCGTGCACCAGGGCGCGCGGCAGGGTGTCGAAGTAGCGCCGCCCGAACTCGATCACCAGCCCGGCGACCCCGACCTCGTCCAGCTCGCGGACGTACCTGGCCAGGCCGTCGCGGTCCTCGGGCAGCGCGATGCCCGTGGTGAGCACCAGCTCGCCGCCCTGCAGCATGCCGGCGACGTCCGGCAGTTCGCTGACGTGGACCCAGCGGACCGGTCGTTCCAGGTGGGCCGCGCCGGCCACCACCTGGGGCAGGCCGCGCCGCATCACCTCCAGGTCGAGTACGCGGGCGACGGTGGGGAGCACGTCGGTCCTCCGGGGGCTGGGCGGTTCGTGCGACGGGGGTGGGCCGTGCCGGTCGGGCACGCGCCGGTGCGGGCCGGGCGTGCACTGTGTCAGGTAAATCATCCATCCCCGCGACGACCTGTTGCCCAAATCGAACCTTTGCACCCTGTAAGGCCCTTTGCGCGGAGGCTGCCGGAGTGGTCCTTGTCACCCCGCCCCGGCAGCAGGCATCGTCAGCGAGTCGGCAGTGGCGACCCGCTGTTGCATCAGCCGGACATCGGCACGGAATCCGTCGCGTAACCAGAAAGCAACGGCGGAATCCCTTGTAGCGGCAACACAGCGATGTCAGGATCACGCACCTCGGTGATCAATCGGGCCGCCCGCGACGACAGCGGGGGCTCCCGTACCGCCAGGCGGCGACTCGACCAGCCGCTCCGCCACCGGCTACGGGCCCGCGCAGAGCGGCGCGGGCAGCATGACGTGCAGCAATCACGCTGCTCGTCAGGGCGGCAGCCGAAGAACCGGGCACATGGAGGAACCACGATGGACCTGACCGACTTCAGCGCGGGCGCGCAGTACATCGCCGGCAGGCAGACCCAGGGCACCGGGAACCAGCCTTTCCAGGTCGTCAACCCGGCCGACGGCAGCGTCGTCCAGCAGGTCACCCTGGCCTCCACCGGGGACGTCGACGCCGCCGTGGCCGCCGCCCGGGCCGCCCTGCCCGGGTGGGCCGGCGCCACCCCCGGCGCCCGCTCCGAGGCGCTGCTGAAGCTCGCCGCCGTGCTCGCCGACGCGGCCGACGACCTGGCCCGGGTCGAGACCGCGCAGACCGGCAAGCCGATCAAGCTCTCCACCGAGTTCGACGTCCCGGGGACGGTCGACAACACCGCCTTCTTCGCCGGCGCCGCCCGCAACCTGGAGGGCAAGGCGGCCGGTGAGTACTCCGGCGACCACACCTCCTACGTCCGCCGCGAGGCGATCGGCGTGATCGGGTCGATCTCGCCGTGGAACTACCCCCTGCAGATGGCCGCCTGGAAGATCCTCCCGGCCATCGCGGCCGGCAACACCATCGTGCTCAAGCCTGCCGAGCTGACCCCGCTCACCTCGCTGATGTTCGCCCGCGCCTGCACCGAGGCCGGTATCCCGGACGGCGTCGTCAACGTCGTCACCGGCGCCGGACCGGGCGCCGGTGAGCACCTGGTCGCGCACCCCGGTGTCGCCATGGTCTCCTTCACCGGCTCCACCCCGGTCGGCAAGCGGGTCGCCGAGCTGGCCAGCGCCACCGCCAAGCGCACCCACCTGGAGCTGGGCGGCAAGGCGCCCTTCGTGGTCTTCGACGACGCCGACCTGGAGGCCGCCGTCCACGGCGCGGTCGCCGGATCGTTGATCAACAGCGGCCAGGACTGCACCGCCGCCACCCGCGCCTACGTCCAGCGCCCGCTCTACGACGCCTTCGTGGCCGGCGTCGCCGAACTCTTCGAATCCGTCCGCCTCGGCGACCCGCTCAACCCGCGGACCGACCTCGGCCCGCTGGTCTCCTTCACCCACCGCGACCGGGTGGCCGGCTTCGTCGAGCGCGCCCGCGGCTACGGCGCCGTCGTCGCGGCCGGCGGCCACGCCCCCGCCAAGGGCCACGACGGCACCGACCTCGCCCGCGGCGCCTACTACCGGCCGACGCTGATCACCGGCGTCGCCCAGGACAGCGAGGTCGTCCAGGGCGAGATCTTCGGCCCGGTCCTGGTCGTCCTGCCCTTCGACAGCGACGAGGAGGGCCTGCGCCTCGCCAACGACACCCCCTACGGCCTGGCCGCCTCCGCCTGGACCCGCGACATCCACCGCTCCCTGCGCGCCACCCGCGAGATCGCGGCCGGCTGTGTCTGGGTCAACGACCACATCCCGATCATCAGCGAGATGCCGCACGGCGGCTACAAGTCCTCCGGCTACGGCAAGGACATGTCGCAGTACTCGCTGGACGAGTACACGCAGGTCAAGCACGTCATGTACGACACCACCGCGGTGGTCCGCAAGGACTGGCACCGCACCGTCTTCGGAGACAGATAACCCCTCGTGGACGGCCCGCCACCCCCACGGTCACCGGCGGGCCGTCCCCCTCACTTCCCCCGGGAGGGCGTTCCAGCATGGAGCTCAACGAGATCACCGACGGCCTGCCAGAGCCCGTCCGCAAGGCCTGGGAACGCAGCCTGGCGGGCGGCCGTGCCGCGCTGACCCGGCGCACGATGCTGCGCGCGGCGGCTCTGACCGCCGGGGCGGGCACCCTCGCGGCCTGCGGCATCCCGCCGGCCCGCACCACCGGCACCGGTGACTCCCTCGCGAACGCCGCCGAGGACCGCTCGGAGAGCGACAAGGAGGTCAACTTCTCCAACTGGCCGCTCTACGTCGACACCGACGAGAACGACACCGAGAAGCACGGCACCGTCGAGGCCTTCACCGAGGCCACCGGGATCAAGGTCAAGTACACCGAGGACGTCAACGACAACGTCGAGTTCTTCGGCAAGGTCAAGCCCCAGCTCGCCGCCGGCCAGGACACCGGCCGCGACGTCATGGTGCTCACCGACTGGATGGTCGCCCGGCTGATCCGGCTCGGCTGGGTGCAGAAGCTCAACCAGTCCAACATCACCACGGCCATCACCAACATCGAGTCCCGCTTCCGCGCCCCCGACTGGGACCCGGGCCGCCTGTACAGCTACCCCTGGGCCGGCATCCAGGTCGTCATCGCGTACAACTCCAAGGCCACCAAGGGCAAGCCGGTCACCAGCGTCAGCCAGCTGCTCGACGACCCCGAGCTCAAGGGCCGGGTGACCTTCCTGTCGGAGATGCGCGACACCATCGGGATGACCCTGCTGGACATGGACAAGGACCCGGCGAAGTTCACCGCCGACGACTACGCGGCCGCCGTCGCCCGCCTGCAGAAGGGCGTCGACTCCAAGCAGATCCGCAAGTTCACCGGCAACGACTACGGCCAGGAGCTCTCCTCCGGCGACATCGCGGCCTGCCTCGCCTGGGGCGGCGACCTCATCCAGCTGAAGGCGGACAACCCCGACATCGAGTTCGTGATCCCGGACAAGGGCTACGTCTCCTCCACCGACAACATGGTGATCCCGGCCCGGGCGCAGCACAAGGCCAACGCCGAGCGCCTGATCGACTTCTACTACCGGCCCGAGATCGCGGCCCGGCTCACCGCTGGCATCGGGTTCGTCTCCGCCGTCACCGGCATGAAGGAGGCGCTCGCCGCCCTCGACCCGGACACCGCGGCCAACCCCCTGGTCGTCCCCACCCCCGAGATGGCCGCCAAGGTCCATGTCTTCCGCTCCCTGAACGAGGCCGAGGAGAGCGACTTCGAGGAGAAGTTCTCCAAACTGATCGGCGCCTGACCCCACCTGACGGCATCAGACCCAACGGCAGCAGACAGAGAGAGACCATGACAGACCAGCTGCGCGACTCGGCCGCGGGCGGCGACGTCCGCCTCACCGGCATCGGCAAGACCTACGGCGCCTTCACCGCCGTCCACCCGCTCGACCTGACGGTGCCCCAGGGGTCCTTCTTCGCCCTGCTCGGCGCCTCGGGCTGCGGCAAGACCACCACCCTGCGCATGATCGCCGGCCTGGAGGAGCCCACCAGCGGCACCGTGGTGATCGGCGGCCAGGACGTCACCGCGCTGCCGCCCTACCGCCGGCCGGTGAACACCGTCTTCCAGAGCTACGCGCTCTTCCCGCACCTCGACATCTTCGAGAACGTCGCGTTCGGCCTGCGCCGCCGCGGCCGCAAGGACGTCAAGAAGCAGGTCGAGGACATGCTGGAGCTGGTCGAGCTCGGCCAGTTCGCCCGGCGCAAGCCGCACCAGCTCTCCGGCGGCCAGCAGCAGCGCGTCGCGGTCGCCCGGGCGCTGATCAACCACCCGCAGGTCCTGCTGCTGGACGAGCCGCTCGGCGCCCTCGACCTCAAGCTGCGCCGGCAGATGCAGCTGGAGCTCAAGCGGATCCAGACCGAGGTCGGCATCACCTTCGTGCACGTCACCCACGACCAGGAGGAGGCCATGACCATGGCCGACACCATCGCGGTGATGAACGGCGGCCGGGTCGAGCAGCTCGGCGCCCCCGCCGACCTGTACGAGAACCCCGCCAGCACCTTCGTGGCCAACTTCCTCGGCCAGTCCAACCTGATCACCGCCCAGGTCACCGGTGCCGAGGGCACCGACCTGCTGCTCTCGGCCGGCGGCGTGCGCCTGGCCGTGCCGAAGGCCCGCTGCGCCACCGAGGCCAAGGAGATCTACCTGGGCGTGCGCCCGGAGAAGATCACCATCGCGCACGCCTCGGTCGAGGTCGCGGACAACCGCAACCGGCTGGGCGGCACCGTCGTCGACTCCAGCTTCATCGGCGTCTCCACCCAGTACGTGGTGCGCACCGACGCCGGCCAGGAGGTCGCGGTCTTCGAGCAGAACATGGAGCGCGACGCCCGGATCGTCCCCGGCGCGCCGGTCGTCCTGCACTGGAACCCGGCCCACTCCTTCGGCATGGACGCCGCCCAGGCGATCGACGCGGGCACCGGGGAGGCGGCGGCATGACGTCCACCACCGCCCCCGCGCCGGCCCGGGCGATACCACCCGACGACGCCGCGGCGCCGCCGGCCCGCCGGCCGCGCCGCAAGCTCACCGCGTACTGGCTGCTGCTGCCGGGCATCGCCTGGCTGGTGGTCTTCTTCGCGGTGCCGATGGTCTACCAGGGCTCCACCTCGCTGCAGACCGGCTCGCTGGAGCAGGGCTTCAAGCTCACCTGGCACTTCGCCACCTACTGGGACGCGCTGGGCGAGTACAAGTGGCACTTCGTCCGCTCGTTCTCCTACGCGGCCATCGCCACCGTGCTCTGCCTGGCGATCGGCTACCCGCTGGCGTACACGATCGCCTTCAAGGCGAGCAAGCGCTGGCGCAACGTCATTCTGATCCTGGTGATCGCGCCGTTCTTCACCAGCTTCCTGATCCGCACGCTGGCCTGGAAGACGATCCTGTCGGACGGCGGCCCGGTGGTCGGCGCGCTGAACGCCCTGCACGTCCTGGACCTGACCAGCGCCGTCGGCCTCACCTCCGGCGACCGCGTGCTGGCCACGCCCCTCGCGGTGGTCTGCGGCCTGACGTACAACTTCCTGCCGTTCATGATCCTGCCGCTCTACACCTCGCTGGAGCGGATCGACCCGCGCCTGCACGAGGCGGCCGGCGACCTGTACGCCCGCCCGTTCACGACCTTCCGCAAGGTCACGTTCCCGATCTCGCTGCCGGGTGTCGTCGCGGGCACCCTGCTCACCTTCATCCCGGCCTCGGGCGACTACATCAACGCCCAGCTGCTGGGGTCGCCGAGCGAGCAGATGGTCGGCAACGGCATCCAGAAGCAGTTCCTGAACGTCCTCGACTACCCGACGGCAGCTGCCCTGAGCTTCATCCTGATGGCCCTGATCCTGGGCATGGTGACGGTCTACATGCGCAAGGCCGGGACGGAGGAACTGGTCTGATGTCCCGAATCTTCACGTGGATCCGGTCCCACCTGGTGGTGCTGGCGGGTGTGCTCGCCCTCGCCTACCTGGTGCTGCCGAACCTGGTCGTGCTGGCCTTCTCCTTCAACAAGCCGCAGGGCAAGTTCAACTACGAGTGGTCCGAGTTCTCCACCGACGCCTGGACCAACCCGTGCGGCGTCGCCGACATGTGCCAGTCGCTGTCGCTGAGCCTGCAGGTGGCCGTGCTGGCCACGATCGGCGCCACGGTGCTCGGCACCATGGTCGCCTTCGCGCTGGCCCGCTACCGCTTCCGGGGCCGGGGCGCCACCAGCGCGATGATCTTCCTGCCGATGGCGATGCCCGAGGTCGTGATGGCCGCCTCGCTGGGCACGCTCTTCCTCAACATGCGCATCCCGTTCGGGTTCGTCACCATCCTGATCGCCCACATCATGTTCTGCCTCAGCTTCGTGGTGACAGCGGTCAAGGCCCGCGTGATGAGCATGGACCCCCGGCTGGAACAGGCCGCCCAGGACCTCTACGCCACCCCGGTGCAGACCTTCCTGCGGGTCACCCTGCCGCTCGCCGCCCCCGGCATCGCGGCCGGCGCGCTGCTCAGCTTCGCGCTCTCCTTCGACGACTTCATCATCACCCAGTTCAACTCCGGCCCGACCACCGTGACCTTCCCGATGTTCGTCTGGGGCGCCTCGCAGCGCGGCATCCCGGTCCAGGTGAACGTCATCGGCACCGCGATGTTCATCGCCGCGGTCGCCCTGACCGTCGGGGGCCAGTGGCTCGGGAACCGGCGTAAGGCCGTCGCCTGACCTCCGGTCAGGGACGGGCGGTCCGGGCCCGGGTAGGCTCCCCAGTGTTGCACCGAAATCACCCTCAATGTCCAGAAAGTGGCTGATAATGCATGGACTCCGCCCGCGCGCTCAGTGACGCCAGGCCCACCCCCTTCTGGCTGGAGGACCCGGGCCGGCCGGAGGCACTGCCCGCCCTCGTCGGCGACACCACCTGCGACCTGCTGGTGGTCGGCGGCGGCTACTCCGGCCTGTGGACGGCGCTGATCGCCAAGGAGCGGGACCCGTCCCTCGACGTGGTTCTCGTCGAGGGCAACGAGGTCGGCTGGGCCGCATCCGGGCGCAACGGCGGGTTCTGCGCCGCCAGCCTCACCCACGGCTTCGGCAACGGCCTGCAGCGCTGGCCCGGCGAGCTGGCCGAGCTGGAGCGCCAGGGCGCGGCCAACCTGCAGGCCATCGAGGACACGCTCAAGCGCTACGGCATCGACGCGGAGTGGGAGCGGACCGGCGAGATCGACGTCGCCACCCAGCCGCACCAGCTCGCGGAGCTGCACGAGATCGCCGAGGCCGTCGCCGACCACGGCCTCGAACTCACCGTCCTGGACGCCGACGCTCTGCGGGCCGAGGTCGACTCGCCCACCTTCCTGGGCGGCGTCTGGGACAAGGAGGGCGTGGCGATGGTCCACCCGGCCAAGCTGGCCTGGGGCCTGAAGCAGGCCTGCCTCGGCCAGGGCGTGCGGATCTTCGAGCGGACCAAGGCCACCGCGCTCGCCGAGCACGGCGGCGGCATGGCCGTTCGCACCCCTTACGGCCGGGTCTTCGCCCGGCGGGTGGCCCTCGGCACCAACGTCTTCCCGTCGCTGGTGAAGCGGGTCCGCCCGTTCGTGGTGCCGGTGTACGACTACGCACTGATGACCGAGCCGCTGAGCACCGAGCAGCTGGCCGCGATCGGCTGGCGCGGCCGGCAGGGCCTCGGCGACAGCGCCAACAAGTTCCACTACTTCCGGCTCTCCGCCGACAACCGCATCCTGTGGGGCGGCTACGACGCCGTCTACCAGTACGGCGGCAGGGTGCGGGAGGAGTACGACCAGCGGCCGGAGACCTTCCGGACACTGGCGGCCAACTTCTTCCGCTGCTTCCCGCAGCTGGAGGGGGTGCGCTTCACCCACGCCTGGGGCGGTGCGATCGACACCTGCACCCGCTTCTCCGCGTTCTTCGACACCGCCTACGGGGGCCGGGTCGCCTACGCGGCCGGGTACACCGGCCTCGGCGTGGGCGCCACCCGTTACGGCGCGGAGGTGATGCTCGACCTGCTGGCGGGCGAGCGGACCGAGCGGACCTCGCTGGAGATGGTGCGCAGCAAGCCGCTGCCGTTCCCGCCGGAGCCGGTGCGGTGGGCGGGGATCGAGATGACCAAGTGGTCGCTGGACCGCGCCGACCGCAACGGTGGGCGCCGCAACCTCTGGCTGCGGACGCTGGACCGGCTCGGACTCGGCTTCGACAGCTGACTGCGCCCGGACGGCTCCCGTCCGGCACGGGCCTTCGGGACCCGGGGCGCATCCCTGTACCGGGGGTGCGCCCCGCCGTGCTGTCCGGGCCGCTGTCCGTCCGGCCGCGATCCCGTCCGCCCACGTTCCCGCCCGCCGGGCTCCTGGGGCCGCGGCGCCGAACTGTGCAGAACCCGTGCAGCTCGGCGGAACGGTGTAAGACCCCGGGGCCGGGTCCCTCTCCACGGTGACGGCAGGCAGCGGAACCCGCCGTACCGAACGAGCGGAGGACAGGTCATGGACAGCAAGGGATCGGCCGGGGGACCCTCCGGCGGCTCGGGGGAGCCGCCGTCCGTCGGGCCGTCCGCCGGGCTGGACTGGCTCGCCGAGGCGGCCCCCGACCCGGAGGCCTGCCGACGGGAATGGCACCGCGCCAGCGCCGGCCTGGTGCTGCTGCCGGCCGGCCGGCGCTGGGACGTCCTGCTGGTGGCCGGCTCGCTGGGGCGGCCCGCTCTCGCCGCCCTGGCCCGCCACCCGGGCGGACCGGGCCCGGTGTACGCCGACTTCGGCGACGAGCACCTGGGCTTCCTGGTCCCGGTGGGCACCGCCGCCCGCTGGCTCGGCACCGGGGTGCGGACGGCGGGCAACGGCAGCTGGATCGTCGTCCCGCATCCGGCCGGGCGGGGCAGCGGTGTGCGCTGGCTGGTCCCGCCGGACGGCTCGGGGCGGCTCACCGACCCGGCGCTGCTGGAGTTCGCCCTGCACGAGGCGGCCGCCGATCTCGTCCACCCCTGCCGCTGACGGCCCCCGCAGCCGGGCCGCCCCGCCCCGCCCCTGCTGGGCCGTCCGGCGGACACCCCCGACGACCTGTAAGGCTGAATCGCGGATACCCGTCAGCCTGCTCGTTGAGGCGGGGCGCGGTGCGGACCAGACTGGAGAACGAGCGCGGTAGCCCCGTGATCCCGTCGCCCGGCCGTTCCCGGGCGGCGCCGCACAAAGGGACCGGCGGAGTGCCGCCCGGGACTTCGGAGGCAGACGATCTTGAGCAAGCCCAACGTGACCAAGCACCTCACCCACTGGATCGGCGGCGCGCCCGTCGCCACCGCCGGTTCCGCGCCGCGCCGCGGCGACATCTTCGACCCGGCCACCGGCCAGGTGGCGGGTCACGTCGACTTCGCGGGCATCGCCGAGGTCGACCAGGCGGTCGCGGCCGCGGCCTCCGCCTTCGCCGAGTGGCGCCACGCCTCGGTGGCGAAGCGCACCACGGTGCTCTTCAACTTCCGCGAGCTGCTCAACGCCCGCAAGGACGAGCTGGCCGCGATCATCGTCTCCGAGCACGGCAAGGTGCACTCGGACGCCCTCGGCGAGATCGCCCGCGGCCAGGAGGTCGTCGAGTACGCCTGCGGGATCCCGCAGCTGATCAAGGGCGGCTTCACCGAGCAGGCCTCCACCGGCATCGACGTCTACTCGATCCGCCAGCCGCTCGGCCCGGTCGCCGTCATCTCGCCCTTCAACTTCCCGGCCATGGTGCCGATGTGGTTCTTCCCGATCGCCATCGCGGCCGGCAACACCGTGGTGCTCAAGCCCTCGGAGAAGGACCCGTCCGCCGCGAACTTCATCGCGGAGCTCTGGAAGGAGGCCGGGCTGCCCGACGGCGTCTTCAACGTCGTGCACGGTGACAAGGTGGCCGTCGACCGCCTGCTGGAGCACCCGGACGTCAAGTCCGTCAGCTTCGTCGGCTCCACCCCGATCGCCCGCTACGTCTATGAGACCGGCACCCGCTACGGCAAGCGCGTGCAGGCCCTCGGCGGGGCGAAGAACCACATGCTGGTCCTGCCCGACGCGGACCTCGACCTCAGCGCCGACGCGGCCATCAACGCCGGCTTCGGCGCGGCGGGCGAGCGCTGCATGGCGGTCTCCGTCCTGGTGGCGGTGGACCCGATCGGCGACGAGCTGGTCGAGAAGATCAAGCAGCGGATGGCCACCCTCAAGGTCGGCCCGGGCTGCAACGGCGACTCCGACATGGGCCCGCTGGTCACCGGCCAGCACCGCGACAAGGTCACCTCCTACGTGGAGTCCGGCGTTGCGGACGGCGCGGAGCTGGCTGTGGACGGTCGCAAGCACCCGATCGCCGCCGAGGACGCCAACGGCGCACCGACCGCGGACGGCTTCTGGCTCGGCCCCACCCTGTTCGACCACGTGAAGCCCGGCATGTCCGTCTACAACGACGAGATCTTCGGTCCGGTGCTCTCGGTGGTGCGGGTCGCCTCGTACGACGAGGGCCTGGAGCTGATCAACGCCAACCCGTACGGCAACGGCACGGCGATCTTCACCAACGACGGCGGCGCCGCCCGGCGCTTCCAGCACGAGGTGGAGGTCGGCATGGTCGGCATCAACGTGCCGATCCCGGTGCCGGTCGCCTACTACTCCTTCGGCGGCTGGAAGGCCTCCCTCTTCGGGGACAGCCACGCGTACGGACCGGACGGCGTCCAGTTCTTCACCCGCGGCAAGGCCGTCACCCAGCGCTGGCTGGACCCGTCGCACGGCGGCATCAACCTGGGCTTCCCGACCAACAGCTGAGCCAACCCGCACCTCGCCCTCAGGGCCTGCCGGCCGCGTTCGACGCGGCCGGCAGGCCCTGTTTGCTTCGTCGCCGGGAACGGCGTAGTGTTCCCTAGTCGCTCGGCAGGGAGCACCGGACACGCAGTCAGCGCGGACGGTCCCGGGGCGGCCACTCCATGAACCACCTCCCATCGCATCGTCATGGGTTTTTCGCTTCGGCGTATTCCTGTGCGGTTAATTGGCATGTGTGTGTTTAGCGGATTGGCTTGGATTCGCCTTTCGGGGCGGGGCTGGGCTAGAGTTTGAGTCGTCGGACGGACCGTCAGGTCGGGCCGACGAAACCCTCCTGAAGGCCGGGAAGCACGAAAGGCTCTGGTAGAGTCTGGGAGTGCCGAAAGGCCGAAGGAAAGCAAGGCAGGGAAGCGAAACTCCGGAAAACGGAGCGGAAAACATCTGATAAGCTTGAAACACGAAAGAACGAAGCGCCCGGAGAGTTCACGAGAGTGGCTCGAAGGAAGTGTCCGTTCCTTGAGAACTCAACAGCGTGCCAAAAGTCAACGCCAGATATGTTGACATCCCCGGCCTCGATCTCTGATCGGGGTTGGAGATTCCTTTAGTAACAAAACACTAGCGAGGACGCAGTGCGCGGGGCCGCCCTATTCCGGTGGTTGCCGTGCCGCTCAACGCGAGTGGCCGCTCGATTACGAGCAGACATTCACGGAGAGTTTGATCCTGGCTCAGGACGAACGCTGGCGGCGTGCTTAACACATGCAAGTCGAACGGTGAAGCCCTTCGGGGTGGATCAGTGGCGAACGGGTGAGTAACACGTGGGCAATCTGCCCTGCACTCTGGGACAAGCCCTGGAAACGGGGTCTAATACCGGATATGACCTTCCTCCGCATGGGGGTTGGTGTAAAGCTCCGGCGGTGCAGGATGAGCCCGCGGCCTATCAGCTTGTTGGTGGGGTAATGGCCTACCAAGGCGACGACGGGTAGCCGGCCTGAGAGGGCGACCGGCCACACTGGGACTGAGACACGGCCCAGACTCCTACGGGAGGCAGCAGTGGGGAATATTGCACAATGGGCGAAAGCCTGATGCAGCGACGCCGCGTGAGGGATGACGGCCTTCGGGTTGTAAACCTCTTTCAGCAGGGAAGAAGCGCAAGTGACGGTACCTGCAGAAGAAGCACCGGCTAACTACGTGCCAGCAGCCGCGGTAATACGTAGGGTGCGAGCGTTGTCCGGAATTATTGGGCGTAAAGAGCTCGTAGGCGGCCTGTCGCGTCGGATGTGAAAGCCCGGGGCTTAACCCCGGGTCTGCATTCGATACGGGCAGGCTAGAGTGTGGTAGGGGAGATCGGAATTCCTGGTGTAGCGGTGAAATGCGCAGATATCAGGAGGAACACCGGTGGCGAAGGCGGATCTCTGGGCCATTACTGACGCTGAGGAGCGAAAGCGTGGGGAGCGAACAGGATTAGATACCCTGGTAGTCCACGCCGTAAACGTTGGGAACTAGGTGTTGGCGACATTCCACGTCGTCGGTGCCGCAGCTAACGCATTAAGTTCCCCGCCTGGGGAGTACGGCCGCAAGGCTAAAACTCAAAGGAATTGACGGGGGCCCGCACAAGCAGCGGAGCATGTGGCTTAATTCGACGCAACGCGAAGAACCTTACCAAGGCTTGACATATACCGGAAACGGCCAGAGATGGTCGCCCCCTTGTGGTCGGTATACAGGTGGTGCATGGTTGTCGTCAGCTCGTGTCGTGAGATGTTGGGTTAAGTCCCGCAACGAGCGCAACCCTTGTTCTGTGTTGCCAGCATGCCTTTCGGGGTGATGGGGACTCACAGGAGACTGCCGGGGTCAACTCGGAGGAAGGTGGGGACGACGTCAAATCATCATGCCCCTTATGTCTTGGGCTGCACACGTGCTACAATGGTCGGTACAAAGGGCTGCGATGCCGCGAGGCGGAGCGAATCCCAAAAAGCCGGCCTCAGTTCGGATTGGGGTCTGCAACTCGACCCCATGAAGTTGGAGTTGCTAGTAATCGCAGATCAGCATGCTGCGGTGAATACGTTCCCGGGCCTTGTACACACCGCCCGTCACGTCACGAAAGTCGGTAACACCCGAAGCCGGTGGCCTAACCCGTAAGGGGAGGAGCCGTCGAAGGTGGGACCAGCGATTGGGACGAAGTCGTAACAAGGTAGCCGTACCGGAAGGTGCGGCTGGATCACCTCCTTTCTAAGGAGCACATAGCCGAATGCGAGCAAATGTCTCGCACGGTTGCTCATGGGTGGAACGTTGACTATTCGGCACGGTTCGGTCTCATCGACCGTAAGTACTGCGCTTCGGCGCGTGGAAAGCATCTGATGGGGTTGGGTCGTGTCGGGCACGTTGTTGGGTCCTGAGGGAACGGCCGTATGGTCGTTGCTTCAGTGCCGGTCCTACTTGATGATCCTCGTTTCGGGGGTTTGATGGTGGGTGACTGGTCGTTGTTTGAGAACTGCACAGTGGACGCGAGCATCTGTGGCCAAGTTTTTAAGGGCGCACGGTGGATGCCTTGGCACCAGGAACCGATGAAGGACGTGGGAGGCCACGATAGTCCCCGGGGAGCCGTCAACCAGGCTTTGATCCGGGGGTTTCCGAATGGGGAAACCCGGCAGTCGTCATGGGCTGTCACCCATACCTGAACACATAGGGTATGTGGAGGGAACGCGGGGAAGTGAAACATCTCAGTACCCGCAGGAAGAGAAAACAACCGTGATTCCGGGAGTAGTGGCGAGCGAAACCGGATGAGGCTAAACCTGATACGTGTGATACCCGGCAGGGGTTGCGTATGAGGGGTCGTGGGAAAGTTCTTCAGTCGTCTGCCGGCGGCTGGGTGAGTCAGAAACCGTTGGTGTAGTCGAAGGACATGCGAAAGGTCCGGCGTAGAGGGTAAGACCCCCGTAGACGAAACATCAGCGGCTCACTTGAGCTTCTCCCAAGTAGCACGGAGCCCGAGAAATTCCGTGTGAATCTGGCGGGACCACCCGCTAAGCCTAAATATTCCCTGGTGACCGATAGCGGATAGTACCGTGAGGGAATGGTGAAAAGTACCGCGGGAGCGGAGTGAAATAGTACCTGAAACCGTGTGCCTACAAGCCGTGGGAGCGTCGGACATGCAGCTTGCTGTGTGTCTCGTGACTGCGTGCCTTTTGAAGAATGAGCCTGCGAGTTTGCGGTGTGTAGCGAGGTTAACCCGTGTGGGGTAGCCGTAGCGAAAGCGAGTCCGAATAGGGCGTTTCAGTTGCATGCCCAAGACCCGAAGCGGAGTGATCTAGCCATGGGCAGGTTGAAGCGGAGGTAAGACTTCGTGGAGGACCGAACCCACCAGGGTTGAAAACCTGGGGGATGACCTGTGGTTAGGGGTGAAAGGCCAATCAAACTCCGTGATAGCTGGTTCTCCCCGAAATGCATTTAGGTGCAGCGTCACGTGTTTCTTGCCGGAGGTAGAGCACTGGATAGGCGATGGGCCTCACCAGGTTACTGACCTTAGCCAAACTCCGAATGCCGGTAAGTGAGAGCGTGGCAGTGAGACTGTGGGGGATAAGCTCCATGGTCGAGAGGGAAACAGCCCAGAACACCGACTAAGGTCCCTAAGCGTGTGCTAAGTGGGAAAGGATGTGGAGTCGCAGAGACAACCAGGAGGTTGGCTTAGAAGCAGCCACCCTTGAAAGAGTGCGTAATAGCTCACTGGTCAAGTGATTCCGCGCCGACAATGTAGCGGGGCTCAAGCACACCACCGAAGTCGTGTCATTGCAGCAACAGGGCCAACGCCTGCTGTGATGGGTAGGGGAGCGTCGTGTTCCGGGTGAAGCAGCGGAGGAATCCAGTTGTGGACGGGACACGAGTGAGAATGCAGGCATGAGTAGCGATACAAGAGTGAGAAACTCTTGCGCCGATTGACCAAGGGTTCCTGGGTCAAGCTGATCTGCCCAGGGTAAGTCGGGACCTAAGGCGAGGCCGACAGGCGTAGTCGATGGACAACGGGTTGATATTCCCGTACCCGCTTTGAAGCGCCAACGTCGAACCTCTGAATGCTAAAGCCGCGAAGCCGGCCCGGAGTCTTCGGACAATGGGACGTGGTGGAGCCGCTGACCCAACAGGGTAGTAGGTGAGCGATGGGGTGACGCAGGAAGGTAGTCCAGCCCGGGCGGTGGTTGTCCCGGGGTAAGGGTGTAGGACGTTGCGTAGGCAAATCCGCGCAACACATAGTCTGAGACCTGATGCCGAGCCGATTGTGGTGAAGTGGATGATCCTATGCTGTCGAGAAAAGCCTCTAGCGAGTTTCATGGCGGCCCGTACCCCAAACCGACTCAGGTGGTCAGGTAGAGAATACCGAGGCGTTCGGGTGAACTATGGTTAAGGAACTCGGCAAAATGCCCCCGTAACTTCGGGAGAAGGGGGGCCGGAACTGGTGATCGGATTTACTCCGTGAGCTGGGGCCGGCCGCAGAGACCAGCGAGAAGCGACTGTTTACTAAAAACACAGGTCCGTGCGAAGCCGTAAGGCGATGTATACGGACTGACGCCTGCCCGGTGCTGGAACGTTAAGGGGACCGGTTAGTCGAGATTCGTCTCGGCGAAGCTGAGAACTTAAGCGCCAGTAAACGGCGGTGGTAACTATAACCATCCTAAGGTAGCGAAATTCCTTGTCGGGTAAGTTCCGACCTGCACGAATGGCGTAACGACTTCTCGACTGTCTCAACCATAGGCCCGGTGAAATTGCATTACGAGTAAAGATGCTCGTTTCGCGCAGCAGGACGGAAAGACCCCGGGACCTTTACTATAGCTTGATATTGGTGTTCGGTTCGGCTTGTGTAGGATAGGTGGGAGACTTTGAAGCAGCCACGCCAGTGGTTGTGGAGTCGACGTTGAAATACCACTCTGGTCGTGCTGGATGTCTAACCTGGGTCCGTGATCCGGATCAGGGACAGTGCCTGGTGGGTAGTTTAACTGGGGCGGTTGCCTCCTAAAGAGTAACGGAGGCGCCCAAAGGTTCCCTCAGCCTGGTTGGCAATCAGGTGTTGAGTGTAAGTGCACAAGGGAGCTTGACTGTGAGACCGACGGGTCGAGCAGGTGCGAAAGCAGGGACTAGTGATCCGGCGGTGGCTTGTGGAAGCGCCGTCGCTCAACGGATAAAAGGTACCCCGGGGATAACAGGCTGATCTTCCCCAAGAGTCCATATCGACGGGATGGTTTGGCACCTCGATGTCGGCTCGTCGCATCCTGGGGCTGGAGTAGGTCCCAAGGGTTGGGCTGTTCGCCCATTAAAGCGGTACGCGAGCTGGGTTTAGAACGTCGTGAGACAGTTCGGTCCCTATCCGCTGTGCGCGTAGGAATATTGAGAAGGGCTGTCCCTAGTACGAGAGGACCGGGACGGACGAACCTCTGGTGTGCCAGTTGTCCTGCCAAGGGCATGGCTGGTTGGCTACGTTCGGGAGGGATAACCGCTGAAAGCATCTAAGCGGGAAGCCTGCTTCGAGATGAGTATTCCCACCTCCTTGAGAGGGTAAGGCTCCCAGTAGACGACTGGGTTGATAGGCCGGATGTGGAAGCCCTGTAAGGGGTGGAGCTGACCGGTACTAATAGGCCGAGGGCTTGTCCTCAGTTGCTCGCGTCCACTGTGTTGTTCTGAAACAACGACCCCGCATGTCCCGGGCCACGGGATCGTGCGGTGCGGTGACAGTTTCATAGTGTTTCGGTGGTCATAGCGTGAGGGAAACGCCCGGTTACATTCCGAACCCGGAAGCTAAGCCTTACAGCGCCGATGGTACTGCAGGGGGGACCCTGTGGGAGAGTAGGACGCCGCCGAACAATCATTCCAAAAATGCCCCCTCCCGTTCGGGAGGGGGCATTTTTGCGTTAACGTCTCCCCAGCACAACCTGAGCTCGGTGGAGGCGCGTCCAGTGCAGAACCTGACCCTTACGTGGCAGACAGCCGGCGGAGCCTCGGTCGCCCTCCTCGCCGCGGGGTACGCGGCCAAGCGGCTGCGGCGGCCCTCGCTGGGCAGCATGCTGCGGGAGGCCGGCATCCTGCTGGCGCTCTTCGCGCTCTGGCAGCTGGTCGGCCGGCTCTCGCTGATGAGCGCCGACCACGCGCTGGACCGGGCGGCCTGGATCCATCGCACCGAACTGGCGCTGGGCCTGCCCGACGAGGCCGGCTGGCAGGCCGCCGTCACCCCGTACCCGGTGGTGGTGAAGGCCGCCAACTACTACTACGCGTCGATGCACTTCGCCGTCATGATCGCGGTGCTGCTCTGGGTATTCGTCCGCCATCGCTCCCGGTACGCCTGGGTGCGGACCACGGTGGTGCTCACCACGGCCGTCTGCCTGGCCGTCCAGTTCATCCCGGTCGCGCCGCCCCGGATGCTGCCGGAGAGCGGCTTCGTCGACGTCGCGGCCGAGTACGGGCAGTCCGTCTACGGAGGAGCGGTAGGCGGAGTGGTGGTGGCCGCGCAGCTGTCGGCGATGCCGTCGGTGCACGTCGCCTGGTGCGTCCTGGCGGCCGTCACGGTGATCGTGGTGTCCCGCAGCGCGTTGCGCTGGCTGATCGTCCTGCACCCGCTGGTCACGGTCTGGGTGGTGGTGGTCACCGCGAACCACTTCTGGGCGGACGGGCTGGTCGCGCTGGTGATCCTGGCGCTGGCCTACACGGCGCAGTGGGCGGTCCGGCGGTACCGCACGGCTCGCCTGGCGGCCCGGGAGGCCGTCGAGCCGCGTACGGCACCGCGAGGGGCGCCCGTACGGCACTGAGGGCGTGGGCGGCGGCCCGGCCGAGCCTGGCAGGCCTGTGCGGTCAGCGGCCGGGCAGGCCCGCTTCGAGCCGGCACACCCGTGGGCCGGGCCTCTGGACGAGGCCCGGCCCACGGTTCGTTCGGCGGCCGTGGCCGGCGCGGGGTATCCGTACCGGCCACGGTGTCCGGTCGGGCGGGCCGACCGCTCCTCGCGGCGCCCGCCGGCCGGCCGCGCTACTTGACCGGCAGTGCCGCCCGGCCCCACCCGCTGTTGGTCAGCGCGGCGGTGGCCCAGTACCAGGCGACCAGGCCGGACGCGGCGGCGAGCCAGCCACCGACCTTGGCGAGTCCGCCGGAGCTCCCGAGGACGGCGATCGCGGAGACCACCAGGGAGACCGTGAGCAGGCCGTACACGGCGCGGCTGAACAGGCCGGAGTTCCAGCCGGCGGCGGTCAGCGTGAGCGCCAGCAGCGCCCACAGCAGCAGGAACAGGCCGGCGGCGTTCTTGCCCGCCCCGCCCGCCGCCGACCAGGTGGCCCAGAAGGCCCCGAGGCTGGTGAAGGCGGTGCCGGTGAAGCCCTCGCCCGAGCGGAGCTGCCAGAGGCCGGCGACGAACAGGGTCAGCCCGCCGACCAGGTGGGCGAGGGTGGCCGCGTCCTTGGCACCGGTGCCGCTGAAGATGCCGGTGGAGAGCAGGCCGTAGGCGAGGAGGGTCAGGCCGAGTGCGAGATATCCGAGGGAACCGGCGTCGGCTCCTGAGGACCGGGCGTTCTGCGCCCCGGTAGCTTCGTTGCTCACCGGAGGCTCCTTTCACTCTGGGCGCGCCTGAGGCGCTGTCAATGCGAGCGATGAGGTGGCTGCGCGTGGCCGGCCGAGGGCGCACGGAAAATCGACGTGCGAACGGCTGCGGTCAGTGAAGTGCCAACGGCGTAGCCGCTGGTCGGTGTCCCCTCCGGGGGATTCCCCGGTGAATCCGGTGTACCCGGCCGGTGGCCGCTTGTACCCTTGTGAATGGCACAATTTGTATGGTCCGCCGTTGTGGGCCGCCCACGATTGGCCACTTGGTGAACGGGGTTGACCGCCCGGGTGAACCGTCGCCCGGGCGTTACGAGTTGGCCACGGCCTGACGTACGGTCAGCCCACTCGCTGGGCGGGCACCCGCAGGGTCAGGATCGCCATGTCGTCCGACGGGGGCTCGGGGGCGAAGCGCTCCACGGCCCGCT
Organism: Kitasatospora herbaricolor; assembly: GCF_030813695.1. Taxonomy (NCBI): domain Bacteria; kingdom Bacillati; phylum Actinomycetota; class Actinomycetes; order Kitasatosporales; family Streptomycetaceae; genus Kitasatospora; species Kitasatospora herbaricolor. Next base: position 6,130,448 of record NZ_JAUSVA010000002.1, read on the forward strand.
GGACCCGGGCGGCCACCGCGCCGGCGGTCAGCCCGGTGCAGCCGCTGAGCACCTGGGCGAGGCCGTCGTCCCCCAACATCCGCAGGCCCTCGCGGCGTTCGGTGACGCCGTCGGTGACGCAGAGCAGGACCTCGCCCGGATGCAGCACCAGGTGCTCGGCGGTGAGCTCCAGCTCCTCCATCACGCCGAGCAGCGGCTGCGGGGTGGCGGCCTGGTCGACCTGTCCGTCGACCCGCAGCCGCAGCGGCAGCGGGTGGCCGGCGCAGACCAGCGACAGTTCGGTGCAGCCGTCCGCCCTGGGGGTCAGCTCGCCGTACAGCAGGGTCAGGAAGCGGCTGCGCGAACCCTCGTCCAGGATGGCCGCGTTGAGCCGCCGCAGGACCTGCGGCGCGTCCAGGCCCTCGCGCGCGAGCAGCCGCAGCGAGTGGCGGGCCAGGCCCGTCACCGAGGCGGCCTCGGGGCCGGTGCCGCACACGTCGCCGATCGCGAAGCCGTAGGTGCCCTCCCGGATCGGGAAGAGGTCGTAGAAGTCGCCGCCGACCTCGTTGCCCTCGCCGGCGGCCTGGTAGAACACGTCCACCTCGACGCCGGGGATCTCGGGCAACTCCGGTGGCAGCAGGCTGCGCTGGAGCGCCTGGCTGGTGGCGGTGCGCTCGGAGTAGAGACGGGAGTTGTCCAGCGCGAGGGCGGCGCGACGGGAGAGGTCCTCGGCGAGTTCGAGCATCTCCTGGCGGAACCGGACACCGGCCGGGGCGCCCAGGACGAGCAGCCCGATGACCCGGTTGCGGGCGGCCAGCGGCAGCACCACCGTCTCACCCAGCAGGCCGGTCAGTTCCGGGCTGTCGGCCAGGCCGCCGGTGCGGGCCGCCTCGGCCGGCGCCGTCCAGAAGCGGGTGCCCGGGGCCGGGTCGGCCTCCGGGGCGGCGATCTTGTCGAGCACGTAGCGCAGCGGGTCGATCCGGTCCTCGTCCTGGTGCAGGACGAAGGCGAGCGAGGCCGGGCCGCCCTGCTCGCCGGTGGTGTAGACGGCGCACCAGGAGGCCAGTGTGGGCACGGCCATCTGTGCCATCAGGGCGAGCGTCTGCTCGTGCTCGAGGGTGCCGGCCAGCAGTTCGGAGGCCTCCACTAGGAAGGAGAGCGAGCCGCGCCGCAGCCGCTCCAGCTCGGCCAGCCGGGCGCTCTCCAGGGCGAGGGCGACCCGGTCGGCGGCGAACTGCAGGCGCAGCGCGTCCTCGTTGTCGTAGCGGCCGGGCGGGGCGGCGGCCACGCCCAGCGAGCCGATCAGCCGGCCGTCCACCTTCAGCGGGACGGTGATCAGCGAACGCAGTCCGCTGCCGTTGAGCAGCGGGACGGGCGCGGGCCGGAGGGCCAGGTCCTCGTGCACGGTGGGCAGCCGGGCGGCGTCGAAGCGGCTGCGGTTGGGGTCGACCGGGAAGCGGTCGTAGCGGCGGCGGCCGGCGGTCAGCCCGGTGGCGGCGCGGACCTCGAACTCGCTCTCGTCGTCGGTGACCAGCAGCAGGTACGCGGCGTCGGCGTCCAGCAGGTCCCGGGCACGTTCCACGGTGCGCTGCAGCAGTGCGCCGAGGTCGTCCGGCGCGGCCGCCCCGGCGAGCAGGTCCAAGGGCGCGTCGGCGGGGCCGGCCGGATCGCCGCCGTGGGTGCGCGCCGGGGAGCGCAGGACGGCGCGGTCGACCTCGCGCACCAGCAGGCAGAGGGTGGACGGGACGCCCTCGGCGTCGCGGACCCGGATCTGCACGCCGTACACCTCGACGGTGAGTCCGTCGCCGCGGCGCAGGCCGAAGCTTCCCTCCCAGCGGGCCAGGCGGAGGGTCTCGTCGAGGCCGAGGCCGATGCCGGCCGACTGGGGCCAGGCGGCGAACTCGGCCCAGGGGCGGCCGAGCACGTCCTCGGAGCGGTGCCGGAAGAGCGCTTCGGCGTCGGGGTTCCAGGCCAGCACCCGGGCGCGCTCGTCGACCTGGACGACGGCGACGTGCACGGGCCCGTCGGTGCTGGGCAGTTCGTCGCCGGGGGCGGCGGGCTCGGCGTACCTGGTGCCGATCACGTGGTCGGGCAGCGCGAGGCGGAACCAGACGGTCTTGCGTCCGGCCGCGTACTCGACACCCCAGCAGGAGGAGAGCGCCGAGCACATCAGCAGCCCGCGGCCGCCCTCGTCGTCCGGGTCCGCGTACACCTCGACGCCCGCGTCGGGGACGTCGGCGAAGGCCGGCAGGCCGCGTTCGGGGTGGTGGTCGGTGACCTCGACCCGGACGGTCTCGTCCTCGCGCAGACAGCAGACCTCGGCGGCGGTGCCGGCGTGCACGACGGCGTTGGTGACGAGTTCGCTCACCAGGACGACGGCGTCGTCGACGACCTCGGGCAGCCCCCAGCTCAGCAGGGCGTCCCGGACGAAGCCGCGCGCGGCCGCGGCCGACCGGCCCACTGGTCCGAAGGTGGCGGCTGCGCGCGCGGTGACCACGTTGCCACTTCTCCTCTGCTCTGGTCCGGCTGCCCGCCGCACACGGCGGACGGTCCGGGGGCGAATCGCCTGCTGCGCCTGCCGGGTGGTGGCGGCGCCGGGACGACTCGTGGCCCGGTGCAGCGCTCCACCCTACTTTCCGGTTGGTTCCCCGTGGGGACAGGGAGCCGAAACAAGCACCGGAGGGTGATTCTGGGCACGTGTTTGGCCGGGAGTCGTACCAACCGAGCGCAACCGGCCGTACACCCGGTGCCAGTACTGCCAGACTGGGGGGTCCGCAACGACCTGATCGCGCAGTACGGTCGATGCGGTGCCGGCGGGCCGGACGGTCCCCGCAGCGGTTTTCGGCCGCACCGGTGCCTGTGCCCGCGCGGTTCCGGGCGGTACTGGACAGTTCACGATGTGGGAGGGTCCCGTTGAGTTCGGCCACCAAGGACGCGACCGGCACGACTCCGTCCGCCGCACGCGGCGGACGGTCCGGGGCGGCGCCTCGGGGCACCGCCGGACGGCGCCCGAACCACGCCCGGGGCGCCGAGCCCGCCGATCTGCGCAAGCTGCTGGCGGCGCTGACGGCGATGCGTGACGGCAACTTCAAGCGGCGGCTGACGGTGCCGGGGGACGGTCCGCTGGCCGAGATCGCCGCGGTCTTCAACGAGGTCGCCGAGCGGAACCAGCACCTGACGGGTGAACTGGCGCGGGTCCGGCGGGCGGTGGGCCGTGAGGGGCGGCTGTCCGAGCGGCTGGAGACCGGCGCGGGCGAGGGCGCCTGGATGGCCGCGGTGGACAACTGCAACGCGCTGATCGACGACCTGGCGCGCCCGATGGCCGAGGTCGGCCGGGTGCTCACCTCGATCGCCGACGGCGACCTCGAACAGAAGATGGAACTGCGCTCGGTCCACACCAACGGGGTGAGCCATCCGCTGCGCGGCGAATACCTGCGGATCGGCCGCACCGTCAACGGACTGGTCGACCAGCTCTCCGAGTTCACCGACGAGGTGACCCGGGTCGCCATCGAGGTGGGCACCGAGGGCAAGCTCGGCGGCCAGGCCCGGGTGCGCAGTGTCTCGGGCAGCTGGAAGGACCTCGCGGACTCGGTCAACACGATGGCCGGCCGGCTGACCGCGCAGGTGCGCAACATCGCCGAGGTGACCACCGCGGTGGCCAAGGGCGACCTCTCCCGGAAGGTCACCGTCGAGGTCGACGGCGAGATGCTGCAGCTGAAGAACACCGTCAACACGATGGTGGACCAGCTCAACTCCTTCGCCGCGCAGGTGACCAGGGTCGCCCGGGACGTGGGCACCGAGGGGCGGCTGGGCGGTCAGGCGCAGGTGCCGGGAGTGGCCGGGGTCTGGCGCGACCTGACCGACTCGGTCAACTTCATGGCGAACAACCTGACCGGGCAGGTCCGGAACATCGCGCAGGTGACCACGGCGGTGGCCCGCGGCGACCTGTCGCAGAAGATCGAGGTGGACGCCCGGGGCGAGATCCTGGAGCTGAAGAACACCATCAACACGATGGTGGACCAGCTCTCCGGCTTCGCCGAGCAGGTGACCCGGGTGGCCCGGCAGGTCGGTACCGAGGGGCGGCTCGGCGGCCAGGCGCAGGTGCCGGGCGCGGCGGGCGTCTGGCGCGACCTCACCGACAACGTCAACTTCATGGCGAACAACCTGACCGACCAGGTGCGCAACATCGCCGAGGTGACCACGGCGGTCGCCCGCGGCGACGTGTCGAAGAAGATCACCGTGGACGCCCGCGGGGAGATCCTGGAGCTGGTCACCACCGTCAACACGATGGTGGACCAGCTGTCGGCGTTCGCGGACGAGGTGACCCGGGTGGCCCGCGAGGTGGGCACGGAGGGGATCCTGGGCGGCCAGGCGCGGGTGCGCGGGGTGTCGGGCATCTGGAAGGACCTGACCGACAACGTCAACTTCATGGCGTCCAACCTGACCAGCCAGGTCCGCAACATCGCGGAGGTCGCCACCGCGGTGGCCCGCGGCGACCTCTCCAAGAAGATCACCATCGAGGCGCAGGGCGAGGTCGCGGCCCTCGCGGGCACCCTGAACACGATGGTGGACCAGCTGTCGGCGTTCGCCGTCGAGGTGACCCGGGTGGCCCGCGAGGTGGGCACCGACGGCATCCTGGGCGGCCAGGCCGGGGTGCCGGGCGTCGCGGGCATCTGGAAGGACCTGACCGACAACGTCAACCTGATGGCGAACAACCTGACCGGGCAGGTCCGCAACATCGCCCTGGTCATCACTGCGGTGGCCCGCGGCGACCTGTCGCAGAAGATCGACGTGGACGCCCGGGGCGAGATCCTGGAGCTCAAGACCAGCATCAACACCATGGTCGACCAGCTCGGCTCGTTCGCGGCCGAGGTGACCCGGGTGGCCCGCGAGGTGGGCACCGACGGCATCCTGGGCGGCCAGGCCCGGGTGCCGGGCGTGGACGGCACCTGGCAGGACCTCACCGAGTCGGTGAACGAGCTCGCCAACAACCTGACCCGGCAGGTGCGCGCGATCGCCCAGGTCGCCACCGCCGTGACCAGGGGCGACCTGTCGCTGCGGATCGACGTGGACGCCTCGGGCGAGCTCGACGAGCTCAAGGACAACATCAACCAGATGATCGCCAACCTGCGGGAGACCACCCGGACCAACCAGGAGCAGGACTGGCTGAAGACCAACCTGGCGAGGGTCACCGGTCTGCTGCAGGGCCGCCGGGACCTGGAGGCCGTGGCCTCGCTGATCATGACCGAGCTGACGCCGGTGGTCTCCGCGCAGCACGGCGCCTTCTTCCTCGCCCAGCCGGCCGGCCGGACCGCCGAAATGATCACCGAGGACGACGACGAGAACGACACCGTGCTGCGCCTGATCGGCAGCTACGGCTACCAGCGGCGGGCGATGCCGACCACCTTCCGGCCCGGGGAGTCGCTGGTCGGCCAGGCGGCGGTGGAGAAGCGCTCGATCATCCTGAAGGAGGCGCCGCCCGGATACCTCAAGATCGCCTCGGGGCTGGGCGAGGCCTCGCCGGCGCACGTGGTGGTGCTGCCGGTGCTGTTCGAGGGCCGGCTGCTCGGCGTCATCGAACTGGCCACCTTCAGCTCCTTCACCACCGTGGCGCTGGACTTCCTCAACCAGATCGCCGACCTGATCGGCGTCACGGTCAACACCATCAGCGTCAACACCAAGACGGAGGGCCTGCTGCTGGAGTCGCAGCGGCTGACCGCCGAGCTCTCGATGCGCTCCGCCGAGCTGGAGGCCCGTCAGGAGGAGCTGGAGCGCACCAACGAGGAGCTGCAGGAGAAGGCCGAGCAGCTCGCCCAGCAGAACCGCGACATCGAGATCAAGAACAGCGAGATCGAGGAGGCCCGGCAGGTCCTGGAGGAGCGCGCCGAGCAGCTCGCCCTCGCCTCCCGGTACAAGAGCGAGTTCCTGGCGAACATGTCGCACGAGCTGCGCACCCCGCTGAACTCGCTGCTGATCCTGGCCAAGCTGCTGTCCGACAACAACGAGGGCAACCTCTCGCCGAAGCAGGTCGAGTTCGCCGACACCATCCACGGTGCCGGCTCCGACCTGCTCCAGCTGATCAACGACATCCTCGACCTCTCCAAGGTCGAGGCGGGCAAGATGGACGTCCGTCCGGCGAAGATCGCGCTGGTCCAGCTGGTCGACTACGTCGAGGCGGCGTTCCGGCCGCTCACCGTGGACAAGAGCCTGGACTTCGCCGTCCGGGTCTCGCCGGAGCTCCCGGTGACCCTGCACACCGACGAGCAGCGGCTCCAGCAGGTGTTGCGCAACCTGCTCTCCAACGCGGTGAAGTTCACCGACTCCGGCGCCGTCGACCTGTACATCCGCCCGGCCGGCGCCGATGTGCCGCAGCACGTGCGCGAGCAGCTGCTGGAGGCCGGCGCGATCGGCGACCCGGACGAGGAGCTGGTGGCGTTCTCGGTCTCGGACACCGGGATCGGCATCCCCGGCAACAAGCTGAGGGAGATCTTCGAGGCGTTCAAGCAGGCCGACGGCGGCACCAGCCGCAAGTACGGCGGCACCGGCCTCGGGCTCTCCATCAGCCGGGAGATCGCCCGGCTGCTCGGCGGCGAGATCCACGCCGAGAGCGAGCTGGGCCGCGGCTCCACCTTCACCCTCTACCTGCCGCTGCGCAGCGAGGCCCCCGACCCGTCCGTCCACGAGCGCCCGACCGCCCCGGCGGTCCGTGCCTCGGTCGGCGTGACGCCGGTGGGCACACCGGTGCCGGTGGGGGAGAACCCGGCCGAGCACTGGGCCCAGGAGGTGCGGGAGCTGGCGGAGGAGCGTCGCCGGGGCGCCGTCGAGCGCCGCCGGGCGGCCGCCGCCGAGGAGGGCCTCCCGCGGCAGCAGACCGAGCCGGCCGCCCGCCCGGGCGCCGTGGCGCGGCCGGACGGGCGTTTCGACGGCCGGTTCGACGGTGAGCAGGTGCTGATCGTGGACGACGACATCCGCAACGTCTTCGCCCTCACCAGCGTCCTTGAGCAGCACGGCCTGACGGTGCTGTACGCCGAGAACGGCCGGGAGGGCATCGAGGTGCTGGAGCAGCACGAGGACGTGGCGCTGGTGCTGATGGACATCATGATGCCGGAGATGGACGGCTACGCGACCACCGAGGCGATCCGCCGGATGCCCCAGTTCTCGGGCCTGCCGATCATCGCGCTGACCGCGAAGGCGATGAAGGGCGACCGGGAGAAGAGCATCGAGGCCGGTGCCACCGACCACATCACCAAGCCGGTCGAGACGGACCACCTGCTGACCGTGATGCACCACTGGCTGGAGCAGAAGTGAGTGCCGACGCGGGGGCGCCCGGGCCGTGCGGGGCGCCGGCGGGGGAGCCCGGGCGCCGCCCCGCGCCGGTGGCCGTGCCCTTTCGCTGGCGGGGACGGCCGGGAACCCGGTAGGGTCACCGATCGTTGCGAACAGTGACGGAACCGCGACTCAGCGCAGAGGTGCGCCGGAGTGCTGTCCGCCCGGTCGGCGACGCGGTCTCCGGACGGGTCGGCGGGTCGCATTCCACCGGGGCGATGTGGCGGGCGAGGGGGTCGGGCTAGCATGACCGGGGTAATGGTGGGCAGTACCAAGGTGCCGTCCCCTGGGCGGCAGGCGGCAGGAGGGCGGGTCGTGGTGCAGAAGGCGAAGATCCTCCTGGTAGACGACCGACCGGAGAACCTGTTGGCCCTGGAGGCCATCCTCTCCGCGCTCGACCAGACGCTGGTGCGCGCCGCGTCCGGCGAGGAGGCGCTCAAGGCGCTGCTGACCGACGACTTCGCGGTGATCCTGCTCGATGTCCAGATGCCGGGGATGGACGGCTTCGAGACGGCCTCCCACATCAAGCGCCGCGAGCGCACCCGGGACATCCCGATCATCTTCCTCACCGCGATCAACCACGGGCCGCACCACACCTTCCGCGGCTACGCGGCCGGCGCGGTGGACTACATCTCCAAGCCCTTCGACCCGTGGGTGCTGCGCGCGAAGGTGTCGGTCTTCGTCGACCTCTACATGAAGAACTGCCAGCTGAAGGAGCAGGCGGCGCTGTTGCGGCTGCAGCTGGAGGCGGGCGACGCGGCCCGGCCGGCGCTGGGCGGTGCGCTGCTGAGCGAGCTGTCGGCCCGGCTGGCCTCGGTGGAGGAGCAGGCGGAGGCGCTGACCAAGCAGCTGGACGGCGCGGACGACAGCGGCGCCGCCGCCACGGCCGCCCATCTGGAGCGCAAGCTGGCGGGTCTGCGCCGGGCGCTGGAGGCGCTGCGCCCCGGCTCGGACTGAATTCGTCCACCCGGGACCGGCCCACGGCGGCCGGTCCCTCCCGTCGTACGGGCCCGTCCGGTCCGGCTGCCCCGGCACCGGGCGGGCGGGCGCGGGGCCCGGCCGATCCGGCGGGCCGGTTCCGCCGGGCGGGTGAAGCGTGGTCAGCGTGACGGTGTGTCTGCGACACGCGCGCGCCCCGGTGCCCGGGCGCGTGTCCGCAGCCGCGCGCCGCCGGTAGGCTGCTGGCCCATGGCCACTCGTACGCCCGGCAGCGACACTAGCGGCGTGCGCCGCGGGGACATCAGCGGCTCGCGCGGCGGGGCCGCGCGCGGCTCCGGTGCGGGATCGGCCAAGAAGGCGGCGGCGAAGTCGCCGGCCAAGGCACCGGCCGGGAAGGCGGCGGCGAAGAAGGCCGTGCCGGCCAGGAAGGCGGCTGCCAAGCCCGCCGCGGCGCCCGCGCCGGCACCCCCCAGGCCGATACTCTTCCGCGCCGTACGGGCCGTCTGGCTCGGTCTGGCACACAGTGTCGGCGCGCTGTTCCGGGGCTTCGGCGACGGAGCCAAGGGCCTGCACCCGGACCACCGCAAGGACGGCGTGGGGCTGCTGCTGCTGGCGCTCGCCCTGGTCACCGCGGCCGGGACGTGGTTCAGCCCGCAGGGCTGGCTCGGCGAGGTCGCGACCAACGTGGTCTCCGGGCTGTTCGGCCGGCTCGACGTGCTGGTCCCGTTCCTGCTGGCGGCCGTCGGGGTGCGGCTGATGCGGCACCCGGAGGTGCCGGAGGCGAACGGACGGATCGTCATCGGGCTGAGCGCGCTGGTGGTCGGCGTGCTGGGGCTGGTGCACATCGGCTGCGGAGCGCCCGCGATGGGCGGCGGTGCGACCAGGATCCGGCAGGCCGGCGGTCTGGCCGGCTGGGCGGCCTCGACCCCGATGATGGCGGCCGCGGGGCCCCCGCTCGCCGTGCCGCTGCTGTTGCTGCTGGCCTTCTTCGGCCTGCTGGTGGTGACCGCGACCCCGGTGAACCGGATCCCCGAGCGGCTGCGGATGCTCGGCGTGCGCCTGGGCGTGGTCGAACCGACCGCCGAGGAGGCGGCCGCCGCGGGTGGTGCGCCGGCGCGCGAGTACTCCACCGCTCCGCCGGAGGACGCCGACCCGAACGCGCTGCCCTACACGGTGGACACCGACGGTGACGGTCCGGCGGACGGCGTCGCCCGCCGCCGGCGCCGGCGCCGCAAGCAGGCGGACGAGCCGGAACTCGACCCGGCCGTCCCGGACATGTTCGCCAAGCATCCCCAGGCCGGCCCGGGGGAGGACGGGGACGACCCGTACGCGACCCGGAACATCGCGGCCGGGGTGGCCGCCGACCTGGACGGCGCCCTGCTGTACGGGGTGCCCGCCTCGCCGGCCGTGGCGGACATGATGCACCAGGTCCAGGACCGCACCGCCGTGCCGGAGGAGCCGGCCGTCCCGGCGGCCCGGACGGCCGGGCAGGCGGCCCCGGAGGAGCACGGCCCGGCCCCCGTCCGGATGGAGCAGCTGCAGCTCTCCGGCGACATCACCTACGCGCTGCCCTCGCTGGACCTGCTGGAGCGCGGCGGCCCGGGCAAGACCCGCAGCAAGCTCAACGACGACGTGGTGGCCCAGCTGACCGCGGTGTTCGGCGAGTTCAAGGTGGACGCCAGGGTCACCGGCTTCACCCGCGGCCCGACGGTCACCCGCTACGAGGTCGAGCTGGGCCCGGCGGTCAAGGTGGAGCGGATCACCGCGCTCGCGAAGAACATCGCCTACGCGGTGGCCAGCGCGGACGTGCGGATCATCAGCCCGATCCCCGGCAAGTCCGCGGTCGGCATCGAGATCCCGAACCTCGACCGCGAGATGGTCAACCTCGGGGACCTGCTGCGCTCGCGCGCGGCCGCCGACGACCCGCACCCGATGCTGGTCGGGATGGGCAAGGACGTCGAGGGCCACACCGTGATGGCCAACCTCGCGAAGATGCCGCACATCCTGGTGGCCGGCGCCACCGGCGCGGGCAAGTCCTCCTGCATCAACTGCCTGATCACCTCGGTGCTGGCGCGGGCCACCCCGGACGAGGTCCGGATGGTGCTGGTGGACCCCAAGCGGGTCGAGCTGACGGCGTACGAGGGCATCCCGCACCTGATCACACCGATCATCACCAACCCGAAGAAGGCCGCCGAGGCGCTGCAGTGGGTGGTCCGCGAGATGGACCTGCGCTACGACGACCTCGCCGCGTTCGGGTTCCGCCACGTGGACGACTTCAACGCGGCGGTCCGGGCGGGGAGGATCACCCCGCCGCTGGGCAGCGAGCGGGAGCTGACGCCGTACCCGTACCTGCTGGTGATCGTCGACGAGCTGGCCGACCTGATGATGGTCGCGCCGCGCGACGTCGAGGACTCCGTCGTCCGGATCACCCAGCTCGCCCGGGCGGCCGGCATCCACCTGGTGCTGGCGACCCAGCGGCCCTCGGTGGACGTGGTCACCGGACTGATCAAGGCCAACGTGCCCTCCCGGCTGGCCTTCGCCACCTCCGCGATGATGGACTCCCGGGTCATCCTCGACCAGCCGGGCGCCGAGAAGCTGATCGGCAAGGGCGACGCGCTCTTCCTGCCGATGGGCTCCAGCAAACCCGTCCGGATGCAGGGCGCGTTCGTCACCGAGGCCGAGATCGCCGCCGTGGTCCAGCACTGCAAGGACCAGCTGACGGCGGTCTACCGGGACGACGTCACGGTCGGCGGCGGGCCGCGCAAGGAGATCGACGAGGAGATCGGCGACGACCTCGATCTGCTCATCCAGGCGACCGAGCTGGTGGTCTCCACCCAGTTCGGTTCGACCTCGATGCTCCAGCGCAAACTGAGGGTCGGTTTCGCAAAGGCGGGCCGGTTGATGGACCTGATGGAGTCTCGTGGGATCGTTGGCCCCAGCGAGGGCTCCAAGGCCCGGGACGTGCTGGTCAAACCCGACGAGTTGGACGGTGTGATCATCAGTATCCGGGGGTAGCCGTGCCCCGCGAGAGCAGTGACCTCCGGACGTGTCCACTCGTTCGGAGGACAGAGGGCGTGGTGGGAACCGACCGGGTTGCCGTCGCGTCACAGGGCCGGGGGAGCACGACGGACCCGCCGGGTTGACCTGCCGTCATCCGACGGCGGCCGGCCCGCGGACCCCGGCCGGGATGGGCGCGCACGTTCGGGCCTATTCCGCTTGAGAATCGTTCCGACCCCGCCCCTAGACTGTTTCTCCAGCAGGTGGCCATCCGCTCGAAAGGCGCACCCCGTGACCATCGGCAAGTCCCCGGACCGTGACAACCGCCGATCCACCGCCGGCAAGACCGGAGCCGTGCCAGGCCGGGACGGCTCCGACGGGACCCCTGCGGCACCGGAGCCGGCCGCCGAAGGCCCGAGCATCGGACGGGTGCTGTCCGGCGCCCGGATCGAGGCGGGTCTCACGGTCGACCAGGTGAGTACGAGCACCCGCGTCCGGGTTCCCATAGTCCACGCCATCGAGGAGGACGACTTCGGCCGCTGCGGCGGCGATTTCTACGCCCGTGGCCACATCCGCTCGATCGCCAAGGCGGTCGGCATCGACGGTGACGAACTGGTCGCCCGGTACGACGCCGCGCACGGCGGCGCACCGGCGACCAAGCGTCCCAGCCAGTTGCTCGACACCGGACCGATCAAGGTCACCGACCGGCGCCGTCCGAACTGGACGGCGGCCATGGTCGCCGCGATCTGCGCGGTCGTCGCGCTGATCGGCTTCAACCTGGTGAACGGCAAGACCGGTGTCTCCGGCACCGGCTCGGCCAGCGCACCCCTTCCCAGCGGCTCGGGCACCGGGTCCGTCGCCGCCGCCTCCCCCAGCGTCCAGCCGCCCGCCCCGGCGCCCAGCGTCGCGGCGATCGCGGCCGCCCCGGCCGACAAGGTGACCGTGAAGCTGGTCGCCGAGAAGGACGCCAGCTGGGTGTCCGCGGTCGACGGCAACGGCAAGTCCCTCTACCAGAACAACATCGACGCCGGTCAGGACCAGACCTTCACCGACGCCAAGCAGATCAAGTTGGTGATCGGCAACGCCGGTGCCGTGCACGTGTACGTCAACGGCAAGGACCTCGGTCCTGCGGGCAAGGACGGCCAGGTGGTGCACGTCACGTACACCCCCGGAGACCCGCAGGCAGGCTGAACCGGCGGGGCGAAGATCTGCTAATCCGAGGCGCGCGGCCTCCGGGGCGAACGGCACCGGGGGCCGCGCGTTAATCTTGGCCCTATGCCTGAACGCCGTACTGTCGCCCTTGTCACGCTCGGATGCGCCCGCAACGAGGTGGACTCCGAGGAACTCGCCGGGCGACTGGAGGCCGATGGCTGGCAGCTGGTCGACGACGCCGCCGACGCCGACGTCGCCGTCGTCAACACCTGCGGGTTCGTCGAAGCCGCCAAGAAGGACTCCGTCGACGCCCTGCTGGAGGCCAACGACCTCAAGGGTCACGGCCGCACGCAGGCCGTCGTCGCCGTCGGCTGCATGGCCGAGCGCTACGGCAAGGAACTCGCCGACGCGCTGCCCGAGGCCGACGCGGTGCTCGGTTTCGACGACTACGCCAACATCACCGAGCGCCTCCAGACGATCCTCTCCGGCGGCCACCACGCCGCGCACCTCCCGCGGGACCGCCGCAAGCTGCTCCCGCTGACCCCGGTCGAGCGGCAGGCCGCCGCCGCCGAGGTCGCCCTGCCGGGCCACGGCGCCCCCGAGAACGTCCCCTCCGACCTCCCCGACGGCCTCGCCCCCGCCTCCGGGCCGCGCACCCTGCGCAAGCGGCTGGACGACAACCCGGTGGCCTCCATCAAGCTCGCCTCGGGCTGCGACCGCCGCTGTTCCTTCTGCGCGATCCCCGCCTTCCGCGGTTCGTTCATCTCACGCCGCCCCTCGGACGTGCTCAACGAGGCCGTCTGGCTGGCCGGGCAGGGCGTCCGCGAGGTCGTCCTGGTCAGTGAGAACAACACCTCGTACGGCAAGGACCTCGGCGACATCCGCCTGCTGGAGACGCTGCTCAGCGAGATCGCGGCGGTGCCCGGCATCGAGCGGGTGCGGGTCAGCTACCTGCAGCCCGCCGAGATGCGGCCCGGCCTGGTCGACGTGATGACCGGCACCGCCGGCGTCCTGCCGTACTTCGACCTGTCGTTCCAGCACTCGGCGCCCGCCGTACTGCGCCGGATGCGGCGCTTCGGCAACACCGACCAGTTCCTGGAACTGCTCGGCACCATTCGCGGCAAGGCCCCGCAGGCGGGTGCCCGCTCGAACTTCATCGTCGGCTTCCCCGGGGAGACCGAGGAGGACTTCGCCGAGCTGGAGCGCTTCGTCACCCACGCCGGCCTGGACGCGATCGGCGTCTTCGGCTACTCGGACGAGGACGGCACCGAGGCCGCGACCTTCGACGGCAAGCTGCCGGAGGACGTGGTGGCCGAGCGCCTCGCCAAGCTCTCCCGGCTGGCCGAGGAGCTGACCGCCCAGCGGGCCGAGCAGCGGATCGGCACCGAGGTCGAGGTCATGGTGGAGTCGGTCGAGGGCGACCTGGTCGAGGGCCGCGCCGAGCACCAGGCGCCGGAGACCGACGGCCTCACCACCCTCACCGGGGTGGAGAATCCGGTCGTCGGGCAGTTCTACCGGGCCCGGGTCGTCGCCAGTGAGGGCGTCGACCTGGTGGCCGAGGCGCTGGAGCAGGTGCGGGTCACCGCCGCCGCCCCGGCGCCGGCCGTGGCGGCGTCCGCCGGAGCCGGGGCATGACCAAGGGGCCCGGCGCCCCGGCTGCGGCCGCCCCCGGCAGGTCGGGGGCGGCGCTGCCCCCGCCGCCGGGCATCTGGAACATCGCGAACATGCTGACCATGCTCCGGCTCCTGCTGGTGCCGGTGTTCGTGCTGCTGCTCTTCGCGGACGGCGGCCACGACCCGAAGTGGCGCTCGGTGGCCTGGGCCTCCTTCGCCATCGCGATGATCACCGATCTCTTCGACGGCGAGATCGCCCGGCGCAAGGGGCTGGTGACCGACTTCGGCAAGATCGCCGACCCGATCGCCGACAAGGCGATCATGGGCTCCGCGCTGATCGGCCTGTCCGTCCTCGGCGACCTGCCCTGGTGGGTCACGATCGTGATCCTGGCCCGCGAGCTGGGCATCACCCTGATGCGCTTCTGGGTGATCCGCTACGGCGTGATCCCGGCCAGCCGCGGCGGCAAGCTGAAGACCCTCACCCAGGGCATCGCGGTCGGCATGTACGTCCTGGTGCTCGACGGCTGGCTCGCCACCGCCCGCGCCGTACTGATGGGCCTCGCCGTGCTGCTCACCCTCGGCACCGCGGTGGACTACATCAGCCAGGCGGTCCGGATGCGCCGCCAGGGCCTGGCGGCGGAGCGCGAAGGCCGATGAGCGGGGCCAGGGGAGCCGCCGGGGGCACCGGAGCGGCCGGAGCCGCCGGAGCCGGCCCGGAGGCCGCTGCGGGCGCGCAGCCCGGCCTCCCGGCGCGGGCGCACGCGGCGCTGCGGGCGGTCGGCGGCACCGTGGCCGTCGCGGAGTCGCTCACCGGCGGGCTGCTCGCCGCCACGCTGGTCGACGTCCCCGGCGCCTCGGCGACCTTCCGCGGCTCGGTCACCGCGTACGCCACCGAGCTGAAGGCCTCGGTGCTCGGCGTCGACGAGGGCCTGCTGGACGTCCACGGCCCGGTCCACCCGGTGGTGGCCCGCCAGATGGCCGAGGGGGTGCGGCGGCTGCTCGGCGCCACCTACGGGCTCGCGACCACCGGGGTGGCCGGCCCGGATCCGCAGGACGGGCGACCTGTGGGGACGGTGTATCTCGCTTTTGCAAGTCCTGCGGGAAGTCTGGTCACTTCGCCACGGTTGTCCGGGGAGCGTGCCACAATCCGTCGCAAGGCGGTGACGGCCGCGCTCGAACTGCTCCTGCGGCAGCTGCCGGCCGACCCCGGACCCGGCCGCGACCGGCGCCCTGGCCAGGACCTCGGCCCGGGCGGGAACTGACGGACCGGCGGATTCGGTCGTCGTACCTGGAGGATCGTGTTACATCGAAGGGCCTGGTTGGGCAGAAACCAGGTGGGAGAAGAGTGCGCGGCTGTCGCCGCGCCCCCGGAGCGGGCACAGTGAGGGGCCCGACGGGCCGGGTGGGACAACGGATACAGGGGAGGGGGCAGCCTTGCAGCCCAGAGTGAACACGACCACGGTCCCCGCACGCGACGCGGGCGAGGCGGTACGGTGGGGACGTGACATCTCGATCCGCAGTCCGAGGAGGGAGGCACCGATGATCCTGCTCCGTCGCCTACTGGGCGATGTACTGCGTCGGCAGCGCCAGCGCCAGGGCCGCACACTTCGCGAGGTGTCGGCGGCAGCCAGGGTTTCGCTCGGTTACCTCTCCGAGGTCGAGCGAGGTCAGAAGGAGGCCTCCTCGGAGCTGCTCTCCGCCATCTGCGACGCGCTCGACGTCCGGATGTCCGAGGTCATGCGCGAGGTCAGCGACGAACTGTCGCTCGCCGAACTTGCGGCCATGGCCACCCTCTCCGAAGGTGAAATGCTGAGGCCGGTTCTCGAACCCGTGCCGCTGCCGGCCCCCGGCGTCGACCGGATGAGTTCCATCTCGCCCAAGGCCGCGGCCGTGGACGTGGTCGCGGCCTGACCCGACCGGATCCCGCCCGCCCCGGGCCCGACCCGGGGACGAGCGAAGGAGACGGCGGTGCGCAGAGTCGTGGCGGCGGGTGCCGATGCCCGAATAGGTCTGCACCGGATGGTTCCGCGCCCGGTCCGATGGGTCCTGGCGGCCCTGCTGGGCGCGCTCTGCTGCTGGCTCCTGCTCACCAGGGGGCCGGGTGCGGACGGCGTGGTCCTGGGGGCGCTGGCCGCCGGCGGCTGGGGCCTCGGACTGCTGCCGATCCACGCCGACCCCCGGTTGACCGGGCCACCGCGTCGATCGGGTGAATCCCCCGCCCAGGAGGATCCGGCGGCCCCGGCGGACTGATCCGGCGAGAACCCACGGATGTGTGTACGACGGCCGTGGGGAGGCCACCCGTAGCCTCCGGGCCCGGGTGGCCTCCCCACGGCCGTCGCGCGTTCCAGGCCCTCCCCGGGCCCGTTGCGGGACCTTCCCGGGAATGTTCCCCGGCGGGGACCCGACCGGCCGGGCCCCGCCGGGGCGGCCCGGCGGCCTTCAGGGCCGCAGCCGAAGGCCCCGCGGGGTCGGGTGGAAGCCCGCGGCCTCCAGCGCCGCGCCGAGTTCCGACGTCAGCGCCGGCTCCCCGTTGGCCCGCTCCACCGTCACACTGCCCAGCGCACCGGCGCGGACGGCGCCGGCCAGCGCCTCGGCGGCGAGCGCGCGGGTGGCGGCGTCCTCGGGCCAGGCGAGCAGGGACTTGCCGCCCCGCTCCACGTACAGCGCCAGTTCGCCGTCGACCAGCACGACCAGCGCGCCCGCCTTCCGGCCGGGGCGGTGTGCGGTGGCCGCCTTGGCGGGTGCGGAACCCTTGCCGGGCCCCGCGCCCGGCGGGTCCGCCCCGGCGGGCGGGCTGTTCGGGGGCTCGGGCCAGGGCAGAGCCGCGCCGTAGGCGTTGGCCGGATCGGCGGCGGCCAGCACCAGCAGCTGCGGCGGCTCGGCGCCCGCGCCGCCCGCCCAGTCGCCGCGGGTCCGCTCCAGACGGGTGTTGACGGCGCGCAGCCGGTCGGCCGCGCCCTCCATGGCGAACTGCGCCCCGCCGAGCCCCTCCACGAAGTACCCGCGCCGGGCCCGACCGCGCTCCTCCATCGCCGACAGCACCCGGTAGACGCCCGCGAACCCGCCCGGCACCCGCTCTGCGGCCACCGTCCCCCGGGTGAGCAGGCCGTGCCGGTCCAGCAGGTTCTGCGCCTGCGCGGTGGAGCGCACGGTCTGGTCCGCGGCGAGGGCCGGCAGCAGGGACCACCGGCCGGCGACGGTCGGCGGCCCCGACCGCACCCCGCCCGGCGCGAGCCGCCCCAGGCCCCGCCCCGCCCCGCCGTACCGCCCGCGAGGGGTGCCCCGGGGCGCCCGGTGCGCGGTGGCGCCCGCCGTCCGGCCCGAGCCCAGCAGGGCGCGCAGCGGGGCCAGGGTGTCGTTGGTGACGTACCCGGCCCAGAGGAGGTCCCAGAGCGCCTCGACGATCTCGGTGTCGCCCGCGGGCTGCTCGGCGCCGGGCTGGTCGCCGGCCGCCCGCACCCGCTCGGCCAGCTGCCGGAAGAACAGCCCGTACCCGCCGGCCAGCGCGTCCAGCAGGGCGCGGTGCACCGGGGTCAGGGCGGGCGGCAGCGGCTCGGGGCGCAGCAGGTGGGCGTTCTCGGCGAGGTGCAGGCTGATCCAGCCGTCCTTGCCGGGCAGGGCGCCCGCGCCGGACCAGCCGACCTCGCCCGCCGCCGTGAGCTCGTCCAGCATGGCCGGGTGGTAGTCCGTCAGCCGTGCGGGCAGCACGAGCTTCTCCAGTGCGGAGGCGGGCAGGGCCGTCCCCTGCAGCTGCTCCACCACCCGGACCAGGCCGTCGAGGCCGCGCAACCGGTGGCCGGCCAGGTGCTGCCACTGCGGGAGGAAGGCGGCCAGCGCCCGCGGGGGCACCGCCTCCACCTCCTGGCGCAGGGCGGCCAGCGAGCGGCGGCGCAGGCGGCGGAGCACCTCCGCGTCGCACCACTCGACGGTGGCGGTGTGGCCCTCGACCGGGCGGAACTCGCCCTGGACCAGCCGGCCGCCGGCGGTCAGCCGCTGCAGGGTGCCGCTGACGACGGCGGTGCCGAGGCCGAAGCGGGTGGCGGCCTCGGCGGCGGTGAACGGCCCGTGGGTGCGGGCGTAGCGGGCCAGCAGGTCGCCCAGCGGATCCTTGACCGGCTCGGTGAAGGCCTCCGGGACGCCGACCGGCAGGGGCGTGCCGAGGGCGTCGCGCAGCCGTCCGGCGTCCTCCACGGCGGCCCAGCGCTGCTCGCCGGCGATCCGGACCTGGATGACCCGGCGGGCGGCTTCGAGCTCCAGCGCCCACAAGGGTTCGGCGCCCCGGGCGGTCAGCTCGGCCTCGCCGAGCGGGCCGAGCAGGCGCAGGGCGTCGGCGACCCCCTCGGCGTCCTTGATCCGCCGCTCGGGGGTGAGCCGCTGGAGCTCCGCCTCCAGGTCGGCGAGCACCGCGGGGTCGAGCAGCTCGCGCAGCTCGGCCTGGCCGAGCAGTTCGGACAGCAGCCGGGAGTCCAGGGAGAGGGCGGCGGCACGGCGCTCGGCGAGCGGGGAGTCCCCCTCGTAGAGGAACTGGGCGACGTACCCGAAGAGCAGGGAACGGGCGAAGGGGGACGGTTCGGGGGTGGTGACCTCGACCAGGCGGACGGCCCGGGACTCCAGGTCGCCCATCAGCTCGACCAGTCCGGGCACGTCGAAGACGTCCTGCAGGCACTCGCGGACGGCCTCCAGCACGATCGGGAACGAGCCGTACTCGGAGGCCACCTCCAGCAGCTGGGACGCGCGCTGGCGCTGCTGCCAGAGCGGGGTGCGCCGGCCGGGGCTGCGCCGGGGCAGCAGCAGGGCGCGGCCCGCGCACTCGCGGAACCGGGAGGCGAACAGGGCGGAGCCGCCGACCTGGTCGGTGACCAGCTGTTCGATCTCGCCGGGGTCGAACAGGGCGGCGTCGGCGCCGACCGGGGCCTCGTCAGGGGTGCCGGTGCCGCCGGTGGCGCTGGGGAAGTCGAAGTCGGGGGCGAGCAGGTCGGCGTCCGGCAGCCGCAGCACGATGCCGTCGTCGGCGTGCATGACCTGTGGGTCCAGGCCGTGCTTCTCGCGCAGCCGGGCGCCCAGCGCCAGCGCCCACGGGGCGTGCACCTGGGCGCCGAAGGGGGAGTGGATGACGATCCGCCAGTCGCCCAGCTCGTCGCGGAACCGCTCGACCACGATGGTGCGGTCGTCGGGCAGGTGGCCGCAGGCCGCGCGCTGCTCGGCGAGGTAGTCCAGCAGGTTGCCGCAGGCCCAGTCGTCCAGGCCGGCGGCCCGGAGCCGCTCGGTGGCCCGCTCCGGGTCGAGCGTGCCGAGCTCGCGGACGAAGGCGCCGAGCGCCCGGCCCAGCTCCAGCGGGCGGCCGAGGGTGTCGCCCTTCCAGAACGGCAGCCGGCCCGGGACGCCGGGGGCGGGGGTGACCAGGACCTGGTCGTGGGTGATCTCCTCGATCCGCCAGGACGTGGTGCCGAGGGTGAAGACGTCGCCGACCCGGGACTCGTAGACCATCTCCTCGTCCAGCTCCCCGACCCGGCCGCCGCCCCGCCGCCCGCCCTTCGGGTCGGAGGCCTTGCTGCCGGCGATGAAGACGCCGAACAGGCCGCGGTCGGGAATCGTCCCGCCGGAGGTGACGGCGAGCCGCTGGGCGCCCGGGCGGCCGGTGACGGTGCCCGCGACCCGGTCCCACACCAGGCGGGGGCGCAGTTCGGCGAAGGCGTCGGAGGGGTAGCGGCCGGCCAGCATGTCGAGCACCGCGTCGAAGGCGGACTGCGGGAGGGTGGCGAACGGCGCGGCCCGGCGGACCAGGGCCAGCAGGTCGTCCACCGCCCAGGTGTCCAGGGCGGTGATCGCCACCAGTTGCTGGGCGAGCACGTCCAGCGGGTTGCGGGGGATCCGCAGCGCCTCGATCCGCCCGGCCCGCATCCGCTCGGTGACCACGGCGGACTGCACCAGGTCGCCGCGGTACTTGGGGAAGAAGACGCCGGTGGAGACCGCGCCGACCTGGTGGCCGGCCCGGCCGACCCGCTGCAGTCCGGAGGCCACCGAGGGCGGGGACTCGACCTGGACGACCAGCTCCACCGCACCCATGTCGATGCCCAGCTCCAGGCTGGAGGTGGCGACCACGGCGGGCAGCCGGCCGGCCTTCAGCTCCTCCTCCACCAGGGCCCGCTGCTCCTTGGAGACCGAGCCGTGGTGGGCCCGGGCGAGGACGGGCGGCGCGCCCTTGGCCGCGCCGGAGCCGCCCATCAGCTCGGCCGGGGCGTGGGCCTCGGCGAGCGCCCCGGCGCCGGCCCGTTCGAGGGCGATCTCGTTGAGCCGGTTGCAGAGCCGCTCGGCCAGGCGGCGCGAGTTGGCGAAGACGATCGTCGAGCGGTGGGCCTGGACGAGGTCGACGATCCGCTCCTCGACGTGCGGCCAGATCGAGGCCTTGCGGCCCGGGTCGTCCGCGTCGGCGGAGCCCGCGCCCGGGCCGGCCGGTGCGGCGGGCAGGTCGTCCAGGTCGGGGACGGGCACCACGACCTTGAGGTCGAAGCGCTTGCCGGCCGGGGGCTGGACGATCGCGGCGCCGCGCTGCGGGCTCAGGTAGCGGGCGACCTCCTCGACCGGCCGGACGGTGGCGGAGAGGCCGATCCGGCGCGCGGGCCGCTCCAGCAGTTCGTCCAGCCGCTCCAGGCTGAGGGCGAGGTGGGCGCCGCGCTTCGTCCCGGCGACGGCGTGCACCTCGTCGAGGATCACGGTGTCGATGCCGCGCAGGGCGTCCCGCGCGGCGGACGTGAGCAGCAGGAAGAGCGACTCGGGGGTGGTGATCAGGATGTCCGGCGGGTGGGTCGCGAAGCGGCGCCGGTCGGCGGCGGGGGTGTCGCCGGAGCGGATGCCGACCTGGACGTCGGGCTCGGGCAGGCCGAGCCGCACGGAGGCCTGGCGCAGGCCGGCCAGCGGGGCGCGCAGGTTGCGCTCGACGTCGACCGCGAGGGCCTTCAGCGGGGAGATGTAGAGCACCCGGCAGCGCCGCTTGGGGTCGGCCGGGGCCGGGGTGCTGCTGAGGTGGTCGAGGGCGGAGAGGAAGGCCGCCAGGGTCTTGCCGGAGCCGGTGGGGGCGACCACCAGCACGTCCGTCCGCTCCCGGATGGCGCGCCAGGCCTCGCTCTGGGCGTCGGTGGGTGCGCTGAAGGCACCGGTGAACCAGGCCCGGGTCGCGGGCGCGAAGCCCGCCAGCGGGTCGTCCGGGCCGGCGGGCCGGTCGGGGGTGCGAGGCGCCATGCCCCCATGGTGCCCGGTGCCACCGACAACGGGGGCGCGGCGGGCTGAGGGGGCGGGCCGAGGGGTGTCGGGGGCGCGGCGGCGGGTTGAGGCCGGCGGGGTGCGCAGCGACGGCCTGCGAGGGGTCCGGCAGGTGGCGGCGTGCCGGGGTGCCGTCTGCCGTAACCGAAAGGGACAAAAGTGATAATCAGCTTCTATCGTGAGGAATTAGACCCGTGACACCCGGCGGGACCGACGAGCGGAGGCCGGCGCGATGGAGCAGGTCCACCTGGCCGGCGGCGGCACCCCCGGGTCGCGCAAGGGCGCGCTCCGGGTGCTGCTCGTCATGCTGCTCACCGCCCTGGTGCTCGGCGGCGCCGTCCCCTACGTGGCCGGCCCCGGCCGCTCCTACCTCAGCTACCTGGTGCTCGCCCAGCAGGTGGACGGCTCGGGCTCGGCGCTCGCCGCCGAGGAGGCCCGGGCGGCCGGCGGCGAGGTCGTCCAGGACTACCCGCAGATCGGCGCCGTCCTCGCCTACGCCACCGGCGGCTTCGCCGAGACCGTCCGGGCCCGCCCCGGCATCGCCGCCGTCGGCGCCACCCGGACCGCCCCCGTGCCCGGCCCGCCCCGCCCGCTCAGCGGCGCCGGCGGTTTCGGCAGCGCCGCCTCGGACTCCCTGGACGGGCCCGACACCCGTGACGACGAGAGCACCGCGACACTGCCCGACCCGGGGGAGCAGGACAGCTGGAACGTCGCGATGCTCGGCGTGGGCGTCCGCCCCGGCGTGGAGACCTCCGCCGCGCTGCTGCGCACCCCGGCCGCCGAGCGGGGGGTGCCCGGCCCGGAGGCGCTGCACAAGGTGATGGTGGCGGTCCTCGACTCCGGGGTCGACGACACCCACCCCGACCTGCGCGGCGCCGTCGACCCCAAGAGTTCGGCCTCCTGCGCGGACGGCCGCCCCGACGCCCGGGCCGGCGCCTGGCGGCCCGACGACGGGGTCACCGAGAGCGGCCACGGCACCCACGTGGCCGGGATCGTCGGCGCGGTGCGCGACGGCCACGGCGTCATGGGGGTGGCGCCCGGCGTGCGGATCGGCGCCGTCCGGCTGCTCGGACCGCTCGGGCAGTACTACCCCGAGAACATCGTCTGCGGCATGATCTGGGCCGCCGACCACGGTGCGAAGGCGATCAACAACAGCTACTTCGCCGACCCGTGGAAGTACAACTGCCCGCAGGACCCGGACCAGGCCGCCGTGGTCGCCGCGGTGTCCCGGGCGGTCGAGTACGCGCGCGGCAAGGGCGCCGTGGTGGTCGCCTCGGCCGGCAACGACAGCCAGGACCTCGGCGCCCCCCGCCGGGACGACCGCAGCCCCAACGACCGGGTCTCCGGAGCGCCGCAGAGCCGCGAACTGGGCACCGAGTGCATCCGGCTGCCGGGCGAGCTGCCCGGCGTGGTCACCGTCACCTCGGTCAACCGCGACGGCCAGCCCTCCGCCTACACCAACTTCGGGCGCGGGAAGGTCTCGCTGGCCGCCCCCGGCGGGGACCCGGACTCCGGCGTCCAGGGCGCGGTCGTCTCCGACTGGCCCGGCGGCCAGTACACCGCGCTGGCCGGCACCTCGATGGCGGCCGCGCACGTGACCGGGGCGGTGGCCGTCGCGGCGGTGCTGCACCCCGACTGGAACTCCGAACAGCTCGCCGCGCTGCTGGCGAACACCGCGGCGGCCGCCTGCCCGCCGGTCAGCCGGGGCTGCGGGGACCGCGAGTACTACGGCGCCGGGATCGTCACCCTCCCGCGATGAGCCTCCGGCCGGGCACCGGCCGCGTCGCCACCGTCGGCACCGGCGGCACCGGCGGTCTCGAAATACGGATGACAACGGCCCCGGTCCGGGGCCAGCATCGGGGCGTGACGCAATCCCTCATCACCGACCGCCTGGTGCTGCGCGTCCTCACCCCGGACGACGCCGGCCACCTGACGGCCCTGGACGCGGACCCGCGGGTGATGCGCCACCTCACCGGCGGGCGCGCCACCCCCGGGGAGGTGGTCGAGCGCGAGGTGCTGCCCCGGATGCTCGGCTGCCGGGACCGGCACGCCTCGCTCGGGTACTTCGCCGCCGAGGAGCGGGCCGGCGGGGCCTTCGTGGGCTGGTTCGAGTTCCGGCCGGTGGACGAGCGGAACCCGCTGGACGAGGTCGAGCTCGGCTACCGGCTGCGGCACGCGGCCTGGGGCCGCGGCTACGCCACCGAGGGAGCGCTGGCCCTGCTGCGCCGCGGCTTCACCGAACTGGGCGTGCGACGGGTGACGGCTACCACGATGGCGGTCAACACGGGCTCGCGCCGGGTGATGGAGAAGGCCGGGCTGCGCCACGTCCGGACCTTCCACGAGAGCTGGCCGGACCCGATCGAGGGGGCCGAGCACGGCGACGTCGAGTACGCCCTGGAGGCGGCGGACTGGATCCGGGCGCAGACGGCCTCCGGCGGCCCGTCCGGGATACTGGGCGCATGAGGCTGACCGAGTTCTGGCGACGGATGTACGAGCACTTCGGCGAGGTGTACGCGGAGTCCTTCGCGTCCGACCACGTGATGAGCGAGCTCGGCGGACGTACGGTGCGCCAGGCGCTGGACGCGGGCTGGGAGGCCAAGGACGTCTGGCGGGTGGTCTGCGACACCCAGGGCGTGTCGACGCTGCTGCGCTGAGCCCGGGGCCGGAGCCCCGGCCGGCCCGGCCGCCGGTTGCCGCGGCGGCGCACCCGGGGCGGGGGCGCGCGGGGGCGGCCGGCGGATGGGTGAGACTGTGCGGGTGGTAAGCAGCCCAGAAACCCCGAATCCGGACACACCACCCACGACCGCGCCGACGGACGTCGAACCACCGGCGGACCCCCGCGCCGAGGCCCCCCGCGCCGGGAACCGCAGTGCCGAGGCCACCCGCGCCGAGGCTCCGGGGGCCGGAGGCTCCCGTCCCGGGGGCTCCCGGTCCGAGGGCTCCCGGGCCTCGGGCGACGGGCGGACCGGCTCGATGCCGCGCTGGCTCCCCAGGGCGATGGTGCTCGCCCTGGTGCTGGTCGGGCTGTTCCAACTGGCCGACTGGGCCTTCCATCAGCTGATCGACCTCTTCGTGATGCTGCTGGTCTCCTTCTTCCTCTCGCTGGCGCTGGAGCCCGCCGTCGACCGGATGGCCGCCCGCGGGATACGGCGCGGCCTGGGCACCTTCCTGGTGTTCGTCGCGGTGGTGGTGGCCATCGTCGGCTTCCTCGCCGCGCTGGGGACCCTGCTGGTCGACCAGGTGGCGAAGATCGCCGGCGACCTTCCGCACCTGCTCGACAACCTGATCGCCTGGGTCAACCGGACCTTCCACCAGAACCTCTCGCTGGACCAGCTGCAGGAGAAGCTCCTCAAGGACTCGGGCAGCATCGAGACCTACGCGCAGCAGGCCGCCGACAATGCCTGGGGGGTGTCCAGCACCCTGATCGGCGGGCTCTTCAAGGCCTTCACCGTGGGGCTGTTCACGTTCTACTTCACCGCCGACGGGCCCCGGGTCCGGCGCACGGTCTGCTCGCTGCTGCCGCCCGCGATGCAGGGCGAGGTACTGCGGGCCTGGGAGATCGCGCTGGCCAAGACCGGTGGCTACCTCTACTCGCGGGCGCTGCTCGCGGTCGTCTCGGCCGCGGCGCACTGGATCATGTTCGTGGTGCTCGACCTGCCGTACGCGGCCGCGCTGGCGGTCTGGGTCGGCGTGATGTCGCAGTTCGTGCCGACCATCGGCACCTATCTCGCGGGGGCCCTGCCGGTGCTGGTCGCACTGACCGTGCGACCGGTGGACGCGCTCTGGGTGCTGGCCTTCGTGGTGGTGTACCAGCAGATCGAGAACTACCTGCTGCACCCCAGGATCACCGCGCGGACGGTGGACGTGCACCCGGCGGTGGCCTTCGGCTCGGTGATCGCCGGTGCCGCGCTGCTCGGGGCGGTGGGTGCGCTGATCGCCATTCCGGCCGCGGCCACCCTGCAGGGATTCGTCGGGACGTACGTGCGCCGGTACGAGGTGGCCACCGACCCCCGCATCGACCGGGGCGAGGAGCGGCGCGCGGCCCGCCGCGAGCGCCGTCGGGAGACGGCGCGCCGGTTGCGGCGGATGGTGGGCGGCGGTCAGGACCGGGACGACTCCCGGGGTGGAGGGCCGGGCGGAGGGCCGGGTGGGGAGGGCCGGAAGGGCTAGCGCCTTGCCTTCCGGCTTGAATCGAACATATGTTCTTTGTACTCTCCGGCGATGAGTTCTCCACAGGCGGAGCCAGGTCGGGGCCGTTTGTCAGTGGGACGCGCTAGCGTCGAGGACGATGAAGCGCACAGCACAGAACCCGAGGGTGGAAGCCATGGCAGGTACGGACCGCGAGAAGGCCCTTGAGAACGCACTCGCGCAGATTGAGCGGCAGTTCGGCAAGGGCTCGGTGATGCGCCTCGGCGACCAGTCCCGCGCCCCGATCGACGTGATCCCGACCGGCTCCACGGCGCTGGACGTGGCGCTCGGCGTCGGTGGTCTCCCGCGTGGCCGGGTGATCGAGATCTACGGCCCCGAGTCCTCCGGCAAGACCACGCTGACCCTGCACGCCGCGGCCAGCGCCCAGAAGCTCGGCGGCACGGTCGCCTTCGTGGACGCCGAGCACGCCCTCGACCCGGAGTACGCCAGGAAGCTCGGCGTGGACACCGACTCCCTGCTGGTCAGCCAGCCGGACACCGGTGAGCAGGCGCTGGAGATCACCGACATGCTGATCCGCTCCGGCGCGGTCGACCTGATCATCATCGACTCCGTCGCGGCGCTCGTCCCGCGGGCGGAGATCGAGGGCGAGATGGGCGACTCGCACGTCGGCCTGCAGGCCCGGCTGATGAGCCAGGCACTGCGGAAGATCGCCGGTGCGCTCAACCAGTCGAACACCACCGCGATCTTCATCAACCAGCTGCGCGAGAAGATCGGCGTCATGTTCGGCTCGCCCGAGACCACCACCGGTGGCCGCGCGCTGAAGTTCTACGCCTCGGTGCGGCTGGACATCCGCCGGATCGAGACCCTGAAGGACGGCACCGAGGCGGTCGGCAACCGCACCCGCGTCAAGGTCGTCAAGAACAAGGTCGCCGCGCCGTTCAAGCAGGCCGAGTTCGACATCCTCTACGGCCACGGCATCAGCTGGGAGGGCGGCCTGATCGACATGGGTGTCGAGCACGGCTTCATCCGCAAGGCCGGCGCCTGGTACACCTACGAGGGCGACCAGCTCGGCCAGGGCAAGGAGAACGCCCGTAACTTCCTGCGGGACAACCCGCAGCTGGCCGAGGAGATCGAGAAGAAGATCAAGGAGAAGCTGGGCATCGGCCCCAAGTCGGAGACCCCGGCCGAGGGTGCCCCGGCCGCCGAGGCCGCCGACGGCGCTGCCAAGCCGATCACCGCGACCGCCGCCAAGACGGCCGCGGCGAAGAAGACGGCGGCGGCCGCCAAGGCCTGATCGCCCGATGCACGACACCGACCCGATGCACGACACCGAGGAGTTCCGGCCCCGTCCCGGGTCCGGCGGCAGTCCGCCGGCCCCGGGGGAGCCCGGCAGCGGCACGGCGGGCGACTGGGGTCCGGTCGACTGGTGCGCCAGCGGCGTCGGCGGCAACGCCGCGGACGGCCCGGCGGCCGAGCAGGAGCACACCGCCGACGGGCGCGCCGCCCGCCCGGTCCCGACCGGAGCCGCACTGCGCTCGCTGGGCGCCGTGCTCGCCCCGGCCTCCGAGCTGCCCGGCGGGCGGCGCCGGCGCCGCTCCGCGCTGGAGGAGGAGTCCGGCCCGGCGGGTGCGGGCGGGCCTGACTCCGCCCCGGCCACGCCCTCCCGGGGCCGGGCCGCGGCAGGCAGGCGGGCCGGCCGCCCGGCTCCCGGACGTCCGCCCTTCGGCGACACCGGGGCCGACCACGACCCGGAGGACGATGCGGGGCGGCTCGCCGACGAGCAGCACGCCGACGACCACGACCGGGAGTACGGCGGGCGGGCCGGTGGCCGCCGCTCCGGCGGGCGCCGGCAGAAGGACCGCTCGGCCGGCGAGCGTGAGCCGGCGGCCGCCCGGCGGGAGGAGCCGGCCGACCCGGCGGGCCGGGCCAGGGACATCTGCCTGCGCCTGCTCACCGGCACGGCCAAGACCCGCAAGCAGCTCGCGGACGCGCTGCGCAAGCGCGAGATCCCGGACGAGGTCGCCGATGAGGTGCTCACCCGACTCGAAGAGGTCGGGCTGATCGACGATGCCGCCTACGCCGACGCCTGGGTCGAGTCGCGGCACGCCGCCCGGGGGCTGGCCCGCCGGGCGCTGGCGCAGGAGCTGCGGACCAGGGGCGTGGCCGGTGAGCTGGTCGAGCAGGCGATGGCCCGGCTGGGCCCGGACGAGGAGGCGCAGGCGGCCCGCGCCCTGGTCGAGCGGAAGCTGCGCGCCACCAAGGGGCTGGACCGACAGGCCCGGACGCGCCGGCTGGTCGGCATGCTGGCCCGGCGGGGCTACTCGGAGGGCCTGGCCTACCGGGTGGTCCGCGAGGCACTGGGCGAGGAGGACGACGACCCGGGCACCGGCGACTGGTGATGTCGCGTCAGGGAGAGCCGAAGTCAACTCTCGATCGCATCTTGACCGTTTCGTAACCTGCGCTTAGCCTCGCAAGCAGTGAGGGAGCACTTCGACCACGTAGCGGGCGGGCATGCGCGGGTACGGCCGGAGTCGGCCCCGGGCGGCTTGCTCCACTTGCCGAATGCCCCGCAACCGAGGCTGAGCGCCTCACCGGCCGGCGTCCCGAGCCCCGGCAGGCCCCTCACCGCCGTGACAGCTGAGCGCGCAGGGACGGGGAGTGGGCTGGATGAAGATCGCGGTGGGTGCCGGATCGGTCGCTTCCCTGGTGTTGGCGGGAGTCCTGGTCGCCGTCCTCGGTGCGACCTGGCTGATGATCCGCCGACTCCAGGCGGCCCAGCGCCGGGCCGCCGGCGAGAGCGAGCAGGCCAGGGAGTGGGCCCAGGCCCGGACCGCGCAGTTGCGCGGCGAACTGGACCGGCGCGAGGAGCGGCTGGCCGAGGAACTGCGCCGGGTGCGCGCCCTGGAGGAGGAGACCGCCGGGCGGGCGGCCGAGCTGGCCCGGGAGCGGGCCGTCGTCCGCGAACTCGAGGCCGGGCGCCGGGCCGCGCTGGAGCGGGTCGCCGGGCTGAGCGCCGAGAGCGCCCGGGCCGAGCTGGTCCGCGAGGCCGAGGCGGAGGCCCGGCGCGAGGCGGCCGTCTCCGTGCGGGAGATCGAGCGGACGGCCAAGGCGGAGGCCGACGGCCGGGCCCGCGAGATCATCGCCGGGGCGATCCAGCGGCTGGCCAGCGAGCAGACCGCCGAGACGGTGGTGTCGGTGTTCCGGCTGCCGGGGGAGGACATGAAGGGTCGGATCATCGGGCGGGAGGGGCGCAACATCCGGGCCTTCGAAGCGGTCACCGGGGTCAACCTGATCGTCGACGACACCCCGGAGTCGGTGCAGCTGTCCTGCTTCGACCCGGTCCGCCGGGAGACCGCGCGGCTCACCCTGGAGACGCTGGTCGCGGACGGGCGGATCCATCCGGTGCGGATCGAGGAGGTCCACGAGCGCAGCCGGGCGGAGGTCGAGCGGCTCTGCGTCCGGGCCGGGGAGGACGCTCTGCTGGCGGCCAGGGTCGGTGAGATGGCACCGGAGCTGGTCCGGCTGCTCGGCACCCTGCGGTACCGCACGTCGTACGGCCAGAACGTGCTCGGGCACCTGGTGGAGTCGGCCCACATCGGCGGGATGATGGCGGACGAGCTGGGGGTGGACGCGGTGCTGGTGCGGCGGGCGGCGCTGCTGCACGACATCGGGAAGGCGCTCACCCACGAGGTCGAGGGCAGCCACGCGGCGATCGGGGCGGAGCTGGCCCGGCGGCACGGGGAGTCCTCGGAGGTCGTGCACGCCATCGAGGCGCACCACGGCGAGGTGGACCCGAAGACGGTGGAGGCGGTGCTGACCCAGGCGGCGGACGCCTGCTCGGGCGGCCGGCCGGGGGCGCGCCGCGAGGCGGTGGAGACGTACGTGCGCAGGCTGGAGCGGCTGGAGGAGATCGCGGCGGCCCACGACGGGGTCTCGAAGGTCTTCGCGATGCAGGCGGGGCGCGAGGTGAGGGTGATGGTGCAGCCGGAGGTGGTGGACGACCTTCGGGCCCAGGTGATCGCCCGGGAGGTGGCCAAGCGGGTCGCGCAGGAGCTGACCTACCCGGGGCAGATACGGATCACGGTGGTGCGGGAGAGCCGGGTCACCGCCGTCGCCCGGTAGCGCGGGCCGCGGCGGCGGGCACCGGTCCGCCGCCCGGGGCCGCCCTCAGGCGGCCGGCTCCGGGGTGCCCGGCAGCGGCGCCGGGCCACCGCGGGCGTCGTCGGCCAGCGCCAGCAGGCCCTCGGCGTGGCAGCCCTGGGTGGTGCCGACCAGGTGCCCGTCGGGCCGGATCAGCAGCACGGTGTGCGGCGCGGCGCCGGGGTAGTCCTCGGTGACCAGGACTTCCGCGGGCACCGGAAGGGCGGCGGCGACCTCGGCCAGCCGGGGCATCAGGCCGGCGCCCAGCCAGTGCTGGGCCGACCAGACGGCGGTGCCGGGGGCGACCAGCAGGAGCAGGAAGGTCCCGCCGAGCCGGGCGCGCAGCTGGTCGGCGGCGCCGTCCATGGCGAGCACCGGCAGGTCGGGGACGAGCACGCCGGGCGCGGTGGCCGGCAGCAGTTCGGACAGGGTGGTGCCGCGGCCGGCGTTGCGCTGCACCGGCACCCGGCCGGGGACGCCGGAGGGCGCCGCCGGATAGGCGGGCGCGCCGCCGAAGCGTCCGCTGCCGAGCTGGCCGTCGGTGAGCAGCGGGGCGTGCTTGCGGAAGGAGCCGCTGAGCAGCGAGCGGCGGGTCTGCTGCCAGCCGCGCAGCGGGCGCAGCAGCGGCATGGTCTGGTCGACCGCGCGCAGCCGGGCGCCGACGGCGCCCCGGCGTTCGGCCTCGTACCCGTCGAGCAGGGCGCCGCCGGGCTGCGGGCCGCCGGCGTGCGGCGGGAGGTGCCAGGCCAGGGCGAGCCGCCAGGCCAGGTTGTCCGCGTCCCGCAGGCCGTCGGCGAGGTTCTGCATGCCCAGTGCCCCGTGCAGGTGGGCGGCGTCGCCGGCCAGGAAGCAGCGGCCGCTGCGGAAGCGGGCGGCGAGGCGCTGCTGGGCGGTGTGGTCGGCGGCGGCGAGCAGGTCGTAGCGGGGGAGTTCGCCGCACCAGCCGGTGAGGGTGGCCTTCACCCGGGCGAGCAGGGTGTCGCCGGTGACGATGCCGGGCCAGGTGGCGTGCGGGTCGACCGGTTCGGTGGGGGCGGGCCGGCCGGGGGGCAGTCGCCAGTCCAGCCGCCAGAGGCCGTCCGGGAGGGGGCGGGCGGAGGCTTCGCGGTCGCCGCGCCAGGGGGGTTCGCGGTGCAGTCTGGCCTCGCCGGCGAAGGGCAGGTCGACCCGGACGGTGGCGACGGCGTGCCGGTCGACGGCCGGGCGGCCGGGGAAGCGGATCTTGAGGAGCTTGCGGACGGCCGAGCGGGCGCCGTCGCAGCCGACCAGGTGGCTGCCGCGCCACCAGGTCTCGGTGCCGTCCTGGGGGTTGCGGGTGCGGACGCTGACGCCGTCGCGGTCCTGTTCGAGTTCGACCACCCGGCTGAGCGGGGCGAGCTGGACCAGCGGGGTGGCGGTGAGGGCGTCCCGCAGGCCGCGCTGGAGGCGGTGCTGCGGGAGGTGGAGGGCGGGGGTGCGGGTGAGGTCCACCCGGAGGACCTCCTGGCGGCGGCGCCAGACGGTGAAGCTGTCCCAGCGGGCGGCGTCGGAGGCGGCCCGGGCGTAGCCGAGGCGGGTGAGCAGGGCGGTGGTGTCGCTGCCGAGGACGACGCTGCGGGGCCCTTCGGGGCACAGGCCGGTGCCCTCGTCCAGGACGACGGTCGGAACCTCGTGCCGGGCGAGGGCGAGGGCCAGGGCCAGGCCGACCGGCCCGGCCCCGACCACGATCACCGGGTCCACGGGGGGACCTCCGGCCCGGCCGGGCGGCGGCAGGCCGACGCTCGGGTCGAGGGGGCGTCATATGCCGCGAGGATGGTCCCGGGTGGTGTCACGAAGAGCAATGCAACAGATCACCTGCGTGTCCGTCAAGCAGGGACCGGTGTACGCCGGTTCGCGCCGCGGCGTCCGCGCGCCTCGATCCAGCGGGCGAGCGCGGTCAGCAGGAGGCACATCGCGATGTAGATCGGAGTGGCCACCAGGACGGTCGGGACGTAGGGGTAGCCGGTGCTGTTGCTGGCGATGATCTTGATGGCGTACAGCAGCTCGGGGTAGGTGATGACGAACCCGAGCGAGGTGTCCTTGAGGGTGACCACCATCTGGCTGATGATCGCGGGCAGCATCGAGCGGACCGCCTGCGGCACCAGGATGCTCAGCATCACCTGGCTCTTGCCCATGCCCAGGGCGTAGGCGGCCTCGCTCTGCCCACGGGGGACGGCCTCGATGCCGGAGCGGATGATCTCGGCCTGGACCGAGCCGTTGTACAGCGTCAGCCCGGTGACCAGGGCCCAGAACGGGTCGCCGGCGAAGAGGCCGCGGTACAGCGCGAAGATCATGATGAGCAGCGGCATCGCGCGGAAGAACTGCACGACGGCGGTGGAGACCGCGCGGACCGGCTTGTGGTCCGACAGCCGGCCGGCCGCCAGCAGCGCGCCCAGCAGCAGCGACAGGACGGCGGCCAGGGCGAAGGCCTTGAGGGTGGCCAGCAGTCCGTCCAGGATCCGCTGCTGCACGGCCGTGTACTGGAACGGCTCCCACAGCTCGGGGGCGAACTGGCCGGTGCTGTCCAGCTTGTAGTAGGCGTACCAGAGCAGCCCGGCGATGCCGAGCACGGCGAGGGCGCCGAAGGCCCGGTAGCGGGTGCGGGCGCGCGGGCCGGGCGCGTCGTAGAGGACGCTGGCCGAGGCGGAGCGGGAGGAGCTCACTGGTTCGCCTCCACGGTTTCGGTCCGTACGGGGGTGCCGCGCTCGGACAGGCCGCGGACCAGCCGGCCGGCGGCCGCGACGATCTGCGGGAGGTAGTGGAACAGCACGCCGACCGAGGCGCTGATCGCCAGGTACGGCAGGGCCACCCAGAAGAAGATCACCACGATCGGGTAGCCGAGGTCGGTCAGCGAGGCCTGGGCCTGGAACAGCTCGGCCACGCTGAAGGCGCCCGCGATCGCGGAGTTCCTGGGCAGGGCGATGAAGACGCTGCTCATCGGGCCCATCACGGTCTTCGCGGCCTGCGGCAGGATCACCAGGCGCAGGGTCTGCCCGAAGGTCATGCCCAGGCTGCGGGCGGCCTCGGCCTGCCCGAGCGGGACGGTGTTGATGCCGGAGCGCAGCACCTCGCAGACGAAGGCCGCGGTGTAGAAGCCGAGCGCCAGCACCGCGAAGGTGAAGGGGCTGAACCGGACGTCCAGCCGCGGCAGGGTGAACACCGCGGCCAGGAACAGCAGGGTCAGCGGCGTGTTGCGGAACACCGTCACCCAGACGGCGCCGAACGCGCGCAGGACCGGTACCGGCGAGACCCGGAAGGCCGCCAGCAGGGTGCCCAGCAGCAGGGCGAGCAGTGCGGCCAGCGCGCTCAGCTCGACCGTCTGCAGGAAGCCGTCGCGAAGCAGCGCGAAGTTGCCGTGCTCGAACAGGATGTCCATGCCGGCGGCCCTCCTCTCGATCGGGAGTTGGTCGGAAAAGGGGGATCAGTAGCGGTTCAGGGCCGGGATCTCGGCGGGGGAGCCGGAGAGGCCGAGGGTGGCGTCGTAGGCCTTCTTCCAGTCGCCGTTGTCCTCGTGGGCCTTCAGCGCGTCGCTGATCGCGTCGCGCAGCGCCTTGTCGTCCTTGCCCAGGCCGACGCCGTAGTTCTCCTTGGTGAACGGCTTGCCGACGAGCTTGAACTTGCCGGCGTTCTTGGCCGCGTAGCCCTTGAGGATCGAGTCGTCGGTGGTGACCGCGTCGACCTCCTTGGTGAGCAGCTTGTCGACGCACTGCGAGTAGGTCTCGTACTGGGTGATCTTGGCGCCGTAGGGCTCGATCTGCTTGATCGAGGTGGAGCCGGTGACCGTGCAGACGTTCTTGCCCTTGACCGACTCCGGGCCGGTGATCTCGGTGTTGTCCTTGTTCACCAGCAGGTCCTGGCCGGCGATGTAGTACGGGCCGGCGAAGGAGACCGAGGTCTTGCGGGTGTCGGTGATGCTGTAGGTGCCGACGTAGTAGTCGATGCCGCCGCCCTTGATCTCGGTCTCGCGGTTCGCCGAGGCGATCGTCTTCCACTCGATCTTGTCGGCGGAGAAGCCGAGGTCGGCGGCGATCATCTTGGCGATCTCGATGTCGAAACCGTTGCGGGTGTTGGTGCTGAGGTCCTCGAAGCCGAGGAAGGGCTGGTCGGCCTTGGCGCCGATGATCAGCTTGCCGCGGCTCTTGGCCGCGTCGAAGGTCTTCGAGCCCTCCACCTTGGCGTCGGCCTTGACCTGGTAGGTCGGCAGCTTCGGCGCGGCGGAGGCGCCCGCGGCGCTGTCGCCCGGAGTGCCGCTCTTGCCGCAGGCGGCGGTGGTCGCGGTGAGCGCGACGACACAGAGCGTGGCGGCGATGATGTGACGAGTCCTCATGAGGGTTGCTCTCCTCGGGGCAGGGCCGCGGTCAACCGGGCGCTGGGATCGGGAAGTTCCGTGCGTGACGGGGGTGGCGCGGCTTTCGGGCCGGCCACCACCGGCACACTGATACTGGATCAACTGCGCTGTCAGTGGTGCAGGATCTTCGAAAGGAAGTCCTTGGCGCGGTCGCTGCGCGGGGCGGTGAAGAAGGCTTCGGGGGTGTTCTCCTCGACGATCCGGCCGTCGGCCATGAAGAGGACGCGATTGGCGGCGGAGCGCGCGAAGCCCATCTCGTGGGTGACGACGACCATCGTCATGCCTTCGGCGGCGAGCCTGCGCATCACCTCCAGCACCTCGTTGATCATCTCCGGGTCGAGGGCCGAGGTCGGCTCGTCGAACAGCATGACCTTGGGGTTCATCGCGAGGGCGCGGGCGATCGCCACCCGCTGCTGCTGCCCGCCGGACAGCTGGGCCGGGAGCTTGTCGGCCTGCGCGGCCACGCCGACCCGCTCCAGCAGTTCGCGGGCGGTCGCCTCGGCCTGCGCGCGGGGCACCTTGCGCACCTTGACCTGGCCCAGCACCACGTTCTCCAGCACGGTCTTGTGCGCGAACAGGTTGAAGCTCTGGAACACCATGCCGACCTCGGCACGCAGCCGGGCCAGCTCGCGGCCCTCGGCGGGCAGCGGGCGGCCGTCGATGGTGATGGTGCCGGAGTCGACCGTCTCCAGACGGTTGATGGTGCGGCACAGCGTCGACTTGCCGGAGCCGGACGGGCCGATCAGCACCACGACCTCGCCCTGCGCGATCTCCAGGTTGATGTCCTGGAGCACGTGCAGGGCGCCGAAGTGCTTGTTCACGCCGTCCAGGACGACCAGTGGGGCCGCACCGGGGGCGAGGTCCTTGACGATGCTCGTGCTCATCGCGACGTGCTCCCTCGTGTCGGCCCTGGGGGAACTCCCTTGGGCGGAAGTACTGATGATGCGCTGCCCGGTGAATCGACGTCAGCGGAACCGGAGAGCCGCCGAGTACGGCGGCGCAGTACCGGGGGCCGGAAGCCGGCGGAGCTCGCGGCCCCCGGTGGGGCGACCATAGAAGTGGTGACGATGCCACGTCAGCCGATCTGAGCGGAACTTGAGGATCACGATCCGGCCACACCACGGGCACGCCGCCTCCGCCGAGCGGCCCGGACGCCTCCGCCCGCCCGCCCGCGGCCGGTGATCGCACGGGTACGGACCGTCCGTCCGGGTGTCCGCCCCGTGGCCGAGCGTGACCGAGCCTGGCGTCCGCCCGCCCTGCTGGCCCATACTGCGCAGGACCGGGGTCCGTCCGGCCGACCGCCGGACCGGCGGGAAGCCGCCGGGAGGGACCGGAGAACCGAGCGGGACGGCCGAGGGCCAGCCGGCGGGAAGGAGGAACACCATGCGACTGCTCCTCGTCGAGGACGACGAACGCGTCGCGGCGGCACTGGTCGCGGTACTGGGCCGGCACGGCTTCCAGGTCAGGCATGCCCGGAGCGGGCACGAGGCCCTCGACGCGCTGGTGCCCGACGGCAACGATCCCTACCGGGTGGTGCTGCTCGACCTCGGGCTGCCCGACCGCGACGGCTTCGAGGTCTGCAGCCGGATCCGGGCCGGCAGCGGCGTCCCGGTGATCATGGTGACGGCGCGGGCCGACATCCGCTCCCGGATCCACGGCCTCAACCTCGGCGCCGACGACTACGTCACCAAGCCGTACGACATGGGGGAGCTGCTCGCCCGCATCCACGCGGTGGCCCGCCGTGGCGCGGCACCCGCCGCGGCCGCCGTCGCGGTGGACGACGACGCCCTGCCCGCGCCCCGCGGGCCGCTGGAGTCACGCGGCATCCGGATCGACCGCGAACGGCGCAGGGTCAGCGTCGACGGGCGCGACGTCCCCCTCACCCGCAAGGAGTTCGACCTGCTGGCCCTGCTCGCGCAGAGCCCCGGCGTGGTCTACCGGCGGGAGCAGATCTTCAGCGAGGTCTGGCGCAGCGGCTGGGAGGGCAACGGCCGCACCCTGGAGGTGCACATCGGTTCGCTGCGCACCAAGCTCGCGCTGCCCGGGCTGGTCGAGGCCGTCCGGGGCGTCGGCTACCGCCTGATCCCGGAGTCCCCGGCCGCCGCCCCGGCGCCCGGGGCGAGCCCGTCCGCGCCCGCCACCGGGACGCCCCCGAACGCCCCGGAGCACTGACGGCCCGTGCGCACCCGCCTGCTGGGCATCCTGCTCTCCCTGATGGCCTGCGTGCTGGCCGCCCTCGGGCTGCCGCTCGGGGCCGCCGTCGCCGCCGCCGAGCAGAGCCGGGTGGTGGTCGACCGGCTCGACGACGCGGCCCGGTTCGCCCAGGACCTGCCCGACCCGGCGCCGGCCGCCGCGGCCGCCGGCACCCCGCAGACGGCCACCGCCCAGGCCACCAGCGACACCAGCCGGCGGCACGCCCTGCGGGCCGAGGTCGCCCGCTACCACGAGCTGTACGGGGCCCGGATCGGCCTTTTCGCCCGCGACGGCAGCGCCATCGCGATCGCCCCGGCGGGCTGGCAGGCTCCGACCACCGGATGGGGTGCCCAGGCCTTCCAGGAGGCCCTGGACGGGCGGCGCAGCCACAACCCGCCGCAGGTCTGGCCGTGGACCCCGGACCGTACGCTCGCCGTCGCCGCGCCGGTGGTCCGTGACGGCGACGTGGTCGCGGTCGTGCTCACCGAGTCCCCGACCGGCCCGTTGCGCTCCCGGGTGCTGAACCGCTGGCTGTTCATCGGGGCCGGCGAGGCCGCCGCGATGATCGTCGCGGTGCTGCTGGCGATCCGGCTGACCGAGTGGGTGCTGCGCCCGGTGCGCACCCTGGACCGGGCCACCCACGACATCGCCACCGGCCGGATGAACGCCCGGGTCGCCCCCGGCGGCGGTCCGCCCGAGCTGCAGCGGCTGGCCGGCTCCTTCAACGAGATGGCGGACCACGTGGTGCTCGCCCTCGACCAGCAGAAGGCCTTCGTGGCGGACGCCTCGCACCAGCTGCGCAACCCGCTGGCGGCCCTGCTGCTGCGGGTCGAGCTGCTCGGGCTGGAGCTGCCGGACGGCCACGACGAGGAGCTCGGCGGGGTCCGCGAGGAGGGGGTGCGGCTGGCCCGGGTGCTGGACGACCTGCTGGGGCTGGCCACCGCCGAGCACGCCCGGCCGGAGCCCGAGCCGACCGACCTCACCGCGCTGGTGCTGGCCAGGATGGACGCCTGGCGCCCGGTCGCCGCCCAGCGCGGCGTCGAGCTGGTCTGGGACGGCCCGCCGCTGGCCCTGGGCATGGCCGACCCGATCGGCTTCGGCAGCGCGCTGGACGCGGTGCTGGACAACGCGCTCAAGTTCTCGCCGCGCGGCGCCCCGGTGCGGCTGCTGGTCGCGGTGCGCCGCCGGGAGGTCGCCGTCACCGTGTACGACGCGGGCCCCGGCCTGACCGATGAGGAGCTGGCCCGGGTCGGCGACCGCTTCTGGCGCAGCCCCCGGCACCAGAACGTGGACGGTTCGGGCCTCGGGCTGTCGATCGCCCGCACCCTGCTGCTGGCCGGCGGCGGCTCGCTGTCCTTCGGGCCGGTCGAGCCGACCGGCCTGGCGGTGACGCTCGCCGTCCCGCGCCGCGCCGGGGACTGAGCCGGCCGCGGGGCCGCCGGGGGCGGGGCCCACCGTGCCCGTGGCCACGGCCGACCGCTTCCGTGCCCGCGGCTACGGCTTGACCGAGCGGTAGTACCGCCGGGCTCCCTCGTGCAGCGGCAGCGGATCGGTGTAGACGGCGGTGCGCAGGTCCACCAGCTGGGCGGCGTGCACCTGGGAGCCGATCCGGTCGCGGCTGTCTATCACCGCCCGGGTCATGCCCTGCACCAGGCCGGTGTCGACGTCGTCCCGGGTGACCAGCAGGTTGGGCACCGCGACGGTGGAGACCGGCTCGGTCGGCCCGGCCTTCGGGTAGGTGTTGCTGGGGATCGTCGCGGCCCGGTAGGCGTCCGTCCCGCCGCCCTCCACCTGGTGGACGATCTCCGCGAGGTCGCCGAGCGGTACGAACTTGATCCGGAAGTGCTCCGACAGGTCGGTCAGCGCGCTGGTGGGCAGTCCGCCGGACCAGAAGAACGCGTCCAGCCGGCCGGCCTGCAGCTGGTCGGCGGCGTCCCCGACCCCGAGCATCGACGGCCGGACGTCCTTGTCCGGGTCCAGCCCGGCCGCCGCCAGCAGCCGCCGGGTCACCAGGTTGACCCCGGAGAGCGACTGCCCGACCCCCACCCGCAGGCCCTTGAGGTCGGCCGTCCGTTGCACCGGCGAATCCGCCGGGACGACCAGCTGCAGGTAGTCGTCGTAGAGCCGGGCGATCGCCCGCAGCCGGTCCTTGCCCGGCCCCGAGTACTTCGCCACCGAGTCGGCGGTCGCGATCGCGAAGTCGTCCCGCCCGGACGTCACCCGCTCCAGGTTGTCCAGCGAGCCCTGCGAATTGTCCAGCCGCAGCCGGACGCCGGGCATCGCCCCGGCCACGTGCTCCTGGAGCAGCTGGCCGTAGCGGTCGTACACCCCGCGCTGGACGCCGGTCGCGAAACCGGTCTCCCCGCGCGGGTACCCCGGAGATCCCGCGGCCGACAGCCACCAGCCGCCCAGCGCCGCCAGCACCAGCACCAGGGCCAGCACGACGCGCCACAGCCGGCTGCGGGCGGCCGCGCGGGCGGCGGCGCCGAGGCGGGCGGTGGGGGAGGCGGTCATGGGGGGATACTGCCAGCCCGGCGGGGAGAACGGGAGGGGTCGCCCCGGTGAAGGGACCGAGTTGTGATGCCGCGCGGCCCGGGGCCGAGGGCCCGGGCCCCGGGGCGGGGGCGGGACTTCGCACCGGTCAGGAAGGGGCCGCACGCCGTGCCCTTACCCTGGTCTGTGTGAGCGGTGACAGCGGATTGAAGAGCTACAAGGTCGTCACGTACGGCTGCCAGATGAACGTCCACGACTCCGAGCGCCTGTCCGGGCTGCTGGAGGACGCGGGGTACGTCAAGGCCACCTCGGACGGGGATCCCGACCTGGTGGTCTTCAACACGTGCGCGGTGCGCGAGAACGCCGACAACAAGCTGTACGGCAACCTCGGCCAGCTGGCGCCGGCGAAGACCCGCCACAAGGGCATGCAGATCGCGGTCGGCGGCTGCCTCGCGCAGAAGGACCGCGACACCATCGTGCGCAAGGCGCCGTGGGTCGA
Source organism: Kitasatospora herbaricolor (assembly GCF_030813695.1). Lineage (NCBI taxonomy): Bacteria > Bacillati > Actinomycetota > Actinomycetes > Kitasatosporales > Streptomycetaceae > Kitasatospora > Kitasatospora herbaricolor. The sequence continues at coordinate 6,169,554 of NZ_JAUSVA010000002.1, forward strand.
CGTGGTCTTCGGCACCCACAACATCGGGCACCTGCCGGCGCTGCTGGAGCGGGCCCGGATCGAGCAGCAGGCCCAGGTGGAGATCCTGGAGTCGCTGGAGACCTTCCCCTCCACGCTGCCGACCCGCCGGGAGTCCGCCTACGCGGCGTGGGTGGCCATCTCGGTCGGCTGCAACAACACCTGCACCTTCTGCATCGTGCCCGCGCTGCGCGGCAAGGAGGAGGACCGCCGCCCCGGCGACGTCCTCGCCGAGATCGAGGCGCTGGTCGGCGAGGGCGTCATCGAGGTCACCCTGCTCGGCCAGAACGTCAACTCCTACGGCTCCGACCTGGGCGACCGCGAGGCGTTCTCCAAGCTGCTGCGCGCCGCCGGGCAGATCGAGGGCCTGGAGCGGATCCGCTTCACCTCGCCGCACCCGCGCGACTTCACCGACGACGTGATCGCCGCGATGGCCGAGACCCCGAACGTGATGCACCAGCTGCACATGCCGCTGCAGTCCGGCTCGGACACGGTGCTGAAGGCGATGCGCCGCTCGTACCGGCAGGAGCGGTTCCTCGGGATCATCCGCAAGGTGCGCGAGGCGATGCCGGACGCCGCCATCTCCACCGACATCATCGTGGGCTTCCCCGGCGAGACCGAGGAGGACTTCGAGCAGACCATGCACACGGTCCGCGAGGCCCGCTTCGCCAACGCCTTCACCTTCCAGTACTCCAAGCGCCCCGGGACCCCGGCCGCCGACATGGACGGCCAGATCCCCAAGGCCGTGGTGCAGGAGCGCTACAACCGGCTGATCGCCCTCCAGGAGGAGATCTCCTGGGAGGAGAACAAGAAGCAGGTCGGCCGCACCCTGGAGATCCTGGTCGCCGAGGGCGAGGGCAAGAAGGACGACCGCACCGACCGGCTCTCCGGCCGCGCGCCCGACAACCGGCTGGTGCACTTCACCCGGCCCGCGTCGCCGGTGCGCCCCGGTGACGTGGTGACGGTCGAGATCACCTACGCCGCGCCGCACCACCTGCTCGCCGAGGGCCCGACCCTCGCGGTGCGCCGCACCCGGGCGGGCGACGCCTGGGAGAAGCGCCAGGCCGCCCCGGCCGCCAAGCCTGCCGGCGTGATGCTGGGCCTGCCCGGGATCGGTGCGCCCGCGCCGCCGGCCGCCGCCCCGGCGAGCGCCTGCTGCGGGGACTGAGCGAGCGGTTCGGCGGCGGAGCGCCGCACCGACGGCCCGGCGGGGACCCCGCCGGGCCGTCGGCGTACGCGGGCGGGCCCGGAGCCGTCGGCAGTCGTCGGCGGGACCTGCCCCGGCCCGGAGCCGGCCCGGATAGAGTGATCGGCATGCTCGTAGCCGCCGCCGTGTGCCCCAGTCCGCCGCTGCTCGTGCCGGAGGTCGCCGCCGGTGCGGCGGCCGAGCTGGAGCCGCTGCGCGCGGCCTGCGCGGAGGCGGTCGCGGAGCTGGTGGCTGCCGGGCCGGAGCTGATCGTCGTGGTCGGCACCGGGCCCGAGCCCGAGGTGTGGACCGAGGGCGGGGCCGGCTCGTTCCGCCGCTTCGGGGTCGGGCTGGCCGTCCGGCTGCCGTCCGGCGGTGTCGACGGCCCGGAACTCACGCCCGCGCTCACGGTCGGCGCCTGGCTGCTGGACCGGGCGGGCGTGGCGCTGCCGACGCACGCCTGCGCCGTCCCGGCCGACTCGCCCGCCGACCGGATGACCGGCCTCGGCAAGGGCCTGGCCGGCCTCGCCGACCGGGTCGGGCTGCTGGTGATGGGGGACGGCAGCACCTGCCGCTCGGTGAAGGCGCCGGGCTACTTCGACGAGCGCGCCGAGGAGTACGACGCCGCCGTCGCGCGGGCCCTCGGCTCCGCTGACCTGGCCGCGCTGGCCGCCCTGGACGCCCGGCTCGGCGCCGAACTGCAGGCCGACGGCCGGGCCCCCTGGCAGGTGCTGGCGGGCGCCGCCGAGGGCACCGAGCTGCGGGCCCGGCTCGGCTACCAGGACGCGCCGTACGGCGTCGGCTACTTCGTGGCCTCCTGGCGCTGACGCCGTCGCGGCCGGCCCCGGGCGTCGTCCCGGGCCGCTGCCGCCCCGCTGCGCCCCGCCGGCTCCGGCCCCGCCCGCCGTTTACCGGCGCGGCCGCGTCGCGTCACCGCCGAGGCGCCCCGGGGCCGCGGCGCGGGATCAGGCCCCCGGCCGCTGGCCGTTTCCCGCGGTGCCGCCGGTGCCGCCGTCCGGGTGCGGACGGTGCGCGAAGCCGTCCACCGCGTCCTTGGCCTTCGTGGTCCCGTGCTCGATCTTCTCGCTGTACTTGCCCTTGGTGACCTTGTCGATCGCGTCGCCGGCCTTGTCGACCGCGTGGTCGATCTGCTCGTTGTGCTTGCCGGTGAGTTCGCTGGCCTTCTCCTTGAGCTCCTCGGCCTTGCCCTTGAGGTTGTCCATCATGCCCATGGTGGCGTCTCCCGTGTCGCGTCCGGCCGCTGCGGCCCGCAGGCCGATCGTCCTTCTTCTTCACCCAACGCTGGTGCGCGCCGAGTCGTTCTCCGGCGCTCGCAGGTGCGGGCCGGGCCGGTGCCGGCCGTGAAAATCATCCGATACCGGTCATATCGTCTCGCGGACGGCCGCCTTCGGCAGCGGGCGGACCGGTACGGCGGCGCTTTTGCGAGACTTGCAGCGTGAGCAGCTCCCTCCCCACCCCGCCCCGTGTCGTCTCGGTGGTCGGCGCGACCGCCGCCGGCAAGTCCGACCTGGCCGTCGCCCTCGCCCGCAGCCTCGGCGGCGAGGTGATCAACACGGACTCGATGCAGCTCTACCGGGGCATGGACATCGGCACCGCCAAGCTCACCGTCGAGGAGCGGGGCGGCGTCCCGCACCACCTGCTCGACGTCTGGGACGTCACCGAGGCCGCCAGCGTGGCCGAGTACCAGCGGCTGGCCCGCGCCGAGATCGACCGGCTGCTCGCCGACGGCCGCACCCCCGTCCTGGTCGGCGGCTCCGGGCTGTACGTCCGGGCGGCCGTCGACGAGATGGAGTTCCCCGGCACCGACCCGGAGGTCCGGGCCCGGCTGGAGCGGGAGCTGGCCGAGCTGGGCTCCGGCGCCCTGCACCTGCGGCTCGCCGGCCTCGACCCGGCCGCGGCCGCGGCGATCCTGGCGAGCAACGGTCGGCGGATCGTCCGCGCCCTGGAGGTCATCGAGATCACCGGGCTGCCCTTCACCGCCAACCTGCCGAGCAACACCGCCGTCTACGACGTGGTGCAGATCGGCGTCGCCGTGCCGCGGCCCGAGCTGGACGAGCGGATCGCCCTGCGGGTGGACCGGATGTGGCAGGCCGGTCTGCTGGACGAGGTCCGCGCGCTGGAGAAGGTCGGCCTGCGCGAGGGCCGCACCGCCGCCCGGGCGCTCGGCTACCAGCAGGTGCTGGAGCACTTCGCCGGCGGGTGCAGCGAGGAGGAGGCACGGGCCGAGACCGTCCGCGCGACCAAGCGCTTCGCCCGCCGCCAGGAGTCCTGGTTCCGGCGCGCGAGCGCATCCACTGGCTGGCCCGGCCGGCCGGCGCAGACCCGGCCGAGCTCCTCCAGCGGTCGCTGGATCTGATCGGACATCAGATCTGAGCCGTCCGACGGCGGTATCCGGCCACTCGGTGGTGCACCTGCGCGCGCAGGTTCCCGTGCAGGACGAACCGGCGGTTACAGGCGGATCACGTCATGGCCACGGATCACCCGAAGACCCCTCGGGACGCGCTGTCGGCCACCCGGGACATGCCATCATCAAAGCATTGGAGACCGGCCGCGCGGGCCGGTCGCACCGGCCGTGAGTCCGGACTCGTGTCGAACTGTCAGGGGAGGCCGCGTGTCGACGGGTACCGGCCCCGAAACCGAGCAGCGGATGAGCGCCACCACCGAAGCGGTCGAGAAGCACGCACCGGCCCTGGCCGAGCTCTCCGACCTGCCGCCCCTCGACGGGCCCACCTCGTACGCGCTGGCGCTGCCGACGCTCGACGACCTCGGTCCGGGCGGTGTCGTGCACGAGCGTGAGATCCGCCCGCGCCGAAGACTCCGCTGGTGGCAGACGCTCCCGATCGCCCTGCTCGCGGCCGTCGGCTCGCTGATGTTCGGGTTCCCGCTCGCCTTCGGCTCCGGCGGGGCGATGGTCGGGATGCTCGGCCTGCTGCTCACCGCGGCCTCGGTCGGCTGGGGCGCGATGGCCGCCCGGCACGCCGGCTACAAGTGGCCCGGACTGCCCCGCCGCGGATCCGGCCAGCGGGCCGGCTGGCGGGCCATCGTGATCTACACGCTGGTCGCCCTGGTCTCCTGCGCGCTCGCCGTCTGGCGGGTCGTCCACCTGCACAGCTGACGCCCGGCCGGAGTGTCCGCCGCCCGGGCCGCCGGGGTCCGGTCGGTACCATCGTCCGTGTGAGCGAATCCCCGTTGCAGCAGGCCGGCCTCCCCTTCCTCAAGGGGCACGGCACCCAGAACGACTTCGTCATCCTGCCCGACCCGGACGGGCGGCTGGTGATCGGTCCGGAGGCCGTCGCCGTGCTCTGCGACCGTCGGGCCGGGATCGGCGGCGACGGACTGCTGCGGGTGGTGCGCGCCGCGGCCGACCCGGTCTCCGCGCCGCTGGCCGACCGTGCCGAGTGGTTCATGGACTACCGCAACTCCGACGGCAGCATCGCCGAGATGTGCGGCAACGGCCTGCGGGTCTTCGCCCGCTACCTGGTGCACGCGGGCCTGGCCGAGCCCGGGCCGCTGGCCGTCGCCACCCGCGCGGGCGTGCTCCGGGTGCGGATCGCCGAGGACGCGGCCGACGGCACCCCCGGCGACGTCACCGTGGACATGGGCGTGGCCCGGCTGCCCGGTCCGGACGGGATCGAGGTGACGGTCGGGAACCGGCGCTGGCCGGCCCGCAACGTGAACATGGGCAACCCGCACGCGGTCGCCTTCGTCGACGACCTCGACCACGCCGGCGACCTGCTGGCCGCGCCGCTGACCAGCCCGGACGGGGTCTACCCGGAGGGCGTCAACGTGGAGTTCGTGGTGGACCGCGGCCCCCGGCACGTCGCCATGCGGGTGCACGAGCGAGGCTCCGGCGAGACCCGCTCCTGCGGGACCGGCGCCTGCGCGGTGGCGGTCGCGACCGCCCGCCGGGACGGCGCCGATCCCGCGGTCACCGGGGAGAGCGTCAGCTACGTGGTGGACCTGCCGGGCGGACGGCTGGTCATCGCCGAGCACCCGGACGGCCGGGTGGAGATGACCGGTCCGGCCGTGATCGTCGGCAGCGGCGTCCTGGAGCCGGACTGGCTCGCCGCCCTCCCGCGCTGACCGGTCGCCGCCCGCCCGGGGCCCGCTCCCGCGGGTCCTCGGGCCGCCGGGCGGGCGCCGCCGGGTTGCCGCCCGGCCGTTCCCGGACCCTTGCCGGGCCCTTGCTCGGCCCTTGCCGGGCTCCCGCCCGGCGCTGGGTGGGGGATCGGCGGGCGGTTTTGCCCATTTCGTACCGACGCGAATCCCCCCGATCGGGTGATCCCGATGACGGAAGGGAAGCGAGGCATCGCGGAACGTGCTGTCCTCGGTAGCATGGACCACCGGGTCGGCAGTCGCTCCGGTGCTAGCTGCCGGAGGTGCCGATGACCGTCGAAGCCGGGCAGCCCGAGACCGGGCAGCTCAGTGTCGCAGGGCTCGGTGCCCTGCAGCCGAGTGCGCTCCCGCCCGCCGCTCCGCGGCCGAACCCCCCGCAGCCTGCGGCGCTCGCCGCCCCGCCGCCCGCCCCGCCGGCCGCAGACGACTCCCGGGCCGCCAGGCCCGGCCCGGTCAGACGCCCGCTCGGCGGGCTCGGCCGGGGAGCGCTGGGCCGGGCGGGCCGCGCCGCGCTGCTGGCCACCGGCCGCCAGCCGGTGCCCGACGCCATCGAGCCGATCGTGCAGGCGCACCGCCGGCACCATCCGCAGGCGGACATCGGCCTGCTCGGCCGGGCCTACCGGACGGCGGAGGCCAGCCACCGCGGGCAGACCCGCAAGAGCGGCGAGCCGTTCATCACCCACCCGCTCGCGGTCACCATGATCCTGGCCCAGCTCGGCGCCGGCACCACCACCCTGGTCGCCTCGCTGCTCCACGACACCGTGGAGGACACCGAGGTGACGCTCGACCAGGTCAGCGCCGACTTCGGCCCCGAGGTGGCCTATCTGGTCGACGGCGTCACCAAGTTGGAGAAGGTCGACTTCGGTGCGGCCGCCGAGGCCGAGACCTTCCGCAAGATGCTGGTCGCGACCGGCGACGACGTCCGGGTGATGGTGATCAAGCTCGCCGACCGGCTGCACAACATGCGGACGATCCGTCACATGAAGCCGGCCAGCCAGGCGCGGATCGCCAAGGTCACCCGGGACGTGCTGATCCCGCTCGCCGAGCGGCTCGGCATCCAGGTGGTGAAGGCGGAGCTGGAGGACATCGTCTTCGCCACCCTGCACCCCGAGGAGCACGCCCGGACCAGGGCGCTGGTCGCCGCCCACGAGGCCGACCAGGACACCCTGCTGCAGCCGTTCGCGGAGGCGCTGGGCCGCCAGCTCGCCGAGGCCGGGGTGCCCGCCGAGGTGACCGTCCGGCCCCGGCACGGCGTCTCGGTGCACCGGGTGATGGTGAAGCGCTCCGGCGCGGCCGGCCGGGACGGGCTGCCGCAGGGTCTGCACCCGGCCGACTTCGGGCGGGTGCTGGTGGTGGTCGAGGAGAACGCCGACTGCTACGCCGTGCTCGGTGAGCTGCACACCTGCTGGACCCCGCTGCCGGGTGAGTTCAAGGACTTCGTGGCGGCCCCCAAGTTCAACCTCTACCAGTCCCTGCACACCGCCGTCGCGGTCGACGGCGAGGTGGTGGAGGTACTGGTCAGGACCCGGCAGATGCACCTGGTGGCCGAGACCGGCGTGGTCGCGCTGGGCGACCCGCACCAGCCCGGCGGGCAGCCGGCGGGGCAGCCCGCCACCGGGCAGCCGACCGGGCAACCGGGCGGCCAGGGCCCGCGCGACGAGCTGGACCGGACGGACCCGGCCCGGCCCGGCTGGCTCAGCCGGCTGCTGGAGTGGCAGCAGGAGACGCCCGACCCGGACGCCTTCTGGTCCACCCTCACCGCCGAGCTGGCCGGCGACCGCGAGATCACCGTGGTGACGGAGAGCGGCGAAACGCTTCAGCTCCGGGCCGGCGCCAGCTGCGTGGACGCCGCGTACCTGATCGGCGAGGAGACCGGCCACCGATGTATCGGCGCCCGGGTCAACGGCCGGCTCACCGCGCTCTCCACCACGCTGGAGGACGGCGACGTGCTGGGCGTCCTCACCGAGGGCGGCGGTCCGGACCAGCCCGGCGCGGCAGTGGGCGCGGAGCCCTCCGGGCCGGCGCCCGAGTGGCTGGCGTACGCCCGTACTCCCGGCGCGCGGCTGGCCATCGAGCGCTGGCTCGTCGACCACCCCGCCGGCGCGCCGGTGGTGCGCACCGGTCCCTCCGCCGAGCAGCCCGCCCCGCCCGGGCCGCCGGCCGCCGGCCGGGGCGCCGCCCCGGTGGCGGTCGCCGGGCGGCCCGGCGTACCGGTCCGGCTGGCCCGCTGCTGCACCCCGGTGCCGCCGGACGAGGTCACCGGCTACGCGACCAAGGGCGGCTCGGTCACCGTGCACCGGGCGGGCTGCCCGGCGGGGGAGCGGATGCGCGCCGCCGGCCGCGGCCCGCTCGGCATCACCTGGGTGCCGGAGGCGGTGCCGCCCTCCGGCTACCGGGTCACGCTGCGGGCCGAGGCGCTCAACCGGCCCCGGCTGCTGGCCGACCTCACCGCCGTGATGTCCGCCGAGGGGATCGGCATCGTGTCCGCCGAGGTGGAGCCGCCGCAGGAGCTGCGGGTCCGCCACACCTACACGATCGAGCTGCCCACGGCCGGCACGCTGCCGCTGGTGATGCGGGCGATGCTGCGGGTCTCCGGGGTGTACGACGTGTGCCGGCCGCAGCCGGAGGGTGCGGGAAATGCGGATGACCCGCCCGGTCCGGGCGTGCGACCATCATGGGGAATTCACGGCCGGTCCGCGGCGTTCCCAGAGGTGTAGAAGCGTTACTGGCACCTGCGGTCCTGAGGGGTTGCTCCGATCCGCCCGTACCGTACGAGGTACAAGGGGCGGCAGCCGGGCAGAATCCCCGTGCGACCGTCCCGGCACGGTCACGCACGGCCACCCGCACCCGTCGGACACCAGCTAGACAAAGGACAGAATGACCTCCACGTTCGAAACCCGCGACCAATCCGAAGACTCCTCCCGTCGCCTCGGCGACCTCCGGGCCGAGGCCCTGATGGACGAGGACCTCGCGGCCATCGACGAGGACCGCGACCGCCACTACGACGGCGACCAGTACGACCGGAGCGACCGCGCCGCGCTGCGCCGTGTCGTCGGCCTCTCCACCGAACTCCAGGACGTCACCGAGGTCGAGTACCGCCAGCTCCGCCTGGAGCGCGTGGTGCTCGTCGGCGTCTGGACGGACGGCACCGTCGAGGAGGCGGAGAACTCGCTCGCCGAGCTCGCCGCCCTCGCCGAGACCGCCGGCTCCGAGGTGCTGGACGGTGTGATCCAGCGCCGCGACAAGCCCGACGCCGCGACCTACATCGGCTCCGGCAAGGCCCGCGAGCTGCGCGACATCGTCGCCGCGACCGGCGCCGACACCGTGGTCTGCGACGGTGAGCTCACCCCCGGCCAGCTGATCCAGCTGGAGGACGTGGTCAAGGTCAAGGTCGTCGACCGGACGGCCCTGATCCTGGACATCTTCGCCCAGCACGCCAAGTCCCGTGAGGGCAAGGCGCAGGTCTCGCTCGCGCAGATGCAGTACATGCTGCCGCGGCTGCGAGGCTGGGGCCAGTCGCTCTCCCGTCAGATGGGTGGTGGCGGCTCCGGGTCCTCCGGCGGCGGCATGGCCACCCGTGGTCCCGGTGAGACCAAGATCGAGACGGACCGGCGACGGATCCGCGAGAAGATGGCGAAGCTCCGCAAGGAGATCGCCGACATGAAGAAGGGCCGGGACACCAAGCGCCAGGAGCGCAAGCGCCACCAGGTGCCGTCCGTGGCCATCGCCGGTTACACCAACGCCGGCAAGTCCTCGCTGCTCAACCGGCTCACCGGCGCCGGCGTCCTGGTGGAGAACGCCCTGTTCGCCACCCTGGACCCGACCGTCCGCCGGGCGCAGACCCCGAGCGGCCGGGTGTACACGCTGGCCGACACCGTCGGCTTCGTCCGGCACCTGCCGCACCACCTGGTCGAGGCCTTCCGCTCCACCATGGAGGAGGTCGCCGACGCCGACCTCATCCTGCACGTGGTGGACGGCTCGCACCCGGAGCCGGAGACGCAGCTGGCGGCCGTCCGCGAGGTGATCGTCTCGGTCGACGCGCAGAACGTGCCGGAGGTCGTCGTGATCAACAAGGCGGACGCCGCCGACCCGCTCGTCCTGCAGCGCCTGCTGCGCCGCGAGCCGCACGCCATCGTGGTCTCGGCCCGCAGCGGGATGGGCATCGAGGAACTGCTGCGCCTCATCGACGAGGAACTCCCGAGGCCCGCCATCGAGGTCCAGGCGCTGGTCCCTTACACCCGGGGCGACCTGGTCTCCCGGGTGCACGCCGAGGGTGAGCTGCTCGCCACCGAGCACACCGGCGAGGGCACCCTGATCAAGGCCAAGGTGGCCGCCGAGCTGGCGGCCGAGCTGGAGCGCTACACCGTGGTGACGCAGGGCTGATCCCGGCCCACCCGAACGCCGCGGGCCCCGGTCTCCCAGGAGACCGGGGCCCGCGGCGTTCCGCCGCTGCGGGTCAGCGCTTCTTCTTGCTCACGTAGTCGAACATGTTCTTGGCCTGGGCCTGCAGCGAGGGGCCGGCCATCCAGGCGGCGGGCTTCGGCCCGATCGAGTTGACGCTGATCAGGGCCGGCTTGCCGTCCTTGGTGACGAACCAGCCGCCGCCGCTGGAGCCCGGGGTCATGGTGCAGCCGATCACGTACATGGTCGGCCGGGCCGCCTCGAAGGAGAGCTTGGCCGGCTTGACGGTGGAGTCGCAGTGCTCCAGCTCGCGGCCGTCGAACGGCGCGGCGGACGGATAGCCGTACGCGAAGGCCGAGTTGATCTGGTCGCGCGGGGCGTTGAACCAGACCGGCACCGAGCTGCCGACCGTCTCCTCCAGCGACTTGCCGCCGCCGTTCATGTTGTGGACGTGGATCATGCCGAAGTCGTACTGGCTGACCGGGCCGCCGTCATGGCCGCCCTCGGCCGCCCACTGCGGGCTCACGTACGCCTCGTCGGCCGCCCACCAGCCGTACGGGGCCATCTCGGCCTCACTGGCCTTCTTGCCGTTGCTGTACGCGCCGCTCTTGTTGAAGGACGGCACGAAGGTCATCTTCTGGAAGAACTTGCCGCCCTTGCCCTCGTGCAGGCAGTGCGAGGCGGTGTACACCAGGTTGCTGCGGCCCGGGTTCGCCGGGTCGCTCACCACGGTGGCCGAGCAGTAGCCGCCGCCGCCCTTGCCGTCCTCCAGGAACAGCTTGCCGAGCACCGCGGTCGCGGCGTTGTACGGGTGGGCCTGGGGCTTGGCCGGTATCGGGCCCGGCAGCTGCGCGTCGGTCTCGTTCTGGGCGGTGGCGCTCTGGGTGCTGAACTCGGGGGTGTCCCGGCCGGCCGCGGCCTCCATCTTGGTCATGTCCCAGAAGCCCTTGACGACATCGTTCTTCAGGATGTTGTCGTTGGCGAACTTCGCCCAGTCGTCCAGGCTCCAGTTGGCGAGGTCGGCGAGGCTGGTGGGCAGCCCCAGGCCCGGCTTGCCGGGCGCGGAGCCGCTCGCCGCGACGGTCGGTGCGGACGTGCCGCCCGCGTCGGTGCTCGGGTCGCCGTTCTCCGGCCCGCAGGCGGTCGCGGTGAGCGAGAGGACGGCCAGGACCGAGGCGCAGGCCAGGGCGGCCCGGCGCCGGACCGGGCTGGTGCGGACGGTGTTCGACATGGTGTGTGGTTCCCCGTGGTGGTCGTGAGTGGTGGTGGGCGGCCGTACGCCGGCCGCGGGGGCCGGCGGCGGGCCTACTTCTTGGAGATGTACTCCAGGGCCTGCTTGGCGACGGTCTCCAGGTACGGGCCGCTCAGCGAGGTGTGCTCCTCGGTGCCGATCGAGGTGTTGCTGACCAGGGCGGTCCTTCCGTCCGGCATCTTGGCGAACCAGCCGCCGCCGCTGGAGCCCTGGGTCATGTCGCAGCCGATGGTGAGCATCGAGGGCCGCTTGGCGTCGAACGAGAGCCGGGACGGCTTGCCGCCGTCGCACTTGTACAACTCCTGGCCGTCGAAGGGCTTGAAGAGCGGGTAGCCCCAGGCCGCGACGGAGAGCGCCTCGCGCGGGGCGTCGAACCAGACCGGGACGGCCGAACCGACCGTCTCCTCCAGCGACTTGCCGCCGCCGTTCTGGTTGTGCACCCGCATGACGGCGAAATCGTACTGGCTCGCCGAGTCACCCGTGCCGCCGCCCTCGGCCGTCCACTGCGGGGAAGGCACGACCTTGTCGGCCCACCAGGTGCCCAGCGGCGCGAGCTGGTCCAGCGGCGCCTTCTTCCCGCCGCTGGAGGCACCGGAGTTGTTGTACGCGGGGACGAAGACCAGGTCCTTGTAGAAGCCGCCGCCCTTGCCCTGGTGGACGCAGTGGCCCGCGGTCCACACCAGGTTGCTCCTGCCGGGGTGGGCCGGGTCGGCGATCACGGTGGCCGAGCAGTTGCCGCGCCCGCCCTCCGCGCTGAAGAAGACCTTCCCCGACGGCTGCTTGGTGTACGGGCGGGCCACCGGGGAGGCCTTGACCACCGGCGGCTCCGGGTCGCTGGCGCCGCTGTCGCCGGCCGGCGGCGTGGTCGGCGGGGCCGGGTCGGCGGGCTTGGAGTCGCCCATCTTGTCCGGGTTCCAGAAGTCCTTGACCACCGGGTTGTTGAAGACGTGCTGGTTGGCCCAGTTGTCCCAGTCCTCGAACTTCCACTTCTTCAGGTCGTCCCAGGTCTTCGGCAGCCCGTCGAGCAGGCCGGACGGCAGCCCCGAGGGCAGCGTCAGGCCGCCGATCACCCCGCCGCCGCCCGGCGCCGCACCGGTGGTGGCCGCCTGGCCGTCCGGGGGCGGGGCGGCCTTGCCGCCGCCGTCGGGGCCGCAGGCGGCGCTGCCGAGGAGGGCCGCCGCGACGAGGGCCGCGCCGACGGCGCGGCGGCGCGCGCGGGCCGGCCGGGCGGCCGCTCCGGACGCGCGGTCGGCGGATCGGCGGATCGGTGACATGGGCTTCGCTCCCCCTGTGGTCCACTGCCCGGCGCCGACGACCGGCCGCCGGGGTGACGGACCGCCGTGCTGCGGCCGTCGCGGGCATGGTGGAGTCTTCCACCGGCCATCAGGACGGCGGTGGCCACCCCCCGGTTGCGGACGATGATGGAAGGTCACCGATCCGTGACACGGCGCTCGGAGCGCGTCCGTCGCCGGCAGGCCGGGTGTGCCCCGGTGCGCTCCTCGGCGGCCCCGCCGGCGTCGCGTCGGAGAAGCAGCTGCTCCCCCCTGAGGGTGAGTAACTCGCGATCTTCACTCCAACGAGTGGTCCGTTCTTGTGATCACCCCTCAGGGATAGGTAACCCTTACTTGACGCACGGTGAGAGGTGCCCGCCAGACATCCCCGACCATGCCGCGTCCGGAGTCCCCCGCGCCACAAGGAGCAGCCTTGAGCACCGCCCTCACCGGAGCCCCGACCGCACTTCCGTACCTGCCCCAGCAGGCAGCGGCGGAAGAGGCCGGGGCGGAAGAGGCCCAGTCGGACGGGGGCGGTCCGCAGCGGGCGGCGCCGGAGCGGGCGGGCACGGACCGGACCGGTACCGAAGCGGCGGTGGTTCGCGCCCGGGCGGCGGAACCGGACCGGCTGCTGGACCAGGACCCGGCGGTCGCCGCCGAACAGGCCGCGCTGGAGGCACTGCTGCGCTGCTGGACCAGGGAGACCGGCGCCCGCCCCGACCCCGACGGCCTGCTGCGGATCGCCGTCCTCGGCGGCGCCGCCCGGCTGACCGTCCCCGTCCGGCACTGGTCGGCCTGCGGCTGGCACCGGTTCGGCGCAGCCGCCCTCACCGGCGCTTCCGCCGCCTCCGGCCCCGGGGCCGGGCCCGGGGACCTCGCCGCGGAGCCCGGCGGCCCCGCTCCGGACGGCGCCCCCGTGGACGCCGTCACCGCCGCCGCGCTGCTCGCCGCGGCCGCCGCCGACCGCCCCGACCCCGGCCGGATCGCCGACCTCGCCGCCCGGGTCGCCGACTCGGTGGCCCGCACCACCGACATCCTGGCCCACCGCCGGCAGCCCGCCGACCCCGCCGCCCGGCCCGCCTCGCCCTTCCTGGCCGCGGAACAGGACCTGCTGCTCGGCCACCCGCTGCATCCGACCCCGAAGAGCCGCGACGGACTCGGCCCGGCCCAGAGCGCCGCCTACTCGCCGGAGCTGCGCGGCTCCTTCCAACTGCACTGGTACGCCGTCGACCGCGAGCTGCTCGCCGCCGGCTCCGCGCTGAGCAGCACCGCCGAGCAGCTCACCGAGAGCCTGCTGGCCACCCCCGGGCTGCTCCCGCCGGGCACCGCCGCCCTCCCGCTGCACCCCTGGCAGGCCCGCGAGCTGGCCCTGCGCCCGGCGGTCGCCGCGCTGCTCGCCGACGGCCGGCTGCACGACCTGGGCCCGCACGGCGCGCCCTGGTACCCGACCTCCTCGGTCCGTACCGTCTGCCGCCCCGGCACCCCCTGGATGCTGAAGCTCTCGCTCGGCCTGCGGATCACCAACTCCCGCCGGGAGAACCTCCGCAAGGAGCTCCACCGCGGCCTGGAGGTGCACCGGCTGCTGGAGAGCGGCCTCGGCGAGGAGTGGCGCGCCGCCCACCCGGGCTTCGACATCGTCCGGGACCCGGCCTGGATCGGCGTGGACCTGCCCGGCGCGGGCCAGGACGGCCCCGCCGACCCCAGCGGTCTGGACACCGTCCTGCGGCAGCAGCCCTTCGGCCAGGACCAGCGCGCGCTCTGCGTGGCCGGCCTGGTGGCCGAGCAGCCGCTGGGCGGCGAAGGACCGGTCCGCAGCCGGCTGGGCGATGTGCTGCGGGCGCTGTCCGCGCGCTGCGGCCGGCCGCTCCGGACGGTGGCCACCGAGTGGTTCCTGCGCTACCTGGACGCCGTCGTGCTGCCGGTGCTCTGGCTGGACGGCCGGGCCGGCATCGCCCTGGAGGCCCACCAGCAGAACAGCCTCGTGCTGCTGGACGCCGTCGGCTGGCCGGTCGGCGGCCGCTACCGGGACAACCAGGGCTACTACTTCCGCGCCTCGCACGCCGGGCGGCTGCACGCCCGGCTGCCCGGCCTCGGCGAGGACAGCGACACCTTCGTCGCCGACGCCACCGCCGACGAGCGCTTCGCCTACTACCTCGGCATCAATCACGTGCTGGGCCTGATCGGCGCCCTCGGCTCCCAGCGGCTCGCCGACGAGCAGGTCCTGCTCGCCGCCCTGCGGCGCTTCCTGGCCGGCCCCCGGGCCGCGGCCACCGGCTCCGCGCTGCCCGCCCACCTGCTGGGCTCCGCCACCCTGCGCTGCAAGGCCAACCTGCTCACCAGGCTGAACGGCCTGGACGAACTGGTCGGCCCGGTCGAGACCCAGTCGGTGTACGTGGACATCCCCAACCCGGTGGCCGCCGCGTGACGGCCGGCTCCTGGACGGGAGCGCCGGTCCGGGTCGCACCGCCGGCGCCCCGCGCCCCCGCCGACCTGCTCGACGGCATCGCCCGGTGGGGCACCATGCCCACCGACGCGGGCGACTTCCGGCTGCGGCCCGTCCGGCTCGCCCCCGACCTCGGCCTGCTCGTCGGCTGGATGAACGACCCCGAGGTGGCCGCCTTCTGGGAGCTCGACGGGCCGCCCGCCACCACCGAGCACCACCTGCGCGGACAACTGGAGGGCGACGGCCGCAGCGTGCCCTGCATGGGCCTGCTGGACGGCACGCCGATGAGCTACTGGGAGGTCTACCGGGCCGACCTGGACCCGCTCGCCCGCCACTACCCGGCCCGCCCGCACGACACCGGGGTCCACCTGCTGCTCGGCCCGTCCCGGGCCCGCGGCCGGGGCCTCGGCACGATGCTGCTGGACGCCGTCGCGGAGCGGATCCTGCGGGTCCGCCCGCGCTGCACCCGGGTGGTCGCCGAACCCGACGTGCGCAACCTGCCGTCCGTCCGGGCCTTCGAGCGGGCCGGGTTCCGGCTCACCGCCGAACTCGACCTGCCCACCAAGCGCGCCGCCCTGATGATCCGCCAACGCCCGCCCGGCCGCCCGGCCCAGGCGCCGCCGCCCCTCCCCTAGGAATCCCCCTCCGACATGGAAACGCCCACCCCCGACCCCTACGACCTGCTCGGCGTCGGCATCGGCCCCTTCAACCTCTCGCTCGCCGCGCTGGCGGACGGGGCCGCCGGCCTGAGCACGCTGTTCTGCGAGGCCCGTCCGGAGTTCCGCTGGCACCCGGGGATGCTGGTCGAAGGCGCCCGGATGCAGGTGCCCTTCCTCGCCGACCTGGTCTCGCTGGTCGACCCGACCAGCCCCTGGTCCTTCCTCAACTACCTGCGCGAGCAGGACCGGCTCTTCCCGTTCTACTTCGCCGAGCGCTTCCAGCTGCCCCGCCGCGAGTACGACCACTACTGCCGCTGGGCCGCCGAACGCCTGCCCGCCTGCCGGTTCGGCACCGAGGTCACCGCGCTGCGCTGGACCGGCGGTCTGTTCGCGGCCGAGCTGACCGACACCACCACCGGCGCCCGGCGGACGGTGCGCGCCCGCAACGTCGTCCTCGGGGTCGGTACCCGCCCGGTGCTGCCGGAGGCCTTCGGCGCGCTGGCGGGGCATCGGCGGGCCTGGCACTCGGCGGACTACCTGGACCGCCGGCGCGAGCTGGACGACGCCCGGGACATCACCGTGGTCGGCTCCGGGCAGTCCGGCGCGGAGGTCTTCCTGGACCTGCTGCGCCGGCGCGGCGAGGACGGCACCCGGCTGCGCTGGCTCACCCGCACCCGGGCGCTGGCCCCGATGGAGTACTCCAAGCTCGGCCTGGAGCACTTCACCCCCGACTACACCCGGTACTTCCACGCGCTGCCCGCCGCCGTCCGCGACGAACTGGTCACCGCCCAGTGGCAGTTGCACAAGGCCGCCAGCGCCGAGACGCTCGCCGAGATCCACGACCACCTGTACGAGCGGACGATCGGCCGCCCGATCGACTCGGCCCCGGTGGAGATCACCCCCGGCACCGCGGTCACCGACGCCCGGCCGGCCCCCGGCGGCGAGGGCCTCGAACTGCGCTGCCGGCACGTCGACTCGGCCGCCGAGCACGTGCTGCGCACCGACGCCGTGGTGCTCGCCACCGGCTACCGGGCCGCCCGTCCGGCCGCGCTCGGGCCGCTGGCCGACCTGATCGACTGGGACGGGACCGGCCGCTACCGGGTCGGCCTGGACCACCGTGTCGCCACTCTCCCGGAGTTGACCGGCGGGCTGTACGTTCAGAACGCCGAACTGCACACCCACGGCGTCGGCACCCCCGACCTCGGGCTCGGAGCGCACCGGGCCGCCGTGATCCTCAACGCCGTCGCCGGCCGGACCGTCCACCGGCTGCCCGCCCGCACCGCCTGGACCGGCTTCGCCCCGCCCGTGGCCGCCCCGCACACCGCGGCCGGTGGCGGCGGATCCGGCACCACCGCCCCGACCACCACAGGCTTCCCACGACCCCAGGAGTGGCCCCGTGCCGCAGCAGCCAGCCGCTGAGCCGCCGCTGTACCTGCCCCCGCAGCTCACCCCGGAGCACTGGCAGCGGGCCCGCCGGGCGATGCTGGCCAAGATGCTGGGGGAGTTCGCGTACGAGGAGCTCGTCACCCCGGTCGCCGAGGCCGACGGCCGCCACCTGCTCACCCTGCCCGGCGCGGTGACCTACCGCTTCACCGCCCGCCGCGGTGCCTACGGGAGCTGGCAGGTCGACCCGGCCTCCCTGCACTGCTCGCACGACCCCGACCTGGACCCGCTGCGCTTCGTCCAGTTCGCCCGCCACGAACTCGGCCTCGGCGGCGACACCACCGGCCACCTGGTCCGCGAGCTCACCGCCACGCTGCTCGCCGACGCCCACCAGCTGGCCACCGCGCCGACCGCCGCCGAGCTGGCCGACCTCGGCCACACCGAGCTGGAGGGCCGCCAGGGCGGGCACCCCTGGATCGTGCCCAACAAGGGCCGGCTCGGCTTCTCCGCCGCCGACGCCGCCCGCTGGGCCCCGGAGGCCCGCACCCCCCGGCCGCTGCCCTGGATCGCCGTGCACAAGCGGCTCGCCGCCTACCGCGGGGTGCCCGGCCTGGAGACCCCGGAGCAGCTGTACCGGGCCGAGCTGGACGACCCCGCCGCACTGCGCGCGGTGCTCGGCGACAGGGCCGAGGACTACCTGCTGCTGCCGGTGCACCCCTGGCAGTGGGACGAGACGGTGGTGCCGCTCTTCGCCCCCTGGATCGCCGCGGGGGAGATCGTGCCGCTGCCCTCCGACGGAGACCTGCGGCTGCCCCAGCAGTCCATCCGCTCCTTCTTCAACGTCAGCCGGCCGGACCGCTGCACCGTGAAACTGCCGCTCGCCATCCTCAACACCCTGGTCTGGCGCGGCCTGCCGACCGAGCGCACCCTGGTGGCGCCGGCCGTGACCGGCTGGATCCACGGGCTGCGGGACGGCGACGCCTTCCTGCGGGACGAGTGCCGGGTGATCCTGCTCGGCGAGATCGCCTCCGTCACCGTCGACCACCCGGTCTACCGGGAGCTGCCCGAGGCGCCCTACCAGTACAAGGAACTGCTCGGGGCGATCTGGCGGGAGCCGCTCGGGCCCTCCCTCGACCCGGGCGAGCGGGCCCGCACGCTGGCCGCCCTGCTGCAGTGCGGCCGGGACGGCCGGGCGCTGACCGCCGAGCTGATCGCCCGCTCCGGGCTCGGCCCGCGGGAGTGGGTGAGCCGGCTGTTCGGCGCGATGCTCCCGCCGCTGCTGCACTTCCTGTACCGCTACGGCACCGTCTTCTCCCCGCACGGCGAGAACGCCATCGTGGTGTTCGACGCGCACGACGTGCCCGTCCGGCTGGCCGTCAAGGACTTCGTCGACGACGTCAACCTCAGCGACCAGGACCTGCCCGAGCTGCGCGGCATCCCCGCGGAGGTGGCCGGCGTCCTGCTGCGCGACCGGCCGGACTTCCTCTGCCAGTTCCTGCACTCCGGCCTCTTCATCGGCGTCTACCGCTACCTCGCGCCGCTGCTCGACCAGCAGCTCGGCCTGCCCGAGGCCGAGTTCTGGGCGCTGCTGCGCGAGGAGATCCTGCGCTACCAGGCCCGCTTCCCCGAGCTGCGCGAGCGCTTCGAACTCTTCGACCTGTTCCTGCCGGCCATCGACCGGCTCTGCCTCAACCGCAACCGGCTCCTGCTCGACGGCTACCGGGACCGCCCGGAGCGGCCGCACGCGGCCGTGCACGGACAGGTGCCCAACGCGCTGCACCCCGGCGTGCTGGCGGCGATGCCCGGGCAGCGGAGCCGGATTGTCAGTGCCGCGCCGTAGGGTGGGAGGGCGATGACGAACGACTCCCAACCCCAGCCCCTGCCCGGTGACGACGAGGCCGAGCCCGCCGACGCACCCGCGGTGAAGCGCTCCCGCCTGCCGGACCTGCTGCACGCCGCCGTGGCCGCGGTCGGCGGCGTGGAGCGCCCCGGCCAGGTCCGGATGGCCGAGGCCGTGGCCGACGCCGTCGACCACGGCGAGCACCTGCTCGTCCAGGCCGGCACCGGCACCGGAAAGTCCCTCGCCTACCTGGTGCCGGCGCTCGCGCACGGCGACAAGGTGGTGGTCGCCACGGCCACCCTCGCGCTCCAGCGCCAGCTGGTGGAACGGGACTTGCCCCGGACGGTCGACGCGCTGCACCCGGTGCTGCGCCGCCGCCCGCAGTTCGCGATGCTCAAGGGCCGCTCCAACTACCTCTGCCTGCACCGGGCGCACGAGGGCACCCCGAGCGAGGAGGGCGAGGGGCTGTTCGACCCGGTCGAGGCGCTCGGCGGCCCCACCGGCAAGCTCGGCCGGGACGTCCTGCGGCTGCGGGAATGGGCCGACGAGACCGAGACCGGCGACCGCGACGACCTCACCCCCGGCGTCTCCGACAAGGCCTGGGCCCAGCTCTCGGTCACCTCCAAGGAGTGCCTGGGCGCGACCAGATGCGCGTACGGCCAGGAGTGCTTCGCCGAGAAGGCCCGCGAGCGGGCCAAGCTGGCGGACGTCGTCGTCACCAACCACGCGATGCTGGCGATCGACGCGATCGAGGGCGCGCCGGTGCTGCCCGAGCACGCCATGCTGATCGTCGACGAGGCGCACGAGCTGGTGAACCGGGTGACCGGCGCGGCCACCGCCGAGCTGACCGTCGGCGCCGTGAACCGGGCGGTGAAGCGGGCCGCCCGGCTGGCCAACGAGAAGGCGGTGGACGCCCTCCAGGCGGCCGCCGAGAGCTACCACGGGCTGATGGAGACGGCGCAGCCCGGCCGGGTCGAGGAACTGCCCGAGTACCTCTCCTACGCGGTCTCGGCGATCCGGGACGCCGCCCGGCAGGTGATCACCTCGCTGGGGGAGACCAGGGACAAGGCCCTCACCGACGAGGACGCCGTCCGCAAGCAGGCGATGGCCTCCGCCGACACCCTGCACGAGACGGCCGAGCGGCTGCTCGCCGAGTCCGAGTACGACGTGGTCTGGATCGAGCGCTCCGACCGCTTCGGCCCCGGCACGGCCTCGCTGCGGGTGGCGCCGCTGAACGTCGCCGGGCTGCTGCGGGAGAACCTCTACAAGGAGCGCTCGGTCGTCCTCACCTCGGCCACCCTCAAGCTGGGCGGTGACTTCAACGGGGTGGCCGGCTCGCTCGGCCTGCCCGGCGAGGGCCGGCTGGCGGACGTCCGCACCCCTCAGGACCCGGAGCCGGAGTTCGGTGAGGACACCCCGCCGTACTGGCGCGGGATCGACGTGGGCTCGCCCTTCGACTATCCCAAGCAGGGCATCCTCTACGTCGCCAAGCACCTGCCCCCGCCGGGCCGCGAGCCCGACCGGCCGGAGATGCTGGCCGAGCTGGAGGAGCTGATCGGCGCGGCCGGCGGCCGCACCCTCGGGCTGTTCTCCTCGATGCGGGCGGCGCAGGCGGCGGCCGAGGCGATGCGCGAGCGGCTGGACAACCGGATCCTGCTGCAGGGCGAGGACACCCTCGGCGAGCTGATCCGCGACTTCGCCTCCGAGCCGGAGGCCTGCCTGTTCGGCACCCTCTCGCTCTGGCAGGGCGTCGACGTGCCGGGCTCCGCCTGCCAACTGGTGGTGATGGACCGGATCCCGTTCCCACGGCCGGACGATCCGCTGATGAGTGCCCGGCAGAAGGCGGTTGAGGAGGCGGGCGGCAACGGCTTCATGGCGGTCGCGGCCAACCATGCGGCGCTGCTGATGGCGCAGGGCGCCGGCCGGCTGGTGCGGGCCGTGGACGACCGCGGGGTGGTGGCGGTGCTGGACCCGAGGCTGGCCACCGCCCGGTACGGCAGCTACTTCCGTTCGTCGATGCCGGAGTTCTGGTACACCACCGACCGCAACCAGGTGCGGCGCTCGCTGGCCGCGATCGACGCCTCGGCCCCGGAGCCGCGTCCGGTCGCCAAGCGCGGCTGAGCGGCGGTTCCGGGTCGTTCGGGGCCGCCCCTGGCGGCCCGGGGCGGGCGGGCATGACAGAGGGGGCTCCGGCTGCGACCGGAGTCCCCCTCATCTGTGGTCGGCTCAGCTGGGCCCGGCCGGCGGTCCGGCGGTGCTCCCCGCCGGCGGGTCAGAGCCGGCGCAGCACCGCCACGACCTTGCCCAGGATGGTCGCGTTGTCGCCGGGGATGGGGTCGTAGGCCGGGTTGTGCGGCATCAGCCAGATCCGCCCGTCCTCGCGCTTGAGGCGCTTGACGGTGGCCTCACCGTCGATCATGGCGGCCACGATGTCGCCGTTCTCGGCGACCGGCTGGCGGCGGACGGTGACCCAGTCGCCGTCGCAGATGGCGGCCTCGATCATCGAGTCGCCGCGCACGGTCAGGGCGAAGAGCTCGCCCTCGCCGACCAGCTGACGGGGGAGCGGGAAGACGTCCTCGACGGTCTGCTCGGCGAGGATCGGGCCACCGGCCGCGATCCGGCCGACCAGCGGCACGTACGAGGTGGACGGGCGGCCCGCCGTCTCGGCGGTGTTGGGCCGGGCGACCTCGACCCCGCGCACCTCGTAGGCCCGCGGGCGGTGCGGGTCGCGGCGCAGGAACCCCTTGCGCTCCAGGGCCATCAGCTGGTGGGCGACCGAGGAGGTGCTGGACAGGCCGACGGCCTGGCCGATCTCGCGCATGCTCGGCGGGTAGCCCCGGCGCTGGACGGAGTCCCTGATGACCTCGATGACCCGGCGCTGGCGTTCGGTCAGCCCGGCCTCGTCGGTGCGGATGCCGGGCGGGCGGCCGGGCAGCGAGCGGGTGGGTGCCGGGTGGCCGAGAGCGGCGTCCTGGGTGCTGGAGTGCTCGATCGGCTGGTCGGGGACGCGGCTCACGCCGGGGACGGCCGGGCCGGCCTGGCGGTGGTCTTCGCTACGGTCCATGCTGTGGTCCACACTCTGGTTCGTGGTGCGCTGCCCCACCTTGAGCTGGGTGTGTTCCTGCACCGGGATGGTGTTGCTTTCGATCGTGTTCACGGCGGCCCCTCTCGACGGATGTCCTCCCCTTTTCCAGCCCAACGGCACCACCTATCGAAAGGTTGCGCCAAACACACGTTCGAGTGAATTATTCGAGAGTTGACACACTCGATCAAGGCTTTGTTGTACATCGATTAAATGTTCGACTGCACAAGTCTAATCCGGGGCGGCGCGCCTGGGTGGCCGGATCCCCCCAAGACCTAGATCTAGTGGCTAGAGTGCTCCTCGGACCCACAAGTTGTGGTCGACCCCCTCGCATCGCGTAGACTCGTCGGGGTCCGCACGTCATGCCAGGGAGGGAATCCTCAGGTGCACTGCCCCTTCTGTAGGCACTCCGACAGTCGCGTCGTCGACAGTCGCACCACCGACGACGGCAGCTCGATCCGCCGCCGCCGCCAGTGCCCCGACTGCAGCCGCCGATTCACCACGGTGGAGACGGCCGCGCTGATGGTCGTCAAGCGCAGCGGCGTCACCGAGCCGTTCAGCCGGGAGAAGGTCATCTCCGGGGTCCGCAAGGCCTGCCAGGGCCGCCCGGTCACCGAGGACGCCCTCGCCCAGCTCGGCCAGCGGGTCGAGGAGTGCCTGCGGGCCAGCGGCAGTGCCGAACTCTCGACACACGACGTCGGGCTCGCCATACTCGGTCCGCTCAAGGACCTCGACGTGGTCGCCTACCTGCGCTTCGCCAGCGTGTACCGGGCGTACGACGGACTCGAAGACTTCGAGGCCGCCATCGCGGAACTCCGCGCCGAGCAGGCCTTCGCCCTGGAGGGCGGCGCCCCGGTGCCGGCCCCCGCCGCCGCGTCCTGACCGGCGGCACCCGCACGACCCCAACCGGTGCGTCCATCGACGCGGCGGCGTAACACCGACGTACTACAACCGTACCGACCGGCCCTCCGGGGCTGACGCGTGCCCGAAATCTGGGCACAGAACACCACAAACCGTGCGGTAGCAGCCGGCGACCCGGCTGTCCGCACACCAGGAGAAGCGAACCAGCGGCACCCCGGAAGCAAAGGGGCGCCGAGGGCGTTTGCCCAGGAGGAGGAGCGAGAAGTGACAGACACGACGAGCGGTTCCGCACGCGGGTCCAAGTCCGAGAAGGCCGCCAAGGGCGCCGCCGGCAAGGCGACGAAGGGCGGCCTGCGGATCGAGCGCATCCACACCACCCCTGGCGTGCACCCCTACGACGAGGTCACCTGGGAGCGCCGCGACGTCGTCATGACCAACTGGCGCGACGGCTCGATCAACTTCGAGCAGCGCGGCGTGGAGTTCCCCGACTCCTGGTCGGTGAACGCCGTGAACATCGTCACCTCCAAGTACTTCCGCGGCGCCGTCGGCAGCCCGCAGCGCGAGTGGAGCCTCAAGCAGATCATCGACCGCGTGGTGCTCACCTACCGCGCCGCCGGCGAGAAGAACGGTTACTTCTCCGCCCCGGAGGACGCCGAGGTCTTCGAGCACGAGCTCACCTACGCGCTGCTCCACCAGATCTTCAGCTTCAACTCGCCGGTCTGGTTCAACGTCGGCACCAAGCAGCCCCAGCAGGTCTCCGCCTGCTTCATCCTGGCCGTCGACGACTCCATGGAGTCGATCCTCGACTGGTACAAGGAAGAGGGCATGATCTTCAAGGGCGGCTCCGGCGCCGGCCTGAACCTCTCCCGGATCCGTTCCTCCAAGGAACTGCTCTCCTCCGGCGGCAACGCCTCCGGCCCGGTCTCCTTCATGCGCGGCGCCGACGCCTCCGCCGGCACCATCAAGTCGGGCGGCGCCACCCGGCGCGCGGCCAAGATGGTCGTCCTGGACGTGGACCACCCGGACGTCGAGGCCTTCATCGAGACCAAGGTGAAGGAGGAGGAGAAGATCCGCGCGCTGCGCGACGCGGGCTTCGACATGGACCTCGGCGGGGACGACATCACCTCCGTCCAGTACCAGAACGCCAACAACTCGGTCCGGGTCTCCGACGAGTTCATGACCGCGGTCGAGAACGGCACCGAGTTCGGCCTGCGCGCCCGGATGACCGGCGAGGTCATCGAGACCGTCGACGCGAAGAAGCTCTTCCGCAAGATGGCCGAGGCCGCCTGGGCCTGCGCCGACCCCGGCATCCAGTACGACTCGACGATCAACCACTGGCACACTTGCCCGGAGTCCGGCCGCATCAACGCGTCCAACCCCTGCTCCGAGTACATGCACCTGGACAACTCCAGCTGCAACCTCGCCTCGCTGAACCTGATGAAGTTCCTGCGCGACGACGACTCCTTCGACGCCGAGCGCTTCGCCAAGGTCGTCGAGCTGGTCATCACCGCGATGGACATCTCCATCTGCTTCGCCGACTTCCCCACCGAGAAGATCGGCGAGACCACCCGCGCCTACCGCCAGCTCGGCATCGGCTACGCCAACCTCGGCGCCCTGCTGATGGCGACCGGCCACGCGTACGACTCCGAGGGCGGCCGCGCGCTCGCCGGCGCCATCACCTCGCTGATGACCGGCACCGCCTACCGCCGCGGCGCCGAGCTGGCCGGCGTGGTCGGCCCGTACGACGGCTACGCCCGCAACGCGGCCCCGCACCAGCGGGTCATGAAGCAGCACGCCGATGCCAACTCCGCCGCCGTGCCGGTCGACGAGCTGGACGCCCCGGTCTGGGCCGCCGCCACCGAGACCTGGCAGGACGTGCTGCGGATCGGTGCGCAGAACGGCTTCCGCAACGCCCAGGCGTCGGTGCTCGCCCCGACCGGCACCATCGGCCTGATGATGGACTGCGACACCACCGGCGTCGAGCCCGACCTCGCCCTGGTCAAGTTCAAGAAGCTGGTCGGCGGCGGCTCGATGCAGATCGTCAACGGCACCGTGCCGCGCGCCCTGAAGCGCCTCGGCTACCAGCCGGAGCAGGTCGAGGCGGTCGTCGCCCACATCGCCGAGCACGGCAACGTGGTGGACGCCCCGAGCCTGAAGCCCGAGCACTACGAGGTGTTCGACTGCGCGATGGGCGAGCGGGTCATCTCGGCGATGGGTCACGTGCGGATGATGGCGGCGATCCAGCCGTGGATCTCCGGCGCCATCTCCAAGACGGTGAACATGCCCGAGGTCGCCACCGTCGAGGAGATCGAGGAGATCTACTTCGAGGCGTGGAAGCTCGGCGTCAAGGCGCTCGCGATCTACCGCGACAACTGCAAGGTCGGTCAGCCGCTCTCGGCCAAGACCAAGACCCCCGCCGCCGAGGCCCCCAAGGCCGAGGCAGCCCCGGTGGTCGAGAAGGTCGTCGAGTACCGCCCCGTCCGCAAGCGCCTCCCCAAGGGCCGCCCGGGCATCACCACCTCCTTCACGGTGGGTGGCGCCGAGGGCTACATGACCGCCAACTCCTACCCGGACGACGGTCTCGGCGAGGTCTTCCTGAAGATGTCCAAGCAGGGCTCGACCCTCGCGGGCATGATGGACGCCTTCTCGATCGCCGTCTCGGTCGGCCTGCAGTACGGCGTCCCGCTGGAGACGTACGTCTCGAAGTTCACCAACATGCGCTTCGAGCCGGCCGGCCTCACGGACGACCCGGACGTGCGCATGGCGCAGTCGATCGTCGACTACATCTTCCGCCGCCTGGCGCTGGACTTCCTGCCCTTCGAGACCCGCTCCGCGCTCGGCATCCACTCGGTCGAGGAGCGTCAGCGGCACCTGGACACCGGCTCGTACGAGCCGCTGGAGGCCGAGGAGCTGGACGTCGAGGGCCTGGCCCAGTCCGCCCCCCGCGCCGCGGAGCCGGTGGTGGCCGCCAAGCCCGCCGCCGTCGAGGCGCCGAAGGCCGCCCCGGCCCAGGCCCACAACTCCACCGAACTGATGGAGATCCAGCTCGGCCTGAACGCGGACGCCCCGCTCTGCTTCTCCTGCGGCACCAAGATGCGCCGCGCGGGCAGTTGCTACCTGTGCGAGGGCTGCGGCTCGACCAGCGGCTGCAGCTGATCCCGGGCGCGGCCCGCGTGCCCCGGTGCTGAGTTCCGCCCGCCGGGGAGGCCGGGCCGCGACCGCTCGCGGTACCGCAGTGTGACGAAGGGCGCCGACCACCGGTCGGCGCCCTTCGCGCTGCCCGCCCGGGCGGCGCGTGGCCGGTCCGGGCATCCCCCGCCCGGGGGGATGTCACGTTCCGGCGGGCTGTCCGGTCGTTCTTGTCGAAGGACGACGGGAGAAGGGACAGTCATGAAGCCGATTCTGGTGACCGGCGGTACCGGCACGCTGGGGCGGGAGGTGGTCCGGCTGCTGCTCGCGCAGGGGTGCGAGGTGCGGGTGCTGAGCCGGCGGGAGCACTCCGGGGGCGGGCACGCCTGGGCGGTGGGGGACCTCGCGACCGGGGCGGGGGTGGACGCGGCGGTGGCCGGCGTCTCGGCGGTGGTCGACTGCGCCACCACCCGGGGGAAGGCGGACGTCACGGCCACGGCGAACCTGGTGGCGGCGGCGCGCCGGGCCGGGGTGCCGCACCTGGTGTACGTCTCGATCGTCGGCGTGGACCGGGTGCCGCTGGGCTACTACCGGGCGAAGCTGGCGGCCGAGCGACTGGTCCGGGAGTCGGGGCTGGGCTGGACGATCCTGCGGGCCACCCAATTCCACGACCTGCTGCTGTCGGTGCTGCGGGTGACCGCGAAGTCCCCGGTGGTGCCGGTGGCGGCGGGGGTGAGGTTCCAGCCGGTGGACGTCCGGGAGGTGGCGGCCCGGCTGGTCGAGCTGGTGGGCGGGAGCCGGTCGGGTACGCGCCGGAGCTGGGCGGGCCGAGGGTGATCGGGTACGAGGAGGCGGCGCGGGCCTACCTGCGGGCGGCGGGGCTGCGCCGGGTGCTGCTGCCCGTACGGCTGCCGGGGGAGACGTTCCGGAGGTTGCGGGCGGGCGGGAACCTGACCCCGGAGCACGCGGACGGGCGGGGCACCTTCGAGGAGGCGCTGGCGGCCCGGTTCGGCGGCCCGGCCTGAAGTGTCAACCTGGGTTGACAGGGCGCGACTGTCAACCTAGGTTGACACCATGAGCGACACCAAGGAACTCGCGGCAGCCGCGAGCAGTCGTGACCCCGCCGTGGGCCTGCGGGCGGTCCGCGCCCTGCGCGACCTGGCGGACCGCCTGGAGGACCTCCAGGTCGGCAACGCCCGCGGCCAGGGCTGGTCCTGGCAGGACATCGCGAAGGACATCGCGACCTGCCTCGGCGTCAGTCGGCAGGCGGTCCACAAGAAGTACGGCCGACGCGGTTTCGGTACGGACGAGAAGGACGGAGGCTGAGATGTTCGAACGATTCACCGTCGCCGCGCGCGGGACGGTCGTGCAGGCCAGGGAGGAGGCCGCCGCGCTCCGGCACGACCACGTGGGCACCGAGCACCTGCTGCTCGGCATGCTGGGGCAGGCCGACGACCCCTCCGCGCAGGTGCTCGTCGACGCCGGGCTCGACCTGGCCACCGCCCGGGCCGCCGTGGTCCGGCTGCTCGGCTCCGGCGACGACGCACAGGCGCTCGCCGCCATCGGGGTGGACCTGGACGCCGTCCGGGAGGCGGTCGAGGCCGCCTTCGGCGAGGGCGCGCTGGACGGGCCGGCGAAGGGGGAGGAGCGCCGCGGCCGCGGCTGGTTCAAGGCCGGCGGCCGCAGTCCGTTCACCTCCCGGGCGAAGAAGACCCTGGAGCTGTCGCTGCGCGAATCGATCCGGCTCGGCTCCGGTCACATCGCGGTCGGCCACCTGCTGCTCGGCCTGCTGCGCGAGGGGCAGGGGCTCGGCGCCCGGGTGATCGCGGATCACGGGCTGGACTTCGCGGCGGTGCGGCGGGCCGTCGAGGCCCGGCTGACCGAGTCGGCGGGCTGACCGGCGGGGCGCCCCGAGGGTGACCCGGCCCGCCCGGCGGTGCGGCGCCGCCGGGCCCGGACCCCCGGCCGGGGGTGTCGGCAGGCCCGATCCCGGTGTTCCCGTACTGGCCGTCAACTGGTCGGTCGAGCACCTCACATGAATGGATATGATCTTCCGACCGCGCAGATCGAACAACCGCCCGGAGGCCCACGGCAGCGTGCCCTCCGGGCGGTTGCGCGCTGTCGCCCGCCCCGCCGTCGACGCCTGCAGCCGAGGACCGGACTGATGAGAGCACGCACGAGACCCGCCGTCGGGCCCCGCCCGCGACCGGCCCCGCGCACCATCGCCCTGACCGCCGCCGCGGTGCTGCCGGCCGCGGTCGCCGGCCCGGTGGCGGTGGCCCGGGCGATCGCCGCGGACCAGCCGCTGACCGCCGGCGCCGTCTGCGCCGTCGTCGTCCTGTGGTGCATCGCGGTCGGCCTCGCCGCCGGCGCCACCGAGCGGGCCCGCCGCCTCGCCGCCGAACTGGCCGCCCGCCAGGACGAACTGGTGGACGCCCGGGACGAGGCGGCGGGTGCCCATGCGCGGACCGCCGCGTCCACCGCCGCCGCCGAGGCCGCCCGCAAGGAGCGCGACACCGCCCTGGCCACCCTGGCCGTCGCCCAGGACGAACTGGCACGGGCCGAGAAGGAGGCCGAGACCCGGCGCGCCGAACGCCGCGACCTGCTCCGGCTGACCGACGAGATCCTCCCCGCCGTGATCGAACGGCTGCGCACCGGCGCCTCCGTGGACACCGCGCTCGCCGAGCACCGCCGCCACCCACAGATCGCCGTCCTGCGCACCGTCGCCGAACAGGTCGGGCGCGGGGAGCGCGAGCGGGCGGCCGCGCTCGCGGTCTGCGCCACCGCCGCCGGGCGGGTCCAGGCGCTGGCCACCAGCATGCACGCCGACCTGCGGGAGATGCAGCACCGGCACGACGAGGACGTCCTCGGCGATCTGCTGCGGCTCGACCACTCCACCGCCCAGGCGGGCCGGCTGGCCGACAGCATCGCCGTCCTCACCGGTGCCCGCTCCGGCCGGCGCTGGACCAAGCCGATCGGCGTGGAGTCCGTGCTGCGCGGCGCGCTCGGCCGGATCGGCGCCTACCAGCGGGTGCGGCTGCACAACGCCAGCACCGCCGCCGTCGCCGGGTACGCCGCCGAGGGCGTGATGCACGCGCTCGCCGAACTCCTCGACAACGCCGCCAACTTCTCCGCGCCGCCGGCCGAGGTGCACGTCTACGTGGAGGAGGCGTACGCCGGGCTGGTGATCACCGTGGAGGACGGCGGCCTCGGCCTCGGCGACAGCTGGCTGCGCCGGGCCGAGCGGGCGGTCTCCGGCGAGCCGCTCGACCTCGGCGCGCTGTCGGCGGGCACCCGGATCGGTTTGGCGGTGGTCGGCTCGCTGGCCCGCAAGCACGGGCTGACGATCTCCTTCCGGCCGTCCGCCCGGGGCGGTACGGGCGTGGTGATGCTGATCCCGCAGCAGTTGATCACCCACCCGCCGGCCACCGAGCCGCCGCCCGCCCGTCGGGCCCCGGACCCCGCCTCCGTCACCGCCCCCGCGTCCGCTCCTGTCACCGCCCCCGTCCCGGCACCGGCGGCGGCCGCCGTGCCCGGCGACACCGCCGGGCCGGGGAACGGGCCCGGGAACGGGCCCGTCACCGACGGCGGCCTGCCGCAGCGCCGCCGCGGCCAGACCCTCGCGGCCGCGACGCTGTCCGCGACGACGCTTCCCGGCGGGACGCCCCCCGCCGCATCCGCGCCGCCGCAGGCCGCCGCCCCCGACCGGACCGCCCCCGTGCAGACCTCCCCCGAAGGGACCGCCGCCGTGCGGGCCGCCCGGTTCGGGGCCTTCCGCAAGGCCCTGCAGGGCCAGGACACACCCGACGATTCCCCCGTACCCCCGAAGGACGACTCCTGATGAGCAGCGCGACCGGCCGTGACCTCGACTGGCTGTTGGAGAACCTGCTGACCGCGACGCCCGGCGCCAGGCACGCCCTGGTGCTCTCGGCGGACGGTCTGAAGCTCTGCCACACCGCCGCCCTGGACACCGATCAGGCGGACCAGCTCGCCGCCATCGCCTCCGGCATCCAGAGCCTGGCGCACGGCGCCTCGATCGAGTTCGGCGACCGCAGCGGCGGCGTCCGCCAGTCGATGACGGAGTTCCACGGCGGCATCCTGTGCATCGTCGCGGCCGGCGAGGGCGCGCACCTGGCCCTGGTCACCGACGACGACGCGGACGTGGGCGTGGTGGGCCACAACATGCACGGCCTGATCGAGCAGATCGGCAGCCACCTGAGCGCCCCGCCGCGGGACCAGGACGAGGGTGACGGCCGGCCGGCCGGCGCCGGCCCGGTATGAGAGCACGGCTGGCGCCGGGGGGCCGCGACGACGGCCCGGACCGGCTCTACACCGTCACCGGTGGGCGCAGCCGTCCGCCGGAGAACGTCTTCGACCTGGTCACGCTGATCGTCGCGGAGGGCGGCCCGACCCCCGGCATGCAGTCCGAGCTCGCCCGGATCCTGCGGATCTGCTCGGCCCCGACGGCGGTGGTGGAGATCGCCGCCGAGCTGAGGATGCCGGTCTCCGTGGTGAAGATCCTGCTCGGCGACCTGCTGGAGGCGGGCCGGATCACCGCCCGCCACCCCCGCTTCTCCCCGGCCCGGCGCCCCGGCGCCGCCCGGCTGCCCGATCTCGACACGTTGAAGCAGGTGCTCGATGGACTCCAGCAGCTCTGACACGGCGCACCACCCGGGGCGCGCGCCGCTGCGCGGGACCGCCGACAACGGCATGAAGATCGTCGTGGTGGGCGGCTTCGCCGTCGGCAAGACCACCCTGGTCGGCTCGGTCAGCGAGATCCGTCCGCTGAACACCGAGGAGACCATGACCCGGGCGGGCGTGGGCGTCGACGACCCCTCGGCGGTGCCGGACAAGCGGTCGACCACGGTCGCCTTCGACTTCGGCCGGATCACCCTCTCGGACGAGAACGTGCTGTACCTGTTCGGCGCGCCCGGGCAGGAGCGGTTCTGGTTCCTCTGGGACCGGCTGTTCAGCGGGGCGCTCGGCGCGGTGGTGCTGGTGGACACCCGGCGCCTGGAGGAGTCCTGGTACACGATCGACCGGCTGGAGCACCACGGCACCCCGTTCATCGTCGCCCGCAACAACTTCGGCGAGCCGACGCACGGCCTGGACGAGGTCCGCCGCGCGCTGGACCTGCCCGACGACGTCCCGCTGGTGGACTGCGACGCCCGGGACCGCGAGTCGGCCAAGCAGGTGCTGATCGCACTCGTCCGCCATCTGCACACCCGCGTCGAGGCCTCCCAGCGGGAGGGCGCGGCCGATGAGGAGACCACCCCGTGACCGAGCCCGCCCCGACCCCGCCGCCGGGCTGCCCGGCGCACGCCCACGCGGCCCCGCTGTACGGGCCGCGGTTCCAGACCGACCCGGCCCAGGTGTACCGGGAGCTGCGCGCCGCCCACGGGCCGGTGGCGCCGGTCGAGCTGCCCGGGGGAGTCCCGGGCTGGCTGGTCATCGGCTACCGCGAGCTGCAGCACGTCACCGGGCAGCCGCAACTCTTCGGCCGGGACTCGGCGCGCTGGAACGCCTGGCCGTCGATCCCGCAGGACTGGCCGATGAGGCCGATGACGGCGCCGGTGCCCTCGATCCTGTACTCCGAGGGCGCCGAGCACCGGCGGCGGTCCGCCGCCGTCGGCGACGCGCTGGCCGGCGTGGACCAGTACGAGCTCAGGAAGCACGCCGAGGAGATCGCCGACGGGTTGATCGACGCCTTCGCCGGCCGCGGCGAGGCGGACCTGGTCGCGCAGTACGCGCACCGGATGCCGCTGCTGGTGCTCTGCCGGCTGTTCGGCCTCGGCGAGGAGGAGGCGCCGGAGCTGATCGAGGGCCTGCTGACGATGCTGGACGGCGGCCCCGACGCGCAGGACGGGGCGCTGCGCCTGCTGGCCGGCATGGAGCGGCTGGTCGCGGAGAAGCGGGAGTGGCCCGGCTCCGACATCCCGTCCCGGATGCTGGCGCACGAGGCCGCGCTCGGCGAGGTGGAGCTGATGTGGGACCTCCGGGTCCTGCTGATCGCCGGCCACCAGCCCACCAGCTACTGGATCTCCAACGCGCTGCGGCTGATGCTCACCGACGAGCGGTTCGCGGCCTCGCTCTCGGGCGGGCGGCGCAGCATCGGTCAGGCGCTGAACGAGGTGCTCTGGGAGGACACCCCGACGCAGATCTTCGCGGGCCGCTGGGCGACCAGGGACACCCAGCTCGGCGGGCAGCGGATCGCGGCCGGGGACCTGGTGCTGCTGGGGCTGGCCGGGGCGAACGCCGACCCGTCGGTGCGGCTGGCCGACGGCGCGCCGGCCGAGGGCAACCGCGCACACCTGAGCCACTCCTACGGCGAGCACGGCTGTCCGTCGCCGGCGCGGGAGGTGGCCGAGATGATCGCGACCACGGCGATCGAGGTGCTGCTGGACCGGCTGCCGGACCTGCGGCTGGCGGTCGCGGAGCACGCGCTGGTGTGGCGTCCCTCGCCCTGGGTCCGCGGTCTGGTGGCCCTGCCGGTCTCCTTCACGCCCGGGTACGTGGCCGGGTGAGCGGTCCCTGCCTTCCGTCCGATGTCCGAACCCGAGGAGTGTGCCGATGACCGGACCGATCGTGCTCGACCCGCTGGCGCGGGACAACGCGGCCGAGGGCGCGCTGCTGCGTGCGGCCGGCCCGGCGGTGCCCGTGCTGCTGCCCGGCGGGGTGGCCGCCTGGGCGGTGACGCGGCACGCGGCGGCGCGGGAGCTGCTGACCGATCCCCGGCTGGTGAAGGACGCCGGGCACTGGGCGGCCTTCCAGCGCGGCGAGGTGCCGCGGACCTGGCCGCTGATCGGGCTGGCGGTGCCCGGCCCCAGCATGGTGACCACCGACGGGGCGGAGCACCGGCGGCTGCGCGCGCTGGTGGCGCAGGCCTTCACGCCCCGGCGGGTGGAGCTGATGCGCCCGCGGGTGGAGGCGATCACGGCGAAGCTGCTGGACGCTCTGGCGGCCGGGCCGGCCGAGGTGGATCTCAAGACGGCGTTCGCCTTCCCGCTGCCGATGACGGTGATCGGCACGCTGCTGGGGGTGGACGAGGCCGACCACGCCCACCTGCGCGACCTGTACGAACGGTTCTTCGGCAGCCGCCCCGACCCCGACGGGATCCAGGCGACGATCGCCGCGCTGAACGCCTTCGTCGGCGGGGTGGTGTCACGCCGCCGGGCCGAGCCCGGGGACGACCTGACCAGCGCCCTGCTCGCGGCGGACGTGGAGGGCGGCGCACTCGGCGACGCCGAGGCGGCGGCCACCCTGCGGGTGATCATCGCGGCGGGGCACGAGACCACCGTCAACCTGATCAGCAACGCCGTCCGGGCCCTGCTCACCCATCCGGAGCAGCTGGCGCTGGTCCGCTCGGGGGAGGTGCCGTGGTCGGCGGTGGTCGAGGAGTCGCTCCGCTGGACCCCGCCGACGAGCAACTTCCTGTTCCGCTTCACCACCGAGGACGTCGAGGTCGACGGGGCGGTGATCCCGCGCGGCGAGCCGGTGCTGATCTCGTACAACGCGATCGGCCGGGACCCGGCGCAGCACGGTGCCACCGCAGAGCTGTTCGACGTCACCCGGGACCCGGCCAGGCACCTCTCGTTCGGGCACGGCCCGCACGTCTGCCCGGGTTCTCCGCTGGCGAGGCTGGAGGCGGCGGTGGCGCTGCCGGCACTGTTCGAACGGTTCCCGGGGCTGGCGCTGGCGGTGCCGGACCATGAGTTGTCGCCGAGCCCGTCGCTGGTGGTCAACAGTCTGAAGGAGCTGCCGGTCAGGCTCTGAGGGGGCGGCCGGTGCGATCAAGGCGGCGGCGGGGCGTCCTCGGGTCGGCGAGGGGTGCCCCGCCGCTGCTCGTGGGTGACGGCTGCGTGCTCCAGCACAGGTCGGTCACGACTCCGACTCTGGCCGATGAAGGTCGAACGGACACCTTGGCGCCAGGTTGCCATTACGTTAACGTCTTCAAGCCAGCTACCGCTGGGTACGGACAGATCTCGTGTACAGCGCAGTGTTGCTCCGCCATATCGCCGTTGCCCGAAGCCCTGGCCTGGAGGACGCTTTGACCCTCACCCTGACCGCGACCGAGGTGTGCCGATGAACGCCCGCCGACGCCTGCTGGTGGCCCCCGCCGTTCTGGCCCTGGCGCTCACCGCAGCCTGCTCCAACAGTTCCGGCGGTTCCGGTGGCTCGGGCGGAGGTTCGGGGTCGGCGGCCGCGCTGACCGGTGACTGCGCGCAGTTCCAGCCGTACGCGGGCCACTCGGGGACCAAGGTGACGATGTTCGCCTCGATCCTCAGCCCGGAGTCGGACAACCTGGAGAAGTCCTGGGCCGACTTCAGCAAATGTACGGGTATCAAGATCAGCTACGAGGGCTCCAACGACTTCGAGTCCCAGCTGCCCGTCCGGGTGACCGGCGGCAACGCGCCCGACTTCGCGATCATCCCGCAGCCCGGCCTGCTGGCCCAGATGGTGAAGACCGGAAAGGTCGTGAAGCCGCCGGCCGGCACGGTCGCCAACGAGGACAAGTGGAGCCCGGTCTGGAAGACCTACGGCTCGGTCAACGGCACCTTCTACGCGGCGCCGATGAGCGCCAACATGAAGTCGCTGGTCTGGTACTCCCCGAAGACCTTCAAGGACGCCGGCATCGAGGTGCCGAAGACCTGGGCCGACCTGATGGCCGCCAGTGACAAGCTCGCCAAGGCCGGCGGCGCCAAGCCCTGGTGCGGCGGCATCGGATCCGGCACGGCCACCGGCTGGCCCGCCACCGACTGGCTGGAGGAGATCGTCCTCGGCTCGTACGGCGGCGAGGTCTACGACCAGTGGGTCGAGCACAAGGTGAAGTTCAGCGACGAGAAGATCACCACCGCGATGCAGACGCTGGCCGGCTGGATGCAGAACCCGGCCTGGGTGAACGGCGGCATCGGCGACGTGAAGTCGATCGCCACCACCACCTTCCAGGACGCCGGTGCGCCGATCCTGGCGGGCAAGTGCGCGATGCTGCAGCAGGCCTCCTTCTACAAGGCGCAGTGGCCCAAGGGCACCAAGGTCGCGGCGGACGGCGACGTCTTCGCCTTCCACCTGCCGGCCGTGAACCCGGCGGTCCCGAACCCGGTCGAGGGCGGCGGCGAGTTCCTCGCGGCCTTCTCCGACCGGCCCGAGGTCCAGGCCGTGCAGAACTACCTGTCCAGCTCCGACTGGGCCAGCAGCCGGGTGAAGACGGCCTCCGGCTGGGTGTCGGCCAACCAGGGCGTGGACAAGAGCCTCTACACCGACCCGATCGACCAGCTCTCCGCCTCCAAGCTGACCGACCCGACCGCCACCTTCCGGTTCGACGCCTCGGACCTGATGCCGGCCGCGGTCGGCTCCGGGCAGGAGTGGAAGTCGCTGACCGCCTGGTTCGCCGAGGGCCAGTCCATCCAGCGGGTCACCGCCGACATCGACGCAGCCTGGCCCCAGTAACCGGCGGTCCGGCCGACCGCCGGCCGGCGTCAACAGTTGAACGGTCGGCCCGCCGGTGCACACCGGCGGGCCGACCGGCCGAGACCACCTGCCGAGGGCGGTGCGGGGCCACCCACCCGCACCGCCCGCCCCTACGCCCCACCGGCGCCCACCTGCCGGCCGTCACCACCCCTCGCCCCGACCGCACCCCGTCGGGGAGGAGCGGGATTCCAGGAAGGACGAACAGTCATGTCCGTCACCAGGGCACTGCTCGCCGACGGCGCGTGGACCGACGCGAGCGTCAAGCTCGGCAACATGGTGGGAGCCGTCGCGGGTTTCCTCGGCATCCTGCTGGTGATCTTCTTCGTCGCCGGCCGGGCCTCCGGACGGATCGCCCGCCCGCTCGCCGTGGTGCTGTTCCTCGGCCCCGCCGTCCTGCTGCTGATCGTCGGGCTGGTCGCACCCCTGGTGCGCACGGTCTACCTGAGCTTCTACAACGACGACGGCACCAAGTTCCTCGGCGGCAAGAACTACGGCTGGGCGCTGACCACCGAATCCGTCCAGCACGTGCTGCTGAACACCCTGCTCTGGCTCGCGGTCGCCCCGCTGGCCGCGACCGGGCTCGGGCTGCTGCTCGCCCTGCTGATCGACCGGGTGCGCGGGCAGGCCGTCTACAAGTCGCTGATCTTCATGCCGATGGCGATCTCCCTGGTCGGCGCGAGCATCATCTTCAAGTTCGTCTACGACGCCAGGGACGTCTCCCAGTCGCAGATCGGTCTGATGAGCCAGCTGGCGATCAGCCTGGGCTGGCACCACCCGCCGAACTGGATGCTCTCCCAGCCGCTGAACACCTTCCTGCTGATGGTCGTGATGGTGTGGGTGCAGACCGGCTTCGCCATGGTGGTGCTCTCCGCCGCGATCAACGCGATCCCGGACGAGGTCACCGAGGCCGCCCGGCTGGACGGCGCCGGCGGGGTGAAGCTGTTCTGGTTCGTCACCGTGCCGATGATCCGCACCACCCTGGTGGTGGTGCTCACCACGGTGATGATCACCACGCTGAAGGCCTTCGACATCGTCCGCACGATGACCGGCGGCAACTTCGGCACCCAGGTGCTCGCCAACGAGATGTACTCCCAGTCCTTCGTGCAGTTCAACACGGGCCGGGGCAGCGCCCTCGCGGTGATCCTCTTCCTCGGGGTGCTGCCGCTGGTGGCCTACAACATCCTCCAGCTGCGCAAGGAGCGTGCCGTCCGATGAACGAGACCGGCGCGGCCCCGGCCGCCGAACCCGCACGCGCGACACTGCCGGCCCCCGACCCGGGGCCGGTCCGCAAGGCCTTCAGCAGCCCGCTCGCCTCGGTTTTCGTGATCGCCGTGACGGTGCTCTGGACGATCCCGACCCTCGGCCTGCTGGTCACCTCGCTGCGCCCCAAGCAGGACGTCGCCGGGAGCGGCTGGTGGACCGTGGTCACCCACCCCGACCTGGGCCTGTCGAACTACCACACGGTGCTCTTCGAGGGCGGCTTCGGCGTCAGCGGCGGTCTGCTGCCCTACCTGGTCAACTCGCTGGCGATCAGCGTCCCGGCGACGGTCTTCTCGCTGGTGCTGGCCGCCATGGCGGCCTACGGGCTGTCCTGGGTGCGGTTCCGGGGCAGCGACGTCATCTTCTTCGTGATCTTCGCGCTGCAGGTGGTGCCGCTGCAGATGGCGCTCATCCCGCTGCTCCAGCTCTTCTCCGGCGGGGCGCACCTGGGCTCGGTGACCATCATCCCCGCCTTCAACCTGAGCGGGACGTACGCGCCGGTCTGGCTGGCGCACACGATGTTCGCGATGCCGTTGGCGATCTTCCTGCTGCACAACTTCATCTCGCAGCTGCCGCGCGACCTGATGGAGGCGGCGATCGTCGACGGTGCCTCGCACTTCAAGATCTTCCGCTCGATCGTGCTGCCGCTCTGCACGCCGGCGCTGGCCTCCTTCGCGATCTTCGAGTTCCTCTGGGTCTGGAACGACCTGCTGGTGGCGCTGACCTTCGCCGGCGGTACGCCCGAGGTGGCCCCGATGACCGTCCGGCTGGCCCAGCTCTCGGGCTCCTTCGGCGGACGCTGGGAGCTGCTGACGGCGGGTGCCTTCCTGTCGATCATCATTCCGCTGATCGTCTTCTTCAGCCTGCAGCGCTACTTCGTCCGCGGGCTGCTCGCCGGCTCGGTCAAGGGCTGAGCCGCTCCGCGCGGCCGGCGGAGCGCCGCCGTACGGCGGCGACGGACGCGCGGTACGACGTCCGACGATGGTGTCCGGGGGTGTCCGGACAGGGGCCCGGTGGCCGCCCGTGACGGGTGGCCACCGGGCCTTCGTGCGTGTGGCCGCTTGTGTCACAAATCTGCGACACAAGGCCTCCGAGATAGATTTGAACTTGTTCAGAATGATCGTCCTCCCTAGAGTCTGCGTCATGTCGCGGCGCCGATCCAGCGCCTGCCGGCGGACTGCCCCGTGGGCTGGTTCCGCATGCCCACTGACCAGTTGAGGGTGACTCATGTCCGATTCGTCCATACCCGAGCCGTCGCCCGGCACGCCGTCGCCCGCCGACGCGCACCCCCCGGTCACCCCGGAACCGGCCGTCGCGGGGGCGGGCTTCGCCGAGGCCCGCCCCGCCGACCCGTTCGCGGCCCCGTTCGCCGCTCCGCCGGTCCCGCCGGGCCCCCAGCCGTTCCGGCCCCAGCCGCTGCCGCCGAACCGGCTGATGGCCGAGACCGCCCCCGCCCGCCGGTCGCCGGCCACCCTGCGGGTGCTGCTGGCCGCGGTGGCCGCGGGCCTGCTCGCCGCCTGGCTCTTGGGGGAGGGTGTCGGCGTCAACCTGCTGATCTGCGCCCTCGCCGCCACCGCGACGGCCGGGCTCTCCGCCAGGGCCGCCGGGCGCCGGGTCCGCCCCTGGACGGTGCTGTGGAGCGTGCTGGCCGCGGTCGTCCTGGTGGTCCCCGTGCTCTCCGACGCCGGGTGGCCGACCTTCCTGGCCGTCGCCTCCTCCCTCGGACTGGCCTCGCTCGCGCTGCACGGCGGGCGCCGCTGGACGGGCGTCACGCTGGCCCTGCCCGGCTTCCTCTGGCACCTGGTGCCCTCGCTCCCCTGGGCGCTCCAAGCCCTGCGCGGCCGGGACTACCCGGCCCGGGACAAGGTCGTGCCGATCCTCAAGGCGACCGCCGTCGCGGTGGTGCTCCTGATCGTCTTCGGCGCCCTGTTCGCCAGTGCCGACGTCGCCATGGGTGACGTGCTGTCGAACCTGACGCCCTCCGTCGAACTCGACGACCTGCCGGCCCGGTTCCTGCGGTTCGTGCTGGGGACCGTCCTGGTGCTGGGCTTCGCGCACCTCGCGGCCGGCCCCCGGGTCTGGGACCGCGCGACCACCAAGCCCGGCCGTGAGCGCGGCCGCCTGGAGTGGGCACTCCCGCTGACCGCCCTGAACCTGATGTTCGCCACCTTCACCGTGATCCAGGTCGTGGTGCTGGCGGGCGGCCGCGACGCGATCACCAAGAACACCGGGATGAGCCGCTCGGAGTACGCCCGGCAGGGCTTCTGGCAGCTGATGGTGATCACCGTCCTCACCCTCGGCGTGGTGGCGCTGGCCAAGCGGTGGGCACCGCGCTCCACGCCCGCCGACCACCGGCTGACCCGGGCACTGCTCGGCACCCTCTGCGTGCTGACCCTGGTGGTGGTCGGCTCCGCGCTGCTGCGGATGTCGTACTACGTGGACGCCTCCGGGCTGACCACGCTGCGGCTGTGGGTCCTGGTCGTGGAGATCTGGCTCGGCGTGGTCTTCCTGCTGGTGATCGCCGCCGGCGTGCTGCGCTCGGGCTCCTGGCTGCCGCGCGCCGTGGTGCTCAGCGCGGCCGTCACCGCCGCCGTGTACGGGCTGATGGGGCCGGACGCCATGGTCGCCGAGCAGAACGTGGCCCGCTACGAGAAAAGCCCGACCCGGCAGATCGACCTGCGCAACGTCCGGGACCTCTCGCTGGACGCGGTGCCGGCCCTCGACCGGCTGCCCGAGGACCTGCGGACCTGCGCGCTGCAGGAGATCAGCCGGGCGCTCGCCGACGGTCCGGCGCCCTGGTACGCCACCAGCCTGGCCGAGTCCCGGGCCCGGGAGATCCTGGAGCGGCACCCGATCGGCCGCCACCCCGCCGCCTCCTGCTCGGCGGTCGGGTTCAAGGAGCGCTATTCGTACGACTACTGACCGACAGCCGGACTCCCCCCACGGTCGGGGGCCGGGCGGCGGCGGGGGAGCGACGACGGCGCCGGCCGGGAGCGGAGTGCTCCCGGCCGGCGCCGTGGTTCGGGCGGTCCGGAGACCGCCGTGGCGGTGCGTCAGAGGATCGCGCCGTGCGCTTCCCCGGTCGGCAGGTCGCTCGCCTTGGCCTTGATCACGAAGACCGCGACCAGCAGGGCGACCCCGGCCAGCACGGCACCCACGATGAAGCCCTGCGAGATGCCGTACGCCAGCACCTGGTTGCCCATCGCCGCGGCCTGCTCCTTGGTCGGCGCGACGTCCTTCGGCGCGGCGGCCATCAGGTCGGCCGTCTTGTCGGCCGCGGCCGTCGCGAACACCGTGGTCAGGATCGACAGGCCGAGCGAGCCGCCGATCTGCTGCATCGAGTTGAGCAGGCCCGAGGCTGCGCCGGTGTCCTGCTCGGCGACACCCGCCACGGCGAGCAGCATCACCGGCACGAAGATGAGGCCCATCCCGAAGCCGAAGATGACGGTCGGGATCAGCACGCCGTCGACGTAGCCGCTGTCGGCGCTCAGGGTGGTCAGCCAGGTGAGCCCGATGGTCACCAGCGCGGCGCCGCCGGCCATGAACGGCTTGGGGCCGAGCTTCGCCTGGAAGGTCGAGGCGATCTGCGCCGCGACGATGATCGCCGCGCTGATCGGCAGGAAGGCGACACCCGCCCGCAGCGGGCTGTAGCCCAGCGGGCCCTGGACGAACAGGGTGATGTAGAAGAAGATGCCGAACATGGCGGCCGCCAGGCAGAGCATCATCACCAGGCCGCCGGTGCGGTTGCGGTCGGCGAACAGGTGCAGCGGGGTGATCGGCTGGGCGGTGGTCCGCTCGATGACCACGAACGCGGCCACCAGGATGAGGCCCAGGGCGAAGGAGCCCAGGGTGATCGGGTCGGACCAGCCGTCGGAGGCCGCCCGGATGAAGCCGTAGACCAGGGCGACCAGGCCGACCGTCGAGGTCAGTGCACCGGGGATGTCGAAGCGGCCGGTCTGGCGCTCGGACTCGGCGATGTAGCGCGGAGCGGCGAACGCGATCAGGGCCGCGATCGGCACGTTGACGAAGAACACCCAGCGCCAGTCGAGGTACTCGGTGAGCAGGCCGCCGGCCAGCAGGCCGATCGCGGCGCCGGAGCCGGCCACCGCGGAGAAGACGCCGAACGCCTTGTTGCGTTCCGGCCCCTCCTCGAAGTTGGTGGCGATCAGCGCGAAGGCGGTCGGTGAACAGATCGCGCCGCCGATGCCCTGCAGGGCGCGTGCGGCCAGCAGCATGCTGCTGTCCTGCGCGAATCCGCCGAGCAGCGAGGCGAAGCCGAAGAGCAGGGTGCCGATGATGAACACCCGGCGGCGGCCGAGGATGTCGCCCGCCCGGCCGCCGAGCAGCAGCAGCCCGCCGAAGGTGAGGGTGTACGCGTTGATGACCCAGGAGAGGTCGGTGGTGGAGAACTTCAGCACGTCCCGGATCTGCGGCAGCGCGATGTTCACGATCGTGGCGTCGAGCACCACCATCAGCTGGGTCGCGGCGATCACGGTGAGCGTGATGCCTTTGCCCCGGCTTTTGCCGAGTGGCGGAGAGTTCTTGCTGAGTGTGTCGGAGATAGCCAAGATGTGCCCCCTGCTGGCTACTGCTTCGTATGCTTTCGACTGCGGTCCGCGAAGGTCTGCCGTGGTCCGGGCGTGCTCCGGGCATGGTTCGGCGCCTGCTCCGGTGCGTGGTCCGGGAGGTGGGCCGGACCGGCCTGCCGGGCCGTGGTCGCGGTCTATGAAGGAACGGCAGCGTTCACTAAGCTGGACGATAGCCGGTGCGTGTTTGTGAACGCAACCGTTCTCTAAGGTTGGTGGCGATGGATCAGGTGAAGCGACTGCAGAACAAGGCCGGCCCGTCGGCCGTGCCGCTCTCGTCCGGTTGCGCGCTGGTCGCCGGCGTCGCGGTCGGCGTCGCGGAGGCGCTCGCCAGGCCGGCCCGCCGACGCGGTGCGGCACTGGAGCGGGCGATCTTCGAAGCCACCCTCGACCAGCTCACCTCCGGCGGGTACGCGCGACTGACGATGGAGGGCGTCGCCGGCGCGGCACGCACCGGGAAGGCGGCGCTCTACCGGCGATGGACGTCCAAGGTCGACCTCGTCCTCGACGCCCTGCGCTCCACTCTCCCACCCCCTGACGACATCCCCGACCTCGGGTCCGCCCGAAGCGAATTGCTGCTGCTCATCGACCGGTTCGGGACGGCTCTGGAGTCCCGCGTGGGCGGGGCGATGAACGCGCTGATGAACGAGCTGGACCACGACCAGGCCCAGGTCTTCAAGGAGTTCGTGGTCGAGCGGGTCTTCGACCCGACCAAGGCGGCCACCCTCGCGATCCTGCGCCGCGGCGAACTGCGCGGTGACGTCCGGCCCGGCGCGGCCAACCCGCTGGTCGCCGACGTCGCCCCCGCGATGCTGATGTACCGGGTGAAGGTCTGCGACGGTCGGCTCGGCGAGGGCTTCGGCGTCGAGCTGGTGGACGAGGTGCTGCTGCCCATGGTCCGACGGTAGGGGGCCCGGGCCCGCCGCTTCCACCCGTTTTCCGGGCCGCCGGCCCGTCGCCCGGCCGGGTGTTCGCACCGCCCGGGTCCGCCCGGCCGGCGGCCGGGCGGACCGGACCGGGGAGCGGGCCCCGGGCGGACCGGTCCGCCCGGCGCGCGCCGTAGGCTGGAGGGACTCCTCGTCGAAACGGATGCCCCGATGCCTGTCGTTCCCCCGACCCACTCCGTCGAGCGCTCGCTGCGCCGGGCCGGCGCCCAGGTGGTCGTCGGCCTCGACGAGGTCGGGCGAGGTTCCTGGGCGGGCCCGGTCACGGTCGGCGCGGCGGTCACCGGACTGCGCAAGCCGCCGGAGGGGCTCACCGACTCCAAGCTGCTCACCGAACGCCGCCGGGACGCCCTCGCCCCGCTGCTCGCGGACTGGGTGACCGCCTACGCCCTCGGCCACGCCTCGGCCGGGGAATGCGACGAACTCGGCATGACGGCCGCCCTGCGACTGGCGGCCCTCCGGGCGCTGGAGGCCCTGCCGGTGCGCCCCGACGCGGTGATCCTCGACGGGAAGCACGACTACCTCGGCGGGCCCTGGCAGGTGCGGACGGTGATCAAGGGCGACCAGTCCTGCATCTGCGTCTCGGCCGCCTCGGTGCTCGCCAAGGTCCACCGGGACGCCCTGATGGCCGAGATCGGCGAGAGCCACCCCGAGTACGGCTTCGCGGACAACGCCGGGTACCCGTCGCCGGTGCACCGGGCCGCGCTGGAGGAACTCGGTCCGACCGAGCACCACCGGCTCTCCTGGTCCTACCTGGACGCGCTGCCCATGTGGCGCCACCTGAAGCGTGAACGGACCCCGGCCGGCGCGGACGAGCAGCTCACGCTGGGCTTCTGACGGCCCCTGCGCCCCGCGCGCCGGCCCCGGCCCCGCCCGGGCGCCCCTCGTCCCGTGGGCGTCCGGTGTTCAAGGGGTGGGGCGCCCGTGCGCGTTCGAGCGGCATTTGATAGATATCCGGGTATGCCTGTCTTCCCCGAGGAGCCGGAGATTCACGAGAGCATCCCGGGCCCCGGCGTTCCCTTCCCCCGCGAGTCGGACGCACAAGCCCCCCGTACGCCTGCCACCGGCAGCGCGTCCCCTGCCGTCAACCCCGCCAACTCCCGGACCGCGGCCGCCGTGCCCGCCGTGCCGGGGCCCCGACCCGGTCCGCCGCGACCGGCACCGCCCCGGGCCGTGAAGCCCGGACCGCCGGCCCGTCCCGGCCGCGGTCCCAAGCCCGGGCCGGCCGCCCGCCGCCCCGCACCCGCCGTCCAGTACGTCGCCGCCCCCGCGGGCGACGCCCTGGAGCGTGCCGACGACACCGTGGACCAGCTGCTGGAGTCCGGCCGCCGGCCGGGGGACGTGCTGGTCCTGACCGTGGGCGAACCGCACCCGTGGCAGCAGCACGAACTCTCCTTCGGCGAGGCCCGGTACTGGGCGCAGCTCACCGAGGGCGGCGACGTGTTCTACGCCGACGCGGGCCTGACCCGGCCGGCCGGCCGTGAGGTCGTGGTGCTGGTCGTCAACGACGCCTCGGCCGACCGCGCCGGGGCCGCCTTCCAGCAGGCGCTCGGCCGCGCAGGCAGCCTGCTGGTGGTGTGCGGCGAGGCCGGGCCGGTGGGCGCCCCGGGCGCTCCGGAGAGCCGCCCGGCGCTGGCCTGACCGTCCCACCGCCGGGCGCCCCGCCCGGTGTCCACGGCTGCCGCCGGCCCGGCGGCAGCCGCCCGACCGTCGGCGGGCCCTCCCCGGCCCGGCGGGGCCCGCCACGCCCGTTGAGGTCCCCGGACCTCAGCGGGCGGCCGTGCGTCTGGCCGGTCCGACGGCCGGCACCTTGGGCTGCCCCCAGGAGCGTTCGGCCGCCCGTTCCTCACGGGCGGAGCGGGGCGGCAGCTCGGTGACGGTGTGCACCGGGCCGTCCGCCCAGGAGCCCGAGTGCGGACTGCGTCCGCCCCGGCCGTCGCCGAGGGTCTGCCACCCCGACGGCGTCAGCGCGATGTACGAGCCGCAGCGCAGGCCGTGCAGGGCCGCCGCGTCGCGCAGCGCCCACATCCAGGCCCCGTCCTGTTCCGTCCATCCGGGCATGCCGTCCCGGCAGCGCAGCAGCACGGCGGTCCTGGTCGGGGCGGCCCGCCGGAGGTCGTGCGGGATCACCTGGCGCAGCTGGGCGAGCAGCGCGTTGCGGTGCTGCCAGCCGTCGCTGACGTGGGGCCGGGGCGTGAAGGAGGCGGACGCGGTGACGTGGTGCAGGGCGTCCAGCACGCTGATCACCACGGTGCCGGGCTGGGGCAGGTGGCGCTGGTGCAGCTCGGTCACGAACTCGCGCGGATCGCGCAGCAGCGGCACTCCGACCGCGGCCCAGCTCTCCAGATCCAGACTGCGTCTGCCGTCCGCACTCCGGGTGAAGGGATTCCGACCTCGGTCGATACCGTTGATCACGATCCTCCTTCCCTGCCCCGGCGGGTGTGCGGGGGTGCGCGCGTACGCCGAAGGCCGGTCCGTCGGACCAGGCTTTTGGGTACGCTCCAATTCTCTCGGTAAAGGGGCCGGAGCGGCAACGATGAAATGACGAACGCCGCCCGAAAGCCGACGTTCTGCCGGATATATTCCACCGGGGCGGTAGGGCCATTCGGCTGAGTCCGGCGCCGTTGCCGGACGGCGGCGGGAGAGCCGCCGTCGGGCCCCGGCCGCCGCTGCCGCGGGAGCATCGCCACTGCCGCCCCCGGCGACCCGCGCGCCCCACCGGCCTCCCGCGCTCCGGCCCGCCGGTTGCCCCGTGACGTCGCCCGGGCGTGCCGCCGGTGACCCTTTCGGGTCTCCCGGGCCGGGGCCCGCCGGCCTGCGGACCCCGACGCCGGCGGCCGCCGTCAGCCCTGGACGGCCAGCACCAGCGGCAGGACGGCGCTCGCTCCGG
The DNA here is from genome assembly GCF_030813695.1 of Kitasatospora herbaricolor. Lineage (NCBI taxonomy): Bacteria > Bacillati > Actinomycetota > Actinomycetes > Kitasatosporales > Streptomycetaceae > Kitasatospora > Kitasatospora herbaricolor. Next base: position 6,214,364 of record NZ_JAUSVA010000002.1, read on the forward strand.
CCCGGCGCAGCAGCCGGGCCGCCACGGTGACCGTCCAGCCCGAGTCGACCAGGTCGTCGATCAGCAGCACCGGGCCGGCGGCCTCGGCGAGCGCCTCCGCCAGCCCGGGTGACAGCACCAGCGCCCCGGCCAGCGAGTGCAGCCGCTGCGCGCTGTTGCTCCGCCCGCCCTGCGGCGCGTGGCCTGCGGCGTACTCGATCCGGCCGAGCAGCGGCAGCCGGCCGATCGAGGCGATCTGCGCGCCGAGGCTCCCGACGAGCTGCGGCCGGCGGGACGAGGCCATGGTGACCACACCGACCGGCCGGTCGAGCCGGGCGCCTTCGGACGTGGCGGGGCCGGCCCAGCCGCCGGGGCCGCGGGCCCAGTCGGCGAGCACGGAGACCAAGGCGTTGACCGCGTCGTCCGGCACCGGCGAGTCCGGGGCCTGGTCGTTCAGCATCGCGCGCAGCCGGTTGCCCCAGCCGATGTCCGACAGCCGGCCGAGCGCGCGGCCGGTCTCGGCCTGCTCGCCGGCCGGGATCCGGCCCTTGAGCGGCACCCCGAGCGCGTCCATCCCCGTCGGCCAGAGCCGGCGCGGCTCGAAGGTCACCCCCGGGCGGCCGAGCGCCGCCCGGGCGGCGTCCAGGGCCCCGGCGGAGACGTCGGCGCTGTGCCGGGGCCCCGCGCAGTTGTCGCAGCGGCCGCAGGGCACGGCCAGCTCGTCGTCCAGCTGCCGGCGCAGGAACTCCATCCGGCAGGCGGACGTCGAGGCGTACTCGCGCATCGCCCGCTGCTCGGCCTCGCGGGAGGCCGCGACCTTGGCGTACCGGGCCGTGTCGTAGGCCCAGGCCTGGCCGGTGGCCGTCCAGCCGCCCTTGACCCGGCGGACGGCGCCGTCCACGTCCAGCACCTTGAGCATGGTCTCCAGCCGGGCCCGGCGCAGGTCGACCCGGGGCTCCAGGGCGGCGGTGGACAGCGGCCGCCCGGCCTCGGCCAGGGCGTCGATGGTGCGGCGGACCTGCTCCTCCGGCGGGAAGGCCAGCGAGGCGAAGTACCGCCAGATCGCCTCGTCCTCGCGCCCGGGGAGCAGCAGCACCTCCGCCCGGTCCACGCCACGGCCGGCGCGCCCTACCTGCTGGTAGTACGCGATCGGGGAGCCGGGCGACCCCAGGTGCACCACGAAACCGAGGTCGGGCTTGTCGAAGCCCATGCCCAGCGCCGAGGTCGCGACCAGCGCCTTGACCCGGTTGGCCAGCAGGTCCGCCTCGGCGCTGCGGCGTTCGGCGTCCTCCGTCCGCCCCGAGTAGGAGGCCACCGCGAAGCCGCGCTCGCGCAGGAAGGCGGTCACCTCGTCGGCGGCGGCCACCGTGAGGGTGTAGACGATGCCGGAGCCGGGCAGCCGGTCCAGGTGGTCGGCCAGCCAGGCGAGGCGGTGCGCGGGGTCGGGCAGGGACAGCACCCCGAGCGAGAGGCTCTCCCCGGTCGAGCGGGCCGCGCAGGACCAGCGCCAGTTCGTCCGAGGTGCCGGTGCCCAGCTGCTCCGCGACGTCGGCGGTGACCCGGGCGTTGGCCGTCGCGGTGGTGGCCAGCACCGGGACACCGGGCGAGAGGTCGGCCAGCATGGTGCGCAGCCGGCGGTAGTCGGGGCGGAAGTCGTGCCCCCAGTCGGAGATGCAGTGCGCCTCGTCGACCACCAGCAGGCCGGTGGAGGCGGCCAGCTTCGGCAGCACCTGGTCACGGAAGTCGGGGTTGTTCAGCCGCTCGGGGCTGACCAGCAGGATGTCCACCGCCCCGGCCGCCACCTCGGCCTGGATCTCGTCCCACTCCTCGGTGTTGGCCGAGTTGATGGTGCGGGCCTTGATGCCGGCCCGGGCGGCCGAGTCCACCTGGTTGCGCATCAGGGCCAGCAGTGGCGAGACGATCACGGTGGGGCCCGCGCCGCGGCCGCGCAGCAGCGCGGTGGCGATGAAGTAGACGGCGGACTTGCCCCAGCCGGTGCGCTGGACGACCAGGGCCCGCCGGTGGTCGACCACCAGCGCCTCGATCGCCAGCCACTGGTCCTCGCGCAGCGTCGCGGCCGGCCCGGCCAGCTCGCGCAGGACCTGCTCGGCCCGGCCCCTGACCTCGGCCCGCTCGGCCGCCGTGGCGCCGGACCGCGCCAGGGCCGGCCCGCCGGGTGCGGGGGCGCCGGTGGCGGCGGCGCCGTCGGGGGCTCCCGGGGTGTCGGCGGTGCCGGGGAGGGCGGCGGAGGTGTCGGCCTGCGGGCTGGAGTGGGTCTCGGGCTGATCCATGCGTCCATGTAACAGTGCGGGGCCGACAAACCACGAACGGCCCGGGTCGCAGGCCGTCCCGGGTTTCACCGCACGGGTCGTCCGGATCGCCTGACCTGGTGTCAAATCCCGCTCGTGCGAGTGATTTTCATGTGCTCCGGACGGGTGACAAGATATCCACAGGCGGGGTTTATCCACAGGCAATGACGAATTCCGGGCGGCTGGTAATCCACCCGTCATTCTTCCGTCCATGAACGAAGAACACGGCACACCGCACCCGGACCCGATCCCCGGCCACCAGCCGGTGAGGATGCGCGGCCCCGCCGACATGGCCGAGCTGCTTCCCTATCTCCTCGGATTCTTCCCCGACGACAGCATCGTCGCCGTCGGCCTGCAGGGCGCGGACCTGCGCCAGGGCGGGGTGATCCGGCTCGACATCCCCGAAGCACCCGCGGACTGGCCGCGGGCCGCCGCCGAGACGGCCGCCCTCCTCGTCCGGCTCTCCGAACGGCGCGACCAACGGCCCGAGCAGGTGCTGCTCTACCTGTGCCGCGATCCCGAGGAGGGGGACACCCGGCCCGTCCTCGGCACGCTCGGACCGCTGGCGGAGGCCCTGCGGACGGCCTTCGAGGCGAAGGGCGTGGGCGTCAAGGAGTCGCTGTGCGTCTCCGGCGGCCGCTGGTGGTCCTTCCTCTGCCGACGGGCGGGCTGTTGCGAGCCCTCGGGCAATCCCGTCCAGCAGGACCGGGGGCCGGGCCCGGTGGTCGCCGCGGCGACCTTCGCCGGCCTCGCCCCGCGCGGCAGCCGCAAGGCGATCGTGGCCGGCCTGGCGCCGATGGGCGAGCCCGGCGCGGGGCCCCAGCGGCTGGCGATCGAACAGGCGCTGCGGCGGTCGGCCGCCGGCGGCGGGGCGGCCCGAGAGCGGGCGGGCCGGCTCCTCGACGAGGTGATGGCGGAGTTCCTGGCGGGCGCGCGGGAGATCGACGAGCGGCGGACGGCCCTGCTGCTGGTCGGGCTCCAGGACAAGACCCTGCGCGACCGGGCCGCCGAGTACGCCGAACCCGCGGAGCTCGGGGCGGCCCAACGGCTGTGGCGGTTCCTGGCCGGACGCTGCGTGATCCCCTTCGACGGCTACGCCGCGGCTCCGCTGACCCTGCTGGCCTGGACGTCCTGGCTGGCTGACGACCTCGCGACCGCCCGGGTGGTGCTGGGTCTGGTGCTCCGGCTCGACCCGGACTACCTGCTGGCCCAGCTGCTCCACGAGTCCTTGAACGGCGGCCTCGCCCCGGAGCAGCTCCTGGAGGGCGTGCGGGCCGAACGGGCCAGGAGGGCCGCCACCGCGCCGAGCCCGTCGACCGGGGCGGCCTCCGGCGCGGGGGAGCGGGGCCCGCGACCGGGGCGCTGGTCGCTGCCGACGCCGCCCCCGGGGCCGGAGGCACCGCACGACGACGAGGAGGCCCCGACCGGGCCGGACCAGGGACGGGGCCCCGGGCCTGCATCGGGCGCGTCGGCGCGGACCGGTCGGCCGGAGCCCGTGGGGCGCCGACTGCCGGGCCGGGCCAGGGCGGCGGTCCGCCGGCGGCGCAGGGCCGCCGAGGTCCCGCCCGGTCCCGGGCACCGGTGCCGGGCCCGTGGCACGGCGGCGAGGTCGTGACATGAGCCGGGTCGGGGCGGGCTCCCGGGCGGCGCGGACGAGGCGGTCGGCAGGTACCGACCGTGGGTCGCGTACGGGCCCGTGGCCCGCCCGCCGGCGGCCGCGGTCGGTGCAGCGGCCGCCGGCCGGCTCCGGGCCGGCTCCGGGGCTCGCCGGCACCCGGAGCCGGGCCCGGTGGGCCGGGCGGTCAGAGCTCGCCGCGCGCCATCCCGATCAGGCGGTCCAGCACCTTGCCGCCGCTCACCCGCAGGCCGTCGTGCTCCCACTCGTTGGTGATCCAGGGCTGCAGGCCGCGGACCGCACGCGCGGTCGCCAGGGAGTCGGCGGTGTCCACGTACATGTCGTCGTGGTAGACGGCGGCGGCCACCGGGACTGCGTTGGCGGCCAGCCGTTCGAGGCTGTACAGGTCGGGCCAGTCGGTGCGCTCGGCGAGCAGCCGGGCCGTCTCCGCGAGCGGGCGCAGAGCCGGGTCGGTCTCGAACATCCAGGGGTAGATCATCTCGCCGGTGAAGAGCACCGGCTCCTCGGCGGCCAGGGCTGCCCGGGCGTCGAAGCCGGGGAACTCCTTGCGGACCCGCTCGGCCGCCCAGGCCGTCCCCGCCGGGTCCACCGAGCGCTGGCCGTAGATCGACTCGTGCAGCACCGCGTAGAGCGGGTTCTGCGCGAAGGAGAGCTTGGCCTGCGCCTCGGCCAGGAAGGTGTCCGAGAGCTCCGGCCCCGCCGGTCCCTCGACCCAGGCCTCCTCCAGCAGGTAGTGCAGGACGTGCGAGCCCGTTCCCGAGCCGAGCATCATGCCCAGGGCCTGGAAGGCCTCGACGGTGAGCAGCCCGCCGTCCGGCAGGGTGGCGGGGGCGTCGGCCAGGTGGGCGGCGATCCGCCGGACGGCCTCGACGTCCCCCGGATAGCGGGCGTAGTGCGCCTCGTTCTTCCCGCGTACCCGGGGGTAGGCCGAGCGGTACACGTCGTCGGCGGAACTGCGCAGGCCGGCCAGGCCGCCGGTGATGAAGACCTCGCGCAGGCCCTCCGGGGCGAGCGAGAGGTAGGTGAGGGCGCAGAAGCCGCCGAAGCTCTGCCCGAGCAGGCTCCAGCGCCGGTCCTCGCCCAGCAGCAGACGGCGGATCAGCTCGGCGTCCCGGACGATCGCGTCGGCCCGGAAGGACGCCAGGTAGTCGGCCTGCGCCTGCGGCCCGCCACGGCGGGCCAGGGTCTGCCGGGTGGCCGGCGTGGAGCGGCCGGTCCCGCGCTGGTCCAGCAGCAGCACCCGGAAGTCGTCGAGGGCCCGGACCAGCCAGCCGTCACGGCCGAGCGGGCGCCCGGCCTTGCCGCCGGGGCCGCCCTGGAGGAAGAGCAGCCAGGGCAGGTCGTCGTCCTCACGGCCGGCCGCGACCACCTCCCGGGCGTACACGTCGATCCGCTCGCCCTGGGGCACGGCGTGGTCGAGCGGCAGGTGGAAGACGTGGTCGGTCGTGACGATCCCGGGCAGCCGGCTGGCGGTGGACATACAACTCCTCGGTATGTGCTGGTCACAGCTGTCATGGCCACCGCCCATGGTGTTGCCGGTGCGGAGGCCACGACCCCCGCACCGTATCCTGGCGGCGGCCGGGCACCGGTTCCGCGGCCGCACCACATCGGCTCCGGGCAGCCGGAGCAGGGCCGGGGCCGGCTGGTCCCGTCCGTCCCGCGGACGCGTGGCCCCATCCGACGGGCCACGGTTCCGCGACCGGACAGCACCACCGGAGCGCACCGCACGACCACCGCGGCGCACCGATGGCGTGACCTGTTGAGGGTCCACGGCGTTCATCCTGGGGAATGTCGGCACCGGGGCGGGGTACGGCCGGTCCGACGAGGCAACACCGGGCAGCAGGGGCGGGCAGCGGGAAACGTCCGGACACGGCCGGGAGACTCGACGGCGAGTCACCGGCCCGACCGGGGCGGACCGACGGCCCCGGCCGGCCCGGCCCGGCAAATCGGTTCGGCAAGGCAGCACAGGGCGGCGAGGCGGGAGCGCCGCCAGGTACCGGCCGCCCGCACCACGGAGCAGTCCGGCACAGCGAGGTGCCGGCACGGAGCAGAGCCGGCCCACCGCGGCGCCGGAGCACGGACCGGCAACCGCCGGTGCCACCCAGCAGTGCCATCCAGCAGCCCGACAGAAGCAGTCCGGCCGCCCGGCGGAGCACCAGCCCGCCGGCGCCGGAGCACCAGTTCGCGATCGATCACGCTCGCGGCCGCCCGGTCACAGCCGGCGGACCGCCGAGGGGAGGAGAGTCCGGTGACCGCCACGAGGCCACCCCAGGCCGCGCCGGCCGAGAGCGTGGTCGGCGCACCGAGACCCGCCGGCCGGCCCGACCACGCGCCCCGCCCGGCCCCGGGCCCGGCACGCCCCCAGCCACCCGCCGCCCATCACGCGGTGGTCTGCGTCAACGCACCCGCGATGGCGGCCTCCGGTCCGGACGGTCAGCTGCGCGGCCACGGCCTGCACGGCTTCTACCGTTCGGGCATCCGTGTGCTGGCCCGCCTGGAGCTGCGGCTCGGCGGCATCGAGCCGCTGCCGCTCCAGGGCACCCTCACGTCGGCCGCCGAGGCCCGCTTCCTCGGCGCGGTGCGCCTGCCCGGTGACCCGGACCCGGATCCGGCCCTGACCGTCGAGCGGCTGCGGCACGCCGACGGGGTGGAGACGGTCACGGTCCGCAACACCGGCAGCCGGCCGGCCCGGCTCCCGCTGGAGCTGGCGATGGGCACCGACCTGGGCCCGATGACCGAGATCGCCGCCGGCCTGCGCTCACCCGACCTCCCCAGCCAGGTGCAGTCCGCCGGGCTCCGCTGGGCCGGCCAGACGCACAGCGCGACCGTGACGGCCAAGCCCTCGCCGCACGCCGTCCTGGCCGGGGCCGGTGTCCTGCGGTGGGACCTGGAGGTCCAGCCGGGAGCCAGGTGGTCCGTCGAGCTCCGCACCGAGCTGGAGATCTCCGGTCCGGGCCCGCGGCCGCCGGGCGGCCGGGGGACAGGCGTTCCGCTGCCGTGGGCCGAGGCCGAGGTGCGCTGCGACGACCCCCGCGCCGAGCAGCTCGTCCCGCGGTCCCTGGACGCCCTGAGCCGCTTGCTGCTGGCCGACCCCGACCGCCCCACCGACCTGTACGCCGCCTCCGGCGCGCCCTGGCGGTTCGGCCTCGCCCCCGCCGACGCCCTCTGGGCCGCCCGGCTGACCCTGCCGCTCGGCACCCGTCTCGCGGCCGGCACGCTCCGGGCGCTGGCCCGCCGCCAGCAGCCCGCCGGCGGGCCCGGCCAGCGCCCCGAGGGGCTGCTGCCCGGCGCCCTGCGGCACGCCGGGCCCGAACTCCCGCCCTCCTGCACGGCGACCGAGGCCACCCTGCTGTTCGTCACGGTGCTGGCCGAGGCCTGGCGCTGGGGCCTGCCCCGGCAGGAGGTGGCCGAGCTGCTCCCGGCGGTCGAGCGGGCGCTCGGCACGCTGCGGGCCGGTCTCGTCGACGGCTTCGTCACGGACCTCAGCCGCCCGGTGGAGGACCGCTCGGCGAACCCGCCGGCGGCCCGGAGCGAGGTGCAGGCCCAGGCCGTGCGGGCCGCCCTGCACGGGGCGGACCTGCTGGAGGCCTTCGGCCGCCCGGGCGCCGAGGAGTGGCGCGACTGGGCGGCGGCCCTGCGGTCGCGGTTCCGCGAGAGGTTCTGGATCGACGACCTCTCCGGCGGCCGCCCCGCCGCGGCACTGGCGGTCGGCGGCCGTCCGTTGCCGGCGGTGGCGTCCTCCCTGGTGCACCTGCTGGACCTCGGGCTCTCCTCGGACGGCGGCCGGCACGAGGGTCTGCTCGACCGCGAGCAGACCCGGATGGTGGCGCAGCGCCTCGCCGCGCCGGAGCTGGACTGCGGCTGGGGCCTGCGCACCCTCAGCGCCAAGTCGCCGCGCTTCAATCCGCTGGGCCACCGGAGCGGCGCGGTGCGGGTCCATGAGACGGCCCTGGCCATCGGGGGCATGGCCGAGGCCGGCTTCGAACGGGAGGCCGGCGCACTGCTCGAAGGCCTGCTCGGCGCGTCCGCCTTCCTGGAGGGCAGGCTCCCGGAGATGTACGCGGGGGAGCAGCGGATCGCCGGCTGCCCGCCGGTACCGCATCCGGCGGCCTGCCGCCCGGCGGCCGTCTCGGCGGCCGGGGCGGTCCACGCGGTGCTCACCCTGGCCGGCGTCCGCCCCGACGTCCCGGCCGGCCGGGTGCTGGTCAGGCCGGCCAGTACGGCGCCCCTGGGTGAACTGCAGCTCACCGGACTTCGGGTCGCGGGGGAGCCGTTCTCGGTGCGGGTGAGCCGGATCGGCGTCGCGGTCGTGGAGGAGGCGTCGGCCGATCTTCAGCTCGGCGCCCGCTGAGCCCCCGGGGCGAGCCCGGGGCGGGTGAGCGGTCGGGCCGGCACGTCCCGCGGCCGGGGGCTCGCCCCCGGCCGTCCCGGCCCGCGCCCCCGCCGCCCGGACACCGCGGTCGTCGACGTCACGGCCGCGAGGGCCTGTGCTTATCGTCAGAGAGACGACTATGATCGTCGCCATGTCGCGTTATGACCCGTCGGCCTTCCCCCCGTTCGCTGTCACGGTCGACCTGGTGGTGCTGACGGTGCGGGACCACGCGCTCTGTGCCCTGCTGGTGCGACGGGGCGAGCCGCCCTTCCAGGGGTACTGGGCGCTGCCCGGTGGCTTCGTGCGCCTCGACGAAGGCCTCGCCGAGGCCGCCTCGCGGGAGCTGGCCGAGGAGACCGGACTGCGGGCCCACTCCGCCCCCGAGCACGGCTCGGTCGGGGCCCACCTGGAGCAGCTCGCGACGTACGGACACCCCCAGCGCGACCCCCGGATGCGGGTGGTCAGCGTCGCGTACCTGGTGCTCGCACCGGACCTGCCGACCCCTCGCCCGGGCGGGGACGCCAGCAGCGCGCGGTGGGCGCCGGTGGCGGAACTGCTCGGCGGCAACCCGGCCGACGGCGTTCCGCTGGCCTTCGACCACGGGCTGATCCTCGCTGACGGGGTCGAGCGAGCCCGGTCCAAGATCGAGTACTCCTCGCTGGCGACGGCCTTCTGCTCGACCGAGTTCACCGTCGGCGAGCTGCGCCGGGTCTACGAGGCCGTCTGGGGCGTCTCCCTGGACCCGCGCAACTTCCACCGCAAGGTCACCGGCACCCCGGGCTTCCTGCTGCCCTCCGGCGGCACGACGACCCGTCAGGGCGGCCGCCCCGCGCAGTTGTTCACCGCCGGCGGCGCCACCGACCTCAACCCGCCGATGCTGCGCCCGGAGTCCTGACCCGCAGTCCTGACCCGTCCTGACGCGCTCTCCTGACCCGGAGCCCTGACCCGGAGCCCGCTGCGCCCGCATCCCCTCTCGCGCCCGCGGCCCGAACTCCGCCTCCGGGCCCGCCCGTCCGCGGCCGGCGGCACCTGCCCCGATGGTGCGGTCCGGTGCGTCCGGGGGATGCCCGGGGTCGGATTTTCCCCTGATCGGGTGAGGTGTGCGGACTTGTGCCCGGCGCCGCTTCCGTAATGCCCGAAATCTCCACCTGTGGCACCTAGTGTGCTGGCGCGGGGGACGTCCGGGGAGGTCCGTGCCGTGGACCCGGCCGGCCGAGGGTAATGGGAGCAGCCAGCGATGATCCAGATCACCGGACTGACCAAGGTCTACCGCCGCGGCCGGCCACCGGCCCTGCTCGACCTCACCTTCGACGTCCGCCCGGGCCTGGTCACCGCGCTGCTCGGACCCGAGGAGTCCGGCAAGAGCACCGCACTGCGACTGATGCTCGACCTCGAACGCGGCCAGGGAGTCACCCTGTTCGGCGGCCGCACCTACCGAACCCTGCGTCGGCCGGAACGCGAGGTCGGGGTCGTCCTGCCGACGGTCGGGGCGATGGCCGGTCATCCGGGCCGGACCGCCCGGGGCCACCTGCGGATGCTTGCCGCCCTCGCGGGCGTGCCGACCGGGCGCGCCGACGAACTCCTGGAGCAGACCCGCCTCGCCACGGTCGCGGGCCACCGGCTGCGCGCCTTCTCGCCGGGCATGAACCGCCGGCTGATCCTCGCGGGAGCGCTCCTCGGGGCCCCGGGCACCCTGGTGCTCGACGCGCCGACCGAGGGTCTGTCACCCCGCAACATCGAGTGGTTCCACTCCTTCCTGCGCTCGTTCGCGGTCGCCGGCGGCACCGTCCTGGTGACCACCCGCACCCCGCAGGAGGCGGCCCAGCTGGCCGACCGGGTGGTCACCCTGGAGCAGGGCAGGCTGGTCGCGGACCAGCCGGTCGCCGACTTCCGCCGCACCCGGCTGCGCCCCGAGGTGTCCGTCCGGGGCCCGCAGATGGCCCGGCTCGCGGACCTGCTGCTCGGCCAGGGCGCTCTGGTCCGCCGGGACGGCGCGGTGGGTCTGGCGGTGTCCGGGATCGGCCGGACGGAGATCGGCGAACTCGCCTACCGGCACGGAATCCTGCTGCACGAGCTGGCCGAACGGGTGGTCGAGCAGCCGGCGCCGCGCGCCGTCCTGCCCGCGTCCTCGGGCCGATCGGGCCAGGTGCAGCTCCACAAGGCCCGCACCCCCTCCGACGGGCCGCGGACGCAGTCGGCCCCGACCGTCCCGGGCCCGCAGGCCGCCCCCCGTCCGCATGGCACCCCGGGCCCGCAGGCCGACCCGGGCCCACCGATGGCTCCGATCCCGCAGGCCGCACAACCTCCGCAGCTGTCACCGGTCCGCCAGCCCGCGCTGACCGCCCCCACCGGACCCACCGTGCCCGCCGCATCCAGCGAACCCGCCCCGCCGACTACGCAGTCGCAACTGCCGGAGGGGCCACTGCCGGTGGGGTCACTGATGCAGGCCCAGGCGCTCGCGCCGGTCCAGCCCCTGGTGTCCGCCCGGTCCCGCGCCTCCTCCCACGGCCCGCAGCCCACCCAGGCCCTGCCGGTGATGCAGGCCCCGCCGGGCTCCATCGCCTCGCCCCTCCCGCAGTCCCAGCCGTATCTGCAGTCCCCACAGCCCACACAGCCCCAGCAGCCCCCGTCCGCCCAGCAGGTCCCCCAGGGACGGCCGGCCCCCGAGCCCGGCTACGCCCTGCGTGCCGCAGCCGCCGGGGCCTCGGGCACGGGCATGGCCTCGGGCACCGGCCACGCCACCGCGGCCTCCACCGGGCCGGGCTCCGGCCCGAGCGCCCTCTCCACGGCCGGCGTCCATGCCCGGCCCAGCGACCCCGCCACCCCCGCGCCCCTCGCCGGGCCCGACCACCGGAGCGAGTGACCGTGCGCGTACTGGCCTATGAGGCACGCCGGCTGAGCGGCCTGCGCTCGACCTGGATCGTCCTCGCCACCGTCCTGCTCTGCGACGCCGCGGTGGCCGCCCTGCTGGCCCGCCAGGTGCCGCCCGGCGCCCTGGCCGTTGCCGCGGCCGTCCGGTCGGTGACCGCCGCCGTCCCGCTGCTGCCGCTCCCGATCGCCGCGATCGGCGCCGGTGTGCTGGGCGCCCTCTCGTACGGGCACGAGGTGCGCCATCCCGGGCTGGCCGCCTCCCAGGTCGGGTACCTGCGGCGGGTCCGGCTGCTGTTCGGCAAGGTGGTCGTGGTCGGCGCGCTGTCGGCGCTGCTGGCCGCGGTGACGGTGCTGGTCGACGCGGTGGTGACCCGGCTGGCGCTGGGGCCCGCCGTGGACGCCTCCCAGGTCTTCGCCCGGGGCGCCCTGTCGTCGGGCGGCAGGTTGCCGGTGGCGCTCGCGGTGTTCGCCGTCCTCGTGGTGGCGGCGGGCGGTGCCGGGGTGCTGACCGCCTCGCTCACCCGGAGCGCGTCGGCCGGGATCCTGCTGCTCTGCGCCCTGCCCGTGCTGCTGGAGGCGGGCCTGGCCCTGTTCCTGCGGCAGACCGGAACGGCCCGCGCGGACGCCGCGGACGAGGTGCTGCCCCTGCAGTACGGCTTCGACTGGGTGCGGGCAGGTTCCGGCCCGGCCGTCGGCGGCCCGCTCGATCTCGCCGATCCCGCCCTGCTCGCGGTGCTGGCCTCCCCGGCGGTGCTGCTGGTGCTGGTCTGCCTGGTGGCGCAGGTGCGGCGGCGCGCGCTCTGACGGGTGGGGCCCCGGTGGCCGCGGGGTCGACGGCGCTCGAACACCTGTGGATCATCGGCATGACGATCAGTCAACAGGTGACCGTAATGCGCGGTTCTTCCTGATAAGAAGTCAATTATCCAGTCACGGGCGATCACCCTTTCGTGTGCTTTTCACGAGAATTCTCAAGCTGGGCCCGCCGATCGCCGACAAAGGACCTGTGAGTACCCTTGCGCACCCCACCATGACCGCCGCCCGCCCCGCCGACGGCGCCGCCTCCGGCCCCGGTGAGCTGGACCGCTTCTCCTACGCCGACCGGCCGACCCCGCCCTCGCCCCGCTGGGAGGGCGTCGACTCCGACCTCGTCAGGGTCGGCCGCAAGACCACCAGCAGCCGTGGCCGAGGCCTGCACGGCCAGCTCGTCCAGCAGCTCGGCCAGATGATCGTCTCCGGCGACCTCGGCGCCGACCGCCCGCTCGTCCCCGAGGAGATCGGCCAGCGCTTCGAGGTCTCCCGCACCGTCGTGCGCGAGTCGCTCCGCGTGCTGGAGGCGAAGGGCCTGGTGAGCGCCCGCCCCAACGTGGGGACCAGGGTCCGCCCGGTCGCCGACTGGAACCTGCTCGACCCCGACATCATCGAGTGGCGAGCCTTCGGGCCGCAGCGCGACGAGCAGCGCCGCGAGCTGTTCGAGCTGCGCTGGGCGATCGAGCCGCTGGCGGCCCGGCTGGCCGCCGGCCACGGCCGGGAGGACGTCCAGCAGCGGCTGGTCGAGCTGACCGAGATCATGGCCCACGCGACCGCCCAGGCGGACCAGGTCACCTTCACCCGGGCCGATGCCGAGCTGCACGCGCTGATCCTGCAGATGGCCGGGAACCGGATGCTGGAGCACCTCTCCGGGATCGTCTCCTGCGCCCTGCAGGTCTCCGGCGGGCCGGCCACCTCCTGCGAGCGCCCGTCGGAGTCCTCGGTCAGCCTGCACATCCGCCTGGTGGACGCGCTCGGTACCGGCGACGGCACCGCCGGTGAGGCCGCGACCCGGGCCCTGCTCACCGTCCACCCCGAGATCGAGCCCTCCGTCCCCGCGCCGCGGGAGCACTGAGCGCGGTCCTGACGGCGACCCCGACGAACGACATCGACCCCGACGAACGACATGAAGGCGCGGGCCCCGGCCCGCCGACCGCCTCGTAGGAGCGGCCGGCGGGCCGTGTCCGCCACCTGGGCCGACCGCCCGGCACAGTGGTCCGGCCTGCCGCGGGCGGCCCCGGGAGGGCGCCCCGGAGCGATCCCGCCGGACGGGATCGAAAGAGAGGAACCGCAGGTGGGAGGCGGCCGGGACGGGCATCGGACCCCGGATCCCGGAGGGTGTGACCCGCGCCACCAACGGCATGCGTAACACTTGACTGGTGGCAGCGATGTGTACGGAGCGGAAGCAGCTCCGGAATACCACCACCATGTCAGAATGCTGTGTTGGTCTGCGGCGCTGCTGCCGTCCTGCAAACCCAGTCCTCAAGCCCGAGTCGGTCGGAATCGACGCCGCGTGCAGTCACGCGTGATCCTTCCCCGCCCGCTCGGGCGGCCCGGTACGGGTTCGAGTCCACTCATCGTCCGAGAGGTTGTTCGTGTCGGCCAGCACATCCCGTTCGCTCCCCCCCGAGATCGCCGAGTCCGCGGCTCTGCTGGCGCTCATCGAGCGGGGCAAGGCCCAGGGGCAGATCGCCGGTGACGACGTGCGTCAGGCTTTCGAGGCGGACCAGATCCCGGTCACCAAGTGGAAGAACGTCATGCGCAGCCTCAATCAGGTCCTGATTGAGGAAGGCGTGGACCTCATGGTCAGCGCGGCCGAGCCGGCCGCCGCCAAGCGCAAGAGTGTCGCGGCCAAGAGCACCACCAAGCGCACCGCGACCAAGGCGGTCACCACCCGGACCCCGTCCGCCCCCACCAAGCCCCCGGTGCGGATCGCGCCCGGCGCGCCCGTGGCCCCGCCCGTCCCGGTCGCCGTCGCGGCCCCGGCGGTGGACGGCCCGCTCGTGGCCGCTGCCGCCGCCGACGAGCCCAAGGCCGCCGTGGCGAAGAAGGCCGCCGCGCCCGCCAAGAAGGCCGTGGCGAAGAAGGCCGCCGCGCCCGCCAAGAAGACCGCCGCCAAGAAGACCGCCGCCAAGGGCGGCAAGGGCGACGAGGAACTGATCGGCGAGGAGGAGCTGGTCGAGGAGGCCGCGCCCGGCGCCAAGGGCGAGGAGGCCGAGCCCGAGGAGGAGTCGCAGGGCTTCGTGCTCTCCGACGACGACGAGGACGACGCGCCGGCCCAGCAGGTCGCCGTCGCCGGCGCCACCGCCGACCCGGTCAAGGACTACCTCAAGCAGATCGGCAAGGTCCCGCTGCTCAACGCCGAGCAGGAGGTCGAGCTCGCCAAGCGGATCGAGGCCGGCCTCTTCGCCGAGGACAAGCTGAGCGCCGCGGACAAGCTGGCCCCCAAGCTCAAGCGCGAGCTGGAGATCATCGCCGAGGACGGCCGCCGCGCCAAGAACCACCTGCTGGAGGCCAACCTCCGCCTGGTGGTCTCGCTGGCCAAGCGCTACACCGGCCGCGGCATGCTGTTCCTGGACCTGATCCAGGAGGGCAACCTCGGTCTGATCCGCGCGGTCGAGAAGTTCGACTACACCAAGGGCTACAAGTTCTCCACGTACGCCACCTGGTGGATCCGTCAGGCGATCACCCGCGCGATGGCCGACCAGGCCCGCACCATCCGCATCCCGGTGCACATGGTCGAGGTCATCAACAAGCTGGCCCGCGTCCAGCGCCAGATGCTCCAGGACCTGGGCCGCGAGCCCACCCCGGAGGAGCTGGCCAAGGAACTCGACATGACCCCCGAGAAGGTCATCGAGGTCCAGAAGTACGGTCGCGAGCCCATTTCGCTGCACACCCCGCTCGGCGAGGACGGCGACAGCGAGTTCGGTGACCTGATCGAGGACTCCGAGGCGGTCGTCCCGGCCGACGCGGTCTCGTTCACCCTGCTCCAGGAGCAGCTGCACTCGGTGCTGGACACCCTGTCCGAGCGCGAGGCCGGCGTGGTCTCGATGCGCTTCGGCCTCACCGACGGCCAGCCGAAGACGCTGGACGAGATCGGCAAGGTCTACGGGGTCACCCGTGAGCGGATCCGCCAGATCGAGTCCAAGACCATGTCCAAGCTGCGCCACCCGTCGCGCTCCCAGGTGCTGCGCGACTACCTGGACTAGCGAAGCCGGCCGGTGCGGGACCACCCCGGTCCCGCACCGGCCGCCGCCGAGAGGCCCGGAGCACTCCGCTCCGGGCCTCTCGCGCCCGTGCCGCGGTCGCTCGGCGTCAGGCCAGCGCCACGCACCGTCGCTCGTCCGGGTGTCTTGCGCCCGCGCGGCGGTGGCTCACCGTGCCCGGTCGACTACGCTGTGCCGGTTGCCTGCCACCGATTCAACCTGGAGACACGGTGCTGCCCAACCCGGACATGCGGGACGCCCAGCCGGACACCACCGCAGCGGAGGGCACGGTGTCGGACGAGCCGGTGGGTGCGCGCCCGCGCCGGCGCCGCCGGACGGCCCTGCTGGCTCTGCTGGTCGCCCTGCCGGCGCCGCTGGTCGCCGCGGGGCAGCCCGCCTCGGCCGAGCCGCACCGTCGGATCGTCGGCGGAACGGCCACCGTGACCGGGGAGCACCCCTGGGTGGTGGCGCTGTCCAGCCGGCAGCAGTTCGGGGCCGGCCGCTCGGGCCAGTTCTGCGGCGGAGCCCTGGTCACCCCCACCAAGGTGGTGACGGCCGCGCACTGCTTCTACGACGAGATCAAGGGCCGCCGGGTGGACCGCCCGGGGCTGCGGGTCCTGGTCGGCCGGGACGACCTGCGGGGCTCGGCGGGCCGGGAGGTGGAGGTCGAGAACATCTGGCTCCATCCCGACTACTCCTTCGTCGCCAACATGAACGACGTCGCGGTGCTCACGCTCGCCGCACCGCAGACCGACCGGCCGGTGATCGATCTGGTCGGCCAGGGCGAGACGGAGCCGTACGCCGTCGGCACCCGTGCCCAGGTCTACGGCTGGGGCGACACGGTCGGGGACGGTCACTACTCGTCCACGCTCCGTGGCGTGGAGGTCCCGATCGTGGCGGACGAGACCTGCGCCCACGCCTATCCGGGCGGCCCGGACGGGCACTTCGACGCCCGCGGCATGGTGTGCGCAGGTGAGGCCGAAGGGGGCCGGGACGCCTGCCAGGGCGACAGCGGCGGTCCGCTGGTGGTCGCCGGACGACTGGCGGGCCTGGTGTCCTGGGGCACAGGCTGCGCGGAGGCGGCCCATCCGGGCGTCTACACCAGGATCGGCGCGGTGGCCGACGCGGTGCGCGGCCGTCTGTGATCACCCGGTCGCTCCGGGTGGTCGCAGGCGAACGCCCGCGGGTGGCAAGGGGCGAGGGCCCGCCGGGGAAGGGCGGCGGGCGCCAGCCCCGCGGGGGACGCGCAGTGAGCGCCGCCCGACACAGCGTCAGAGCGTAGTCGCCGGATCACTCGCGGTCGCGGGATGGGGGAGCCGGCGAACGCGAAAGCCGGACGACCGGCCCCTGGCTGGGGCCTGTCGTCCGGCTCGTCCGACCGTGGGGTCGGTGCGGTCCGATGCGGGTTCGTCGGTGGAGCGCCGGGGTCAGCGCTCGTCGTCGGAAGCCGTGGCGGTTGCCGTGGTCGTGAGACGACCGCTCTCGTCCTGTA
Source organism: Kitasatospora herbaricolor (assembly GCF_030813695.1). Lineage (NCBI taxonomy): Bacteria > Bacillati > Actinomycetota > Actinomycetes > Kitasatosporales > Streptomycetaceae > Kitasatospora > Kitasatospora herbaricolor. Next base: position 6,231,036 of record NZ_JAUSVA010000002.1, read on the forward strand.
TCTCGACGGCGATCTTCTTGAGCTCAGGCTCGAACTTCCGCCCGTGGTGGGCGCAGAAGAGCAGCTCTCCGCCGCTCGCGAGTACGACGCGCAGGTAAGCCTGGGCGCCGCAGCGGTCGCAGCGGTCTGCCGCGGTCAGCGGGCTCGCAGGTGTCAGAACAGTAGTCACGTCGCCTCTTCTCTAGCTCGACGAGCTGTCGTACCAGGGTCAACATCCAACCAGGCCGAAAACGTTCCCGCTCGTGGCTTTTCTTCTTTGAGGATTCTGCTTGTGTTGATGAGGACGTGCCCCGGGGGCCGGTGGTTCATGCGTACCGGTTCCCAGGATCCGCCCGCGGGTCGAACGCCCGATCGGACCGGGGGTCGAGGTCCGCGTAGCATAATCCTCTGCTGGGTTGGAGCATAAGCCCCGTCCCGGCCACCGGTAGCCTGCATCTCGGCAGTTCCAGAGCCTGCGCTCGTCCCCACGGTCCGCCAGGACCGCTGATACCGGGAGGAGATGGCACTCCGCTGCTCCGTTTCAACCGGAAGTCGTGTTCGCGCAGCGCGTACAGGCTGCGCGGGCCGGGCCCGGCGTGCAAGGGCCCCCGGCGGGGCGTGTGCGTACCGAGCGGAGGGGAGCGCACACGGAGTGGAACGGCTGTCGGTCCGGTGTGATGCACTGGCCGGGCCCGGATGTGACCGACGAGACAGAACTTCACCGAGGAGAGCGCCGCGTGAGCGAGCGGAGCGAGCGAACCAGCAACAGGTGTGCGTTGCGGCAGGTGCCTGCCGAGGGCATCGGGGCACGGGCATGAGCGCCGGGAAGAACGCCTCGGCCGCCCTGCTGTCCGGGGACGACGGGTCCAACTACACCGCTCGGCATCTGCTCGTCCTGGAGGGCCTGGAGGCGGTCCGCAAGCGCCCGGGCATGTACATCGGGTCGACGGACAGCCGTGGCCTCATGCACTGCCTGTGGGAGATCATCGACAACTCCGTCGACGAGGCCCTCGGCGGCCACTGCGACCGCATCGAGGTCGTCCTGCACGACGACTCCTCGGTGGAGGTCCGCGACAACGGCCGCGGCATCCCTGTCGACGTGGAGCCCAAGACCGGCCTGTCCGGCGTCGAGGTCGTGATGACCAAGCTGCACGCCGGCGGCAAGTTCGGCGGCGGCTCCTACGCGGCCTCCGGCGGCCTGCACGGCGTCGGCGCCTCGGTGGTCAACGCCCTGTCGGCCCGGCTGGACGTCGAGGTGGACCGCAGCGGCCACACCCACGCGATCAGCTTCCGCCGGGGCACCCCCGGCATCTTCACCGAGCTCAGCCCGGACGCGCCGTTCGAGCCCGCCAACGGCCTGACCAAGGCCCGCAAGGTCCCCAAGGGCCGCACCGGGACCAGGATCCGCTACTGGGCCGACCGGCAGATCTTCCTCCGGGAGGCGAAGCTGTCCCTCGAAGGCCTGCACAGCCGGGCCCGGCAGACCGCCTTCCTCGTCCCCGGTCTCACCATCGTGGTCCGTGACGAGCGCTTGACGGAGAGTGAGAAGGTCGAGGAGTCGACCTTCCGCTACGACGGCGGCATCAGCGAGTTCTGCGAGTTCCTCGCCCCCGACAAGCCGGTCTGCGACGTCCTGCGGCTGCACGGCGAGGGCACCTTCAAGGAGACCGTCCCCGTCCTGGACGACCTCGGCCACATGACCCCCACCGAGGTCACCCGCACGCTCGGGGTGGACATCGCGCTGCGCTGGGGCGCCGGCTACGACACCACCCTGCGCTCCTTCGTGAACATCATCGCGACCCCCAAGGGCGGCACCCACGTCACCGGCTTCGAGCGCTCGCTGGCCAAGACGGTCAACGAGGCGCTGCGTTCGTCGAAGCTGCTGCGGGTGGCGGAGGACGACGTCACCAAGGACGACGCCACCGAGGGCCTCACCGCGGTGGTGACGGTACGGCTGGCCGAGCCGCAGTTCGAGGGGCAGACCAAGGAGGTGCTCGGCACCTCGGCGGCCAACCGGATCGTCGCGGCGGTGGTGGCCAAGGAGCTGAAGAACTTCCTGACCTCCGCCAAGAAGGACGAGAAGCTCCAGGCCCGTGCCGTCCTGGAGAAGGTCGTCGCGGCGGCCCGCACCCGGGTCGCGGCCCGCCAGCACAAGGAGGCCCAGCGCCGCAAGACCGCGCTGGAGACCTCCTCGCTCCCCGCGAAGCTGGCCGACTGCCGCAGCGACGACGTCGAGCGCAGCGAACTCTTCATCGTCGAGGGCGACTCGGCCCTCGGCACCGCGAAGCTGGCCCGCAACTCCGAGTTCCAGGCCCTGCTGCCGATCCGCGGCAAGATCCTGAACGTCCAGAAGGCCTCGGTCTCGGACATGCTCAAGAACGCCGAGTGCGCCGCCATCATCCAGGTCATAGGAGCGGGCTCGGGGCGCACCTTCGAGATCGACCAGGCCCGTTACGGCCGGGTCATCTTCATGGCCGACGCCGATGTCGACGGTTCGCACATCCGCTGCCTGCTGCTGACGCTCTTCCAGCGCTACATGCGGCCGATGGTCGAGCAGGGCCGGGTCTTCGCGGCCGTCCCGCCGCTGCACCGGATCGAGCTCACCAACCCCAAGCGCGGGCAGGAGAAGTACCACTACACCTACTCCGACGCCGAACTGCGCAGCACTCTGCTGGAGTTCCAGCGCAAGGGGCAGCGTTGGAAGGACCCGGTCCAGCGCTACAAGGGCCTCGGTGAGATGGACGCCGACCAGCTGGCGGAGACCACCATGGACCCGCGCCACCGCACCCTGCGCCGGATCAACCTCGGCGACCTGGAGCAGGCGGAGCGGATCTTCGACCTGCTGATGGGCAACGACGTCGCCCCGCGCAAGGAGTTCATCGTGGACTCCGCGGCCACCCTGGACCGCTCCCGGATCGACGCCTGAGCCGGCGGGACCGGTCGCCGGCCCCGCCGGCCGGACCGTAGCGGCACCCGCACGGCGCGGGGCTCTCCACCCCCGGGTGGAGAGCCCCGCGCCGTGTTTCAACCCCGGCTCCGATCACCCCGGGCCGCCCGCTCCGTAGCGTCGGAGAGGTCAGCAGACCTCCCCGACCGGCTACGGAGCGATTCGATGAGCGGCCTCGTCAACATCCTCGTGATCATCGCGGTGCTCGCCCTGGTGGTCCGCCGCCAGCTGTGCCCGCAGCGGATCGACACCGAGCGCCGCTTCTGGGTGGTGCCCGCGGTACTGGCGGTGATCGCCCTGCGCGACCCGGACCTGCTGGACCCGGGCCACCGGGCCGGGGCGGTCGCCCTGCTGGCCGGGTCGCTGCTGGTGGTGGCGGCGATGGGCACGGCCTGGGGCTGGACCGTCCGGATCAGCCGGGAGCCCGACGGGGGCGTCTGGGTGCGCGGCACCAGGGCCACGGCGGCCGCCTGGGGCGGCATGATCGCCGCCCGGCTGGGCCTGTTCGGTCTCGCGGCGGCCCTGCACATCCACCAGAGCACCGACGCGCTGCTGCTCAGCCTCGCCGTCCTGCTGCTGGTCAGGGGCGCCGTGGTGAACTGGAGGGCGCGCGACCTGGAGCCCGTCCGGGGCGTGCCGACGGTGGGCTGACCGGCACACCACGCGGGCCGCGTCCCGCCCCCGGCCCCGCGCCCGCCGGGGCTCCACCCGAGCCGCGAACCGGGACGACCGGTCCGGCGCGCGAACAGGAAGGCCGGCCGTTGCCCCCGCAGACCTGGACCCGCTGGCCGGCCCGCGAGGGGCCGGCCGGGGAGCCGTCGACGCCCGCCCGCCGGGCGCTCTCGCTGATCGGCCGGGGGGTCCTGGTCGGGGTGCTGGTCTGGGGCACCTTCGCACCCGGCGACCAGCACGGGTGGGGGGTGGCCGTCGCCGCTCTCGGCCTGGTCGCGGCGCTCGCCCAGGCCGCCGCCTTCCTGCGGGCCGGCCGCGAGCGGTGGCTGCGGTCCTCGCTGACGCTGGCGGCGACCCTCCTGGCCACCGCGTGGGCGGCCGATCTCGGGCAGGCCCACCTGCTGGCGAACTTCCTCCGGTGCGGTCTCGGGCTGACCGCCCTGATCCGGCTGCCGCTGGTGGCCGCCCTGCCGGTGGCGGCGCTGAGCCTCGGCTCCTACGCGCTCGCGAGCGGGGACGGCTGGCCGGCCGTCTCGGCCACGGTCGGCGGCCTCGCGCTGTTCGGCTACCTGCTGCGACTGGACGGCGAGGCCCGGGGCGCCGCCGTCCGGCTGCTCAGGCAGGAGCGCGCGGCGCGGGCGGCCGAGGCGGAGAGCGCCGCGCTCGCCGAGCGGGCCAGGATCGCCCGGGAGATCCACGACGTGCTGGCGCACAGCCTCTCCGCGCAGCTCGTGCACCTGGAGGCGGCCCGGTTGATGCTGGACGCCGGCGCGGACCGGGCCCGGGTGCGGGAGCGGGTGGTGGCCGCCCGGCGGATGGCCCGGGACGGGCTGACCGAGACCAGGCAGGCGCTCTCCGCGCTGCGCGGGGAGTTCACGCCGGTCGGCGAGTACCTGGTCGGGCTGGCCGAGGGGGAGCGCGCCGGACTCACCGTCACGGGCACGCCCCGGCCGCTCGCCGCGGAGGCCGGCCTGGCGGTGCGCCGTACGGCGCAGGAGGCGCTCACCAACGTCCGCAAGCACGCGGCCGGTGCCCGGTGCACCCTCGAACTGCGCTATCTGGAGGGCGTGGTGGAGCTGGAGGTCCGCAACGCGGCGGCCCGCGCGGCGCGCGCCGAGCAGCGCGCGGGCCAGGCCCCGGGAGCGGCTCCCGGAGCGGGCGCGGAGGAGGGTGCCGGGGCGCGCGTCGAGCCGGTCGCCGGGCTGGCGGAGAGCGGCAGCGGGTACGGTCTGCTGGGGATGCGCGAACGCGCCGAACTGCTCGGCGGCACCCTGCTGGCGGGCCCCGACGAGGGAGGATGGCGCGTGCTGCTGCGGACGCCCGGATGACGGACGACGCCTTCGGCCGCAGTGGCGGGGACGGGCCGGGCGGCGCTTCCGGGCCGGCCGGCCGGCCGACCCGGGTGCTGGTGGCCGACGACCAGACGGTGGTGCGCGAGGGGATCGTGATGCTGCTGGGGCTGCTGCCGGGAATCGAGGTGGTGGGAGCCGCCGCCGACGGTGAGGAGGCCGTCCGGCTGGTCGCGCGGTACGAGCCGGACGTCGTCCTGATGGACCTTCGGATGCCGCGCTGCGACGGCGTCGAGGCGACCCGGCGGATCCGCGCCGAGCACCCCGCCACCGAGGTGGTGATCCTGACCACCTACGCCGACGACGAGTCGCTCTTCCCCGCGCTGCAGGCCGGGGCCCGGGGCTATCTCACCAAGGACGCCGGCGGCGAGGAGATCGCGCGGGCCGTCGCCGACGTGCGTTCGGGCGCGGCCGGGCTCTCGCCGCAGATCCAACGGCGGCTGCTGGAAAGGCTGTCGGCGGGCGCGCCCGAGGAGCGGGCCCCGGATCGGCCGCCGCACGCGCTGCCCTCCGTCCTGCCCGACGGGCTGACCACCCGGGAGGCCGAGGTGCTGGCCCTGATCGCCGAGGGGCTGTCCAACGCCGAGATCGCCGGCCGACTGTTCGTCAGCCCGGCCACGGTGAAGACCCACATCAACAACCTCTTCGCCAAGACCGCCGTCCGCGACCGGGCCCAGGCCGTCACCTACGCCTTCCGGCACGGGATCGCCCGGCCGCCGGCCTGAGCGGACCGAACCCCGCGCCGGGGAGCGGGCGGTGAGGGACTGTCATCCACCGGTGGACCGGTCTAGGCCTTCCGGGCTGATTCCTCACCTCATCGAGTGAACGCATCTGCAAACGGGCATGTCCCGGCGCGAGGGCGCGACCATCATGGTCCGGTCAGAGGTGCGCCGGGCCCAGGAGCAGCAGTGCCACAACAGCACATGAGCAGTCCCGACCAGGGGGAGCGGTTCGACTGGTGGGCCGCACGGCCCGCCGGGCCGGCCCGTGCTGTTGCGAAGTCCCGCCGGACGACGCGGCAGGCCGCCCGGCCGGTGGCGCCTTCGCCGGCGCAGCAGGTACCGGGGCCCTCGGCCGCACCCGCAGCTGCCGCACCCGCCGTGCCGGCCCCGGCGGCCCCCGCCGCCCCGCCGGCCCCGGCCGTGCAGGCGCTCCGGACCGCCCCGGTCGGCGCCGCCCCGGCGCCCGAGGCGCCGGCGGCCCCCGCCGACCGGGCCGAGGTCTACCGCGCCGTCCAGGAGAGCGCGGCGTTCCAGGAGATCCGCCGGAGCTACCGCGCCTTCGTCTTCCCCGCCGTGGGCGCCTTCCTGGGCTGGTACCTGCTCTACGTGGGCGCCCAGGCGGCCGCTCCCGCGCTGATGCGCAGCCCGGTCGCCGGGCCGCTCAACGTGGCCTGGGTGCTCGGCCTGCTCCAGTTCGCCTCGACCTTCCTGCTGACCTGGCTGTACGCCCGGAACGCCCGCACCCGGCGCGACCGGGCCGCACTCGAACTCCGCTGGAACACCCAGGACCAGCTCCGGTGAGCGCCGCCCTCGCCACCGTCGGCGCCGCCGTGGGCGCGGCCGCCCCGCCGCCGGCCGCTCCCGCGGGGGAGCACCACGGCCTCGCCGTCGCCCTGTTCGCGGTGGTCGTCCTGGTCACCCTGGCCATCACGCTCTGGGTCGGCCGGCGCGGCCAGGCCGCCGAGGACTTCTTCGCCGGCGGCCGGGACTTCAGCCCGCTGCAGAACGGCTTCGCGCTCTCCGGCGACTACCTCTCCGCCGCCTCCTTCCTCGGCGTCGCCGGACTGATCGCGCTCTACGGGTACGACGGCGTGCTGTACAGCATCGGCTTCCTGGTGGCCTGGCTGGTGGTGCTGATGCTGGTCGCCGAACTGGTCCGCAACGCCGGCCGCTACACCCTGGCGGACGTGCTGGCGCTACGGATGCGCCACCGCCAGGTGCGGGCCGCGGCCGGCAGCGCCAGCATCGTGGTCACCCTGCTCTACCTGATCGCGCAGATGGTCGGGGCGGGCAGCCTGGTGGCGCTGCTGCTGGGCACCGACAGCGGGCAGGCGAAGACCTGGACGATCGTCGGGGTCGGCGCCCTGATGATCGTCTACGTGACGGTCGGCGGGATGCGGGCCACCACCTGGATCCAGATCGTCAAGGCCTTCCTGCTGATCGCCGGGTCCGTGCTGCTCACCGTGCTGGTGCTGGTCCGCTTCCACGGCGACCTGGCCGACCTGATGCGCACCGCCGCCCAGGGCAGCGGCGCCGGGCAGCGGTACCTGGAACCGGGCCTCAAGTACGGGACGGGGCTGACCAGCAGGCTGGACTTCTTCAGCCTGGGGCTGGCCCTGGTGCTCGGCACCGCCGGCCTGCCGCACATCCTGTCGCGCTTCTACACCGTGCCCACCGCCCGGGCCGCCCGGCGCTCCACCATGTGGGCGATCGGGCTGGTCGGCGCCTTCTACCTGATGGCCATCGTGCTGGGCCTGGGCGCCACCGCCCTGATCGGTTCGCCGGCCGTGCGGGCGGCGAACCCGGCGGGCAACACCGCCGTTCCGCTGCTCGCCCTCGACCTCGGCGGCGGTGAGGGCAGCACCTGGGGGATCATCCTCTTCGCGCTGATCTCCGCCATCGCGTTCGCCACCATCCTGGCCGTGGTCGCGGGGCTGACCCTGGCCTCCTCGGCGGCCTTCGCGCACGACCTGTACGCCCGGGTCTGGCGTCGCCGGGCGGGTGACGGGCGGCCGGTGACCGAGCACCAGGAGGTGCTGGTGGCCCGGGTGGCGGCGGTGGTGATCGGGGCGCTGGCGATCGCGCTGAGCCTGTTCGCCCAGCAGCTGAACGTGGCCTTCCTGGTCGGGCTGGCCTTCGCCGTCGCGGCCTCGGCCAACCTGCCGGTGCTGCTGTTCAGCCTGTTCTGGCGGCGGTTCACCACCCGGGGCGCGATCTGGTCGGTGTACGGCGGGCTCGTCCCGGCGGTGCTCCTGGTGGTCTTCTCGCCGGTGGTCTCGGGCAGTCGGACGGCGGTCTTCCCCGGCCTGGACTTCCACTGGTTCCCGTTGGAGAACCCCGGCCTGGTCTCCATCCCGCTGGGTTTCCTGGCCGGCTGGGTCGGCACGCTCACCTCCCGGGAGCTGCCGGACCCGGACCGGTACGCGGAGCTGGAGGTCAGGGCGCTGACCGGCACCGGGGCGGCCTGACCGGGCCGGGGCCGCCCCACGCCGCACCGGGCGGACCCGGGCCACCCGGCGCCTCCGGCGCCGGCCTCAGCGGCGCTCGGCGGGCAGCACGTACCGGTGCTCGGGCCGGCCGGTGTCGCCGTAGCGCAGGCTCAGCCGCAGCCGGCTGTCGCGCTCCAGCTGCTTGAGGTACCGCTGGGCGGTGGAGCGGCTCAGGCCGGTGGCGTCGGCGACCTCCTGGGCGGAGAGCGGGCGCCCGGCCCGGCGCAGCTCGCCGAGCACCAGGTCGGTGGTGGGCGCGGAGTGTCCCTTGGGCAGCGTCGCCATCGGGGAGGCGGCGCTGCGCAGGGTGGCGAACATCCGGTCGACCTCGTCCTGGCAGGCCTCCCGGGCGGCCGGCCCGGCCAGCGCGTGCCGCAGGTCGGCGTACGCGACGAGCTTCTCGCGAAGTCCGGCGAAGGTGAACGGCTTGACCAGGTACTGCAGCGCCCCGTGCTGCATGGCGGCGTGCACGGTCGAGACGTCGCGGGCGGCGGTCACCATCATGACGTCGCAGCCGATCTGCCGCTCGCGCATGCTGCGGACCAGTTCGAGGCCGGTCCGGTCGGGCAGGTGGTGGTCGAGCAGGAGGAGGTCCACCGGCCGGCGCTCCAGCGCGGCCAGTGCCTCGCCGGCGCTGTGCGCGGTGCCGACCACCCGGAACCCGGGCACCTTGGCCGCGTAGGCGGCGTGCACGTCGGCGACCCGGAAGTCGTCGTCCACCACCAGGACGTCGATCACGGTGCTCCCTCCAGGGCAGGTTCCACGGCTGACTCCGCGAGGGCCGCGGGGTGCAGGGCCTCCGGCAGTTCGACGGTGAAGCGGGCGCCGCCGAGCGGGCCCCGGTCGACCGCGATCCGCCCGCCGGCCCGTTCGACCAGGCGGCGCACCATGGCGAGGCCGAGGCCGCGCGGGCGGTGGGCGGGGGCCTCCTTGCTGGTCCAGCCCTCGTCGAAGATCCGGGTCCGCAGGTCGGCGGGCACGCCCGGGCCGTTGTCCTCGACCCCGAGCAGCAGGGTCGAGCCCGCGGCCAGCGCGGTGACCTCGACCGTGCCGCCGGCCGGGGAGCCGGCGGCGCCGAGCGAGTCGACGGCGTTGTCGATCAGGTTGCCCAATACCGTGACCAGCGCCCGCGGGTCCAGCGCGGCGTCCGGCAGGTGGCTGCCGGGGGTGACCGCCAGCCGGACGCCGCGCTCGGCGGCCACCGCGGCCTTGCCGGCCAGCAGCGCGGCCACGTGGGGGTCCTGCACCTGCTCGGCGATCTTCGCCGCGACCGCGGCGTGCGAGCCCGACTGCTCCGAGATGAACGCCACCGCCTGCTCGTGCAGGCCCAGCTCCAGCAGGCCGAGCAGGGTGTGCATCCGGTTGGCGTGCTCGTGGTCCTGGGCCCGCAGGGCCTCGGTGAGGGTGCGGGTGGTGTCCAGCTCGCGGACCAGGGACTCCAGCTCGGTGCGGTCGCGCAGGGTCACCACGGCGCCGTCCTGCTCGGTGGTGGTGCGGTTCACCACCAGCACCCGGTCGCCCTGCACGGCCGGCAGGTCGGCGCCCTCGGTCCGGCCGGCCAGCACGTCGGCCAGCCGGCCGGGCGGCAGCACCTCGTCGACCGGCCGCCCCACGCAGTCGGCGGGCAGCGCCAGCAGCCGGAAGGCCTCGTCGTTGGCCAGCCGGATCCGGCCGCGCCGGTCGAGTGCCACCATGCCCTCGCGGATGCCGTGCAGCATCGCCTCGCGCTCGACCAGCAGCGCGGAGATGTCGGCCAGCGCGATGTTGTGGGTGCGCCGCTTCAGCCGGCGGGCCAGCAGCAGGGTGGCGGCCAGGCCTGCGGCGAGGCCCGCGCCGGCGCAGAGCAGGATGCCCGGCACCATGCCCAGCATGCGGCGGCGGATCGAGTCGTCGCTGATGCCCACCGACACCTCGCCGACGATCCGGCCGTCGGCCAGCCGCAGCGGCACCTTGCCGCGAGCGGTCCGGCCCAGCGTGCCCTGCTGGATCGCGGTGACGCTGCGCCCGCTCAGCGCGGGCTCCGGGTCGGTGCTGACCCGCTGGCCGATCCGGGCGGGGTCGGTGTGCGAGAGCCGGATGCCGTCCAGGTCGGTGATCACCACGAAGCTGGCGCCGGTGGCCAGCCGGATCTGCTCGGCGTCGCGCTGGGCGGCGACGGAGTCGCGGTCCTGGGCCGCCAGCGCGATGGTCTCGTCGGCGGCGGTGGACTGGGCGATCGACAGGGCCCGCTGCATCGCGTCGCGGTCCAGCTCCGAGCTGACCGGGGCGAGGAACAGCCCGGCGGTCACGGCGGTGACCCCGACGGTCACCACGGTCTGGCTCAGCAGCAGCTGGGCGAAGACCCGGCGGGGCCAGTGCGGACGCTTCAACGGGTGCTCCTCTCTCCGATGCCGATGCCGACGCCGATGTCACTGTCGATGCGGTGTGCCGGCGCCGTACGCGCCGTGGCCGCCGCCGTGCCCCGGCGCCGGGCCGGGGACGGTCCGGCCGCGGGCGGCGGATCCGGCCCGGCCCGGCGCGGTCGTGGCGGCGGGTCGGCACACCCTACGTTTCGGCCGTGTTTCTGTCAGCCGCGCCCCCGCAGTTGTAGCGGAAGCAAAACGAGCAGAACACCCCTCAACGCGCGGAACCCGCAGTACGCCGACAAGGCTCCCGCCGCGGCGTACGCCGCTCCTAACCTCCGGAGCACAGCACAGAACCCCGGCGACGAAGCCGGACCTCGGAGGTCTCATGAGCGAGCAAGGCAAGCCGGTCACCGGAGGGGGTACCAGCACCCCGGAGCGGCCCGCGGGGCCGTCCGCCGCCGTCCCGGCGATCGAGCTGACCAACGCGACCAAGCGGTTCAGGACGCCCTCGGGGGCCCTGCACACCGCCGTCCGCGACCTGGACCTCACGGTCGCCCAGGGTGAGTTCGTGGCCGTGGTCGGGCCCACCGGCTGCGGCAAGTCCACCACGTTGACCCTGGTCAGCGGGCTGGAGGAGCCGACCGAGGGCGAGGTGCGGGTGCAGGGCCGGCCGGTCGCCGGGATCAGCGACCAGGTCGGGTTCGTCTTCCAGCAGGACGCGGTCTTCCCCTGGCGCACCGTCCTGTCGAACGTGATGGCCGGCCCGCGCTTCCGCGGGGTGCCCGTCGCCGAGGCCCGCGAGCGGGCCCGCGACTGGCTGGCCCGGGTGGGCCTGGCCGCCTTCGAGGACCGCTACCCGCACCAGCTGTCCGGCGGCATGCGCAAGCGCGTCGCGCTCGCCCAGACCTTCGTCAACGACCCGAAGATCCTGCTGATGGACGAGCCGTTCTCGGCGCTGGACGTGCAGACCCGGGCGCTGATGTCGGACCAGCTGCTCGACCTGTGGGCGGGCACCGGCTCCTCGGTCGTCTTCGTCACCCACGACCTGGACGAGGCGATCGCGCTGGCCGACCGGGTGGTCGTCATGACGGCCGGCCCGGCCACGGTCAAGGAGGTCTTCACCGTCGACCTGCCGCGGCCCCGCACGGTCGAGGCCGTCCGGCTGGAGCCCCGGTTCATCGAGATCTACCGCGAAATCTGGGCGTCCCTCGGCGAAGAGGTCCGCATCACCCGGGAGAGAGGAGCGGGCAATGCCGCTTGACAGTACGTTGGACACCGGGGCGCCCGCCGCCCCCGCCCCGGCGCCGCCGGCCACCCGCACCGAGGCCCGCGAACGGGCCGCCCGCCACCGGAGGTTCACCGTCCTCGGGGCCCGGGTGCTGGTGCTGGCGCTCTTCCTGGGGCTCTGGGAGGTCTGCGCCCGCACCGAGGTGGTCGACCCGTTCAACTTCTCCCAGCCGTCCCGGATCTGGAGCCAGATCTGGCAGTGGATCACCCACGGCACCGCCCAGGGCTCGCTCGGCGAGCAGATCGCCTACACCCTGTACGAGGCCCTGACCGGCTGGGTCATCGGTGTCGTCGGCGGGGTGCTGCTGGGCATCGCGCTCGGCCGGATCCGCTTCCTGGCGGACGTCCTCGGCCCGTACATCAAGGTGCTCAACGCGATCCCCAGGATCGTGCTCGCGCCGATCTTCCTGATCTGGTTCGGGCTCGGCCCGGCCTCCAAGGTGGCCTCGGCCGTCGTCCTGGTCTTCTTCCCGGTCTTCTTCAACGCCTTCCAGGGCGCCCGTGAGGTGGACCGCAACCTGGTCGCGAACGCCCGGATCCTGGGCGCCGACAACCGCAGGGTCACCCTGCAGGTGGTCATCCCCGCCGCCACCACCTGGATCTTCACCAGCCTGCACGTCAGCTTCGGCTTCGCGCTGATCGGCGCCATCGTCGGCGAGTACATCGGCGCCACCAAGGGGCTCGGCCTGCTGGTCGCCGCCGCCCAGGGCACCTTCAACGCGGCCGGCGTGTACGCGGCCATGACCATCCTCGCGGTGGTCGCGCTGCTCACCGAGGGCGTGCTCACCTTCGCCGAGAAACGGCTGTTCCGCTGGAAGCCGGCCGACGCCGGCGACGGCCGCTGACCCGGCGCCCACCCGTCCCGCCCTGCCCTCCCCTCGTCCGCAGAAGCAGAAAGAGGCCCCCACCTCATGCGCAGAACCGCCGTAGCCGCCGTCGCCGCCGTGCTGCTCGCCTCCCTCACCGCCTGTGCCAACGACGCCGCCTCCACCTCGCACAGCGGCGCCGCCCCGGCCGGCCAGTCCGTCGACGGGCCCAAGGTCAAGATCATGGTCGGTGGCCTGGACAAGGTCATCTACCTGCCCGCCATGCTCACCCAGCGCCTCGGGTACTTCGCCGAGGCCGGCGTCAACGTCGAGCTGATGAGCGAGCCCGCGGGCGTCAACGCCACCACCGCCCTGCTGGCCGGGGACGTCCAGGGCGCGGTCGGCTTCTACGACCACACCATCGACCTCCAGGCCAAGGGCAAGTCCGTCGAGTCGGTGGTGCAGTTCTCGCAGGCGCCGGGCGAGGTCGAGGTGGTCTCCAGCAAGCAGGCGGACGCCGTGAAGTCCGGCGCCGACTTCAAGGGCAAGAAGCTCGGCGTCACCAGCCTCGGCTCCTCCACCGACTTCCTCACCAAGTACCTGGCCGTCAAGAACGGCGTGCCCGTCAGCGAGTTCAGCCCGATCGCGGTCGGGGCCGGCCAGACCTTCATCGCCGCCCTCCAGCAGGGCAGCATCGACGCCGGCATGACCACCGACCCGACCGTCGCCAACATCCTCGCCAAGGACCTCGGCAAGGTGCTGTACGACATGCGCACCCCGGAGGGCTCCCGGGCCGCGCTGGGCGGGCTCTACCCCTCGTCCTCGCTGTACATGAACACCGACTGGGTCGAGAAGAACAAGGACACCACCCAGAAGCTCGCCAACGCCTTCGTGAAGACGCTGAAGTGGATGTCCACCCACTCGCCCGAGGAGATCGCCGCCAAGATGCCGGCCGACTACGGCCAGGGCGGGGCCGACCAGTACGCGGCCGCGATCAAGGCGACCCTGCCGATGTTCACCACGGACGGGGTGATGCCCGCGGGCGGCCCGAAGACGGTGCTCGCGGTGCTCGCCGCCTTCCACCCGGACGTCCAGGGCAAGGAGTCCTCGATCGACCTCGCCAAGACCTACACCACCGAGTTCGTCAGCAAGGCCGCGGCCGGCTGACCCGCCCGGCGGGCCCCGCACCGGGGCCCGCCGGCACCCGGGGTGCGACGCGGCCGCCAGGCCGCCCCCCTCGTCGCGCCGCCGGGTCGCGGCCCCGCACCTCCCGGACAGCGGGTGCGGGGCCGCCGCAGTACCACCGCCGCCACGGCCGGCCGCATCACCCGCGGCCGGTCGTCAGAGCTCCCGCAGCGCCCTCGCGCCCACCGGTCGTCAGAGCTCCCGCAGCGCCGTCACGTCCATCCGGGCCGGCCTCGCCGCCGCCTTGCCGCAGCTCTCCGGACGCGGCGGCTCACTCGCCCCCTGGGTGACCTCGGCCTCCCAGCCCCGGCCGTCCGCGTGCCGCACCCCGACCAGCCAGCGGCCCTCGCCGGCCGGCCGCTGGGCCAGCGTCAGCACGTCCACCCTGGTCTCCCCGGTCAGCTCCCGCACCGCGTGCTCGGCCGCCTGGCCCGGGCGGTCCCAGCCCGAACAGCCCCGCGACCACTCCGGCACCATGTGCCCCGCGGCCGTCGCCGCCAGTACCTCCTTGGCACTCTCCGCCGTCAGCCGCCCGTACGCGTACCCGTACGGCAGCACCAGCATGGTGGGGGAGAAGCGGTGCCCGCCCAGGTGCGTGACCTCCCAGACCTCGCTGTGCCCGGCCGCCGCCAGGTCCGCCGCCAGCGGCCGCCCGAGCAGCGCGCAGCAGCGGTCCCGCCGGCCGTTGGTGCACACCAGGGCCAGCGGCCCGCCCACGTGCTCCGTGCCGAAACCCCGGTGGTCGCCCGTTCCGAGCCCGCCGAAGTCCAGGGCCAGCAGCTCGGCCGGATCCGCCAGCGAGGTCCGTCGCACCCAGGAGCGGCCCGGCACGGTGTGCGCGACCACCACCTCGCGCCGGGCGTCCGGCAGGCAGTCCGCGTGCCGCCCCGGCCGCCGGATCAGCGCCACCCGCACGCCCGTCCCCTCGCAGGCGGCGTCCAGCGCCCGGCCGAGCGAGGAGTCGAGGTGGCTCTCGGTCAGCGCCTTGGCACCCCAGGGGCCGGTCTGCTCCACCAGCAGCCAGGTGCTCGCGGTCGCCGCGGTGGCGGCCAGCGGCTCCGACAGTTCCAGCGACCTCGTCGCACAGGTGCTCACTCAGCTGAGCCTACCTTTGCCGGGGGGTGGCGACCCCGCAGGCGCCGCGGCCCGCGGCCCCCGCCGGGCCGCCCGCGCGGGCGCCGCGAAACGCCGGGAGGGGGCGCCGACCGGCACCCCCTCCCGTCCCCACCGCGAACCGTTACGCGGGCCCGGCCACCGCCGCGATCGGCGTGGTCACCGGCACACCCGAACCGTCCCGGCGCGGGTCGCGCTCCGGCAGCTCCACCGGCGCGCCCTTGTCCGTCGCCGCCCGGGCCGGCGCCGCGCCCGCCCAGGCGAACGCCAGCGCGTCCTCACCGCGCAGGAAGCGCTGGCAGCGCACCCCGCCGGTGGCCCGGCCCTTGCGCGGGTACTGCTCGAACGGCGTGACCTTCCAGCTGCTCTGCGCCTCGCCCGTCAGCGTCCCCGACGCACCCGCGACCGAGACCACCACCGCGTCCACCGCCGGATCGACCGCCGTGAACGACAGCACCCGCGCCCCGTCCGTCAGCTTCACGCCGGCCATGCCGCCGGCCGGCCGGCCCTGCGGGCGCACCTGCCCCGCCGGGTAGCGCAGCAGCTGGGCGTCCGAGGTGATGAAGACCAGGTCCTCCTCGCCCGTCCGCAGCTCCACCGCGCCGACCAGCTCGTCACCGTCCTTGAGGGCGATCACCTCGAACTCGTCCTTGTTCGCCGGCCACTCCGGCACCACCCGCTTCACCACGCCCTGCACCGTGCCCAGCGCCAGACCCGGCGAGGACTCGTCCAGCGTGGTCAGCGCGATCGCCCGCTCCCCGGCATCCAGCCGCAGGAACTCCGACACCTGCGCCCCGCCCGCCAGCGTCGGCGAAGGCGTCGGCGGCAGCCCCGGCAGATCGATCACCGGCAGGCGCAGCACCCGGCCCGCCGAGGTCACCACCCCGACGTCGGCCCGCGCCGTCGCCGGCACCGCCGAGACGATCACGTCGTGCCGGCCCCGCGACTCCGCGAGCTCCAGCGGCTCCCCGTCCGCGGTCCGGGCCAGCAGCCCGGTCGACGACAGCAGCACCCGGCACGGGTCGTCCGCCACCTCCAGCGGCACCGACAGCGCCGCCGTCGGCACCGAGCCGGCCTCCAGCAGCACCGTCCGCCGCTCGGTGCCGAACTGCTTCGACACCGCGCCCAGCTCCGCCGACACCACGCTGCGCAGCTTGCTGTCCGACTCCAGGATCCCGGTCAGCTCCGCGATCTCCGCGTTCAGCTTCTCCTGCTCCGTCTCCAGCTCCACCCGGTCGAACCGGGTCAGCCGCCGCAGCGGGGTGTCCAGGATGTACGAGGTCTGCGTCTCCGACAGCGAGAAGCGCTCGATCAGCCGCTCCTTGGCCTGCGTCGCGTTGTCGCTCGACCGGATGATCGCGATGACCTCGTCGATGTCCAGCAGCGCCACCAGCAGGCCCTCGACCAGGTGCAGCCGCTCCTGGCGCTTGCGCCGCCGGAAGTCGCTGCGCCGCCGGACCACCTCGAAGCGGTGGTCGACGTAGACCTCCAGCAGCTCCTTCAGACCCAGCGTCAACGGCTGGCCGTCCACCAGGGCCACGTTGTTGATGCCGAAGGTCTCCTCCATCGGCGTCAGCTTGTAGAGCTGCTCCAGCAACGCCTCCGGCACGAAGCCGTTCTTCACCTCGATCACCAGCCGCAGCCCGTGCTCGCGGTCGGTCAGGTCCTTGACGTCCGCGATGCCCTGCAGCTTCTTCGCGTTGACCAGGTCCTTGATCTTCGCGATCACCTTCTCCGGCCCCACCGTGTACGGCAGCTCCGTCACCACGATGCCCTTGCGGCGCGCGGTGACGTTCTCCACCGTGGTGGTGGCCCGGATCTTGAAGGTGCCGCGGCCGCTCTCGTAGGCGTCCCGGATCCCCGACAGGCCGACGATCCGCCCGCCCGTCGGCAGGTCCGGGCCCGGCACGAAACGCATCAGGGTGTCGAGGTCCGCCGTCGGATGCTTGATCAGATGCCGGGCCGCCGCCACCACCTCGGCCAGGTTGTGCGGCGGCATGTTCGTCGCCATCCCGACCGCGATCCCCGAGGTGCCGTTCACCAGCAGGTTCGGGAACGCCGCCGGCAGCACCGACGGCTCCTGCTCGCTGCCGTCGTAGTTCGGCCCGAAGTCGACGGTGTCCTCGTGGATCGACTCCACCAGCGCCATCGAGGCAGCCGTCAGCCGCGACTCGGTGTACCGCATCGCGGCCGGCGGGTCGTCGTTGCCCAGCGAACCGAAGTTCCCGTGCCCGTCGATCAGCGGCAGCCGCATCGAGAACGGCTGCGCCATCCGCACGACCGAGTCGTAGATGGACGCGTCACCGTGCGGGTGCAGCCGGCCCATCACCTCGCCCACCACACGGGCGCACTTCACGTGCGCGCGGTCCGGACGCAGGCCCATCTCGTTGGCCTGGTAGAGGATCCGGCGGTGCACCGGCTTCAGACCGTCCCGCGCGTCCGGCAGCGCACGCGAGTAGATCACCGAGTAGGCGTACTCCAGGAAGGAGCCCTGCATCTCGTCCACGACATCGACGTCGAGGATCCGCTCCTCGAAATCTCCGGGCGGCGGGGTAGGCGAACTGCGGCGGGCCATCGCGGCGGGGCTCCCTTGCGTCTGTCGGCTTCGTCTGCCGCCCCGGACCGTGGGTCCGGACGGCGCTGCGCTCTTGGACTTCTCTGTGTTCTCGACGGACTGCGTCCGTACTCCGGCGTTCGGCGGACTGCGTCCGTACTGCGGGGGACCGCTCCGCGCCCGCGGACCCTTCGGTGCTCCGGGCGACTGTCGGCCAGTCGTTCAGCGCCCCCATTGTGAACCCTACGGCCGACAGACCCCGCCAAGGGCCGCCCCCCACCCACCGGCGCGCGACCCGGCCGGCGCTTCCGCCCGTGGCGAACGCCCCGTCCGCGCGGACACATCCACGGCCTCCACGCGTTGCACCACAATGGGGATCACTCAACGAACCCCCGACCCTCGACGACGGGAAGGACCCGAGCGCATGGCCAACCCGGCCCCCGCAGCCGCCTCCACCGGAGGCAGTGGCGCTGCCATCGCCATCACCGAACACCGCCTGGCCAACGGCCTGCGCGTGGTGCTCTCCGAGGACCACCTCACCCCGGTGGCCGCCGTCTGCCTCTGGTACGACGTCGGCTCCCGCCACGAGGTCAAGGGCCGTACGGGTCTCGCCCACCTCTTCGAGCACCTGATGTTCCAGGGCTCCGCCAACGTCTCCAACAACGGGCACTTCGAGCTCGTCCAGGGCGCCGGCGGCTCGCTCAACGGCACCACCAGTTTCGAACGCACCAACTACTTCGAGACCATGCCGACCCACCAGCTCGAACTCGCCCTCTGGCTGGAGGCCGACCGGATGGGCTCGCTGCTCTCCGCGCTCGACGACACCTCGATGGAGAACCAGCGCGACGTCGTCAAGAACGAGCGCCGCCAGCGCTACGACAACGTGCCCTACGGCACCGCGTTCGAGAAGCTCACCGCGCTGTCCTTCCCCGACGGCCACCCCTACCACCACACCCCCATCGGCTCGATGGCCGACCTGGACGCCGCCACGCTGGAGGACGCCCGCGCGTTCTTCCGCACCTACTACGCGCCCAACAACGCCGTCCTGTCCGTCGTCGGCGACATCGACCCCGAGCGGACCATCGCCTGGATCGAGAAGTACTTCGGCACCATCCCCGCCCACGACGGCAAGCAGCCGCCGCGCGACGGCAGCCTCCCCGACACGATCGGCGCCGAGACCCGCGAACTCGTCGAGGAGGACGTCCCCTCCCGCGCCCTGATGGCCGCCTACCGCCTCCCGCACGACGGCACCCGCGAGGCCGACGCCGCCGACCTCGCCCTCACCATCCTCGGCAGCGGCGAGTCCAGCCGGCTCTACAACCGGCTCGTCCGCCGCGACCGCACCGCCGTCGTCGCCGGCTTCGGCCTGCTCCGCCTGGCCGGCGCCCCCTCGCTCGGCTGGCTCGACGTGAAGACCTCCGGCGAGGCGACCGTCGCCCAGATCGAGAGCGCCGTCGACGAGGAGCTCGCCCGCTTCGCCGCCGAGGGCCCCACCGCCGAGGAACTGGAGCGCGCCCAGGCCCAGATCGAGCGCGAGTGGCTGGACCGCCTCACCACCGTCGCCGGCCGCGCCGACGAACTCTGCCGCTACGCCGTCCTGTTCGGCGACCCCAAGCTGCTGAACGACGCCCTCCCCAAGGTCCTCGACATCACCGCCGAGGAGGTCAAGGCGATCGCCCAGGCCCGCCTGCGCCCCGACAACCGCGCCGTCCTCGTCTACGAGCCCACCGACGACACCGACGACACCGCCGCCGCCGACGACACCGAGGAGGAGACGGCCGCATGAGCACCGACCCCACCCCCGTCATGACGTTCCACCCCCAGCCCGAGCCCGGCACCCCCAGCCCGTGGGCGTTCCCCCGGCCGGACCGCACCACCCTCGCCAACGGCATCACCGTGCTGTACTGCGACCGGCCCGGCCAGCAGCTGGTCGCCGTCGACGTCCTCCTCGACGCCCCGCTCGCGGCCGAACCCGAGGGCCTCGACGGCGTCTCCGGCATCCTCGCCCGCGCCCTCAGCGAAGGCACCGACACCCTCACCGCGGAGGAGTTCGCGGCCGAGCTGGAGCGCACCGGCGCCACCCTCGACGCGCACGCAGACCACCCGAACGTCCGGGTCTCCCTGGAGGTCCCGGCCTCCCGCCTGCAGCGCGGCCTGACCCTGCTCGCGGACGCCCTGCGCGCCCCCGCCCTGCCCGAGAACGAGATCGAGCGGCTCGTCGCCAACCGCCTCGACGAGATCGTCCACGAGCAGGCCAACCCCGCGCGCCGCGCCGCCAAGGCCCTCTACGCCGACCTCTTCGACGCCGCCGACCGGCTCTCCCGCCCTCGCGGCGGCACCGCCGACACCGTCAAGGCCATCGACCGGGCGGCGGTGAAGGCGTTCTACGACGCCCACATCCGCCCCGCCACCACCACCGTCGTGGTCGTCGGCGACCTCACCGGCATCGACCTGCCCGCGCTGCTCGAAACCACCCTCGGCGCCTGGACCGGCACCCCGGCGGAGCCCAGCGTGCACGCCCCCGTCACCGCCGACGACACCGGCCGCGTCATCATCGTCGACCGCCCCGGTTCGGTGCAGACCCAGCTGCTCATCGGCCGGATCGGACCGGACCGCCACGACGACGCGTGGGCCGCCCAGATCCTCGGCACCTACTGCCTCGGCGGCACCCTCACCTCCCGACTGGACCGCGTCCTGCGCGAGGAGAAGGGCTACACCTACGGCGTCCGGGCCTTCGCCCAGCCGCTGCGCTCCGCCGCCGACGGCTCCGGCCGCGCGATGCTCGCCATCAGCGGCTCGGTCGACACCGCCTCGACCGCCCCGGCCCTGGCCGACACCTGGACCATCCTGCGCACCCTCGCCGCGGAGGGCCTCACCGACGCGGAGCGCGAGGAGGCCGTCCAGTTCCTGGTGGGCGTCGCCCCGCTCAAGTACGAGACCGCGGGCTCCGTCGCCGGCACCCTCGCGGACCAGGTCGAGCAGTACCTGCCCGACGACTACCAGTCCGAGGTCTACCGGCAGCTCGCCGAACTCGGCACGGCCGCCGCCACCGAGGCCGTGGTCGCCGCCTTCCCGCCGGACCGCCTGGTCACCGTGCTGGTCGGCGACGCCGCCGTGATCGCCGACCCGGTGAAGAAGCTCGGCATCGGCGAGGTCACCGTCGTCACCTCCTGACCTCCTGACCGACGACCGGCCTCCCGCACGCGCGGGTCAGGGGCCCGGCGGAGCTTCGGCTCCGCCGGGCCCCTTCGCGTCCGCCCGGGGAAATCCGCTTGCCGTGCCCGCCGCCCCCGTGGGTAGATACATCCCGCAGCCGAACGCGCTGCGCAGGTGCCAGGACGAAGGAAGGAGGCGGTCACCATGCGGGTCGAGCCCACCCTGCGCCCCACCGGCGCGCAGCGCTCCCCGAGACTGCCCCGTCCCGCCTCGCGCCGACGCCGCAGCTCCTGAGCCGCCGCGTCCAGGATGTACCCGAGCCACGCCGGAAGCTTCGCGCGGCACCCCCCGAACTAGCATGGAACCAGTCGACCCCGGAGGTCGTTCAGTCATGTCGCAGACCGCAGTACCCGCCCCGTACGAGATCGCCGGGGCCCGTGTCCCGATCCGGATGTGGACCGACCCGGCCACCGTCGAGGGCCAGGCCATCCAGCAGTTGCGCAACATCAGTACGCTGCCGTGGCTGCACGGGCTCGCCGTGATGCCGGACGTCCACCTGGGCAAGGGCGCGACCGTCGGCTCGGTGATCGCCATGAACGGCGCCGTCTGCCCGGCGGCGGTGGGCGTCGACATCGGCTGCGGGATGAGCGCGGTGAAGACCTCGCTCACCGCGAAGGACCTGCCGGACGACCTGTCCCGGTTGCGTTCCAAGATCGAGCAGGCCATCCCGGTCGGCCGTGGACTGCACACCGACCCGGTGGACCCGCAGAAGCTCCACGGCTTCGGCGCGGCCGGCTGGGACGACTTCTGGGAGCGGTTCGACACCGTCGCACCGGAGGTGAAGTGGCGGCGCGAGCGGGCGATGCAGCAGATGGGATCCCTGGGCGCGGGAAACCACTTCATAGAGGTATGTGTCGATACGTCCGGTTCTGTCTGGCTGATGCTGCACTCCGGATCGCGCAACATCGGCAAGGAGCTGGCGGAGCACCACATGGGCGTCGCCCGCTCGCTCCCGCACAACCAGGGGCTGGTCGACCGCGACCTCGCGGTCTTCATCGCGCGGACCCCGCAGATGGACGCCTACCGGCAGGACCTCTTCTGGGCCCAGGAGTACGCCAAGAAGAACCGTGCGGTGATGATGGCGCTCTTCCAGGACGTGGTGCGCCGCGAGTTCGCGCGGGCGAGGGTCGGCTTCGACCAGGTGATCAGCTGCCACCACAACTACGTGGCCGAGGAGCGCTACGACGGCGTCGACCTGCTCGTCACCCGTAAGGGCGCGATCCGGGCCGGCTCCGGCGACTTCGGGATCATCCCCGGCTCGATGGGGACGGGTTCGTACATCGTCCGCGGTCTGGGCAACGAGGCGGCCTTCAACTCGGCCTCGCACGGAGCGGGCCGGAAGATGAGCCGGACGGCGGCCAAGAAGCGGTTCACCACGAAGGACCTGGCCGAGCAGACCAAGGGCGTCGAGTGCCGCAAGGACAGCGGCGTCGTGGACGAGATCCCGGGTGCGTACAAGCCGATCGAGAAGGTCATCGCCCAGCAGAAGGACCTGGTCGAGGTGGTCGCCCACCTGAAGCAGGTCATCTGCGTGAAGGGCTGACCACCGGGGGAGGGCGGGGCTCCGGCGGCGCCGGGCCCCGCCTTCGTGTGCCGGCCGCACGGGTTCGCCGCGCCGAGCGGGAGCCTGTACCGCCGGTACGCCGGAGGGGTGCGCCGTCCCGCTGTGGCGCACCCCTCCGGCGGGCGACGGCTCAGGCCGCGGGCAGCTCGTCGAGGCCTTCGTGGACGAGCTTGGCGACGCGGTCGAGGGCGCTGTCGGCGCCTTCGGCGTCGGAGGTGAGGACGACCTCCTCACCGCCCTCGGCGCCGAGGCCGAGCAGGCCGAGCATCGACGCGGCGTTGACGGGCTTGCCGTCGGGCTTGGCGATGGTCATCGGCACGCCCGTGGCCGTGACGGCGCGGACGAAGATGGAGGCGGGACGGGCGTGCAGGCCCTCGGCCCAACCGATGGTGACGCGGCGCTCAGCCATGAGACGTGCCTTTCGGTGTTGCTGGCCATGTTACGTAGACGGCCATGTTGTCTAGACCAGTGTCGCATGAGTGCCGGACTGCTTCGCCGCCGATCGCGACCACGGAACGCTCCTGACCGGGCACGGAACCCTTCCGGCCGGCCTCCCGGACCTGGTCCGGCCACGTGCGTGCCCCCGGCCGGGAAGGCCTCGGCGGGCACCGTCCACGGCGGTGGGCGTCCCTCCACAGTGCCGTGGGCGCGTGCCCGGCGCCATCCGGCCCGCCGCCCGATAACCTGACGAACGTGGACGACTCTCGGGCACCGCAGGCGAAGCCGACCGACGAGCAGGGCTACCCCCGGCACTGGGAGGCCGACGTGCTGCTGCGGGACGGCGGCACCGCCCGGATCCGGCCGATCACCACGGCCGACGCGGCGCGTCTGGTCGAGTTCTACGAGCAGGTGTCCGACCAGTCGAAGTACTTCCGGTTCTTCGCGCCCTACCCGCGCCTGTCCGACAAGGACGTCCGGCGCTTCACCCACCACGACTACGTCAACCGGGTGGGCCTGGCCGTGGTCGTCCGCGACCGTTTCATCGCGACCGTCCGCTACGACCGCATCGACGAGAACGGCCGCCCCTCCGAGGACGGCACCGACGCCGAGGTCGCCTTCCTGGTGCAGGACGCCCACCAGGGCCGGGGCGTCGCCTCCGCCCTGCTGGAGCACATCGGCGCCGTCGCCCAGGAGCGCGGCATCCGGCGGTTCGTCGCCGAGGTGCTCCCGGAGAACCGCAAGATGGTGAAGGTCTTCACCGACGCCGGCTACACCCAGCGCCGCAGCTTCGCGGACGGCGTCGTGCACCTGGAGTTCGACCTGGAGCCGACCGCCGCCTCGCTGGCCGTGATGCGCGCCCGCGAGCACCGCGCGGAGGCCCGGTCGGTGCAGCGGCTGCTCACCCCGCGCTCGGTCGCCGTGGTCGGGGTCTCGCGCAACCCGCAGACCGTCGGCCGGGCCGTCCTGCGCGACCTCGCGGGCTTCCGCGGGCCGGTGTACGCGGTGAACCGCAACGTCCCGCCCGGCGGGGAACTGGACGGGGTGCCGGTCTACCGCTCGGTGCTGGAGATCCCCGGGCCGGTGGACCTGGCGGTGATCACCGTGCCGGCCGCCGCGGTGCCCGCCGCCGTCGCGGACTGCGGCGCGCACGGGGTGCAGGGCCTGGTGGTGGTCACCGCCGGGTACGCCGAGACCGGCCCGGACGGCCGCGACCACCAGCGGGCGCTGGTCCGCCAGGCCCGGGCGGCGGGCATGCGGGTGATCGGCCCGAACGCGTTCGGCCTGGTCAACACCGACCCCGAGCAGCCGCTGAACGCCTCGCTGGCGCCCGTCCTGCCGGAGCGCGGCGGCTTCGGGATCTTCTGCCAGTCCGGCGCGATCGGCGTCGCCCTGCTGGAGGCCGCGCACCGCCGCGGCCTGGGCGTCTCCTCCTTCGCCTCGGTCGGCAACCGGTCCGACGTCTCCGGCAACGACCTGCTCCAGTACTGGGAGGAGGACGGGGCCACCGACGTGGTGCTGCTCTACCTGGAGTCCTTCGGCAACCCCCGCAAGTTCACCCGGATCGCCCGCCGGCTGGCCACCGTCAAGCCGGTGGTGGTGGTCAAGGGCGCCCGGCACACCGGCAGCCTGCCGCCCGGCCACGCCGTCCAGCCGGCCGCCAGCGGGCTGCGCGACGCCACCGTGGACGCGCTCTTCCAGCAGGCCGGGGTGCTGCGGGTGGACACCATCACCGAGCTGTTCGACGCCGGTGAGCTGCTCGCCCGCCAGCCCCTGCCGCCCGGCGACCGGGTGGCCGTGGTCGGCAACTCCGACTCGATGGGCCTGCTCACCCACGACGCCTGCCTGAGCGCCGGGCTGCGCCCGCGCACCCCGGTGGACCTGACCACCGCCGCCACCGGCGAGAACTTCCGGATAGCGCTGGACACCGCGCTCGCCGACCCGGCGGTGGACGCGGTGATCGCGGTGGCGATCCCGCCGATCGGCACCGCCGCGCACGCGTTCACCGGCGGCCGGCTGCACGCGCACGACCCGGGCTCGGACGACCCGGAGATCGCCGACGCCCTGCTCGAATCGGCCGCCACGGCGAAGGAGTTGGGCAAGCCGCTGCTGCTCTGCCATTTGGCGCTGACCGATCTGACCGGCCGGCTCCGGGAGGGCGGCATCCCGGCCTACCCCGCGCCCGAGCGGGCCGTGCACGCGCTGGCCCACGCCGTCCGGTACGCCGACTGGCGCCGCCGCACCGCCGAGGCGGAGGAGACCGCGCGGGTCCCCGAACTCGACCGGATCGACGAGGGCGCGGCCCGCACGCTGGTCGATGCCGCGCTCGGCACCCGGGCCGCCGCCGCGGCCCGCCTCCAGCCCGGCGGCGCCCGGATCACCCTGGCGGAGGCCGAGGGGAACGCGCTGCTCGCCGCCTACGGCATCGAGGTCCACCCGACGCTGCCGGCGCCCGACGAGGAGAGCGCGGTACGGGCCGCCGCCGCCCTCGGCTACCCCGTGGCCCTGAAGGCGACCGCCCCGCACCTGCGCCACCGCCCCGACCTCGGCAGCGTCCGGCTGGACCTCACCGGGGAGCCCGGGCTGCGCCGGGCCCACCGGGAGCTGGACGCGCTGCTGGGCGGCGCCGCCCAGGCGCAGCTGGTGGTGCAGCGCCTCGCGCCGCGCGGGGTGGACACCGTGATCGGCGCCACCGTCGACCCGGCGGTGGGCACCATCCTCTCCTTCGGCCTGGCCGGGGCCCCGGCCGAGCTGCTCGGCGATGTCGCGCACCGGCTGGTGCCGGCCACCGACCAGGATGTGGCGAGTCTCATCCGGGAGGTCCGGGCGGCCCCGCTGCTGTTCGGCTGGCGGGGCTCCGACCCGGTGGACACCGCGGCCCTGGAGGAGCTGCTGCTGCGGGTGTCGTGCCTGGTGGACGACCTGCCGGAGGTCGCCGGGGTGGATCTCGAACCGGTGGTCGTGGCCCCGCACGGACTGGCGATCCTGGGGGCCCGGGTGCGGATCGCGCCGCTGCCCGTCCGCAGTGATCTGGGCCCGCGCGCCATGAGCAGCCTGTAACCTTCCTTGGTTGCGCCCCATCCGGGGTGCCCGTGCGCCGGGATCCCGGCGTCGTGCCGCCCGCTTCGTCGGCGGACCGTGCCAGGATGGAGCTATGGCCAAGACCGGTACCACCACCACTCAGGACCTGCGCTCGGCGATCGAGCGCAGTGGCTACTACCCGGCCCTGGTGTCCGAGGCGGTCGAGTCCGCGGTGGGTTCCGAGCCGATCAGCTCATACCTGGTGCACCAGGAGACCACCTTCGACGCCAACGAGGTGCGCCGGCACGTCACCGTGCTGGTCCTCACCCAGACCCGCTTCGTGGTGAGCCACACCGACGAGCAGTCCGGCGACGCCAACAGCCCGGTGCCGTACGCGACCACCTCGACGGAGTGCGTCCGGCTCGACCGGATCGGTTCGGTCGTGCTCAGCCGGATGGTCTCCAACCCGGAGACCTACACCCCGGGCACGCTGCCGCGCGAGGTCGTCCTGACCATCGGCTGGGGCGCGGTGCAGCGGCTGGACCTGGAGCCGGCCGGCTGCTCGGACCCGAACTGCGAGGCCGACCACGGCTACACCGGCTCGGCGACCGCTGACGACCTGTCACTGCGGGTCAGCGAGGCCGGCGACGGGCCGGAGACGGTCGCGCAGGCGCTGGTCTTCGCCCGGGCCCTGTCCGAGGCGACGATCAGCAGCGGCCGGCCCTGACCCCGGCTCCCGGAAAGCCCAGGAAACAGACACCTTCACGATGACTCTCGCACCCGCCGACGGCTACGACTCCTTCGAGATCCTGGACCCGGCCGACGCCCCCGCGCCGCTCTACGGCAGCGGGTCGCTCAGCGACCTGCTGCCCTCGGTCGCGGCCGGGCTCGGCGTGCCCGGCTTCACGTCCACCCTGCCGGTCGCGCCGGCCGACCGGGTCTGCGTGTTCCTGGTCGACGGGCTGGGCTGGGAGCTCCTGCTGCGCCACCCCGAGTACGCGCCGTTCCTCAGCTCGCTGGTGGGCAGCTCGCTCGGGAACACCGGCCGCCCGCTGACCGCCGGCTTCCCGGCGACCACCGCGACCTCGCTGGCCTCGGTGGGCACCGGCCTGCCGCCGGGCCTGCACGGCCTGGTGGGGTACACGGTGGCGGTGCCGGGCGCCGGGTACCTGATGAACCAGCTGCGCTGGCAGCCGCCGACCGAGCCGCGGGTGTGGCAGCCGTACCCGACGGTGTTCGAGCAGGTGCACGCGGCGGGCGTGGCGACCTGCCAGGTCTCCTCGCCGCTGTTCTCGACCACCCCGCTGACCAAGGTGGCGCTCTCCGGCGGCAGTTTCCTCGGCCGGACCACCGGCGAGGAGCGGATGGACCTGGCGGCGCGCTGGCTGGCCGAGCACGACCGGGCGCTGGTCTACACGTACGTGAGCGAGCTGGACGGTGCCGGCCACCGGTTCGGGGTCGACTCGGACGACTGGCGGATGATGCTGAACACCGTCGACCGGCTGGCCCGGCGGCTGGCCGAGCAGCTTCCGCCGCGGTCGGCGCTGTACGTCACAGCGGACCACGGCATGATCGACATCGCGCCCGAGGACCGGATCGACTTCGACGAGGACTGGGAGCTGAGCGCCGGCGTCGCGCTGCTCGGCGGCGAGGGCCGGGCCCGGCACGTCTACGCGGTGCCGGGGGCGGCGGCCGACGTGTTCACCGTCTGGAGCGAGGTGCTCGGCGACCGGATGTGGGTGGCCACCCGTGAGCAGGCGATCGCGGCGGGCTGGTTCGGTCCTTCGGTGGACGACCGGGTCTACCAGCGGATCGGCGACGTGGTCGCGGCGGCCCGGGACGACGTGGCGGTGATCGCCTCCCGCAGCGAGCCCGGCGAGTCCACGATGATCGGGCTGCACGGGTCGATGACCCCGGTCGAGCAGCACGTGCCGCTGCTCGAAGTCCGCGGCTGACCCCCTCGAACCGCCCACCTCAACTGAAGGGCCTCTGCACCACCCATGGCTGAACTGGTGTTCTTCTCGGGGACGATGGACTGCGGCAAGTCGACGCTCGCGCTCCAGCTGGACCACAACCACGCCGCCCGCGGCCGGCAGGGGATCATCTTCTCCCGGCACGACCGGGCCGGTGCCTCCACCATCTCCAGCCGGCTCGGGCTGCGGGCCGACGCGGTGGAGGTGACGGACGCCTTCGACTTCCACGCCCACGTGGTGCAGCTGCTCTCGGCCGGCGGCCGGGTGGACTACCTGATCTGCGACGAGGCCAACTTCTACGCGGCCGGGCAGGTCGACCAGCTGGCCCGGGTGGTCGACGAGCTCGGCATCGACGTCTTCACCTTCGGCATCACCACCGACTTCCGCACCCGGCTGTTCCCCGGCTCGCAGCGCCTGATCGAACTCGCCGACCGGGTGGAGGTCCTCCAGGTGGAGGCGCTCTGCTGGTGCGGCGCCCGGGCCACCCACAACGCCAGGACGGTCGGCGGCGTGATGGTGGTCGAGGGCGCGCAGGTGGTCGTCGGTGACATCTCGGTCAGCGAGGACGAGATCGGCTACGAGGTGCTCTGCCGGCGCCACCACCGGCGCCGGCTGACGGCGGCCACCGCCCGTGCCTCGGTGCTCTCCCCGGACGTGCTGCCCTTCGAGCAGCAGGCCTGAGGGCCGGCCGGCCCACCCGCGGGCACCGCCGGTCAGCCGGCCCCGACCACGGTGAAGAGCCCGCCGCGCGGGTCGGCCAGATGCACGACCGGCCCGCCCGCGCCGTCGTCCCCGGCGCCGCCCCGGCCGGTGGCGTCCGCCGCGGGCCGCCCGGGAGCGGTGACCACCCGGCCGCCGGAGCGGACGGCCAGCGCGGCAGTCCGGGCGGCGTCGGCGACGGTGAAGCAGGTCCGCCAGCGGGCCGGGGCCGGGCCTTCGCCGCGCCGGATCCGAGCCACCGTCCGGCCGCCGGCCAGCAGTTCGCACCCCTGCGCGGTGTCCGGCGTGCCTTGGCCGGGGGCCGCCGGGCCGCGGACCTCCTCCGCCAGGACCGCGCGGTAGAACGCGGCGGCCACCGGCGGCTCGCAGGTGAGCAGTTCGGTCCGGCCCGGGGTGCCGGGCTCGCCGGCCGCCTCCCAGCCGAGGTGCTCCTCGCCCTGCCAGAGCCCGAAGGCCGCCCCGGCGAGGTCGGCGGCGATGGCGAGGCGCCCGGCCCGTCCGGCCTGCACCGGTCCGACCGCGACGGTGCCGCCGCACTCGCGCACCCGCTGCGAGACCTCGTCGGCGTGGTCCACCGAGAAGTAGGTGGTCCAGCCGACCGGGTGGCCCGGCGCGCCGGGCGACACCCCGAGTCCGGCCACCAGGGCGCCGCCGGCCCGCGCCCGGACGTACCGGCCGAGCCGGTTCGGGCCGGGGGAGAACTCCCAGTCGAACAGCCGGCCGTAGAAGGCGCGGGCGCCCTCCAGGTCGTCGGTCAGCAGGCTCGTCCAGCAGGGTGAGCCCTGGGCCAGACGGAGTGTCACCGCGGGCATGGGCAGGTCTCCTCACGGAGCGTCGGGTGGTCGACGCGGGTGGTCGGCGCGGCGGGTCCACGCGTAGGGGGCGATGCTCGCACCACCGGTGCGGCGGCGGCGCCCGGCCGCGCGGGGGAGCCGGGCAAAGAAGGGACAAAGAGCTTGCGGCGGCCGGCCCTGCGCAAGAATGTCGCCCATGGACAGCTTTCCGCAGGACTCCCCGCTGATCTCCGTCGCCGACCTGGAGACAGCCCTCGCCTCCCCCCGGCCGCCGGTGCTGCTCGACATCCGCTTCCAGCTGGGCAGTACGTCCAGCCGCGGCGAGTACGAGGCCGGGCACCTGCCCGGGGCGCACTTCGTCGACCTGGACGCCGAGCTGGCGGCCCCGCCCGGCACGGCGGGCCGGCACCCGCTGCCCGATCCGGAGGTGCTCGGCGAGGCGCTGCGCCGGGCGGGCGTCAGCGCCGAACGCCCGGTGGTGGTCTACGACGCCGGCCCGGCGATGTCCGCCGCCCGGGCTTGGTGGCTGCTGCGCTGGGCCGGGCACCCCGACGTGCGGGTGCTGGACGGCGGGCTGGCCGCCTGGCAGGCCGCCGGCCTGCCGCTCAGCGGCGAGCCGCCGGCGGCGCAGGCGGGCGACTTCAAGCCGGTGCCCGGCCTGCTGCCGACCCTGGACGCCGACGGCGCGGCCGCGTTCGCCCGGACCGGACTGCTGCTGGACGCCCGCGCCGGCGAGCGCTACCGCGGTGAGGTGGAGCCGATCGACACCAAGGCCGGGCACATCCCCGGCGCGGTGTCGGCGCCCACCACGGAGAACGTCGGCTCGGACGGGCGGTTCCTGCCGGCCGCCGCGCTGGCGGCCCGGTTCGGCGGGCTCGGTGCGGACACCCGTGAGGTGGCCGTCTACTGCGGTTCGGGGGTGACGGCGGCTCACCAGATCCTGGCCCTGGAGGTGGCGGGGCTGACGGCCACGCTCTACCCGGGCTCGTGGAGCGAGTGGTCCCGGGACCCGCAGCGCCCCATCGCCACCGGCGCCCTGCCCGGCTGACCGCCCGTCACCACCCGGCACGCGCCCGGGCGGCCGCTCCCCCGGGGGGAGCGGCCGCCCGGCCGTACTGCTCGGTGCTGTTGCTACTCCTGCTTCTTGCGCCGGCTGCCGAAGACGATCTCGTCCCAGCTGGGCACGGTGGCACGCCGCCCGGGGCGGACGCCGTCCGCCTCGGCCTGCCGGTCGGTGGTGCCGACCAGGCGCTCGCGGTGCGGGGCGACCGCACGCGGCATCAGGATGTCGGCGTACGCGGAGCCCGCGCCGATGCCGGCCGCGGGAGCCGCCGGCTCCTCGGCCTCCTCGACCACCTCGGCCACGGCGGGTTCCACCGGGGCCGGACCGCCGACCGCGAGGTCGCCGCGGAAGGCGGGCACCACGTCCAGCAGGCTGGTCAGCGAGTCCCGCGCGTCGGCCGTGGCCTCCCGCGACTCCCGGACCTCACGGGCCGACATGATGCGGTCCGCGGAGGGGCGGTCGATCATCGGGCGCAGCGGCCGGTCGTGCGGCAGCCTGGCGATCCGCGGGATGAACGGGAAGACCTGCTCGTCCTCGCGCTCGACGTTCTCGCCGATCAGCGCGCGGGCCTCGTCGTCGTTGGGCTGCACGAGCCGCCGGGGCGGGTCGTACGTCCAGCTGGCGGTGCGGCCCTCGCCGTCCGCGCGGTACCCGAGGATGACCTCCCAGGTGCCGTCGTCGCGGCGCCAGGAGTCCCAGCGCTCGGTGTCCTTCTCGGCGCCGCGCAGGGCGAGCCGTTCGGCGACGGCCTCGCCGAGCTGGGGCCCGGTGGATTCGCCGTGCCGGCGGATGGCGGTCTTGCGGGCGCGCTCGGCCATGAAGGCGCGCTCGGCGAGCACGGGGCCCTCGAAGCGGCGGACCCGGTCGACGGAGATGCCGGCGGCCTGGGCGACCTCCTCGGCGGAGGCACCGGCTCGTATCCGCGCCTGGATGTCACGGGGGCGGAGGTGGCTCTCGACCTCGATCTCGATCTGGCCGAGGCGCGGCCGGTCCCCGCGGATGGCGGCTCGCAGCCGCTCGTCGATGGGGAGGGTGTACTCCGTGCTGTCGGCAGCCTTGAGCACCAGCCGTGTGCCGTCGTTGCTGACGGCCACGACGCGCAGTTCGGGCACGGTTACCTCCCGGGTGGTGCCTGCCGACGTCACCTGCGTCGCTGCTCCCGTACTGAGTGTGGCCTGCCCACTGGCGGCTGGCCACAACCTTGCTGAGTTCCCCGGCGTGTCGGGCTTCTGCCCGGGCACGCCGCTGTGGCACGGTTGCCTTTTTGCCACGTCACCGGTCGACGTCGCGCCTGGGTGTCCCGGCCGTCCTCGCACATGGAGTGACGCGACGATCCGGGACGGGCGCCGCCGTGCGTACCTGCTCCGTGATCGTCGGACGATCTGCCGGTTGATGGGCAGTCGACAAGTCGACCGAAGGCTCAGGCTCCACGAACAGTACTCCATTCGTGGCATCCAGCGGGGCGGCTCGCCGCTCAAGTCTCCCGCGATTCACGGGAATCTCAAGAGTGGCCACCTCAATGGCGGACCGTTGGCAACCGCACGGTGATCATCTTCACATATATCGACCGCGAAGAACCGGACATTCGCCCCTTGTGTCCTTCTTTGGGCAAGATGGAATGACTTGTTCGAAGAGCAGTCGAATGACCGAGGGATGTTGATGCCGGAGCAGAAGCCCGCCGAGGCGGCGGAGAAGGGCGGGAAGCGGATCGATCTGAGCATGGCTCAGGTCGTCGCGAGCGCGCTCGCCACCATGGTGGGCGCGCTGCTCGCCTCCGAGCTCGGGGTGGCCGGCACCGTCATCGGCGCGGCAGTGGTCAGCGTGGCGGCCACCACCAGCACGGCCGTGTTCCACCACATCTTCCGCCGCACCGGCGACCAGCTACGGGTGGCGGCCGACCGGGGCCCGGGCGCCGGCGCTGCCGCGTCCCCTTCGGCCGGGCCTTCGGCCGGGACGGGCGAGCCGGCGATCACCTCGGACTGGAACAGCTCCAAGGTGCTGCGGGCGCGGCCGCGGCGGTCCTGGCGGTCCGCGCTGGTGCTGCCGGGGCTGGTCTTCCTGCTGGCGATGGTGCCGATCGTCGCCTTCGAGCTGGTGACGGGCCAGCCGGTCTCGGCGACCGTCCAGGGCGGGACCGGCCAGGGGACGTCCTTCGGCGGCTCGGTGCACGGCACGCCGTCGACGAAGCCGTCCTCCTCGCCGTCCCCCGGATCCGCCTCCTCCGGTGCGAGCCAGGGCGCCGGCGCGGGGGCCTCCTCCTCGCCGTCCGCCGGACCGTCCGCCGCGCCGTCGAAGGAGCCGTCCTCCGCGCCCTCGGCCGGGCAGCCGTCCGGACCCGCGGGCCGGCCCTCCGCGGGCGCCTCCCCGAGCACCGGGTCCTCGCCGGCCGGCCCGGCCTCCCCGTCCGGTCAGGTCTCCCCCGAGCCCGCCGCCCCCGCCCCGGGCGGAGCCGCGACCGCACCCGGCGACACCCCGGCCGCCCCGTGAGCCCGGGCGGTCAGGCGCCGAGCACCCGCCGCAGGTAGTCGTTGCCGAACAGCCGCTGCGGGTCGACCTTGTCGCGCAGCGCCGTGAAGTCGCCGAAGCGCGGGTAGACCCCCGACAGGTACTCGGCGTCCCGGGTGTGCAGCTTGCCCCAGTGCGGACGGCCCCGGTGGGCGGTCATCAGCTTCTCCACCTCGGTGAAGTAGCCCTGCTCGGCGGTGCCCCGGTAGAGGTGGACGGCGATGTAGACGCTGTCCCGCCCGCTCGCGGTGGAGAGCCAGAGGTCGTCGGCGGGCGCGAACCGCACCTCGACGGGGAAGCTGATCCGCCAGGACGAGCGCTCGACCAGCGCCTTCAGCTC
This sequence comes from Kitasatospora herbaricolor, assembly GCF_030813695.1. Lineage (NCBI taxonomy): Bacteria > Bacillati > Actinomycetota > Actinomycetes > Kitasatosporales > Streptomycetaceae > Kitasatospora > Kitasatospora herbaricolor. The sequence goes on from NZ_JAUSVA010000002.1 coordinate 6,264,118, forward strand.
ACGCAGCACGGTGGCGGCCGCCTCGCGCGGCACCGCGTACTCCATCTCGACGAACCGGACGGTGCGCGGGCTGGTGAACACCTTGTACGCGGTGTCGGTGTACGTCCGCTCCGACCAGGCCCGGCTGGCGAGGGCCGCGATCGACGGGACCGACCCGGGGAAGCGCCGCCCCACCCGGCAGGCGCCCTCCCAGACGGTGTTGGAGAGGAACTCGTCGTCCAGCCAGGCCTTGAAGCGGGGCAGCGGGGCGGCCGGCCCCTGGCTGCGGTTGTTGCGCTTGGTGGAGCAGCGGTCGGTGTGCGGGAACCAGTAGAACTCGAAGTGCTCGTTGACCGCCGTCAGGTCGTCCAGCCGCCCGAGCACCTCGTCGAAGCGCATCGGCTGCTCGTGCGCGGTCAGCAGGAAGGCCGGCTCCACGCCGAAGGTGATCGCGCTGATCACGCCGAGCGCGCCGAGGCCCAGCCGGGCGCCCTGGAACAGTTCGGGGTTCTCGGTCGGCGAGCAGTGCTGCACGCTCCCGTCGGCGAGGACGATCTCCAGCCCGCGGATCTGGGCGGCCAGCGAGCCGGACTCGCGGCCGGTGCCGTGGGTGCCGGTGCTGGTGGCGCCGGCCACGGTCTGCACCTCGATGTCGCCCATGTTGGTCAGCGACAGGCCCGCGGCCTCCAGCAGCCGGTTCAGCCGGGAGAGCGGCAGGCCGGACTCGACGGTGACGGTGCCGGCCTCGCGGTCCAGCTCGCGGACGGCGGTGAGCGCGTCCGGGCGGATCAGCAGGCCGTCGCCGGCCGAGGCTATCGCGGTGAAGGAGTGCCCCGACCCGACGGCCTTGACCGTGAGGCCGGCCTCGGCGGCCCGCCGGACCAGCTCGCCCAGTTCGGCCGCCGAGGCCGGCGTGGCCACCTCGGCGGGCCGGGCGCTCTGGTTGCCGGCCCAGTTGGTCCAGCGGCCGGCGGTGATGGCCTGGGGCATTGCGCTGCCTCCTGCTCCGTGGCCGAACGGTGTCGGCGGTGTCCGGGGTCGCGCGGCGAGCCGGACTCCAGACCGCTACCCGTGGGTAGGGAGCGTAGTCAGTTCAACGCCCCAGGTCTACGGTCTGCGGGGCCCCTTCGCCGCTGCCCTCGGCCGGCAGCCCGGCGTGCAGCCTGCCGAGGCCCGCCAGCGCGGTCAGCGCGCCGAAGACGGCGGCGGCCACCGGCACCCAGTACCCGGCGGGGGCACCCGCGGCGTCCACCACCCAGCCTGCCGTGGAGGAGCCGAGCGCGACACCCAGCGCGAGCCCGGTGGTGGTCCAGGTCATCCCCTCGGTGAGCTGCGCGGCCGGCACCAGCTTCTCGACCAGGGCCATCGCGGTGATCAGGGTCGGCGAGATGGAGATGCCGGCGAGGAACAGCGCGCCGCCGATGGCCAGCATGCCGGCGGTGCCGGTCACCGCCTGCCCGACGATCACCAGCGGCACCATGCTGACCGCCATCACGGCGACCCCCAGGATGAACCGGCGGGCCATCGACCCCTTGAGCTTCAGCGTCCCGAACACCACGCCGGCCAGGCAGGAGCCGAGCGCGTAGACGGCGAGCACCAGGCTGGAGGAGGTGACGTGGCCCTGCGCCTTGGCGAAGGCGACCGTCACCACCTCCACCGAGCCGAAGATCGCCCCCGTCGCGACGAAGGTCAGCACCAGCACCTGGAGCCCGGAGTTGCGGATCGCCGAGCCGCCGCCGTGGTGCGCCTCCGGGTGCAGCGGCGGCTCGGTGCCGCGCTGCGCGGTGAACAGGGCGATGCCCACCGCCAGGAACACCCCGGCCAGCAGGACGCCCGCCTCCGGGAAGACGGTGGTGGCCAGGCCGATGGACAGGATCGGGCCGACGATGAAGCAGATCTCGTCCACCACCGCCTCCAGGGAGTAGGCGGTGTGCAGCTTCGGGCCCTCGTCGCGGTACAGGTGGGCCCAGCGGGCGCGGACCATCGCGCCGGTGCTGGGCATGACGCCCATGGCGGCGGCCCAGACGAAGAGCGTCCAGTCCGGTGCGCCGAGCCGGGCGGAGAGCAGCAGCCCGGTCGCGGCGGCGAGGGTGACCGCCGTCGCCGGCAGGGCCACCCGGCGCTGCCCGTAGCGGTCCACCAGTCGGGAGACCTGCGGGCCGGCCACCGCGGCCGCCAGCGCCAGCACCGCCGACACCGCACCGGCCAGGCCCCAGGAGCCGCGCAGCTCCGCCAGCATCGTGACGATGCCGATGCCGGTCATCGAGATCGGCAACCGGGCGACGAAGCCGGTGGAGGAGAAGGCCAGACTGCCGGGGGCGGCGAAGATCTGGCGGTAGCTGGACAGCACGGGGGCTCCGCGGGGGTAAGGAACATCGCTGGCAGACACAGCTTACGTACCTTGGCAAACAAGATATACCGGACATCCTGCTGCGGGCCTGCCCGCGGGCCCGACCCCGGCAGTGGCAGGATCAGCCCCATGTCCGACGCGCGCAAACCCTCACTCCCCGGCGCCGGGGCCGCTGTCACCCACGCGGCCGACCCGGCCGGTGCGGCCACCGACTCCGGGGCGGCCGGTCCGGCCGCCCCCTACGACGCCCTGCTGCTGCTCTCCTTCGGCGGGCCCGAGGCCCCCGAGGACGTGGTGCCCTTCCTGGAGAACGTCACCCGGGGCCGCGGCATCCCCAAGGAGCGGCTGAAGGAGGTCGGCAAGCACTACTTCATGTTCGGCGGCGTCAGCCCGATCAACGAGCAGAACCGCGAGCTGCTCGCCGCGCTGCGCAAGGACTTCGCCGAGCACGGCCTGGACCTGCCGGTCCACTGGGGCAACCGGAACTGGGCCCCCTACCTGGTCGACACCCTGCGCGAGATGGCCGCCGACGGCCACCGCCGGATCGCCGTGCTCGCCACCAGCGCCTACGCCGGCTACTCCGGTTGCCGCCAGTACCGCGAGAACCTCGCCGACGCCCTCGGACAGCTCGCCGCCGAGGGCCTGCCCGAGCTGCGGGTCGACAAGCTCCGGCACTTCTACAACCACCCCGGCTTCGTCCGTCCGATGATCGACGCGACCCTGGCCGCCCTCGCCGAGCTGCCCGAGGCCGTCCGGCCCGGCGCCCGGCTCGCCTTCACCACCCACTCCGTCCCGGACACCATGGCCGAGACCTCCGGCGCCCCCGACGACCCGGCCCGCGGCGCCCCCGGCGGCGCGTACGTCGCCCAGCACCTGGACCTCGCCCGGCAGATCGCCGAGGCCGTGGCCGAGGCCACCGGGGTCGACGGGCGCCCCTGGGAGCTGGTCTTCCAGAGCCGCAGCGGCGCGCCGCACATCCCCTGGCTGGAACCCGACATCTGCGACCACCTGGAGACCGTGCACGCGGCCGGCGCCCCGGCGGTGGTGATGGTGCCGATCGGCTTCGTCTCGGACCACATGGAGGTCAAGTACGACCTCGACACCGAGGCCCGCGCCAAGGCCGCCGAACTCGGCCTGCCGGTCGCCCGGGCCGCCACCGTCGGCGCCGACCCGCGGTTCACCGCCGCGGTGCGCGAACTCGTCCTGGAGCGGGCCGCCACCGAACGCGGCGAGGCCCCGGCCCGCTGCGCCCTCGGCGCGCTCGGTCCCAGCCACGACGTCTGCGCCGTGGCCTGCTGCCCCAACCCGAGGGCCCCCCGCCCGGCCGTCGCCGAGGCCTGAGCGCCCGCCCACCCGACGAGAGGACCGACCCCGTGCCCGACGCCGTGCCCAGCCCCGAGCTGCTCGACGAGCTGCTCTCCGTCGCCCTGGAGGCCGCCGATCGGGCGGGCACCCTGCTGCGCGACGGCCGCCCCGCCGACCTCGGGGTGGCGGGCACCAAGAGCAGCCCGGTCGACGTGGTCACCGAGATGGACCTGGCCTCCGAGAAGCTCGTCCTGGAGCTGATCGCCGGCCGCCGCCCGGACGACGGCTACCTCGGCGAGGAGGGCGCCGACCGGCCCGGCAGCAGCGGCGTGCGCTGGGTGGTGGACCCGCTCGACGGCACGGTCAACTACCTGTACGGGCTGCCGTCCTGGGGGGTCAGCGTGGCCGCCGAGCTGGACGGCCGGGCGGTGGTCGGCGTGGTCGCGGTGCCGGCCCGGGGCGAGGTCTTCCACGCCGTGCTCGGCGGCGGGGCCCACCTCGACGGCCGGCCGATCCGCACCCGGCCGGCCGCCCCCTGGGGCCAGGCGCTGATCGGTACCGGGTTCAACTACGTCGGAGCTGTGCGGGTCCGGCAGGCCGAGGTGCTCCTCGCGCTGATGCCCGAGGTGCGGGACATCCGCCGGGCCGGGGCCGCCGCCGTCGACCTCTGCGACCTGGCGGCCGGCCGGCTGGACGGTTTCTACGAGCGCGGCCTGCAGCCCTGGGACCGCGCGGCCGGCCTGCTGATCGCGGCTGAGGCGGGCGTCCTCTCCGGCGGCCGCCCGGGCCGGCCGGCCGACGGCCTGCTCACGGTGGCGGCGCCGCCCGGGGTGTTCGAGCGGCTGCAGGCCCGTCTGGAGGAACTCGGCGCCTGGCGCGACTGAGGGCCGGGCCCGCCTCTGCGGCGGGCCCGGGACGGCGAAGAGCCCCGGTGCGGGGGCACCAGGGCCTGGGTTTCGCGGACCGCTGCGGGTCGGGCCGGCGAGCCGGCGGGTCGGGCGGCGGTGGACGGTGCGGTGGTGGTGTCAGGCAGCGGCGCGGTGCCGCTCCAGCACGGTGTCGACGCCATGGTCGGCGGCGAGCCGGCGGAGATCGTCCAGCTCGGACTGCTCGACCTCGGCCAGGAACTCGTCCCCCGACTCGATGGCGCGGTGCAGATCCTGTTCGGCGTTCTGTATGCGCTGCAGGATTCCGGCGGTGAAGGCGTCCATACGGGCCCCCTTACTGTGTCGGACGTGCACGGTCGTGAGTTCCCCGGCGAGCGGGTCCGGTGCCAGCGAAAGCGTCCGGGACCGGGGCCTGTAGATCTCCGGTCGGGCGCGGAGACGGCCCTACGGCCGGCTCCCGATGACGTCCCAGCCCCCAGGCCGGTGCGGATGAACGCACGGCGGGTGGGTGCGACCGGCCAACAGCCAGATCGCGGGTGTGCACGTGTCCTCCCCAGCCCCCGGCGGGGGAAACCTCCCCGTGAAAGAAAGTTGCCCGCGTCACGGTCCAACCGGAGCGCGGCGTTCGGACTTACCCCTGCTTTACCGCACCACCAGGCAGGATGTACACACCGTCGGAGTCGTGCGTCCGCTCCCGGTGGACCTCGGCCGCGCTCCGGCGCAGCCTGCCCCGCGGGCGGTCCACGGTGGGGCGGTGCCTGGAGAAGGGACAACCATCGTGCGGGTACTCGTCGTGGAGGACGAGCAGCTGCTCGCCGAGGCCGTCGCCACCGGCCTGCGCCGCGAGGCGATGGCCGTGGACGTGGTCTACGACGGGGAGGCCGCCCTGCAGCGGATCGCGGTCAACGACTACGACGTCGTCGTCCTCGACCGGGACCTTCCCCTGGTGCACGGTGACGACGTCTGCCGCAGCGTGGTCGACCAGGGCCTGGCCACCCGGGTGATCATGCTGACCGCCTCCGGCGACATCAGCGACCGGGTCGAGGGCCTGGAGATCGGCGCGGACGACTACCTCCCCAAGCCGTTCGCCTTCAGCGAACTCGTCGCCCGGGTCAGGGCCCTCGGCCGCCGCGCGACCGTCCCCCTGCCGCCGGTGCTGGAACGGGCCGGCATCTCGCTCGACCCCGGCCGCCGCGAGGTCATCCGCGACGGCCGGCCGATCCAGCTCGCCCCCAAGGAGTTCGCCGTCCTGGAGGTGCTGATGCGGGCCGGCGGCGCCGTCGTCTCGGCCGAGCAGCTGCTGGAGAAGGCCTGGGACGAGCACACCGACCCCTTCACCAACGTCGTGCGGGTCACCGTGATGACCCTGCGCCGCAAGCTCGGCGACCCGCCGGTGATCATCACCGTGCCCGGGTCCGGCTACCGGATCTGATCCGCGCCCGACCCTCCACCGGGCCCGCGGCCCGGCCCACCGCCTCGTTCACCCCGAGAGGACCATCATGACCACCCCGCCCCCGGCCGGCGGGTCCTCCGGCGCGCCCGCCGGCGGCCCGCGCGCCGTACCGCCCCGTCCGGCCCAGCCCCCGCGCGCGCCCAGGATCCAGTCGCACCAGTCCCAGCAGATCTACACGCCCGGCGACGGCCTGCTGGCCTGGATGCCGTTCCGGCCGACCATCCGGATGCGGCTCACTCTGCTGTACGGCGGCATGTTCCTGATGGCCGGCGTCGTCCTGCTGCTGCTGATGTACTTCTTCATCCAGCAGGCGTTCCACGACGCCGCACCCCCCAACCTGCAGATCGGCCCGGGCGTCTCGATCCTCACCCCGGACAACCAGAGCGTCACCGCGCAGACCTTCAACCAGTGGTTCAGCCACTACCAGGCGGGTCAGTCCCAGCGGGCCCTGGACACCCTGCTGCGCAAGTCCCTCACCGTCCTGGTCTGCCTCGCGGTGATCGCCTTCGCGGCCGGCTACGCGATGGCCGGACGGGTGCTGCGCCCGCTCGGCCGGATCACCCGCACCGCCCGCGAGGTGGCCAGTTCCGACCTGCACCGCCGGATCGAGCTGGACGGCCCGGACGACGAGCTGAAGGAGCTCGCCGACACCTTCGACGACATGCTGGACCGCCTCGACCGTTCCTTCGACTCGCAGCGCAAGTTCGTCGCCAACGCCTCGCACGAGCTGCGCACCCCGCTGGCGATCAACCGGACCCTGCTGGAGGTCCAGCTCTCCGACCCGGCGGCCTCGCCGGACCTGCAGCAGCTGGGCAAGACCCTGCTGGCCACCAACGAGCGCAGCGAACAGCTGGTCGAGGGCCTGCTGCTGCTGGCACGCAGCGACAACGAGCTGATCGACCGCCGGCCGGTCGAACTCTCCGAGGTGGCCACCAGGGCGCTGGAGCAGGTCCGCCCGGAAGCGGCCCGGCGGGAGGTGGCGATCAAGGCCGAGCTGACCCCGGTGGTGGTCTCCGGCAACGGGGTCCTGCTGGAGCGGATCGCGCTGAACCTGATCCAGAACGCGGTGCGCTACAACGCGGCGGACGGCTGGGTGGAGATCAGCACCGCCCTGGTGCCCGGGGGCGGCGGCGAGCTGGTGGTCAGCAACACCGGGCCGGTGGTCCCGGGGTACGAGCTGGAGCACATCTTCGAGCCGTTCCGCCGGGTCAAGGGTGCCGACCGGACCCGCAGCGACAAGGGGGTCGGACTGGGCCTCTCGATCGTCCGATCGGTGGTGCGGGCGCACGGTGGGGCCATCGAGGCCACTCCGCGCGCCGGAGGCGGCCTGACCATGAGGGTGCGCATTCCGGGAGCCTGATCCTCCTCGCGGGCCGGTAGGCGCCCGCACACGCCCTCGGGCGCTTCCGCGCTCCGTGCGCGGACCATCCCGCCGCCCCCGCCGCCCGTGTCGGAACGACATAAGTGCTGGCGGGGGCGGCTTGTCATTTCCGGTCCGAGCAACTTACGGTGTCGTAACCTACGCATCCGTAAGTGTGCCCCGCGTGCCCGTCCCCCAGGAGCAAGAGCCGTGACCATCGCCCCCGTGCAGCGCACCGCATCGACCGCTTCGAGCGCCTGGACCGACGCGCGTCTGATCCTCGCCCTCGAAGAGGTGGTGGAGACCGAACTCAACCGCCACCTCAAGGTCGCCAAGGAGTGGATGCCCCACGAGTACGTCCCGTGGAGCCAGGGCCGCGACTTCGACGGCGTGCTCGGCGGCGAGGCCTGGGACCTGTCCCAGTCCAAGGTGACCCCGCTCGGCCGGGTCTCGCTGGTGGTCAACCTGCTGACCGAGGACAACCTCCCCAGCTACCACCACGAGATCGCCACCATGTTCGGCCGCGAGGGCGCCTGGGGCACCTGGGTGCACCGCTGGACCGCCGAGGAGGGCCGGCACGGCATAGCGCTCCGCGACTACCTGCTGGCCACCCGCGCCGTCGACCCGGTCGAGCTGGAGCGGGCCCGGATGATGCACATGTCCGAGGGCTTCGAGTCGGACAACTCGCACAGCATGCTGCACTCGGTCGCGTACGTGGCCTTCCAGGAGCTCGCGACCCGCATCTCGCACCGCAACACCGGCCACTTCGCCGGCGACCCGCTCTGCGAGCAGCTGCTGGCGAAGATCGCCAACGACGAGAACCTGCACATGGTCTTCTACCGCAACCTGCTGCGCGCGGCCCTGGAGATCGCGCCGGACCAGGCCATGCGGGCGATCGCCGACGTGGTGATCAACTTCCGGATGCCCGGTCACGGCATGCCCGGCTTCGAGCGCTCCGCCGCCCAGATCGCCATCGGCGGCATCTACAACCTCCGGATCCACCACGACGACGTGCTGCAGCCGGTGCTGCGCCACCTCAAGGTCATGGAGGTCTCCGGCCTCGGCGCGGAGGGCCTGCAGGCGCAGCAGGAGCTCGGCCTCTTCCTGGACGGGCTGGACGCCCAGGCCACCAAGTTCGACGAGCGGCAGGCGGCGCTGCTGGCGCGCCGGGCCGCCAACGCGGCGAAGAAGTAGTCCGCGGGGGCGCGAGGGGGGCGCCCACGGTGGGTGGATTTCCAAGAGTTTGCCCGAAAAATTCGTAACGTGACCAAGGTCACACCAGGTAGCGCCACACGATCGGGCGACCCCGTAGGGTGATCATGACCGTCGCCCCTTCGGTCGCTTTCCGTGACCGTTCGGCGGTCGCGGACGGCCCGGTGGTATCGGCGGTCAGCCCAGGTGGACGCGCCATCCGGCGGTTCACCGCCCGGTGAACGGTCACCGAGGGTGTCCGTCCACGGGGGGTGCGGGCCCCTCCTCGACGGCCCTGGGTGAGGCCGCCCGGGCCCGATCGGATCACCCCAACGGGCCCCCGGCTGAGTGTCGATTGAGTAACAGGGCTTGAAGTAAGGCAAAATCTCCGCCTCGGGTCGGGCACAACCCCGGCCCCCCGTGCGTTACGTGCGCTGGAGATACCGCACACACCGCAGACACCCGGAGGGGGAGAGCGAACAAATGGCAACGGACTACGACACCCCACGCAAGACCGATGACGACCTCAACGAGGACAGCATCGAAGAACTGAAGGCTCGTCGGAACGAGAAGTCGACCAGCTCGGTCGACGTCGACGAGTTCGAGGCGGCGGAGGGCCTGGAGCTCCCGGGCGCCGACCTCTCGAACGAGGAACTCTCCGTCCGGGTGCTCCCGCGCCAGGCCGACGAGTTCACCTGCATGAGCTGCTTCCTGGTGCACCACCGCAGCCAGCTCTACAGCGAGAAGAACGGCAACCCGATCTGCCGGGACTGCGGCGCCTGAGCACCGGGCGGTCACGGCCCGGGTCCCACGGCTCCCGTGGGCTCGGTACACCGCCCCGTCCGGCCCCGGGCAGCGGGGCCGGAGGCAGATCCGGCGGCCGTTCCGTCGGTCGCACCGGCAGGCTGGTCCTGCAGAACGCAGCAGTAACAGCACCACCGGCGGTACCTGCAGCAAGCGCGGTCGCGGAAGCGGCCGTGGCAACGGTGAGAGCGGCGCCGTCGGCGGCAGCGACAGCACCGGAAACCGGAGGGACGGTCCCGCAGCAGCGGAACCGTCCCTCCTCCGTGTTCGCCCGCCCGTGCCGGCGCGGGCCCCTGCGGGGCGTCCGCCCCCGGCAGCCGGCCGCGGCCGCCCCGGGGGACGCTCAGGCGGTGCGCCGCCGGGCCTCGGCCAGCGCCGCCGCCAGCCGCTCGGGCGAGCGGGTCGACAGGTACAGGTACGGCGTCGGGTCGGCCGGGTCGGTCACCTCGACCCGCAGCGCCGTCGGGACGTAGCTGCGCAGCAGCATGAAGGCCCGCGGGTCCGCCTTCACCCCGCGCCAGGCCACCGCCTCGACGGGGGTCAGCGGGTGCGCCTCGCCGAGCGCCTCGACCGGGATCCGGGCCTGGCCGGCCACCAGCGAACCCTGCACCACCCGGATCCGGGCGGAGCCGTAGCTGTTCACGGCGGCCGCCCCGGCGGCGATGCCGATCACCAGCCCGATCAGCGCGGCCACCCCGCCGACCCGCAGCAGGATCAGCGCGAGCGTCAGCCCGAGCGCGACCGGGAGGAGCCACCAGGAGCGGGGTGCGGTGAGGCGTTCGTCGTACATGCCCCCATTGTGGTCACCGGCCCCCGCGGGACGGGACGGCGCCCCCGGTCCACCCCTTGCTACCGGTCGGTAGGGTTGTTTCCGTGACCGGATCCGTAACCTCGCAGCCGGCGCCGAAGGGCTCCGAGCAGCCCGCCGAGCGCCCCGCCGCCCAGCTCTCGCCGACCACCCCGCCGCAGGAGGCCGTGCTCCCGCCCCGGGCGCCCGAGGCCCCGGCCCCGGGGACGCTGGTGGGCTCGCACTACGACCACTGCTTCGGCTGCGGCCCCCAGCACCCGGCCGGGCTGCGGATGACCGTGGTGGCCGGCGAGGGCCTGGACGTCACCGCCGAGTTCACCGTCGGACCGGGCCACCAGGGTGGTCCCGGGCTGGCCCACGGCGGCCTGCTGACGACGGCGATGGACGAGACCCTCGGCTCGCTGAACTGGCTGCTGCACGCGGCCGCCGTCACCGGCCGCCTGGAGACGGACTTCGTCCGGCCGGTGCCGGTCGACTCGGTGCTGCACATCCGGGCGCGGATCACCGGCGTGCACGGCCGGAAGATCTACAGCGCGGCGGAGGGGCGGATCGGCGGTCCCGACGGACCGGTGGCGATCAGGGCGCAGGCGCTCTTCATCCAGGTGAAGCTGGAACACTTCACCCAGCACGGTCGTCCCGAGGACATCAAGAAGGCCTTGGACGACCCGGACCTGTTCAAGCGCGCCAGAGCCTTCGAGGTGAATCCGTGAGCACCACCGCCCGCCCGCCGGTAGACGTCCTGATCAGGCGAATCGACCCCGAGCTGCCCCTGCCCGCCTACGCGCAGCCCGGCGACGCGGGAGCCGATCTGCGCACCACGGTCGACGCGGAGCTCGCACCCGGGGAGCGGATCGTCCTGCCCACCGGTGTGGCCATCGCGCTGCCGGACGGCTACGCGGCGTTCGTGCACCCGCGTTCGGGGCTGGCAGCTCGTTGCGGAGTTGCCCTTGTGAACGCCCCAGGGACGGTCGATGCCGGGTACCGTGGGGAGATCAAGGTGATCGTCGTCAATCTGGACCCGCGCGAGGGTGTCAGCTTCCGTCGTGGGGACCGGATCGCCCAGCTGGTCGTCCAGCAGGTCGAGAAGGCCCGCTTCCACGAGGTGGCCGAACTGCCCGGGTCGGCACGCGCCGAGGGTGGGTTCGGGTCGACCGGTGGCCATGCCGCGGTCTAGGCTGCCCGCGGCCGAGCAGGTATTCGTGTCGGTCTTGGACCGGGAAGGACAGTGACCGTGTTCCGTCGTCGCCAGAAGAGCGAGGACGCTGTCGAGCAGCTCGCCGACGACGCCATCAGCGCCGACGAGCCGGCCGATGACGTCGAAGGTTCCGCCGACTCCGAGAGCGAGAACAACACCGAGCTGGACCCGGCGGAGCGGGTCGGCCTGCCGCCGGCTCCCCGCCCGGACGGTCCGTGGGACCACTCCGAGCTGGAACAGCCCGAAGAAGGCCGGGTGGACCTCGGAGGTCTGCTCGTCCCCGGGGTCGAGGGCATGGAGCTGCGGGTCGAGGTGGCAGGTGACTCGATCGTCGCCGCCACCCTCGTCCTCGGCAACAGCGCCATTCAGTTGCAGGCTTTCGCCGCCCCGAAGTCCGAGGGCATCTGGGGCGAGGTCCGTGAGGAGATCGCCAACGGCATCACCTCGCAGGGCGGCCTCGTCGAGGAGGAGGAGGGCCCGCTGGGCTGGCACCTCCGCGCCCAGGTCCCGGTTCAGCTTCCGGACGGCACCCAGGGTGTCCAGCTGGTCCGCTTCGTCGGCTGCGACGGCCCCCGCTGGTTCCTGCGCGGAGTGATCTCCGGCCAGGCTGCCGTGCAGCCGGAGATGGCCGGAATCCTGGAGCAGGTCTTCCAGCAGACCGTCGTCGTCCGCGGCGACGTCCCGATGGCTCCTCGCGACCCGATCGTGCTGAAGCTGCCGGAGGACGCCCAGATGGTCGCCGACGGCGGCGCCGCACCGACCGAGGACGGCGCCGGCGCCCGCTTCGGCAGCGCCGCGCTGGACCCGTTCGCGCGTGGCCCCGAGATCACCGAGGTCCGCTGAGCCGCAGCTCAAGGCACTCTTCGCCCCCGCCCGGGAGACCGCGGCGGGGGCGATTTGCTTGTGCCGCCCCGCCCCCGTACAGTTCTCCGGGTTGCCCCAGTGGCAGCACGCTCCACCCGCAGGGATTCGGATTCAGGTTCGGATTCACCGGGGAAAAGCAGCCCGAGAAACTCTGGTAGAGTTCGGGAGCGCCGAAAGGCCGAAGCAAATCGGATGAACGAAGCCCCGGAAAACGGAGCGGAAAGCGTCTGATAAGCTTGAAACACGAAAGAACGAAGCGCCCGGAGAGTTCACGAGAGTGGCTCGAAGGAAGTGTCCGTTCCTTGAGAACTCAACAGCGTGCCAAAAGTCAACGCCAGATATGTTGACATCCCCGGCCTCGATCTTTGATCGGGGTTGGAGATTCCTTTAGTAACAAAACACTAGCGAGGACGCAGTGCGCGGGGCCGCCCTATTCCGGTGGTTGCCGTGCCGCTCAACGCGAGTGGCCGCTCGATTACGAGCAGACATTCACGGAGAGTTTGATCCTGGCTCAGGACGAACGCTGGCGGCGTGCTTAACACATGCAAGTCGAACGGTGAAGCCCTTCGGGGTGGATCAGTGGCGAACGGGTGAGTAACACGTGGGCAATCTGCCCTGCACTCTGGGACAAGCCCTGGAAACGGGGTCTAATACCGGATATGACCTTCCTCCGCATGGGGGTTGGTGTAAAGCTCCGGCGGTGCAGGATGAGCCCGCGGCCTATCAGCTTGTTGGTGGGGTAATGGCCTACCAAGGCGACGACGGGTAGCCGGCCTGAGAGGGCGACCGGCCACACTGGGACTGAGACACGGCCCAGACTCCTACGGGAGGCAGCAGTGGGGAATATTGCACAATGGGCGAAAGCCTGATGCAGCGACGCCGCGTGAGGGATGACGGCCTTCGGGTTGTAAACCTCTTTCAGCAGGGAAGAAGCGCAAGTGACGGTACCTGCAGAAGAAGCACCGGCTAACTACGTGCCAGCAGCCGCGGTAATACGTAGGGTGCGAGCGTTGTCCGGAATTATTGGGCGTAAAGAGCTCGTAGGCGGCCTGTCGCGTCGGATGTGAAAGCCCGGGGCTTAACCCCGGGTCTGCATTCGATACGGGCAGGCTAGAGTGTGGTAGGGGAGATCGGAATTCCTGGTGTAGCGGTGAAATGCGCAGATATCAGGAGGAACACCGGTGGCGAAGGCGGATCTCTGGGCCATTACTGACGCTGAGGAGCGAAAGCGTGGGGAGCGAACAGGATTAGATACCCTGGTAGTCCACGCCGTAAACGTTGGGAACTAGGTGTTGGCGACATTCCACGTCGTCGGTGCCGCAGCTAACGCATTAAGTTCCCCGCCTGGGGAGTACGGCCGCAAGGCTAAAACTCAAAGGAATTGACGGGGGCCCGCACAAGCAGCGGAGCATGTGGCTTAATTCGACGCAACGCGAAGAACCTTACCAAGGCTTGACATATACCGGAAACGGCCAGAGATGGTCGCCCCCTTGTGGTCGGTATACAGGTGGTGCATGGTTGTCGTCAGCTCGTGTCGTGAGATGTTGGGTTAAGTCCCGCAACGAGCGCAACCCTTGTTCTGTGTTGCCAGCATGCCTTTCGGGGTGATGGGGACTCACAGGAGACTGCCGGGGTCAACTCGGAGGAAGGTGGGGACGACGTCAAATCATCATGCCCCTTATGTCTTGGGCTGCACACGTGCTACAATGGTCGGTACAAAGGGCTGCGATGCCGCGAGGCGGAGCGAATCCCAAAAAGCCGGCCTCAGTTCGGATTGGGGTCTGCAACTCGACCCCATGAAGTTGGAGTTGCTAGTAATCGCAGATCAGCATGCTGCGGTGAATACGTTCCCGGGCCTTGTACACACCGCCCGTCACGTCACGAAAGTCGGTAACACCCGAAGCCGGTGGCCTAACCCGTAAGGGGAGGAGCCGTCGAAGGTGGGACCAGCGATTGGGACGAAGTCGTAACAAGGTAGCCGTACCGGAAGGTGCGGCTGGATCACCTCCTTTCTAAGGAGCACATGGCCAGACTTGAGCGAATGCCTCAAGTTGGTTGCTCATGGGTGGAACGTTGACTATTCGGCACGGTTCGGTCTCATCGACCGTAAGTACTGCGCTTCGGCGCGTGGAAAGCATCTGATGGGGTTGGGTCGTGTCGGGCACGTTGTTGGGTCCTGAGGGAACGGCCGTATGGTCGTTGCTTCAGTGCCGGTCCTACTTGATGATCCTCGTTTCGGGGGTTTGATGGTGGGTGACTGGTCGTTGTTTGAGAACTGCACAGTGGACGCGAGCATCTGTGGCCAAGTTTTTAAGGGCGCACGGTGGATGCCTTGGCACCAGGAACCGATGAAGGACGTGGGAGGCCACGATAGTCCCCGGGGAGCCGTCAACCAGGCTTTGATCCGGGGGTTTCCGAATGGGGAAACCCGGCAGTCGTCATGGGCTGTCACCCATACCTGAACACATAGGGTATGTGGAGGGAACGCGGGGAAGTGAAACATCTCAGTACCCGCAGGAAGAGAAAACAACCGTGATTCCGGGAGTAGTGGCGAGCGAAACCGGATGAGGCTAAACCTGATACGTGTGATACCCGGCAGGGGTTGCGTATGAGGGGTCGTGGGAAAGTTCTTCAGTCGTCTGCCGGCGGCTGGGTGAGTCAGAAACCGTTGGTGTAGTCGAAGGACATGCGAAAGGTCCGGCGTAGAGGGTAAGACCCCCGTAGACGAAATATCAGCGGCTCACTTGAGCTTCTCCCAAGTAGCACGGAGCCCGAGAAATTCCGTGTGAATCTGGCGGGACCACCCGCTAAGCCTAAATATTCCCTGGTGACCGATAGCGGATAGTACCGTGAGGGAATGGTGAAAAGTACCGCGGGAGCGGAGTGAAATAGTACCTGAAACCGTGTGCCTACAAGCCGTGGGAGCGTCGGACATGCAGCTTGCTGTGTGTCTCGTGACTGCGTGCCTTTTGAAGAATGAGCCTGCGAGTTTGCGGTGTGTAGCGAGGTTAACCCGTGTGGGGTAGCCGTAGCGAAAGCGAGTCCGAATAGGGCGTTTCAGTTGCATGCCCAAGACCCGAAGCGGAGTGATCTAGCCATGGGCAGGTTGAAGCGGAGGTAAGACTTCGTGGAGGACCGAACCCACCAGGGTTGAAAACCTGGGGGATGACCTGTGGTTAGGGGTGAAAGGCCAATCAAACTCCGTGATAGCTGGTTCTCCCCGAAATGCATTTAGGTGCAGCGTCACGTGTTTCTTGCCGGAGGTAGAGCACTGGATAGGCGATGGGCCTCACCGGGTTACTGACCTTAGCCAAACTCCGAATGCCGGTAAGTGAGAGCGTGGCAGTGAGACTGTGGGGGATAAGCTCCATGGTCGAGAGGGAAACAGCCCAGAACACCGACTAAGGTCCCTAAGCGTGTGCTAAGTGGGAAAGGATGTGGAGTCGCAGAGACAACCAGGAGGTTGGCTTAGAAGCAGCCACCCTTGAAAGAGTGCGTAATAGCTCACTGGTCAAGTGATTCCGCGCCGACAATGTAGCGGGGCTCAAGCACACCACCGAAGTCGTGTCATTGCAGCAACAGGGCCAACGCCTGCTGTGATGGGTAGGGGAGCGTCGTGTTCCGGGTGAAGCAGCGGAGGAATCCAGTTGTGGACGGGACACGAGTGAGAATGCAGGCATGAGTAGCGATACAAGAGTGAGAAACTCTTGCGCCGATTGACCAAGGGTTCCTGGGTCAAGCTGATCTGCCCAGGGTAAGTCGGGACCTAAGGCGAGGCCGACAGGCGTAGTCGATGGACAACGGGTTGATATTCCCGTACCCGCTTTGAAGCGCCAACGTCGAACCTCTGAATGCTAAAGCCGCGAAGCCGGCCCGGAGTCTTCGGACAATGGGACGTGGTGGAGCCGCTGACCCAACAGGGTAGTAGGTGAGCGATGGGGTGACGCAGGAAGGTAGTCCAGCCCGGGCGGTGGTTGTCCCGGGGTAAGGGTGTAGGCCGAGTGATAGGCAAATCCGTCACTCATTGAGGCTGAGACCTGATGCCGAGCCGATTGTGGTGAAGTGGATGATCCTATGCTGTCGAGAAAAGCCTCTAGCGAGTTTCATGGCGGCCCGTACCCCAAACCGACTCAGGTGGTCAGGTAGAGAATACCGAGGCGTTCGGGTGAACTATGGTTAAGGAACTCGGCAAAATGCCCCCGTAACTTCGGGAGAAGGGGGGCCGGAACTGGTGATCGGATTTACTCCGTGAGCTGGGGCCGGCCGCAGAGACCAGCGAGAAGCGACTGTTTACTAAAAACACAGGTCCGTGCGAAGCCGTAAGGCGATGTATACGGACTGACGCCTGCCCGGTGCTGGAACGTTAAGGGGACCGGTTAGTCGAGATTCGTCTCGGCGAAGCTGAGAACTTAAGCGCCAGTAAACGGCGGTGGTAACTATAACCATCCTAAGGTAGCGAAATTCCTTGTCGGGTAAGTTCCGACCTGCACGAATGGCGTAACGACTTCTCGACTGTCTCAACCATAGGCCCGGTGAAATTGCATTACGAGTAAAGATGCTCGTTTCGCGCAGCAGGACGGAAAGACCCCGGGACCTTTACTATAGCTTGATATTGGTGTTCGGTTCGGCTTGTGTAGGATAGGTGGGAGACTTTGAAGCAGCCACGCCAGTGGTTGTGGAGTCGACGTTGAAATACCACTCTGGTCGTGCTGGATGTCTAACCTGGGTCCGTGATCCGGATCAGGGACAGTGTCTGGTGGGTAGTTTAACTGGGGCGGTTGCCTCCTAAAGAGTAACGGAGGCGCCCAAAGGTTCCCTCAGCCTGGTTGGCAATCAGGTGTTGAGTGTAAGTGCACAAGGGAGCTTGACTGTGAGACCGACGGGTCGAGCAGGTGCGAAAGCAGGGACTAGTGATCCGGCGGTGGCTTGTGGAAGCGCCGTCGCTCAACGGATAAAAGGTACCCCGGGGATAACAGGCTGATCTTCCCCAAGAGTCCATATCGACGGGATGGTTTGGCACCTCGATGTCGGCTCGTCGCATCCTGGGGCTGGAGTAGGTCCCAAGGGTTGGGCTGTTCGCCCATTAAAGCGGTACGCGAGCTGGGTTTAGAACGTCGTGAGACAGTTCGGTCCCTATCCGCTGTGCGCGTAGGAATATTGAGAAGGGCTGTCCCTAGTACGAGAGGACCGGGACGGACGAACCTCTGGTGTGCCAGTTGTCCTGCCAAGGGCATGGCTGGTTGGCTACGTTCGGGAGGGATAACCGCTGAAAGCATCTAAGCGGGAAGCCTGCTTCGAGATGAGTATTCCCACCTCCTTGAGAGGGTAAGGCTCCCAGTAGACGACTGGGTTGATAGGCCGGATGTGGAAGCCCTGTAAGGGGTGGAGCTGACCGGTACTAATAGGCCGAGGGCTTGTCCTCAGTTGCTCGCGTCCACTGTGTTGTTCTGAAACAACGACCCCGTATGTCCCGGGCCACGGGATGGTGCGGTGCGGTGACAGTTTCATAGTGTTTCGGTGGTCATAGCGTGAGGGAAACGCCCGGTTACATTCCGAACCCGGAAGCTAAGCCTTACAGCGCCGATGGTACTGCAGGGGGGACCCTGTGGGAGAGTAGGACGCCGCCGAACAATCATTGTGGAGAAGCCCTGCCGGGTAACCGGCAGGGCTTTTCTGCGTTTCCGGACCGGAGTCGGACCAGGGGTTCGGATCCGACACCGGATCAGAGCTGGAGCTTGAATCCGAGGTGCGAGCCGGTGAATCCGAGGCGCTCGTAGAAGCGGTGCGCGTCCGTGCGGCCGGCGTCCGAAGTGAGCTGGACCAGGTTGGCCCCCAGTGCGCGGGAGGTGTCGACGGCCCACTCGATGAGCCGGCTGCCCAGCCCGCCGCCCCGCTCGTCCGCGTGCACCCGGACGGCCTCGACGACGGCCCGGGTCGAGCCCTTCCGGGAGAGTCCGGGGATCAGCGTCAGTTGAAGGGTGCCGACCGTCCGGCCGTCCCGTACGGCGACCACCAGGTGCTGTTGCGGGTCGTCCTCGATCCGGCGGAACGCCGAGCGGTAGGGCGTCAGGTCCTCGGGCGACTCCCGGGTGCTGCCCAGCGGGTCGTCCGCCAGCATGGCCACGATGGCTGGCAGGTCGTCGGCGGTGGCACGGCGGATCTGGAGATCGTTCATTGCCTCAGGGTAGGCGAGCCCCCGCCCCGCCCGCTGATGGGCCGACAAGGGCCGGCAGGGGGTGGTGACGGACGGCTCGGCCCGTCGCCGGACCAGAACAGCGCCCGCCGCCCCCGCACGCCGTCCCGCCGCGCAGGGCGCCTTCCGGACCGTCCGTGCCCGGCGGCGCTCTTTCGGGCGGGTGACAGGGCCTCACTGTCCGGGCTGTGCGCTCCTGATGACGGCGAGCACCGCGCCGTGCGGGTCGACGATCTGCGCGAGCCGGCCCACGCCGTGGAAGTCCGTGGGCGGGATCCGGACGGTCGCGCCGAGCCGCTCGGCGGTGACGGTGCAGGCGTCCGGGTCGAGGACCTCGAAGTAGGGCAGCCAGTGCGAGGTGGTGCCGGCGGCGGTCTGCTCCGGGCCGAGCTGCATGATGCCGCCCTGCCCGTCGTCGGTGCCGCCGCCGGCCGGGGTGAGCACGGTGTAGGTCACGTCGCCGAACGGCACGTCCTGCTCCTGCCAGTCGAACACGGCCCGGTAGAAGGCCTTCCCCGCTTCGGCGTCCGTGCTGTAGCACTCCGTCCAGCACAGCGTCCCCGGGTCGGTGACGGCGTCCAGGCCGACGGTGTCCCGCGGCTGCCAGACGGCGAAGTCGGCGCCGGTCGGGTCGGTGTAGCCGGCCATCCGTCCGTTGGTGAACACGTCGAAGGGCGCGAAGCGGACCTTGCCGCCGGCCCGTTCCACCGCGGCGGTGGTGCGGTCGGCGTCGGTGGTCCTGAAGTAGATCGTCCAGGCGGAGGTGGCGCCCTCCTCGGTGAGCGGGCCCAGCGCGGCGACCGTCCGGCCGTCCTGCTGGAAGAAGCCGTAGCCGCCGGCGGCGGGGCCGGCCGAGGCGAAGGTCCAGCCGAGCAGGGCGCCGTAGAAGGCGGCGGAGGCCGCGGTGTCGGGGCTGCCGAGGTCGAGCCAGTTGGGGGAGCCGGGCACGTAGTCGGTGGTGAGCATGGTCGGGACTGCTCCTTGCGCGGGCCCGCCGGGGACGGGGACGGATGGGTTCCCCCCTGCGCTCCCCAGCCTTCCACCGGTGCCGGGAGCCCGCAGTGCGGGTACCGCCGGGCGCCTCGGCCACCGGTGCCGGGGCGGGTGCGGTCGTCGCTGAATGTCCGGGCTGTCGGAGCCGGGCGGTACGGTGCGTGGCGGATGGTCACCCGAATCGGCAAGGGGGTCCCGTGGCCACGCAGCAGCAGCCCGCGGTGCCGCGCCAGCTCGCCCAGGTGGAGGGGGTGCTGGAGCGGATCACGTACGCCAACGAGGAGACCGGCTACACGGTCGCCCGGGTGGACACCGGCCGGGGCGGGAACGACCTGCTGACGGTGGTGGGCGCGCTGCTGGGGGCGCAGCCGGGGGAGTCCCTGCGGCTGCACGGGCGGTGGGCCTCGCATCCGCAGTACGGGAAGCAGTTCGTGGTGGAGAACTACACCACGGTGCTGCCGGCCACCGTCCAGGGCATCCAGCGCTATCTGGGGTCGGGGCTGATCAAGGGGATCGGGCCGCGGTTCGCGGAGCGGATCGTGGAGGCCTTCGGGGTGGACACCCTGGAGGTGATCGAGAACGCTCCGGCGCGGTTGATCGAGGTGCCGGGGCTGGGGCCGAAGCGGACGAAGAAGATCGCCGAGGCCTGGGAGGAGCAGAAGGCCATCAAGGAGGTGATGGTCTTCCTGCAGGGGGTGGGGGTCTCGACCTCGCTGGCGGTGCGGATCTTCAAGAAGTACGGGGACGCCTCGATCGGGGTGGTGAAGAACGAGCCGTACCGGCTGGCCTCGGACGTGTGGGGCATCGGCTTCCTGACGGCGGACCGGATCGCCCAGGCGGTGGGCATCCCGCACGACAGTCCGGAGCGGGTGAAGGCGGGCCTGCAGTACGCGCTCTCGCAGAGCAGCGACCAGGGGCACTGCTACCTGCCGGAGGAGCGGTTGATCGCCGACGGGGTGAAGCTGCTGCAGGTCGACGTGGGGCTGGTGATCGACTGTCTGGCCGAGCTGGTCGCCGAGGAGGGGGTGGTCAGGGAGGCGGTGCCGGGGGAGGGCGGGCAGCCGGTGACGGCGGTCTACCTGGTGCCGTTCCACCGGGCGGAGATCTCGCTGTCGAACCAGTTGCTGCGGTTGCTGCGGGCGGATTCCGACCGGATGCCGGGGTTCGCCGACGTGGACTGGGCGGCGGCGCTGGGCTGGCTGGCGAAGCGGACGGGGGCGGAGCTGGCACCGGAGCAGGAGCAGTCGGTCCGCCTGGCGCTGACCGAGAAGGTCGCGGTGCTGACCGGGGGGCCGGGCTGCGGGAAGTCCTTCACGGTGAAGTCGATCGTGACGCTGGCCCTGGCGAAGCGGGCGAAGGTGGTGCTGGCGGCGCCGACCGGCCGGGCGGCCAAGCGGCTGTCCGAGCTGACGGGGGTGGAGGCGTCCACCGTGCACCGGTTGCTGGAGCTGCGCCCGGGGGGTGACGCGGCGTACGACCGGGACCGGCCGTTGGAGGCCGACCTGGTGGTGGTGGACGAGGCCTCGATGCTGGATCTGATCCTGGCGAACAAGCTGGTCAAGGCGGTGGCGCCGGGTGCCCACCTGCTGTTCGTGGGGGATGTGGACCAGCTGCCGTCGGTGGGCGCCGGCGAGGTGCTGCGGGACATGCTGGCCGCCGGGAGCCCGGTGCCGTCGGTGCGGCTGACCAGGATCTTCCGGCAGGCGCAGGAGTCCGGGGTGGTGACCAACGCGCACCGGATCAACGAGGGCCTGCCACCGCGCACGGAGGGGCTGGCGGACTTCTTCCTGTTCGTGGAGGACGACGCCGAGAAGGCGGCGGGGCTGACGGTCGACGTGGTGGCGCGCCGGATCCCGCAGAAGTTCGGGCTGGACCCGCGCCGGGACGTCCAGGTGCTGGCGCCGATGCACCGGGGGCCGGCCGGCGCGGGCAACCTGAACACGCTCCTCCAGGCGGCGGTCACGCCGGGGCGCGAGGGGCTGCCCGAGCGCCGTCTCGGTGGCCGCACGTTCCGGGTGGGGGACAAGGTCACCCAGATCCGGAACAACTACGAGAAGGGGCAGAACGGCGTCTTCAACGGCACGGTCGGGGTGGTGACCTCCATCGCGGTGGACGACCAGCGGCTGACCGTGCTGACGGACGAGGACGAGGAGATCGGGTACGACTTCGACGAGCTGGACGAACTGGCGCACGCGTACGCGGTGACGATCCACCGTTCGCAGGGCAGCGAGTACCCGGCGGTGGTGATTCCGGTCACCACCTCGGCCTGGACGATGCTCCAGCGAAATCTGCTCTACACGGCGGTGACCAGGGCAAAACAACTCGTTGTACTGGTGGGGTCACGGAAGGCGATCGGACAGGCCGTCCGGACGGTCAGCGCAGGTCGCAGGCACTCCGCACTGGACCACCGGCTGGCCACTGGATGATTCTCCAACGGGACCCTTGCCTCTAGAGTTCTCTTGACGTGAAGAGATTTAGGGCAGAGCCTAGTGTGGTGCCGATCTTGTCCGGTTCATACCGGCTGCGGCGACGGGTTTTGTAGGGGACGGCCCTTTCGGGCCACCCCGGGTGCGCAACTGTCCGCCAGATGGGGGATGGTAGAGACAGTCAGGGCACCTTGGATGAGGATTCATTTCGTCGGTGAGGAAGAGCGTGAGCGAGAACAGTCCAGACGCTGTAGTACTGCGGTACCAGGGCGGCGAGTACGAGTACCCCGTCGTCGCGAGTACTGCGGGCAACGCCGGCTTCGACATCTCGAAGCTGCTCCCGCAGACCGGCCTGGTGACCCTGGACAACGGCTTCGGCAACACCGCCGCCTACAAGTCCGCGATCACCTTCGTGGACGGCGACAACGGCATCCTGCGCTACCGCGGCTACCCGATCGAGCAGCTGGCCGAGAAGGGCAGCTTCATCGAGACCGCGTACCTCCTGATCAACGGCGAGCTGCCGAACGCCGACCAGCTGGCGATCTTCAGCAACGAGATCACCCAGCACACCCTGCTGCACGAGGACGTCAAGCGCTTCTACCAGGGGTTCCCCCGGGACGCGCACCCGATGGCGATGCTCTCCTCGGTGGTCGGCGCCCTGTCGACGTTCTACCAGGACAGCCACAACCCGTTCGACGCGGGCCAGCGCCACCTGTCGACCGTCCGCCTGCTGGCGAAGCTGCCGACCATCGCGGCCTACGCCTACAAGAAGTCGGTCGGCCAGCCGTTCGTCTACCCGCGCAACGACCTCGGCTACGTCGAGAACTTCCTGCGGATGACGTTCGCCGTCCCCGCCGAGGACTACGAGCTCAACCCGGTCGTGGTCAACGCGCTGGACAAGCTGCTGATCCTGCACGCGGACCACGAGCAGAACTGCTCGACCTCCACCGTGCGCCTGGTGGGCTCCAGCCACGCGAACCAGTTCGCCTCGATCTCGGCCGGCATCTCGGCGCTCTGGGGTCCGCTGCACGGCGGCGCCAACCAGGCCGTCCTGGAGATGCTGGAGCAGATCCAGAAGGACGGCGGCGACGTCGACTCCTTCATCCGCAAGGTGAAGAACCGCGAGGACGGCGTGAAGCTCATGGGCTTCGGTCACCGCGTGTACAAGGCCTTCGACCCGCGCGCCGCGCAGGTCAAGATCCTGGCCCACGAGGTGCTCGCCCAGCTCGGCAAGTCCGACGAGCTGCTGGAGATCGCCCTCAAGCTGGAGGAGCACGCGCTCAACGACGACTTCTTCGTCTCGCGCAAGCTCTACCCGAACGTGGACTTCTACACCGGCCTGATCTACCGCGCCATGGGCTTCCCGACCAGCATGTTCACCGTGCTGTTCGCGCTCGGCCGGCTGCCCGGCTGGATCGCCCACTGGCACGAGATGATCAACGACCCGACGAGCCGCATCGGCCGTCCGCGTCAGATCTACACCGGCACCGCGATCCGCGACTACGTCGGTCTCGACGCTCGCTGACCCGCCCGCGGGTGGTGGCAAAGGGCCCGGTCGCACCGCTCTTCCCGAGTGGTGCGGCCGGGCCCTCGCGTCGTCCGGTGCTGGGTACGGCGCACGACGTCCGGGGGCGGCCGTGGCCAGGGGCGGCCGCTCAAAGCGCCCCTGACCCGCCGCACCCCGGCGTCGTGCGCGAAGACCGCCGAGCAGTCGACGGCCGTCCCGGGGCCCGCCGGAGCCCCGCCGGCGACAGCCCCGGCCGTGCGGGGGCATGGCGGATGTCCGCCCTGTCGCCGCGCGCCGAAAAACTGCCGCACTACAAAGCTAAGACGTATCAGGGCGCTCAAAGTTACGCCCGGGGGGTGTGAGCTGTCTCTCGCCACGCTCCGTGTGTGCCCGACCGCGGGCTCATACCACATCATCCACCACGGCCGACGTCACCCTCCCCGCAGTCACGGCGACCCAGCGTGATAGGAATCGTGGCATTCCGGTACGGACCGCCCGCACATCGGCAGCGGGGTGGCCGGGCCGGGGAGGGAGTGCGCAGATGGCCAGGAACGTCGTCGTCACCGGGGGTGGCACGGGCATCGGGTACGAGGTCGCGCGGAGATTCGCCGAGGCGGGCGAACAGGTCATGATCGTCGGACGACGGCGCGACGTGCTGGAGAAGGCCGCCACCGACCTCGGCCCCCGGGTCACCCCGCTGGTCTGCGACCTCGCCGACCCGGACGCGGTCGAGCACGCCCTCGGCGGGCTGCCGGCCCAGATCGACGTCCTGGTCAACAACGCGGGCAGTCGCGAGACCGTGATCGGCGCCGGGCCGCACGCGCTGCTGGCCCGCTGGCGCGGCGACTTCGAGCGCAACGTGCTGACGGTGGTGCTGCTCACCGAGTCCGTCCGGGACCGGCTCACCCAGGGCTCCGGCCGGGTCGTCACGGTCAGCTCGATCGCGGCGCTGCGCGGGGCCGGCTCGTACGGCGCCGCCAAGGCCTCGCTGCACGCCTGGAACAACTTCCTCGCCGCCCAGCTCGGACCGTCCGGGATCACCGCCAACATCGTCGCGCCGGGGACGGTGGCCGGCACCGAGTTCTTCGGGCCCCGGCTGGACGAGGCCGAGGTCTCCCGCCGGGCCTCGCGCACCCTGCTCGGCCGGATCGGCGAGACCGGCGAGGTGGCGGCGGCGGTCTACTTCCTCGCCTCGCCCGAGGCCGGCTTCATCACCGGCGAGATCCTGCACTGCAACGGCGGGGAACTGCTCGGGCGCTGAGCGCGCCGCGGGCCCGTGCCCGGGTCGGACACGGGCCCGCGGCGCGCCGCCGCTCAGGCGGCCCTGAAGCGCCGCAGTCGCAGGCTGTTGGTGACCACGAAGGCCGAGGAGAAGGCCATCGCGGCGCCCGCCACCACCGGGTTCAGCAGTCCGGCGGCGGCCAGCGGGATCGCCGCCACGTTGTAGGCGAAGGCCCAGAACAGGTTGCCCTTGATGGTGGCCAGCGTCCGGCGGGAGAGCCGGATCGCGTCCCCGGCGGAGCGCAGGTCGCCCCGGACCAGGGTCAGGTCGGCGGCCTCGATCGCGGCGTCGGTGCCGGTGCCCATCGCCAGGCCCAGGTCGGCCTGGGCCAGTGCGGCAGCGTCGTTGACGCCGTCCCCGATCATCGCCACCGAGCGGCCCTCGGCCTGCAGGGTGCGGACGGTGGCGACCTTGTCCTCCGGGAGCACCTCGGCGACCACGTCCGCCGGGTCGATGCCGACCTCGGCCGCCACGGCCAGTGCCACCGCCCGGTTGTCCCCGGTCAGCAGCACCGGGCGCAGGCCCAGCGCGCGCAGCTCGGCGATCGCCCGGGCGCTGGTGGGCTTCACCGTGTCGGCGATCTCCAGCACCGCCCTGGCCTCGCCGTCCCAGCCGACCGCGACCGCCGTCCGGCCGGCCGCCTCGGCCGCCGCCTTGGCCTCGGCCAGCACCGGCGGCAGCTGCTGGGCGGCGTCCGCCAGCAGCGCCTCGCGGCCGACCAGCACCGCACGGCCCTCGACCACGCCCCGGACGCCCAGCCCGGGCACGTTCTCGAATCCCTCGACGGGCGGCAGGGCGCCCACCCGTTCGGCGGCGGCCGCGGCGACGGCTGCCGCCACCGGGTGCTCGGAGGCGTGCTCCAGCGCGCCGGCCAGCCGCAGGGCCTCGTCCACCGGGACGCCGGGAACGGTGTGGACGGCGACGAGGGCCATCCGGCCGGTGGTCACGGTGCCGGTCTTGTCGAGCACCACGGTGTCCACCCGGCGGGTGGTCTCCAGCACCTCGGGGCCCTTGATCAGGATGCCCAGCTGGGCGCCCCGGCCGGTGCCGACCATCAGGGCGGTGGGCGTGGCCAGTCCCAGGGCGCAGGGGCAGGCGATGATCAGGACGGCCACGGCCGCGGTGAAGGCCTCGGTGGGGCTGTTGCTGACCAGCAGCCAGCCGACCAGGGTGCCGAGCGCGATCAGGATGACGACGGGCACGAAGACCGCCGAGATCCGGTCGGCCAGGCGCTGGGCGGCGGCCTTGCCGTTCTGCGCCTCCTCGACCAGCCTGGCCATCCGGGCCAGCTGGGTGTCGGCGCCGACCCGGGTGGCCTCGACCACCAGGCGGCCGCCGGCGTTGACGGTGGCGCCGGTGACCGGGTCGCCGACCGCGACCTCGACCGGCACGGACTCCCCGGTGAGCATCGAGGCGTCCACCGCGGAGGCGCCCTCGACCACCACGCCGTCGGTGGCGATCTTCTCGCCGGGCCGGACCACGAACCGGGTGCCGACCGTCAGCCGGGCCACCGGCATCCGCACCTCGCGGCCGCCCTCCAGCACCGCGACCTCCTTGGCGCCCAGGTCCAGCAGGGCGTGCAGGGCGGCGCCGGCGCGGCGCTTGGACCGGGCCTCCAGCCAGCGGCCGAGCAGGATCAGCACGGTGACGGCGGCGGCGGTCTCCAGGTAGAGGGAGGAGGCGGCGTCGCCGCGGGCCACCGCGAGGGAGAACTCGTGCTTCATGCCGGTCATCCCGGCGTGGCCGAGGAACAGCGCCCAGAGCGACCAGCCGAAGGCGGCCAGGGTGCCGAGCGAGACCAGGGTGTCCATGGTGGCGGCGCCGTGCCGCAGGTTGGTCCAGGCCGCTCGGTGGAACGGCAGCCCGCCGTACACGACGACGGGGCCGGTCAGGGCGAGGGCCAGCCACTGCCAGTTGTCGAACTGCAGGGCGGGGACCATCGAGAGCAGGACGACCGGGACGGTGAGCACGGTGCTGATCAGCAGCCGGTCGCGGGCGGCGGTCCGCTCCGGGTCCGGGGCGGCGGCGCCGTCGGGGGCCGTTCCGGCGGCCGGCGGCGGGGCGGGCAGCTCGGCCGTGTAGCCCGTCCGCTCCACGGTGGCGACCAGGTCGGCCACGCTCACGCCGGGCCCGAAGTCGATCCGGGCCCGTTCGGTCGCGAAGTTCACGACGGCCTCGACGCCGTCCATCCGGTTGAGCTTCTTCTCGATCCGGGCCGCGCAGGAGGCGCAGGTCATCCCGCCGATCGACAGTTCGACGCGCTCGCCCGCGGCCGCCGGGGCGGTGGGGCCGGTGCGCGGGGTCCCCGGGGTGGTGGTGCTCATGTCGTCTCCTCCGTCTCGGAGAGCGTACGGCGGGGGCGGGTGTCCGGCCCCCGCCGTACCGGGGGGCCTCAGGCCGAGCGGCCGACGAGCTCGTAGCCGGCCTCGTCGACGGCGGCGCGCACCTGGCTGTCCTCCAGCGGGGCCGCCGAGTGGACCGTCACGGTGCCGGCCTTGGCGTCGGCGGCCACCTCCGTCACGCCGGGGAGGGCGGAGACCTCGGAGCTGACCGACTTCTCGCAGTGGCCGCAGCTCATGCCGGTGACGGTGTAGGTGATGGTGCTGGACATCGGGACCTCCGGGGGGTGGCTGCCACGGGCGGCTGCCCGTGCTGCTGTCTGCTCACAACACCATACCCCCACCGGGTATTCCGGAAGAGGGGGATTCCTGTGTCGTGGGTCGCATCGGGAGAGCGACTCGATTGCAGAGAGTATGCGTACGGACGCGCTCCGTCCGAATTGCCGCCCTGCCGTGCCCCGCCCGGCGTGTCCCACTCGCCGGGGCTGGTGCCGGGTCGGGTGCGGGCCGCGGCCGGCGGTGGGTGCCGCCGTCGGGCGGAGCGGCGGGGCGGGCGCGGAGCGGAGGCGGTGATCGTCCGATATGTTCGGATATGTGTTCCGGATCCGTCGAGCTCGGTCGACCGCGGACCTGACGGCCGCCGTGCTCCCGCCGGCCCGACGGCGCAGCGCGCTGCTGGCCGTCGACCTCCTGGACATCCCCTGGTACAAGCGCGCGGCGCCGGCCCTGCTGGCGATGCTGATGGTCGCGCTCGCCGACTTCCTCTCCGGCAAGGACCGCTACCTGGCGCCGCTGATGACGGTCGTCCCGTCGATCGCGGCCCTCACCCTCAAGCCCCGGGAGCTGCTGCTGGTCTGCTCCCTGGGGCTGCTGACCGTGTTCGGCCTGAGCCACTACGACCAGGTCGACAACGTCAACGACGAGCGCTTCCTGTTCGGAGCCATGGTCAGTTACCTGGTGCTGACCCTGTTCAGCGCCTGGGTGGCCCGGATCAGGATGCGCCGGGCCGCCGCGTACGCCGCCGTCAGCTCGGTCGCCGAGGCGGCCCAGCGCGCCCTGCTGCGGCTGCCCGGGCCGACCGTCGGCCCGCTGCGGCTGGCCGTGCGGTACGCCTCCGCCGCCGACGACGCCCGGATCGGCGGCGACCTGTACTCCGTGCTGGAGACCCCGCACGGCACCCGGGTGCTGGTCGGCGACGTCCGCGGCAAGGGCCTGGGCGCGGTGCAGACCGCGGCCGTGGTGCTGGGCGCCTTCCGGGAGGCCGCGTACGACGAGGCCCGGCTGCGCGGCGTCGCGGCCCGGATCGAGGCGAGCGTGGAGCGCCATGTGCCGGACGGCGAGTTCACCACCGCCCTGTTCGCCGAGTTCCGAAGACCCGGGGCCGTCGAGTTGCTGCACTTCGGCCATGTCCCGCCGGTGCAGGTGATGGCGGACGGGACGGTGCGGGTGCTGGAGCACCCCGACCCGTGGGTGCCGCTGGGCCTGGGCCGGCTCGTCCCCGGCGAGCCGGACAGCTGGGACCTGCCGTTCGGGCAGGGCGACGTGCTGGTGCTCTGCACCGACGGCGTGGTTGAGGCCCGGCGCGACGGCTCGGGGGACTTCTACCCGCTCGCGGAGCGGGCGGGGCCGCTGGTGCAGGGCGCGGCCCGCTCGCCGGCCGAGCTGGAGGCGGCGGTGGGGCGGCTGTACGCGGACCTGCTCGCGCACACGGGTGGCGTACTCGGCGACGACGCCCTGCTGCTGCTGATCAGCCGGGACGACCCGGGGCCGGGGCCGCCCGGCCGCGAGCCCGTCTGAGCACGACACGGCGGGGCCGCGGCCGCCCGGAGCGGCATCGCCCGGTCCGGCGCTGCCCGCTCCGGGCGGCCCGTGCCGGGGCGGCGGCGCGGGCGTCATCCGGTGACGTCGGCGAGCGTCCGGAAGAGCAGCGCGGTGGAGGTGGCGCCCGGGTCCTGGTGGCCGATGCTGCGGGGGCCGAGGTAGGAGGCCCGGCCCTTGCGGGCCTGCAGCGGGGTGGTGGCGCGCATGCCCTCCTCCGCCGCCTCGGCCGCCGCTTCGGCGGCGCGGGCCAGGCCGGCGCCGCCGGCGACCGCCTGCTCGAAGGCGGCCAGCGCCGGGGCGTACGCGTCGACGAGGGTCTTGTCGCCGGGCCCGGCGCCGCCGAGCTGCCGCACCGCCGCCAGCCCGGCCGCCAGCGCCCCGGCGAACTCCGCGGGCGTGGCGGGGGACGGCGGCAGGGCCGCGCCCATCGCCCGGAAGGCGCTGCCGTACAGCGGGCCGGAGGCGCCGCCCACCTTGGAGATCAGGGTGCGGCCGGTCCGCCCGAGGACGGCGCCGGCGTCGGCCGGCCCCGGGGTGTCCGGGGAGTCCAGGACGGCGAGCACGGCGGTGAAGCCGCGGTGCAGGTTGCTGCCGTGGTCGCCGTCGCCGATCGCGGAGTCCAGGTCGGTCAGCTCACGCTCGTGGGCGTCCACGGCGGCCGCCAGGGCGCGGATCCAGGCCTCGGCCAGCGGGGCGTCCAGGGCGGGGTCCTCCGGTGTGCCGCGACCTGCGGTGCCGGGGTCGGGGCTGCCGGGGCCGGCGTTGTGGTCCATCGCGCGCCCCCGTCAGGACCGGTGCAGGGCCGGGGTCGCCACCGGGGCGTCCCAGAGCTCCAGCAGTCCGGCGTCGGCCTTGGTCAGGGTGAGCGAGAAGCCCGCCATGTCGAGACTGGTGACGAAGTTGCCGACCAGGCTGCGGGCGATGGTCACCCCGCGCTCGGCCAGCAGGGCGGCGACCTCGCCGAAGACGATGTACAGCTCCAGCAGCGGGGTGCCGCCGAGGCCGTTCACCAGCGCGATGACCTGGTCGCCGGCCGTCAGGTCGTGGTCGGCGAGGACGGTGTCGACCACCTCCGCGGCCAGTTCGCGGGCCGGGCGGAGCTTCTCCCGGCGCCGGCCCGGTTCGCCGTGGATGCCGACGCCCACCTCGATCTCGTCCTCGGGCAGTTCGAAGCCCGGCTTGCCCGCAGCGGGGACGGTCGCGGCGGTGAGCGCCACCGCGAAGGAGCGGGAGGCCGCGTTGACCTTCTCCCCGACGGCGGCGACCTCCGCCAGCGGTGCGCCGCGCTCGGCCAGCGCGCCGGCGATCTTCTCCACCAGGACGGTGGCACCGGTGCCCCGGCGCCCGGCCGTCCAGGTCGAGTCCTCCACCGCCACGTCGTCGTCCACCAGGACGGTGCGGACCTCGATGCCCTCCTCGGCGGCCAGTTCGGCGGCCAGCCGGAAGTTCATCACGTCGCCGGTGTAGTTCTTCACCACCAGCAGCACGCCCGCGCCGCTGTCCACGGCCCGCGCGGCGGTCAGCACCTGGTCCGGCACGGGTGAGGTGAACACCTCGCCGGGGCAGGCCGCGTCGAGCATCCCCGGACCGACGAAACCGCCGTGCAGCGGCTCGTGCCCGGACCCGCCGCCGGAGACGAGCGCGACCTTCGGCGCGGCCGGGCGGACCGCCCGGGTGATCACCCGGTTCGGGACGTCCACCGCCAACTCCGGATGCGCGGCGGCCACCCCGGCCAGCGCGTCCTCCAGGACGCTCTCCGGGGTGTTGATCAGCTTCTTCACGACGCACTCCCTCGGGCCACGGATGCTCCTGCGGCCGACGCTACGCGAGAGCGGCGCGGATGGCCGGGATTGCGGCAGGTCCGGTCGAACTCGCCGCCGGCGGGCGGCCGGTGGCGCAGGGGCGGCCCCGCCGACCCGCTCCCCGCGCGGCGGCCCCGGCAGGATCCGGTGCGCGGGCCTAGGCTCGGGACATGACCGGACCCGTAGGTGTCGTCCTCGTCTCGCACAGCCCGGCCATGGCCGCCGGGCTGCGTGAGCTGCTGAGTGAACTCGGCTCGGGCAGCGTCCCGGTGGTGCTCGCGGCGGGCACCGAGGAGGGCTCGCTCGGCACCAGCTACGACCTGGTGGTGCGGGCCGTCGCGGAGGCCGGCCGCGGCGCCGGCGTCGTCGTGCTGCCCGACCTGGGCAGTTCGGTGCTGACCGCCGCCACCGCGCTGGCGGACCACCCGGCGCCGGACGTGGTGCTGGTGGACGCGCCGTTCGTGGAGGGCGCGGTGGCCGCCGTGGTGACCGCCTCCGCGGGGGCGGCGCTGGCCGAGGTGGTCACGGCGGCCCAGGACGCCCGCGGCTTCCGGAAGTTCTGACCGGAGGCGCCGCCCGGTCGGCCGAACGTCGGCCGAACGTCGGCGCGCCCGCCCCGCCGGCGGTGGCTACTTCGCGTCGGCGTAGCAGTCGACCACGGCCGTGGTGAGCGGGAACCGCACCGGGGTGTCGCCGAACACCAGGGCCCGGGCCTCCTCCGCCGCCTCGGTGACGGCGGCGGCCACCTGGTCGGCGAGGTCCGCGGGGGTGTGCACCACCACCTCGTCGTGCTGGAAGAACACCAGGTGGGGCCGGTCCCCGGGGGTCGCCGCCAGCCCGGCAAGCCGGCGGCGCAGCGCCGCCAGCAGGGCCAGCGCCCAGTCCGCGGCGCTCGCCTGGATGACGAAGTTGCGGGTGAACCGGCCCCGGGCCCGGGCCGAGCGGGCCCCGGCGTCGGCGGTGCCGTCCGCGTCCTCGGCGGCGTCCTGCCAGTCGGCGGAGGGCGGCGGGCAGACCCGGCCCAGCCGGGAGCTGACCACGCCCCCGTCCTCGCCCGTCCGGGCGGCCGCCTCCACGTAGCCCATCGCGGTGGGGAAGCGGCGTCGCAAGGTGGCGAGCAGCGGGCCGATGTCACCGCTGGTCTGCCCGTACATCGCGCCGAGGAGGCCGAGCTTGGCCTTGTCCCGGTCGCCCTGGAAGGCGGTGGCCGCGAGCGCGGCGTACAGGTCGCCCTCGGCGGCGGCACGGGCCATCCCGGCGTCCTGGGACAGTGCGGCCAGCACCCGGGGCTCCAGCTGGGCGGCGTCCGCGACGACCAGCAGCCAGCCCGGGTCGGCGACCACCGCGCCGCGCAGGATCCGCGGGATCTGCAGCGCGCCGCCGCCCCGGCTGGCCCAGCGGCCCGACACGACGCCGCCGACCACGTACTCGGGGCGGAAGCGGCCGCCGCGGGCCCAGGCGTCCTGCCAGGCCCAGCCGTGCGCGGCGTGGATCCGGGACAGTTCCTTGTAGCGGATGAGCAGGGCGGCCGCCGGGTGGTCGATCCCGCGCAGCTCCCAGGACCGGGTGGAGCCGAGGTGCACGCCCTGGTCGGCGAAGGCGCGCAGCACCTGGGTGTGCGAGTCCGGGTTGAACGGGCGGCCGCCGAGGGCCTGCTGGAGTTCGGTGGCGAGGTCGGCGAGCCGCTTGGGCTGGGTGCCGGGGATCTGCGGGCGGGGGCCGAGCAGGTCGGTCAGCAGCCGGTCGTGGATGTCGGAGCGCCAGGGCAGCCCGTCGTGCGCCATCTCGGCGGCGGCCAGCGCCCCGGCCGACTCGGCGGCGACCAGCAGGCGGAAGCGGGCCCGGGCGCCG
This sequence comes from Kitasatospora herbaricolor, assembly GCF_030813695.1. NCBI lineage: Bacteria > Bacillati > Actinomycetota > Actinomycetes > Kitasatosporales > Streptomycetaceae > Kitasatospora > Kitasatospora herbaricolor. The sequence goes on from NZ_JAUSVA010000002.1 coordinate 6,296,528, forward strand.
GCGGTGTCGGCCGGCCGGCCGCCGGGGGGAGCCGGGTCGGTGACGGCCTGGATCCGGCGCTGCTGGTCGGCGTGGACGGCGACCACGGCGGCCAGCGGGTCGGTGGCGGGCGGCAGCTGGAGGCGGTCGGGGGCGAACAGGCTGTCCTGGTCGTCGGGGCCGGCGGAGTCGGGCAGGTCGGCCGGCACGGGCAGCCGCTGGAGCCGGGCCCAGGCGGCGCCGAGCGAGCGCGGTTGGCCGTAGCGGCCTTCGTGCGACAGCAGCAGGGCCTCGACCAGGCGCAGGTCGTGGCAGCGGGACAGCCGGCCGGGCAGTTCGGGCAGCAGCGGGGTGTAGGCGCTGTCGGCGGTGGCCCAGACCCAGCGCGGGTGCGAGGCCGCTTCGTGCTCGGCGACGGCGGCGGCGAGGTCGGTCACGTGCACGGGGGCGCCCAGGGGGGTGCCGGCGTCGTCCAGCGGCTGGAGGCGGCCGCCGGGGCCGTGCGGGTCGGGGGCCAGGGCGATCCGGGGTGGCACGCGGTCTTCTCTCGGGTGTTCGGGTGGTGTGTTCGACGGTAGCGGTGAGGTCCGACAGTGCGGGGGAGGAGTCGCCCGGGGGCGGGCGTGGCGGGGCCGGGCGCCGGCGGCCGCGAAGGGATTCGGGACCTGGCCGGACGGAGCTTCCCGGCGCCGGCCGCCGCCTGGCGGCGTACGCGCCACGCGGGGCCCGCACCGGGGTGCGGGCCCCGCGTCGTGGTGGGGCGGCGGCCGGTCAGCGGTGCTTGCCGGCGAGGAGCTCGTCCAGCGGGACGAGCGTGTCGTCGCCGGCGGCGGTCCGCCGCCACAGCTGGACGCCGTCGGACGGACGCGTCATGCGGGAGTCCTCCCAGCCGGTGACGATCAGCTCGGCGAGGTGCTGGGCGTTGACCCGGTTGCGGCCCAGGGCGCCGCCGGTGGGGTCGGCGAGGGGCTCGCCGTGGCCGTCGCCGGCGTGCAGGTACCAGCGCTGGTAGGGGCTGTAGCGGCCCTGCTCGTCCGGCGGGCTGAGGTGCTTCGACAGGTGCCAGGTGCGGCCCTCGTGGACGGTGGTGGCGTTCCCGGCGGTATGGCCGGTCCAGGTGAGACGGGACTTCCAGGGCACTGCGGGGTCTCCTTCGGGGGTGCCGTCCGCCTCGTGGCGGGCGGCGCGTGGCGGGCGTGCGGTGAACTGAACAGGGGCGTGGGGGTGGCGGGTAGCGGGACCGGCGGTTCCCGGCCCGGCGGCCCGGCTGCCGGCGCCCGCCCGCCGGGCCCCGGCACCCGCCCGCGCGCCGGCCGCTCAAGCCCGCGCACCCCCGCTGTCCTGCACTTCCGATGCCAGGCATCGTAGTCGGCGGCGACGGCGGGGAGCCGTCGCCGACGACGCGTCGGGGTGCGGCGGTGACGGCCGGCGGGCCTCGGGGGCCGGGCTTCCGCCTCCGCCGGACCGGCCCCGACGAGCCGTCCGCCGGCCGACCGTAGGCAGCGCGAATGCCACCGCGTAGGGTCGGCGAAATGAGCGACAATCCCTTCTTCGAGCCCAGCACCCTGGTCTACGAACTGCCGCCCTTCACCGCGATCCGGGAAGAGCACTACCTGCCCGCCTTCGAGCGCGGCATGGCCGACCAGCTCGCCGAGATCGCGGCGATCACGGCCGACCCGCAGGCGCCGACCTTCGACAACACGCTGGTCGCGCTGGAGCGTTCCGGCGCGCTGCTGCGCCGGGTGAGCGCGGTGTTTCTCAACCAGAGCTCCGCGGACACCAACGACCTGGTGGACGCCGTGGACGCCGAGATCAGCCCCCGGCTGGCGGCCCACCAGGACGCGATCCACCTGGACGCCGCCCTCTTCGCCCGGATCGAGGCCCTCCACGAGCGCCGCGACAGCCTGGGCCTGGACGCCCAGTCGCTGCGGCTGCTGGAGCGTCACCACACCCGGTTCGTCCGGGCCGGCGCCCGCCTCGGCGCGGCCGAGCAGGCCAGGCTGCGCGAACTGAACTCCGAACTGGCCTCCGCCGCCACCGCGTTCCAGCAGAACGTGGCAGCCGACACCCGGGCCCGGGCGCTGGTCCTGGACAGCGCCGAGCAGCTCGACGGCCTCTCCGCGGACGCCGTCGCTGCCGCCGCCGAGAACGGCCGGGCGCTCGGCCACGACGGCCGGTACGTACTCAGCCTGAAGAACTTCTCCAACCAGTCCGAACTGGCCCAGCTCACCGACCGCTCGGTGCGCGAGCGGCTGCTGGCGGCCTCGCTCGGCCGGGCCGTCGCGACCAACGGCCCGCTGGCGATCCGGATGGCCGGCCTGCGGGCCGAGCGGGCCGCCCTGCTGGGCCACCCGAGCCACGCGGCGTACGTGGTCGAGGACGAGACGGCGGGCACCGTCGAGGCCGTCGACGCCCTGCTGGCCCGGCTGGTGCCGCCGGCGGTGGCCAACGCCGGGCGGGAGGCCGCCGAGCTGGCCAAGCTGGCAGCGGCCGACGGGATCGAGGAGATCGCCGCGCACGACTGGGCGTTCTACTCGGAGCGGGTGCGCCGGTCCTCGTACCAGGTGGACGCGGCGGTGCTGCGCCCGTACTTCGAGCTGGAGCGGGTGCTGCACGACGGCGTCTTCTTCGCCGCGAACCTGGCCTACGGCCTGACCTTCACCGAGCGGCCGGACCTGGTCGGCTACCACCCCGACGCGCGGGTCTTCGAGGTGTTCGAGGAGGACGGCGGCTCGCTGGGCCTCTTCATCGGCGACTTCCACGCCCGGGCGTCCAAGCGCGGGGGTGCCTGGATGGACGAACTCGTCTCGCAGTCCACGCTGCTGGACAAGCGGCCGGTGGTGCTGAACAACCTCAACATCGCCCGCCCGGCCCCGGGCGAGCCGGTCCTGCTGACCTGGGACGAGGTGCGGACCCTGTTCCACGAGTTCGGGCACGCGCTGCACGGGCTCTTCTCGGCGGTCCGCTTCCCGCTCTTCTCCGGCACCGAAGTCCCCCGGGACTTCGTGGAGTTCCCCTCGCAGGTCAACGAGATGTGGATGACCTGGCCGGCCGTCCTGGCGAACTACGCCAAGCACCACGTGACGGGCGAGCCGCTGCCCGCCGACCTGGTGGAGCGGATGACCGCCGCCGAGGGCTTCGGCCAGGGCTTCCGGACGGTCGAGTACCTGGCGGCCGCGCTGCTCGACTGGGCCTGGCACACCGTACCGGTCGGCCTGGAGATCGCGGACGCCCAGGAGTTCGAGGCGCGGGCGCTGGCCGAGGCCGGCCTGGCGGTGGCGGCGATCCCGCCGCGCTACCGCAGCACCTACTTCAACCACATCTTCGCGAGCGGCTACAGCGCCGGCTACTACGCCTACATCTGGTCCGAGGTGCTGGACGCGGAGACCGTCGAGTGGTTCCGGACCAACGGCCGCACCGTCCGGGAGAGCGGCGAGGTGTTCCGCGCCGAACTCCTGTCCCGCGGCGGCAGCGTGGACGCGCTGGAGTGCTTCCGCGCGGTGGTCGGGCGGGACCCGCGGACCGGGCCGCTGCTGGCCCGGCGCGGACTGGCCTGAGGCCCCGGCCGCGGTCCGGCCCCGGTACCGACCGGGCGCCGGCCACGGCCGGGCGAGGGCTTCAGCGCGGGGTCACGGTGACCGTGACGGGCGTCCCGGGCCGGGCCTGCGGCAGCCGGATCCGCACGCTGCCGGCCCGGCCCGCCCGGGGCTGCTCGACGTCCACCAGGGCGGCGGGCGTGCCGTCCACGGTGACCCGGGCGCCGGCCGGGTACGCCTCGGCGGGCAGGGTCAGTTCGGTCGGGCCGGCGCCGCGGCCGGTGGCCCAGCCCAGTCGGTAGGTGGCGGTGGCGGCGGTCCAGTCCGAGCTGAGCTGATGCCCGTCGAGCGCGGTCGGCCAGGGCGCGAAGGCCGGCTCGTCGCCGGGGGCGGGCCGGCCGTCCGGGCCGAGCACGCAGTAGCCGCCGGCGCCCTTGCACCAGTACCACATCGTCCAGCCGGAGGAGATCGTCTCCATCGCGGCGACCTGCCGGCGGACCAGTTCGGCGTTGCCCGGCCGGCGGGAGTCCGGTGGCCCCCATTCGCCGATCAGCACCGGCAGTCGGTGGGCGGCCGGGTAGGCGGTCACGGCGGCGACGTACGCCTCGACGAAGCCGCCGGCCGGGTCCCAGTCCGCGCCGGACTCGACGGCGGTGTCGTAGAAGTGCGGGGCGTAGCCGAGGCGCGGCGGGCCGGAGCGGGGGTCGGCGAAGCCGGGCAGCCGGGTGGGGACGCCCTGGCCCACCAGGACGGTGGGTTCGACGAACAGCCAGGCGCGGTCGTCCGCGGTGCGGACGGCCCGGATCAGCCGGCGGTACATGTCGGCCAGCCGGCCGCGTTCGAGTGCGGCGGAGCCGGCCACCTGGTCGGCCGGATCGGTCGGGTCGCCGGGGATCGGACCGAACGGCTCGTTGAACAGGTCGTAGCCCAGCAGCGAGCGGTGGCCGCGCAGTTCGCGGGCGATCCGGGTGTAGAAGTCGCTCTGGGCGCGGCGCAGATCGGGGTCGTCGTAGAGGTGGCGGAAGGCGGCCTGGACGGCGGGCTGGAAGTACCCGGCGAACCAGTCGTCCGGGTCCGGGACGAAGGGCAGGCCGTCGTCCCGGGTGGCCCAGAGCGGGATGCCGCGGTCCCCGCCGCCGAACCTGGGCCCGTAGACGTCCTGGTGGAAGTCGATCAGGGCCAGCAGCCCGTACCGGTCGGCCCAGTCGAGGAGCCGGTGCAGGCGGTCCAGCTCGGCCCGGTCGTACCGGCCCGGCCCGGGCTCCAGCCTGGTCCAGGAGACCGCCACCCGCAGCAGGGTGAAGCCGTGGGCGGCCACCGAGCGGACGTCGGCCTCGGTGGTCTCGGCGTACTTGTCGAGGTTGAAGCCGCGCAGCCGCAGTTCGCGCCCCCGGGCGTCGGTGAGGGCGGTGCGGCCGTCCGGCGAGGTGCTGGTGCCCGTGGGGAACTCGGCCTGGTGGTGGCGGGATTCGGCCGCCCCGGCCGGGGAGCCGGCCAGGGCGGTGGCGGTGGCGAGCAGGAGTGCGGCGGCGGTACGGAGCAGGCGCATGGGGCTACCTCGCTGGGCCGGCGGCGGTTTCGGGTGGGGCCCGATGATGCCTGACTGACATGCACCGCACAAGAGTTCAGTCGGCCGGCGCCGCCGCGGCCGGCGCCGGCGGGGTGGCGGAGGGCAGCTCCGCGGCGGCGGCGAGCCGGCCCCAGAGCAGGTCGGCCAGGGCCTGCACCATCCGGGCGCGTGGGCAGGGCTTGGTCTCCAGCCACCAGTCCCCGGCGGCCAGCACCATACCGGTGATGCCCCGGCCCCAGGCCTCGGCGAGCAGCGGTGCCTCCGGTCCCAGGTCGACCTGGACGGCCACCGCGTTGGTGATCTCGTCGGCGATCTGCTTGAGCGCGGGCGCCAGGGCGTTGCCGGCGCCGGTCGGGTCGCCGGCCTCCGGGTGGGTCAGCAGCCGGTAGACCTGGGGGCGCGACTCGATGCCGGCCAGGTAGGTGTCCAGGACGTGCTCGACCCGGTCGCGCCGCTCCAGCGGCTCGTTCAGCGCGGCCCGGACGGCGGCGAGCAGTCCGCCGGTGTGCCGTTCGGTGAGGGCCCGGATGAGGCCGGTGCGGTCGCCGAAGTGCCGGTAGAGGATCGGCTTGGTGATGCCGGCCTCGGCGGCGATGGCGTTCATGCTGGCGCCCGGGCCCTCCCGCTGGATGACCCGGTCGGCGGCGTTGAGCAGTTGTTCCCTGCGGGGCTCGCCGGAGTCGGCGGGGTCGGCGGGCGGCACGGGCGGCTCCTGGCTCGGGTGCTGACGCCCGGTCGGGCGGCGCTGGGCTGGGCGCCGGTGGTGGCGCCGGGGTACGGGCGGGCTGGCATTGCGGGTGCGGCCGCGGGGCCGCCGGGGCCGGGTGCGGCCTCGGCGGTGCGTTCCGGGCGTTGACATTTCCTACGTATCAGTAGCAGACTCCCAGCGATGTTACCGGCGGTAACACCTGAGCGACACCCCCTCCTCGCGACACCTCCCCACGCGGCGGCCCGCCGTCCGCCAGACCCCTTCGACCGGAGGCACCATGAGCACCTTCTCGCTGGACCCGGGCCCCGACCAGATCGCCGTCCGCGACTGGCTGCACGGCTTCGCCGCCGACGTGATCCGCCCCGCGGCGGCCGAGTGGGACGAACGCGAGGAGACCCCCTGGCCGGTCATCCAGGAGGCGGCCAAACTCGGCATCTACTCCCTGGACTTCTACGCCCAGCAGTACTTCGACCCCTCCGGCGTCGGCATCCCGATCGCCATGGAGGAGCTCTTCTGGGGCGACGCCGGCATCGGCCTGTCGATCGTCGGCACCACGCTGGCCGCCGTCGCCGTCCTCGCCAACGGGACCGAGGAGCAGATCGGCACCTGGGCGCCGCAGATGTTCGGCACCCCCGACGACGTGAAGGTCGCCGCCTTCTGCTCCTCCGAGCCGGACGCCGGCTCCGACGTCTCGGCGCTGCGCACCCGCGCCGTCTACGACGAGGCCAAGGACGAGTGGGTGCTGAACGGCACCAAGACCTGGGCCACCAACGGCGGGATCGCCGCCGTGCACGTGGTGGTCGCCACCGTGGACCCGGCGCTCGGCGCCCGCGGCCAGGCCTCCTTCGTCGTCCCGCCCGGCACCGCGGGCCTCTCGCAGGGCCAGAAGTTCAAGAAGCACGGCATCCGCGCCTCGCACACCGCGGAGGTCGTGCTGGACGGCGTCCGGGTGCCCGGCCACTGCCTGCTGGGCGGCAAGGAGAAGCTGGACGAGCGGCTGGCCCGGGCCCGTGAGCGGGCCGCCGCCGCGGCGAACGGTGACACCAAGGGCGCGTCCGGCAAGGGCGGTTCGGGGAAGAACGCCGCGATGGCCACCTTCGAGGCCTCCCGGCCGGCGGTCGGCGCGCAGGCCATCGGCATCGCGAGGGCCGCCTACGAGGTGGCCCTCGACTACGCCCGCACGAGGGTCCAGTTCGGGCGGCCGATCATCGACAACCAGGGCGTCGCCTTCACCCTGGCCGACATGAAGACCCGGATCGACGCCTCCCGGCTGCTGGTCTGGCGGGCCTCCTGGATGGCGGCCAACCAGCAGCCGTTCACCTCGGCCGAGGGTTCGATGTCCAAGCTGTACGCGGGTGAGACGGCGAAGTGGGTGACCGCGCAGGCGATGCAGATCCTCGGCGGGAACGGCTTCACCCGGGAGTACCCGGTGGAGCGGATGCACCGGGACAGCGCCATCTACTCGATCTTCGAGGGGACGAGCGAGATACAGCGGCTGGTCATCGCCCGGACCATCTCCGGGATGCCCATCCGGTAGACCGGGCAGGGCAGGTGGGCCGGGCGGGGCCGGTGCGCAGGGCAGGGCAGGTACGCAGGGGGCTGGTGGGCCGGGCGGGGCCGGGCGGGCCGGCGCCCGGTCAGCGGGCGGCCCAGAAGGTCAGGCCGGCACTCAGGGCGCCGACCAGGGCGCCGACCACGGTCTGCGCCCTGGTGTGGTCCCGGAGCACCACCCGGGACCACCCGATCACCACGACCAGCGGGTAGAGCAGCAGCCACCAGGGGCCCAGCGCGATCGCCAGGCAGACCACGGCGCCGCTCGCCACGGCCGTGTGGATGGAGACCTTCCACCAGACGGTGATCACCATGATCGGCACCAGGGCGGCGAACATCGCCAGCACCATCGCTGTCATGTCGCCGGGCGCGCCGGTCCAGAGCATCACGGCGAAGCTGGTGAGCACCGACAGCATGATGAACGGGATCACCACCAGTCGGCGCCGGCGGCGGCCTACGTGCCGGTCCTCCCACCGTCCCTTGCGCATGCCGCGCCGGATGAACCAGGTGGGGATCACGGCGGCGAACAGCGCCGCGAACAGCGCCCAGCCGAGGCCGGTCCAGCCGTAGCGCAGCACGCCGACCAGCGGGAGCACCGCGATGATGACGTTCTTCGGCTCCACGCCGTCGGTGACCCGCCGGGCCCAGGTGGTCTCGGTCATCGGGTTCTCCAGAGGGCGTACGGGCGGATGTCCGATGATCTTATCCCCGGCGACTCGCCGCTCAGGTCCCTTTTCACGGCGGCTCGTTGGACGACGCACGGCTTCGCGCGCGCTCGCCCCACGTCCTCCCGGGGCCGGTCAGAAGCGCGGCTCGCGGCGCTCCAGGAAGGCGGCCAGCCCCTCCCGTACGTCGGGGGCCTCGCGGGAGCGGCGTGCCCACGGCTCGATCGCTGCGGCGGCCTCCTCCGGCGGGCCGGCCAGGGCCGCCTTCACGGCGCCGATGGTCTGCGGCGAGCGCTTGCCCAGCAGGACGGCGAACTCCAGCGCGCGGGCGTCCAGTTCGTCGCCGGGGACGACCTCGTCCAGCAGGCCGAACTCGGCCGCCCGGGCGGCCGGCACCAACTCGCCGGAGAACAGCAGGTACTTGGCCCGGGCCGGCCCCACCAGCCGGGCCAGCCGGAGGGTCGGGACGGCCGGGTAGACCACGCCGAGCTTGGCCGGGGTGATCCCGAGCCGGGCGTCCCGGGCGCCGAATCGCAGGTCGCAGGCGACCGCCAGCTGGCAGCCGCCGCCGACGCAGGCCCCGTGCACCACCGCCAGGGTCGGGTGCGGGAAGGCCGCGAGCGCCTCCTCTGCGGCCACGTTCTCCTCGTGGTAGGCGTCGGCGCGCCGGGCGTCGCCGTACACCTCGGAGAGTTCGGCGATGTCGGCGCCCGCACTGAAGGTGCCGCCGGCGCCGGTGACCAGCAGCGCGCGTACGCCGGGCTGTGCGGCGATCAGCGCGAGGGTCTTGGGCAGCTCCTGCCAGATCGCCAGGGTCAGGGCGTTGCGCTTGTGCGGGCGGTCGAGCACCAGCACCGCCACGCCGTCCGGGCCGGTGTACGCCCGCAGGCCGTCGACGCCGGTGGGGAAGGCGGTGCGCCCCTGGAGCAGCGGCGATCCGGTCATGGGTACCTCCGGGGGAGTGGGCCTGCGTGCACCGGACACTCTCGCAGGGCGGCGGGCCGGGCCGGGCGGGAGGGCCCGCCCGCGGCCGGGCCGGCGGCCGGCCCGCCCCCGGCGCGGGGTGCGGTGGTCAGCCGCCGCAGTAGTCACCCAGGCCGTGCTCGACCAGCGCGAAGGCGCGCAGGGCGTTCGCCCGGGCCTCGGGCAGGACGCTCCCGGCCGGTTCGCCCGCGATCATCCGGCGCTGGTTCGCCATCACCAGGGTCCGGCGGGTGGCCAGCAGTTGGGCGGCCGCGAGCCGGGCGGTGAGGTCGTCCCCGTCGCCGCTCGCGGTGCGGAGCTCGGCCGCCAGCAGCTCCTCGGCGCGGACGGAGGCGGCCCGGGCCCGCAGGGCCAGCGCCGGCGTGTCGCGGATCAGCCGCAGCACGTCGAGCACCGCCTGCTGGTCGCAGAGGCCGGAGGCCGGGTCCTGCGCGTCCAGGGCGGCCAGGTACTGGTCGCGGACGGCGGCCACCGCGGAGCAGCCGGCCGGGCGGTCGCGCACCGTCTCGGCGACCTCCCCGGTGTGCTTCTCCATCGGCAGCAGGACCAGGTCCTCCTTGGTCGGGAAGTAGTTGAAGACGGTCATCTTGGAGACCTCGGCGGCGGCCGCGATCTCCGCGACGGACACCTGGTCGAAGCCGCGCTCCACGAAGAGGCCGATCGCGACGGTCCAGAGCTTGCGGCCGGTCTGCAACTTCTTGCGCTCGCGCAGGCCCAGCTCCTCCGGCGGATGGGTGGCGGCAGGTGTCTTCGGCATGGCCTCACTGTACCAGGATCAAAGATTTATCGAGTAGAAGAATTGACCGACTACAAAAATATCTGTCATGGTGGCGCTGCCGCCGGACCACCGAGCCCGGCGGCCACCAGCCACCACCCGTCCATCGCACCGGGGGAAGTCCCATGCCTGCCGCCGTACCACCGACACCCGCCGCACCCGCACCGGGCGCGGCCGCCGCCCCAGCCGTCGCCGCACCCGCACCCGGCGCGGCCCCGTCCGAGCCCGCGCCGACCGCCGTCCGGCGCGGGCTCGCCAAGCTCATCTGCCTGGTCACGATCCTGCTGGCGGTCCTCGACATGAACATCGTGTCGGCGGCCACCGTGCCGATCGTCCGCGACCTCGACCCCGTCCACGGCGTCGACCGACTGCCCTGGCTGGTCAGCGCGTTCGCCCTGGCGGCGACCGCCCTGCTCCCACTCCACGGCAAGCTCTGCGACCTCTACGGCGCCAAGCGGGTCTTCCTCGGTGCGGTGGCCACCTTCCTGGCCGGCTCGGCGCTCTGCGGAGCGGCCGGGTCGATGGAGCAGCTGATCGCCTTCCGGGCGGTCCAGGGCATCGGCGGCGGTGGGCTGATGAGCGTCACCATGGTGGTGATGGCCCAGCTGCGCGGACCCGGCGACGAGGGCGGCGGGGGCAGCATCGGCGGGATCGTCGGCGGCGCGGGCATGGCCGTCGGGCCGCTGATCGGGGCGCTGCTCGCCGACCACCTCAGCTGGCGCTGGATCTTCTACGTCAACCTGCCGGTGGGGCTGTTCGTCCTGGCCGGGGCCGCGTTCGCGCTCAAGCTGCCGCACCGGGCCGGCCGCGGCCGCCTCGACCTCCTCGGGGCCACCCTCGCCGCGGCCTTCGCGACCGGACTGCTGCTGGTGACCGAATGGGGCGGCAAGGACTACGGCTGGACCTCCGCGCCGATCCTCGCGCTCGGCGCCGGCACGCTGGCGGCGCTCGGGCTCTTCCTGCGGCGCCAGGCCACCGCGGCGGAGCCGCTGCTGCCGCTGTCGCTGTTCCGGATCCCCGCCCTGCGGACCGGCTTCGCGGTGCAGGGCCTGGTGGGGATGGGCCTGATGGGCTCCGTCGTGTACGTGATGCTGTACCTGCAGGTCGCCCGGGGCGTGGCGGCCACCTCGGCCAGCCTCTTCCTGATCCCGATGGCGGCCGGGATGACTGCCGTCGGCCTCCTGGTCAACCGGCTCTCCCGGCGCGGCTGGTCGCCGCGCACCTTCCTGGTGGCCGGCGCCGGCTGCTCCGCCCTGGCGCTGCTGCTGCTCGGCCTGAGCGGGCCGGACACCGCACTGTGGGCCGTGCGGGCCGAGCTCGCCTTGCTGGGCGTGGGCTTCGGTCAGTTGGTGGGCCAGCTCGTCGGGGTGGTGCAGAGGGCCGCCCCGGCGCACCAGCTGGGGGTGGCCACCACCGGTGTCCGGTTCTTCCAGACGCTGGGCGGGGCGCTGGGCGCCGCGCTCTTCGGCACGGTGCTGGCCCGGGTCTTCGGGAGCGCCGAACCCGGCACCCCGCTGGGCGCGGTGGCCACGCTCACCGGTACGCGGCACGAGCAGGCGGTCGGGTCCTTCGTGCACGCCGCCGATGTGGTGTTCCTCTCGGCGGGCGGGCTGATGGTGCTCGCGATGCTGCTGGCGCTCCGTCTGCGGCCGGTGGTGGCAGGCCGGGCGGGCAGGCCAAATGCCGCAGGGGACAAGGGAGTCGGACAAACCGGGTGACAGTGGGCGGGGTTCGGCCGGGCGCGGGGCGGTGCTGGTGGCCGCCCCGCCTCGCCGGCTGCGCCGGGCGGTCGGCTCCCGGGGCCGTCGCGCGATCGGCCGGATGCCACACTGAGGGTACGAACTCCCAGGTCAGGCACTGTGAGTGCCCCCAGCAGGATTCGAACCTGCGACCTACCGCTTAGAAGGCGGGTGCTCTATCCGCTGAGCTATGGGGGCGTGACGGGCCGACCCGGACAGGGCGTGACCGTCGCCGGGATCGGATGTCGAGTGCCCTTCGGCGCCCGGTACCCGGCCCCGTCGTGGGGGTGCGGTTGGGGTTGGCGGAACCCTTGCCCTGTTGGGGACAGGATAAGGGTGCCCGGTTCCTCGACCGGGTCTGACAACACCGTCGTGGGTGTGTCGGCTTCGGTGGGGCGGTCCGATAATCGCAGGTGGAGACCGTGCGTGCAGCGGTCTGACAGGCTCTGGCGCCGGACGTTGTGCAGTCGTTACGGGGCTGTCGCCCCACCCGTTATGGATTCGGCGCGAAGAAAGTGCCGCCGTCGACGCGGGTGGGGGCGGCATTCGGGTTCCTTCGGTCGGATGACGTGGGTGGATAGCCTTCGCGGCCACCCGATCGGGGTGCCCCGGAGGCACCGGAGTGTACGGACGGTTGTCATGACCGCGCAGGTGGGAGCCGGGTGGCGGTGCGGGTATGCCAGTGGCGTGGGCCCCGGGCTCCGCGGTGCGGACCGCCCCCGGGCCGACCCTTGGCCGGTGCGGGGGCGGATCCCGTCGATGCGTTCCGGCACGGGAGCGCGGGACGGAATTTCACTCCGTCGGGGGACGACGGTTTTCCACAAGTGCGAGTTGTCCACAGGATTTCGGAACGGCCTTGTGAGGATTTTCGGTGAAGGGCACTCTCGTCTCGCGCCGGTCGATTCCGTACGGTGCATCACTGCGAACGGAGTGTGTTCCATGAACGAGACCATGGTGACAATGGTCGGCAATGTCGCGTCGGTGGTGAGCTATGCGCAGACGACCGGCGGCGTGCCGGTGGCCAACTTCCGCCTGGTGGCCACCGAGCGGCGCTACGACCGGGTGAAGGGCGAATGGGTGGACGGGGACACCCACTGGGTGACGGTCGTCGCCTGGCGCTGGCTGGCCGCCAATCTGGTGAGTTCGCTGAGCAAGGGGGACCCGGTGGTGGTCAGCGGCCGGCTGCGGGTGCGGGAGTGGGAGGAGGGCGATCGCCGCCGGAGCGGGGTCGAGATCGACGCCCGTTCGGTGGGGCACGACCTCAGTCGCGGGACGTCGGCCTTCCGGTGGGCGGTGCGGGGCAAGTCCGAGCAGCAGTGGGCCGGTTCGGGGGGTCAGCCGATGACCGGCGGGTCGGCCGGCCCCGTCGCCGGGCCGGTCGCCGACGGCCCCGGCGTCGGCCTCGGGGCAGGGGTGGGGGCTGGGGTCGGAGCCGGTGCCGGTGGCGGTCCGGGGTCGATCGCCGAGGCGCTGGCGGAGCCCGCCGTGCCGGACTGGATCGTCGCCGCGGTGCACGCCAGGCGGGCCTCGGTGGCGGCGGCCGAGGTGTCCGCGGGCGGTCCCGTCACCGAAGGGGAGGTTGCCGCCGTGTGACCGATCGGTGCCCCCCGCTGCGTCCAAGTGTGGCGATCGGGATACTTCTTGACCTAACGAAGGCGCAATCCTGAGCATCGATCGAATCATGACGAGTTTCTGGCGGGGCGTCAGCAGGCGCCGGTGATCGCCGGGCTGATAACGATACAGATACGGTATCGTCCGGATTCAGCACGTTGGTTTACGGCCCGGTAGGGCTCAATAGGATGCGTCTGGTTCACACAAGTGCAGTCGCGTCTCAGGGGATGCGGCAATGCAAGGCGGGCTGTGATCGGCACGGCCCGGCCCGGAGGGATCACACATGTTCCACAGGCAGGGGCGGATTCTCCCCCGCATAGCTACTGTCATGCTCACGTCGACCCTGGTGGCCGGCGGAAGCCTCCTCGGGGCCGGTGCGGCGTCCGCGGCGGACGGGCCCGGGGCGGGGGTCAGCGCGACGCTGCAGGAGAAGATGGTCAGCGGCCAGATCACCATCCAGGGCGAGGGCAAGGTGGCCGGCGGCCTCTTCACCCTCAAGACCGCCGACGGTGAGCTCCTCCAGACGTACTGCATCGACTTCGGGCACGGCGTCGACACCACCGCGAAGGTCCAGTACCAGGAGGCCGACTGGAAGTCGAGCTCGCTCGGCGCCAAGGGCAAGACGGACGCGGCGGCGAAGATCCGCTGGATCCTGGAGAACTCCTACCCGCACGTCAAGGACCTCGGCGCGCTGGCCAAGACGGCCGGCATCACCGGCGAGTTCACCGAGCAGGACGCCGCCGCCGGCACCCAGGCCGCGATCTGGCACTTCTCGGACGGGAAGAAGGCCACCCCGGACGACCCGCAGGGCGCGGCCCTCACCGCCTACCTGCTGAGCGACAAGAACAAGGGGATCGCCGCCGAGCCGAAGCCCTCGCTCAGCCTCACCCCCGAGAGCGTGGCCGGCAAGAGCGGCGGCAAGCTCGGTCCGTTCACCGTCAACAGCAGCGCCGACGAGGTCAAGCTCTCGGTGTCCGGCGGTCCCGCCACGGTCGCCGTGGTGGACAAGGACGGCAAGCCGCTCGCCTCGCTCAAGGGCCCGATCGCCAAGGACACCCAGTTCTTCCTGGACGTCCCGGCCGGCACGGCCGACGGCTCCGCCTCGGTGACGGCCGCCGTCTCCACCGTGGTGCCGAGCGGGCGCGTCTTCCTGAGCAAGGGCTACACCGCCGACAAGCACAGCCAGACGATGATCCTGGCGGGCTCGGAGAAGGTCAACGTCTCCGACACCGCGAAGGCCAAGTGGACCCAGGAGAAGGGCCCGCTGCTCGCGGCCACCTCCAAGGTGGACTGCGTCGAGAACGGCGTCGAGGTGACCGTCACCAACACCGGTGACCAGCCGGCCGCCGTCACCGTCCAGCCGGGCAAGGCCCTCACCGTGCAGCCGGGCAAGGCCGAGAAGATCACCGTCCCGGTCGCCGAGGACACCGCGTACGACATCAAGGTCACCGGGCCCAACGGCTTCGCCCAGCAGTTCCAGGGCGTCCTGGACTGCAAGGTCGCCGTCCCGACCCCGTCGGCCTCGCCGTCCCCGGCCACCAGCGGCTCGGCCACCCCGACCGCCGGCACCACCCCGAGCACCGGCACCTCCACCAGCCCGGCGGCCACCACCGGTGGCGGTCTCGCCGCCACGGGTGGCAGCAGCGCCACCCCGGTGCTGGCCGGCGTCGCGGGCGCCCTCGTCCTCGCCGGTGGCGCGGCCGTCTTCGTCCTGCGCCGCCGTGGCCGCCACAGCGGCGACGCCGCCTGAGGCCCAGGTCAGGCATAGCGGCCGCCCGTAGGGCAGCCGTGCAGGGCCCGGTGGCCCGGCCCTCCACGAACGCGTGGGGGCCGGGCCACCGGCCGTTCCGCCGGGGGCCGGCCGGCCCCCGGCCCGTGCCACGGGCCGCGCCTCCTGGCCGGGCCGCGGCGGCGGGATCCGCTTCCGGAGGGCGGCGGTCCGGTCACGGGCGGGGAAGGGCCGGTCACGACGGGCGTTCGGGAGGTCCGGCCCGGTGCGGCACAATGGAAGGCTGCAAGCCGAATACTCCCGACGACGCCGGAGCGATCTCACGTGGCGGAATTCATCTACACCATGCGCAAGCTGCGCAAGGCCCACGGCGACAAGGTCATCCTTGACGACGTGACGCTCAACTTCCTCCCCGGGGCGAAGATCGGTGTCGTTGGCCCCAACGGCGCCGGTAAGTCCACGGTGCTGAAGATGATGGCCGGCCTGGAGCAGCCCTCCAACGGTGAGGCGTACCTCTCGCCCGGCTACTCCGTCGGCATGCTCCTCCAGGAGCCCCCGCTCGACGAGACCAAGACCGTGCTGGAGAACGTCCAGGACGGCGTGCGCGAGGTCAAGGGCCAGCTCGACCGCTTCAACGAGATCGCCGAGCTGATGGCGACCGACTACTCCGACGAGCTGCTCGACGAGATGGGCAAGCTCCAGGAGAAGCTGGACCACTCCAACGCCTGGGACCTCGACGCCCAGCTGGAGCAGGCGATGGACGCGCTGGGCTGCCCGCCCGGCGACTGGCCGGTCACCAAGCTCTCCGGTGGTGAGCGCCGCCGCGTGGCGCTCTGCAAGCTGCTGCTGGAGGCCCCCGACCTGCTGCTCCTCGACGAGCCCACCAACCACCTCGACGCCGAGTCGGTGAACTGGCTGGAGCAGCACCTGGCCAAGTACGCCGGCACCGTTGTCGCCGTCACCCACGACCGGTACTTCCTGGACAACGTGGCCGGCTGGATCCTGGAGCTCGACCGCGGCCGCGCCATCGGCTACGAGGGCAACTACTCCACGTACCTGGAGGCCAAGCAGTCCCGCCTCAAGGTCGAGGGCCAGAAGGACGCCAAGCGCGCCAAGCGGCTCAAGGAAGAACTGGAGTGGGTCCGCTCCAACGCCAAGGGCCGCCAGGTCAAGTCCAAGGCCCGCCTGGCGCGGTACGAGGAGATGGCGGCCGAGGCCGACAAGATGCGGAAGCTGGACTTCGAGGAGATCCAGATCCCGCCGGGCCCGCGCCTGGGCAGCATCGTGGTCGAGGTCAACAACCTCTCCAAGGGCTTCGGCGACAAGGTCCTGATCGACAACCTGAGCTTCACCCTGCCGCGCAACGGCATCGTGGGTGTCATCGGCCCGAACGGCGCCGGCAAGACCACGCTGTTCAAGATGCTGCTGGGCGAGGAGCAGCCGGACGGCGGTTCCATCAAGGTCGGCGAGACGGTCAAGGTCAGCTACGTCGACCAGGGCCGCGCCAACATCGACCCGAAGAAGACCCTGTGGGCCGTCGTCTCCGACGAGCTGGACTGGATCAACGTCGGCCAGGTCGAGATGCCGTCCCGGGCCTACGTCTCCGCGTTCGGCTTCAAGGGCCCGGACCAGCAGAAGCCGGCCGGCATCCTCTCCGGTGGTGAGCGCAACCGCCTCAACCTGGCGCTCACGCTCAAGCAGGGCGGCAACCTGCTGCTCCTCGACGAGCCGACCAACGACCTCGACGTCGAGACGCTCTCCTCGCTGGAGAACGCCCTGCTGGAGTTCCCGGGCTGCGCCGTGGTCATCTCCCACGACCGGTGGTTCCTGGACCGGGTCGCGACCCACATCCTCGCCTACGAGGGCGAGAGCAACTGGTTCTGGTTCGAGGGCAACTTCGACTCGTACGAGAAGAACAAGATCGAGCGGCTGGGCGCCGACGCCGCCCGCCCGCACCGGGCCACCTACAAGAAGCTGACCCGGGGCTGATCGCCGCGCGGCAACGCTGCCGCAACAACGGCCCGGCAGGCTGACCTCAGGGCGGTCTGCCGGGCCGCTGCCCGTAGTCTCGGAAGGGACCGGCGGGGCAACGGAAGTTTGAGGAGAACGCTTGTGGCACGCCACATCTACGCCTGCCCACTGAGGTGGTCCGACATGGACGCCTTCGGACACGTGAACAACGTGGTCTTCCTGCGCTACCTGGAGGAGGCCCGGATCGACTTCATGTTCACCCAGGCCGCCGAGGCGGGCGCCGGGGAGTTCGCGGGCGGTTCGGTGGTGGCCCGCCACGAGATCGACTACAAGCGTCCGCTGGTGCACCGCCCGACGCCGGTGACCATCGAGACCTGGGTCACCAAGATCGGCGGCGCTTCGCTGACCGTCTCCTACGAGGTCAAGGACACCGCCGAGGACGGCACCGAGACGGTGTACGTCCGGGCGTCCACCGTGGTCGTGCCCTACGACCTGGCGGCGGCCCGGCCACGCCGGATCAGCCCGGTGGAGCGCGAGTTCCTCAGCCGTTTCATGGACGTCGAGGAGCCCGTGGCCGCCGTCGCGGCCTGACCCGGGCGTCCTGTCCGCGCGGGTGATCCGGTGGGCACCCGCCGGAGCCGCTCGCGCCGGTCCGGGCCCGCCCGCCCGGCGTACCGGGCTCTGCCGACGGTCCGAGCCG
This sequence comes from Kitasatospora herbaricolor, assembly GCF_030813695.1. Classification (NCBI taxonomy): domain Bacteria; kingdom Bacillati; phylum Actinomycetota; class Actinomycetes; order Kitasatosporales; family Streptomycetaceae; genus Kitasatospora; species Kitasatospora herbaricolor. The sequence goes on from NZ_JAUSVA010000002.1 coordinate 6,314,047, forward strand.
CCCGGGCAGCTCGGACGGCCGGACCCACCGTGACCGCCCGGCCACCGTGACCGTCCCCCGTGAGTGACGCCCGTCCCCGTGACCGTCCACCGTGATCGTCCGGCCGCGTCCGGCGTCGGCGCCCTCCGGTGCGCGGTGCCGGGTGCGCGGTCACCCCGCCGACCTTGAGTGAGTTCCTCGTGAGCAGCAACACCCGTCTTGTCCTCGCCGACGCGGGGGAGGCCGCGGACCTCGCCGCCTTCCTGGTGCGCCTGCTGCGCTTCGACCGGGCGGCCGCGGTCCGCCTGCAGGTGGTGGCGGCCGGCACGGAGGACAGCGGTCAGGGCGTGGCCGGCCCCGAGGACGAGGCAGCCCCCGTGGGCGCCGCCGGGGTGCTCGCGGTCTTCGGGCGGCTGCCGCTGGGCGGTTCGGGCGCGATCGCGGTCCGCACCGCCCGGCTGGCCGGCCCGGCCGCGCCGGTGGACCGGACCGTCTCGGCTGGCCGGCTGCTGGACGACATCGACGAGAGCGCCGACGCCGTCACCCTGCCCGCGCCGGTCACCGGCCCGGCCTGGGCCGGTCTGCTGCCGCCTCGGACGGGTTGGCGGCTGCTCGCCGGCCCGCCCGCCGTCGAGGTGGTCCCCGAGCTGATGGCGGGTGTGCGGGAGTTCAAGGCGCGCAGCGAGGCGGTGCCCGAGCACCACCGGACCCGCGCGGTGCTGGACGCCCTGGCGGACGAGATCTGGTCCCGTCCGCTCTCCGCCGTGCCGGAGCTGCCGCTGCGCGCCGCGCACGCCTCGTACGTGATCGGGTTCCTGAAGCCGGACGCGCGGCTCACCGTGCACCGGGCCGGCAGCTGGCTGCGGCTGAGCGCGCCGGCCGGGTCGGTCGCGGTGCGGACGGCGGCGGCCCCGGGGGCGGGGCTCGGGCTCAGCCCGCTGCGGGGCTGACGAACCCGCCCCCTGGCCGGCCGGAGCCGGAGGGGGCGGTGGAACGGGCGGGCGAGCCGGTCAGTCGGCGCTGTTGATCATCGAGGCGGCCGCGTAGGTGAGGTAGTCCCACAGCTGGCGCTCGGCGTCGGCGGGCAGGCCGAGTTCGTCCACCGCCGTCCGCATGTGCCGCAGCCAGGCGTCGTGCGCCGCGCGGTCGACCTTGAACGGCACGTGCCGCATCCGCAGCCGGGGGTGGCCCCGCTCCTCGCTGTACGTGCGGGGGCCGCCCCAGTACTGCATCAGGAAGAGGGCGAACCGCTCCTCGGCCGGACCGAGGTCCTCCGGGTACATGGGCCGCAGCAACTCGTCCTCGGCGACGCCCTGGTAGAACCGGTGCACCAGTCGCCGGAAGGTCGACTCCCCGCCGACCGAGTCGAAAAAGGTCTCCTCGCTGAGTGTTTCACGCCCGATTTCAGTCACCTGACCATGGTCGCAGACGGCGCGTGGGTCGTACACCAGGACTTTGGGCGTACGACCCACGACACTTCGTGAGCCCGGAACGGTCCTGTTCAGGGGCCCGTAGCCGGCCGCGGGCCCGGCCGGCCGCCCGATCGGCGGGCGGCCGGCGGGCGCACGGTCAGGCGTCCTCCCAGCGGAAGAAGCGGGAGGCGATCGCGGTCAGGACGGCGGCGAAGAGCAGCAGTCCGCCCATCGTCGGCAGGGCGTCCGACAGGCCGCCGCCGCGGGTCAGCACCGACTGGGAGGCGGCGACCAGGTGCTTGAGCGGCAGCGCGTCCGAGATGGTCCGGAGCCAGGCCGGTGCGTCGTCCATCGGGAAGAACGAGCCGGACAGGAAGGACATCGGCAGCACGATGATCTGCGAGATGCCGTTCGCGGCCTCCTCGGTCTTCGCCAGCGAGCCGGCCAGCAGACCGATCGACATGAAGGCGACGGTGGCGCAGACCACCAGTGGCACGATCAGCCACCAGTCCCCGGTGAGCTTCAGCCCGAAGTAGGGCGTGGTCGCGACCAGCAGGAAGACGGTGGTCTGGGCGAGCGCGGTGAGGATGCTGACCGAGACCCGGGAGAGGATGATCGAGCCCGCGCTGACCGGCGCCAGCCGCAGTCGGCGGAGCACCTTCTTCTGTCGCCAGGAGACCAGGGTGAGCGAGGCCCCGAAGACGGCGCCGGTGGCCACGGCCCAGCCGAGCAGGCCGGGGGTGAGGAACTGGATCGGCTTGAGCGAGTTGTCCTCGACCTGGACGGCTTCCAGGGTGAAGGCGGCGGGCCGGCCGGTGGCGGCCTGGTTGGCCTGCTGCACGACCGAGTTGACGATGCCCTGCACGCTGCCGGCCCGGACCTGGTCGGCGGCGCTGAAGCGCAGCTCGACCTTGCCGTCCGGCCCCTGCTGGACGAGTGCGTCCAGGTCGCCCTTGCGGACCTTGGCCAGGGCGTCGGCGGCGTCGTCGGTCCTGGTGATGGTGAGGACCTTCTCCAGCTCCGCCCGGCCCTCGCCCTGGACGGCGTCCAGCACCTGCACCGCCCCGACCTGGGCGACCTTGGCGTGCGGGCTGCCGGCGCCCTTCAGCAGGGTGCCGAAGAGCAGCAGGAACATCAGCGGGAAGATCAGGACGAAGAACACCGCGGTCCGGTCCCGCAGGAAGGACACGATCATCACCCGGGACAGGCTGAGGAACGCGCTGGCCCGCTCCTTCGGTGCCTCGGCCGACCCCGTCCCGGCCGGTCGGCCGGTGCCGGCGGTCCGCTGGGCGGGGACGGGCTGCGCATCGGCGGCCAGCGGCCCGGTGCCCGGCTCGCTCACGGCGTCGCTGTGGTCGGCGCTCATGCGCGGTACTCCCGTCCGGTGAGCTGGAGGAAGACGTCCTCCAGGGTGGCGCCGCGTACTTCCAGGCCGCGCAGGGCGCCCTGCTCGGCGAGCACGGAGAGCACCGGGGCGGGGGCGCGGGTGGCGATGGCGAGCGTGGCGCCGTCGTCCTCGACGGTGGCGGTCTCGGCGCCGGCCGCGGCGAGCAGCTCCCGTACGGCGGCGAGGCCGATCTGGCCGGACTCGACGCTGACCCGTACGGTGTCGTCGATCTCGCGCACCAGCGCGGCGGGGGTGCCGGTCTTGAGCACCTTGCCGTGGTCCATCACCGAGACGCGGTCGCAGAGGATCTCGGCCTCGTCCAGGTAGTGGGTGGTGAGGACGACGGTGCGGCCCTCGCCGTTGATGTCCCGCAGCAGGTCCCAGAGGTTGCGGCGGGCCTGCGGGTCGAGACCGGTGGTGGGCTCGTCGAGGAAGACCAGCTCCGGGTCGTGGGCCAGCGCGCAGGCGATGGAGAGGCGCTGCGCCTGGCCGCCGGACATCTTGTCGGTCATCACGGAGGCGGAGTCGGTCAGGCCGACCCGCTCCAGCATGGCGTCGGCCCGCTTGGGCCCGACACCGTAGAACGAGGCGAACGTGCGGATGGTCTCCCGCGCGGTCAGCTTGTTGAAGAACGCCGAGGCCTGGAACTGCACGCCGATGCGCGGCAGCAGGTCGCGGTTGCGCGGCCAGGGTGCCATCCCCAGCAGCTCGATCCGGCCCTCGTCGGGCTTCCGGATCCCCTCCAGGATCTCCAGAGTGGTGGTCTTGCCGGCCCCGTTGGGCCCAAGAATTCCGTAGAACTCGCCAGTCTCGACGGTGAGTGACACCCCGTCGACAGCCTGGACATCCCCGTACCGCTGACGTATGCCGTCGGCGGTGATAGCTGCAGTCATGTGCCCTGACCTTAGAGGAAGGTCCAGTCGGCGGGGACTGCGCGTTCGAAGATTTTGAAGATCATTTTACTTGCGGTAACAGCCCGGGGGAGACGGGAACTGATGCTCCGTCGCCCCCGGGCCGGGCGCCCGACCGCGTCCCGCTGCCGCCCCGGACGTCAGGCCCGGTGCAGGGTGATCGTGGTCCACGCCCCGACGTGGACGCGGTCGCCGTCGTTCAGCGGCACTGCGGTGTGGGGCGCGATCGACTCCGCGCCGCCGTTGACTGTGGTGCCGTTGGTCGAGTCCTGGTCCACCAGCACCCAGCTGCCGTCCTCCTGCTCGGCGAGCAGCGCGTGCTGGTGCGAGGCGCCCGGGTCCTCCGGCGGGACCGACAGGTCGATCTCCGGCACGGTGCCGCGGTGCTGGCTGCGCCGGCCGATCCGCAGCTGGCCGCGCCCGGTCAGCGGGATCCGCCGCTCGGGGCAGTACGGCGGGAAGAACAGGCCGGCCGCCTCCGGGCCGCTGCGCGCCATCATGTCGGTGAAGTAGTCGCGGTCGGCCGAGACCACCGCCATCCAGGTGGCGCGCTGGGGCTCCTGCGGCGCCGCGCCGTCGGGCCCGGGGCCGGCCAGCGGCGGGGCCAGCTGGAACGAGGTGCCGAACTCCTCGCCCTGCGCGGTCGGCCCCTGCTGGGCGTACACCGGGCCGGTGCCCCGGCGGCTGTCCGGCTGCTCGAACGGCTGCTCGAACGGCTGGGGCTGCTCGTACCGTTGCTGCTCGTACGGGGCCTGCTCGTAGCCGCCGGGCGCGGGCTGCTGCGGGGCCTGCTGGTGCGCCGGCTGGGGCGCCTGTTCGTAGCCGCCGGGCGCGGGCTGCGGGTAGCCGTAACCGCCCTGACCGCCCTGACCACCGCTGTGCGCGGGCTGCTGCGGGGGCTGCTCGTAGGGGCCCGGGGACTGCGGCGGGTAGCCGTAACCGCCCTGGCCGCCGGGTGCGGGCTGCGGGTAGCCGTAGCCGCCGCCCTGCTGGGGCTGCTGCGGGGCCTGCTGGCCGCCGTACGCGGCGGGGATGTTCAGCGGCGCGGGCTGCTGCGGGGGCGCGAGGTGTCCGGATGCCGGCGCGGGCGGCTGGCGGCGGGAGGGGGAGGACAGGTCGTAGTCGTACCCGCACTCCTCGCAGTACCGGCCGGTCTGCGGGCTGCGGCAGATCGGGCAGACCACCAGGCCCTCGGTGACGTCCGGGAAGCCCTGGGCCTGCGGCGGCGCGGCCGGCCCGGGCGGCGGCACCTGGCCGGGCGCGGGGTGGCCGGGCGCGAGGTGCCCGGCCGCGGGCGCGCCGGGCACCGGCAGCCCCGGTGGTGGTGTCATCGGGAAGCCGCAGAAGTCGCACCAGTCCTCGGCCTGCGACTCGTGGCCCCTCGGGCAGATCGGCATCAGGTCCCCCCTCGTTTCCAGCCTGTTGGGGCCGCTTCCGTCCGGGTGTCGGCCCGGGTCACTTCTTGACGCGCACGGTCTTCGTGGACCGGGTCTCCAGGGTCTTGGAGTCGGCCTCGCTCACGTCCTTACGGAACCGAACCGTACCCTCCTTGGGATCCACCACGTCCACCACCTTCTGCAGCAGCTTGAACGTGCCGTCGTTGCCGGTCGCGTGGGCGATCCGGACGGCCGCGCCGAGCTTGGCGGTGGCCCGGGTGAAGTCACCCGCGCGGTGGGCCTCCAGGCCCTCCTGGATGGACGAGGCGAGCTCCGCCTGACCGGTGTAGTGGGCCACCTGCGGGCTGATCCGGGTGGAGGAGGCCAGGTCGTCCGTCCACACGGCCTTGACCAGACCCTGCGAGAGGACCTCGGGGGCGGCGCCGCCGGACTGCGGCAGCACCAGGCTGATCCGGGCGGCCAGCATCACGTTGCCGACGCCGGCGGCCGGGACCTCGATGCAGACGTGGTAGTCGCGGCTCTCGTCCCCCCAGGAGCCGGTGGGGTAGTCGCCGGCGCGCGGGCCGGCCTCGGTGCGGCGCCCGCTGAGGTCCTCCACGCTGGGCGCGACCTGCTTGACGAACTTCACCACCGCGTTGGCCGGTGTCCAGACCCGCAGGGCGACGTCCGCGACCTGCTTGCCCATCGCGTTCTCCATCATCGAGCGGAAGTCGTCCACCAGGCCGGACGGCTCCGCGACGATGTCCACCGAGCCGAGCAGGGCGGAGGAGATCTTCCGCAGCTCGTCCACCCGCCAGTCGGTGCCCACGCCCCGGCAGTCGGCGGTGAAGTGGCCGGTGACCTGGGCTATCGCCTTGTCGAGGTCGGCGGCCGACTCGTGCTCGTTCTTGCCGTCGGTGAGCAGGATCGCGTGCCGCAGCGCGATGTCGCGGCGGCTGAGGAAGAGCCGGTCGGCCTTGGCCAGCCAGGTGCCCATGGCGGTCCCGCCGCCGGAGGTGAGGCGGCGCAGCGACTCCTTGGCGGCGGCCCGGGTGGCCGGCCCGGCGACGGCGAGGCCGCCGTCGCCCGGGTAGACCTCCTTGGCCTCGTGGGTGCCGGCCACCACGGCGAAGGCCACGCCGTCGCGGACGGTGTCGACGGCGGCGGCGGTGGCCTCCCGGGCGCCGCGCATCTTGGTGGCGGGGTACTCCATCGAGCCCGAGCAGTCGACCAGGATGACCACGGCCGAGGACTGCGCCGGCGCGCCGGGCGCGGTGGCGTCGGTCGGCAGCGGGCGGCCGCCGGAGGTGCCGCCGCCGGTGGCGGTCACCGTGACGATCGCGTTCACCTCGCGGGCGCCGTCCGCGAGGTACTCGTTCTGGAAGATGTCCACGTCGAACCTGGGCAGATTCGACTTCGCCAGACTTGCCATGGCCGTGGGCTCCTGTCGGATGGTCAGGATGGGCAGGGACGGTCGGGGTGCGGCGCGGCGGGCCGCCGGGGGCGTCCGGGGCACCGGCGTCAGCGGGCCGGCGGGTGGTCCGGCGGCGCGGGTACCGCGGGTGGGACGGGTACGGCGGGCGGCGCGGCCGGGGGGTGCGGCGGCAGCGGTGGCAGCGGCGCCCGGGGCGAGCCGATCACCGGCAGGTCCGGCAGGGTCTCGTCGTGCGGGTCGTACTCCGGGCCGCCGCCCGCCGCGGGCCCGGCCGCGATCACCGGCAGGTCGAGCAGGGTGGCGGCGTGCTCGTCCGCCCGGGCGGTGCCCGCCAGGTCGGTCGCCGGCAGCACCGGCAGCACGGCGACGGTGATGTTGTCGTGGCCGCCGGCCTGGATCGCGAACCGCACCAGGGTCCGGGCGGCTGCCAGCGGCTCCGTCCGGGCGTCGGTGCGCACCACGTGGGCGAGGTCGGTGGCCGCCTCGGCGTAGTTCCACAGCCCGTCGGTGCAGATCAGCAGCACGCCGGGGACGTGCGGGGTGAAGTCCAGGGTGTGCGGGACGACCTCCTCGGCGTCGGCGCCGAGCCAGCCGGTGATCGCGTGCGCCCGTGGGTCGGCGTACGCCTCGGCCTCGCCCATCAGGCCGGCCTCGACCATCTTGGCGGCCCAGGAGTCGTCCTGGGTGAGCCGGAACGGTTCGGCGGACACCCGGTCGTCCGGGATCCAGTAGGCCCGGGTGTCGCCGACCCAGCCGATGGTGATCCGGCCGTTGGCGGCGATCGCGCTGACGTAGGTGCAGGCGGGCGCGTTGATGTCGGGACGGGCGGGGGAGCTGCCGTCCTCGGCGAGCGCGGCCACCGCCCGGGCGGCGTCGGCGATCGCGGAGCGCATCGCGGTGCCGGGGTCCACACCGCGCTCCAGCGCGGTGAGCAGCGATTCGGAGGCACTGTCGACGGCGGTCTCGGAGGCCTCGTCGGGCCGGTCGGAGGAGGAGACGCCGTCGCAGACCACGGCCACCACGGCGGGTGCGCCGCCGGGCAGCGAGGTGGCGGCGACGGTGAAGGAGTCCTCGTTGCGGTGGTGGCGCACGCCGCGGTCGCTGACCCCGGCGACGCCCGCGAGCACCTTCTCCATGTGGTCGCGCGGGCGCGGCTGGGCGCCGCCGCAGTCCTCGCAGTAGCCGTCGGTGGCGACCTGGGCGGAGCCGCAGTGCGCGCAGACCAGACCGGGGGCGATGCCCGGCCCGCCGCTCCGGGGTGCGGGCGGGGCGGGCGGTGCGCCGCCGGCCCGGTCGTCGGCCACCCAGCTGCCGGGCAGGGAGGCGGCCGCGGGCACGGGTTCGTCGCGGCCGGCGCCGCAGCTCCCGCAGTAGGCGTCCTCCGGGTCAAGCGGTTCGGAACAGCTCGGGCAGTCGGTCTGCTGCATTGCTTACACCCACGTCCTGGGGCGGGTCCGGTTGGCCCGTTCCACCATCTCGATCCTGGTCTGCGCCCGGTCGGCCAACCGGGCGAGTACCCGGTAGGAGTGTTCCAGGGCGAAGCGCAGTTCCCGCTCGGCGACCGGTTGTCCCAGCACCGTGGGCGTGCCGGACACTCCGGGGCGTCCGGCCAGCGCCCAGCCCAGGGCGGCGTCGAGCACCTCGACGGCCAGCTCCTCGTGGCGGCGGTCGTCCAGGCCGAGCCGGCCGAGCTGTTCGGAGCAGGCGTCGAGGTCCGGGCCGAGCGGGTCGGTGGCGGGCCGCTCGCGCAACCGGGCCCGGACGGCGCCGACCCGGGCGGCGGTGAAGTGGCTGGAGGTGGCGGGCACGGACTCCAGGGCCTGCACCGCGCCGGGCCGGTCGCCGGCCGCGAGCCGGACCCGGGCCAGGCCGAAGGCGGCGCTCACGTAGGCGTGGTCGGTGCTCCACACCAGGCGGTGGAACTCGGCGGCGTCCTCGCCGTTGCCGAGCAGTTCGGCGCAGACGGCGAGGCCGAGCTTCGGTGCGGCCTCGCCGGGGAAGGCGTCGTAGAGCGCGTCGAAGGCCTCGGCCGCGGCCTCCAGCTGTTCGGTCCGGGTCTTCCGTTCCCCGCCGGTGCCGGTGCCGGTGCCGGTGCCCGCCGCGGTGGCGGCGGTGAGGGCGGTCAGGCCGCGGTACCAGAGCACCCGCCAGTCGCCCTGGTGGTCGTTCTCCAGGGCGGCGAGGGTCGCCTGCGCGTCCTGCGACTGCCCGAGTTCGAGGTGGGCGCGCAGCTCGCGCAGGGTGCGTTCGACCGATTCGGCGGGTGCGCCGGCCAGTGCGGCGAGCGCCTCGTCGGGGGCGGTGCCGACCAGGGCGGCGAGGAAACCGGCGTTGGGGTCGGCCGGGTCGACCCGGGGCACCGGCAGGGCGAGGGCGGCGGCGGCCGGGTCCAGGACGGCGACCCGCGGCCCGCCGGCGGTCAGGGCCGGGACGGTGGCCGGGTCGGGGGCGGGCGGGAGGACGGCGGCGGCCGGGGCGTTCGCGGCGGGGGTGCCGGCCACGGCGCTGCCGGTCACCAACTGGGTGTCGACCACCCGGAGTTCCGGTCCGAAGAGGGTGGACAGCGCGGGCCGGGGCCGGCCGTCCTTGAGCGCGAGGATCTCGCGCAGGACGCCGGTCAGCTGGTCGGCCATCTCCTCGGCGGAAGAGAACCGCCGGGCCGGGTCGGGATCGGTGGCGCGGACCAGGAAGCGGTAGTAGGACTCGTACTCGGCGAAGAGCGGGACGTCCTCGGGGCCGGGCAGTTCCTCGCGGTAGGTGGTGCTGTAGCCCTGGAAGTCGAAGCTCAGCACGGCGAGGGTGCGGGCCACGGTGTAGAGGTCGGAGGCGGGGGTGGGGCCGTCGGTGGCGATCTCGGGGGCCTGGTAGCCGATGGTGCCGTAGATCGGCCCGTCGTCGTCGAGGCGGCGGACGGCGCCCATGTCGATGATCTTGAGCGAGTCCTCGCTCTGGATCACGTTGTCGATCTTGAAGTCGCAGTACACCAGGCCCCGGCTGTGCAGGTAGCCCAGCGCGGGCAGGGCCTCCAGCGCGTACGCGATCGCCTGCTCCACCGGCAGCGGGTCGCGCCGCCCGTCCGGGGTGCGGCGCTCGTTGGCGATGTCCTTGAGCGACTTGCCGCCGATGTACTCCATCACGATGTAGCCGTCGGTGGAGCCCGTCCGCAGGTCCGGGTGCTCGGCGAAGTTGATGATCCGCACGATGTTCGGGTGGTCCACCTCGGCCAGGAACCGGCGCTCGGCGACCGCGACCGCCAGCGCGTCCTCGTCGCCGGTGTCCAGCAGGCCCTTGAGGACCACCCACTTGTCGTTCACCCGGCGGTCGACCGCCAGGTAGATCCAGCCGAGCCCGCCGTGCGCCAGGCAGCCCACCACCTCGTACTGCCCGCCGACCAGGTCGCCCCGGGCCAGCTTGGGTGTGAACGAGTACGGCGTGCCGCACTTGGTGCAGAAGCCCTCCGGGCGGCCCGGGCGGCCGTTCTTCTCCCGGCCCACCGGAGCCTCGCACTTGCTGCAGTACCGCTTGCGCTCGGGCACCTCGGGGTTGGCCAGCACGGCCGCCGCCGGGTCCGGCTGGGGCACCGTCGGGACGGTCACCAGCCCGGCGCCGAGCCGGCCGCGGCCGACGGTGCCGGTGCTGCCCCGGCCGCTGCGCACCGACAGGGACCGGCCGCTGCCGGTGCGGGTGGAGCGGTGCGAGCGCGAGCGGCCGGACATCGCGCGGGCCGAGCCGGTGCGGGTGGAGCGCAGCGAGCGGGAGGAGTCGGGGGCGAGCCGGGCGGAGGGCAGGTGCGGCTGGGTCAGGCCGGTGCCGGCGGCCCCCGCCGCCAGCCCGCACTCGTCGCAGTAGCCGTCCGGGTCGATCGTCCCCGGGCAGTCGTGCGGGCACGGCGAGCCCGGGCCGCCGCCGGTACCGGCGGTCGTGGATCCGGTGGTCGTGGATCCGGTGGCCGGTGCGACGACGGTGCCGGCCGGGGCCAGCCCGCACTCGGTGCAGTAGCCGTCCTCGTCGATGATCCCGCCGCCGGTGCAGTCCGGCCGTGCACACGCCTCGCTCATGAAACTCAGGCCCCCTGACCGTTGCTCTGGACGCTGTCCTGCACGTTGCTCCCGCCGTCGGCGGTCCCCTCGCCCGGTGCGCCGCCGGCCGCCGCCTCGGCGACCGGCCGCAGCGACTGCTGGAACCGCGCCACCGCGCCGGCGGCCGCCCGCAGGTCGCAGGGCGCGCTCCAGAGCAGCCAGCGGGCCTTCTCGTAGCGCTCGACGACCTCCGGGTCCTCGGCGACCCGCAGCCGGGCGGCCATCGCCTTGTACGCGTCGAGGCGGCCGCGCAGTTCGGCGCGGACGGCGAGCGGCTGGGTCACCTCGGTGAGGGCCTGCCGGGCGCGGCCGAGCTCCTTGGCGGCGGAGTCCTCCAGCTGGTCCAGCAGCGGGGCGAGCCGGTGCCACTGGCCGCTCTGGCGCAACTCCAGGGCCAGCACGACGCGTTCGCGCAGTGCGGAGGCGGGCCCGGGCACCGCGGGCACCTCGGTGGCGGCGATCTTCGCCAGCACCTCGCCGCGGGCCCGGCGGGCCTCGCCGAGGGTGGCGTCGGCCCGCTGCAGCAGGTCGCCGACCTGCTGCAGGCGTTCCTCGGCGTCGTCACGCAGCCGCAGCAGGCCCTCCAGCTCCAGCCGGATGCCGTCCAGGGCGCGGCCGGCCCGGTCGAAGCGCTCGGTGTCGACCACTCCGGAGGGGCCGGCAAGCGCGGTGCCGTCGGGCACCGTGCCGCGCTGGGCCGGCACCCGGGAGGGGCGCCAGAGGGCCAGTGGGTCGGCCACCACCTCGGCCCGCAGGGCCGTCAGCGCGGTGTCCAGTTCGAGCAGGTCGTCGCCGAGCGGGTGGGCGCCGGCCCGGACGCCGAGCGATCCGGCCAGGCTCTGCACCCGGCGCAGTTCGGCGAGCAGCAGGTCGATCCGGGCGGGCAGCGCGGACCAGACGGCGTCGGCGGCGTTCACCACCTCCAGCACGGTGGCGTACCAGGCGTTCATCCGGTCCATCAGCTCGGCCAGGCTGACCTGTTCGACCAGCCGGGCCGGCGTGCCGGGCCACTGCCCACCGTCCGGCAGCGCGCCGCCGGGAACGGTGACGGCCGTGCCGCTGAGCAGTTCGCTCAGCTCGGCCAGCTCCGGGCCGCCGGGTCTGGCCTTGCGGGCGCGCACGGCGCGGGCCGAGGCGAGGGCTTCGGAGTAGCGGTCGAAGAGCGCCCAGAGCAGTGGCAGCCCCTGCCCGGCGACGGACCAGCGCTCCTCCGTCCGGCCGGTCAGCGAGGCCCCCTCCAGCAGTCGGCGGCCAGGGTGGTCCTGCAACGAGAGCAGGGCCGCCTCGACGGCGTCGCGCTCCGCGCCCAGGCGTGCCAGTGCGCGGTCCACCTCCTCCCGGCTCATCACCGGGCCAGCAGATCCTGCCAACGCGTGGTCCTCCCTCTCCGCTCCTGCGGCCGGCACCCTCGGTACCGTCCCACCGCTGTGTCGTTCAACCGTTGTGTCGTTCAACCGCTGTGTCGTTCACCGCTCGACCGTGCCCGCCGAACCGGCGTGCCGGCGCGCCCGCCACCTGCTCAGGGCCGGAAGCGCGCGGCGTCGTCGTGCATGGTGGGCTTGAGCCACTTGTCGTAGCTGTCCCGCCAGGCGCCGCTGGCCTGGTAGTCGGCCAGCACCTGGTTGACCCGGGCGACCAGGTCGGTGTTGCCCAGCTTCATCGCCACACCCATCACGCCCGGGCGGACCTGCTCGTCGAGCAGGGTCACGGTGGTGTCCTGGGCGGCCTGTCCGGCGGCCAGACCGTCGTCGGTCATGGTGGCGTCGACCTTGCCGAGCTGCATGAGGACCAGGCAGTCGAGCTGGTTCTCCACCGTGACGAGCTTGGAGCCGTGCGGGTTGCTCTTGAGTTCGTCCTCGGCGGAGGAGCTGCGGGCGGCGCACGCGGTGCGGCCGTTCAGCGCCTCGTCGAAGGTTTTCACGCCCCTGGCCTTCGGCACCAGCAGCCGGTTGGCGGTCTTGAAGTAGGGCTTGGAGAAGGCGACCTGCTCCATCCGCTCGCAGGTGATCGTCATGGTGCGGACGATCATGTCGACCTTGCCGTCCTGGATGAACTTGATCCGCTCGGCGGTCGGCACCGCCTTGAAGGTCACCTTGTTCGGGTCGCCCATCAGGGCGGTGCCGATCGCCTTGGCGAGGTCGATGTCGAAGCCCTCTATCCCGCCGGTGGCGGGGTTGCGGGCGCCCCAGCGGTAGCTGTTCTGGTCCACCCCGACGACCAGGGTCTTGTTGTCCTTGATCGCCTTCACGGCGGGGCCGTCCACCGTGCTGGGCGGCACGCTCCGGCCGGTGTCGCAGTTCGGGTCGGCCGCCGGCGCGGCCAGAGGGGCCTCCAGTCGGGGGCCACCCCCGGCGGCCGGCAGTCCGGCGCCCTGCGGGCTGCCCGCGCCGAGCAGCGTGGCCCCGGCCGCGAGCAGCGCGACCACGGCGGCCGCCCGGCCCCGGCGGGCCCGGCCGCCCGCGCCGCCGCTGGTCGGGTTCGTGTCCGTACCGTCGGCGCCGGTGCCGTCCGTGGTCCGCGATGGTGCTGTGCGCATCGTCATCTCCCGCCCCTCTACCGGTACTCGGCCAGGCGCCGGCCGAGGCCGCGCACCGCGCTGACGGCGGCCACCAGGGCGAGCGCGCCGGCCCCGAGGGCCAGGGCGTCCAGCAGGCCGCCGGTGCCGCCGGCCGAGGCCTTGAACCTCGCCAGTTCGATGCCCGCCGCTCGTTCCAACTGCTGGTCGGTGGCGCTGAAGGAGGCGTCCGAGGTGTTCGGGACGTCGGCCTCCTTCACGGTGATGGTGGCGTCCAGGGCCGCCTGGTAGTCACCGTCCACGGTCTCCTTGGCCATCGCCGCGTTGTGCCGCGCGGCCCACGTCGCGCACTCCTTGCGCGCCTGGTCGACGGCGTCCGCCGCGTCCCTGGGCGCGAGCCGCCGGGCCTCGCCGAGCGCACCGCCGGGGGTGGCGTCGCCCGCCGAGCCGGCCAGGTCCTTCGCGGTGGCGGCCCAGAGATCGGCGTACTGGGTGCTCGAACCCCGGGCGACCAGGTGCAGGTTCTCGGCCAGCCGGGCGGTCAGCACGTCGAGCCGGGCGGCGTTCAGCGCGCGCAGCGGAGTGGAGCCGTCCCGTTCGCTCTCGGCGAGCCGGTCGGCGGTGATCCAGCTGCCGGCCACCAGCCACAGCACGGCGGCGAGCATCGCGACGCTGGAGCCGACCAGCCCGATGTTGAAGACCCGGTTGGTCCGCCGGAACAGCACCTGCTGCACCCGGACCAGCGCCGCCAGCGCCAGCAGCCCCAGTACGAAGGCCGCCCACGGCACCGCGCGGGCCTCGGCGTAGTCCCGCTCCAGGGCCTCGTTCTCGGCGTCGGCGAGCTTCGCGGCGTCCGGCAGCAGGTTGTCGCGCATCTGCTGGGAGGCGTAGCGCAGGTAGGCGCCGCCGAGCGGGAAGCCCAGCCGGTTGTCGGCCCGGGCGGTCTCCACCAGGCCCGCGTAGACCGGGATCTGCTGGTTGAGCGAGGCGAGCCACTGCTGGGCGGGGGAGGAGGCGGTGGTGCGGGCGGCCGCCTCGGCGATCAGCCGGGAGGCGGTCGCGAGGTCCTTCTCGTAGCGCTCGCGGACGGCCTTGGGCTCGGCTCCCGCGAGCAGGAACCCGGTGGCGGCGGTGGTGTCCGCGTCGGCCAGCGAGCGGTGGATGTCGGCGGCGGCCTGGCTGAGCGGCTGACTGTAGGAGACCACCCGGTCCGCTGCCTGCGCGCGCGAGTTGACCTGCCAGCCGGTCAGCAGGCCGAAGGCCACCGTCAGGACGGCGAGCAGGGCGCCGGCCAGCCGCAGCCGGCCCGGCGCGGTGTGCCGGGCGTCGGCGATCCGGCGGATCCGCCCGGCCAGGTCGAGCCGTCCCGGCGCCTTGGGCGGCCGGCCGGCGACCGGCGTCGTCGCGGCTCCGGCCGTCGGACGCGGGGTCGTGGCACCGGTCGTGCCCGGTGCCGGGCCCTGCTCCTCCGTGCGTACTGGTGTCGCCACCGCCCCACCCTCCCCAGTGACCCGACCCGCCGACGGGGCCCGGTCGTTGCCAGCAGTATGGCCGCCGGTCGTGACAGCCACACCCGACTTGCGCCGATCTTGAGCTTCGACCTGCCTGCCGGGCCGGGCCGCCCGTGCTCGGGCCGTCCCTCCGGGGCCGGCCGTGCGGTGCCCGGCCGTCTCCAGTGCGACGCGGGTTGCACCCTATGCGGTTGCGCCGGACGCGGGACGGGCCGGGGCGCGGTCCCGGGCTTCCGGGCCGCCCGAGGCGCTCCGTACCATGGCGCCATGCGCCTGCTCGGAACGATCTCACCCGACCGCCCGCTGATCGTCGTCGCCGTCCAGGAGGAGGCGGCGTACCTCGGCGAACGCCTTCCCGTGCTGCTCACCGGCATAGGGAAGATCAACGCGGCGGCGGCCCTGGCCACCGTGCTGGCCCGCGGCGAGCGGCCCTCGGAGATCGTCAATCTGGGCACGGCCGGCGCGCTGCGCCCGGGTTGGGAGGGCACCCACGAGGTGGTGGAGGTGCTCCAGCACGACATCGACACCCCGGTGCTGAGGGAGCTGACCGGCCGTACCTACGGCGCCGCGATCACCCTCGGCGACGGGAAGGGCCCGACGCTGGCCACCGGTGACCTGTTCGTCTCCGACCCGGCGGCCCGCGACCGGCTGGCGCTGAGCGCGGACCTGGTGGACATGGAGGGCTACGCCCTGGCGACGGTCGCGCGGCAGGCCGGGGTGCCGGTCCGGCTGGTCAAGCACGTCAGTGACGAGGCCGGCGAGGGCGCGGCCCGCAGCTGGCGCGAGTCGGTGGACGCCTGCGCCCGCGAACTCGCCGACTGGGCCCGCGACCAGGGCCTCTGACCGGCTCGACGGGGCTGCCGGCGCCGCCGACCGCCCGAGGCCGCCGAGCCCCGGGCCCGGGCCCGCCGACGGCCGGCACCGCCGTGGCGGTGCCGGCCGTCGGGTCGGTCAGCGGGTCGGCGCAGGCCGTCAGGAAGCGATCGTCTGGCCGGTCAGGCCGGGGACGAAGACGTCCAGCTCGGCCCGCCAGTAGCGGTGCACGTTCAGCCGGGTGGCCTTCTCCTCGCCGGGGAAGTGGAACTGCAGGGAGCTCCAGAGCGGGTTGCGCCTGACGTCGCTCACCAGGGTGCGGGCCTGCTCCAGCGGCACCACGTAGACGATCTCCTGCGGGCGGTTGGAGAGCCGCGAGGCGCGGTGCACGACGACCACGCGCTCGGTCAGCGTGACGTAGTAGTACTTGACCAGCAGCTGGCCGATCAGGCCGAGGGAGTTCATCAGCCAGGGGCTCGGCCCGGTGATGCTCTGGAAGGTGGCGACCGGGCGGTCGTCGGGCTCGATGGACGCGATCGCCTGGGCGACCTGCTCCTGAATGGTGGACTTACGGATCGCCATCCGGCGTGCTCCCCTGCGAATCGGTCCCTGGTCCCTGGGCGGGCCGGGCCGGGCGAGCGTAGTGAGCCGCACATTTCCGGGGCAACGCCCAAAAGCCGCATACCGGCCGACCGGCCAAAAGTTCACCAGTTCGATATGCCGGGTGGGCCGCGGTCGCCGCCTGACGCGTCGTCCCCGCGCCGGGCCCGGGGCACCAGCCCGCCGCTCCTGCCCGTTCGCCCCCTGCTCGGCGTCGCTGCCGAGAGCCGGGCCGGCGGCTCAGCGTCCGGCCAGTGAACCGCCGTTGACGTGCAGGGTCTGGCCGGTGAGGTGGCCGGCGGCGGGGGAGGCCAGGAAGAGGACGGTGCCGGCGATGTCGGCGGGGGTGCCGGCCCGGCCGGTGCTGGTCTGCGCGATCAGGGCGGCCCGGCGCTGCCGGGTCATGGCGCCGCCGAAGAACTCGGTGGCCTCCACGAAACCCGGGGCGACGACGTTGGCGGTGATCCGGTCCTTGCCGAGCTCCTGGGCGAGGGTCAGGTTCCACGCCTCGACGGCGGCCTTGGCGGCGCCGTAGGAGCCGGACCCGCCGCGGTGGGCCGCGACGGAGCTGAGGCTCACCACCGCGCCGCCGGCGGCGAGCCTCGGCCGGAGTGCGGCGGTGACCAGGACGGCCGACAGCACGTTGGCGTCCAGGTTGGCGCGCCAGGCGGCGGCGAGGCCAGCCAGCCCGGTGGGGGCCGGGGCTCCGATGTCGGTGTTGCCACCGGCGTTGTTGACCAGGACGTCCACCCGTTCGGGCAGGGCGTCCAGGGCGGCCTCGACCTGCTCGGGGTCGGTGGCGTCGAAGGCCACGGCGGAGACGCCGGGCCCGAGTTCGGCGGCGGTCCGCTCCAGGACGTCCTGGCGGCGGCCGGTGATCACGACCTGGTCGCCCTGTGCGGCGAACGATCCGGCGATCGCCCGGCCGATGCCGGTGCCGCCTCCGGTGACGACGATCTGACGCATCCCCACTCCTCGTTCAGCGCTAAACGTCCATGGGACACTATCAGCATGACCACGCCCGAGCAGCCCCCGACCGACCGCGCCGAGGAGATCTCCCGGGCCTGGCAACGCGAGCAACCGGGCCTGCCCGTGGGGTCGATCGGCATTCTCACCCGGATCCGGCAGGCGGCCAAGCTGCTGGACGACGAGCGTCGCAGGGTGCTGGCCGTGGTCGCGATGGACGCCGCCACCCTCGACCTGCTCAGCACCCTGCGGCGCTCCGGCCCGCCCTACCGCCTCACCACCAGGGAGCTCGCCGACCGCTCCCTGATCACGGCCGGGGCGGTGACCCAGCGGGTGGACCGCGCCCAAGGTGAGGGCCTGGTCAGGCGGTTGCCGCCGCAACCGGGCACCCGGGCGGTCGAGGTCGAGCTGACCGGGCCGGGGCACCGGGCGGTGGAGGAGGCGGTCGGCGGGCTGCTGACCTACGAGCAGGGCCTGGTCGAGAGCCTGGCGCCGCACGAACAGGACGAGCTGGCACGCCTGTTGACGATCCTGCTGCGTGACCTGAGCGTCCGGGCCCGGGGCCCGCGCGGCTGAGCGCGGGGCCCGGGCCCGGACCGGCGGTCAGGCCCCGGCCGCCGCCAGCACCGCGTCCGTGGTGACCACCTTCGCGAAGCGGGCGGTGTGCAGCACCGCCGAGGTGGCCCGGGCGAGTTCGGTGGCGGGGATGAGTCCGCCGTCGGGGCCGGCCATCGCGAAGGTGTGCATGGCGTCGGCCGGGAAGATCACGTCGTAGCCGAGGTTGCCGCCCATCCGGGCCGTGACCTCGTTGCACACGTTGGTCATGATCCCGGTGATCACCAACTGCTCGGCGCCGCGCGCCCGGAGCCACTCGTGCAGGTCGGGGGTGCCGTAGAAGGCGCTGTTCACCGACTTCACGATGTGCAGGTCGGGCTCGACGGCCGCGATCTCCGGCTTCAGCTCGTACCCGGGGGTGCCGGCCGCCAACGGCCCGGCGGTCGAGGCGTGCTGGACGGTCACGATCGGCCGGCCGGTGGCCTGCCAGCTCTCGATCAGCCGGACCATCCGCTTCTCGGCGTCGGGGTTGTCCCGGGGGCCCCAGAACTCCTCGTCGTCGAAGCCCTGCTGGACGTCGATCACGATCAGGACGGCATCGGGGGCGAGGGTGAGCGGGGCGTCGAATGCGCTGGTGTTCGTCATGCGTCGATCGTGCCGCCGGCCGGTCCGGGCCGGTGAGTGGCGCCGGCGCCATGGATCGATACATTCCTGCCAGCGCCGTCGGCGACCCGGTGGCGGCCCGGCCGACCCGCCCCGTAACGCCCGCGCCGGTGACGCGAGGCGGCGTCGGTCGATAGATTCCTGCCATGCGCACAGTGGGCTGCCTGATCTTCGACGGCGTACGGGCCTTCGACTACGCGGTGATCGGCGAGGTCTGGGCGAACCGGGTCAGCCGCCCCGGCGTGCCCGCCTTCGACCTGCGGGTCTGCGGGCCGGACGGGGTGAGGGTCCGGCTCGGCGGCGGGCTGGAGCGGACGCCGGACCACGGGCTGGAGGCCCTGCTCGACTGCGACCTGGTGGTCGTCCCCGGGGTGGAGCAGCCGCTGGCCCCGACTGCCCCGGAGGTGCTGGCGGCGCTGCGCGCGGTGCACGCGCGCGGCGTCCCGATCGCCTCGCTCTGCGCCGGCGCGTTCGTCCTCGCGGACGCCGGCCTGCTGGACGGCCGGGCCGCCACCACGCACTGGTGCGTCGCCCAGGACCTGGCCGCCCGCCACCCGGCCGTGGACGTCCAGCCGGAGGTGCTGTTCACCGGCGACGGCGAGATCTGGACCTCGGCCGGGGTCGCCGCCGGCATCGATCTCTGCCTGCACCTGGTCCGCTCCGCGCACGGCCAGCAGGCCGCCGCCACCATCGCACGGGCGATGGTCACCGCGCCGTTCCGGGCCGGCGGCCAGGCCCAGTTCATCCCGTCCCCGGTGCCGGAGGAGACCGGCGACGACCCGCTGGCCCGGGTCCGGACGGAGGTGCTGGCCGGCCTCGACACCCCGTGGACGGTCCGCCGGATGGCGGGCCTGGCGCTGATGTCGGAGCGCTCCTTCGCCCGCCGCTTCGTCGAGGCGGCCGGCACCTCCCCGCTGCGCTGGCTGCTGGACCAGCGGGTGCTGGCCGCCCAGCGCCTGCTGGAGGAGACCGACCTGCCGGTGGACGAGGTGGCCGCCCGCTGCGGTTTCGCCTCCGCCGTCTCGCTGCGCCCGGCCTTCGTCCGCCGGGTGGGGCTCGCCCCGCGCGAGTACCGGCGGTCCTTCCGGGGCCGCGAGGCGGGCTGAGCCCGCAGGCGCCCGGCCGGCGCGCCCCGGGGCGCCGGACGCCTCGTCAGACGTCCCGGCGGCGCACCACCACCAGCGCCAGAACGACGGCCACCAGCGGCCAGAGCGCGTACACGGCCCAGGACCCGGCGTACGAGGCGTAGTGGTCGACGGCGGCCGGCGCCCCCCAGGTGCGGGTGAGGCGCTGCCAGGCGCTGAGCACCAGCGTGTGGTTGAGGCCGATGGTCGAGCGGTTGTTGGCCGGCAGGATCACCGTGGGCAGGATCAGCAGGACGAGGACGCCGGTCAGCACGGTGGTCGCGGCGTGCCGGATCAGGGTGCCGAGGCCGAGGCCGACCAGGGCGCAGACCGGGCCGAGCAGCACGGACGCCGCCAGGGCGGTCGGCGCGCCGGGGGCGGTGACGGCGATCCCGGCGTCCCGGCCGTCCAGGATGCTCCAGGAGAGCAGGTACGAGCCGGCCACGGCGACGGCGCCGACCGCCGTCCACAGCAGGAGCTGGACGGCGGCCTTCGCCAGCAGCACCGAGCCGCGGGCGGGGACGGCCACCGTGGTGGTGCGGATCAGCCCACTGCCGTACTCGCTGACCACGGCGATCGCCCCGAGGCTGGCGGCGGCGAGCATCAGCATCAGGTAGCCCTCGGGCGGGAAGGCGTCGTGCAGGGCGAAGGTGGGCTCCCACGGCGACTCGGGGCCGCGGCGGGGGATGGCGTCGTAGTCCGCGAGCGAGACCAGCCCGGCGGCGCCGACGGCGACCAGGACGACCAGTCCGAGCAGCCAGGGGGTGGAGCGCAGCGACCGGATCTTGATCCACTCGGCCGCGACCAGGTCGGCGAAGCGGACGGGCGGCGGGGCGCCGGCGGTGGCGCGGGGTGCGGCGGCCCGGCCGGTGTCGGGAGTGCTCATCGGGCTTCCCCCGCCCGGTACTCGATGCTCCCGGCGGTCAGTTCCATGAAGGCTTCCTCCAACGAGGCGGTGCGTACGGTCAGTTCGTGCAGGGTGATCCGGTGTTCGGCGGCCAGTGAGCCGATCCGCGCAGCCGGCAGGCCGGTCACGACGAGCCGTTCGGCGCCGGCCGAGCCCTCGGGCGTCACCGCCGCCCCGGCGGCCGTCAGCAGTCCGGTCAGTTCGGCGGCCCGCGACGTCCCGACCAGGACGCCCGGCCGGCCGGCCCGGGCGGCGAACACGGCGACCGGCTCGGCGGCGATCAGCCGGCCCTGCCCGATGACGACGAGTTGGTCGGCGGTCTGCTCCATCTCCGTCATCAGGTGGCTGGAGAGGAACACCGTGCGGCCCTCGTCGGCGAGCTGGCGGAAGAGCCGGCGCACCCAGAGCACGCCCTCCGGGTCCATGCCGTTGACGGGTTCGTCGAACATCAGCACCGGCGGGTCGCCGAGCAGGGCGACGGCGACGCCGAGGCGCTGCTTCATGCCGAGCGAGAACCCGCCGACCCGGCGCCGGGCCGCCCCGGCCAGGCCGACCTCCTCCAGCACCTCCTCGACCCGGCGGGCGGCGATGCCGTTGCTGCGGGCGAGCGCCGCGAGGTGGGCGGCGGCGGTGCGCCCGCCGTGCACCTGCTGCGCGTCCAGCAGGGCGCCGGCGTGGTGCAGTCCGCGCGGGTGGTCGCGGAACGGGACGCCGCTGACGGTGGCGGTGCCGCCGTCGGGCGCGTCCAGGCCGAGGATCATCCGCAGGGTGGTGGTCTTGCCGGCTCCGTTCGGACCGAGGAACCCGGTGACCTGTCCGGGGCGGACCGTGAAGGAGAGGCGGTCGACGGCCGTCCGGCGGCCGTAGCGCTTGGTGAGTTCGTTGACTTCGATCACGCTGCCAACCCTGCCGGTGCGGGGGCAGCCTGGCATCGGGCCACGGGCGGCACCTGCCCCACCGGTACTGGCCCCCGGGCGTACGCCCGGGGGCTGATGTCCGCTGGTCGCGGGCCGGTTAGTCTCGCCGGATGGACGTCACACCCGCAGCTCCGCCCCCGCCCGCCGCCGCGCACCGGTTGCGGTCGGCGCTGCTGTGGGCGGGCGCCACCATACTGATCGTCACCGTGGCGGAGAGCCTGCTCGGCGAGCCGTACGGGGTCGGCCACGGGGTTCAACGGCCGGGCCCGCTGGCCGCGGTGGGCTTCGACCTGTTGGCAGCCGTCCTGCTGCGTCGGTTCCCCGTGGCGGTTTTCGGGATGCTGCTGTCGGCCGGCCTCGGTATGGCGCTGACCGAGGAACTGCTGCCGTTGAACCTGCGGATCGGTCATCTGC
Organism: Kitasatospora herbaricolor; assembly: GCF_030813695.1. Classification (NCBI taxonomy): domain Bacteria; kingdom Bacillati; phylum Actinomycetota; class Actinomycetes; order Kitasatosporales; family Streptomycetaceae; genus Kitasatospora; species Kitasatospora herbaricolor. The sequence continues at coordinate 6,335,611 of NZ_JAUSVA010000002.1, forward strand.
TGCCCGCCGCGGCAGCCCTCTGCTATCTGGTGACGGTCCGTTCGGGCACGGTCGCGCTGCGGGCGCTGGGCGTCTCCGTCGCGGTGATGGCCGGGTACCAGGTGGTCCAGGCGGAGCGGGGCGTGGACGTGCAACTGGGTCAGGTCCAGTACCCGGCGGCGTTGATGATGCTGTTCGCCTGGTCGATCGGCCTTTCGGTGCGGCAGGCACGGGAGGCCGCGTCGGCGGCGCGCACGCAGGCGACCGAACAGGCGATCACCGCCGAACGCATGCGGATCGCCCGGGAACTGCACGACATGGTCGCCCACAGCATCGGCATCATCGCGATCCAGGCGGGGGTCGGCAGCCGGGTGATCGGGTCGCAGCCGGACGAGGCCAGGAAGGCGCTGCAGGCGATCGAGGAGACCAGCCGGGAGACCCTGGCGGGTCTGCGCCGAACACTGGTGGCGTTGCGTCAGGCCGATCCGCAGGGCGCGGGCCCGGTGCCGTCCGAACCGATGGCGGGACTGGCGGACGTGGAGCGGCTGGCGGCGGCGACCGCGACGGCCGGGGTGCGGGTGGAGGTGTGCCGGAGCGGGGAGCGGCGGCCGCTGCCCGCGGACATCGAGCTGTCGGCGTTCCGGATCGTGCAGGAGGCCGTGACGAACGTCGTCCGGCACGCGGGCACCGGCCACTGCCGGGTGAGCGTCGGCTACGGGGACGAGGAGCTGTCGGTGGAGGTCGTGGACGAGGGTCGCGGGGTGACCGGCCCGGCGCCGGGGCGCGGGTTCGGCCTGGTGGGGATGCGGGAACGGGTCGCTCTGCTGCACGGCCGGTTCGAGGCCGGGCCGCGCCCCGGGGGCGGGTTCCGGGTGGCGGCCGTGCTGCCGCTGCCCGCCCCGGCGTCCGCCGTCGTCACCGCGCGGCCGCTCCCGGACGCGGCGGAGGTCCGGTGACCGTCCGGGTGGTGCTGGCCGACGACCAGCCGCTGGTCCGCTCGGGCCTGCGGGTGCTGATCACCGACACCCCCGACCTGGAGGTGGTCGGCGAGGCCGCGGACGGCGAGGAGGCCGTCCGGCTGGCGGCCGAGCTGGCGCCGGACGTGGTGGTGATGGACATCCGGATGCCCGGCATGGACGGGATCGAGGCGACCCGCCGGATCATGGCGGGCCAGGGCCCGACCCGGGTGCTGGTGCTGACCACCTTCGACGAGGACGAGCACGTGCACGGCGCGCTGCGGGCCGGTGCGAGCGGCTTCGCGGTGAAGGACATGGCGCTGGACGACATCCTGGCGGCTGTCCGGGTGGTCGCGGCCGGGGACGCGCTGATCGCGCCGGGCGTCACCCGCCGCCTGATCGCGGACTTCCTGGCCGGGGCCCGGGCCGGGTCCGGCCGCGCCCCGCGCCCGCTGGAGGGCGTCACCGAGCGGGAGCGGGAGGTGCTGACGCTGGTCGGGCGCGGCCGGTCCAACGGCGAGATCGCGGACGACCTGTTCATCTCGGTGGCCACCGCCAAGTCGCACGTGGCCCGGCTGCTGTCCAAGCTCGGCGCCCGGGACCGCGTCCAGCTGGTGATCATCGCGTACGAGGCGGGCCTGGTCGCCCCGCCGGCCTGAGCCGGCCGGTACCCCCGGCGGTGGCCTTCCCCCGGCTCCTCCCGGGGCTTACTGGCAGGATGGAAGCTCCGGGCGGCCGCCGCACCGTCCGGCCCGCCCGCCGCACGAGACCGAGATCGGAGCCCGATCCGCACCATGCGCCTGCTGCTCATCCGTCACGGCGAGACCTTCTCCAACCTCGGCCGCCTGCTGGACACCGCCCGGCCCGGCGCCGAGCTGACCCCGCTGGGACAGCGGCAGGCCGCCGCACTGCCCGCCGCGCTGGCCGAGGAGGACATCGACCGCCTGTACGTGTCCACGCTGGTCCGGACCCAGCAGACCGCCGCGCCGCTGGCCGCCGCGCGGGGCCTGGAGCCACTGGTCCGGGACGGCCTGCGGGAGCTCTCGGCCGGTGACCTGGAGCTGCGCGGGGACGAGGCGGCGGGCGTGCTCTACATGCGGACGGCCTTCGCCTGGTCGGCCGGCGACCTGGAGCTGCGGATGCCCGGCGGCGAGAGCGGCACGGAGGCCCTCGCCCGGCTGGACGAGGTGGTGGCCGAGGCCGCCCGGTCCGGGTCGGGCACCGTCGCCATGATCAGCCACGGCGCCGCCATCCGGATGTGGGCGGCCGCCCGGGCCGAGAACGTGGACGTGCCCTTCGCGGCCCGGCACCCGCTCGACAACACCGGGGTGGTGGTGCTGGACGGCACCCCCGAGGGCGGCTGGAAGGCGCTGTCCTGGATGGGCTCCCCGCTGGGCGGCCCCACCCGTCCGGACCACGAGGCGGACAGCCCCGCCGGCCGCCCGGTCGGCCCGGAGTCGGTCACGCCCGCGCAGGACTGATCCGAACCTCCCCGACGTCCCGGCGCTGCGGCCCGCGCACCCGGTGCCCGCCCTCCGGGGCGGGCGCCGGCAACTCCACCCGCACCTGGACGGGCGGCCGCCCGGCCGCCGCGATCTCCCCGGCGAACACGCAGGCCCCCTCGAAGGGCCGGTCCGCGCCGAGCGCCCACAGCAGGTAGGCGCGGACGGGTGCCGGCACCTGGGGGAGGGTCTGCGGCCCGGCGGCGGGCAGCATCCGCTCGACGGTGTCCAGGAGCGCCGCCGTCCCCGCGTCCGCCCGGGCCAGCTCCTGCGCGATCCGTGGCCACCGCCCGGCCCGCCCCCTCATGCCGTACCCGGCCCTGCCGGCGTCAGCGCCGCGTCGGTGTCCGGCGCTCCCGTCACGGCCCCGGCCCCGGCCGGGCGGGCCGGGGTGCACTCGAACCAGACGAACTTCCCGATCCCGCCGGCTCTCGGACAACTGCCCCAGCCGTCCGACAGCTCCCGGACCAGCAGCAGCCCCCGGCCCGCCTCCGCGTCCGGCCGGGCGGGCACCGGCCCCGGGACGGGCCGCTGCGGGCTCGCGTCGTGCACCTCCACCCGCAGCCGGTCCGCCTCCAGCGCGAACCGCACCTTCACGAGCCGCCCGGCCGGCACCCTGGCGTGCTCCACCGCGTTGGTCACCAGCTCGCTGAGCAGCAGCTCGCCCACCTCCGCGAATCGCTCCCCGCCCGCGAAGCCGCCCAGGAAGGTCCGCAGCAGCAGCCGCGCCACCCCCGGGGACCGCCGGTGGCGCGGCAGCCAGCAGGAGTACTCCCCCTCCACGGTCGTCGGTCGGTCGAGTGTCTCGGCCATGGGCCCACCTCCGGTGTACGAGCTGCCGACATGCGCTCCACGGGGCGTGCACGACCGTGGACGGGCGCGCACGCTCACGCAGAGCGAGGGAACAATCGCGTTCCGCTCACAAGCATCGGTGCCCGGAGGTAGCGTGACGAGCGATCAAGGGTGCCAAGGTCCAATGTCACTACAGGGGTTGGCTGTGCCACGTCCCAGGCCCGACACGGGTTCGACCATCAGTTCGGCCGTACTGTTCGGCGGCGAGTTCCGTCACGCCCGTGAGGCGGCCGGCTACTCCCAGGCCGGACTGGCCAAACTCCTGCACTGCGACCGGACGCTCATCACCCGGATCGAGAACGGCGGCCGGATCCCGCAGGAGAAGTTCATCAAGCAGTGCGACGAGGTGCTGCTCATGGGCGGCGTCCTGATCCGAATCTGGAATCGGGTCGACTGGTACGCCGAGGTCGAACACCCGGACTGGTTCCAGCGCTTCGCACAGATGGAGGCGGAGGCGGTCTCCTTGCGCAAGTACCAGGTCCAGCTGGTACCGGGTCTGTTGCAGACGGAGGACTACGCGCGGGCGCTCTTTGCCCGAGGTGCGGCCGCCGGGAACCCCGACCTCATCGAGGAGCGGGTGGCGGCGCGACTGAGCCGACAGCACCGGTTCCTGGTCGATGGTGGGCCGCTGCTGGTTGTCGTTCTGGACGAGAGTGCGATCCGGCGGGTCATTGGCGGGCCGGCTGTCATGCGGGACCAGATGGATCATCTGTTGACGGTTGCCGGGCAATGCAACATCGCCATTCAAGTCGCCCCCTTCGGCCTGGTGGACCTGGCGCCGCCCAAGACCTCAATGACCCTCATCAAACTGCCTGACGGGCACGAATGGGTCTACTCGGAAAGTCTGGGACGAGGTCACTTCAGTGATGATCCATCAGTGCTGACTGCGCATACCCGGACCTATGATGTGCTGCGAGCTGACGTGCTTTCGAGCCGTGAGTCGATGGCCTTGATCACCAGTGCGATGGAGGGGTACAGCGCTCATGACGAATCTCGATCTCAACGCGGTGACCTGGCGCAAGAGCAGCTACAGCGGGGACGACGGCGGCGACTGCATCGAGGTGGCCCCCGGATTCCCGGGCCTCGTCCCCGTACGTGACTCCAAGGACCCGTCCGGTCCGGCGCTGGTCTTCCCGGCCACCGCCTGGCAGTCCTTCGTCGCGGGCGTCCGCGCCGGGGAGTTCCCCGCCGGCTGCTGAGCACGACCGCAGAGCGACGGCCCGGCCCGGCGATGCCGGGCCGGGCACCTGCGTCTCAGGGCTTCACGATCCCCGAGGCCATGCGGACGATCCGGCGCTTCCCGAGCAGGGGGACGGTCCCCAGCAGGCCGCCGACCGTGACCTTGGCCCGGAGGGTGACCGTCAGCGGCAGTTCGGCCGTCCCGGCCGGGAGCGCGACCAGCGCGCGCAGGTTGCGGTCCACGTGCAGCGGGGTCTCGCCCTGCTGCAGGAAGTCCCACTGGGCGTAGGAGAACTCGCGTCCGGAGACGGTCAGCCCGGGCAGGAAGACGTCCTGTTCGCGCACCCGTTCGGCGGCCACCTCGGGAGCCAGCGGGACGAGTTCCGTCTGGAGGGAGAGCCCGCCGCCGTACCGGGTGACGATGTGCACCGGCCGGTCGGCGATCTCACCGTCCGGGCTGAGGTCCAGCACCGTCCCGTCCTCGGGCAGGTCGACGGTGAGCCTGACCCACGCGAGCTTCACGTCGGGGTGGCGGTGGAACGCGCACCGCAACGACAGGTCCACGAGGGTCTGCGGCGGGGGCGTGTGCTCCACCCAGACGCTGGGCAGGGCCCGCAGGGCGAGCCGGCTGCGACGGGCGAGCAGCACCGCCTCGTCGTCCAGGTCGATGTCCTCGGCCTCCGAGTCCCCGGCCCGCTCCTCCAGGGCGCCGGTGTCGAGCTCCAGCGGGATGTCCTCGTCCCACTGCTCCAGGGGTTCTTCGAGCACGCTCTCTCCTCGTTCGACGGATCGGCTGTTCTCGGTGGGGGATCAGGTGAACCGGGCACGGTCCGGCTGGCCGGTGGTCAGGCCCAGTCACCCACCAGGACGAACGCGCCCCAGTGGTAGAGGTGTTCCAGCTTCCCGCCGGGTGTCCGGAACGTCTCCACCGCCGCGTGGTGCAGCGCCAGGGCGGGGGCGTCACCGGCGGCCAGCTTCCGGTGGAAGGCGGTGAGCAGCTCGCGGGAGGAGGAGTCGGCCACCCGCCACTGGCTGACCAGGACGGACCGGGCGCCGCCGAGCAGCAGCGCCCTCGGCAGGCCGACCGGCTCGTCCCCGGCCCGCTGCTCGTTGACGCCGGTCTCGCACCCGCTGAGCACCACCGTCCCCGCCCTGATCCGGCGGCCGACCAGGTCGGCGGCCCGCACGGGCCCGTCGGACAGGTGCACCCCGCGCTCGAAGCCGCTGCCGGTGGTGATCAGGCCGTGGCCGGCCAGATGCACCAGCCCGGCGGTCTCCAGGGCTTCGAGCAGGACGGCCCGGGTGGCCGGTTCGCCGGTGACGGCCGGTACGCCGAGCAGTCCGGCCACGGCCGCGCCCTCCGACACGGAGTGCGGCAGGTTCCGCTGCGGATCGGCGAGCACGCTCGCGCGACCGGCGCGGGAGGCCGGGCCACGGGCGTCCCGCCGCAGCAGGTCGGCCAGCACGGAGCTGCTCGGTACCTGGACGACCGGGTTGCGCAGCAGCAGCGGGACGCCGGCCACCGGCAGGGTGTGCAGGGGCAGGTCGTGCAGCGGTCCGTGCGGGACCAGCACCACCACGTCCCCGGGCAGCGTCCAGGAGGCCAGCGGCCCGACCAGCCCGGCGAACCCGGCCCAGCCGCGTAGCATCCCGTCGCTCATCGTCCGTACTTCGCCGGAGCGGTGGAAGGTGCTCGCGGTGAACCGGCGCAGCCTGGCCAGGTCGATGTCGATCACCTCTACCCGGGGCTGCTCCCAGTCGTGCCGCAGTCCGAGCAGTAGGAGGCCGGTCGGTGAGCTGCGGTACTGGGCGATCACCAGCCGCTGCCCGGTGCGGTCGAATTCGGCGGCCAGCGCGGCCCGCAGGTCCGGCCAGGTCACCGCTTCGGCGGCCGCCGGGGTCTCGACGGGACGGCCGCCATCGGTCGTGCCGCCGTCGTTCGCGCCGCCGTCAGCCGCGCCGTCCTGGCCGAGGGCCGCCAACCCGTCCAGCAGGGCGCGGCTCTTGGCCCGCTCCAGCCAGTACAGGGCCGTGGCGGAGTCCCCGAGCCGGTGCCAGTGGAGTTCGAAGGCCGACCGGTACAACTCGCCCTTGTCGTGGGCGGAGGCGATCCCGGCCTCCTGGGCCCGGACGGGAGCCGTGCCGGGGGTCGAGGTGGCGATCCGGAGGGCGTCGGCCCTGTCCGCCGCCTCGGTGAGCAGCCGGTCGGCCTCGGCCCACCGCTCCCGCTGCTCCGCCGGGATCCGGTCGCCCGACTCCAGGGCGCAGACGGCCCGGTGGAAGAGCAGGCGCCACCCGTCGCCGGTCATCCCCGCGGCCGTGAACAACTGCTGGGCCTCGGCGAAGCGGGCGTCCGCCCGGTCGTAGCGACCCGGGTCCGTCCGGGCCTCCGAGAGCAGCAGGATGCCCTGGTAGCCGAGGGTGAAGGCGAGCGTCGGCCCCAGCCCCGCCGCCCGGGCGACCTCCTCCGAGCAGGCCAGCCAGTACTCCGCGGCCGGGGCGTCCAGCCGGAAGAAGGCCGCCTGTCCGCGCTGCTGGAGCGCGGTGGCGAGGTGGTCGAGGGCCTCCAGGGTCCGCAGCGGCAACAGCAGGCCGATCGCCTCGCCGAACAGGGCCTCGTACTCGGCCGTCCGGTCGACGCCGCTCGGGCCGGCCGCACCGGCCGCACCCACCGACCGGCGGGCGATCGTCCAGGCGAGCACGCCCAGGCAACGGGCCCGGTCCATCGGGTCGCCGATGGTGCCGGCCACCTCCGCGCCCCGGCGCAGGCACTCCTCGGCCGCGTCCGGATCGTCGCCGGCCAGCAGGCCGCTCAGCGAGAGGTAGACCTGCGGCAGCAGCCCGGACACGCCGGGCCGGGCCTCCAACTCCTCGGCACAGGAACGCAACAGCGCGGTCGCCTCGCCGGTCAGTCCCATGACGGCCAGAGCGGAGCTGCGGACCACGCGCGGGCCCACCGGGTCGCCCAGGGCGTCCGCGGACCGGGCGGACGTCAACTCCTGCGCCTCCCCGAGGCGGCCGTCACGCAGAGCGGTGTCGGCCACGCCCATCGCCAGCCCGTCGGCGGCGAAGCCGTTGCCCAGCCGGGCCGAGACGGCCGCCGCCGCCTCGTGCGCCCGGGCCCGGCCGAGCGCGTCACCCTTGCGCGTGTGGTACATCGTCAGGTCCTGCCACAGGGCCAGTTCGTCACTGTCGGCCCCGTGCTCCCGGAGCAGCACGGCGGCCTGCTCGGCCTGCTCCACGCCCTCCGGCACCCCATGGGCGAGCAGCAGCCGCGCGCCCGTCGCGGCCGCCCGCGCCGTGGCGGTCACCACACCGGCGGCGGTCAGGGCCTCGGCGGCGAGGTCGCACTCCCGGGTCAGCGCCTCCAGCTCGTCCCCCTCCGGCTCGTCCCCCTCGGGCCTGTTCCCCTCGGGCCTGTTCCCCTCGGGCCTGTTCCCCTCGGGCCTGTTCCCCTCGGGCCTGTTCCCCTCCGGCCCCGGGCTCACCTGGTCGTCCGTCACCGGGACGACGCCGCTCCCGAGAGCGGCGAACCACTCCCGCAGCGCGCGTTCGGCGAGCGCGGAACGGGCCTCGGCGGCGCGCAGGCCGTCGCCCTCGGCGACGGCCGCCGCGTGCTCGGCCCGCAGCATCGCCCGGGCCCGGGCGTGGTCGCGCAGGTACCCCTCGGAGACGAACCGCGCCGCCCGGCGCGTCGTCCTCCCCGCCTCACGGCCGAGGCCGGCGTCACGGTAGGCGGCGGCCGCCCGCTCCCACTGCTCCACGACCGGAGCACCGGCATCGAGCGGCCCGCCCTGGAGGAGGAACTCCAGGGCCATCGCCTGCGCCTGGAGTTCCAGCGCCAGCGCGGCCGTCCCGGGGGCGGCCGTGGAGGCGGCCACCGCGCGGGCGTGCTCCCGTAGTTCGGCGAGCACCCGTGGACGCTCGTCGTCGGGCGTGTCGAGCACGACCGCCAGCCGTCCCCAGAGACCGGCCGGACCGTCCTCGGGGAAGTACGCCCGGCCGGCGCGGGCCGCCGCCGCGGCCCGGCGGAAGGCCCCGCGTTCGATCCGCCCCCGGAGCAGCAGCACGAAGGCCGCCTCGTCGGCCGGGGCCTGCGGGCCCGCCCGGCTCCCGTCCGGGGCCGGGCCGTCGGAAGATGGATCGGCCGGGCCGTCGGCCGGCTCCTCGGCCGCCGCGACGCCGGGTGGACAGCGGAGCGCCGCCCATGTCTCCAGGTCCGTGTAGCGCTTGGTGTCGAGCAGGTCCTGCCCGTCTCCGCCCACCCCGGAACTCTTCGGCACGGCCCCCTCCTTCCCCGTGGGCGGAGACTCTACCGGCGGCCGCCGACGGGCGCCGGGAATCGCCCCGGACCGGGCGCCGGCCGGCGCCCGGCCGGACCGTGCCCCCGAACGGTCTGAGGCCGCCGCTCCCCGCTACGGAGGGGAGCGGCGGCCTCAGGGGTGAGCGGGGGCGTCCGCCGGAGCGGCTCGGCGACGCCCCGACCCCCCGGGGAGCCGGACCGGCGGGAGAGCAGCCTTCCCGCCGGTCCGGAGGTCACTTGTACGAGGGCAGGTGCCAGTAGCAGCCGTTGCCGTCGCCGTCCTTGGTGGACTCCAGCAGCACCGTCCCGGTCTGCGGGCCGACGATGCCGTCCTGCGGCAGGCTCGCCCACTTCTGGACGGCCTTGATCGCCCCGTAGGTGTCCGGGCCGAAGTGCCCGTCCTCCGCGACGACGTGGTAACCGGTCTGCCAGTGCAGCATGTTGGCGAGGATCTGGGTGCACATGACGCCCTCGTACTCGTTGGGCTTGCCCGGCCCGATGTACGACTGCCCGGGCTCGGCCTGGGCGCTCCCGCCCAGCGCACCGACACTGGCGAGCGCGACCGCCGCCACGAGGAACACACTGCGTCGCTTGAGGGTCCTGCGGGCCACGAGAGGCTCTCCTTGCTCGGAATCGATCGACGAGCAGCACTCTCCCGCGCCCCACCAACGGCCCACCAACGCCGCCCCAACCGAGCGGCCCGGCAACTTCCTGCGACGGCGTGCCATCGCCAGGTAGCTCCTGCTCAAGCCCTACTGCGGCGCCCTGGCCCCGGTCGACGACGTGGGGGGATGGAGCGGTGGACGCCGGAGGAGATCTCTGTACACGCCCAGTAAATGGACGACTCTGCCACCGGCCGGGCGGGTTCCTGGCCTCAGGCCGCCGTCGCGGCCTGCACGCCGACGCCTCACCACCGAGGAAACCGACTGGGTGCAGATCGTGGAGTGGCACGACGAACTGCACGCTTGGCCCGGGGGCCCCGGGGCCCGGGGGCCCCGGGGCCCGGGGGCCCGGGAGCCCGGTTGTTCGGCTCAACCGCGCGGCGGCCGCCTACTTCCACGTGCGCGACGGCGACCGGGACACGGCGGCGAAGCTGTACGCCGAAGCCGCCCGAAAGCCTTCGTAGGAGGTGCCGAAATGGCGTGACGGCCCACCGAATCGGTAGGCCGTCACGTACATCCAGGGTCAGGGAGTTTTTGTGAACTTGAATTTTTTGGGGGAATCCTCGGAGATCGGGATGTAGATGCCGTCACCGGCGCCCTCGCCCATTATTCTCAGGCGAATTCCCGTCTTCGCTCCGTCGGCCTCGCCAAGAGTGACTTCGATCTCTTGGTCGACCAGGTTCGCCTTCTTCTGCAAGGACCACTTCCCGCTGCCGGTGAACGGGTCGACCGGCGCACCGCCCTCGATCGAGAAGTTGGTCGGGACCTTCACGGCCTTCAGCGAACCGTCCCCGTTCAAGATCAACTGTGCTCCCTGGTCGCCTCGCCAGGAGCCGATGAGGTCCTCGGCGCTGGCCGAACCGCCGAAGGGGTTCAGAAACAGGAAGGCAGCAGCTACGAGGGCCAGTGCGAGGCCGAGAACGCTGGCAAGGATGGCCTTCTTCATCGGGTGTCCAAGGTCTCGTTCCAGGTGGCGATCTGCGTCTTCGTCGACATGGGGCCGCCGACCCAGTCAGCGACCGAGTTGATGGGACCGCCGATCCAGGAGTCCCAGGCATCGCGGAAGATCGGAGGGTGCACCAGGGAGTTGAAGGTGGTGTCGTTCTTGACGGTGATCGTCACTTCTGCCTTCCCGGTCTGGGTGTCCCGCGAGACTATCTCATACGAATAGTCGTAGGACCCGACGAAGATGGACGTCGAGCTTCCGTACTTGCCACCCGATCCGATCTTGCTCAGCCAGGCGGTTCCGCCGAGGGTCAGCACATCGGTGGCATCGGTGATCAACCGGTCGACACCTTCTTCACCCAGGACCGAGTAGCCTCCCTTCTCCTTCGTCTTGCCTGCCGCAATACCGTCGAGAATCCGCTTCCTGACCACATCCATCGAGTGGTCCTTGCGCAGCTGCTCGGTGAACTCGTCGCCGGCCTTGTAGTTGACGGTGCGTTCGCCGAGCCCGGTGATCCAGCCGAACCCGTCCTGGAGGGCGTTGGGCTTGGGCTGTGCAACGATCGGCCCCTCCCGCATCATCTGCAGCTGCCACCGGATGCTTTCGGGGATCTGCTCCTCTTCCTTCCGGCGCTTCTCCTCCTCCTGGATACGGAGATCGTCCTCTTGGCGCTGCTTGGCAACGTAGGTGTCGAATGCCTCCTTCTGGGCCGCGTCAGCCGCGGCGGCATCCTTGCCAGCAGCCTCCGCGGAGGCGCGGGCTTCGCTGGCCGCACGATAGGCGGACTGCGAAGACACCCTGGCCTGTGCGGCCGAGACGTTGGCACGCGAGGCGGAGTTGGCGGCCCTGTCGCCGTCACGCTGAGCCGCAACCTTGGCCGCGGCCGCCGTCTTCGCCGACTGCTGGGCCTTGGTGGCCGACTGCTGGGCCTGGTTTGCGGACTGCTGCGCCTGCGCCGAGAAGTCGGCGGCCTGTGCGGCGGACTGCTGAGCCTGTGCGGCGTAGGCCTTTGCCTCTTCGGATGCATGGTTGGCAGTCGCCGCGGCCTGGGCAGCTTGTGCAGCATTCTGCTGGGCGAGTGCGGCCGCGCCGGCGGCTTCCGAGAGCAGCTCCTGGACCTGAGCGATGTGTGTGCTGGCGAGATCGTCCTTGCGCTGCGCGGTGAACTGCTCTGACTGAATGAAGGAACGCAACTGTTGCGGCGGTCCCTCAAGCGCGATGGACGCGGCAGCCTTGACCTCCGGACCGCCGCCACTCACGAGTTGGGTCGCGAGGACCCGGTCATCGGCTTCCTGGGCGTTGTAGCGTCCGGTGGTCATGAACTGTCGCAGCGCCTCCGTCGTGTTGGCGTTGAGCGCGGCCTGGCCGGCCTCCTTGACGCCTCGGCCACCGGCACTCACGGCCTGGACGACTGCGACCCGGTAGTCGAGGCCTGCCGCGTCGTACTGACCACTCTTCAGGAAAGCGGCGACATCTGTCGCGTTTCCCTTCAGGGCATTTGTCGCCGCGGTCCGCACAGCGGTCAGCTCGGAATTGACTGCGAGGTTCTCCACCCGCGCGCGCTCGTCGAGTTGGGCAGCCTGCTGCCAGCCGGTCCGCACATAGTCCCGGACTCCGCCGTCCGAGCCTGCGAGTGCTGCCCGTGCGGCTTGCTTGCTCCATGCTCCTCGGGTTTTCAAGGCGATCACTGCCACCCTGCGGCCGTCCGAGGTGATCTGCTGGACATCCGCCCCGGGCTTCACGGCGTTGGCCGCGAGCTGGGCAGCCTCGGCGTCCAGCTGTGTTGCCTCCTGCGTCGATCGGGTCAGCTCCGCCTTGGCAGCGTCATCGGCGGCCTTGGCATCCCTTGCCACATTGATCGCGTTCGCGGTACGCGAGTTGAGATCCTCGGCCTCGCTCCTGCGCGCGAGGTCCTCAACCCGCGTGGCCTCATTGACCGCTTCCGCAGCCGCGTCGGCAGCCACCTTCGCTGCTGCGGCATGAGCCGTGGACTGCGCCGCGGCGGTGGAAGCGTCGCCGGCGTGCTGGGCCGCTTCGTCAGCAGCTTGTGCGGCAGCAGAGGCATGGGAAGCGGCGGATTTGGCTGCGTCCCGTGCTTCCGCTGCGGCCTGAGTCGCTTCGTGTGCGAGCGCTTCGGCAGCAGTGGCCGCTCGTGTCGCCTCCTTCGCCTGGCGCCGGGCGGCCTCCGCCGCTTGCCTGGCCTTGGTCGACTGCGCACCCGCCTGGTCGGCAAAGTTTCCGGCCTGGTCCGCCGAGTCCGCCGCGGCGGACGAGTTGATGCCGGCACCACGCGCTGCCTTGGCTGCATCCTCGCTCGCCTTTGCAGCAGCGCTTGCCTGATCCGCCGCTGCGGCCGCTGCGGTCGCTCCGCTCGCGGCGGTGCGCGCGGCCTCTGCCGCCTCCCTCGCCGCGCCGGCCTGGTTGGCGTCGGCAGCCGCACCGGCAGCCGCATTGCGCGCTCGGCTGGCTGCCTTTGCGGCACCTGCTGCTGCGTTCGCCGCCTGCATGGCGGCGCTCGCGGCCACCCGGGCCGAGTTGTTGGCCGCACGAGCAGCGTCGATGGCAGCCTGGGAGGCTTGGGCCGCCCGGTTCGCCGCGTCCGCGGCCCGGCCGGCGGCGCTCGCCGCCTTTGCGGAGTCGTTCCGTGCAGCTTCGGTTTCCGATGCGGCCTGTGCGGCCGCTTGCTTGGCCAACTCCGCTGCCCCCACGGCTCGTTCCGACGCATCCTTCGCCGCCTCGGTCTCCCGCGAGGCTTGGGCACTGGCGTCCTTGGCCTGCTGAGCCAACTGGGCTACGGAGGTGAACTCTTGGTCGCGTGCGCGCGCAACGTACTGGCCGACGGACAGGAACTCGCGAACATCCTCATCGGAGCCGTTCATGGCGAGTTTGGCCGCAGCCTGGGTGGCGGCACCGCCGGCGCTGACGATCTGCATCAGCCGGACTCGGTCGTCGGCCTCGTGCAGTGGGTACTGCCCAGCGTTGAGGAAGGCCCGGACATCGTCGATCGTGCCGTTCAGTGCGGCCTTCCCGGCCTCCTGTACCCCGCGCCCACCTGTGGTGGTCACCTGGGTGGCCTGGACGCGCTGATCCACCTCCAGTGGTGTCTGCCAGCCGGTCTTCAGGAACGACGCCAGGTCGGCCGGGCTCCCGGCCAGAGCGGTCTTCGCGGCTTCACGCACGCCACGGCCGCCGACCGTGGCCATTTGCATCGCCTGCGCCTTGTCGTCCTGCACCTGGGCGACTGCTTGCTCGCTGTCCAGGAACCGGCGCACATCTGCATCCGACCCGGCCAACGCGGCCTCTGCCGCAGCCTTCACGGCCGTGCCACCCGCATCCCAGAGTGCGAGGACCCGCCCTCTGTCCGTGAGCGGAGGAACCTCGTCCGCAGCAACCGGTGTTGCTGAGACAAGGCCGACGAGAAGTACCAAAGGAAGCAGTATGCGACACAAAAGTCGCGTACCTATGAGTCCTTCCCGCACTCGAAATGCCTGATCCATACCTGGACTCACGGTAACCCCTAACGTTCGCGGTCCGTCAAATACCGGCGCGGCGAGCATAGCGGGAAGGAGCGATCTGGAGGCGCAGTTGACGGTTGAACAGAATGTCCGTCAGGGCACGATGTGTCAGCTGCACTGTAGGTCAAGAGTTCTCGAAGGGGAAGTTGGCCCTCGGAATTCTCGTGCACTGCCATGATCTATGGTGATGATGTATGAAGGTGCGACATGCCGTCAGGTGGGTGTGATACTTGGCGGTATGTCGAACCGGTGACGTATGTCCGTTTTGCTTTTATTTGAATGTACTCGTGTAATTCCGTGATCCGAAAGGGGTCTCATGTCGTTTCGCATACATAGGTGGCTGCTTGCCGGAGTTGCCGCAGCAGCGGCAGCTCTGCTGGGGACGTCCACGCTGGCCTCGGCCGACTCGGCGCCCGTGGACAATTCGGCAGCGCCCTATGCTGTTGAGGACTTCGCCTACCCTGACGCGGCGAAGATCCTGCAGGACACCGGAGCAACGCTCACCAGCGGAGACGGTCACATCACCCTCGCCGCCGACTGCAGCACGGCCCAGATCAGGATCTCGACCCGCCTCCCGAAGACCCAGCCGAATGGCTATCGGATCTGCTTCAACGCCACCTCGTCCACGGGATTCCTTGCCCTCTCCGTCCCGGAGGTCTTCGGGATCGAGACCGATGACCGGGCTCTGACGGCCAGTATCACGACCAATGGGCAGACCCAGACCGTCAACGTCGCGAAGGACGAGCTCAAGGGCGTCGGTGAGGGCGTACAGGGCGGGAGCCCAACCGTCCTGCTCGAACTGCGCGTCACCGCCTGACCGCCCCGATTCGGAAGTCGGTGTCTGCGACCGATTTCCGGCTTTCAGGCTGATTTGCAGTCCTTCGTAGGTCGAGTTTCCCGACCTTTCACGCTTGACTCCTACATGGGGGTTCATCACATGTTCGACAGCAAGACACCCGCGGCCTGGAGGGCCGGCCTGCTCGCGGCCGCCGTCGCCGCCGGTGCCCTGACCGCCGGATCCGGTGGCTCCGCCAGCGCTCTGGCCGGTGACACCGCCACGGCCGGTTCTTACGCCTACACCGTCAAGCTCGACATCGGCACCGGCAAGCGCGCCTGCACCGGTGCACTGATCGACCGCATCTGGGTGGCGACCGCCGCGAGCTGCTTCGCGGAGAACCCCGCGCCCGGCTTCTCGGTACCGGCTGGCGCTCCGGCGATCAAGACCACGGCGACCATCGGCCGCACCGACCTCACCACGACCGCCGGGCATGTGGTCGACATCGTGGAGCTCGTACCGCGCGCCGACCGCGACCTGGTGCTGGCGCGCCTCGCGACACCGGTCGACGATGTCACGCCGCTCGCCATTGCGACCGCCGCACCCGCCACCGGGGAGAGCCTGCGGGTGGCGGGATTCGGCCGCACCAAGACGGAGTGGGTGCCCAACCAGCTGCACACGGCAGCATTCAGGGTGGATGCGGTCAAGGCTACCGGCGTCGACATCACCGGCACCGCCCCGGCCGGGGCGAGCGTCTGCAAGGGCGACACCGGCGGCCCGGCTGTCCGCGAGGTCAACGGCAAGGCCGAACTCGCCGCGATCAGCAGCACCTCCTGGCAGAACGGCTGCCTCGGCAGCACCGAGGCCGCGCGCAACGGCGCGTTCAGCACCCGTACCGACGACGTCGCCGGCTGGATCCAGCAGACCGTCCTGCGGGCCGTCACCGATCGTGACGCGAATGGTGACGGTCGGGCGGACCTGATCATGCCGTACCGCCATGCGGACGGGGCGATCGGGTTCTACACGTCGCTGGCGGATGCGGCGGGCAAGTTGCAGGCGTTCAACTCGGGCTACACGGTTCCTGCCGGTAACTGGGACTGGGCGAGCATGAAGCTGGTCTCGGGTGACTTCAACGGTGATCACCGTACGGACCTGGCGTTGATGTACCACCACGGTGACAACTCGATCAGTCTTCGGACGGGTCTGGCGGACGCCAACGGTCTGATCCAGACCTTCGGTGAGGCGAGCTACACCGTGCCGTCCTCGGCGAACTGGGACTGGAACGCCATCTCGCTGTTCGCGGGTGACGCGAATGGTGACGGTCGGGCGGACCTGATCATGCCGTACCGCCATGCGGACGGGGCGATCGGGTTCTACACGTCGCTGGCGGATGCGGCGGGCAAGTTGCAGGCGTTCAACTCGGGCTACACGGTTCCTGCCGGTAACTGGGACTGGGCGAGCATGAAGCTGGTCTCGGGTGACTTCAACGGTGATCACCGTACGGACCTGGCGTTGATGTACCACCACGGTGACAACTCGATCAGTCTTCGGACGGGTCTGGCGGACGCCAACGGTCTGATCCAGACCTTCGGTGAGGCGAGCTACACGGTGCCGTCCTCGGCGAACTGGGACTGGAACGCCATCTCGCTGTTCGCGGGTGACGCGAATGGTGACGGTCGGGCGGACCTGATCATGCCGTACCGCCATGGGGACGGGGCGATCGGTTTCTACACGTCGCTGACGGATGCGGCGGGCAAGTTGCAGGCGTTCAACTCGGGCTACACGGTGCCAGCGGGGAACTGGGACTGGGCGAGCATGAAGCTGGTCTCGGGTGACTTCAACGGTGATCACCGTACGGACCTGGCGTTGATGTACCACCACGGTGACAACTCGATCAGTCTTCGGACGGGTCTGGCGGACGCCAACGGTCTGATCCAGACCTTCGGTGACGCCAGCTACACGGTGCCGTCCTCGGCGAACTGGGACTGGAACGCCATCTCGCTGCAGTAGTCCGGTCTCCGCAGGGGGTTGCGTCGCCCCCGATCCGGCCAGGACATCTCGTAGAGGGGTGACCTGGCCGGATCGGCAGCGCAAGGGCTTCCTCCGAAAGTCGGCTCGAACCCGATGGCCCGGACGCTCAGCCGACACATCCAAGTACTCACCACATGGCCAGGGCAGTTCCACGCCGCTCGCTGCCGGCGTCGCCGTAGGCGGGCCCGAGGGCCGGACGGCCGTCCCTCTCGGATGCGCAACGTTCCGGTGGTCGGCGGCCAGCCGATCGAGAGGGTCTGCCTCGTCGTGTTTCCGACCCTGACGTGATGACGGCCTGCTGTCGACGACCTCGGCCAGCCGGGCGCGATCGACCGGCCTCTGGCGAGGTCGGGGCCCTGCCCGCTCACCGGCCGAGGCAACACGCCCGTATTGGCACGATAAGTGCTGCTATGGTCAGCGGACAGTACTCTCGGCTCGACCATGACAAGCAGGTCGGACGCCCCCGGCCGGGGGCCGAACGGCGGCTTCGAGCGACGGGAATCCTGATGAGAGCCTGGCTACGGGCAGTCACTTCGGCTGCCCTGGTGACCTTTCTCGCCCTGCCCGGGCTGGGCACGGGCACGGCGGCCGCCACCGGCGGGGGAGTCGGGGGAGAGCGCTCGGCGCAGTGCGCGCCGGGAGTGCCGGCCGGGCCCGACGGGGACGCGTTCTACGAACCGCCTTCGCCGCTGCCCCGGGGGCGGCACGGTGACCTGATCCGGGCTCACCGCATCGAGGCGCCGGACGGCGCCCGGGCCTGCAAGATCCTGTACCTGTCGACGCTGCACGACGGCACCCGGGTCGCCGTGTCCGGGCTGGTGGCCTGGCCGGACGGGCCGGCGCCGCGCGGCGGCCGGAACGTGGTGGCGTGGGCGCACGGGACGGTCGGCGGCCCCCGCCAGTGCGCGCCCTCGGCCGCGCCGAACCCGGCCCGGGATCTCGTCGACTACTTCACGTACGACAGCCCGTTCCAGATCGACGTCGGCGTGCCCGCGCTGACCCAGTTCCTGGCGGCCGGTGACGTCGTGGTGGCGACCGACTACCAGGGCCTGGGGACGCCGGGCGTCCACCAGTACGTGGTCGGTGCCACCGAGACGCACAACGTGCTGGACTCGGTGACCGCCGCCCAGCAGCTGCGGCCGGTGCACGCGGGCAAGAAGGTGGCGGTGCTGGGCTGGTCGCAGGGCGGCGGCGCCGGGCTGTTCGTCGGACAGGACACCCCGGCCTACAGCCCCGGCCTGGACCTGGTGGGGGTGGCCGCGCTGGCACCGGCGGCCGACCTCGGCCCGCAGTTCGCCGGCCTCGTCCCGCCCGGTCCGCGCAACGACTCCTCCGAGTCGCACAACGCGGCGCTGCGGATCAACGTCTACCGGGGGTTCCTCGCGGCCTATCCGGAGCTGCGGGCCACCGACGTGCTCCAACCCGCCGGGATCCAGGCGTTGGAGGGTGACGGGGTCGCCTGCATCGAGCACTTCGCCGACGTGATCCAGAACAACGTCGGCGACGCGCACCAGCTGGACACCCTGTTCAAGCCGCTGCGCGAGGTGCCGGACAGCTGGCACCAGCGCTTCCACGAGAACACGCCGGGCTACGTCACCACCGTGGCGCCGGTGCTGGTCATGCAGGGGACGGCCGACACCGTGATCAACCCTCACTCCACCGAGCAGTACATCAGGCGGGCCTGCGGCTTCAGCCAGCCGGTCGAGTACACGACGTACGAGGGCGCGACCCACAACACGATCCCGTTCGAGGCGCAGCAGGAGTACCTGTCCTGGATCGCCGACCGCTTTGCCGGGAGCCAGGCCCCGTCGAACTGCTGACGCCACGACGGCCGGGTGGGCCGACGGGCCCGCCCGGCCACGGGCGTTCCGCCGCCGGCCTACTTGCCGGCGTCCTCCGCGAGGGTGTGCGCGACCAGGGCGTTGGCGTGGCCGTGTCCCATCCCGTGCTCGGTCTTGAGCCAGGAGACCAGCTCCATGTGCTTGGTCAGCGGTGAGGCGCGGATCAGGTCCTTCCATTCGCTGATCGGCCGGCCGTACTTCTTCTCGATCGAGGGGAAGTAGCTGGCGGGGCCCTTGACCGGCTCGGTCATCGCGGTTCGTCCTGACTGTCGTTGCTGGTGGTCACGTGCATCATGGATCCCGGCCGACGGCGGTCGCGGGACCGGCGCCGTGGACGACGTAGGTGATCCGACCCGTGACCGTCGCTGTGACGCGGTGTCCGGATCCGTCCGACAATCTACGGGCCGGCACTGACAAACGGCCCGGCGGACACCCCGGCCGGCAGCCGGCCCACGAGAGCCGGCGCAGGAGAACCGGCCCACGAGAGCCGCTGCACGGGAGCCGACCTGACGGACGGTCGGGGGCGGCACAATCGGGTCATGCTGAGAATCGGAACGGTGGTCCTGGGCGCCCAGGACGTACGGCGGGCGGCGGAGTTCTGGGGGCGGGCCCTCGGGTACGTCCCGCGTGACGGCGAGCCCTCGCAGGACTGGGTCGTCCTGGTGCCGCCGGACGGGCCGGGCACGCCGGTGGCGCTCGGCCGGAGCGTGACGCCGGTGCAGGAGCACCCGCGGGTCCATCTCGACCTGTACGCGGACGACGCGGCCGAGCAGGCCGCCGAGGTCGAACGGCTGGTCGGGCTGGGCGCCGTCCGGGTCGACTGGGACAGCTACCCGGAGGACCCCGACTTCGTCGTCCTCGCCGACCCGGAGGGCAACCGTTTCTGCGTGATCGACACCGCTCACGGCTGAGGCCCGCCGGGCGGGTGGCGGGTGGCGGGTGACCGGTTGCGGGTTGCGGGTTGCGGGGGAGGTCCCGTCCGCCCTCCTGGGAGAGCAGGGGGCGGACGGGAGTCGGCGGTCGGCCCGGGCCGTCCACGGCGTGGGTCGCGTCAGGCCGTCACGTCGTGCAGTTCACGAAGGTGTCGCCGGTGTGGCTGAGGCCGTCCTCGGTGCCGGCCCCGCCCGCCCACTCGTAGTAGACGTAGGAGTAGAAGCCCAGCTTGATGGGGCCGCCGCAGTTGCTGTCGGCGCCGATCCGGTAGGTCAGGGTCGCGGTGCGGGACTCGCCGGGACGGATCAGGGCGGTGAAGCCCGGCGCCACACCGGGTGTGCAGGCGTTGCCCTGGTCGTCGGTGCAGTCCGTCCAGCTGTAGGTCAGCCCGGCGGAGACGGCCAGCATGGTCTCGTAGGTCTGCTGGAAGGACTGGAAGACGAACTGCACGTCGGTGGTCCGGTTGTTGGTGAAGGTCATGGTCACCGTGACGCTCTCGCCGGGGTGGGCGGAGGTCCGGTCGGCCGACATGGCGAAGTAGGACGGCACGGTCGAGGTGGCGGCCCGGGCCGGCTGGGAGAGGCCGACGAGGCCGATCAGCAGGAGGAAGAACGCGGTAAGCCTGAGACTCCGTAACTTTGTCCTTGGCATAGTCCGGAGCGTAGGCGCTCGACGCCTGTCCGTCACCGGCGCCGGCGGGGTCTGACCGGATATCGCCGCCGGGGCGGTCGGGCCCGGCCGGACAGCGGCGGCGCCGGGCCGGGCACCGCCGGAAAATCCCGTCGGCCGTTTGCGGGCATCGGGTTAACGTTCCGGACCATGGGATCACGAGCGAACTACGTGGTGGTGGAGGGCGGCGACTGGTCGCTCCACCGGTCGCACTGGGGCGCCGGCCGGGTGGCGACCGACCTGGCCCACGGGCCGGCCGCGGCCGGCCGGTGCTTCCGGGCCAACAGCCGGGTCGACGACGCCCTGCGGACCGACCCGGACGGCTGGCTCGACGACGTGTGGTGCGAGGGCGCCGCCTTGGTCGACCACGACCGGAGGACGCTGCTCTGGTACTGCGACGAGACGTTCGGCTGGGCCCGGTACGCCGCGCAGGCCGCGGTGCTGGCCAGGACCTGGCCCGGCTGGGAGATCCGCTGGGCCTCCGACGGCCTCGGCGACCTGCACGACCACCTCGGCCTCGGCCGGGGCTTCGGCCGAGGCGCCGCGAAGCCCCCGGAGGCCCACGAGCCGCACTGGTGGCCGCCCGGCGAGGACGAGACCTGCACGCTGCTGACGGTCCGGCGCCCGGACGGCCGGGTGCGCGCCTGGGGCTCCTGGGCGGAGGTCGTGGAGCAGCTCGGCGGCGGCGAGGCCCTGCTCGGCCTGCTGCCCGACGACGCCCCCGCGCCGGTGCTCACCGCGATGCCGGACAGCGGCATCCACTTCGACCAGCTCACCCGCACGATCGGGGTGTGGACCACCGTCCCCGTCCTCGGCCTTCTTCCCTGGCCGCTGCCCGGCTGGGAGGGCTGGGAGTTGTGCCTCTGGGGCGACGACCACACCCGGCAGGCGGCGGCGTCCGACGGCGCGGTGCCGCTGCCGCGGACGGACCTCACCGTCGAACTCCGGCGGTGGCTCGAACGCGTCGGTGAACCGCCGGCCGACAGTCTGCCCCGCCTCCTGCAGGCCCTCACGCCCCCGCCGGGGTCGGACCTGACGGCGGTGGTCAACCCGTCGGCGGCCGTGCCGCACGCGGGGCCCGAGCCGACCGCCGCGGAGCGCCTCGCGCTACGGGCCGTGTTCGAGGCCGTCCTGGCGGAGCAGGCTGGCGCCGGCGGGTGACCCGCGGGGGCCGGCCGGCGCGGTGCGTGGCGCTGCGGCCCGGGCTCAGGTGTGCTCCATGACGATGACCGCGGTGGTGTCCGGCACGAGAGCGCGGAAGATGTGCGGGGTGTCTCCCGGGTAGGCGATGTAGTCGCCGGGAGCCAGCTCGACCGGGTCCTCGGCGGGGCCGACCAGGGCGCGTCCGGCGCTGAGCAGCAGGTGTTCGGTGGTGCCGGGGTTGTGCGGGTCCGAGGTGCGGGCCTCGCCGGGCTGGGCCTCGATCCGGTAGATGTCCCGGCGGGCGTTCGGCGGGCAGGACGCCAGCAGGGTGGCCGAATAGTCGGCGCGCTCCGAGTGGGTGACCGGGCCCTCGCCGGCGCGGATCACCTTGACGACGGGCCGGGGCGGGTCGACCAGCCGGCTGAACGGTACGTCCAGGGCGACGCCCAGCGCCCACAGGGTCTCCACGCTGGGGTTGCCGGTGCCCGATTCGAGCTGCGAGAGCGTGGACTTGGCGATCCCGGCGCGCTTGGCGAGCTCGGTCATGGACAGGCCGGTCCGCTCGCGCTCCCGGCGGATGGACACCGCGATCAGCTCGATCGGATTGGGTCCGCCCGCTCGGCCGCTCCCGGTCACCGCGTCCTCCGTCGCGCCGTCGTCGGCCACGTCTGCCACGTCTGCCACGTGTTCGCTCCAGAAGTCTGCTCGTTCGACTTGACGAACGCCTCCATCGTCTCGTTCACTCTAATGGACAGGCGTTCGCCACGGCGAACATCAGGGAGTGCGGACCGGATGAGTGTGACCGGATGAAGTTGGAACAGGACCTGCCGACCGCCGGGGAAGCCCCCGCCGGGACGGCCCCCGCCCGGAGGGCCACGGCGGCCGTCGTCCGCGACTCGCTCGGCATCGGGCTCACCGTCGGCGTCTCCGGGCTGGCCTTCGGCGTCGCCGGCAGTGCCGCCCACCTGAGCGTCTGGCAGACCTGCGCGCTCAGCCTGCTGGTCTTCACCGGCGCCTCGCAGTTCGCCCTGGTCAGCGCGCTGGCCGCCGGGGCCGCGCTGCCGGCCGCCGTGCTCGGCGCGCTCTTCCTCGGCGCCCGCAACGCCTTCTACGGGCTGCGCCTCGGGCCCCGGCTGGAACTCTCCCGGTTGACCAGGCCGTTCGCCGCGCACCTGACGATCGACGAGACCGCCGCCGTCGCCCTCACCCAGCCCGACCGCCGCAGCGCCCGGCTCGGCTTCGCCGTCACCGGGATCAGCCTGTTCGCCACCTGGAACCTCTGCACCCTGGCCGGCGCCCTCGGGGCCGACGCCCTCGGCGACCCGGCCGTCTACGGGCTCGACGCGGCCGGGCCGGCCGTCTTCCTGGCACTGCTCGCACCCCGGCTGCGGGAGGGGGCGACCGAGCTGAAGGTGGCCGCCGTCGGCGCCCTCCTGGCGCTGGCCGCCACCGTGGTCCTGCCCACCGGCGTGCCGGTCCTGCTCTCGATCGCCGCCGTGCCGATCGTGCTGGCCGCCGCCCGCCGCCGCGACCGCGCCGCCGGCGACGGGCCGGGCGGCCCCGACGGCTCCGGCCCCGCCACCACCTCCGCCCCCGCCAGCACCCCCGGCCGCGCCGGCACCCGCGGCCGCGCCGGCAAGGAGGACCTCGGATGACCGTCTGGATCGCCGTCGGCGCGACCGCCCTCGGCTGCTACCTGCTCAAGCTGATCGGCCTCAGCATCCCGGCCGGACTGCTGGAGCGCCCGGCCGTGCGCCGCTCGGCCGCGCTCATCCCGGTCGCCCTGCTGGCCGCCCTCACCGCCCTGCAGACCTTCGGCAAGGACGACGGCCTCAGCCTGGACGCCCGCGCCCTGGGCCTGGCCGCCGCCGCGCTCGCCGCCTGGCGACGGGCGCCCTTCCTGCTGGTGGTCGGCATCGCGGTGCTGGTCACCGCACTGGCCCGGCTGATCGGCGGCTGATCGGCGGCTGATCGGCGGCTGAGCTGCCGGGGAGCGCCCGGGGCGGCCGCGGGCCGTCAGCCGGCGGCCCGGGAGGAAGCGGCGCCCGGCCGGTCGGCCAGCAGCAGCGCCAGATCCCCGGGGACGGTCATCGGGGTGAACAGTCCGGCCGCCGTACGACCGTTGTTCCCGACCGGCGCCCGGCCGGTCAGTGAACCCGGCGCCGCCACCAGCAACCTGACCACCTGGCCGACCGCCTCCCGGCGGTCCCGGTGGCGCAGCGCCAGGCGGAACATCGCCCAGTGCGCCCGGGTGTGCGGCCAGGCCCAGGGCTGGGAGAGGACGTGCGCCCGTTCCAGGGCGCTCCACATCCCGGCCGGGTCGGTGCTGGTACGGGCCCGGCGCAGTTCGCCCTCGAAGGCTTCGCGGACGCGGGACGGCATGGGGTGCGGCATGGTTCCTCCTGACGGGCCGGTCCGTTCGGAGCCGGCGCGACCCCCAGCCTGCCGGGCGCCGGCCGGCCTGACTTGAACGAACCTGCTGCGATCCTGCCGGTGCGGCCAGGGGCATCGTCAGGCACGGCCTACGGCCACGTCGGTGAGGCCGACGACCCGGGTACCCAGCGCACCCGGTGGGCGAACTCCGAGGGCGGGATGCCGAAGGTCCGGCGGCAGGTCCGGGTGAGGTGCGCCGCGTCGGCGAAGCCCGCCTGGTGCGCCGCCGCCGTCAGCGACGCCCCGGCGGCGATCAGTTCGGTGGCCCGGCGCATCCGCAGCCAGCGCACGTACGGCCGTAGCGGCAGGCCCAGTTCGGCCCGGAACAGGTGGGCCAGCCGGCTCTCCGACAGGCCCACCGCGGCGGCCAGGGCGCCGATCCGCACCTTGCCGTCCGCGACCAGTTCCGGCAGCCGGGCGACCGCCCGCGCCACCGCGGGGTGACGGGCCCGCGCCGGGCCGCCACCGGCCGCCGCGTCCACCAACGCCCCGATCCGGGCGAGGAGTTCCTCGTGCCCACCACCGCTCACCGGTGGCAGCGCCCCGCCCGCGCGGGCCCAGGCGGCCGCGCACCCGGGCGGCTGCGCGCGGCGGGCGAGTTCGCGGCCGGTCACGGAGTCCGGGTCGAGCTGTGCCAGCACGCCCTCGGCGGCGCCCCGCAGCACGGTGTGCTCGGTGTCCGCCGGGACGACCACGGCCCGGCAGACCACCCGCAGGCCGGCGGCGTCGGCGAGTTCCAGCGTGCCCCGGGCGGCCACCAGGACCTGGACCGAGTGGTGGGCGTGCATCGCGGCGGCGCCGATCCGGCCGCCGAACAGCAGCATCCCGGGCCGCACGGTGGCCGCGCCGGTCCATCGGTCCACGGCTGTCGCACCCCCTCGCCCTGCCGGTCCGGGGAGTCTACGTCCGCGGGGCGGGGCGGCGTCCGCCCGGCAGCCCCGGCCCGGCTCCGGCCGTCGGCCCGGCTCCGTTCACCGTCCCCGCACCGGTCACAGACCCGACTTCGGCCGCCGGCCCGAGGACGGACCCGCCCGCCGGACCGGGCGCCCGTACGGCGTCGGGCGGGCGGAGCTCCGCCGGCACCAGGGCGGCGGCCAGCAACGGGAGGGCGACCGTCAGGCCGTAAGCGAGGCCGAAGCCGCCCGCGCCGATCAACCGGGCGGCCAGCGGCGGCACGCAGGCCGCGACCGCGTTCTGGACGGTGGTGTGGATGCCCAGGGCACGGCCCGCCCAGCCGGCCCCCGCGTACTCGGCGACGGCGGTGAAGGAGAGACCGTTGGTGCTCACCGTCAGCACCCCGGTGGCCGCCAGCGCCACCGTCGCGACGGGCGAGCCGGTCAGCACGCAGACCGTCAGCGCCGCCAGCGCCCCGGCGGTCACCAGGGCGAGCACCCGCATCGGCCCGGTCCGGCTGCCCACCACGTCCGACCAGCGGCCCGAGGCCAACCGGGCGCCCGCGCCGCCGACCTGCACACAGGCCAGCAGCGCACCGGCCGTGGAGGGCGCCCAGCCCCGCTCGTCCACCAGCAGCACCAGCGCGAAGGCGGCCACCACGAACTGCGGCACCACCAGCAACGTCGCCGCGCCGTGCAGCCGCCACAGCACCGGCGTCCGGTACGGCGACCCGGCCCGCCCCGGCACGTCCCGGGCAGGCCGGGCCGGATCGCGGACGGCGACCACCACCAGCAGGGCCGCCGTCACGCTCATCGCGCCCAGCACGGCCAGCGCCGTCCCGCGTCCGTGCGCCGCCGTCCGGGGCAGCAGGACGGCGGCGACCGCCATCCCCAGGGGCAGCGAGGTCTGCCGCAGCCCCATCGCGACACCCCGCTCGCGGGCCGGGAACCAGCCGAGGATCAGCCGCCCGCTGGAGGCGTGCGCCGAGGCGCCGGCCGCGCCGGCCAGCACGAAGCAGGCGCCCAGCGCGGCCGTCCCGCGCACCGCCGGCGCGGCCAGCAGCACCAGACCGGCCACGCCCAGCCCGCCCGCCAGCACCCAGCGCTCGCCCCAGCGGTCCGCCGCCGAACCCCAGGCGGCCAGCGTCAACACCAGCCCGGCCGTCGGGCAGGCCGCCAGCAGACCGGCCCGCCCCAGCGACAGACCCTCGTCACGCAGGGCCGGGATCAGGTAGGGCAGCCCGAACTGGAAGGCGCACCCGGCCGTCATCGCCAGCATCCCGACGGCCAGCACCGCCCAGCGCCGCCGGTCCGGCGCCCGTCCGCCGTCCGCTGCCGCCGTGCCCCGCATCCTCGCCACCTCCTGGTCGACCGCCGTGCCCGCCCGACACTCAACCCGAACCGGGCGGGCGGGGGCGGCGGCGTCCAGCAGGCAGACGGCCGGCGTGCCCGCCTGCCCGGGCCTACGGCAGGAAGGCCTCGTGCGGGGTGCCGGGCACGACCGTGCGGGCGGCCAGCCAGGCGGCAGCCATGGCGGTGTCGCCGGCCGCCACGACCCGGCCGGGCAGAGCGGCCAAGGCAGCGGTGAGCGCGTCCCGCACCGGGCCGGGGGAGGCGGCCACCGCGCCGGCCAGCACGATCGGCTCCGGCGGGGCACCGGCCGGCAGGGCGGATTCGACCAGGGCGGCCAGATGCGCAGCCGCACGGGCGGCGATCCGGGCGGCGGCCCCGTCGCCAGCCGCCGCACCGGCGCTGACCAGCGGCGCCAGGGCGGCCGGTGCGGTGGCCGGCGCGTCGTAGACCGCGCGCAGCAGGCCCGCGACGGCGCCGGCCCGGGGGCGGGCGGGGACGCCCAGGGCGGCGAGCACGGCGGTGGTCAGGGCGTCCGGCGCGCCGGACGGCGACCCCAGCGTGTCGAGGGCGTGCCGGGCGGCCTCCCGGCCGAGCCAGAACCCGGAGCCCTCGTCGCCGAGCAGCCAGCCCTGGCCGCCCCGGACGCCGCTGACCCGGCGGCGCTGGAGCCGGCAGGCGACCGCGCCGGTGCCCGCGATCAGCACCACGCCGTCCGGCGCGGCGGTGCCGGCGGCGAAGGCCACCTCCGCGTCCGGCCGCAGGGACAGCCTCAGGTGGCCGGGAACGGCCGGCCCGGCGGCGGTCCGGCACTCCTCGGTGAAGGCCACCGCGGCCGTGTCGGTGGCGAACCGCCGGTAGCCGGCCAGGCCGATCACGCAGGCGGCGAGCCGGTCCGGGTCGTGGTCGCCGAGCGCGGCCCCGATCACCGTGCCGATCCGCTGCGCGGCCGCCGGGCCGCCCTGGGCCTGCGGGTTGCCGCCACCGCCGCGGGCCTCGCCGAGGCGTCGGCCCGTCAGGTCCGCGAGCACGGCCCGGACGGCGGTGCCGCCGGCGTCGACGCCCAGCACCAGGCGCTGCTCGGCGCCGGGCGACGGCCAGGCGCCCGCGTCCCGCGCCCCCGCACCGGTGCGGTCGGCGGAGCCGGTGCCCGGTCCGGTTCCAGGGGCGGGGCCCGGGCCGGTGGCCTGGTCCTCGGGCGCGCTCATGACGGGTCCTCCGGGTCGTGGACGACGGGTGCGGCCGCCGATGCGGCCAGCCTCCGGACGGCGGCCAGCGGCAGACCGCCCGCCGCCCGCAGCGCGGCCCCGGCGGCCTCGGGCCCGACGCCGGCCAGCAGCGAGACCAGCGCGGTCGCCGTCCGGCCTTCGCAGGCGCGCAGCGCCCGCTCGGCCTCGGCGGCCGGCACCCCGCAGGCCAGGGACAGCGTACGGACCGCCCGCCGGTGCAGTTTCGCGTTCCCGGCCGAGGCGGTCACCATCAGGTTCGACCAGGTGTGCCCGGTGCGGACCATCAGCGCGGTCGAGAACATGTTCAGGGCGAGCTTCTGCGCGGTCGCGGCCTTCATCCGGGTGGAGCCGGTGACCACCTCGGGGCCGGTGGCCAGCACGATGTGCAGGTCGGCGTGGGCGGCCAGCGGGGCGGCCGGGTCCCCGGAGAGCAGGGCGGTGACGGCGCCGGCCGCCCGGCCGTGGGTGAGCGCGGCGCCGACGTACGCCGTCCGGCCGCTCGCGCTGATCCCGATCACCAGGTCGCCGGCCCGGACGTCGGCCGTGTCGGCGCCGTCCGCGCGGTCCTCCGCCGCCTCGTCGGCCGTCCGCCCGGCCGCCGGACCGCCCGCCAGGTGCGGACGGACGGTCTCCGGGCCGACGCCGTAGGTGGGCAGCAGTTCGGCGGCGTCGGCCAGGGCGGCCCGGCCGGAGGAGCCCGCACCGAAGTAGTGCACCCGGCCGCTCCGGGCGAGGGCTGCCAGACCGGCCTCCACCAGGGCCTCGATCGCGGGCAGCGCGGCCGCGACGGCGCCGGGCACGCCGGCGTCCTCACGGTTGATCAGGGCGAGGAGGTCGGCGGTGCCGAGCCGGTCCAGGCCGGTGCTGGCCGGGTTGCGCCGCTCGGTCGGGGGCAGCGACTCCTCGGACGGCAGCGGCTCCCCGCCGACCGGCGGGTCCTCGGGGGCGGGCGGTCCGGCGGTGCCGGGTCGGGTCACGGGACGTCCTTCGCGGGCGGTATGGGCCGGGCCGGTGCCTCAGCCCCGTCCCTCGTCCCCCTCGGGCTCGGCGAGGCGGGCCGGGAAGCCGCCGGTGGCGACCGGGCCCCAGCGGCGCGGGGTGATCCGGATCAGCGACTTGCCCTGCTTGACCATCGCCGCCCGGTACTCGTCCCAGTCCGGGTGCTCGCCCGCGATGTTCCGGTAGTACTCGACCAGCGGCTCGACCGCCTCGGGCAGGTCGACGACCTCGGCCTCGCCGTCGATCTGCACCCACGGTCCGTTCCACTCGTCGGACAGCACCACCACGCTGACCGCCGGGTCGCGGCGGGCGTTGCGGACCTTGGCGCGCTCCGGGTACGTGGAGACGACGATCCGGCCGGCGTCGTCCACGCCGCAGGTGAGGGGCGAGGCCTGCGGGGAGCCGTCGGCCCGGCGGGTGAGCAGGAGCGCGCGGTGCCGCGGCCGGACGAAGTCCAGCAACTCGGCGAGTTCCACGCGGGTGTTCGAGGCGATGGAGGGGCTCATGGGGAGGAGCGTAGACGAGCCGGGCCGCCCGGCCGGGGACGTGTCCACCGTGGGCGGGCCCGACGCGAGGGATCCGATATGAAGGCCCGGACATGACGGGCCCGGATTTGACGGGCCCGGACATGACGGCGTCCGCCGGGGGAGCCGGCCGGACAGGCGTGCGGGCCTGTCCGGCCGACCTCCCTGGCGGACGCCGGGTCGGAGGGTGCTGCCCCGAAGGGCGGGTGGCGCTGCGCCGGTCAGGCCGCGACCTGGTCCTGGAGCGAGTACGCCGAACGCAGCCGCTCCTGGGCCGCCGGGCCGCCGCCCAGGCCCGCCGCCGCCAGGTGGTCCAGGCCGAGCAGGGCGGCGCCGAGCACCGGCGGGGCGACCACGATGCGCGGTTCGGCCCGCGGGGCGGCGGCGGCCAGCCGGGCCGTCACGTTGTCGATCAGCAGCGGCTGGCGCGAGGCCAGCACACCGCCGCCGAGTACCACCGGGGTGGGCTCGCCGAGCAGGCCGAGCCGGGTGAGGGCGACGATCGCGAGGCGGGTGATCTCGTCCGCCTGGCGGTCGATCAGCTCCAGCGCCGGGCCGTCGCCGGCCTGCGCGGTGGCGAACAGCACCCGGACGATCTCGTGCAGCCGGCCGCGGTCCAGCTGGCCGAGGTGCATCGCCTCGGCGACGGCGCTGGAGCTCGGCAGGCCGAAGTGCGCGGCGATGGCGGCGGCCAGCGCGGTGGGCGCCCCCCGGCCGTCCTCGGCCCGCACGGCGTGCCACATGCTGCTGGCGGCCAGGCCCGCGCCGCCGCCCCAGTCGCCGGTGAGCTCGCCGAGGGCGGGGAACCGCGCCGTCCGGCCGTCCGGCAGCAGGCCCACGCAGTTGATGCCCGCGCCGCAGACCACGGCGACCCCGCGCGGCCCGTCGGTACCGGCCCGCAGCAGGCCGAAGGTGTCGTTGACGACGTCCGCGGTGACGCCCCAGGGCTGCTCCGCGATGGCGGCCTGCAGCAGCCGCTCCTCCACCGGGAGGTCGGCGTTGGCCAGACAGGCGCTGACGTGGCTGGTCAGCGGTCTGCCGCCGAGGGTGTGGCCGGCCTGCGCGGCCGCGGCCGCGACCAGCGGCACCAGGGCGGCGATCGCGGCCTTCGGGCCGACCAGGTGCGGCTGGAAGCCGCCGCCCCGGGCGCTGCCGAGGACGGTGCCGTCGGCGGCGACGAGGGCGACGTCGGTCTTGCTGTTGCCGGCGTCGATGGCCAGGACGCCGGGCAGGAGTGGATCGGGCTGGTGGGTCATCAGGTCCCCGCGCTCGTACGTGCCCCGGCCGTCGTCCCGACCGGGGTTTCTGGGTGCTGCTGAGGGCTGCTCAGGCCCAGCTGAGGTGCTCGCGGTTGTTGGCGAGCAGGCTGTCCGTCAGCTTGTCCGCGAGCTCCAGCTGGCCGACCAGCGGGTGCGCGAGCAGGGCGTCGAAGACCCGGTCCCGGCCACCCTTGAGCGCGGCCTCCAGGGCGAGCTGCTCGTACGCGGTCACGCCGGCGATCAGGCCGGCGTAGAGCGGCTCCACGGGGCGCTGCGGCAGGGGGCGCACGCCGGCGGCGTCGACCTCGGCCGGCACCTCGATCACGGCGTCGTCCGGCAGGAACGGCAGCACGCCGTCGTTGCGGGCGTTGACGACCTGCACGGTGGTCCGGCCGTCGGTGCCCAGCAGCGAGGCGATCAGCTGGACCGCCGCCTCGGAGTAGAACGCGCCGCCGCGCTGCGCCAGCAGCTCGGGCTTGCTGTCCAGCGCCGGGTCGGCGTACATGTCCAGCAGCTGCCGCTCGATCGCGGCGACCTCGGAGGCCCGCGAGCCCTTCGCCTTCAGCTCCTCCACCACCACGTCGTGCTGGTAGAAGTACCGCAGGTAGTACGAGGGGACCACGCCGAGGCGCCGGATCACCGGCAGCGGCAGGTGGAGGTCCTCGGAGATCTCCTGGCCGAAGCCGGCCAGCAGCTCGGGCAGCACCTCGCGGCCGGTGGCGCTGCCGGGGGCGTCGAGCAGGGTGACGCCGCGCTCCCAGGTGAGGTGGTTCAGGCCGACGTGGTCGAGCCGGATCAGCTCGTGGTCGACGCCGAGGTGCTTGGCGAAGCGCCGCTGGAAGCCGATCGCCACGTTGCACAGGCCGACCGCCTTGTGCCCGGCGCTCTGCAGCGCCCGGGTGACGATGCCGACCGGGTTGGTGAAGTCGACGATCCAGGCGTCCGGGTTGGCCCGGCGCACCTGCTCGGCGATGTCCAGCACCACCGGGACGGTCCGCAGGGCCTTCGCCAGGCCGCCGGCGCCGGTGGTCTCCTGGCCGACGCAGCCGCACTCCAGCGGCCAGGTCTCGTCCCGGTCGCGGGCGGCCTGTCCGCCGACCCGCAGCTGCAGCAGGACGGCGTCCGCGCCCTGCACGCCGGCCGCGACGTCCGTGGTGGTGCTGATCGTGCCGGGGTGCCCCTGCTTGGCGAAGATCCGCCGGGCCAGACCGCCGACCAGCTCCAGGCGGTCCGCGGCGGGGTCGATCAGGACGAGTTCGCCGATCGGCAGCGTGTCGCGCAGCCGGGCGAAACCGTCGATGAGTTCGGGGGTGTAGGTGGATCCGCCGCCGACGATGGCGAGCTTGAGCGTGGGGGACATCAGCCCTTGACCCCTGTCAGTGTGACGCCTTCGATGAAGGCTTTCTGGGCGAAGAAGAACAGGATGATGACGGGTGCCATGACGAGGAGGGTGGCGGCCATCGTGAGGTTCCAGTTGGTGTGGTGGGCGCCCTTGAAGGACTCCAGCCCGTACGAGAGGGTCCAGGCGCCGGGGTTCTCGCTGGCGTAGATCTGCGGGCCGAAGTAGTCGTTCCAGGCGTAGAAGAACTGGAAGAGCGCCACGGCGGCGATGGCCGGTCTGGCCATCGGCAGTACGACCCTGAGCAGCGTCCGCAGGTCACCGCAGCCGTCGATCTTGGCGGCCTCGATGTACTCCTTGGGGATGGTCAGCAGGAACTGGCGCAGCAGGAAGATCGAGAACGCGTCGCCGAAGGCCATCGGGATGATCAGCGGCCAGAGGGTGCCGCTGAGGTGCATCTGCTTCGCCCAGAACAGGTACATCGGGATGACGGTGACCTGCGGCGGCAGCATCATCATCGCGATGACGGCCATCAGGGCGAGGTTGCGGCCCCGGAAGCGGAACTTGGCCAGCGCGTACGCCACCGGCAGGCTGGAGACCACGGTCAGCAGCGTGCCGAGCCCCGCGTACAGCAGGGTGTTGCGCCACCAGGTGAGGAAGCCCGGGGTCTGCCACACCTTGACGTAGTTGCCCCACTCCCAGGAGGTGGGCCAGAGGTTCTTGGTGAGGGCCTGCTGGTCGGTCATCACCGAGGTGAGGAAGACGAACACGAACGGCAGGACGAAGAACAGTGCGGCCGCGATCGCGGTCGAGTGCACGGCGACCCAGTGCAGGGCGGCCCGCCGGCGGGCGGTCCGGGCGGCCTCGGAGGCGGACTTCGAGGAGCCGGGCGCGGCCGCGGGCTTGGTGAGGGTGGTGCTGAGTGTCATGGGTCAGTCCTCGTTCGCCATGAAGCCGGATTTGCGGCGCAGAAGGATCGACGTGAACGCCATCGAGATGGCGAACAGGATCAGGGCGATGACGCAGGCCGAGCCGTAGTCGAAGCGCTGGAAGCCCAGGTTGTAGACCATCTGCGGCAGGGTCCAGGTGGAGCCCTGGGGGTAGCCGGGTTCGAACTGCTGGCCGGACCCGCCGATCACGCCGCTGGCGACCTTCCCGGCGACGATCGCCTGGGTGTAGTACTGCATGGTCTGGATCACCCCGGTGACCACCGCGAACATCACGATCGGCGAGATGTTCGGGAAGGTCACGTAGCGGAACCGCTGGAACGGTCCGGCGCCGTCGAGTTCGGCGGCCTCGTACTGCTCCTTCGGCACGTCCAGCAGGGCGGCCATGAAGATCACCATCAGGTCGCCGATGCCCCACATGGCCAGCATGGTCAGGGCGGGCTTGGACCAGCTGGGGTCGGTGAACCAGCCGGGAGCCGGCAGACCGAGGTCGCCGAGCAGCTGGTTGACCGGGCCGGTACCGGGGTTGAGCAGGAAGGCGAAAGCCATCGTGGCGGCCACCGGCGGGGCCAGGTAGGGCAGGTAGAAGAAGGTGCGGAACAGCCCGGCACCGGTCTTCACCTTGGTGATCAGCATGCCGATGCCGAGACCGAAGACCACCCGCAGCGAGACCATCACCACGACCAGCCACAGGGTGTTGCGCAGGCCCTGCCAGAAGAACGGGTAGTCGTTGAAGACGTACGACCAGTTCTTCAGGCCGGTGAACGTCGGGGTCGTGAACCCGTCGTAGTGGGTGACGGAGAAGTAGAGGGTGGAGACCAGCGGGTAGACGAAGAAGAAGCCGAAGCCGATCAGCCAGGGCGAGAGGAAGGCCAGGGTGCGGGCCGCCGCCCGGCGGCGCTTGCTGCGAAGCGCCGCCGGGACGGGGAGTCCGGCACTCGCCTTACGGGAGCCGAACGCGATTGCCATGTGTTGCTCGCCTTACGCTACTTCGCCTGGTTCACGGCGGCGTCGATTTCCTTGGCGGTGGCCGCGAGGCCGGCCGCCAGGTCGGTCTGCTTGCCCGACTCGTAGTCGTAGCCCAGGTTCTGCAGGGACACGATGTACGCGCCGCCGTTGACGCTGGCGGGCGTGGTGCCGGAGTTGGGGTTCTTGGCGATGTCCAGGAAGGTCTTGAAGTTCGCGTCGGCGTCCAGCTTCGGCGAGTTCAGCGCCTCGAAGGTGCTCGGCACGTTGTGGATCGCGTTGGCGAAGCTCACCACGGCGTCGGTGTTGGTGGTCAGGTACTTGACCAGCTCCCAGGCCGCGGCCTGCTTCTTGCTGTTCTTGGCGATGCCGATGATGGTGCCGGTCTGGTAGCCGCGGCCGTAGGTCGAGACCTCGGCGTCCGGCACCGGGAACGGCGCGGTGGCCCACTCGAAGTCGGGCTTGTCGGTGGCCAGCGAGGCGGTCCGCCACTCACCGTCGATCGCCATCGCGACCTGGCCGGTGTGGAACGGGTTCTTGGCGCTGAACTCGTCGCCGAAGGAGGCGCGGTACTTCTCCAGCTTGTCGAAGCCGCCCAGCTTGTCGACCAGGCCCTTCTGCCAGGTCAGCATCTCGGCGACCTTGGGGTCGGTGGCGATGCTCGACTTGCCGTCGGAGCCGAAGTAGCTGGGCCCGAACTGGCCGAGGAAGTGCTCGGTGGTCGACTCGTAGCCGTGGTAGTTCGGCATGAAGCCGAGCTGCTTGAAGCCGTCGCCGTCGGCGATCGTCAGCTTGGCGGCCGCGTCGGCGAACTCGCTGAAGGTCTTCGGCGGCGCGGTGATGCCGGCCGCGGCGAAGGCCTTCTTGTTGTAGTAGAGGCCGAACACGTCACCGAGCAGCGGCAGCGAGCACTGGTTGCCCTTGAACTGGGTGTAGTTGAGCATCGCCGCCGGGAAGGTCTTGGCGGCGTCTATGCCGTCCTTCTTCAGCAGCGGGTTGAGGTCCGCGAAGACGTTCGACGAACAGAAGGTGCCGACGTTGTTGGTGGTGAAGGAGGACACCACGTCGGGGGCGTCGTCGCCGCCGGCCCGCAGGGCCTGGTTGGTCTTGTCGTCCGCGATGTTGCCGACGGCCTTGACGTGGATGTTCGGGTGGGCCTTCTCGAAGGCGGCGATGTTGTCGTTGATCGCCTTGGTCTCGCTGTCCTGGCTCCAACCGTGCCAGAAGGTGATCGTGACGTCCTTGCCGCTGGCCGAATCGTCGTTGCCGCCACCGGAGTTGGTGCCGGTGCAGGCGGTGGCGAGCAGGGCCAGGACGGCGCTTCCGGTGACGGCGGCGATCGTACGGCGGGCTCTGCGGGAGGTGGTGGCGTGCACTTCGAGGTCCTCCTGGGGGGTGCGCGGGCAGGCGTCATTGCCTCGTCGCCCGGCGGGGGTTGGGGGAAGGTGTGCTGCGGTCGCGGTGTCGGGTGCGGCGCGGTTCTGAGTCTTCCTCAGCTGCGGTGCGGTGCGGTGTCGGGTGCGGGGAAGTCGGTGCGGGGAAGTCGGGCGGGGAAGGGTCTGTCGGGCGGCGGAGCGTCAGTGGGTGGAGAAGACCGCCTCGCGGGCGGCGGCCAGTGCGCGCTGCAGCGCCCCGTGCAGGACGGGCGGTCCGGGCAGCGCGCTGCTGCGGACCTCCGGCCGGGTGATCGCGATCCGGGCCAGCTCGTCCTCGACGAGCAGGCGCAGCCGCTCGCCGCCGGCGATCGGGACGCCGCCGGAGACCACCACGAGCTCGGGGTCGACGACGGAGACGATCACGGCCAGCCCGACGGCGAGGCGCCCGGCCAGCGCGGTGAGGAAGTCGTCGCCGGCGCCCGGGGTCTCCAGGGCCAGCAGGACCGCCTCCTCGGCGGTCGGCGCGGTCAGGCCGTGCTCCCGGGCGAGTGCCCGGACGGCCGGTGCGCCGACGAGTTCCTGGAACCCGCCGGAGTTCTTCCGGCGGACGTCGCGGACCACCGGTGCCCCGGGCACCGGCATGTAGCCGACCTCCCCGGCGCCCCCGGTGAACCCCCGGTGCAGGCGGCCGGCGATCACGATCGCGGCGCCGGTGCCCTCACCGGCCCAGAGTAGGACGAAGTCCTCGCAGCCCTGGGCGGCGCCGGAAGCCTGTTCGGCGACGGCGGCCAGGTTGACGTCGTTCTCGATGCTCACCGGCGCGTCCAGCGCGGCCGAGAGCTCGTCGGTGAGCCGCGGCGAGTGCCAGCCGGGCAGGTGCGAGGCGTAGCGGAGCTTGCCGCTCACCGGGTCGGGGGCGCCGCCGACGCCGATCACGATCTCGCGCAGGCTGCCGGGGGCGAGGCCGGCCCGGCGGACGGTCTCGGCGACCGCCTCGCCGACCTTCTCCACGGTGGCGGCGGCGGGCCAGCCCTTGGTGGGGACGACGTGCTCGGCGAGGGTGCGGCCGGTGATGTCGGCGACCGCGACCCGGACCTGGCTGGTGGTGACGTCCAGCCCGGCGACGTACCCGGCGGCCGGGTCGACCTGGTAGAGCTGCGCGTTCGGCCCGGGGCCGCCCTCGGTGGTGCCGACCGGCACCACCAGCCCGGCGGCCTCCAGGCGGGCCAGCAGCTGGGAGGCGGTGGGCTTGGACAGGCCGGTGAGGGTGCCGATCTGGGTGCGGGAGAGCGGCCCGTTCTCCAGCAGCAGCTGGAGGGCGGCCCGGTCGTTGATGGCGCGCAGCAGGCTGGGGGTACCGGCGAGGGGGAGGCGGCTGGTGTTCTCGGTCACAGGTCGATCCTCCTCTTTCGGTGGCCCGGCCGGCAGGCCGGGGTCGGGTGGGCCCGGCAGGCCGGGGTGGCTCGGGCCCGGCAGGCCGCGGTGACCGGGCGGGGTCGCCCGGTGGTTGCGACAAGAACTGTTAGGAAACTTTCCAGTCGCTTGGAGAGGACCGTAGAACCCGGCTCAGCAGGGTGTCAATGGCCCGCCCGCAGGTGGATGCCGAAGCGTTACCGGACACGACCGAGCCCCGCCCCCCGGCAAGGGGGACGGGGCTCGGTGGGAGGCGTCGCGGGCCGTCCGCGCGGACGCCCGGGCCGGGGCCGCGGCGGCCCCGGCGGCGGACCGGCCGGGACGAGGGCCCGGAGGCCGCGCAGGCCGGCTCAGGTGGTCTTGAGGGACCCGGGCCCGGCCTCGTCGGCCGGACGGGCCGGAGCCGGTATCGGCGCCGCGGCCAGCGACCGCGGCGAGGCCGGATCGGCCAGCGCCGACGGCGGGCCGGCGTCCGCCACCAGCACCGGGGCGACCGCGGCAGCCGCGGTCGCGGCGGCGGCCGCGGTCGGGACCTCCTCCTTGAGCTTGATCCCCGCCAGGTCGAAGGCCGCCTTCAGTCGCTGCCGAAGACCGCGGCCCACCAGCGCGGACCTGCCCGGGGCCGTCCTCGCCTCCAGTCGCAGCACCACCGAGTCCGCCGCCACCGACTCCACCCCGAGCACCGAGAACGGCGCCCAGATCAGCTCGTCGTACGGGGACTCCTTGGACAGCGCCTCCGCCGTCTCCAGGATCAGCGCCTCGACCCGGACCAGGTCCTCCTTGTAGCCGACCTGGACGTCCACCGAGGCGGTCGACCAGCCCTGGCTCATGTTGGCGATCCGCTTCACCTCGCCGTTGCGGATGTACCAGATCTCGCCGTTCGCCCCGCGCAGCTTGGTCACCCGCAGGCCGACCTCCAGCACCGTGCCGGTGGCCACCCCGGTGTCGATCTCGTCCCCGACCCCGTACTGGTCCTCCATGATCATGAAGACCCCGGAGAGGAAGTCCGTCACCAGGTTGCGGGCGCCGAAACCGATCGCCACACCCGCGACACCGGCACTGGCCAGCAGCGGCGCGAGATTCACCCCCAGGGCCGACAGCACCATCAGCGCGGCCGTTCCCAGAATGGTGAACGAGGCCACGCTGCGCAGCACTGAGCCGATCGCCTCCGAGCGCTGCTGACGCCGCTCCGGGTTGACCACCCCGGTGTTCGCCAGCAGCCCGCCCAGCCGGCTCGGCTCGGCGGCCTCGCCCTCGGCGGGCTTGGTCATCCGCCCAATCAACTGGGTGATCAGCTTGCGCACCATGGCCCGCAGCACCAGCGCGAGCACCACGATGAAGACGATCCGGATACCGCCGGCGACCCACTCCTGCCAGTGCGCGTCCAGCCAGCCGGCCGCCTCCTTGGTGCTGCTGGTGACCTCGTCCGCGCTGGTGGGGATTCTGAGGTCGAGCCCGGGCAGGCCGGACGGCGGCTGGCCCGTGCCGGGGGTGGGGGCCGTGGGAGCCGTCGTCGGGGTCGCGTCGGCGAGGAGACCGGTGACACCGGACCAGGACACGTGCGGGGCCTTCCTGCAGGGAGCGGTGGAGGGCCGCCGGGGACCCGGTGCGGCGCCGCTCCCGGGCCCGAAGGCCGTCCGAACCAGCCTAGCGGCCGCCCGGGGCCGTCCCGGACAGGCAGTCAGGGCTGCTCCGGCCGTCCGCGGCCGGGCCGACGCCGGGTGACGGCGGACGGTGACCGCCGAGGGGCGGGCGGGTGACGACGCGCCGAGGACACCCCGGCGCGTCGGGTGCAACCCGGCCGCGACCTGGGCATACCGGGTATGACGGAAGACACATCCGGAATTCACGTCAGGTCCGTTACACAGGAGTGGTGGCGCCGCGCGAACACGTAAGGCGACACTGGGGGAGATCACGCACCCGCTGCGTGGTCGAACCGCTCGTCCCGGCGCGAGCCACGCGCCGCAGGCGTCCAAGGAGGCATCCGTGCCGCATGTCCTGGTCCTCAACGCGTCCTACGAGCCACTCGGCGTCGTATCGATGCGCCGCGCACTCATCCTGGTCCTCAACCACAAGGCGGTCAGCCTGGAGGACTCGGGAGTCACTCTGCACAGCGCCACCAGCGCCCTTCCGGCGCCGTCCGTCGTCCGGCTGACCCGCTTCGTCCGGGTCCCCTTCTGCGGGCCCGTCCCGCTCACCCGCCGCGCTCTGTTCGCCCGTGACCACGGGCGCTGCGTCTACTGCGGGGCCGCCGCGACCAGCGTCGACCACGTCATCCCGCGCAGCCGGGGCGGCCAGCACCGGTGGGACAACGTCGTGGCGGCCTGCCGCCGCTGCAACCACACCAAGGCCGACCGGCACCTCACCGAACTCGGCTGGCGGATGAAGCGCCAGCCCGCCCCGCCCAGCGGCCTGGCCTGGCGCATCATCGGCACCGGGATCAAGGACCCGCGCTGGCGGCCCTACCTGGAGCCGTACGGGGCGAACGACCAGTTCCGGGAGTACGAGCACCACGACCATACCGAGTTCGCCGGGGCCCACCCGGTACCGCTCGGCCGGGCGCACGCCGCCCATTCCCTCCCGGTGCACGGCGCCCCCGCGCGCCCCGCGCCGGGCCGCCGCGGGGAGCAGCCCGAACCGCTCTCCGCCTGATCCCGCTCCACAAAGGGCCTGCCCCGTCATATCCCGGTACGCCTCATGGGCCGCCGACGCACCCCGAGCGGGAGCGCCGGCGGCCCGCCGTCCTTACGGCGGCGGCGCGCGTCAGTGCGGCTGCGCCGGGGGCGCGGCGGGGGGCGCGGCCGGAGCGCCCGGCTGCACGGGAGGTGCCACCGGCGGCGCGGCCGGCGTGACCGCGTAGGTCTCGATGCCCCAGAGCGAGTACCCGTACTTGGTGGCCCGCGACACGCCCTGCACCCGCAGGTACACCGCGCCCGGCGCGTCGAAGCGGACCGTCTCGGTGCCGCCGCCGCCGTCGTCCACCGAGGCCACCGTCGTCCAGGACACCCCGTCCGCCGAGGTCTGCACCTTGTACGAGGCGGCGTACGCGGCCTGCCAGTGCAGCACCACCGCGCCCAGGTGGACCGCCTGCGGCAGCTTGAGCTGCACCCAGGCGCTGTCCGAGGCGGGCGAGGACCAGCGGCTCTTCGGGTCGCCGTCGGCCACCGCCGAGGCCGGGAAGGCCGGCGTCTCGTCGCCCGAGGAGGTCGCCGTCGCGGTCGGCGCCAGGTCGGCGCCACCGGTCGGCGGCACCACGTGCACCTGCAGCACCTGCCGCACGCTGGCCGTGCCCGCCGTGAACACCACCGGCACCTGGTACGTCCCGGAGGGCGTCTCCGGGGTGGCCGTGATCAGCAGCGGGGTCCCCACCCGGCCGCCGCGCGGCACCGTCACGGCGGCCACCGGAGTGACCGTCAGCCCCTTGGCGATCGGCGGCACCTCCGTGCGCAGCTCACCGGTCACCCCCTCCGGCCGGCCGGCCTCGACGAACGCGCGGGTCTGCGCGGGCGCGGACGCGCCGGTCACCACGTCCACCGCGGTGTCCGACAGGCTCAGCCGCGCGGCCGGCGTGTCCGCGTACCAGGGGATCACCTGGTTGACGACCGGCGGCTCCCCGCCGGGCTGCCAGGTCAGCCGGACCGCGCCCGCCGGCAGCCCGCCGGCCGGCAGCTCGTTGTAGCCGGGCCGGACCGTGCCGATCTCCGCCCAGCTGCCGTCCGCCCGGCGCACCTGCACCGTCGCGGTGGCCCGCACGCCCGGGTCGGTCAGCACGGTGAGGCGGTCCAGTGGACGGTCGGCGCCCAGCTCCACGGTCAGCGGCTCGTCGGCGGCGGTGGGCGCGGTGGCCGCCCGGTAGGCGGTGTCCGGGTTGTTGTCCAGCACGGCCGCGGCCGAGAAGCCGGGCGTCGCCGCCGGGCCGCCGGAGACGCTCGTCGGGACCTCGCCCGGCGCCGTGACGGTGAACTCGCGGATCGCGACGGCGGTCTTCTGCGCGGCCGTGGCCCGCAGCCGCACCGCCCTCACCACCTCGCCGGCCGGCACCGGCGCCGTGACGCTCTTCTGCCGGCTGACCTGGGCCAGCTGCTTCCAGCCGCCCTCGCCGGTGGAGTACTCCAGCACCCCGTCCCGGATGTAGTCGTCCACCGCGGTCGCGGCGTCCGGGCCGTTGCCCCAGGAGCCCATCAGTACCGTCACGCTGCCGACCGGGCGCCCGTCGCCGAGCGATATCCCCACCGAGTCGCCGGGCTGCGGCGGCGCGGAGCTCCAGTAGAAGGTGCCGGCCTCCCCGTCCGTCATCAGCGCCGGCGGGTGCTCGTTCGCGGCGCCCAGGGTGCTGGTCGGCGTCACGCTGCCGCCCGCCACCCCGGCCCAGGTGTCCGCCACCCGCACGGCGTGCTCCAGGAAGGGGCCCAGCACGCCCCCGCCGACCGTCGCCGGGCTCTGACCGGCCTGGTCGCGCAGCCGGCCGAGCTCCACCCGGGCCTTCCAGGCAGCCGTGCCGTCACCGCCGCGCTGCGCCAGCAGCATGTCGATCGCGGACTGCCCGGCCAGCCCGTACGCCCGCAGCGGGGCCAGCCAGGGGCCGGCCTCGGCGGCCAGCGCGGCCGTCGCCCGGTCGCCCGCCAGGGTCTGCGGAGCCGCCGCCATCGCCCCGAAGGCCTCCCGCAGCGGGGCCGCCGCGTCCAGCAGCCTCGCCTGGTCGGGGGCGTTGCCGGAGGCCGGCTCCAGCGCCGACCAGAACCGCTCCAGCAGCGGCGCCAGGTAGCCGGACTCCTGCTTGGCCAGCGGGGACGAGGAGCTGTTGCCGGCCAGCGCGGTGACCGCGCCCAGCACCGAGGCCGGGCCGGTGACCGGGCCCGCGGCGGGGCCGGCCAGCGAGCGCACGGCGGCCTTCCAGGACTCGTCCGGCTGGTAGCCGGCCGGGTTCCAGGCGAAGTCGCCCGCCGTGGCGAGCGCGATCCGGGAGGCCACCGGCTGCTGCATCGCACCGGTCAGCAGGGCGGCCGAGCGGGCCGCGACCTCCGGGTCCCGGCCGGTGTAGGCGCCCAGGTAGAGGCGGTCCGGGCTGGAGTCGTTGACCGGGTAGTTGTCCAGGGTGACCAGCGGGTGCCCGTACAGCGCGCCGGTGTCGGCGGCCTGAGCGCCGGTGATCTTCTCGGGGATCACCCCGACCCCGCTCCAGGCGATCTGCACGCCCTCGGGCAGCGCCGCCGCCAGGGCCTTGCGGTACGGCGTGGAGCCCTGCTGGTGGTACTCGGTCGGCACCACGGACAGCGGCGCCAGCCCCGGGTTCTTCGCGATCAGCCGTTGCTGCACCTTGCCGACCAGCTCGGCCTGCGCCTTGGCGGCCGCGGCCGGCCCGGAGCCGAAGGCGCGCTTGTCCCCGCCGCAGTGCCACTCGTCGTAGCTGACGTCCAGGAACTGCAGCTGGAAGGAGCCGAAACCGATCCGGCGCAGCCCGTCCAGCTTCGCGATCAGCGCGTCCACGTCCTTGCCGGAGCTGTAGCAGAACGACTGACCGGGGTCGATCGCGTAGCCCAGCGTGATGTGGTTGCGGCGGGCCTCGGCGGCCAGCGCCGCCAGCTCCTCGGCCTGCGCGGCCGGGTAGGCGTCCCGCCAGCGGGCGAGGCGGTACGGGTCGTCGCCGGGGGCGTAGAGGTAGAAGTTCTGCTTGGAGCGGCCCAGGAAGTCCAACTGGTCCAGCCGCTGCTGCTGGGTCCACGGCCGGCCGTAGAAGGCCTCGGCGGTGCCGCGCACCGGCGCGCCGCCCGGCCAGTCGCGCAGCGAGATCCCCGGCAGGCCCAGGGTGCCGGCGTTCGCCTGGGCAGGCTGCGCGACGGGCTCGCCGCCCGGCGCCGGCGCCTGGCCCTGACCGGCCGGGACGGCCGCCAGCAGCTGCCGCAGGCTCTGCGCCGCGTAGTAGGTGCCGGTGGCGTCCACGCCCGCGAGCACCACCGCGCCGTACGTCCCGCCGCCCTGCGCCGCCAGCTGACCCGCCGACAGCACGTACCCGCCGGCCGGCAGCCCGGCCGGCGAGGGCACGGCGCTGTCCTTGTCGCCCGCGGTGGCCGCCAGCTCGCGCAGCACCTGGTCCACCACCGGATCGGCGCCCTCGGCCGGGCCGCCCACGTACACCACCAGCGAACCGGCCGCCGGCTGCGGCGACTCCGGCCGCGGCGTCAACGTGCTCGCCCCGGCGATCGACAGCACCTCGCGCACCGCGTCCACCGCGGCGTCGTCCGCCTTCGGCGCCAGCACCAGCGTCACCTCGGCCGGCACCGACACCGGCCGCCCCGCCACCGTCTGCTGCTGCGGACGCGGGAAGACCTGCGGATTCGCCAGGCTCCCCAGCGGCGTCTGCGCCTCCCCGCCCACCACGTCGGCCGCCGCCGCGTACGCCGTCGGCGCCGCGTACGAGGACGGGGCGCTCACCAGCAGCCCGCCGACCACCGCGGCCGCCGACAGCGTCGCCGCGACCTGCAGGGTCCGCCGACGCTGCGAGGGGACCCGCACCGCGCCCGCGGCCACCGCCCGCTCGGCCCGTACGGACGCCAGCAACGGCTCCGTCCCCTTGATGTCGGCTATCAGCCGGTCCGCCGCCCGCGGCGCCAACTGCCGGGCCGTCCGCGCGGTCGCCCGCCGGGCCGCCAGCGCGGCCGGGTGCTGCAGCACGTCCCGCAGGGCGGCGCTCTGCTCCAACTGCTGCCTCAGCCTGCGGCCGGCGGCGACGGACACACGGG
This sequence comes from Kitasatospora herbaricolor, assembly GCF_030813695.1. Lineage (NCBI taxonomy): Bacteria > Bacillati > Actinomycetota > Actinomycetes > Kitasatosporales > Streptomycetaceae > Kitasatospora > Kitasatospora herbaricolor. The sequence continues at coordinate 6,378,365 of NZ_JAUSVA010000002.1, forward strand.
ACTGCACAGGGGGCCTCCTCGCAGTGAGTGCCCAGGTCAACGGGCCGGACGCACGGAGTGATCATCGATCGGCGACCGACCCGGGTGCCGCGCTCGGCCACCCACGATCCCCGGTCGCGGCCAAAGCCCACCAGCTGAGACAGGCGGTGTCAACGTGGGCGGCTTGTATATCCGGTTTGTGATGGTTAATCCGTTCGTGGGCGGTGCGCTCGACACGGCGTGTTCCCGGTCCGGGTGGGTTCGTCGGATCGGACCGGGCCGCCTCGTCGTCGAAGGCCGTGACAGCCGCCTGAAGCGGTACGGGGGAGGCGTCGCCTGCGCGCCGTGGTGTCGGCCACCGGGGGCCGGGCGTTGCCGGGGCACCCGACACGACGGGGCGGGGGCAGTGCGGCGGGACGTCCGCCCGGATGCCCCGGCCGACGCCGGACCTCCGGCCGCTGCTCGGTCCGGGAGGCGAGCGCCTCGCCCCCGTCACCCGTCCCGCCGCACCGCCCCCGCCCCGTCGTGTCGTGCCGGGTCGGCCGACCCCCGCGCGGGTAGGACTTGTGCTGTCCCGTACGGGCGTCGCCGAGACCCGCAGGAGCCGCGAGTGGCCGCATACCTCGACCGTGACGAAACAGGCAGCCGGCAGGTGCCGGCGCAGGACGCCCCGCCGCCTCCGCCGGAGTTGGTGGCGCTGGCGCACGCGCACGGCGTGGACAGTACGTACGACCCGGGCAGCGGGCCGGTGCCGGTGGGCGCGCGGACGCTGGTGGCGGTGCTGGCCGCGCTGGGGGTGGAGGCGGGGACGCCGGAGGCCGTCAGGGAGTCGATGGAGCGTCATCTGGCGCAGGCCAAGGCCAGGTTGCTGCCGCCGAGCGTGGTGGTGCGGGCCGGGCGGCGGACGGCGCTGGACGTGCCGGCCGACGCCCGGGTGAGCATCGAGCTGGAGGACGGCGGCGAGTGGACGCTGCCCGCCGCCCGCTCGCACTGGCTGCCCGCGGACCTGCCGCTCGGCCGGCACCGGCTGCTGGCCGTGGTGGGCGAGCGGCGGGCAGAGGCGGCGCTGATCGTCGCGCCGGAGCGGCTGGACGCTCTGCGGGGCCGCAGTTGGGGGTTCCTGGCGCAGCTGTACTCGGTGCTGTCGGAGCGGTCCTGGGGGATGGGCGACCTGGGGGACCTCGCCGAGCTGGCGCAGTGGGCGGGCGCCGGGCTGGGCGCCGGCTTCGTGCAGATCAACCCGCTGCACGCGGCGCTGCCGGGGGTGCCCTCCGACCCGTCGCCGTACCGCCCCTCCTCGCGACGGTTCGCCGATCCGGTGCACCTGCGGGTCGAGGCCGTCCCCGAGTACGCGTACCTGCGGCCGGGGCAGCGCGGCCGGGTGGAGGACCTGGCGCGCCGGGCCGGCCTGCTGCGGGCGGAGGTGCTGGAGCACGACGGGCTGATCGACCGGGACGCGGTCTGGACGCTGAAGAGCGAGGCACTGGAGCTGCTGCACCAGGCCCCGCGCGGGGTGGGGCGCGAGGCCGCGTACCGGGCGTACGTCCGGCGGGAGGGCGCGTGGCTGGAGAAGTACGCCGTCTGGTCGGCGCTCGCCGAGGCGCACGGAAGTGACTGGCACGCCTGGCCGAAGGGCCTGCGCCGCCCCGACAGCCCGCACGTCACGCTGGCGAGCGGCGAGCTTGCCGCCCGGGTGGAGTTCCACCGCTGGCTGGCCTGGCAGGTGGACGAGCAGCTCGGGCAGGCCCAGCAGGCCGCCGAGCGGGCCGGTATGACCGTCGGGCTGATCCACGACCTCGCCGTCGGCGTGCACCCGAACGGCGCGGACGCCTGGGCGCTCCAGGACGTGCTGGCCACCGGCATCTCCACCGGCGCCCCGCCGGACGCCTTCAACGCCCACGGCCAGGACTGGGGCCTGCCGCCCTGGCGCCCGGACGCGCTGGCCGCCGCCGGCTACGCCCCGTACGCCGAACTGCTGCGCTCGGCCGCCCGGCACGCCGGCGCGCTGCGGATCGACCATGTGATGGGGCTGTTCCGGCTCTGGTGGGTGCCGGAGGGCCACCGCCCGACCGAGGGCGCGTACGTGCGCTACGACGCGGAGGCGATGCTCGGCGTGCTGGCCCTGGAGGCGCACCGGGCCGGGACGGCGGTCATCGGTGAGGACCTCGGGACGGTCGAACCGGGCGTGCGCGAGGTGTTGGCGGCGCGCGGGATCCTCGGCACCTCCGTCCTGTGGTTCGAGCGGGACTGGCAGGCGAAGGGCGAGATCCTGCCGCCCGCCCGCTGGCGCGCCGACTGCCTGGCCACCCTGACCACGCACGACCTGCCGAGCACCGCCGCCCGCCTCTCCGGCGAGCACGTGGAGCTGCGCCACCGGCTGGGGCTGCTGGCCCGCGCGCTGGGCGAGGAGCAGGCCGAGGCGGCGGCCGAACTGGCCGACTGGCGGGCCGAACTGACCCGGCTGGGCCTGCTGGCGAAGGGTGAGCCGCTGGACCCGCAGGTGCTGCACCGGTTCCTGCTGGCGACGCCGGCCGAGCTGGTGGGCGTCTGGCTGCCCGACACCGTCGGCGACCCGCGCCCGCAGAACCTGCCCGGCACCTGGGACCAGTACCCCAACTGGCGGCTCCCGGTGGCGGACGCGGCCGGCCGGCCGCTCACCCTCGACCGGCTGGCCGCCGCACCCGGCACCGCCGCCCTCGTCTCGGTGCTGGCGGAGCTGAACCGTCAAGGCGGCGGGGAGGACGGGAAGGGCAGGACGGGCGCGGCGGGCGCGAAGGAACCCGCGGAGGCGCAGCGCCCCGGCCCGGCCCCGGCGGCGGGCCCGGAAGGCTGACCCCGGCGCGCGGCCCCGGGTAAGGGGCCGGTACGGTGGAAACGTGGACAAGAGGAACGCTTTGCGCGCCGGTGCGGTCTCCGCAGCGGCCACGCTGATGATGCTGATGTCGTCGCCCGCCATGGCCCTGACCCGGGACGACGGCGACGACCCGGGCGCCGGTCTGAGCGTTGCCCAGACCCTCGGCCTGTACGTGGCGATCCCGATCGTGCTGTTCGCGGTCATCGCCGGTCTCGTCATGCTGCCGTCGGTGGTCGGCAAGGACAAGAAGAAGTAGGCGCCTCCCACCGGATCACGCCGTACGACCGCCCCGCCCGCCCACCGTGGCCGGCGGGGCGGTCGCGTGTCGGGCGGGGCCCGGCGCGCGCGGCGGTCGCTTGTCGGGCCGGCCACCGCGTACGGGGCCGGGCCGGTCCCGTCAGGCCCGGCCGAGCGGGACGCCCGACGCCACCAGGGCGGGGAAGCCGCTCGTCCAGCGCTTGCGGCCGTCCGGCAGGACCGCCAGCGCCTCCAGGCCGGGGCGGGCCTCGGCCCAGGCCAGGCCGCGCCGGGGGCCCATCGCGAAGGCCGCCGTGGCCCGGGCGTCGGTACGGGCCAGGCCCCGGCCGACCAGGGTGAGCGAGAGCAGGCCGGTGGCCGGCCGGCCGCTGTGCGGGTCCAGGATGTGCGGGCCGCGCTCGGCGGTGCCCGAGGTGGCCACCGCCAGGTCGTGGCCCGCCACCACCGCGCTGAGGGCGCCGGGCCTGGTGGGGTGGGCGATCCCGACCCGCCACGGGCCGCCGACGCACTGGACGTCGCCGCCGCCGGAGACGCTGAGGTCGCTCGCACCCGCCGCGCGGAGCAGGCCGGCCGCCTCCTCCACGGCCCAGCCCTTCACCCAGCCGCTCGGATCCAGCCGCCCGCCGGGGTGGGCGGTGAACCAGCCGTCCGTCTCGTCGGCGACCTCCCGGCAGCGGTCGAGCACCTCGGCGACCTCCGGGTCGCAGTCGGCGAGGGTGGTCTCGGCCCTGGCCAGCCGGCTGACCTGGCTGTCCCGCCAGTAGGGGGAGAAGACCTGGTCGATCCGGTGCAGCCGGTCCACGGCCCGCCGCAGCGCGGCCTCCACGCCGGCCCGCCGGGCGCCCTGCCCCGCGTCGCGGACGGTGAACGAGAACACGGTGCCCATCACGTGCTCGGCGTGCCGCAGCGGGGCGCCGTGACCGGCGGCGGGCCGTACGACGCGGAACGACGTGGCCGGGAGGGCACTCGGCGAGGCGGTCATCGGCCGGCCGCCCGGTCGAGGGCGCTCTGCAGCGAGGTGGTGTAGCCCTGGCTGGTGAAGGTGGCGCCGGAGACGACGTCGATGTCGGCGCTCTGCGCGTCGACGGCCTCCTGGTTGAGCAGCGGCACCGCGTAGCTGTTGATCTCCTGGTCGCGCCGGTCGTGCGTGGGGTACTGGATCGCCTCCACCTTGGTGATCTTCGTGCCGTCCAGGGTGACCTTGACCTGGACCGGGCCGAACCGGGTGTCGGCGGCGGTGCCGGTGACCGTCCGCACGGTCCCGGCGGCGGCGCCCGTCCCGGCGGACGGGCTCGCGGCATCGGCCTCGCTGCCGGTCCCGGCGCCCGTTCCCGTACCGGTGCCCGTGCCGACGGCGGCCGGGACGGTGGCCGCCTCGTGCGGCTTGAGCGAGAGCAGCAGGACTATGCCGGCCACGGTGGCGCTGCTGGCGACGACGGCTCTGCGCACGGGGACTCCCGAAAGGATCTGGGGACGGTGGTTTCTGATGACGGCCGGCTGCGCGGCCCTGCCAGGCCGGGCCTCACGGACCGGACGAGGCCGGGCCTCACAGGCTGAACGACTCGTGGTGGATGCGCCCGCGGGGCACCCCGGCCGCCCGCAGCGACCGGACGGTGGCCTCGGCCAGCGCGTCCGGCCCGCAGAGGAAGACCTCCTGCCGGGCCAGCCCCGGGACCAGCCGGGCGAGCGCGGCGCCGGTGTCACCGACCTCCGCGCGCGGGCCGAGCAGGTAGTGCACCCGGGCGCCCCGCGCGGCCGCGACCGTGGCCAGCTCCGCCCGGAACAGCACGTCCGCCGCGCTGCTGGCCCGATAGACCAGGGTCAGCCCGCCGCGCGGCGCCGGCAGGCTCTCGAACAGGGCCCGCAGCGGCGTGATCCCCACCCCGGCCGCCAGCAGCAGCACGGGCCGGCCCCGGTCCCGGACCCGGCGGGCGGTGAGGGCGCCGTACGGTCCCTCGGCGCGGACGGCGGTACCGGGCCTCAGGGCCGCCACGGCGGCGCTGTGCCGGCCGAGGTCCTTGACCGTGAAGCGCAGGAAGTCGGGGTGCGGCGGCGCGGACAGTGAGTACGGGTTGGCCGTCCAGCGCAGTCCGGGGGCCTGGAACTGCAACCGGAAGAACTGGCCGGCCTCGGCCCGCAGCTCCGGCAGCCGCCGCCCGGTGACGAAGACCGAGACGACCCCGGGTGCCTCGGGCCGGACCTCGGCGACCCGCAGCCGGTGCCGCCGGTCGCGCAGGGCGGGGACGGCCAGCCGGTACCAGCCCACCGCGGCGGCGGTGCCCAGGTACAGCGCGTACCACCCGGCCCGGGCGGGCCCGGGGCCGAGGTCGGCGCCGTTGGTGAGCTGGTGGCCGAAGCCGAGGGCGACCGCCAGGTAGGTCGTCAGGTGCAGGTGGTACCAGGTGTCGTAGCCGATCCGGCGGCGGGCGGCCCGGGCCGAGACGGCGCCGACGCCGAGCATCAGCAGGGTGGCGAAGGTCGCCTTCAGCATGTCCGGGTAGTGCAGCACGACGTCGACGGCCTCGCCGGCCACGTTCCGGTGCACGGTCAGCGCGTAGCCCCACACGATCGTGAGCACGTGGACGGTGAGCAGGCCGACCAGGTAGCGGCCGCCGGCGGCGTGCCAGCGGGTCAGGCGGTCCGCGCCGAGGCCGCGTTCCAGCGGTGGGAGCCGGGCCGTCAGCAGGATCAGGACGGGCGCGGTGTAGCCGGCCAGCAGGCCGGTGATCCGCCCGGCGCCGGTCAGCCACTGGTCCGCGCCGCTGATCGACCGGGTGTCCTGCCACCAGAGCGCCAGCACGGCGGCCGCGCCGGCCCCGACGAGGGCGAGGACGGTGGCGGCGAGGGTGTCGGCGGGCAGCCGGGGTCGGCGGGCCGGGCGAGGGGGTGTCCGGTGGGCCCGGCGGGCGGTGGTGGCGGGAGTGGTCATGGGCTGGCCTCCTTGGCGAGCCAGCGTGCCACCGGAAGATGGGCGTTTCCTTTGAAAATCCCTACGGGATCGACAGAGCCCGGGCCGGGAACGCCGGAGCGGGCCGGTGCCGGAGGTGGATCACCTCCGGCACCGGCCCGCCCACGGGTGTCTCGAACACCTCAGTACGTCAGTGCCTCAGTACCCTCAGTGCCCCAGCTCCCGGGCGCCCGCCGCCCGGTCGGCGGCCTGGGCCCGCAGGGCGCGCTCGACGCCGTCACGGGCCTCCACGACCTGGCGGCGCAGGGCCGGCACCGGCTCGGCCGAGGCCAGCCAGGCGTCGGTGGCGTCCAGGGTGGCCTGCTCGACCTGGACGGAGGGGTAGAGCCCGACCACGATCTGCTGCGCGATCTCGTGGCTGCGGCTCTCCCAGACGTCCTTGACCGCCGCGAAGTACTTCGCGGTGTAGGGCGCGAGCAGCTCGCGCTGGTCCGAGTCGACGAAGCCGGCGATGACCGCGTCCTGCATGTAGTTGGTCAGCTTGTCCGACTCGACGACCGAGGCCCAGGCCTCCGCCTTGGCGGCGGCGGTCGGCCGGGCGGCGCGGCAGGTCGCGGCGTGCTCCTCGCCGGCGGCCGTGCGGTCCCGGGCGAGTTCGGCCTCGATGGCCGCCTCGTCGGCGCGGCCGGCGGCGGCCAGCCGCCCGAGCAGCGTCCAGCGCAGCTCGGTGTCGACGGCCAGGCCCTTCAGCTCGACCGAGCCGTCCAGCAGGCCGGCGAGCAGCGCGAGCTGCCCGTCAGTGCGGGCGACGGCGGCCAGCGCGCGGGTCCAGGCCAGCTGGTGGTCGCTGCCGGGCTCGGCGGCGCGCAGCTGCTCCTCGGCGGCGGCGGCCCAGCGGCCGAGGCCCTGCTCGCGCCAGGCCGGGTCGGTGTAGACGTCCAGCGCGGCGCGGACCTGGCGGTGCACCGACTGGACGACGCCGATGTCGGACTCCCGGGGCAGGCCGGAGAGGGCCAGCGTCAGGTAGTCGCGGGCGGCCAGCTCGCCGTCGCGGGTCATGTCCCAGGCGGAGGCCCAGCACAGGGCGCGCGGCAGCGAGTCGGCGAAGGCGCCGAGGTGCTCGGTGACGAAGGCCAGCGAGTCCTCGTCCAGGCGGACCTTGGCGTACGACAGGTCGTCGTCGTTGAGCAGCAGCACGGCGGGCTTGCGGCGGCCGGTCAGCTGCGGCACGGCGGTACGGGCCCCGTCGACGTCCAGCTCGATCCGCTCGGTGCGGACGAGCTTGCCGTCCTGCAGCTCGTAGGCGCCGATGGCGATCCGGTGCGGGCGCAGCACGGCCTCGCCCTTGGCGCCGGCGGGCAGCGCGGGCGCCTCCTGCAGGACCGCGAGCGACTCGATGGTGCCGTCGGCGGCCAGCGTCAGCTCGGGGCGCAGGATGTTGATGCCGGCCGTCTCCAGCCAGGCCTTGGACCAGGCGCCGAGGTCGCGGCCGCTGGTCTCCTCCAGGGCGCCGAGCAGGTCGCTGAGGCGGGTGTTGCCCCAGGCGTGGCGCTTGAAGTAGGCCTGGACGCCCTTGAAGAAGGCGTCCTGCCCGACGTACGCCACCAGCTGCTTGAGCACCGAGGCGCCCTTGGCGTAGGTGATGCCGTCGAAGTTGACCATGACGTCCTCGAGATCGTTGATCTCGGCCATGATCGGGTGGGTGGAGGGGAGCTGGTCCTGGCGGTAGGCCCAGGTCTTCATCTGGTTGGCGAAGGTGGTCCAGGAGTGCGGCCACTTGGAGCCGGGGGCCTCGGCCTGGCAGACGGCCTCGGCGAAGGTCGCGAACGACTCGTTCAGCCAGAGGTCGTTCCACCACTCCATGGTGACCAGGTCGCCGAACCACATGTGGGCCAGCTCGTGCAGGATGGTCGCGGCCCGCGACTCGTACGCGGCGTCGGTCACCTTGGACCGGAACACGTACTGGTCGCGCAGCGTCACGGCGCCCGCGTTCTCCATCGCGCCGGCGTTGAACTCCGGGACGAAGAGCTGGTCGTACTTGGCGAAGGGGTAGGCGAAGTCGAACTTCTCCTGGAAGTAGTCGAACCCCTGCTTGGTGACGGCGAACACGGCGTCGGCGTCCAGGAACTCACGCAGCGACGGCCGGCAGTAGACGCCGAGCGGCACCTTCTGGGCGCCGTTCTCGTAGCTGTCGAAGACGCCGACGTACGGGCCGGCGATCAGCGCGGTGATGTACGAGGAGATCCGGCCGGTGGGCTCGAACTCCCACACCTGGGTGGGGCCTTCGCCGGCCGGGGTCGGGGTGGGGGAGTTGGAGACGACGACCCAGCCGGTGGGGGCGGTCACGGTGAACCGGAACGCGGCCTTGAGGTCCGGCTGTTCGAAGGAGGCGAAGACGCGGCGGGCGTCCGGGACCTCGAACTGGGTGTAGAGGTAGGTCTCGCCGTCGACCGGGTCGACGAAGCGGTGCAGGCCCTCGCCGGTGTTGGTGTAGGCGCAGTCGGCGACCACCCGCAGCTCGTTCTCGGCGCGCAGGCCGGGCAGGGCGATCCGGCTGTCGGCGAAGTTGGCGACCGGCAGGCTCTCGCCGTTGAGCACGATCTCGCTGACGCTCGGCGCCACCAGGTCGATGAAGCTGGACGCCCCGGGGGTGCTGGCACCGAACCGGACCACGGTGGTGGACCGGAAGGTGCCGCCTTCGCGGGCCGAGCTCAGGTCGAGCTCGATGTCGTACGCGTCCACGTGGAGGAGCTGGGCCCGGGTGCGGGCCTCCTCACGGGTCAGGTTTGTGCCAGGCACTCGCAGGACTCCTTCGTCAGGCAGGGATGCTCCGCATCCTCCCATGGCCGGAGGGCCGCAGCGGGGGAATACCCGGGGCCGGGCGGGGCCGCCCCCGCGGGGCCGGGCGGCGCCGCCCGGCCCGGCCCCGCGGCGGCCACGGGCTCAGCCCTTGGTGAACCTGATGACGGGTTCGCCGGTGCTGGTCTTCGGGAAGGCCACCAGCGAGCCGTTGTCGGTGACGACGAACTCGGTGATGCTCCAGATCAGCGTGCCGGACTTGGGCTTGGCGACCGGGCCGAGCTCGGTGACGGCGCCGTCGGCCTTGCCGAGCGTCACCAGCTTGCCGGGCTTGCTGTACCCGTTGGCGACGACGGCCCGCACCGCGCCGTCCTTGTCGGTGCCGGAGACCAGCCGCAGGCCCTGCTCGCTGCCGCCGTTCTGCTCCCAGAGCTTCTTGCCGGCGGTCAGGTCGTAGGCCTCGATCGACGGCTTGCTGGTGCTGCCGGCCTGGACGTACAGCGTCGTGCCGCTGACCACGTTGAGGGTGAAGGCGTCCGAGGAGTCGGAGAACCGCAGGCTGTCGCTGCCGGCCTCCTTGGTCGGGACCTTGGCCATCGGCTTGCCGGCGGCGTCGAAGCCCACCACGTAGTCGCCGCCGGTGCCGCCGGACATCGCCAGCACCAGCGGCTTGTCGGAGAGCACCGTGCCGAGCCGCTCGCTGGTGCCCTCCAGCGCGAACTGGGCGCCGGACTTGCCGGTCTCCGCGTCGAGCACCTGGAGGGTGGCCTTGGTCGTGGTGGTGCTGCCGTAGCAGCGGTCGGTCAGCACGACGCTGGTTCCGGCCGCCTTGGCCCCCGAGGTGCTGCAGTTCTTCTCGCGGGGCTGGTACGTCCAGACGGGGGAGCCGTCGGCGACGCTGAAGCCGCCGAGGGCGGAGCCGGCGCCCACCGCGACGACCTTGTCGGTGATGCTGAGGGTGGGGGCGTAGATCCGCTCGGCGTCGATCTTCTTGGACCAGAGCAGCTGGCCGGTGGTGATGTCGACCGCCCCGAGGGTGGAGCAGTCCCCGTCACCGGTGTTGAGGGCGACGGCGGCCACGCCCTTGCTGTTGTGGCCGTAGGACATCGAGCAGAACTCCTTGGTGCCGGCCGGCGGGGCGAGCGACCAGGCCTCCTTGCCGTCGGAGCTGCTGTACGCCTTGATGCCGCCCTCGTCGCCGCGGACGATCAGCTTCTCGCTGCCCCAGATGCCGAGCAGGCCGGCGGAGTGCGAGCCCTGAGTCCTGGGCGCCGCCCAGGCCACGTTGTAGGTGCCGGCCGGGCCGCCGCCGGTGGGGCTCTTCGGGTCCTTGTCGTCGAACAGGACGAAGAGGCCGATGACGATGGCGACCACCAGCAGCGCGCAGACCGCGCCGCCGTACACCAGCACCGGGTTGCGCTTGCGCGGGGCGGGGACCGCCGGGCCTGGGTAGCCGTAGCCGGGCTGCTGGGGGAACGCGGGCGCGGGTGCCTGCGGCGGGTAGCCGTAGCCGCCGGCGGTGGGCGGCGGGGTCTGCTGCGCCTGGAAGGGCTGCGCCGGGGTTCCCGCGTACGGGTCGAAGGGCCCGACCGGGCCGCCGGGGGCCGGCTGCGGAACCTGGGGCTGCTGCGGGGCGTTCTGGGCGGGGAAGGCCGCGGCGGTCGGCTGGTAGGCGTAGTCGCCGCCGTGGGCCGGGGCGGCCGTGGCGGGGGGCCCGGCCGGTGTGGTGACGGGTGCGCCGCCGAGTTGTGTCATCTGGTCGGCCAGCGCGGCCGGGTCGGCCTCCGGCCTGCGGCCGAAGGACACACCCCGCTGCTGCGGCGGACCGCCTGAGGTGTCGCCTGTACCCGGATTCGGGTGGTCCCCTGCCATCTGATGCCCCGTCGTGTCGTAGGAGGGTCCGCCGGCCGCGGGCCGGCGTCGCGGCGTCCGGACTCCGCTCCTGCTCCCGACCCCCCACCGGCGGACCCTCTCAGCGTCCCGCCCCCGCGCCTGGTGGGCCCGAGGCTGCTGGGGCGGGTGAGATTGGGGACCATCGTAAGGGGGACGGGTTTTCCGGTGGCCGCAGGTGGGCCGTCGGGGGCACCGTTCCCGGGTGAACCGGAGCTCGGCAGAGGTTTCGCAACGATGTTTGTTCGGCCTTGACGCGACGTTCCGGGGTTGGCTGAGCTTAGAGTTCAGAAGTTGAAAGTGAACAGTTGGTTGAGGGATCCACATCTTCCGGTGACCCGGCCACTGACACAACGGACTCCGCCGCAACGGCGCGGCAAGGGCGGGGACGTCAGGTCCCCGCGCCCTTGGGAGGGTGAATCATGTCGACGGACACACCGGGATCGCAGTCCTCACTGCACCGGGCGAATCTCGAACGAGTGCTGCGAGCGGTCAGGATGGCCGGCTCGCTGACACAGGCGGAGATCGCGCGCAGTACCGGACTCTCGGCGGCCACGGTGTCGAACATCGTCCGGGAGCTCAAGGAGAGCGGCACCGTCGTGGTCGCCGACACCTCCTCCGGCGGCCGCCGGGCCCGCAGCGTCTCGCTCAGCGGTGACGCGGGCATCGTGGTCGGCATCGACTTCGGCCACACCCACCTGCGGGTCGCCGTCGGCAACCTGGCGCACCGGGTGCTGGCCGAGGAGAGCGAGCCGATCGACGTGGACGTCTCGGCGCAGCAGGGCTTCGACCGGGCCGAGGCACTGGTCGACCGGCTGCTCCAGCAGGCCGGGTTCAACCCGGACAAGGTGATCGGCGTGGGCCTGGGCGTGCCCGGCCCGATCGACGTGGAGACCGGCGCGCTGGGCTCCACCGCGATCCTGCCCGGCTGGACGGGCATCGCGCCCGGCCGCGAGCTGGCGACCCGGCTGGGCATGCCCGTGCACGTGGACAACGACGCCAACCTCGGCGCGCTCGGCGAGCTGGTCTGGGGCGCCGGGCGGGGGCTGAGCGACCTGGCGTACATCAAGGTGGCCAGCGGCGTGGGCGCCGGCCTGGTCATCAACGGGCAGATCTACCGAGGTCCGGGCGGTACGGCGGGCGAGATCGGGCACATCACCCTGGACGAGGCCGGGCCGGTCTGCCGCTGCGGCAACCGCGGCTGCCTGGAGACTTTCGTCGGTTCCCGCTACCTGCTCAATCTCTTGAACGCCAACCTGGGCGGCGACCTCACGTTGTCGAAGGTCGTGCAGCTCGCCCAGCAGGGCGATCTGGGTTGCCGTCGGGTGATCGCGGACGCCGGCCGACAGATCGGCAGTGGCGTGGCTACGCTCTGCAACCTGTTGAACCCCCGGCGGATCATCCTCGGTGGTGACCTCGCCGAGGCCGGTGAACTGGTGCTTTCCCCTATCCGGGACTCCGTGGCCCGCTATGCGATCCCCAGCGCGGCCCGCCAGTTGTCGGTGGTTCCGGGCACGCTGGGTGGTCGTGCGGAGGTTCTGGGAGCGCTTGCCCTGGTGATGAGCGAGATGGGCGAATCGGGCGCTCTGGGGCGTACCGGGCACGCTGTGGGCGCGCGTTCCTGACTTGGAGCTACCCCGTTTGGTATCGGGTAAGCGTTCAGGAAGATAACGAAAGGGTTTGGATCCGCCGGAGGTTGGATTTACTTATTGACGGCATGTGCCGGGTGCGGGTTGACTCCCTCCCACCTCGCCGCAGCGTTGCGGCAATGTCAGGGAGGCAACCCCCACCATGAACGCAATGATGCGTCGCGCTGTCATCGCCACCGCCGCCGTCTCGATGGCTCTGTCCATGGCAGCCTGCGGCAAGGCCGGCGACGACAAGAAGAGCTCCGACAAGGCCGGCGACACCAAGTCCATCGGCCTGCTGCTCCCCGAGAACGCGTCGTCCACGCGTTACGAGTCCTTCGACAAGCCGTTCATCGAGGCCAAGGTCGCGGCCCTCTGCCCCGACTGCAAGGTCAAGTACAGCAACGCCGAGGGCTCTGCCTCGAAGCAGAAGCAGCAGTTCGACACCCTGATCGCCGAGGGCGTCAAGGTCATCATCCTGGACGCGTTCGACGCCAAGTCGACCCAGTCCTGGGTGAAGGAAGCCGCCGACAAGGGCGTCAAGGTCGTCGCGTACGACCGCCTGGCCACCGGCCCGGTCGCCGCCTACGTCTCCTTCGACAACCAGAAGGTCGGCGAGCTCCAGGGCCAGGCCCTGGTCGAGGCCCTCGGCGCCAAGGCCGCGGACGCCAACATCGTCATGATCAACGGTGACGAGGCCGACCCGAACGCGGCGCTCTTCAAGTCCGGCGCCCACAAGGTGCTCGACGGCAAGGTCAAGAAGGTCGTCTACGAGGCCTCCGGCGAGTGGAAGCCCACCGTCGCCGGCCAGAAGATCGGCACCGCGATCACCAGCCTGGGCAAGGACGGCTTCCAGGCCGTCTACTCCGCCAACGACGGCATGGCCGCGGCGATCATCACCCAGCTGAAGTCCTCCGGCATCAACGTCCCGGTCGGTGGCCAGGACGCGGGCATCGACGCGATCCAGCGCATCGTCTCCGGTGACCAGGCCTACACGATCTACAAGGCCTACAAGCCGCTCGCCGACAGCGCCGGCGAGCTCGCCGTCAACCTGCTGCAGGGCAAGGACGTCAAGTCGATCGCGTCGTCGACCATCGACAGCGACACCGACAAGGGCATCCCGGCCAAGCTGCTGGAGCCGAAGGTCGTCAACAAGGCCAACGTCCAGAGCACGGTCATCGCCGACGGCCTGTACAAGGTCGCCGACATCTGCACCGGCGACTACGCCGCCGCCTGCGCGACCGCGGGCCTGAAGTAGTCAGACCGCCGCGACGGCCCCTCCCCAGGGGTCGTCGCGGCCCTGCGCGTGCGTCCCGCCGCGCACCCCCTTATTTCTCGCACTACTCCCTTCGCGCCCGGGTCGGCGCGCGTCGGCCGTCCCACCTCGTGCAACAGAGGCCGGGCGGGAAGAAGGAGATGGTTCAGTTGACAAGCGCACCCGTACTGGCGTTGCGCGGGGTCTCCAAGCGCTTCGGTGCCGTTCAGGCGCTCACCGACGTTCACCTGGAGGTCCACGCCGGAGAGGTCGTCGCCCTGGTCGGCGACAACGGCGCAGGCAAGTCCACGCTGGTCAAGACGATCGCAGGCGTTCACCCGATCGACGAGGGGTCGATCGAGTGGGAGGGCCGCGAGGTCCGCATCAACCGCCCGCAGGACGCCCAGGGCCTGGGCGTCGCGACGGTCTACCAGGACCTCGCGCTGTGCGACAACCTCGACGTCGTCGGCAACCTCTTCCTCGGCCGTGAGCTGCGCCGCTTCGGCACGCTGGACGAGGTCGCGATGGAGAAGCGCGCCAAGGAGCTGCTCGACACGCTGTCGATCCGCATCCCCAGCGTCCGGATCCCGATCGCCGCGCTCTCCGGCGGTCAGCGCCAGGTGGTGGCCATCGCCCGCGCCCTGGTCGGTGACCCGAAGATCGTCATCCTGGACGAGCCGACCGCCGCCCTCGGCGTCGAGCAGACCGCCCAGGTGCTCGACCTGGTCGAGCGGCTTCGCGAGCGCGGCCTCGGCGTGATCCTGATCAGCCACAACATGGCGGACGTCAAGGCCGTCGCCGACACCGTGGCGGTCCTGCGCCTCGGACGCAACAACGGTGCGTTCGACGTCGCCTCCACCACCCACGAAGAAATCATCTCCGCCATCACCGGAGCCACGGAGAACGCCGTGACCCGGCGTCAGGCACGCATCGCGGAGGTAGCGAAGTGAGCACCAACAACACCGAGGCCACCAAGGCCTCCGCCGTGAAGGAAGCACCGGCCCAGGAGCCCGTGCCCACCGCCGCCCCCGCACTGGACCCGCGCCTGCTGGTCCGCGAGGAGGGCCTGGCCGGCTACGTCGCGGACTTCAAGCGCAAGATCAAGAGCGGCGAGCTCGGCTCGGTGCCGGTCGTCCTCGGCCTGATCCTGATCGCCGCGATCTTCCAGAGCCTGACCGGCAACTTCCTGAACGCGGACAACCTCACCAACATCACGCTGTGGATCGTGGGCCCCGGCCTGATCGCGGTCGGCATCGTGTTCGTGCTGCTGCTCGGTGAGATCGACCTCTCGCTCGGCTCGGTGGCCGGTGTCTCGGCGGCCATCGCCGGTGTCCTGTCGGCCCGCCAGGGCGTCAACGAGTGGCTGTCGATCCTGATCGCGCTGGCCGCCGGTGTCGCCATCGGCGCGCTGCACGGCTTCTTCTTCGCCAAGATCGGCGTCCCCGCCTTCGTCGTCACCCTCGCGGGCCTGCTCGCCTGGAGCGGCCTGCAGCAGTCGGTGCTCGGTGACAAGGGCACCGCCAACGTCGTGAACAACGGCGTCATCGCGGACCTGGACCACTACTTCCTCGGTGACGGCGACATCGCCATCACCTGGATCTTCGCCGTCGCCGGCATAGCCCTCTTCCTGGCCGGCCAGGTGCTCGACAGCCGCCGCCGCAGCGCGGCCGGGCTGCCGGCCCGCCCGATGAGCGAGATCGGCCTGCGCACCGGCGTGCTGGCGCTGATCGCGATCGCCGCGGCGTACATGCTGAACCAGAGCCGTGGCCTGCCGCTGCCGCTGGTGATCTTCCTCGGCATCGTGATCGTCACCGACTTCGTGCTCCGCCGCACCTCCTACGGCCGGCAGATCTTCGCGGTCGGCGGTGGCATCGAGGCCGCCCGCCGCGCGGGCATCAACGTCGCCTGGGTCCGGATCTCGGTCTTCATGATCTCGGCCGGCATGGCCGCCCTCGGCGGGCTGTTCATCATGTCCCAGCAGGGTTCGGCCGACAAGGCGCTCGGCAGCGGCAACGTCCTGATGAACTCCATCGCGGCGGCCGTCATCGGCGGCACCAGCCTCTTCGGCGGCCGGGGCAAGACCTGGTCGGCGCTGCTCGGCATCCTGGTGATCCAGTCGATCATCACCGGCCTCGACCTGGTCCACGTCGACCAGGCCATCCAGTACATGATCACCGGCGCGGTGCTGCTCGCCGCGGTCGTCCTGGACTCCGTGTCCCGCCGGACGCAGAAGTCCTCCGGCCGAGGCTGACGCCCCGCCCGGAAGCAACTGTGAGGCCCGGCACCCGAACCGATCGGGTGCCGGGCCTCGTCCTGTCATGTGCGGTCGCCGACCGTGTCCGGTGCCGCCGGGCCGCGTCGGACACGGCGCAGGACACGACAACGGCGGGCGCGCCGCTCGGCGTCCGGCAGGCGGACATTAGACTCGACCAGCCGGGACGAACCGACACCGTCGGTTCGCGGCGCCGGCATGGGCGGCCAAGCCCGTCGGATCCGAACAGGTCCGAGTCCGTTCGGACGAAACAATGTACGAGGAGGAACGGGTGGCCCTGCTGACCCGCATTCGGGGACCGCGCGATCTCGACCGGCTCACGCCCGGACAGCTGTCCGCCCTGGCAGAGGAGATCCGCAGCTTCCTGGTCGAAGAGGTCTCCAAGACGGGCGGCCACCTCGGACCCAACCTCGGCGTGGTGGAGCTCACGATCGCCCTGCACCGGGTGTTCGACTCGCCGCGCGACCGCATCCTGTTCGACACCGGCCACCAGAGCTACGTGCACAAGCTGCTCACCGGCCGCCAGGACTTCTCCCGGCTGAAGATGAAGGGCGGCCTGTCCGGCTACCCGTCCCGGGCCGAGTCCGAGCACGACGTGATCGAGAACTCGCACGCCTCCACCGTCCTCGGCTACGCCGACGGCCTGGCCAAGGCCAACAAGATCCTCGGCCACAAGGACCGTCCGGTGGTCGCCGTGATCGGTGACGGCGCGCTCACCGGCGGTATGGCCTGGGAGGCGCTCAACAACATCGCCGACGCCCGCGACCTGCCCGTCGTCATCGTCGTCAACGACAACGAGCGTTCCTACTCCCCGACGATCGGCGGGATGGCCAACCACCTCGCCACCCTGCGCACCACCCAGGGCTACGAGCGCTTCCTGTCCTGGGGCAAGGACGCGCTGCAGCGCACCCCGGTGGTCGGCCAGCAGCTCTTCGGCACCCTGCACGGCGCCAAGAAGGGCCTCAAGGACTTCATCGCCCCGCAGGGCATGTTCGAGGACCTCGGCCTGAAGTACATCGGCCCGATCGACGGCCACGACCTCACCGCCCTGGAGTCCGCGCTGACCAAGGCGCGCGGCTTCGGCGGCCCGGTGATCGTGCACTGCCTCACCGAGAAGGGCCGCGGCTACCGCGCGGCCGAGCAGAACGAGGAGGACCGCTTCCACGCGGTCGGCGTCATCCACCCGGAGACCGGTCTGCCGATCAAGTCCTCGGGCAAGGACTGGACGTCCGTCTTCGGCGAGGAGATGGTCGCGCTCGGCCGCGAGCGGGACGACATCGTGGCGATCACCGCCGCGATGCTGCACCCGGTGGGCCTGGCGCCGTTCGCCAAGGCCTACCCGGACCGGATCTTCGACGTGGGCATCGCCGAGCAGCACGCGGCCGTCTCGGCGGCGGGGCTGGCCAGCAACGGCCTGCACCCGGTCGTCGCGGTCTACGCGACCTTCCTCAACCGGGCCTTCGACCAGGTGCTGATGGACGTCGCGCTGCACAGGCTCGGGGTCACCTTCGTGCTGGACCGCGCGGGTGTCACCGGCACCGACGGCGCCTCGCACAACGGCATGTGGGACATGTCCATCCTGCAGGTCGTCCCCGGCCTGCGCCTGGCCGCCCCGCGCGACGCCGACCAGGTCCGCGCGCAGCTGCGGGAGGCCGTCGAGGTCACCGACGCCCCGACCGTGGTCCGCTACTCCAAGGGCAGCGTCGGCCCCGCCGTGCCCGCCGTGGGCAAGGTCGGCGGCATGGACGTGCTCCGCGAGAGCGGCGAGCCGGCAGGCGAGCGCCGCGCCGATGTGCTCATCGTCTCGGTGGGCGCGCTGGCCCCGCTCTGCCTGGAGCTGGCCGGCCTGCTGGACGCCCAGGGCATCACCAGCACCGTGGTGGACCCGCGCTGGGTCAAGCCCGTCGACGCCGCCCTGCCGGGCCTCGCGGCCGAGCACCGGGTCGTCGTCACGGTCGAGGACAACGGCCGGGCCGGCGGCGTGGGTTCGGCGATCGCCCAGGCCCTGCGGGACGCGGACGTGGACCTGCCGCTGCGCGACTTCGGCATCCCGCAGGAGTTCCTCGACCACGCCTCGCGGGCCGAGATCCTGGCCGAGATCGGTCTGACCGCCCCCGACATCGCCCGTCAGGTCACCGCCCTGGTGTCCCGGCTGGCCGTCGACGCCGTCGAGGCCTGACCACCCGCGGCGACACTCCGATGACCGTACGCGACATCACGGATCGATAATCGTACGGAAGGCGGGACCGGCGCTCCTCGCGCCGGTCCCGCCGGGTAGGTTGTCCTTCGTGCCGACCACCACCCACCGACTCGCCGCGCTCACCGAGCGCCTGCCCGCACGGGTACGCACGGGCTACTGGACGAGAGTGGTCCCGGTCCTGGCACTGCTGGCCGTCGTCACCCACATCCCGTCGTTCCTGCGGCCGGTCTGGAGCCCCGACGAGGGCTTCCTGGCCACCCAGGCCCGGATGCTGGCCGACGGCGGCGTCCTCTACGACACCGTGGTGGACCGCAAGCCCCCGCTGCTGCCCTGGCTGTACGAGGCCTGCTTCACCGTCTTCGGCTCGCTCTCGCTCTGGCCGCTGCGCAGCCTCGCGATAGTCGCGCACCTGGTCACCGCGATCCTGCTGGCCTCGATCGCCCGCGGCCGCTGGGGCAACCGGGCCGGCGCCGCCGCGGGGGCGCTGTACCTGCTGCTCTCCATCGGGCTCTCCCCGGAGGACACCCAGGCGGCGACCTTCGAGGTCTTCATGCTGCCCGCGATGGTGGCCGCCTTCCGGTACGCCGAGCGGCGCCGCTGGCTGGCCGCCGGCATCGCGGTGGCGCTCTGCTCGCTCACCAAGCAGACCGGCGGCGCGGTGATGCTGCCGGTGCTCTGGATGCTCTTCCAGGACAGTCGCAGACGCGGGGTGCGGTGGCTTCCCGCCCTGTCCAAGATCTGGTTCGGCTTCGCGCTGCCGATAGCGCTGGTCGCGGTGATCCTCACCAAGCCCAAGGGCTTCCTGTTCTGGGTGGTCACCGGCAGCGGCGACTACGCCTCGTTCGGCGGCGCCTGGGTGCAGATGGCCGGCCGGGCGCTCGGCAACTCGGCGATCCTGCTCGGCGCGGGCCTGGGCCTGGTGCTGCCGCTCGGCCACCGGCTCTGGCTGAAGTACCGGCACCGGCCGCTGCCGGCCGCCGGCGAGGAGCGCGGCTCGACCGCCGACCTGTGGGTCTGGCTGCTCTCCTCGGTGGTCGCGGTCAGCGTCGGCTTCCACTTCTTCGGGCACTACTACCTCCAGCTGATGCCGCCGCTGGTGCTGCTCGGCGTGGGCGCGGTCTCCACCTCGGCGATCCGCTGGAAGCCCGTGATGATCTACAGCACGGCCGCCGCCACCGCCTTCTGGGTGCTCGCGGTGGCCTGGCCGGGGGAGCGGCTGGACCGCACCACCGAGGTCGCCACCGCCGTCGCGGCCCAGACCACGCCCAAGGACACCGTGCTGGTCTGGGGCATGCACCCGGAGCTCTACTGGCTGGCCGACCGCCGCCCGGCCACCCGCTACCTGACCGCGGGCTTCCTGACCAACTTCAGCGGCGGCAAGGACGGCAGCCAGAACGTCGGCGAGAAGTACAGCGTCACCGACGCCTGGCAGACCTTCGACGCAGAACTGCTCGCCAACGGCCTGCCCGAGATCGTCGTGGACGACTCCGGCCCGGCGCCCTACCAGCCCTTCCTCGTCCCCCGGATCGAGAACCTGCTGGAGACCCACTACGAGATGGTCGGCGTCTTCACCGACACGGTGGTCTACCGCCTCAAGCGCTAGGCGCCCTCCCGGCCGCCCTCCCGGCCCGGCCGGAGCGGCCGCCCGCTGATCCACTCGCCGCCTCCCGCGATGCTGCTTATGGTGATCGCATCATCACGTACAGCTCCGGGTGCGAGCCGTGAGGGACTGCGGCGCCGGACCGTGGGGCCGATCGAGGAGAGACTCCAGTGACTACAGCCCGTGACATCATGCACGGTGGTGCCCAGTGCGTCCGCGCCGACCAGACTCTGGCCGAAGCCGCCCGGATGATGCGCGACATGGGGGTCGGCGCGCTGCCGATCTGCGGCGCGGACGAGAAGCTCAGCGGGATCATCACGGACCGGGACATCGTCGTGCGATGTATCGCCGAGGGCAAGGACCCGGCGATGATGAAGGCCATGGACCTCGGCGGCCACCTGCACTGCGTGCGGGCCGACGACGACATGGACGTGGTGCTCAAGAAGATGGAGCAGCACCAGATCCGCCGCATCCCGGTGATCCACGAGGAGCGGCTGGTGGGCATGATCAGCGAGGCCGACATCGCGATGGGCCACCGGGAGGGCAACCACCTCACCGACCGGCAGATCGTCGAGTTCATGGACAGCGTCTACATGAAGCGCTGACGCCGGCGCCCCGGCCGGCCCCTGCGCAGCCCCTGACGGCTGTCCGAGGCGCGGGTCGGCGGTCCGGGTCCGGGCGGTGCCCGCGGCGGCCCCTGACGGCCGCGTGGTGCGGAGCGCCCGGCCCGGCGGCCGGGGAGAGCGACGGAGCGCCGGTGACCACCCGCGAGGGGGTCACCGGCGCTCCGCCGTACGGTGCCGCTTCAGGCTCAGGCCGGGATGCTGGCCAGGCCGGGGGCGAGGAACTTCTTGCCGTTCACCCGCTCGGAGACGCCCTCGCGGTCCAGGTAGGGGGTGATCCCGCCCAGGTGGAAGGGCCAGCCGGCGCCGGTGATCATGCACAGGTCGATGTCCTGCGCCTCGCCGACGACGCCCTCGTCGAGCATCAGGCCGATCTCCTGCGCCACCGCGTCGAGGGCGCGGGCCAGCACCTGCTCCTCGGTCAGCACGGTGGTGCCGAACGACAGCAGCGCCAGGACCTCGGGGTCCAGCACCTGCTGGCCGTCCTGCCAGACGTAGAAGCCGCGCTTGCCGGCCTTGACCAGCTTGCCGAGGTTCTCGGAGACGGTGTACCGCTCCGGGAAGGCCGCGGCCAGGGTCTCCGACACGTGCAGGGCGATGGCCGGGCCGACCAGCTCCAGGAGCACGATCGGGGACATCGGCAGGCCGAGCGGCAGCACGGCCTTCTCGACGGTCTCGATCGGGGTGCCCTCGTCGATGGCGCCCTGGATCGCGTCCATGAAGCGGAGCAGGATCCGGTTCACCACGAACGCCGGGGCGTCCTTGGTGAGGACGGCCGTCTTCTTCAGCTTGCGGGCCACGCCGAAGGCGGTGGCCAGCGAGGCGTCGTCGGTCTTCTCCGCGCGGACGATCTCCAGCAGCGGGAGGATGGCGACCGGGTTGAAGAAGTGGAAGCCGACGACCCGCTCGGGGTGCCGCAGCTTCGACGCCATCTCGGTGACCGAGAGGGAGGAGGTGTTGGTGGCCAGCACGCAGGTCGGCGAGACCACGGCCTCCAGGTCCGCGAAGACGTTCTGCTTGACGCCCATCTCCTCGAACACGGCCTCGATCACGAAGTCCGCGTCGCCGAAGGCCGTGGCCTTGTCGAGCGAGCCGGTGACCAGGCCCTTGAGGCGGTTGGCGTTGTCCGGGCTGACCCGGCCCTTGGCCAGCAGCTTGTCGATCTCGGCGTGGACGTAGCCGACGCCCTTGTCGACGCGCTCCTGGTCGATGTCGGTGAGGACCACCGGCACCTGGAGGCGGCGGGCGAACAGCAGCGCCAGCTGCGAGGCCATCAGGCCCGCGCCGACGACGCCGACCTTGGTGACCGGGCGGGCCAGCGCCTTGTCCGGCGCGCCGAACGGACGCTTGGCCCGGCGCTGCACCAGGTTGAAGGCGTACAGGCCGGCGCGCAGCTCGCCGCTCATGATGAGGTCGGCCAGCGCCACGTCCTCGGCGTCGAAGCCCGCCTGCAGGTCGGCGTCCTTGACCTGCTGGATGATGTCGAGCGCCTTGTAGGCGGCCGGAGCGGCGCCGTGCACCTTGGAGTCGGCGATCAGGCGGCCCCAGGCGACGGCGTCGTCCCAGGCCTTGCCGCGGTCGATCTCCTCGCGCTCGACGGCGGTCGCGCCGGTGAGCACCTTGGAGGCCCAGAGCAGCGACTGCTCCAGGAAGTCGGCCGGCTCGAAGATCGCGTCGGCGATGCCGAGCTCGAAGACGTCCTTGCCGCGCAGCTGCTTGTTCTGGCTCATCGAGTTCTCGATGATGACCTTGATCGCCTTGGACGGGCCGATCAGGTTCGGCAGGATGGTGCAGCCGCCCCAGCCGGGCACCAGGCCCAGGAAGACCTCGGGCAGCGAGAACGCCGGGACGCCCGTGCTGACCGTGCGGTAGGTGCAGTGCAGGCCGACCTCGACGCCGCCGCCCATCGCCGCGCCGTTGTAGAAGGCGAAGCTGGGGACGGGCAGCGCGGCGATCCGCTTGAAGACGTCGTGGCCGCCCTTGCCGATGGCCAGCGCGTCGCTGTGCTCCTTGAGCACCTCGACGCCCTTGAGGTCGGCGCCGACCGCGAAGATGAACGGCTTGCCGGTGACGGCGACCGCGACGATCTTCCCGTCCGCGGCCTCCGCCTCGACCTGGTCCAGGGCCTCGGACAGCTTGGCCAGCGAGCCGGGGCCGAAGGTGGTCGGCTTGGTGTGGTCGAAGCCGTTGTCCAGGGTGATCAGCGCCAGCTTGCCGGCCTGCAGGGGCAGGTCCAGGTGCCGTACGTGCGCGGAGGTGACGACCTCGCCCGGGAACAGCTCGGCGGCGCGCTTCAGCAGCTCAGTGGTGCTCATGATCACTTACCACCCTCGAAGTGGGGGTTCTCCCAGATGATGGTGCCGCCCATGCCGAAGCCGATGCACATGGTGGTCAGGCCGTAGCGCACGTCCGGGCGCTGCTCGAAGCGGCGGGCCAGCTGGTTCATCAGGCGCACGCCCGAGGAGGCCAGCGGGTGGCCGAACGCGATGGCGCCGCCGAACGGGTTGACCCGCTCGTCGTCGTCCGCGATGCCGTAGTGGTCCAGGAAGGCCAGCACCTGGACGGCGAAGGCCTCGTTGACCTCGAAGGCCTGGATGTCGTCGATCGTCAGACCGGCCTTGGCCAGCGCCTTCTCGGTGGCGGGCACCGGGCCGATGCCCATGACCTCGGGCTCGACGCCCGCGAAGGCGTAGGAGACCAGGCGCATCTTGACCGGCAGGCCCAGCTCCTCGGCCACGTCCTCGGCGGCGAGCAGCGAGGCGGTGGCGCCGTCGTTCAGACCGGCCGAGTTGCCCGCGGTGATGTTGCCGTGCGGGCGGAACGGGGTCTTCAGGCCGGCCAGGGACTCCATCGTGGTGCCCGGGCGCATCGGCTCGTCCGTGGTCGCCAGGCCCCAGCCGGTCTCGCCGACCTCGGGGTTGGTGTTGCGGATCGAGACCGGCACCAGGTCCGGCTGGATGTCGCCGTTGGCGTACGCCTTGGCGGCCTTCTCCTGGGAGCGCACCGCGTAGGCGTCGCAGCGCTCCTTGGTGATGTGCGGGAACCGGTCGTGCAGGTTCTCCGCGGTCATCCCCATGAACAGGGCGGACTCGTCGACGAGCTTCTCGGAGACGAAGCGCGGGTTCGGGTCGACGCCCTCGCCCATCGGGTGGCGGCCCATGTGCTCGACGCCGCCGGCCACGACGATGTCGTACGCGCCGAAGGCGATGCCGCCCGCGGTGGCGGTGACGGCGGTCAGCGCGCCGGCGCACATGCGGTCGATCGAGTAGCCCGGGACGGACTTCGGCAGACCGGAGAGCAGCGCGGCGGTGCGGCCGATCGTCAGGCCCTGGTCGCCGATCTGCGTGGTGGCCGCGATCGCGACCTCGTCGATGCGCTCGACGGGCAGGCTCGGGTTACGACGCACGAGTTCCCGGATGCACTTGACGACCAGGTCGTCGGCGCGCGTCTCGTGGTAGATGCCCTTCGGGCCTGCCTTGCCGAACGGGGTGCGGACGCCATCGACAAAGACGACATCCCTCGCGGTACGAGGCACGGGGGCTCTCCTCCCAGGGACCAACGGATGATGTGGGCAGGCCGGCGCGGACAAAGGCGGGCGGCGCTGCTTCACGGCCATGCTACCCGCCGGTAACTAACTTGCCCAGGCCCGGCACCCCGATCACGTGGTGTGTCCCGCGCCACGTCCCGCCACCGGTACCCGGCCAGGTCCGGCCGCCAGCGTGCCCCGCCCGGCCTGCGGCCGCCCTGCGTCCCACCTGCGCCGTGCTTGCGCCCGTCGGGAACGACGACGGGGACGCCGCCCGGCGTCCCCGTCATCGTCGAATCCGTCGCCCGCTCACCCCTCGGGCAGCTCCGCCTGAGCCGCCGCCGGCGGCTCGGCCGGCTGGGTGGCGGCCTTCACGAAGGCCGCGGCCACCGCGGGGGCGACCAGGTCGACCTGCCACTGCCGGGCGCCCAGCGCCCGCAGGGCGGCCGCCACGTTCTCCGCCGTCGGGTTCGCCGGCGGCTCCCAGGACACCCGGCGGACCAGGTCGGGAGTGATCAGGTTCTCCGGCGGCAGGCTGTGCTTCTCGGCCAGCTCGCCGACCGCGGCCCGCGCCCCGGACAGCCGGGCGGCGGCCACCGGGTCCTTCTCCGCCCAGGCGCGCGGCGGCGGCGGGCCCTCGTGCGGGGCGGACGGCGGCGGCAGCTGCGCCTCCGGGATCTCCCGGGCCCGCTGCACGGCGGCCAGCCACTGCTCCAGCTGGCGCCGGTGCACCCGGGGCCCGAAGCCCTGCACGGCCTGCAGCGCGGCGAGGTTCAGCGGAACGGCCAGGGCGGCGTTGACGATCGCGGCGTCCGACAGCACCCGGCCGGGGGAGACGTCGCGGTCCTGCGCCATCCGGTCCCGGGCCAGCCACAGCTCGCGGACGACGGCCAGCTGCCGGCGCCGGCGCACCTTGTGCAGCTGCGAGGTCCGGCGCCAGGGGTCGACCCGGGGCGCCGGCTTAGGGGCGTTGGCGATCGCCGCGAACTCCTCCATGGCCCAGCCGAGCTTGCCCTGGGCGTCCAGCTCCTGTTCGAGTGCGTCGCGCAGCTCGACCAGCACCTCGACGTCCAGGGCCGCGTAGCGCAGCCACGGCTCGGGCAGCGGGCGGGTGGACCAGTCCACCGCCGAGTGCTCCTTCGCCAGGGTCAGGCCGAGCACGTTCTCGGTCATCGGCCCCAGGCCCACCCGGGGGAACCCGGCGATCCGGCCGGCCAGCTCGGTGTCGAACAGCCGGCGTGGCTTCATGCCGACCTCGGCCAGGCACGGCAGGTCCTGGGTGGCCGCGTGGACCACCCATTCGGCGTCGGCCAGCGCCTCACCGAGTTCGCCGAGGTCCGGACAGGCGATCGGGTCGATCAGCGCGGTGCCGGACCCGGCTCGCCGCAGCTGGATCAGGTACGCGCGCTGCCCGTAGCGGTAGCCGGAGGCCCGCTCGGCGTCGACGGCGACCGGTCCGGTGCCCGCCGCGAACGCGGCGACGGTGGCGGCGAGAGCCTGCGCGTCCGCCACGACCGGGGGGATTCCCTCCCGCGGTTCGAGGAGCGGGACCGGGGCTGTCTCTTCTGGGATGGCTGCTACGGCGTCGGTCACCCCCCAAGGGTACGACGCCCCCCGCCGGCGGGAGTGTTGTCGGACTGGTCAGACCGCGTTCAGGGATATGCCACCCCGAATCCGGGTGATCGCCTTCCGCCACCAATCGCCCCAAACGGCCCATCGGACGGAGTTCGGAGGACGCTGAGGCGTCCATGGCCGAGCGACCCGGCCGCAGGATGCTGCCCGCCGGCAGCGCGGCGCCCGGAGGAGAGGGAGCGTCGACCGGTCGGACCGGATCACCGCGTTCACCCGTTCGGCTCTGCCGTAACCCCTGCCCCGCACGCACGGACCGCGTCCGGACCGGAGGGCCCCGGCGGCGAGGGGCGCCCGAAAAGGGAGACGGCCCGGAGGAAACGTTCCTCCGGGCCGCCGCCGCGGTTCCTACGGGTGATTCAGTGGATGATGCCGGTGCGCAGCGCGACCGCGACCATGCCGGCCCGGTCGCCGGTGCCCAGCTTGCGGGCGATCCGGGCGAGGTGGCTCTTCACGGTGAGGGCGGACAGGCCCATGGCGACTCCGATCGCCTTGTTGGACTGGCCCTCCGCCACCAGCCGCAGGACCTCGACCTCACGGCCGGAGAGCTCCCGGTAGGCGGACTGCTGGGTCCCGGGAGCACCGGGAGCACCCGGGGCGCCGGGGGCTCCGGCCGTTCCGGGGACTCCCGGCATGCCGGGGCGCCGCATCCGGCCGGCCAGGCCGCCGGTTCCGAGGGGCATGCCGGGTCGTCCCGGCATGGCGATGTTGGTACGGGTACCGGTGACCACGTAGCCCTTGACGCCGCCGGCCAGCGCGCTGCGGACCGCGCCGATGTCGTCGGCGGCGGAGAGGGCGAGGCCGTTGGGCCAGCCCGCGGCGCGGGTCTCGGCGAGGATGGTCAGCCCGGAGCCGTCCGGGAGGTGGACGTCGGCGACGCAGATGTCGCGGGGCGTCGAGACCCGGGGGCGGGCCTCGGCGATCGAGGAGACCTCGATGACGTCCCGGACGCCGAGCGCCCACAGGTGGCGGGTGACGGTGTTTCGGACTCGGGGATCAGCGATGACCACCATGGCGGTGGGCTTCGTCGGACGGTAGGCGACCACGTTTGCGGGGTGCTCAAGAAGGACCGACACCAGGCCTCCTGCGGGGAGTGGCGGACGGAACCCCGATGGGGCGGTCGGAGTGTTCCGCGTTTGGAAAGGGTCACAGTCTGCTTCGGCAACAACCGTGCCCGGCTTTAGCGAAAGATCACGATTTAGTGAGTAACAATACGGACAAAGGGCGCGGATGACTGATGCGACATGCTCCGAAATCGCACAAAATCGATCACTTTCGGGCGCGCCTTGATCGTCTCAGGTCGATGAATTGACGGAGAACGGGGCGGAAGTCACACTCCGTCAGCCCTGGGAGTGGCTTTTGCCGAGGTGGGGCCCCCGGCGGCCGGGCTTCACTCCTCAGTGCGAACGGGGACGACGCCGCGCGGGCATCGGGACCACTCCACCGAGTGACGGGGCGTCCGGGGCGTTCTGCGGCGAGCCCGGGACGGGAGGGAGCCCCGCGCCGGCGCAGAGCAGCTCGCCCCAGGCCGCCAGGTGGCGCTCGAAGCGCCCGTCGGACGGCGTCCAGGACGCCCGGATCTCGATCTCGGTCGAGGACGGCCGGTCCGCGAGCGCGCCGAAGTACTGCGAGGCGCACCGGGTCACCGTGCCGCCCGCCTCCGCGTAGCCGGCGCCGTGCGCCTGCAGGGCGTCCAGCAGCCAGGCCCAGCCGACCTCGGACAGCATCGGGTCGGCCGCCATCTCCGGCTCCAGCTCGGCGCGGGTCATCGTGACCACCCGGAAGTCGCCGTGCCAGGCCTCCTGGCCGGCCGGGTCGTGCAGCAGCACGATCCGCCCGTCCGCCAGCTCCTCGCCGTCCACCTCGACCGAGGCGGTCAGCGCGAACGCGTACGGGGCCAGCCGGCGCGGCGCCGGGGCAGGGGAGAGCTGCACCTCGGGGCGGAGCCTCGCTCCGCTCAGCGCCTCGACCGCGTCGCGGAACTCGATCGGCGCCGACTCCTTGCCCGTTCCTCCACCTTGTGCGGGGTGCCCGCCGACCGCTGCCATGACCCGAAGACTAGGTCGGACGGAGCCGCAATTCGCGCAACTTCCGTTTGTGCGGCGTGCCGAGGCCCGTCCGGCGGGCAATGTTGGAGCTTCGCACCACCCGGGGGCGGGAAGTCGCGCCCGGGGCGCGTGCGAAGATTTGGACCGTGAGCGAGACAACGGCAGACACCACCGGTCAGCAGCCCCCCGCGCGCCGCGGCGCCGCGTACGACTCAGCGTTCCTGCGCGCCTGCCGGCGCGAGCCGGTGCCGCACACCCCGGTGTGGTTCATGCGCCAGGCCGGGCGCTCGCTGCCGGAGTACCTGAAGGTCCGCGAGGGCATCCCCATGCTGGAGTCCTGCATGCGGCCCGAGCTGGTCAAGGAGATCACCCTGCAGCCGGTGCGCCGGCACAAGGTGGACGCGGCGATCTTCTTCAGCGACATCGTGGTGCCGCTGAAGGCCATCGGCATCGACGTCGACATCAAGCCGGGCATCGGCCCGGTCATCGCCGACCCGATCCGCACCCCCGAGGACCTCAAGCGGCTGCGGAACCTGGAGCCGGACGACGTCCCCTACATCACCGAGGCCGTCGGCCTGCTGGTGGACGAGCTCGGCTCCACCCCGCTGATCGGCTTCGCCGGCGCCCCGTACACGCTGGCCAGCTACCTGGTCGAGGGCGGGCCCTCGAAGAACCACGAGAACACCAAGGCCATGATGTACGGCCGGCCGGAGCTCTGGGCCGAGCTGGTCGACCGCCTCGCCGACATCACCGCCGCCTTCCTGAAGGTGCAGATCGAGGCGGGCGCCTCGGCCGTGCAGCTCTTCGACTCCTGGGTCGGCGCGCTCGCCCCGGACGACTACCGTCGCTCCGTCATGCCGGCCAGCACCAAGGTGTTCGACGCGGTCGCCGGGTACGGCGTGCCGCGGATCCACTTCGGCGTCGGCACCGGCGAGCTGCTCGGGCTGATGGGCCAGGCCGGCGCGGACGTGGTCGGCGTCGACTGGCGGGTGCCGCTGAACGTCGCCGCCGAGCGGGTCGGCCCCGGCAAGGCCCTGCAGGGCAACCTCGACCCCGCCGTGCTCTTCGCCCCGACCCGCGCGGTGGAGACCAAGGCCCGCGAGGTGCTGCACGCCGCCCAGGCGCTCGGCAGCAGCGGCCACATCTTCAACCTCGGCCACGGCGTGCTGCCCAGCATGGACCCGGACGCGCTGAGCCGGCTGGTCGCCTTCGTGCACGAGAGCAGCGCGCGCTGAGCCCTGCCTGAGCCCTGCCCCCGACCGGTGGTCCGTGAGCAGGGAGCAGTGAGCGGTACGGCGGCGGCCGGCGGACCGGGGTGGTCCGCCGGCCGCCGCCGCGTTCTCACCGCGGGTCGGGTCCGTCCCCCGGCGCCGACCAGGGTTCGCGCGCCGGGGCCTGCGCCGCGCCGTCCGGGCGGGCCGCCTTCCGCCTGCGGCCGAGGTACCAGAGCATCCAGCCCAGCGGCGCCAGCACCAGCAGGAACGGCGCGACGGCCGCCAGGGCGATCAGCAGACCCTTGACGATCATCGACAGCACGTGCCAGCCGCCGCCCAGCGCCGAGCCCACCGAGGCCCAGAAGCCGTCCTTCTTCTTCGCCCGCTCCGCCGCCGGCGGCGGAGCGGGCGCCTCCCGCCGCAGCTCCAGCGTGATGGTGGAGAGCGAGGTCTTCGCGGTCAGCTCCGTCTGCTGCTTCTGCAGCGACTCCAGGTCCGCCTGGCGGCGGCTGAGCTCCGCCTCCAGCGACACCACGTCGGCGAGCGACTTCGCCTGCGCCATCAGCGCGCGCACCCGCTCCACGCTGGCCTGCTGGCTCTGCACCCGGCTGGCGACGTCGACCACCTGCTGGGTGAGGTCGTCCGCCTGGCTGTTGCGCGAGACCACCTTGCCCAGGGCGGCGAGCTGGTCCAGCGTCTTCTGATAGGACCCGGACGGCACCTTCAGCACGATCTGGCCACCCAGCGGTCCGCCGTCCCGCTCGCCGCCGGGGGCGCCGGAACCTGCCGCCCCGCTGACCGTCTCCTTGCCGACGTAGCCGCCGGCGCCGGCGGCCAGGCCGCGGGCCTGGGCCATCGCCTGGTCGAGGTCCTTGGCCACCAGCGTCAGCTGGGCGGTGTAGGCGATCAGACGGCTGTCGGCGGTCACCGCCGGGACCGGCTCCGCTCCGGCGCCGGCCGCGCCCCCGGTCGCCGGAGCGGCCGGTGCGGCGCCGGCGGCCTTCCCCGCGGCGTCGGCCGCCTGCGGCGCCTGGACCGGGGCCTTCGCCGAGTCCGACGAGGACCTGCCGCCCTCGGCGGAGCATCCGCCGATCAGCACCGCGACCGCCAGCACCGCCGCCGCGAGCACCCCCGGTCCGCGTCCTGCTGCTCCCATGGTCAAAGCCCTCCCCGTCCTCGCTCCGAGCCCCGTCCGGGTGCTCCGAACCATTCGACGGGCTGACGGCCTGTCGGGATCCGCCCGGGAGATCGCAACTCGGTCACGGGTCGGCGGCGGCCCGGACTCGGCCGGTCCGTTTGGACGGCCGTGCACCCAAATGCCCGGTGGCGGGCCCCGCCACCTGCGGCCGGAGACCCGGAGCCCGTGACCCGGAGCCCGTGACCCGCCGCCCCGCCGGAGCCGGAACACCGGAGCCGGCCGGCCGCTCAGCCGGCCGGGCGCAGGGCGATCCTGGCGTAGGCGCGGACGTCGGCGTCGGAGTCGGCCGACCGGGCCCGCAGAGCCTCGGCCACGGCCGGGGTGCCGGCCTGCGGGGCCAGTGCCCGGACGGCGGCCTTGCGGACGTCCATGTGCTCGTCGGCGAGCAGCGCCAGCAGCGGTGCCAGCCCCGCCGGCCCGGTTCGCCCCAGGGCGCCGGCCGCCGCCTTGCGGACCTGCCAGGCCTCGTCCGGTGCGGCCGCCAGGGCGTCCAGCGGGGCCGGGCAGCCGATCCCGGCGGCGCCCTGCAGGGCGGCGGCCCGCACCAGCGGGTCCGGGTCGGCGGCCAGCCGGACGAGCACCGGCGCGGCCGCCGGGTCGCCGATGGTGCCCAGGCCCTCGCCGACGGCCACCCGCACCTCGCGGGAGGCGTCCTCGGCGGCCCGGGCCAGCGGCCCGGCCGCGTCCAGCGAGACCAGGCCGTGTACGGCCTGCAGCCGGACCGGGACCTCCGGGTCGGTCAGCGCGGCGGCGAAGCCCCCGGCACTGCCCGTCCGCAACGAGCGCGCGACGTCCAGCGCGCCGGCCCGGACCGCCGGGTCCGCGGAGCCGGCGGCCGCCCGCAGCGGTTCGGCCAGCGCGGCCGCGTCCAGCACCTCGACCAGCTCACGCAGTCCGGCGACGGCCGCCGCCCGGACGGAGCCGTCCGGGTCGGCCAGCGCCCGGGCGAGTTCGCTGCCGGTGCCCTCCGGCGCGGCCTCGGTGAGGACGCTCACGGTGGTGCGGCGCACGTCCGCCGCCGGGTCGCCGAGGTAGGGGAGCAGCTGGGCCAGCGTCGGCTGCTCCTCGGCCAGCCGGAGCAGGTCGAGCAGGCGTGCGGCCGCGGGGGCGCCGGCCTGCGGCCCTTCGCCCGCGCCGGCGGCCGCCCCGGCCGGGGCGGCGCTCGTGCCGGTGCGTCCGACCGGCATCGCGTGCACCTCGCCGAGCACGGTGACCTCGCCGCCGGGCGGCTCCAGGCCCTCCACCGGGACGAGGTAGGGAGCCACCGGCCGGGTCAGGAACTCCATCGTCCCGGAGGGGTGCTTGCGGACGTTGAGGTGGCTGAACCAGCTCTCGTCGTCCTTGCCGGGGTGGTCGATCCGCTCGTGGTAGAGGCCCCAGCGGCTCTCGGTGCGGGCGAGCGAGGAGCGGGCGGCGAGCTCGGCGCAGTCCCGGATGAAGTCGACCTCCACGCAGCGCATCAGCTCGTGCGGGGTGCGGGCGCCCATGCCCGCGATCTCGCCGCGCATCCGCTCGAAGTGCTCCAGCGCGACGGAGAGCCGCGAGCCGGTCTTCGGCGGGGCGACGTAGTCGTTCACGAAGCGCCGCAGCTTGTACTCGACCTGCGGCTGCGGCGGCCCGTCCGGGTTGCGCAGCGGGCGGTAGACCAGCTCGTGCGCCTCCTCGACCTGGTCCGGGGGGAGTTCGGCCCGTTCGGCGGGCAGGTGGGCGGTGGCGTGGGCGCCGGCCAGGTCGCCGAAGACGAAGGCGCCGATCATGTAGTTGTGCGGCACGCAGGCGAGGTCGCCGGCCGCGTACAGGCCGGGCACGGTGGTGGCGGCGTTCTCGTCCACCCAGACGCCGGAGGCGGAGTGCCCGCCGCAGAGGCCGATCTCGGAGATGTGCATCTCCACGTCGTGGGTGCGGTAGTCGTGTCCCCGTCCGGCGTGGAAGGTGCCCCGGCTGGGGCGCTCGGTGGTGTGCAGGATGGACTCCAGCGCCTGCACGGACTCCTCCGGCAGGTGGGTGGTGCGCAGGTACACCGGCCCCCGGTCGGACTCCAGTTCGGCGGCGAACTCGGCCATCATCTGCCCGGACCAGTAGTCGGAGTCGACGAACCGCTCGCCGTGCCGGTTGACCTGGTAACTGCCGAACGGGTTGGCCACGTACGCGCAGGCCGGGCCGTTGTAGTCCTTCATCAGCGGGTTGATCTGGAAGCACTCGATGCCGCTCAGCTCGGCGCCCGCGTGGTAGGCCATCGCGTAGCCGTCCCCGGCGTTGGTGGGGTTCTCGTAGGTGCCGTACAGGTAACCGCTGGCGGGCAGGCCGAGCCGGCCGCAGGGGCCGGTGGCGAGGATCACCGCGCCGGCCGAGACGGTGACGAACCCGCCGCTGCGGGTGTCGAACCCGGCCGCGCCGACGGCCCGGCCGCCCGAGGTGAGCACCCGCACCGGCATCACCCGGTTCTCGATGGTGATCCGCTCGCGCATCTCGCGCCGGCGCAGCACCCGGTAGAGCACCTTCTTGACGTCCTTGCCCTCCGGCATCGGCAGCACGTAGCTGCCGGACCGGTGCACCTGGCGGACCTGGTACTCGCCGTACTCGTCCTTCTCGAACTTCACGCCGTACTTCTCCAGCCGCTGCACCATCGCGAAGCCGCGGGTGGCGGTCTGTCGGACGGTCCGCTGGTCGACGATGCCGTCGTTGGCGCGGGTGATCTCGGCGACGTAGTCGTCGGGCTCGGCCCGGCCGGGGACGACGGCGTTGTTGACGCCGTCCATGCCCATCGCGAGCGCGCCGGAGTGCCGGACGTGCGCCTTCTCCAGCAGCAGCACGTCGGCGCCCTGCTCGGCGGCGCTGAGCACGGCCATCGAGCCGGCCGTGCCGCCGCCGATCACCAGGACGTCGCAGGTCAGGTGGCGGGCCTCGGTCAGGTCGGGGATCCGCAGGGCTTCGGTGGTCGGCATGGTGAGCGGCCTTTCAGGACAGCCCGGCGAGGACGGCCTCGCGCAGGCGCAGTACGGCGGGGTCGGTGCGGGCGGCGGCGTCGCGCGGGCGGGGTACGTCGTGCAGGGCGGCGACCTTGCCGCCGCCGAGCACCGCGACCCGGTCGCCGAGCAGCAGCGCCTCGTCCACGTCATGGGTGACGAACACCACGGTGCAGCGCAGCCGCTCCCGTACGGTGAGCAGCAACTGCTGCATGGCGGCGCGGTTCTGGGCGTCGAGCGCGCCGAACGGCTCGTCCATCAGGACGGCCCGCGGCGAGCCGACCAGGGCCCGGGCCAGCTGGACGCGCTGGCGCTGGCCGCCGGACAACTGCCGCGGCAGCCGGTCCTGGTGGCCGTCCAGGCCGACCAGGCCCAGCCACTCGGCGACCGGCCGGGCGCGCTCGGCCCGGGGCACCCGCCGGATGGCGAGCGGGAGTTCGACGTTGCGGCGGACGCTGCGCCAGGGCAGCAGGCCGTCCTCCTGGAAGACCAGCGCCCGGTCGGCGTGCGGTCCGGCGAGCGGCTCGCCGTCGGCGAGGAGTTCGCCGGCGGTGGGCGCCAGCAGGCCGGCCAGCGCCCGCAGCAGGGTGGACTTGCCGCAGCCGGACGCGCCGACCACGGTCAGCACCTCGCCCGGCGCGACGTCCAGGTCGAGGCCGTCCAGGACGGGGTGCCCGGCGTGTCCGAGGGCCAGGCCCCGGGCGGTCAGCCGCAGGCCGGCGGTCGCGGTGGCGGCGGCGGTGGCGGTCGCGGTGCTCATCGTGCGCTCCCGGGTCGGGTCGGCAGCCAGCGGGTGACGCGGCGGCCGAGGAGTTCGACGGCGCCCGAGGTCAGCCACCCGAGCAGGCCGATGGTGGCCATCCCGACGAAGACGCCGGGGTAGTCGAGCACGGTGTACGACTGCCAGGTGCGGTAGCCGACGCCGAACTGGCCGGAGACCATCTCGGCGGAGATCACGCAGATCCAGGACACCCCGATGCCGACCGACAGCCCGCCGACCACCCCGGGCAGCGCGCCCGGCAGTACCACGCTCCACAGCACCCGCCACCGGCCGCCGCCCATGGTGCGCACGGCCTCCTCCCAGAGCGGCGGGACGGCCCGCACGGCGTGCCGGGTGGAGACGGTGACCGGGAAGAAGGCGGCCGCGAAGGTGATGAAGACGATGCCCTGCTCGTTGTCGGGGAAGAGCATGATCGCCACCGGTACCAGCGCGATCGCCGGCACCGGCCGGATCACCTCCAGCACCGGTTGGAGCAGGTCGGAGACCCACCGCGAGCGGGCCGTCGCCACCCCGGCGGCCACCCCGAGCACGGCCGCCAGCAGGAAGCCGCTGCCGATCCGGCGCAGGCTGTCCGCGAGGTCCTGCCAGTACTGGTCGGTGGCCAGTTGCCGGCCGAAGGCCTGCCAGACCTGGACGGCGGTCGGCAGGTGGTCGAAGCGCACCCAGAACTGCACCTTGGCGGCGGTGAGCAGTTGCCAGAGCCCGGCGAAGGCCAGCAGCGAGAGCGCCCGCAGGGCCCGGCGGCGCCAGGCCGCCGGGCGCCGGGCGGCCACCTGGTCCCGCCGGCTCGGCCCGGCGGCCCCGGCGGGTGCCGGGGCCGGCCGGAGGGTGGCGGTCACGACGCCGCCAGGGCTTGCTCGTAGCCGATCTGCTTCGCGCCCGGGTGGGCGCCCAGGTAGGCCTTGAGGCCGTCCTCGGTGGTGAAGGGCAGCAGGTCGGCGCCGTCCTGCGCCCAGTGGTCCTTGTCGGCGAACCAACGGGTGCCGGTGGTGGCGTCGGGCACGTAGGCGGCCCGGACCTTCTTGCCGGCGGCCGCCTTGACCGCCTTCAGCAGGCAGGCGGGGGTCGCGGCGGGCCGGGTGGCGTCCTCACCGTCGAACCAGATCTCGCCGGCCTTCGCCGGGTCGGTGACCGGCTGCCCGCAGACCGTGTCGGTGCCGGTGATCCGGGCCGGCGCGATCTCCGACAGGGCGGCCTTCGCGAGGTAGGACGGGTCGACGAAGGAGTCCAGGTCCAGCGCCTTCAGCACGCCGACCGACTTCAGGAACGGGACGTCCTCGCGCAGCGCGGCCAGCAGTTCGGGCCGCAGCGGCAGCCCGAAGGTGGCGATGCCGTTCGGGCCGTTGTAGAGGTGGACCACCTCGGGGGCCAGGCCGGTCGCCGCGGCGACCTCCTGGGAGGCGGCCAGCGGCTGCTCGTTGAGGTAGCGGGTGGCGTCCGCCTGGGCGCGCAGGAAGGCCCCGATCACCTCGGGGTGCTCGGTGGCGTACTTCTGCCGGACCACCACGCCGTGCAGGGTGGGGCGGGCCAGCGCCGCGCCGTCGTAGAGCAGCCGGGCGTCGCCGCCGAACACCACCTGGCCCGGCCAGGCCACGAACTGGGCCAGCGCGTCCACGCCGCCGGCCTTCAGCGCCGAGGCGCCGATGGCGGGTTGCTGGTTCTGCTTGGAGATCTCGGTGTCCTGCACCCCGGCCTTGCGCAGCGCCTGGACGAGGGTGCCGTCGGCGGCCGAGCCGACCGAGGTGGAGACCTTCTTGCCCTTCAGGTCGGCGAGCGTGTGCGCGGGCGAGCCGTTCGGCACCACCACGCTGTTGAGCGCGCCCAGCTCGTTGTAGCCGGTGACGGAGATCATCCGGGTGCCCGCCCCGCCGGCCTCCTGGGCCCGCGATCCGTTGATCAGCAGCGGGTAGTCGCCCATCGAGCCGATGTCGGTCTTGTCGGCCAGCATCTGCGCGGTGATCGGCGCGCCGGAGTCGTAGTCCTGCCAACTGACCTTGTACGTACGGCCGTTCTTTTTGCCCTCGGCGGCGAGCTGCTGCTCGAAGTACCCCCGGGCCCGCAACAGGGTGCCGGCGGTGACGGTGTTGATGGTCTTGGACTGGTAGCCGACCACCACCTCGACGTCGCCGCCGGCCGAGGCGTCGGCGGACGAGCAGCCGGTGAGTCCGGTCAGCACGGTGGCGGCCAGCAGGGCGAGCGGCAGCGGGCGCCGGGCGGCGGACGTGCCCCGGGCCGACGAGGGGCCCTGGGCCGACGACGGGCCCTGGACCGACGCCGGCCCGAGCGGGCGGGCCGCCGGGCGGGACGTCGGGCGGGGGAACAACGGACGGCGTGACATCGGGGAACGCTCCTCAGCGCAGCAGATAGGGCATGTTGACGGTGACCGCACCGGTGGGACAGCGGGCGGCGCACGGGCCGCAGTACCAGCACTCGTCGACGTGCATGAAGGCCTTGTTGGTGTCCGGGTCGATGGCCAGCGAGTCGAGCGGGCACATCTCCACGCAGAGCGTGCAGCCGTCGATGCAGAGCGAGCCGTCGATGGTGACGGGCACGTCGGAGCGGTGGTCGGCGAGCGCCATGAGGGTCTCCGGGAATCGGCTACGGGAAGGAACGCGGCGGCGGGAGGGCGACCGCGGGCAGGCTGCTGCGGGAGGGTGCTGAGGGGAGGTGAGGTCGGTCCGGGCGGGGGAGGGCGCGGGTCAGAGCGCGGAGCGCAGCAGCCGGCCCTGCATGGTGATCCGGTCGCCGCGGAACCGGACGTACTCCAGGTCCACCGGGCGGCCGTCGGCCAGCGTGGTCAGCCGCTCCAGCATCAGCAGGGCCCCGCCGCGCGGGACCTCCAGCACGGTGGCCGAGTGCGCGTCGGCGTTCACCGCCTCCAGGGTGATGTCGGCCGAGCCGAGCGGCTGGCCGGCGACCTCCTCGATCAGCTGGAAGACGTCCTGGTGGACCAGGTCCTCGGCGTCCAGGGCGGCGCCGATGTCCGGGGCCAGGTAGGTGAGGTCCAGCGACAGCGGCAGCCCGTTCAGCCGCCGCACCCGCTCGACGTACACCACGTCCGCGCCGTCCGGCAGCCGCAGCCGGCGGGCCACCGGGCCTGGGGCCCGGACCGGGCCGAACGAGCGGACCTCGTTGGTGACCTCGCCGTGCTCGTGCAGGGTCTCGGCCAGCCCCATCAGGCGGTTCAGCCCGTGCGGCACCTTCTCCGCCACCACCAGCGTCCCCGACCCGGGCACCCGGCGGACCAGGCCCTCCGTCCGGAGCAGGTCCAGGGCCTCCCGGATGGTGTTCCTGGACTCCCCGAACTCCTCGGCCAGCACCTCCTCGTGCGGCAGCGGCCGGGGCCCGTACACCTCGCTCAGCACCTGCTGGCGCAGCACGTCGGCGACCTGCCGGGCCCGGTCCGCGCGGGGCCGGCGGGGCTGGCAGGCCCCGGTCGGCCGGGGCGGGTTCTCGGTGCTCATCGCGACTGCTCCGGTGCTGGGGGCCGATGGCGGTCCGCCGGGCGGCGGTGCCGGGCGGTTGGTTCTGGCAGAACCCTAGGGGCGTACCGGCCGGTTTTTCGTTGCCACCGCATTACGCCACCTGACGGGCCGTCCGCGCCCGCCACCAGCTGGGCCTACCGGCGCCCCCGGACCGGAACCGCCACCCGGCCCCGGCCCGGGGGCGCCCCCACACATGGCCCAATGCCGGGCCGGTCCGCGGCGGAACGCGAGAGTGGGTGGTTCGTCGTCCGAGGGAGGAACCGGCCTTGACCCTGAGGCGCAGCGCCGCGCTCGACGCCGTACTGATCGTGCTGACCCTGACCACGGGGGTGATCGAGGCCGTCAGCCTGCTCGCGCTCGGCCACGTCTTCACCGCCCTGATGACGGGCAACATGCTCTTCCTCGCCTTCGGGCTGGCCGGCGGCCCGGGCCTGTCCGTCACGGCCTCCGCCGTCTCCCTGGGGGCCTTCGCCGTCGGCAACCTGACCGGCGCCCTGCTGGAGACCAGGGTCGAGGCCCGCCGCCACCGCTGGTTCGTCGTCGGACTGGTGGCCGAGGCCCTGCTGCTCGGCGGCGCCGGCCTGGCCGCCGGCGGGATCGGCCGGCTCGACGAGCCGTTGACCGGCCACCTCTACCTGGTGATCGCCCTGACGGCGCTGGCTATGGGCCTGCGCAGCGTCACCAGCCTCCGGGCCCGGGTCGCCGAACTGCCCACCACGCTCACCACCCGCGCGCTCACCTCCGTGATCAGCGGGCTGGCCCCGGCCGTCGGGCACGATCCCGCCCGGGGCGGCGGCACCGGCTCGGCCGCGCTGCGGGCCGCCGGGGTGGTGGCGATGTTCCTCGGCGGCCTGCTCGGCGCCTGGATGCTCACCGCCGGACACCGCCCGCAGCTCCCGCTGCTGGTGTCCGCCGCCGTCGTGCTTCTGTGCGCCGTCGGCTTCGGGCTGACCGCGCGCGGACGGCCCTCGGCGGAGCTCCGCACTGGCTAGTCTGGACCCATGAGCGCGCTGCCCGACTGGATGCGACCGCCCCGAGAGGAGGGCTGGTTCGCCGATGACCTCGACCGGCTGACCGAAGCGCCCCGGCACACCGAACTGATCGACGGAGCGCTCGTCTTCGTGATGTCCCCGCAGCGCTCCTGGCACGGCCGGATCGTCACGGCTCTGACCGTCGCCCTGGAGGACCAGGCTCCCGCCGGCACTGTGGTGGAACGTGAGATGACCATCCGGCTCGACGGCAGAAACCGTCCCGAGCCCGATCTGGTGGTGGCTGAGACCGAGTACGACCCGGACCGGACGTGGTTCTCCCCCGCCACGGTCTCCCTGGTCGTCGAGGTCGTCTCCCCCGAGTCGGCCCACCGCGACCGCACCGTCAAGGTCCGCAAGTACGCCGAGGCGGGCATCGCGCACTACTGGCTGATCGAGGAGGAGGACGGCGCGCCCGTCGTCCACGTCTACGAGCTCGACGCCCCCACCACCGCCTACGCGCCCGCCGGGATCTTCCGCGGCAGGCTGGAGCGCCCCGTCCCGTTCCCGGTCGCCATCGACCTGGACGCACTGGTGCCCGCCCGGAAGCGGACGGATTAAGGGCGGATTGAGGCCTTCGCCCGGCTCTCTGCAAGACTGCGAAGCATGTCGCAACCACATGTCGTCGTGATCGGCGGCGGTATCGCGGGCCTGGCCGCGGCCGCCTTCCTCAGCGGGGCGGACGGTGGCGGCGGGAGAGCCGCGGTCACCCTGCTGGAGGCCTCTGATCGCCTCGGCGGGAAGCTCCGCGGCGGCGAGGTCGGCGGGGTGCAGGTCGACCTCGGCGCCGAGTCGATGCTCGCCCGCCGCCCGGAGGCGGTCGCCCTGGCCCGCTCGGTAGGCCTGGCCGACGCCCTCCGGCCGCCCGGCACCGCCAAGGCCGCGATCTGGACCAGGGACGCGCTGCGCCCGCTGCCCGGCGGCCAGGTGATGGGCGTCCCCGGTGACCTCGACGCGCTGGCCGCCTCCGGCGTGCTCACCCCCGAGGGCCTGGCCCGGGCCGGCCGGGAGGAGAGCACCCCGGCGGTCGGCGACGACATCGCCATCGGCGCGTACGTGGCCGGGCGGCTCGGCCGGGAGGTGGTCGACCGGCTGGTCGAGCCGCTGCTCGGCGGCGTCTACGCGGGCCACGCGGACGAGATCTCGCTGCGCGCGGCCGTCCCCCAGCTGCTCGCCCTGGCCCGCACCGGAGGTCCGCTGCTGGACGGCGTGCACGAGCTGGCGACCCGCCCGCAGAGCGGCGGCGGCCCGGTCTTCCAGGGCCTGGAGGGCGGCCTCGGCACCCTGCCCGTCGCCGTCGCCGCCGCCTGCCGCGCGGCCGGCGCCGACCTGCGGACCGGCAGCCCGGTGGACGAGCTGCGCCGCACCCCCGAGGGCTGGCGCCTGGTCGTCGGCGGCGAGGTGCTGCGGGCGGACGCGGTGGTGCTCGCCGTGCCCGCGCCCGAGGCGGCCCGGCTGCTGCGGGCCGAGGCGCCCGGCGCGGCCGCCGAGCTGGCCGCCGTCGAGTACGCGGGGATGGCGCTGGTCACGATGGCCTTCCGGCGCGCCGACCTGCCCGTCCCGCCGGCCGGCAGCGGGTTCCTGGTGCCGCCGGTCGACGGCCGGCAGATCAAGGCGTCCACCTTCTCCTCGAACAAGTGGGGCTGGCTGGAGCGCTCGGCTCCGGACAGCTTCCTGCTGCGCACCTCGCTCGGCCGCCACCGGGAGGAACAGGCGCTCGACCTCCCCGACGAGGAGCTGGTCGCCCGTTCGCTGGCCGACCTCGGCGAGGCCGTCGGCCTGACCGCGAAGCCGTACGACACGGCGGTCACCCGCTGGCGGGCCGGCCTGCCGCAGTACCCGGTCGGCCACCTCGACCGGGTGGCCCGGATCCGGGCCGGCGCCGAGCGGCTCGGCGGGCTGGCCCTGTGCGGCGCCGCGTACGACGGGGTGGGCATCCCCGCCTGCGTCGCGAGCGCCCGCGCGGCCGTCGACAAGGTGTTGACCCCGGCCGCCGGGGCGGCCGTCACAGAAGGGACAATGTCCGCATGACTGACAGCACTGAGCCGCAGGCGGCCGCCGAGCAGGTAGCCGCGCAGCAGCCCGAGAAGAAGAAGGCCCGCGACCTCAACCAGGTGATCCGGTACACCTTGTGGTCGGTGTTCAAGCTCAAGGACAACCTGCCCGACGACCGCGCCGCCCTCGCGGCCGAGGTCGACGAGCTGTTCGCGCAGCTGGCCGCCAAGGACGTCACGGTGCGCGGCACCTACGACGTGTCGGGGCTGCGGGCCGACGCCGACGTCATGATCTGGTGGCACGCCGAGGACTCCGACGACCTCCAGGAGGCGTACAACCGCTTCCGCCGCACCGGCCTGGGCCGCCGGCTGGAGCCGGTCTGGTCCAACATGGCGCTGCACCGCCCGGCGGAGTTCAACAAGTCGCACATCCCGGCGTTCCTCGCCGACGAGGCCCCCCGCGACTACATCTGCGTGTACCCCTTCGTCCGCTCCTACGAGTGGTACCTGCTGCCGGACGCCGAGCGTCGCGCGATGCTCGCCGAGCACGGCAAGATGGCGCGCGGCTACCCCGACGTGCGGGCCAACACGGTGGCCTCGTTCGCGCTCGGCGACTACGAGTGGCTGCTCGCCTTCGAGGCGGACGAGCTGCACCGGATCGTCGACCTGATGCGCGACCTGCGCCCGTCGCGGGCCCGCCTGCACGTCCGCGAGGAGGTGCCGTTCTTCACCGGGCGCCGCAAGCCGGTAGCCGAGCTGCTGAACGGCCTGGCGTGACCTGACGCCGTACGCCGGGCCGTAGGGCCGAAGGGTGCCGTCCCCGGCCGGGGCGGCACCCTTCGGCGTTCCCGGGGGCGCCCCGGGCCCGTGGGTCAGTGCCGCAGCGCCGCCCGCAGCCGGGCGTCCTGGACGGCGGCCGGGCCGGTCATCGCCACCGCGGTCAGCAGCTCCTGCTCCCGGTCGGCCGCCTCCTGGCGCGGCAGCCGGACCACCCGCAGGACCTCCTGCCCGGCCGGCGAGGCCCAGCGGGTGTACGGGTAGACGTCGACCCGGGCCATCAGCAGGGTGCCCGAGGTGAGGATCACCGGTAGCGCGAACCAGGCGAAGGCCGCCGCCGGGTCCTCGCCGGCGGGGGCGCCCAGGATGATCGCGGTGCCGAGCAGCACCAGCGCCAGCAGCAGCGCCTGGCGGACGTGCCGGACCGCCGTCGCGGTGCTCTGCCGGACCGCCGCCGGGGTGGCCAGGCCGGCCAGCGACAGCCGGGCGCCGACCTCCATCACCGTCGGGTGCGAGGCCATCGCCTGCCGCAGCTCACCGGTGCGGCACTGGCCCTCCGGGCCGACGGCGGCGATCAGCGCCCGCTCCAGGCGGCTGCGCCCCTGCGGGTCCACCACGCTGGTCCACCCGGTGTGCGCCAGGTGCAGCCGGCCGCGCGAGGCCATCAGCACCAGGGCGAGGTCGACCACCCGGGCCGGGCCGCCGGCCAGGTACGCCGTCTCGTACAGGCCGATCCCGACGGCCTCGGCCGGGCGCGGGGCGTCCGCCCCGGCGAGTGCGTCGGCGGTGGCCGCGATCCGGACCAGCCGCATGCAGGAGAGCACGGCGGCGATGCAGGCGGGGATCAGCAGGAGCAGCCACATGGGGCTGTTGTAGACCGGATCCGGCCATCGCGGAACAGTTCCAGGTGCGCGATACCGAACTGTGACCGCCTGCCGTGGCGGTCACTTGCCGTTGTGATCCGGGTCCGCCGCAAGGGTGATGACGCCCAGGTAGCCGTCGCCGTCCTCGCTGACCGTCAGCAGCATGCCCGGCCGGTAGATGGAGTCGCCCTCGTTCAAGGTGTCGCGGCCGGTGTGCCGGGAGTACGGCTCCTTGGCGAAAACCGCACTGTTGAGTTTCTCGTCCATCATCAGCTGGGTGGTGAGGGTGCGTTCGTCGCCGACGTGCACCATCGCGTGGACGTGCACGGTCCGGCCGGCGTACCAGCCGGGCCAGATCGTCGTGAACTGCACGATGCCGTCCGTGTCGGTGACCTGGGCACCCCGCAGGTAGCGTTTGTCGTCGGTGGGCGTCAGGTCGGCCGTGCCACCGGCGCCGCCGCCGGTGCCCGGGCCGCCCGAGGGCGGTGCGCCGCTCGGCAATGCGGCGGGCGGTGCGCCGCCCGGGCCGCCCGCCGGTGCCCCCGAAGGGGCCCCGGCCGGGGGCGTGCCGCCCGCGCCGCCCGGGCCGCCGCCGGGTGCGCCGCCTCCGCCGCCCGAGGAGAGGCTCTCCGCACCGGAGTACAGGCCTGCCGCGTCGCAGTGCCAGATCTCCACCACGGCGTTCGGGATCGCCGCGCAGCTCTCGCTGTCCTGGAGACGGACGGCCAGCCGTAGGCGGGTGCCGGCGCGGTCCTCGCGGATGTCGCTCCGGATCTTGTCCGCGTCGAAGTAGTACGGCCCCTGGGTGGTCCCGGCGGTCAGCGTGCAGGTGCCGGAGGCCGCGAACAGCGAGGTGAGGTCCTCGGTGGTGACGGACCGCGGGGAGATGACCGCGCTCGCGCCGGTGGTGGTGGTCGCCCGGTTCCCGCCGCCCTGGCCGCAGGCCGCGAGCAGCGCGCCGAGGCCGATGCTGCTGATGCCCGCCAGCGCGGTGCGGCGGCTGACGCGTTGGCCCTCATGATCGTGTCCCATACCGCCGAGGGTAGGAACACGACATGAGGGCCGCATGTGAGGCGGGTGAGCGGGCGGTGAGCCCTCCGGGCCGGGCTCCTGAGGCCCGCCGGCCGGGCCTCAGGAGCCGCAGCTCGACCCGCCGCCGCAGCTGGAGGAGGAGCCGCAACTGCTGGAGCTCGACCCGCAGCTGCTGGAGGAGGA
Source organism: Kitasatospora herbaricolor (assembly GCF_030813695.1). NCBI lineage: Bacteria > Bacillati > Actinomycetota > Actinomycetes > Kitasatosporales > Streptomycetaceae > Kitasatospora > Kitasatospora herbaricolor. The sequence continues at coordinate 6,421,355 of NZ_JAUSVA010000002.1, forward strand.
GCCGCAGCTCGACGAGGAGGACCCGCAGCTGCTGGACGAGCCGCAGCTGGACGAACCGCAGCTCGACGACCCGCCGGAGGAGCCCGGGTCCGAGGAGCCGCACCAGTTGGCCGGCCCGGAGCCGCAGCTGGACGAGGACGAGGACGACGAGGAGCCGGGGACGGGGACCGGCCGCGCCGCGGCCAGCATCGCCGCCTGCAGCTCCTCGTCCGGCAGGCCGGCGTTCACGCCCTCCAGGGCGACCACGCCGAGCAGCGCGCCGCTCGCGACGCCCACGCCGTGCCGGGGCCGCCAGCCGGTGCCGGTCAGCTGCCGGAGCTGGCGACGGCCCGCCGGGGTGATCCGGCCCCGGCCCGGCCGGGTCGTCACCAGCAGGACGACACCGGCGAACAGCAGTGCCATCGCCCCGCCCAGCACCGGCCGTTCGGCGGCCGGCCGGCCGGCCGCCAGGATCGAGCCGACGACCGTGCTGACCGGGACGGCCAGCACCACCAGCCAGAGCAGCCGGCGGGCCGAGTGGGCCCGGCGCAGCAGGGCCGGGTCGAGCATCAGCCCGTGCGCGGCGAGCCGGTCGCCGATCCGCTGGACGGCGTCGGAGGTCATCACCGCCCGGCGCAGGCCGGGCAGGTCGCGCTGGCGCAGGTCGCCGGCCGCCACCAGCAGCGCGGCCTCCACCTCGTCGTACGCGGTGTTGGAGGTGACCGTGACCAGCCCGCTGCGCGAGACGATCACCCGGCCCTCCTGGTGCATCCGGACCAGCACGGTGTCGACCACCCGGCCGGGCCCGCCGGCCAGGAACGCCGCGTCCAGCAGCGGGATCCCGGTGCCGGGCAGGTCGGCCGGGTTGGACCGGCGCCGGGCCCGGACGAAGGTCACGACGGTGTACAGGCCGGCGGCGATCAGCAGCACGGTGAGGACGGTGAGGTGCGTGGTGTGCCACATGGGCGGTTCCCCCGGGTGGTGAGTGGTTCGGTCAGTCCTGCTGCGGGCGCAGCGCCCGGCGCAGCCGGTCCAGCGGACCGGAGCGCTGCGGGGGCACCCGCGTCCCTGCCGGCGCGAGCCAGCCTTCGAGGGCCCGGCGCTCCTCGGGGCCGAGCGGGTCGCCGGCCTCGTCCGCGAGGGCCCAGCGGGCGAAGGCGCGTCCGTCGGCCCGGTAGCCGCCGTCCTGCGGCCGCTGCCGCGCGTACCGCAGGAACAGCGGGCCGAAGGCCGGCCCGAGGAGCTGCGGCAGCTCCGGCACCACCTTGGCGACGGTGTCGCGCCGCTTGGCGGCCAGCCCGATCGACTGGGCGCGGACCTGCTCCGGGTCGAAGCCCGGTGGCGGCGGGCCGCCGGCGACCAGGGCCGCCAGCAGCGCGCCCTGCCGCCGGGCCAGTGCGGCCCGCGCCAGCACCAGCTCCGCGTCCGCGCCCCGGGCCAGGTACTCCAGTCCCTCAGACATGCTGCGGCACCCCCTCCAGCACCCGGCGGATCGCGTCCAGTTCGCCGCCCAGTTCGGCGGGCGACGGGAAGTTGCCGTCCCGCTCCAGCAGCACCCCGGGCGGCGAGACCCGGGAGCAGAGCTCGGCGAGCACCTCCAGCACCGGCTCGGTGACGGGGTGGGCGTGGGTGTCGTGCCAGATCCCGTCGACCAGCCGCCCGCCCGCCACGTGCACGTAGGCGATCGCCTCCAGCGGCAGCCGGTCCAGCTCGGCGGCCGGGTCGACCCCGAGGTTGACCCGGTTGGTGTGCAGGTTGGCGACGTCGATCAGCAGCCGGACGCCCGTCCGCTCGACCAGTTCGGCCAGGAACTGCCCCTCGGTCAGCTCGTCGTCGGGCCAGGCCAGCTGGGCCGCGATGTTCTCCAGCGCCAGCGGCACCGGGAGCTGCTCCTGGGCGATCCGGACGTTCTCGGCGATCACCCGCAGCGACTCCCGCGAGCGCGGCACCGGCAGCAGGTGGCCGGCCTCCAGGCCGCCGGCCCGGACGAACGCCAGGTGCTCGGTGACCAGCGGCGATCCCAGGGCCAGGGCCGCCTCGGCGAGCCGGGCGAGCCTGGCGGGCTCGGGCAGGTCGGCGCCGCCGAGGCCGAGCGAGACGCCGTGCGGCACGACGGTGACGCCGCGTTCGCGCAGCAGCCGCAGCGACTCGGGGAGGTGGCCGGCGCAGAGGTTCTCGGCGACCACCTCGACCCAGTCCAGGCCGGGCAGCCGTTCCACGACGGTGTCGATCTCGGTGCGCCAGCCGAGGCCGACCCCGAGCCGGGGCAGGTTCGTTGCAGGGGTGGTCATGGGTGCGCCCCCTTCGGAGGGCTTGCGGAAAGGGTGCCGGACGGGTCGCGGGCTTCGTCGCCGGGCGGCCGTCGGGCCGGTGCGGAGCAGGTGCCGCGGGGCTTCGGCCCCGCCTGCTGCTGAGGATGTCCCCGGTCGGGGCCGCTGCCAAGCCTCGACCGGGATTCTCAGAGCATTACTTGAGCATACGGTCGTGCCGCCGGCCGCTCCGGGGTGCACCCTGGCCTTCTGACCTGCGGGAACGCCGTGGGCGCGGCGGAAAATCGGGAGGCGTACGGACGGCCGCCCGGCTAGCCTGGCAGGCCTATGACTCTGACGATTCGTGATTTCACCCCCGCCGACGCCGAGGCGGCCGCCGCCGCCCACCGCGCGGGCCGCCCGCACCTGGTCCTGACCGCCGAGGTGTTCGCCTGGCTGCCGGAGCACCTGCCGGCCGCCCAGCACTACCGCACCTTCGTGGCCGAGATCGACGGCCGGGTGGTCGGCAGCGTGCGCTGCGGGCGGGTGATCGACACCAGCGCCGAGGGCATCGCGTACGCCAACGGCAGCGTGCTCCCCGGGTTCCGCCGCCGCGGCGCCTTCACCGCGCTGCTGGCCACCGCCGAGCGGCATCTCGCCGAGCACGGTGCGACCGAGGTGCACAGCTGGGTCGACGACGAGCCCGAGGCCCGTGCCTTCGCCGCCGGGCGCGGCTACCGCGAGGGCCGGACGGCGCACTTCGCCCGCCGCGACCTCACCGCTCCGCTGCCGCCCGTGCCGGTGCACCCGGCCGGCGTCGAGCTGCGGACGGCCGCCGACTTCCAGGACGACCCGTACCCGCTGTTCGTCGTCGACGCGGACGCCGGGCGGGACGAACCCGGCGAGGTCGACATCGACCGGGCCGACTACCAGGACTGGCTGGACGGCGTCTGGTCCCGCCCCGACCTCGACCGCGACCTCACCGTGGTGGCTCTGGTCGACGGCAGCCCGGCCGCCTTCAGCGCCGCGCACACCGACGGCGAGTCCCGCTACTGGTCGGCCTTCACCGCCTGCCGCCGGGAGTTCCGCGGCCGCGGCCTGGCCACCCTGGCCAAGGTCCGCTCCCTGCACCTGGCCCGGGCCGCCGGCCTGACCGAGGCCTTCACCAGCAACGACGCCACCAACGCCCCGATGCTCGCGATCAACGAGCGGCTCGGCTACCGACGCTGCGCGAGCGAGCGGAAGTTCGTCAAGCAGCTGACGGCCTGACCGCCGGCCGGGCGCGCGCGACGCCGCAAATGGCGTTGCGCGGGCCCGGCCCGGTACGGCAGGCTGGGGCCACCCACCGAGGGGCGTAGCTCAGTTGGCCAGAGCGGCGGTCTCCAAAACCGCATGTCGCAGGTTCGAATCCTGTCGCCCCTGCTCATCCCCGTCGGGCCGCCCCCGCGTTCTGACGTGTCTTATTCAATGGCGGCCGGCCCGCCTCCCGATGATGATGCTCCGCATGACGAACGAGACCATCACCGCGGCTGCCTCGGGCACCTGGAAACTCGGTGACCTGACGGTCAACCGGATCGGCTTCGGCGCGATGCGCCTGACCCAGACCGGCGCGGCCTTCGCCCCCGGCGCCACCCCCAGCGACCGCGGCCGGGCCGTCGGCCTGCTGCGCCGCGCCGTCGAGCTGGGCGTCAACCACATCGACACCGCCGCCTTCTACTTCTCGTCGTTGCGCTCCGCCAACGAGCTGATCAACAGCGCCCTGGGCGGCCCCTACCCGGACGACCTGGTGATCACCACCAAGGTCGGCCCGGCCCGCGGCCCCGCCGGCGACTGGAGCCGGCACGCCGCCACCCCGGAGGAGCTGCGCGGCCAGGTCGAGGAGAACCTGCGCCAGCTCGGCCGCGACCACCTCGACGTGGTCAACCTGCGGATCCTCGGCACCGCCTCGATCGCGGAGCGCTTCGGCGCCCTCGCGGACCTGCGCGACGCCGGACTCATCCGCCACCTGGGCCTCTCCAACATCCAGCCCGAGCATCTGGTGGAGGCCCTGGCCATCGCCCCGGTGGTGTGCGTGCAGAACCTCTACGGCATCGGGATGCGGCCCGAGCACGACGAGTTCCTGCGCACCTGCGGCGAGCTGGGCGTCGCCTTCGTGCCGTTCTACTCGATCGCCGCCGCCGGCCGCGAGGGCGGCGCCACCGGCGCCGAGGCGGAGGAGGTGCTGGCCGTCGCGCGCGCCCACGACGCGACACCCGCGCAGGTCCGGCTGGCCTGGACGCTGCACCGGGGTCCGCACGTGCTGGCCATCCCGGGCACCGGCAACCCGGACCACCTGGCGGCCAACGTCGCCGCCGGGGCCCTGCGCCTGACCACGGACGATCTGGCCCTGCTGGACGCCCTTCACCGGCGCGGGGCCTGACCGGTGGCGGACGCTCCGACGGCGGACGCCCCCGTCGGCACGGTCGGCGCGCTGTGGCGCTACCCCGTCAAGTCGATGCTCGGGGAGCGGATCCCCGCCGCGGAGGTGACCGACCGCGGGCTCGCGGGCGACCGGCGCCTCGCCCTGCTCGACCGGGAGAGCGGCAAGGTGGCCAGTGCCAAGACCCCGCGACTGTGGCGGTCCCTGCTCACCTGCACGGCCGTCCGGGCGGGGCAGGCCACGCGGATCACCGGTCCGGCCGGCGAGACCCTGCTCAGCACCGACGCCGGCGTCGACGAGGCGCTCTCCGCGATCGTCGGCCGGCCCGTCACCCTGACCGGCCGGCCCCCGGACGGGGCCGAGCTGGACCGGTCCAGGCCCGAAGAGGTCCTGGCGGAGGGTCTGGAGGCGGAGGTGGCGGCCGACGTCGTCCGGTTCGGCTCGGCGGCCCCGCCGGGGACGTTCTTCGACTTCGCCCCCGTCCACCTGCTGACCACCTCCACCCTGGAGCGGCTGGCGGCCCTCGGCCCGCGCGGCGTCGCCGAGGTGGAGCGCTACCGCCCCAACCTGGTGATCGACACCCCCGGTAAGGGATTCGTCGAGCAGCGGTGGGTCGGCCGGGACCTGCGGATCGGCGACCGGCTCGTGCTGCGGGTGATGGCCTCCACCCCCCGCTGCGCGGTGCCCACCCTCGTGCACGGCGACCTGCCCCGGGACGCCGACGCCCTGCGGACGCCGGCCGTGCACAACCGCGTCCCGGCCCTGCCCGGGCGGCCGCCGGAACCCTGCGTCGGGGTGTACGCCCAGGTGCTGCGGCCCGGCCCGGTCCGGGCGGGGGACACCGTCCGGTTCTGACGGCACCCCGGGCGGCCCCGTACGACAGCAGCCGCAGGCCTGGGCCTGCGGCTGCTGTTCCGTCGAGCTGCCCCGACGTCCGGGTTCACCGTCCGGGGATCACCCCCGGCGCGGCCGCCCGCCACTCCCCGCGCAGTGGCGGCCGGCGTCAGTCGAGGCGGGTGCCCGCCACCGGCATGAAGGTGGCGTCCGGCGACGGGAGGTACCAGAAGCAGTAGTTGCCGCGACCGTAGTAGTCGTCGCCGTAGGAGAGCAGGTACTCGCCGGTGGTCGGGCCCACGATGCCGTCCGCCCCGTTCGCGGAGGTGGCCCAGAACCGGTTCTGGAACGTCTTCACCGCGGCGAAGGTCTTCGGGCCCCAGACGCCGTCCTCGTCGACCGTGGGCTGGCCGTACTGCCGGGACACGTCGTTCATCAGGTGCTGCACGCACCACACCGCGTGCGGGTTGTTGGGGTATCCCGGGCCGACGTAGGCGGCGCCGGGCGTCGCCTGCGCGGTGCCGCTCACCCCGCCGAGCGCCAGTGCCGCCACCCCTGCCGTGAGCCCCAGCCGGGTCACGAACTTCTTCATCATCTCCGCGTACCTTTCCTCGGTAACCGACGGGACGATCCTCCAGGCCCCCGCCAACAGGGCTCCAACAGGCCGCCAACCGCCCGCCAACGCCCCGGACACCCGCCGCGGCCGCCGGATGGGCCAGGATGGCCGGGACAGGCCGCGTCAGCAGGGAGGACCACCGATGAGCCGGACACCACCACCGGGGGCGAAGGGCCCGAGCCGGCCCGGCGGCACCCGAGGCACCCGGGGGCCGTCCCGCGGCCCGGCCGGCCCCACGGCGCCGCCCTTCCCCGACGGACCGGCGATCGGCGAGCCGGACGACGGCCACGTCGTCCGGCGGAGCCCGGGGGCCGGGCCGGTGTCTCCCGAAGCCGAGGACGACGCCGAAGGATCGGAGTAGTCCTTCCGTCCGGTAGCCGAGTCCCATGCCGCTGAAGTCGGCCCGAAGCGGCCGGGTGCGTTGCGGACGGGGAAAACACGAAGGCGTCAGCAGGCGTCGCTGCCACGCCCCCAAAGCTCTTCGGCGTGCTCCGCGAAACGGTCGAACATGCCGCCGTCCTGCTGTCGCTGCAGGTGCATCAGGGGTGAGTCATGGCCGACGACGCGTGCCAAATGGGGCGTGACAAGAATGTCGGAGCCGAAGCGGAAGACCGACAGGCCGACGTGGTTCGGGCCGTCCTCCGGGGAACTGAAGCGTGCCTCCACACCCTCCACGCCGCTGAGCTTGGCGAGGTGCTCCAGGGTGATTCGAATCCGTGTGGAGACGGTCAGGGCGACGCCTTGGCTGTGCGAGAAGCTGGGGGGATTCATCCATCATGCCCCGGAGTTCTTCGACGAGACCCGGTACGACGGCGGAGTGATCCAGCGGACCGTGACCGCCATGGCTGGTGTCGGCTTCGCGGCCGACCTGGAGCTGTGGGCCGGCCCGGCGGAGGGCGGTGTCAAGGTCACGGCCAACGTCCGGCACAGCCCCGGCCCGAACTGTGCGCCGATCATCGTCAACCCGCCCGGTGTGCCGAAGCCGAAGAGGGTCCCGGCCCCGGCCGCGCGGGTGCCCGTGGCGCGTAGCCTGCCGGTGGGAGAAGGAGAGGCATCCATGGATACGGAAGAGTGGATCGATCCTCGCTACGCGGAGTTGGTCGCGTGGTACCGGCAGGCACCGCCGGTGGAGGTCGACGGGTTGCCGGCCATGAACGGCGGTCCGCCGCTGACACCCCGCCGGGCGTTCCTGACCGACGTTCCGTCGACTGACTCCCGGCCCGCCCGAGTGCCCACTTCCCTGCCCCGCGACGCGGCGACGGCGTGCACGTGGACAGCGCGGAGCCCCCGGACACCTGGCAGTGTCCGGGGGCCCTGGGCGCCGGCCGTCAGCTGTCGGCGGGCTTCAGCGTCAGCGAGATGCTGTTGATGCAGTAGCGCTGGTCGGTCGGCGTCCCGTAGCCCTCGCCCTCGAAGACGTGGCCGAGGTGGCCGCCGCAGGCGGCGCAGCGGACCTCGACACGCCGCATGCCGAGGGTGGTGTCCTCGATGTACTGGACCCGGTCCTCGGCGAGCGGGGCGTAGTACGACGGCCATCCGCAGTGGCTGTCGAACTTGGTCTCCGAGCTGAAGAGTTCGGCGCCGCAGGCGCGGCAGCCGTAGACGCCGACGGTCTTGGTGTCGGTGTACTCGCCGACGAAGGGGCGCTCCGTCCCGGCCTCGCGGAGCACGTGGTACTCCGCGGGGCTGAGCTGCTCGCGCCACTCGGCGTCGGTCTTCTCGATCTTGTAGCTCACGGCGTGCTCCCGGTCGGTCGGACGTCGGGCATGGATGGCGACGTCAGGCGTTGGTTGCAACGTTCGCGAGGTGCTTCAAGATTTCCGGACCCAGGTTGGTGACGTCGCCGGCGCCCATGGTGAGCACCAGGTCGCCGGGCCGGGCGAGGCCGGCGAGCACGGCGGGGGCGGCGTCGAAGGCGTGCTCGGCGGTGACCCGGGCGTCGGCGCGGCGGGCGGCGTCGATGATCAGCTCGCTGGTGACACCGGGGATCGGGTCCTCGCGGGCGGGGTAGATGTCGAGGACGACGGAGGCGTCGGCGAGCGCGAGGGCCTGGCCCATCTCCTCGGCGAGCTGCTGGGTGCGGCTGAACAGGTGCGGCTGGAAGACCACCAGGACGCGACCCTGACCCTCCAGGCCCTCCCGGACGGCTTCGAGGTCGGCCGTCATCTCGGTCGGGTGGTGGGCGTAGGAGTCGATCACCTGGACGCCGGCGGCCTCGCCCTTGAGCTGGAGGCGGCGGCGGACACCGGTGTAGGCGCCGAGTGCCTTGGCGAGGTCGGTGGCGGGGACGCCGAGGGCCACGCCGGCGGCCAGCGCGGCGACGGCGTTGTGGGCGTAGTGGCGGCCGGGCACGGACACCGTGAAGGTGAGCTCGGCGCCGTCGAGCAGGACGGTGACCTCGCTGGTCATGCCCCGGGCGGCGACCGAGAGCACCCGGACGGTGGCGTCCTCGGCGGCGCCGACGGTGACGATGTGCAGGCCGTCGCGGCCGGCCAGCCGGGAGGTGAGTTCGCGGGCGCCGGCGTGGTCGGCGGAGATCACCAAGGTGCCGCCGGGGGTGATCCGCCCGGCGAAGGTCTCGAAGGACTCGTAGATCTCTTCGATCGAGGCGTAGTTCGCGTGGTGGTCGAGCTCCACGTTGAGGACGATGGCGACCTCGGGGGCGTACTTGTGGAAGCTGCGGTCGCTCTCGTCGGCCTCGGCGACGAAGATCTCGCCGGTGCCGTGGTGGGCGTTGCTGCCGGGGGCGTCGAGGTCGCCGCCGATGGCGTACGAGGGGTCCAGGCCCAGCTCGGCGAGGCTGACGGCGAGCATGCTGGTGGTGGTGGTCTTGCCGTGGGTGCCGGCGACGGCGAGCGCGCGGCGGCCGCCCATCAGCGCGGCGAGGGCGTCGGAGCGGTGCACCACCGGGACGCCCCGTTCGCGGGCGACGGCCAGCTCCGGGTTGTCCTCGCGGATGGCGCTGGAGACGACGATGCTGCTGACGCCGGCGGGGACGTTCTCGGCGGCGTGGCCGACGTGCACCCGGGCGCCGAGGGCGCGCAGGGCGAGGACGGTCTCGGACTCCTTGGAGTCGCTGCCGGAGACCTGGGCGCCACGGACGGCGAGGATCTTCGCCAGTCCGGACATGCCGGCCCCGCCGATGCCGATGAAGTGCGGGGCGTGCAGGTCGTGCGCGGCGTCGTTCAAGGCGGGGCTCCGTACGGGCTGGGGCGGCAGGGGGACCACGGGGCGGATCGTCCTCGCGGACCGGTCGCGTTGGACCGGCCGCAAGGACGATTCTGCACCACCGGGGGAGTGGGTCAGGAGTCGCTGGCGAACAGGCGCAGGACCGGGACGCCCACCTTGTGCCGGGCCTGGGAGGCCCAGTCGCGGTGGAAGAACTCCTCGACGAAGTGCGGGGAGGTCAGGACCACCACCTCGTCCGCCGTGTTCGCCTCGACCACCGAGCGCAGCCGGTCCAGGGGATCGTCCTCGACGAGTTCGCCGGTTGCGTCGGCGCCGGCCTCGCGCAGGTGGCGCAGGCTGTGCTCCAGGGATTCGCCGGCGAGGGTGGGGGCGGTGGTCTCGTCGTGCTCGTGCACCACCTTGTCCAGGTGTCCCAGGGCCACGTCGTCGAGCGCGCGGAGCAGCTCGTCCTGCTTGCCGCGTGGCTGCATCAGGACGATGAAGGAGACCTTCTCCTCGCTGTGGAGCGTGGTGACGAGTTCCACATCGGCATCGGAGAGTGCCTTCTCGATCATCAGTACGGTTTTGAACACGTGAGTCCCTTCCAGTGGCAGGCCCCCGGGTCCGGCGTCCAGTCCCATACTGCCCGGAGGAAGCTTTCCTCACGCTGCACACACGGCACAGCCGCCACAGGGGAGCTGGATCACCAGGCCTGCGGACGCAGGTAGCGGGTGAAGAGGAAACCTTTCTGCTCGATCAATGACACCAGCCGCATCCGCTGCACGTCCGGCATTTGCGCACCGTGGACTATGCGCGGCGCGTCGCCGCCGGTGATCAGCGGCGCCACCGAGAGGCACAGCTCGTCCAGCAGGCCGTCCGCCGCCAGCTGCCCCAGCAGCCGCGGGCCGCCCTCGGTCAGCAGCCTGGTCCAGCCCCGGGCGGCCAGCGCCGCGACGGCCGCCGGCAGGTCCACCGAGCCCCGCCCCGCGAGGACCAGGTCGGCCACCTCGGCGACCGCCGCCCGGGCTTCGGCCGGGGCGTCCTCGGTGGTCACCACCACCGTCCTGACCAGCGGCTCGGTGAACAGCGGCGCCGCCAGGTCCAGCTCCAGCGAGCGGCTGACGATCGCGATCACCGGCGCCGGCGCCTGCCCCGCCGCCTGCCGCGCGGCCGCGAACCCGGCCCGGGCCCGGGCCGGCCGGTAGCCCTCGGCCCGGACGGTCTGCGCGCCCACCAGGACCACGTCCGCGAGTGCCCGCAGCACCCCGAAGATCCGCTTGTCGGCGTCGCCGGACAGGCCCTCGGAGAGCCCCTCCAGACGGGCGCCGCCGTCCAGCCCGGCGACCATGTTGGCGCGCAGCCACGGCCGGCCGTGATTCACCTGGTCGGGGTACGCGTAGACGGCCGCGAGCGACTCCAGCGACGCCGGATCGAGCGGCGCGGCGCCCGGCTCGGGCTGGGGCAGGGGAGAGATCAGCTGCTGCATGGGAGCCAGTCTTCCACCAGGCGTACCCTCTACTAACGTGCCCGCAGCCTCCCGCCCCGACGCCATAGCGACCCCGGACCTGGTCCCGAACCCGGCCGGCGACCGCGCCGCGACCGCCGTGACCCCGTTCGCGCTGACCGACCGCCGCCCGGTGGTGCCCGCCGAGCGGCTGGTCGCCGAGATGGTCCCGCCGCCGCGCTTCTCCGACGTCAGCTTCGGCAGCTACCTGCCGGACCGGACCCAGCCCAGTCAGTACGAGGCTGTACAGGTCCTGGAGGAGTTCGCGGCCGGCCTCAACCACGCGAGCACCGCGCCGAAGCGCAGCTGGTTCCGCCGCACCGCCCCGGCGCCGGCCGGCCCGGCCGGGGTCTACCTCGACGGTGGCTACGGTGTCGGCAAGACCCACCTGCTGGCCTCGCTCTGGCACGCCACCCCCGGCCCCAAGGCCTTCGGCACCTTCGTCGAGCTGACCAACCTGGTCGGCGCGCTCGGCTTCCAGCAGGCCGTCCAGACCCTGTCCGGGCACCGGCTGCTCTGCATCGACGAGTTCGAGCTGGACGACCCGGGCGACACCGTGCTGGTCTCCACCCTGCTCGGCCGGCTGGTCGAGAACGGCGTCAAGCTCGCCGCGACCTCCAACACGCTCCCCGACAAGCTGGGCGAGGGCCGGTTCGCCGCCACCGACTTCCTGCGCGAGATCCAGGGCCTGGCCGCGCACTTCCGCCCGCTGCGGATCGACGGCCAGGACTACCGCCACCGCGGCCTGCCCGAGGCCCCGCCGCCGTACAGCGACGAGGCCGTCGACGCCGCCGCCGGCCGGACCGCGGGCGCCTCGCTGGACAGCTTCGACGACCTGCTGAAGCACCTCTCGGTCGTCCACCCCAGCCGGTACGGCGCGCTGCTGGACGACGTCCGGGCGGTCTTCCTGCGGGGGGTCAAGCCGGTCGAGGACCAGTCCACCGCGCTGCGGCTGGTCGTCCTCGCGGACCGGATGTACGACCGGGAGCTGCCGGTCACCGCCTCCGGCGTCCCGTTCGACCAGGTGTTCTCCGAGGAGATGCTGCGCGGCGGCTACCGCAAGAAGTACCTGCGCGCGGTCTCCCGCCTGGTCGCGCTGGCCCGCGACAGCGCCAAGGTCGGCTAGGACCGGACGGATCCCGGCGGGTGGGGACCGGCCGGTCCTGACCCGCGCCGGTCCTGGCCCCGGGGCCTACTCGGCCAGCGCTTCGAGCATCCTCGTGGTCAGCTCCGCCACCTCGGCGTGCGGTGCCGCGACGAGGGCGTCGAAGGCGCCGGCCGACCTGGCCAGCGCGATGCCGGCGACCGCGGCGACCGCGAGTTCGGCCCGCAGCCGGGCCCGGTCGGCGCCGGTGCGCTCCAGCCGCTGCTCCAGCGGTCCGGTGAGCCGGGCCGACAGCGCCGCCCGGGCGGCCCGCTGGACCACCTGGTCGTCGTGCGGACGGACGGCCGCCTGCAGCACGGGGCCGGGACCGACCCGGTCCACCTTGGCGAGCACCTCGTCCAGCCGGCCGGGGGCGAGGAGGTCGGCGGCCGGGGCCTCGTGATCCTGCTCGCTGTGCAGCGCGGCCACGTAAAGGGCCGCCTTGCTGCCGAAGTAGCGCGCGATCAGGGCCGGGTCCACCCCCGCCTGCTCGCCGATCTCCCGGACGGTCGTCCGCTCGTAACCCCGCTCGCCGAACAGGGCCCGTGCGGCGTCCAGCAGCGACCGGCGGCTGCCCTCGGCGTCCCGGCGGCGGGGCGTGGCCGCCGCCGCTGGGTTGGTGTCCGTCATCGGCCCTCCCGATGGTCCGCGGGGACGCGTCCGGGCCGGCTCCCGTCCTGGCCGTGCCCCTCGCCGCCGTCCGGCCCGCTGCCGGTGGCCCCGGCGGCGACCTTACCGGCGGCGGCGCCGGTGTCGTCCGCGCCGTTCCGGGCGGTGGAGGTGACGGCGGCGGCGGACCGGGTCGTCCGGTCGCCGTCGCCGTCCCGGCCGGCGCTCCCGGGGCTGTCCGCGGCGCCCTCCCCGGCGGCGCCGGCGCCGGCCGTGCGGCGGGCCGGCAGCAGCAGGCCGGCCAGCCCGGCGAACACCCAGACGCCGATCCCGACCAGCGTCGCCACGGTGTAGCCGCTCTCGGCGGGCAGCCGGGCCGGCGGGGTGGTGCGGGCGGTCAGGATGCCGGCGCTGAGCGCGCTGCCGATCGACCCGCCGATCACCCGCAGCACCTGGTTGACCCCCAGCGCGCTGCCGGTCTCGCCCGGTGGCACGGCGCTGACGATGAACGCGGGCATCGCCGCGAAGGTGCAGCCGACCCCCAGGCCGGCGATCCCCATCAGCAGGAAGATCTCCCAGAGGCCGGAGCGGGCGAAGCAGAACACCAGCATCGCGACCACGAAGGCCAGCGCGCCGGCCGGCATCACCGCCCGGGGCCCGAACCGCCGGCCGATCAGCGGGGCCACCCGGCTGGCCCCGACGCTGGCCACCGAGAACGGCAGCAGGGTCAGGGCGGCGACCACCACGGACCGGCCGAGCCCGTACCCGGCCGCCACCGGGGTCTGCACGTAGCGGATGACCAGTGACATCAGGAAGTACATGCCGACACCGGCGACCAGCCCGGTGACGTCGGCGGCCAGCACGGCGCGGTCGCGCAGCAGCCGCAGGGCGACCAGCGGGTGCGCCGTCCGCAGCTCGTGCCGGACCCAGGCGCCGAGCGCCAGCGGGGCGACGGCGGCGACGGCCAGCAGTCGGGCCGAGGTCCAGCCCCACTGCCCGCCCTCGCTCAGCGCGACCAGCAGGGCGGCGAGGCCGAGGCCCAGCAGGACGGCGCCCGGGGCGTCCAGCGGGCGGTGCGGGCGGTGCGTACTGGCCGGCAGTACGAACGCGGCGGCGGCGAACACGGCTGTGCCGGCCGCGGCGGCGACCCAGAAGGCGGCGTGGAAGCCCAGGTTCTGGGCGATCATGCCGGTCAGCGGGTAGCCGAGCCCGACGCCCGCGACGGTTGTGACCGAGAGCGTCGCGACGGCGGACCGGGCCCGCGGGCCGGGCAGGTGGTCGCGGGCGACGCCCATCGCCAGCGGGGTCAGGCCGAGGCCGATGCCCTGCATCGCCCGGCCGGCCAGCAGCAGCGGGAAGCCGGCGGGCAGGGCGGCGAGCACGCAGCCGGTGACGATCAGGGCCAGCGCGCCGAGGACGACCCGGCGCCGGTGCGGCCCGTCGCTGAGCCGGCTGAGCACGGGCGTGGCCACGGCGCCGGCCAGCAGCGTGATGGTGAGGGACCACTGGGCGCCGCCGAGCGAGACGCCGTAGTCGGCGGCGACGGTCGGTACCAGCGGCGCGCCGAGGCTGCTGACCACGGCGACGACCATGCCGAGGAAGACCAGGACGGGGACCAGGGCCCGGCCGCGTACCGTCCGCGGGTCGGCCAGGACGGGTGCGCTGAGGGTGCCGGGGCGCACGGCGTTGCTCCTTGTCGTCAAGCGATGTCATCAGCTGATGTCATCAAATGATGACACGTCTCCCCGTCCGCCGGAAGAGCCCGCGGGTGCCTCCGGGGGCCCGCGCGGGTGCAACCCCGACGGATTGTCGGTGCCGGGCCGTACGGTGGAGGCGTGCGACCCATCACGAGCATTGAGCGGACAGTGGCGCCCTTCGAGGTCGTCAGCCCCTACCAGCCCAACGGCGACCAGCCCGCGGCCATCGCCGACCTGGAGCGCCGCATCCGCGCCGGCGAGCAGGACGTCGTCCTGCTGGGCGCCACCGGCACCGGCAAGTCGGCCACCACCGCCTGGATGATCGAGAAGCTCCAGCGGCCCACCCTGGTGATGGCGCCCAACAAGACCCTGGCGGCCCAGCTCGCCAACGAGTTCCGCGAGCTGCTCCCCAACAACGCCGTCGAGTACTTCGTCTCGTACTACGACTACTACCAGCCCGAGGCGTACGTCCCGCAGACGGACACCTACATCGAGAAGGACTCCTCGATCAACGAGGAGGTCGAGCGCCTGCGGCACTCCGCCACCAACTCGCTGCTCACCCGCCGCGACGTGGTCGTGGTCGCCTCGGTCTCCTGCATCTACGGCCTCGGCACGCCGCAGGAGTACGTCGACCGGATGGTGCAGCTCAAGATCGGCGAGGAGATCGACCGGGACGTCCTGCTGCGCCGCTTCGTCGACATCCAGTACTCCCGCAACGACCTCGCCTTCACCCGCGGCACCTTCCGGGTCCGCGGCGACACCATCGAGATCTTCCCGGTCTACGAGGAGCTGGCCGTCCGGATCGAGATGTTCGGCGACGAGATCGAGGCGCTCTACACCCTGCACCCGCTCACCGGCGAGATCATCAGCCAGGACGACTCCGTCCACATCTTCCCCGCCTCCCACTACGTGGCCGGCCCGGAGCGGATGGAGCGGGCGGTCAACGGCATCGAGCAGGAGCTGGAGCAGACGCTCGCCCGGATGGAGAAGCAGGGCAAGCTGCTGGAGGCCCAGCGGCTGCGGATGCGGACCACCTACGACATCGAGATGCTGCGGCAGATCGGCACCTGCTCCGGCGTCGAGAACTACTCGATGCACTTCGACGGCCGCGAGCCCGGCACCGCCCCCAACACCCTGCTCGACTACTTCCCGGAGGACTTCCTCCTGGTCATCGACGAGTCGCACGTCACCGTCCCGCAGATCGGCGCCATGTACGAGGGCGACGCCTCCCGGAAGCGCACCCTGGTCGAGCACGGGTTCCGGCTGCCCTCCGCGATGGACAACCGCCCGCTGAAGTGGGAGGAGTTCCTGGAGCGCACCGGCCAGACGGTCTACCTCTCCGCGACCCCGGGCAAGTACGAGCTGTCCCGCGGCGACGGCGTGGTCGAGCAGATCATCCGCCCGACCGGCCTGATCGACCCCGAGATCGTGGTCAAGCCGACCGAGGGTCAGATCGACGACCTGGTGCACGAGGTGCGCAAGCGGGTCGAGCGCAACGAGCGCGTCCTGGTGACCACCCTCACCAAGAAGATGTCCGAGGACCTCACCGACTACATGCTCGGCCTCGACATCAGGGTCCGGTACCTGCACAGCGACATCGACACGCTGCGCCGGGTCGAGCTGCTGCGCGAACTGCGGGCCGGCGAGTACGACGTCCTGGTCGGCATCAACCTGCTCCGCGAGGGCCTCGACCTGCCCGAGGTCTCGCTGGTCGCCATCCTGGACGCCGACAAGGAGGGCTTCCTGCGCTCCGGCACCTCGCTGATCCAGACCATCGGCCGCGCCGCCCGAAACGTCTCCGGCCAGGTCCACATGTACGCGGACCGGATCACCCCGGCGATGGAGAAGGCCATCGAGGAGACCAACCGCCGCCGCGAGGTCCAGCAGGCGTACAACGCGAAGCACGGCATCGACCCGCAGCCGCTGCGCAAGAAGATCGGCGACATCCTCGACACCCTCAGCCGCGAGGAGATCGACACCGAGGAACTGCTCTCCACCGGCTACCGGGGCAGCGGCAAGGGCAAGGCCCCGGTGCCCGCCCTGGGCGCCGACCGCAAGCCCGCCAAGAACCTGCCGGCCACCGAGCTGGCCGACCTGATCCAGCAGCTGACCGAGCGCATGCACGCGGCCGCCACCGACCTCCAGTTCGAGGTCGCGGCCCGGATCCGGGACGAGGTCAAGGAGCTGAAGAAGGAGCTGCGCCAGATGCGCGAGGCGGGCATGGCCTGACCCGGCCGGTGGGCGCGGTCAAGCCCGGGCGTGTCCCGGGACTGGTACAAACGGTCCGTCCTGCACGGTGCCGACACCCGCAGGCCATAGGCTTGCCCGCGGGTGTCGGCAGCGTGCCGCCGGCCGGCCGGCGGCCGGGGGCGGGCCGCGGCCCGGCACCAGGGGGCCTCAGCCGGGGGACGGCAACGGGGTGTTCCGCCGTGGAACCGGCGCGGGATACCGACCCGCGCGGCCGAGGAGAGAGGACAGCACCGTGTCGGTGAACCTGGCCAAGGGACAGTCGGTCAGTCTGCAGAAGAGTTCGGGCGAGTCCCTGACCGTCGTCCGGATGGGGCTCGGCTGGCGGGCCGCCCCCAAGCGCGGCCTGTTCGGCAGTCGCACCCGGCAGATCGACCTGGACGCCTCCGCGCTGCTGTACGCCGAGAAGACCCCGTCCGACGTGGTCTTCTTCCAGCACCTGGAGAGCAACGACGGGTCGGTGCGGCACACCGGCGACAACCTGGTGGGCGGCTCCGGGGCGGGTGACGACGACGAGTCGATCCTGGTCGACCTGGCGCACGTGCCCGTGCACATCACCCAGGTGGTCTTCACGGTCAGCTCGTACACCGGGCAGACCTTCGCCGAGGTGCAGAACGCGCACTGCCGGCTGGTGGACGAGAGCAACGGCCAGGAGCTGGCCCGCTACGAGCTGGCGGGCGGCGGACCGCACACCGGCCAGATCATGGCCAAGGTGTTCCGCGAGGAGTCCGGCGGCTGGGGCATGCAGGCGATCGGCGCGCCGGCCCGGGCCCGGACCTTCCAGGACATGCTGCCCGCGATCGACCCCTTCCTCTGAGCCCGCCCGCCTGACCGCGGGCCGGCACCCGTCGGCACCCGGCGGCACCCGCCGCGTCGCAGGGCCGGTGGGCGGTCCCGGGCCGACTTTTTACCTTCTTTACCTTTTCTTGGGCTTCCTGTTAGTGTGGGGCGCAGCGGAGGGGAGTATTCCCCCGCAGTGTTCCCGTCATCACGGACGCCTGTTCCAGGTTTCCCGGGGCGCTGGTCCGTCTGCCCCGGAATGCGGGCCGACGGGCGGAAGAGACCTCCGGCAGTGACGATGACTGTCTCGCCTACCTGCCGGAGGAGCAGCAGAAGTGGACGTTTCCGTATCCATGTGGGTCGGCACCATCGGGGTGTTGATCGCCCTGATCGTGGCCGATTTCTTCATCGGCGGCCGAAAGCCCCATGAGGTCTCGATCAAGGAGGCCGGAATCTGGACGGCCGTCTGGATCGTCCTGGCCCTGATCTTCGGCGGATTCCTCTGGTGGCACTCGGGTTCGCAGCCCGCCACGGAGTTCTTCGCCGGGTACATCACCGAGAAGTCCCTGAGTGTCGACAACCTGTTCGTGTTCATCCTGATCATGGGCAAGTTCGCGGTGCCCAGGATCTACCAGCAGCGCGTGCTGATGTTCGGTGTGATCATCGCGCTGGTCCTGCGGGCGGTCTTCATCGCCGGCGGCGCCGCCCTGGTGACGCAGTTCTCCTGGGTCTTCTACATCTTCGGCGCCTTCCTGATCTGGACGGCGTGGAAGCTGATCGCCGACGCCCGGGCCGGCGAGGAGGAGGAGTTCGAGGAGAACCGCCTGCTCAAGACGATCGAGCGGCGCTTCCCGTCCACCAGCGTCTACCACGGCACCAAGCTCTTCATCCGGGAGAACGGCCGCCGGCTGATGACGCCGATGCTGATCGTGATGATCGCGATCGGCACCACCGACGTCCTGTTCGCGCTCGACTCGATCCCCGCGATCTTCGGCCTGACCCAGGACCCGTACATCGTCTTCACCGCCAACGCCTTCGCCCTGATGGGCCTGCGTCAGCTGTACTTCCTGATCGGCGGTCTGCTGAAGAAGCTCATCTACCTGTCGTACGGCCTGTCGGTGATCCTCGGCTTCATCGGCGTGAAGCTGGTGCTGCACGCCCTGCACGAGAGCGGCCTGCACGTGCCGGAGATCGGCATCCCGCTCTCCCTCGGTTTCATCGTGGTGGTGCTGACCGTCACCACGGTGGCCAGCCTGATCGCCTCGAAGCGGCAGGAGGCCGCGGCGGGCCAGCGGCAGGAGAAGATCGACGTCTGACGCCCCGGTGGGCTGAGGCGGCCCCGCGGACCGGAACGCCGGTCCGCGGGGCCTTTCGCCGTCGGCCTCCGGGTGCGCCCGCCGTGGGCCTCCCCGGCCGTCGTCCCGGTCGGGCGCCGACAGTAATATTTCCGGCAGTCATACCGCCGTTCGGGGCACAATCGCGGGCAGACCATCGAAAGCAGGCTCCCGTGACTCCCGTAACGACCCGTCCGACCCTCGACGACCTCTTCGACGGCGCCGATCTCGCGGCCGCGATCGAGGCCGGGCATGTCACCCGCAAGCCGCACCCGACGCTGCCGATCTCCATCTACACCTACACGGCGATCTGTCAGTACGGGCATTTCTGGACACCGGTCACCATGCGCTGCCGGGGTCTGATCGCCGACGACGCGAGTGGCGAGGTGGTCGCCCTGCCGTTCCCGAAGATCTTCGTCACGGCGATGCACGGCCTCCACGACTTCGCGCCGGAGCTGCCCGCCGAGCCCTTCGAGGTCTTCGAGAAGGCCGACGGCAGCCTGGCCATCGTCTTCCACCACGCCGGCCGCTGGCACGCCGCGTCCAAGGGCTCGTTCATCTCCGAGCAGGCCCGGTGGGCGCAGCAGGTCCTGGACAGCTCCGACACCGGCCGCCTGGACGAGGGCCTCACCTACCTGGCCGAGGCGATCTACCCGGGCAACCGGATCGTCGTCGACTACGGCGCCCGCCAGGAGCTGGTGCTGCTCGCCGCGTACCGGCCCGCCGACGGCAGCGAGGAGCCGCTTGCGGTCGCCGCCGAGCACTGGGCGCCGATCGGCCCGGCGGTCCGGACCTGGGGGTTCAGCTCGGACGTCGCGGAGCTGGAGAAGCGCGCCGCCACGGACACCACCATGGACGGCGAGCAGGTCGGCGGGACGCAGGAGGAGGGCTACGTCATCCGGTTCGCCTCCGGCGTCCGGGCCAAGCTCAAGCTGACCGCCTACCTCGCGCTGCACCGGCTCTACACCGGCACCAACGAGAAGACCGTCTGGGAGGCGCTGGCCGCCGGCCGCGAGCCGGGGACGCTGTTCGACCGGGTCCCGGACGAGTTCCGGGACTGGGTGGAGCAGATCGCCGACCGCCAGCGGGCCCTGGCCGCCGAGTTCGTGGCCCGGGCCGAGGCGGAATTCGCCCTGATCCCGGCCGGCCTGGACCGCAAGTCCTTCGCGGCCGAGGCCAAGAAGTCCCGCATGACCGCCGCGATGTTCCGCCTGTACGACGGGCGGGACGTCACCGACATGGCCTGGAAGGCCGTCAAGCCCCGCGGCGACGCGCCGTTCAAGACCGACGACGAAGGCTGAACCATGCCCACCGTGCACCTCACCACCGGCCTGCCCGCCTCGGGCAAGACCACCCGGGCCCTGCAGCTCCTGGCGGACTCCCGGGGCACCATGCGCCGGGTCAACATGGACGACATCCGCGCGATGCTGGACGAGCACGGCGGCGAGCGGGCCTGGAGCCACAAGCACGAGAAGACCGCGATGGCCGTCCAGGAGGCCGCGATCCTGGCCGCCGTCCGGGACGGCTTCGACGTGGTCGTCGACAACACCCACATGACCTCGGGGATGGCCGGCCGGCTGAAGGCCGTCCTGGCGCAGGCGGACGACATCACCTTCGTCGTCCACGACTTCACCGACGTCCCGCTGGAGGAGTGCCTGGCCCGCGACGCCGCCCGCGCCGACCCGGTCGGCGAGGAGGCGATCCGGCGGCTGGACCAGCGGCACCGCTCGGCGCGGCGCAGCGGCTGGCGGCTCACCGCCGAGTGGATGGCCGAGACGATCCCGGTGGAGCCGTACGTGCCCGCCGAGGGGCTGCCGCCGGCGGTGATGGTCGACATCGACGGGACACTCGCGCTGAACGTCTCGCGCGGGCCGTACGACTTCGAGCACTGCGACGAGGACGCCCTCAACACGGCGGTCGCGGAGACCGTCCGGCTGTACCGGGACGCCGGCCACCGGGTCGTGGTGCTGTCCGGCCGCAGCGAGGAGTACCGGCCGCAGACCGAGGCCTGGCTGGCCACCCACGGCGTGCTCCACGACGAGCTGTGGATGCGCGCGGCGGGGGACACCCGCCGGGACGACGCGGTGAAGCTGGACCTCTTCGACGCCCACGTCCGCCACCGCTTCGCCGTCCGGGTCAGCCTGGACGACCGGGACCGGGTGGTGGCGCTCTGGCGCCGCCTCGGCCTGCCGACCTTCCAGGTCAACTACGGGGACTTCTAGCCCGCGTACGTGTCCGGGCCCGCGTACGCCTTCCGGCCCGCGTCCGTTCTCCAGGCCCCGTACGGGCGTGCCTCCCCGTACGCGCCGAAGCTCCGGCGGGGCGGGGCCGCCCGGTCGGGGGCGGCCCCGCCACCGGGTCACCAGCCGCGCTCGCGCCACTCGCCGAGCTTCGGGCGCTCGGCGCCGAGCGTGGTGTCGGCGCCGTGGCCGGGGTAGACCCAGGCCTCGTCCGGCAGCACGTCGAAGATCTTCTCGTTGACGTCCCGGAAGAGGCTCTCGAAGGCGGCCGGGTCGCCCCAGGTGTTGCCGATCCCGCCGGGGAACAGGCAGTCGCCGGTGAAGACGTGCTGGTGGCCCTGCGGGTCGTCGTAGACCAGCACGATCGCCCCGGGGGTGTGCCCGACCAGCTGGCGGACGGTGAGCTCGACCTGGCCCACCCGCAGCACGTCGCCGTCGTCCAGCAGCAGGTCGGTGGGGACGTCCACCGCCTCGGCGTCGATCCGGCCGGCCGCCGTCCGGGCCCCGGTCGCGGCCACCACCTCGGCCAGTGCGCCCCAGTGGTCGTGGTGGCGGTGGGTGGTGACGACGGTGGCCAGCCGGTCGCCGACGGTCTCCAGCAGCACCGGCGCGTCCGCGGCCGCGTCGATCAGCAACTGCTCGTCGGTGGCCCGGCAGCGCAGCAGGTAGGCGTTGTTGTCGTACGGGCCGACGGCCACCTTGCTGATGATCAGGTGGGCCAGCTCGCGCACGTCCGGCGGGCCGCCGACCTTCACCGCTCCGTGGTACGTCATCGGGGCGCTCCTCGTTGGTCTCGGGTGCTGCCGAAGGGGCAGGACTCCTGGCTCTGCAGTGATCATCGCGTGGTCCCCGCCCCCGCCGCGAGTCCCGGTCTGCCCGTCGTGGCGCGCTCAGCCGAGCGGCGGAAGCTCCGGCAGGGCGGCACGGGCGTCGCTGAGCAGGCGGTCGCCCCGGTGGACCTGCAGGCCGTCGCCGGCCGAGCGGCCGGACAGCCAGGCGGTGAGCGCCCGCACCGGGCCCTCGGCGGTCAGCGCGGGCTCGCCGTCCCGGTCGCCGATCCGGGCCCGCTCCCCGGTGTCCTCCGCGACCAGTTGGACGGCGGGCAGTCCGGGCGCGCCGTCCAGCTTGGCGGCCAGCCGGCGGAACTCGGCCGTGGCGAACTCCTCCGGCCAGTGCGCGGGGGTGTGGCCGGCGGCCAGGTCGACGTGGTGGTACTCGACCTCCATCAGCCGCTTCCAGGGGATCTCGGACGCCTCGAAGGTGAAGCCGGCGCGGTGGCGGACCTCTGCCGTCCAGGCCTTCTCGTCGAGTTCCGCGGCGGCCGCGGTGAAGCGCGCGGAGGAGTCCCGGACGTCGGCGAGCTGGACGTCGAGCGGCCGTGGCGCGCCGGCCTCGATGTCCCGGTCGCGGGTCTCGGGCGTGGCGTACTGCGGGATGTCCGTGCCGGTGCGCGCGCCGTCGAGCAGGTTGACCAGCGAGTCGGCGTTGCGGGCGATGTGCGCGAGGACGTGGCCGCGGGTCCAGCCGGGCAGGGCCGAGGGGCCTGCCAGGGCCTCCGGGTCCAGTGCGGCGACGGTCCGCAGCAGCCGGTCGGTGCTCTCGGCGACCAGGAGCAGGCTGGTCGCCGCGGCCCGGGCCGCGATGTCGGGCGCGCCGGGTGCCGAGTGGTCGGTGTCGGTCATGGTGTACCCCTCCGAAGGTTTCGCCCGGCCGGTCCGAACCCGCCCGGGTCTGTCGTGCCCTGTCCGGTGACGCGTGGATCGCTGGGTGCCGCCCTCGCCGCGTGCCCGCCGGGGCGGCCGCTCGTTGAGAGGTACGACGCTATCGCCGATCCGCCGCGCGGTGGGGCGGATATCCGGTGCGCCGGCCGGGATTGGCCGGTTCACCTGGGGGGTTGTCCGGGTTACGGGGTCGGGCCGGGCCGGACGGCACGGGGCCGCCGTCACCCGTTCGGGTGGACTCCACTGGACAGGCTCGATAATCGAACGCCTGAGCTAGTAGGCTGGCCGTCCCAAGCTGCGAGACTGGAACACCGGAAGAACGGGCCCTCCGAGCTCGTTGGCATCTGGGTGAGAGTCCTCAGCCAAACACCTGAGTGAGAAGCCCACCGGAGAAAGGCGCCAGAAGCAGTGGCCGACCGCCTCATCGTCCGCGGTGCTCGCGAGCACAACCTCAAGAACGTCTCCCTCGACCTCCCGCGCGACTCGCTGATCGTCTTCACCGGCCTCTCCGGCTCGGGCAAGTCCTCGCTGGCCTTCGACACGATCTTCGCGGAGGGCCAGCGGCGCTACGTCGAGTCGCTGTCCTCGTACGCCCGGCAGTTCCTCGGGCAGATGGACAAGCCCGACGTCGACTTCATCGAGGGCCTCTCCCCGGCCGTCTCCATCGACCAGAAGTCCACCAACCGCAACCCCCGCTCGACCGTCGGCACCATCACCGAGGTGTACGACTACCTCCGGCTGCTGTTCGCCCGGATCGGCAAGCCGCACTGTCCGCACTGCGCGCGGCCGATCGCCAAGCAGTCCCCGCAGGCCATCGTCGACCGCGTGCTGGAGCTGGCCGAGGGCACCCGCTTCCAGGTGCTCAGCCCGGTCGTCCGGGAGCGCAAGGGCGAGTTCGTCGACCTGTTCGCGGACCTCCAGTCCAAGGGCTACGCCCGCGCCCGGGTGGACGGCGAGACGATCCAGCTCGCCGAGCCGCCCAAGCTGAAGAAGCAGGAGAAGCACACCGTCGAGGTGGTCATCGACCGCCTCACCGTCAAGAACAGCGCCAAGCGCCGGCTGACCGACTCGGTCGAGACGGCCCTGAAGCTGGCCGGTGGCATGGTGGTGCTCGACTTCGTCGACCTCCCGGACGACGACCCCGAGCGCGAGCGGATGTACTCCGAGCACCTCTACTGCCCGTACGACGACGTCTCCTTCGAGGAGCTGGAGCCGCGCTCCTTCTCCTTCAACTCCCCGTTCGGCGCCTGCCCGGACTGCTCGGGTCTCGGCAACCGGATGGAGGTCGACCCCGAGCTGGTCATCCCCGACGAGGAGAAGTCCCTCGACGAGGGCGCGATCCACCCGTGGTCCGGCGGCCACACCAAGGAGTACTTCCAGCGGCTGATCGACGCGCTCTCCGGCGAGCTGGGCTTCCGGACCGACATCCCCTGGGCGGGGCTGCCCGCCCGCGCCAAGAAGGCCCTGCTGTACGGCCACAAGCACCAGGTCGAGGTCCGCTACCGCAACCGCTACGGGCGCGACCGCTCCTACACCACCGGGTTCGAGGGCGCGGTGCCGTTCATCCAGCGCCGGCACACCGAGGCGGAGAGCGACAGCAGTCGCGAGCGCTTCGAGGGCTACATGCGCGAGGTGCCCTGCCCGACCTGCGAGGGCACCCGGCTCAAGCCGGTGGTGCTGGCGGTCACCGTGCAGGGCAGGTCGATCGCGGACGTCTCGGCGATGTCGATCAGCGACTGCTCCGACTTCCTCGGCGCGATGAAGCTCGACGCCCGCGACAAGCAGATCGCCGAGCGGGTGCTCAAGGAGGTCAACGAGCGGCTGCGGTTCCTGGTCGACGTCGGCCTGGACTACCTCTCGCTCAACCGGGCGGCCGGCACCCTCTCCGGCGGCGAGGCCCAGCGGATCCGCCTCGCCACCCAGATCGGCTCCGGCCTGGTCGGCGTGCTCTACGTGCTGGACGAGCCCTCCATCGGCCTGCACCAGCGCGACAACCACCGCCTGATCGAGACACTGGTCCGGCTGCGGGACATCGGCAACACCCTGATCGTCGTCGAGCACGACGAGGACACCATCAAGATGGCCGACTGGGTGGTCGACATCGGCCCGGGCGCCGGCGAGCACGGCGGCAAGGTGGTGCACTCCGGCTCGCTGAAGCAGCTGCTGACCAACAAGGAGTCGCTGACCGGCCAGTACCTCTCCGGCAAGCGGTCCATCCCGATCCCGGCCGCCCGCCGGCCGCGCGACAAGAAGCGCCAGCTGGTGGTGCACGGCGCCCGCGAGCACAACCTCAAGGACGTCACCGTGGGCTTCCCGCTCGGGACGTTCACGGCGATCACGGGGGTGTCCGGCTCCGGCAAGTCCACCCTGGTCAACGACATCCTCTACACCCACCTCGCCCGGGAGCTGAACGGCGCGCGCAGCGTGCCCGGCCGGCACACCCGGGTCACCGGCACCGACCTGGTGGACAAGGTCGTGCACGTGGACCAGTCGCCGATCGGCCGCACCCCGCGCTCCAACCCGGCCACCTACACCGGCGTCTTCGACCACGTCCGCCGGCTGTTCGCGGAGACCCAGGAGGCGAAGGTGCGCGGCTACCTGCCGGGCCGCTTCTCCTTCAACGTCAAGGGCGGCCGCTGCGAGAACTGCTCGGGCGACGGCACCATCAAGATCGAGATGAACTTCCTGCCGGACGTCTACGTCCCGTGCGAGGTCTGCCACGGCGCCCGGTACAACCGGGAGACGCTGGAGGTCCACTACAAGGGCAAGTCCATCTCCGAGGTGCTGGACATGCCGATCGAGGAGGGCCTGGCCTTCTTCGAGGCCGTGCCGGCCATCGCCCGGCACCTGCGCACCCTCAACGACGTGGGCCTGGGCTACGTCCGGCTGGGCCAGTCCGCGCCGACCCTCTCCGGCGGTGAGGCGCAGCGCGTCAAGCTCGCCTCGGAGCTGCAGAAGCGCTCCACCGGCCGGACGGTCTACGTGCTGGACGAGCCCACCACCGGCCTGCACTTCGAGGACATCAGCAAGCTGATCAAGGTGCTGGACGGGCTGGTCGAGAAGGGCAACACGGTCGTCGTCATCGAGCACAACCTCGATGTGATCAAGACCGCGGACTGGGTGGTCGACATGGGCCCCGAGGGCGGCTCCGGCGGCGGCACCATCGTCGCCGAAGGCACCCCGGAGGAGGTCGCGGCGGTGCCCGCCAGCCACACCGGCAAGTTCCTGCGCGACATCCTGCCGGACGTCAGTGACGCGCCCGCACCGGCCAAGGCGCCCCGCAAGCGCGCCGCCGCCAAGAAGTAGCCCAGGCCCCGTGCCGTCCGCCCCCGGCCCACCCGGGGCGGGCGGCACGGTCTCGCGCCGTAGAATTCGGCGGGCCCGCCAGGGCCGTCCGCAGCAGACCCGACCGCAGACCCGACCGCAGACCCGACCGCACGAGCAGGAGCAGCCACGATGTCCGAGGCCCAGCAGAGCCCCGCCACCACCCGCCGCACCCTGCTCTGCGGCGCCGCCGCCGTGCTCGCCGGCGGCGGCGCGCTCGCCGTCTCCGGCTGCGGCTCCACCACCTCGGGCGGCTCCTCCTCCGGTGCCGCGGCCGGCCCGGTCGAGGTCGGCCCGGCCGCCGAGGTACCGGTCGGCGGCGGCAAGGTGTTCCGGGAGAAGAAGATCGTCGTCACCCAGCCGACCGAGGGCCAGTACAAGGCGTTCAGCGCCAAGTGCCCCCACGCCGGCTGCATCGTCGACCAGGTCAAGAACAACGAGATCCTCTGCCCGTGCCACGGCAGCCGGTTCAGCATCACCGACGGTTCGGTGCAGGGGACGGGCCCGGCGCCCAGCCCGCTGCCCTCGTACCAGGTGGCGGTGGAGGGCGGCACCCTCAAGGTGACGCCCGCCTGACCCGGCGCGGTCGGCCCCGGCCGCTCCCCCCGAGCGGCCGGGCCCCCGGGGCACCGGTGTCCCGGGTGACCGCTGCCCCGGGCCGGTGCCGGTTCGTCAGCAGGTGCCGGAGGGGACCCACTTGTGGGAGGCGATGTTGTTTTTTAGGGTCTGGCCGCGCCCGCCGCCGGTCCCGCGGTTGAAGGTCACCGTGGAGAGGTCGTCGATCACCGTGCCGGTGTTGATGCAGCGGTAGGCACCCGTCCAGCCGGTGCCCCAGTAGACCAGGACGTCGCCCGTCCCGTCGTCCACGCCGTTGTTCCACAGCGAGTGGGTCACGTTGGCACAGGACCCCCAGTTCGAGGAGCCGCCCTCCCACTGGGCGCACTGCGAGGTCCGGTTGAGCCCCAGGTAGGCGTGCAGGTTGCCGTCCGCGGAGAGCTGCGACGGCGCGGCGTGCGCGGTGGACGGCAGCAGGGCGGCGAGCGCGGCCACGGCCGTGCCGGCGACGGCGGCGGAGATCTTCCTCATGCGATGGACTCCCTCTTCGAGGTGAACGGTGATCGGTGATCGGTGATCGCCCCCGGACGCCGGGGGCAGCTGCCCGGCCGGCGCCCCCACCCCCGTCGGGGGCGCCGGCCGGACTCCCCGCGGGGTCGAACAACTCCAGCCTGCGGCCCGGGAGTCGGTGACCGGCAGGCCTTTCGGTGGAGCCTTAAAGGCCCTGCTGGACGGCGTGCCCCCGACCCGCGAGACTGCAGACGGGGCGGGGGCGGGGGCCTCCTGGGGGAGGGACGATCGATGCTGCGGATCCACTTCACGGCGGACGACCTGGCCAGGACCAGGGTGAGCGGCGGCGCCGGGGCGGCCGCCGAGACCGGCCACGCCCTCGACCAACTGCTCTGCCGCGACGTCCCGGTGGGCTTCCGGCCGTGGCGCCGGGAGCTGCTCGCCAGGATCGGCGGCAGCGCGGGGCGGCCCGGTCGCGACGGGCCCCGGGAGCCGTTGCGCCCGATGATGTCGCTGGTGCCCGGCCCGGGCCGGGGCCTCGACCTACGGGCCCTGGCCGGGTCCGCGCCGGCCATCGAGGCGGGGGTCGAGCACCTGCTGACCGTCCCGGACACGGTGCTGCGGATGGAGCTGGAGCACCTGCCGCTGCCCAGGGCCGAACCGGGCTGGCTGCGGGCGCTGACCGACGGCGACCAGGACGCCAGGAGGCTGCTGGCCGGCTCCCTGGACGCCTGCTACCGGACCTTGGTCGAGCCGTACTGGCACCGGATCCGCGGGCACCTCGACGCCGTCCGCGCCGACTACGCGCGCACGGTCCTGGACGGCGGCGTCGAGCGGCTGCTGGAGACGCTCTGCCCGGCCCTGGTGCGCTGGCGCAGCCCGGTGCTGGAGGTGCGCTTCCCCCGGGACGCCGAGATCCGGCTGAACGGCCGCGGCCTCGTCCTGGCGCCGTCGGTGTTCCTGGCCGGCCGGGCGGAGCTGCTGACCGATCTCCGGGACGAGGCGGCGCCACCGGTGCTGGGCGTCCCGGCGTTGCGCGATCCGCTCGTGGCGGCCGCCTTCTGGGACGACCGCGGGCCGGGCCGGAATCCGCTGGGAGCCCTGCTGGGCCGCACCCGGGCCGCCGCGCTGGACGTCGTCGCCGGCGGCTGCAGCACCGGGGAGCTGGCCCGCCGGCTCGGCGTCTCCCCGGCGGCGGCCAGCCAGCACGCGGGCGTCCTGCGCGAGGCCAACCTGATCACCACCCGCCGCCGCGGCGGGGCGGTGCTCCACTCGATCACCCCGCTCGGCGCGGACCTGCTCGACCTCGGCGGCGACCGCTGAACGCCCCGCCCGTGCCGCCTCCCGGCCCGGCGCCCGACCGGCTGCCCGCGCCGCTCCCCGGCCCGGCGCCCGACCTGGGGTCCGGCCTGCGGTCCGACCTGCGGACGGACCGCCCGGCGGACCGGCGGCGGGACCCGCCGCCCGAACGGTGAACCGGACCCCGGGATGTCCGGCCGACTCGGTACGGTAGACCCATGGCTGACCCGTCCACCTACCGCCCCGCCCCGGGCGCGATCCCGACCTCACCCGGTGTCTACCGGTTCCGCGACGCCCACGGGCGGGTCATCTACGTCGGCAAGGCCAAGAGCCTGCGCCCGCGGCTGTCCTCCTACTTCCAGGACATCGCCGGCCTGCACCCCCGCACCGCGACGATGGTCACCACCGCCGCCTCCGTCGAGTGGACGGTGGTCGGCACCGAGGTCGAGGCGCTGCAGCTGGAGTACTCCTGGATCAAGGAGTTCGATCCCCGGTTCAACGTCAAGTACCGCGACGACAAGAGCTATCCGGAGCTCGCGGTGACCCTCAACGAGGAGTTCCCGCGGGTCCAGGTGATGCGCGGGGCGCACAAGAAGGGCGTGCGCTACTTCGGTCCGTACGGGCACGCCTGGGCGATCCGCGAGACGGTCGACCTGCTGCTGCGGGTCTTCCCCGTCCGTACCTGCTCCAACGGCGTCTTCAAGCGGGCCGCCCAGGTCGGCCGGCCCTGTCTGCTCGGGTACATCGGCAAGTGCGCGGCACCCTGCGTCGGCAAGATCTCGCAGGCCGAACACGTCGAGCTGGCCGAGGAGTTCTGCGACTTCATGGCCGGGCGCACCGGTAACCACCTGCGCCGGCTGGAGGAGCAGATGCGGGACGCCGCCGCCGAGATGGAGTACGAGAAGGCCGCCCGGCTGCGCGACGACATCGGCGCCCTCAAGCGGGCGATGGAGAAGAACGCCGTCGTCCTCGCCGACGGGACCGACGCCGACCTGCTGGCCCTCGCCGAGGACGAACTGGAGGCCGCCGTCCAGATCTTCCACGTCCGCGGCGGCCGGGTGCGCGGGCAGCGCGGCTGGGTCACCGACAAGGTCGAGGACGTCGACACCGCGGCGCTGGTCGAGCACGCCCTCCAACAGCTGTACGGCGGTGGCGCGGAGAGCGTCCCGCGCGAGGTGCTGGTGCCCGCGCTGCCCGAGCCGGCAGCGCCGGTGCGGGAGTGGCTGAGCGGCCTGCGCGGGTCCCAGGTCGATCTGCGGGTGCCGCAACGCGGTGACAAGAAGGACCTGATGGCCACGGTCGAGCGCAACGCCCAGCAGTCGCTGGCCCTGCACAAGACCAAGCGCGCCTCCGACCTCACCACCCGCAGCCGGGCCCTGCAGGAGATCGCCGACGCGCTGGAGCTCGACTCGGTGCCGCTGCGCATCGAGTGCTTCGACATCTCGCACCTGCAGGGCGAGGACGTGGTCGCCTCGATGGTGGTCTTCGAGGACGGTCTGGCCCGCAAGAGCGAGTACCGGCGGTTCCAGATCAAGGGCTTCGAGGGCCAGGACGACGTCCGCTCGATGCACGAGGTGATCAGCCGCCGGTTCCGCCGCTACCTCCAGGAGCGCGAGCAGACCGGCGAGTGGGCCGTCCCGGAGGCCGACGACCCGGGGCAGCGGCCGGCCGGCGCCGACGCGACGGTCCCGGACGCCGCGAACGCCACCGTCACCGCCGGCGAGCTGCCGGCCGGTCCGATCGACCCGGAGACCGGCCGGCCGCGCCGGTTCGCCTACCCGCCGCAGCTGCTGGTGGTCGACGGCGGCCAGCCGCAGGTCGCCGCCGCCCGCCGGGCGCTGGACGAGCTGGGCATCGACGACGTCGCCCTCTGCGGCCTGGCCAAGCGCCTGGAGGAGGTCTGGCTGCCCGGCGAGGACGACCCGGTGGTGCTGCCGCGCAGCAGCGAGGGCCTGTACCTGCTGCAGCGGGTCCGCGACGAGGCCCACCGCTTCGCGATCTCCTACCAGCGCAACAAGCGTTCCAAGCGACTCACCGCCGGGGAGCTGGACTCCGTTCCCGGCCTGGGCGAGACTCGCCGCCAGGCACTGCTCAAGCACTTCGGTTCGCTGAAGAAGCTCAGGGCGGCCACCGTGGACGAGCTCTGCGAGGTCCCGGGGATCGGCCGGCGCACCGCCGAGACTGTTGCGGCGGCGTTGGCCTCCCGTACACCCGCGGCATTCGCGGTGAACACCGCCACCGGGGAGATCCTTGACGACGGTGCCGACGAGGGCGCCGTGACCGGGGACGCCGCCGAGGGCGGCACCGCGCTGCCCGCCGCGGCAGCGCCGCCCGCGGGGCCGGCGGCGCCGATGCCGCCGGCCGCAGTGCCACCGACCGCAACGCAACCGGAGACGCCATGACGGCCGGCGCCGCCCGTCAGTCCGTGCGGCCCGCGTTCACTCCCCAGGGTGACCTGGGGAAGCGCGGCGCCGCCCCGGGCGTTCTCCTCAGCAGAACCACCGAGAGCGGGGAAGCGAAGTGACCGTGACAGACGATGGGGGTACCGCCCGGCCGCAGCCCGGGGCGGAGACCACCCCGGAGCTGGTGATCATCTCCGGCATGTCCGGGGCCGGCCGCTCCACGGCGGCCAAGTGCCTGGAGGACCTGGGCTGGTTCGTCGTGGACAACCTGCCGCCGGCGCTCATCCCCACCATGGTCGACCTCGGCGCGCGCTCCCAGGGCGCCGTCGCCCGGATCGGCGTCGTGGTGGACGTCCGCGGCCGCAAGTTCTTCGACGACCTGCTGACCTCGCTGGACGAGCTGGAGAAGCGCGGCGTGCGGCTGCGCGTGGTCTTCCTGGAGTCCTCCGACGACGCGCTGGTCCGCCGCTTCGAGAGCGTCCGCCGCCCGCACCCGCTGCAGGCCGACGGCCGGATCGTGGACGGCATCGCCCAGGAGCGGGACCTGCTGCGCGAGCTGCGCGGCGAGGCCGACCTGGTGATCGACACCTCCAACCTCAACGTCCACCAGCTGCGGGCCAAGCTCGACGCCCAGTTCGCCGACCACGACGAGCCCGAGCTCCGCGCGACGGTGATGTCCTTCGGTTTCAAGTACGGCCTGCCGGTCGACGCGGACCTCGTGGTGGACTGCCGGTTCCTGCCCAATCCGCACTGGGTCCCAGAGCTGCGTGCCCGCACCGGCACGGACAGTGACGTCGCCGACTACGTGTTCCAGCAGCCCGGGGCGAACGAATTCCTTGACGGCTACACGGACCTGCTGCGTATCGTCACCGAGGGGTACCGCCGCGAGGGAAAGCGGTACATGACGCTTGCCGTAGGCTGCACCGGTGGCAAGCACCGCAGCGTGGCCATGTCCGAACGGCTGACGAAGCGTCTCATCGCCGACGGGGTGGAGACGGTGCTCGTCCACCGGGACATGGGACGGGAGTAGCCGCGACGCCCTGCCGCCAGGCAGCCGGCGGCGGCAGGCAGAGGAACGCGAGGTGGTTGTGGCGGGATACGTGCCCGGGCGGCAGCTCCAGAACAAGGCCGCCGACCGGTCGGCGGTCCCCTTGCGCTGGATGACGGGCAGACCCCGCGCCAAGGCCCCGAGGATCGCGGCGCTGGGCGGCGGGCAGGGCCTGTCGGCCTCGCTGTCGGCGCTGCGCCGGCTGACCACCGACCTCACCGCGGTGGTGACGGTGGCGGACGACGGCGGCTCCAGCGGCCGGCTGCGCACCGAGCTCGGCGTCCTGCCGCCGGGCGACCTGCGCAAGGCGCTGGCGGCGCTCTGCGGCGACGACGACTGGGGCCGGACCTGGTCCGAGGTGATCCAGCAGCGCTTCAGCGGCACCGGCGAGCTGGGCGGGCACGCGGTCGGCAACCTGCTGATCGTGGCGCTCTGGGAGAAGCTCGGCGACCCGGTGGCCGCGCTGGACTGGGTCGGCCGGCTGCTCAACGTGCAGGGCCGGGTGCTGCCGATGTCCGCCGTCCCGCTGGACATCGAGGCGGTCGTCCGCGGTCACGACCCGGCCCTGCCCGGCGAGCTGTCCGCCGTGCGCGGCCAGGCGAACGTCGCGGTGACCCCGGGGACGGTGCAGTCCATCCGGTTGCTGCCGGACGCGCCGCCGGCCGTCCCCGAGGCCGTGGCGGCCGTCCGGGAGGCCGACTGGGTGGTGCTGGGCCCCGGCTCCTGGTTCACCAGCGTGCTGCCGCACCTGCTCGTCCCGGACCTCGCCAAGGCGCTCACCGAGACCCGGGCCAGGCGCCTGCTCACCCTGAACCTGGCCCCCCAGCCGGGCGAGACCGAGGGCTTCACCCCGCAGCGCCACCTGGAGGTGATAGCCGACCACGCCCCGGAGCTCGCCGTTGATGCGATCCTGGTGGACGAGCGGGCGGTCACCGGCGGCGCCTTCGGTGTCGCCGACCTGGCCGGCCTGGAGAAGGCGGCGGAGCGGATGGGAGCGGCGCTGGTGCTCGACCGGGTCGCCGCGGCGGACGGTACGCCGCGACACGACCGGGAGCTTCTGGCCGCGGCGTACGACCGGATTTTCCGGACACATGGAAGGATCGGCCCATGGCGATGACGGCAGCGGTGAAGGACGAAATCAGCCGGCTCCCCGTCACCCGGGCCTGCTGCCGCAAGGCGGAGGTTTCGGCGATCCTCAGGTTCGCCGGCGGCTTGCACATTGTGAGCGGCCGGATCGTGATCGAGGCTGAGCTGGACACCGGCGTGGCGGCGCGGCGACTGCGCAAGGATCTGCTGGAGATCTTCGGACACTCCTCGGATCTGGTGGTGATGGCCCCCGGCGGCCTGCGACGCGGCAGCCGGTACGTGGTGCGGGTGGTCAAGGACGGCGAGCTGCTCGCGCGGCAGACCGGGCTGGTGGACGGCAGGGGACGCCCGATCCGGGGCCTGCCCCCGGCGGTGGTCTCCGGCGCGACCTGCGACGCGGAGGCGGCCTGGCGCGGGGCCTTCCTGGCGCACGGCTCGCTGACCGAGCCGGGGAGGTCCTCCTCGCTCGAGATCACCTGCCCGGGTTCCGAGGCGGCGCTGGCCCTGGTGGGTGCGGCCCGGCGGCTCGGCATCCCGGCCAAGGCCCGCGAGGTGCGCGGGGTGGACCGGGTGGTGATCCGGGACGGCGACGCGATCGGCGCGCTGCTGACCCGGCTGGGCGCGCACGAGTCGGTGCTGGCCTGGGAGGAGCGCCGGATGCGCCGCGAGGTGCGGGCGACCGCCAACCGGCTGGCCAACTTCGACGACGCCAACCTGCGCCGCTCGGCGCGGGCGGCGGTCGCGGCCGGCGCCCGGGTGCAGCGCGCGCTGGAGATCCTGGGCGACGAGGTGCCCGAGCACCTGGCGGCCGCCGGCCAGCTGCGGATGCAGCACAAGCAGGCCTCGCTGGAGGAGCTGGGTGCGCTCGCCGACCCGCCGCTGACCAAGGACGCGGTTGCCGGGCGGATCCGCCGGCTGCTGGCGATGGCCGACAAGCGGGCCTCCGAGCTCGGGCTGCCGAGCACCGAGGCCAATCTGACCGACGAGATGGCGCTCAGCTGACCCGGCGATCCGGTCTCAGTTGCTGAACGGCTGGTGTCCCACATCGTGGACACCAGCCGTTTCGCGTCCGAACTGTTCGGCCGCTCCGCCCCAAGTGCCTTTCGGTGTCCGGCGACCGGCTCCGCGCAGGCCTGTGACACATGCCCTGCTCGGACGCCCTTGACGCGCCACGCCAAGGGTGTCGGCCCAGGGCGATGTGCCCTCGCCGGTCTCGGAGAGGTAGGGTCATGGGTGGTCGGGGACATCCCATTTCCACCCCGTCGGCATAGTTCCGGCGTACCTAACAAGGAGATCGGTTCGTGACGATCCGGGTAGGCATCAACGGATTCGGCCGCATTGGCCGCAACTTCTTCCGCGCGGTTCGGGCCCAGGCCGCGGACATCGAGATCGTCGGTGTCAACGACCTGACCGACACCAAGACCCTGGCGCACCTGCTGAAGTACGACTCGATCCTGGGCACCCTCCAGGCCGAGGTCAGCCACACGGCCGACAGCATCACCGTCGACGGCAAGACCTTCAAGGTCATCGCCGAGCGTGACCCGGCCAACCTGCCCTGGGGCGAGCTGGGCGTGGACATCGTGATCGAGTCGACCGGCATCTTCACCAAGGCCGACGCTGCGAAGAAGCACGTCACCGCCGGTGCCAAGAAGGTCATCATCTCGGCGCCCGCCACCGACGAAGACGTCACCATCGTCATGGGTGTCAACGACGACAAGTACGACGCGGCGAACCACACCGTCATCTCCAACGCCTCCTGCACCACGAACTGCGTGGCGCCGATGGCCAAGGTTCTCCAGGAGAACTTCGGCATCGTCAAGGGTCTGATGACCACGGTGCACGCGTTCACCAACGACCAGGTCACGCTGGACTTCCCGCACAAGGACCTGCGTCGCGCCCGCGCCGCCTCCATCAACATCATCCCGACCTCGACCGGTGCCGCCAAGGCCACCGCGCTGGTCCTGCCGGAGCTCAAGGGCAAGCTGGACGGCACCTCGCTGCGCGTCCCGGTCCCGACCGGCTCGATCACCGACCTGGTCGTCACCCTGGAGCGCGAGGTCACCGTCGAGGAGGTCAACGCCGCCTTCCAGAAGGCGTCCGAGGGCTCCCTCAAGGGCATCCTGCAGTACACCGAGGACCCGATCGTCTCCTCCGACATCGTGAACTCGCCGTTCTCCACGATCTTCGACTCGCTGATGACCATGGCCCAGGGCAACCAGGTCAAGATCTTCGGCTGGTACGACAACGAGTGGGGCTACTCCAACCGCCTCGTCAACCTGACCACCCTCGTCGGCGGCCAGCTCTGACGCAGCGGGAGCTGACGTGATGTGAGAACAGGGCCCGGACGGCCGTGCGTGGCCGTCCGGGCCTTGTTCTTGGCGTGTCCCTGCGCCCGCTTCACCCCGGCACCCTCGCTTCTCGGACCGGCGGCCCGGAGTCGTGCCGTCGCCTCGCTCCATCTCGCCCCAGGAGACCCGAAGACCGTGAAGACCATCGAAGACCTCGACGTCGCCGGCAAGCGCGTGTTCGTCCGCGCCGACCTCAACGTCCCGCTCTCGAACGGGAGCATCACCGACGACGGCCGGATCCGTGCCGTCGCGCCGACCATCACCAAGCTGCTGCAGGCCGGCGCGAAGGTGATCGTCGCGTCCCACCTGGGCCGTCCCAAGGGCGAGCCCGACCCGCAGTTCTCCCTCGCTCCGGTGGCCGTGCGCCTCGGCGAGATCCTTGCCGCGCCGGTCTCGTTCGCGACCGACACCGTGGGCGAGAGCGCGAAGGCCACCGTCGCCGCACTGGCCGACGGCGAGGTCACGCTGCTCGAGAACCTGCGGTTCAACGCGGGTGAGACCGCCAAGGACGACGCCGAGCGCGGCGCCTTCGCGGACGCCCTGGCCGGTCTCGCCGACCTCTACGTCGGCGACGGCTTCGGCGCCGTGCACCGCAAGCACGCCTCGGTCTACGACCTGCCGGCCCGCCTGCCG
The DNA here is from genome assembly GCF_030813695.1 of Kitasatospora herbaricolor. NCBI lineage: Bacteria > Bacillati > Actinomycetota > Actinomycetes > Kitasatosporales > Streptomycetaceae > Kitasatospora > Kitasatospora herbaricolor. The sequence continues at coordinate 6,457,101 of NZ_JAUSVA010000002.1, forward strand.
CACGCCGTCGGCGACCTGATCGCCACCGAGGTGGGCGTGCTCAAGCGCCTCACCGAGGAGGTCGAGCGCCCGTACGTGGTCGTGCTCGGCGGCTCCAAGGTCTCCGACAAGGTCGGCGTGATCGACAACCTGCTGGGCAAGGCCGACCGCATCCTGATCGGCGGCGGCATGGCGTACACCTTCCTCGCGGCCCTGGGCCACGAGGTGGGCATCTCGCTGCTGCAGAAGGACCAGATCCCCACCGTCCTGGAGTACCTGGAGCGGGGCAAGGCCAACGGCGTGGAGTTCGTCCTGCCGGTGGACGTCGCGGTCTCGGGCAGCTTCCCCGACCTGAAGACGCTGGCCCCGGTCGCCGACTTCGCGGTCGTCGACGCGGACGAGATCCCCGCCGACAAGGAGGGCCTGGACATCGGCCCGAAGTCGCGCGAGCTGTTCGCGGCCAAGCTGGCCGACGCGAAGACCGTGTTCTGGAACGGCCCGGTCGGCGTCTTCGAGCACCCCGAGTTCGCCGAGGGCACCAAGTCCGTCGCGCAGGCGCTGCTCGACAGTGACGCGTTCACCGTGGTCGGTGGCGGGGACTCCGCCGCCGCCGTCCGCATCCTGGGCTTCGACGAGACGAAGTTCGGGCACATCTCGACCGGCGGGGGCGCGAGCCTCGAATACTTGGAGGGCAAGACCCTCCCCGGTCTCGCCGCCCTGGAAGGCTGATCAATGACCGAGCGTCTCCCGCTGATGGCGGGCAACTGGAAGATGAACCTCAACCACCTTGAGGCCATCCAGCACACCCAGAAGCTGGCCTTCGCGCTGGCCGACAAGGACTACGAGGCGGTCGAGGTCGCGGTGCTCACGCCGTTCACCGACCTGCGCTCGGTCCAGACCCTGGTCGACGGCGACAAGCTGAAGATCAAGTACGGCTCGCAGGACATCTCGGCCCACGACTCCGGTGCCTACACCGGCGAGGTCTCCGGCCCGATGCTCGCCAAGCTGAAGTGCACCTACGCGGCCATCGGCCACTCGGAGCGCCGCCAGTACCACGGCGAGAACGAGGAGATCGTCAACGCCAAGGTGAAGGCGGCCTACCGCAGCGGCATCACGCCGATCCTGTGCGTCGGCGAGCCGCTGGAGGTCCGGAAGGCGGGCACCCACGTCGCCCACACGCTGGCCCAGCTGGACGGCGCCCTGGACGGCGTGCCGGCCTCGGACGCCGAGAGCATCGTCGTGGCCTACGAGCCGGTGTGGGCGATCGGCACCGGCGAGGTGGCGACCCCCGAGGACGCCCAGGAGGTCTGCGCGGCGATCCGCGTCCGGCTGGCCGAGCTGTACGACGGCGAGCTGGCCTCGAAGGTCCGGGTGCTCTACGGCGGTTCGGTGAAGGCCTCCAGCGCGGCCGGCCTGATGGCCAAGCCCGACGTGGACGGCGCCCTGATCGGTGGTGCCTCCCTGGACGCCGACGAGTTCGTCAGGATCGTGCGTTACCGTGAGCAGGCAGTAGGCTAACGCCGCTGCAGCAACGTAGGCTTTGGGGCCGGGCCGCTCAGGGTGGCCCGGCCCCTTGCCGATGAACGAGAGAGTTGGTCCGCTGTGTTGGTTCTCGGGTTCTCCATCGCCCTGATCATCTTCAGCCTGCTGATGGTGCTGCTGGTACTGCTGCACAAGGGCAAGGGTGGCGGCCTGTCCGACATGTTCGGCGGCGGCGCGATGTCCGCGGGCGGCGGCTCGGCCGTGGCCGAGCGCAACCTCGACCGCATCACGATCATCGTCGGGGTCGGCTGGTTCGCCTGCATCATGGTTCTCGGCCTGGTGCTCAAGTACAAGAGCTGATGTTTCCTGCGCGAACAGCCTTTTTGCCGCATATCTGACGGGGCGTCGTCCGCCCGCCTATCCTGAGGGAGTGCCCGTCGAGGGCGCATTCCCGGAGGCGGTGCGGACAGATCCTTATCGGCTGCTTACACTGGGACAACTTCGCCACCGCCCGCAGGCCGCAGCCGGCCGGCAGTGGATACTGGCCGCGATCCGCACCCCGCGAGGGGTCAGGGTCTCCCTGTCCCAGGGTGTCGGCTGAGATCGCATCGCATCAGCACGCAGGGAGTCAGACCGTGGCAAGTGGCAACGCCATCCGTGGCAGCAGAGTCGGCGCCGGCCCGATGGGCGAGGCGGAGCGCGGCGAGTCCGCGCCCCGCAACCGGATCTCCTTCTGGTGCGCCAACAAGCACGAGACGCGCCCCAGCTTCGCCGCCGAGGCCGTCATCCCGGACACCTGGGACTGCCCGCGCTGCGGCTTCCCGGCCGGCCAGGACGAGCACAACCCGCCGGCCCCGTCGCGCAACGAGCCGTACAAGACCCACCTCGCGTACGTCCGTGAGCGGCGGACCGACGCCGACGGCGAGGCGATCCTCGCCGAGGCGCTCGCCAAGCTGCGCGGCGAGATCTGAGCTGACGTCACCCGCGTGCGGGGGCCGGGCCACGGGCCCGGCCCCCGCACGTTTTCCGTTCCCGCCCCGGCCCCGGCCGTCATCGCTCCACGGACGGGGTTTATCGTCCCGGTCCCCCGGGGCAGCCGCGCTGATGACCGACGGGGCCCGCCCCGCCCGGACGGCGGCGGCCGCATGAGCGCCGCGCCGCCCCTGCCGGGCCGCCCGGCGGCCGCGCTGCCGTGCCGGCGGCCCGGCACCGGTCGCCGGCGGCCGGCGGGGTGTCCCCGGTCCGCAGGGGAGGCTCGCCGGGCATGACGAAGGGGGCGGGCGCCGTGGCGCCCGCCCCCTTCGGTCCGTCCTAGGCCGACGCCGGCGGGTACAGCTCCGCCGGGATGTTCGACGCGGCGGACCGGTCGAGCAGCCAGAGCGTGCGGCTGCGTCCGTACGCGCCGGAGGCGGGGGCCTGCAGTTCGCCCGGGCCGGAGAGGGCCAGCGCGACCGCGTCGGCCTTGTCCTCGCCGGCCGCGAGCAGCCAGACCTCGCGGGCCGCCCGGATCGCCGGGAGGGTGAGCGAGATCCTGTTCGGCGGGGGCTTGGGAGCCCCCCGGACGCCGATCACGGTCCGCTCGGTCTCCCGGACGCCCGGGTGCTCGGGGAAGAGGGACGCCACGTGGGTGTCAGGGCCGACCCCGAGCAGCAGCACGTCGAAGGCCGGTACGCCCAGCCGGTCGCCCGGCTCGGCGGCCGCGGCCAGCTCCTTCGCGTAGCGGTCGGCGGCCGCCTCCACGTCGGAGCCGTCGGCCCCGTCCGAGGCCGGCATCTCGTGCACCCGCGCCGGATCGACCGGGACCCGGGCCAGCAGCTCGGCCCTGGCCTGGACGGCGTTGCGCTCCCCGTCCGCGGCGGGGAGGAAGCGCTCGTCGCCCCACCAGAGGTCCAGGTGCTTCCAGTCCACCGCGTCCCGTGCGGGGGAGGCGGCGATCGCGGCGAGCAGCGCGTTGCCGTTGCGCCCGCCCGTCAGCACCACCGAGGCGGTGCCGCGGGCGGACTGCGCGTCGACGATCCGGGTGATCAGCCGGGCCGCCGCGGCCTGGGCCATCAGCTCCTTGTCCCGGTGGACCACCAGCTGCGGGACGGCGGCGCTCACGCGCCGCTCCGCTTGGTGGCGCGCTTGGCCGGAGCCTTCTTCGCCACCCCGGTCGCGGTCTTCTTGGCCGCGGCCTTCGCGGGCGCCTTGGCCACGGCCTTCGCCGGTGCCTTCGCGGGGGCCTCGGCCGGCACCTTGACGGTCACCCGGGCCGGGGCGGCGGTGGCCGCCTCGACCGTCTTGGCGGCCTTGGCGGCCTTGTCGGCCGCCGCCGTCTCGGCGTTGGCCGGCTCGCGCAGCCGCTCGACGGGTGTCCGGACCGACGTCGCGTAGATGTCGTCCGGGTCGAGCCGGCGCAGCTCCTCGGCGATCAGCTCCGAGGTCTCCCGCCGCTTGAGCGCCACCTGGCGGTCCGGCGCGCCCGGCATGGACAGCGTGCCCATCAGGCCGTCGGGACGGTCGAGGATGATGTCGCCGTCCTTGGTGCGCAGGGTCACCGAGGTGATGCCGGGGCCGCCGGTGACGACCCGCTCCACCGGGACGTGCAGCCGGGTGGTCAGCCAGAGGCCGAGCAGCTCGACGCTGGGGTTGTACGACTCGCCCTCGACCACGGCGGCGGTGACCTTCGCCGGGCGCTGGTCCAGGGCGGCGGCCAGCATGGAGCGCCAGCCGGTGATCCTGGTCCAGGCGAGGTCGGTGTCGCCGGGGGTGTAGCTCTGGGCCCGCTGGGCGAGCTGGCCGACCGGCGACTCGGCGGTGACCGCGTCGGTGATCCGGCGCTGGGCGATGGAGCCCAGCGGGTCCTGCGCGGGGTGCGCGGGGGAGTTCTCCGGCCACCAGACCACCACCGGGGCGTCCGGCAGCAGCAGCGGCAGGACGACCGACTGCGCGTGCGCGGCGAGCTCGCCGTGCATCCGCAGGACGACCGTCTCGCCGGAGCCGGCGTCGGAGCCGACCAGGATCTCGGCGTCCAGGCGGGTCTCGGCGCGGGCCCGGGGCGATCGCCCGGCGCGCTTGATCACCGCGAGGGTGCGCGAGGGGTGCTCGCGGGAGGCGTCGTTGGCGGCCTTGAGGGCGTCGTACGCGCTGCCCTCGTCGGTCACGATCACCAGCGTGAGCACCATCCCGGCCGCGCCGGCGCCGCCGGCCCGCCGGGCGTCCATCAGGGCTGCGTTGATCTTGCTGGACGTGGTGTCCGTCAGGTCGATCTTCATGGCCGGCGCCAGCTCCTGCCGTCTCGTGCGAGCATCTCGTCCGCCTCAACCGGGCCCCAGCCGCCCGCCGGGTACTGCGCCGGCTTGCCGTGGGTGTCCCAGTACTTCTCGATCGGGTCGAGGATCTCCCAGGAGAGCTCGACCTCCTGGTGCCGGGGGAAGAGGTTGGCGTCGCCCAGCAGCACGTCCAGGATGAGCCGCTCGTACGCCTCCGGGCTGGACTCGGTGAAGGACTCGCCGTAGGCGAAGTCCATCGTCACGTCCCGCACCTCGAAGGAGGTGCCCGGCACCTTGGAGCCGAACCGCACCGTGACGCCCTCGTCCGGCTGCACCCGGATGACCAGGGCGTTCTGCCCCAGCTCCTCGGTGGCGTAGGAGTCGAACGGCAGGTACGGCGCCCGCTGGAAGACCACCGCGATCTCGGTCACCCGGCGGCCCAGGCGCTTGCCCGTGCGCAGGTAGAACGGGACGCCCGCCCAGCGGCGGTTGTTGATCTCCAGCTTGATGGCCGCGTAGGTGTCGGTCTTGGAGGTGGGGTTGATGCCGTCCTCGTCGAGGTACCCGACGACCTCCTCGCCACCCTGCCAGCCGGCCGCGTACTGCCCGCGCACGGTGTGCTTGCCGAGGTCCTCGGGCAGCTTGACGGCGCTGAGCACCTTCAGCTTCTCGGCGACCAGGGCCTTCGGGTGGAACGACGCCGGCTCCTCGATGGCGGTGAGCGCCATCAGCTGGAGCAGGTGGTTCTGGATGACGTCGCGGGCCGAGCCGATGCCGTCGTAGTACCCGGCGCGCCCGCCGATGCCGATGTCCTCGGCCATGGTGATCTGCACGTGGTCGACGTACGACCGGTTCCAGATCGGCTCGAACATGGTGTTGGCGAAGCGGAGCGCCAGGATGTTCTGGACGGTCTCCTTGCCCAGGTAGTGGTCGATCCGGAAGACCTCGTCCCGGGGGAAGACCTCGTGGACGATCCGGTTCAGCTCCTGGGCGCTCTCCAGGTCGTGGCCGAAGGGCTTCTCGATGACGGCGCGGCGCCAGGAGTTCTGCGGCGGGTCGGCCAGGCCGTGCTTCTTCAGCTGCTGGACGACCAGCGGGAAGAACTTCGGCGGGACGGAGAGGTAGAACGCGAAGTTGCCGCCCGTCCCCTGCGCCTTGTCGAGGTCCTCGATGGTCTCGCGCAGCTTGTCGAAGGCGTCGTCGTCGTCGAAGTCGCCCTGGACGAAGCGCATGCCCTTGGCGAGCTGCTGCCACACCTCCTCGCGGAACGGCGTACGCGCGTGCTCCTTGACCGCGTCGTGCACCTCCTTGGCGAAGTCCTCGTCCTCCCACTCGCGGCGGGCGAACCCGACCAGCGAGAAGCCCGGCGGCAGCAGCCCCCGGTTGGCGAGGTCGTAGATGGCGGGCATGAGCTTCTTGCGGGACAGGTCGCCGGTGACCCCGAAGATGACCAGGCCGGACGGCCCCGCGATGCGCGGGAGCCGCCGGTCGGTGGGGTCACGGAGCGGGTTGACGGGTGCCGGTGGGGGGGTCGCCCGCCTCGGCGTCCTGTGTCAACTCGGGGTAATCAGTGCTCACTTGATTGGCTCCGCTTTCAGTGCGCTGGTGTGAGCGGGGATCACTTCTCGGCTGCGAAGGAGGCCAGCGAGGCGGTGACGGTGTCGAGCAGTTCGTTCCAGGACTGCTCGAACTTCTCGACGCCCTCGTCCTCCAGCACCTGCACGACGTCGTCGTAGTCGACCCCGGCGGCGGCGATGGCGTCCATCACGGACTTGGCGTCGGCGTAGTTGTCGGTGATGGTGCCGGCGGTGACCTGCCCGTGGTCGCCGGTGGCCTCCAGGGTGGCCTCGGGCATGGTGTTGACCGTGCCGGGGGCGACCAGCTCGGTGACGTACAGGGTGTCCGGCAGGGCCGGGTCCTTCACGCCGGTCGAGGCCCACAGCGGGCGCTGCGGGTTGGCGCCGGCGGCCTCCAGGGCCTTCCAGCGGGCGCTCGGCGCGGTGGAGCCGTCGACGGAGCCGAAGACCTCCTCGTACGCCTGGTAGGCGAGGCGGGCGTTGGCCAGCGCGGCCTTGGAGCGCAGGTTCTTGGCGTCGCCGCCGACCTTGTCGAGGCGCTTGTCGATCTCGGTGTCGACGCGCGACACGAAGAACGAGGCGACCGACTCGATGGCGGAGAGGTCCAGGCCCTTGGACTTGGCCTGCTCCAGGCCGCTCAGGTAGGCGTCCACCACGGCGCGGTAGCGCTCCAGCGAGAAGATCAGCGTGACGTTGACGCTGATGCCCTTGCCGATGACCTCGGTGATGGCGGGCAGGCCGGCCTTGGTGGCGGGGATCTTGATCAGCACGTTGGGGCGGTCGACCAGCCACCACAGCTGCTTGGCCTCGGCGACGGTCGCCGCGGTCTCGTGGGCCAGGCGCGGGTCGACCTCGATGGAGACCCGGCCGTCGCGGCCGTTGCTGGCGTCGTAGACCGGGCGCAGCACGTCGGCCGCGTCGCGGACGTCCGAGGTGGTGATCATGCGGACGGCCTCGTCCGTGGTGACCTTGCGGACGGCGAGGTCGTGCAGCTGGGCGTCGTAGGAGGTGTCGCCCCCGCCGATGGCCTTCTGGAAGATGGTCGGGTTGGTGGTGACGCCCACGACGTGCTTGTTCTGCACCAGCTCGGCCAGGTTGCCGGTGTTCAGCCGCTTGCGGCTGAGGTCGTCCAGCCAGATCGCCACGCCTTCGTCGCTGAGGCGCTTCAATGCGTCAGTCATGGTGCTCAGTCCTCTTCTTGGTCTTCTGCGTCTTTGTGTTCGTCGGACCGGCCGCGTACCCGGTGTGCGGCCGGGTACGCGGCGTCCTGTGCCGGACAGGCGCCCGCGGGCGCCCGCCTGCTGTGCTAGCGGTTGACGGCTTCCAGCGAACGCAGCGCGTTGTGGGCCTCGGCCACCACGCTCTCGCTGGTCAGGCCGAACTCCTGGAACAGCACCTGGTAGTCGGCCGAGGCACCGAAGTGCTCCAGACTGACGATGCGGCCGTGGTCGCCGACCAGCTCGCGCCAGCCCTGCGCGATGCCCGCCTCGATCGAGACCCGGGCCTTGACGTCCGGCGGCAGCACGCTGTCGCGGTAGGCCTGGTCCTGCTCCTGGAACCACTCGAAGGACGGCAGCGAGACCACCCGGGTGTGGATGCCCTCGGCCTCCAGGACCTCGCGCGCCTTGACGGCGAGCTGGACCTCGGAGCCGGTGCCGAGCAGGATCACCTGCGGCACGCCGCTGGAGGCCTCGGCCAGGATGTAGCCGCCCTTCGCGGTGCCCTCGGCGGAGCCGAAGACCTCGCGGTCGTACGTCGGGACGTTCTGGCGGGTGAGCGCCAGGCCGACCGGGCCGGGGTGGCTGGTCTGCCGCTCGATGACGGTGCGCCAGGCGACTGCCGTCTCGTTGGCGTCGGCCGGGCGGACGATCGACAGGCCCGGGATGGCGCGCAGCGAGGCCAGGTGCTCCACCGGCTGGTGGGTCGGGCCGTCCTCGCCGAGGCCGATCGAGTCGTGCGTCCAGACGTAGGTGACCGGCAGCTTCATCAGCGCGGCCAGGCGCACGGCCGGGCGCATGTAGTCGGCGAAGACCAGGAAGGTGCCGCCGTACACGCGGGTCCTGCCGTGCAGCGCGATGCCGTTCATGGTCGAGCCCATGGCGTGCTCGCGGATGCCGAAGTGGATCGTCCGGCCGTACGGCGAGGCGCTCTTCAGCGGGTTGCCCTCGGGGAGGAAGGAGCTGTCCTCGTCGATGGTGGTCAGGTTGGACTCCGCGAGGTCGGCCGAGCCGCCCCACAGCTCCGGGACGACCCCGCCGATCGCCTTGAGGGTCTCGCCGCTCGCCTTGCGGGTGGCGACGTCCTTGCCCGCGGGGAAGACCGGGATCTGCTTCTTCCAGCCCTCGGGCAGCTCGCCCGCCTGGATGCGGTCGAACTCGGCGGCGCGCTGCGGGTCGCCGGCCCGCCAGGCGGCGAAGCCCTTCTCCCACTCGGCCCGGTAGGCCTTGCCGCGGGTGACCACCTCGCGGGCGTGGGTGATGACCTCGTCGGTCACCTCGAAGGTCTCGTCGGGGTTGAAGCCGAGCACCTTCTTGGTGGCGGCGATCTCGGCGGCGCCGAGCGCGGAGCCGTGCGCCTTCGCGGTGTTCTGCGCGTCCGGGGCCGGCCAGGCGATGATCGTCCGCATGGCGATCATCGACGGGCGCGAGGTCTCGGCCTTGGCGGCCTCCAGCGCGGCGGCCAGCGCCGCCACGTCGACGTCGCCGTTCTCCTTCGGGGTGACCCGCTGGACGTGCCAGCCGTACGCCGCGTAGCGCGCCAGGACGTCCTCGGAGAAGGCCGTCTCGGTGTCGCCCTCGATCGAGATGTGGTTGTCGTCGTACAGCGCGACCAGGTTGCCCAGCTTCTGGTGGCCGGCCAGCGAGGACGCCTCGGCCGAGATGCCCTCCTCCAGGTCGCCGTCGGAGACGACGGCCCAGATGGTGTGGTCGAACGGCGAGGTGCCGGCGGCGGCCTCCGGGTCGAAGAGCCCGCGCTCGTAGCGCGCGGCCATCGCCATGCCGACCGCGTTGGCGATGCCCTGGCCGAGCGGGCCGGTGGTGGTCTCCACGCCGGCGGTGTGGCCGTGCTCGGGGTGGCCCGGGGTGCGGCTGCCCGCGACCCGGAAGGCCTTGAGGTCGTCCAGCTCCAGGCCGTAGCCCGACAGGTAGAGCTGGGTGTAGAGCGTCAGGCTGGTGTGCCCGGGGGAGAGGACGAAGCGGTCGCGCCCCACCCAGGAGGGGTCCGTCGGGTCGTGGCGCAGGAAGCGCTGGAAGATCAGGTACGCCGCGGGGGCCAGCGACATGGCCGTCCCCGGGTGTCCGTTGCCGACCTTCTGTACTGCGTCCATGGCCAGGACACGTGCCGTGTCGACCGTACGCTCGTCCAGCTCGGTCCACTCGAATGCGTTCGTCGGCGTGGTGCTCACCCTAGTCTCAGGGCTCCTTCCGTATTGAAGAGTGACCCCGTGAAGGGGACCGGGTCGGCCACGTCGCTGTGGACCAGACGTTTGGGTGGTGCCGGTCACGGAGGGTAGATCCCGCTTCTCTGTGCGAGCCTACCGTTAGGGCCGGGGCTCACCCTCCGTGCTGGGTCAACCCGGTACCGCGGGTCGCTGTTCCCGGACGCGAGGCCATGGGCTTTGTCCACACTCGTCCCTTTTCCGGTCGGCTGCCTCCCCGGACGGCAGGACGGGCGAGCACCACCGCCCCGCCGGCGGCGTCCCCCCGCCCGTTCACCCAGCTGTGTGCGTTCCGCCCCGCCGGGGGACCCCGAGGCCGGTCGGGAGATATGGAGCGTCTAAGGTGGCGTGGTACGCGCAGAGCGGACGAATTCGGCACCTTTGGTCCGGTGGACGCCTGCGAGGATTTTTCTTCAGTTGGGGTGTTAGTGACCGCCGTCGAATCCCGCCCCGCCGGGGTCACCGGTGCGACGCATGCGCACCGGCCGTTCGGGGCCCGTGTCGGCGCGTTCGTCGCCCTGACCAAGCCCCGGATCATCGAGCTGCTGCTGATCACCACCGTGCCGGTGATGTTCCTGGCGCAGCGCGGTGTGCCGGACCCGCTGCTGGTGCTCGCGGTGGTCGTCGGCGGCTACCTCTCGGCCGGCGGCGCCAACGCCCTGAACATGTACATCGACCGGGACATCGACGCGGTGATGTCGCGCACCGAGCGCCGTCCGCTGGTGACCGGCATGGTCTCGCCGCGGGAGGCGCTGCTCTTCGGCATCGCGCTGGCGGTCGGCTCGACGCTCTGGCTGGGACTGCTGGTCAACTGGCTGTCCTCCGCGCTCGCCCTGACCGCTCTCCTGTTCTACGTGTTCGTCTACACGCTCGGGCTGAAGCGGCGGACGGCCCAGAACATCGTCTGGGGCGGCATCGCCGGCTGCATGCCGGTGTTCGTCGGCTGGGCGGCCGTCGACAACTCGGTCTCCTGGTCCGCGCTGGTGCTCTTCCTGGTGATCTTCTTCTGGACGCCGCCGCACTACTGGCCGCTGTCGATGAAGGTCAAGGACGACTACGCCAAGGCCGGCGTGCCGATGCTGCCGGTGATCAAGGGCAACCTGGCCGTGGCCAAGCAGATCGTCGCCTACTCCTGGGTGATGGTGGCCGTCTCGCTGGCGCTCTGGCCGCTGGCCGACACCAGCCTGCTCTACCCCGTTGCCGCGGTGGTGCTCGGCGCCGCCTGGCTGAAGGAGGCGCACGGCCTGTACGCCCGGGCCAAGGCCGGCGTGGTGGGCGCCAAGCTCAAGGAGATGCGGCTGTTCCACTGGTCGATCACCTACCTGACCCTGCTCTTCGTGGTCATCGCGGTCGACCCCTTCCTGCGCTAGTCGGGCCGCTCCGGCCCCCCGGGATACCGCGCCACCGCCCCGCCGTCCGCCCGGACGGCGGGGCGACGTGCTTCCCGCCGCCGCCCCGGCCGGGGCGGCGGCGTCCGTGCCATGCTGGGTGATCGCCCCGGCGCTCCGACGCGCCGGCCCACGGGGGAGGCCCGGATGCAGGACGTGACGCTGGAGCCCTGGACCGAGGGGGACCTCGGACTGCTGCGCCTGATCAACTCGCCGGAGATGACCGAGCACCTGGGCGGCCCGGAGACCGAGCAGCAGCTGCTCGACCGGCACCGGCGCTACGTGGAGCTGCCGGGCACCGGCCGCGGGCGGATGTTCACCGTCCGGCTCGGGGCGGATCCTGACGGTCCGGCGGCCGGGAGCATCGGCTTCTGGGAGACCGTCTGGCGCGGCGAGAAGGTCTACGAGACCGGCTGGAGCGTCCTGCCCGGGTTCCAGGGCCGGGGAGTCGCGGTGGCCGCCGCACGGGCCGTGATCGGCGCGGTGCGGGCCGAGGATCGGCACCGGGAACTGCACGCCTTCCCCTCGGTCGGCAACCCCGCCTCCAACGCGATCTGCCGCCGGGCCGGCTTCACCCTGCTCGACGAATGCGGGTTCGAGTACCCGAAGGGCACCTTCATGCGCTGCAACGACTGGTGCCTCGACCTCACGGTGCACGGGTGACGCCCCGATGTGGCCCGCCGCACACGGCGCTGCCGTCGCCAGCTCCACTACCGCTCGGTAGCATGCGGGCATGAGCAGCGCAGAGACCGCCACCCCCGCCGCGACGGACGCCCGCGCCGAGCGCCGCGCCAAGCGCATCGCCAAGCACCTCACCAGCTTCGCCGCCCAGCACGGCGGCAGCGCCGAGGGCGTCGTCGAGTACGTCGGCCGCACCGCCACCCGGATCGTCGTGGTCGGAGCCGACGGCACCTGGGGCGACCAGGTCGCCCCGACCTACGCCGTGGGCCTGCGGGCCGCCGAGCTCGCGGGCCTCACGGTGCACGACACCTTCGAGGGCGAGCTGGGCCTGCGGGTGAAGACCGGCGCCTACGAGTGGAAGCGGATGGCGGGCATCCAGCTCGGCGGCTGACCCCGCCGCGCTCCCGCCGTACGAGGAAGGCCCGGTCCGACCGCTGTTCAGCGGTCGGACCGGGCCTTCGCCGTTCGGCGTTCCGTTCGGCGGTTCGTACGCCGGTTCAGACGGTGGCGGCGGCCGTGGGGGCCGGCACCGGCGCCGGGCCGGCGGCGGGCGCCTGCGTCCGCACCCGCAGGGCGAGCGGGACGCGCAGCACGGCGATCCAGGTGAGCGTGGCGCCCAGCATGTGCACCCCGACCAGCACCTCCGGCACGTCGGTGAAGTACTGGACGAAGCCCAGCACGCCCTGCGCGAGCAGCACCACGAGCAGCTCGCGCGCGCGGGCCCGGGCGGCCGGCGGCGCCTTCACGGCGGCGAACACGAAGAGCACCGCGACCGCCAGGCCGACGGAGACGAACGCCAGGTCGGCGTGGACCTGGGCGAGCCGGTCGTAGTCGAGCGGGATCCGCGGCACCATCCGGTTGTCCTTCGGCGTCCCCGGGTGGTGGCCCGCGCCGGTCACCAGGGTGCCGGCCGCGACCAGCAGCCCGATCACCGTCACCAGGACGTGGGAGAGCTGGACGATCGGCCGGGCGACCAGGCCCCGGGGCGGGCCGTCCCCCTCCTTCGAGCGCTCCCACATCAGCAGCGCGACCCAGACCAGCGCCATCGCGGAGATCAGGTGCACGGCCACCGTGTACGGGTTGAGGCCGGTCAGCACGGTGATGCCGCCGATCACGGCGTTGCTCATCACCAGCCAGAACTGGGCCCAGCCGAGCCGGGTGAGGCCGCGGCGCCAGGGGGCGGCGCAGCGCGCCGCCAGGATGGCCCAGCCGACCGCCGCGCACAGCACGTAGGTCAGCATCCGGTTGGTGAACTCGATGACCCCGTGCAGGCCCATCTCGGGCGTCGGGGTCAGGCTCTCGCCCGTGCAGCGCGGCCAGGTGGTGCAGCCGAGGCCGGAGGCGCTGAGCCGGACGGCGCCGCCGGTGACCACGATCACGATGCTCATCACCAGCGCGGCGAGCGCGGCCCGCCGTACCACGACGGCGGAGGGCTGCCAGCGTTCGGCGAGGAGGGAGGAAGGGGTACGCACGGATTCATCCTAGATTGGACGGTTGGCGATCTTCGGGCGGGGCCGCCGGGGGCGGGTGGTGGCGCGCGGCGCTTCGCGAACGTGATCACGAATGGGCGTTTTGTCGGTATTACGGTCACAGGTCTCTACCACTGCGAGGCAAAGGTCTTGACCATTCGCCAGCTCGGCCGCAAGAGTGCGATTGGTCCATACCTGTGGACCTCTCCCACCCCGCACCTACCGCGGAGATCCTGCACATGCGCATATCCGTACCCGCCGCCCTCGCCCTCGGCGGCTCCCTGGCCCTGGGCGCCCTCCTCGCGCCGGCCTCCCACGCGACCGAGGCCGGCCGGCAGTGCCAGAGCCTCGGCGTCGCCAACCTCTACGGCGAGTTCGTCGAGGGCGACGACACCCACACCCCGGACGCCGAGGGCGCCGTCGCGATCGGCGGCAACGCCGACTTCACCGGCGGCTTCACCGTCGGCCAGGAGCTGACCGCCGAGCAGGTGGCCGCCCTCCCCGGCGGAAACGCCCTGGTCGTCGCCGGCAACCTGACCGGCACCAACACCCAGGTGATGAAGGGCAACGGCATCTACGGCGGCACCCTCACCGGAGTCGCCGACGCCCACCACGGCAAGGTCGTCAAGGGCGCGTCCCCGATCGACTTCGCGGCCGAGTTCGGCAAGCTGCGCGCCGCCTCCACCGCCCTCGCGGCCGCGCCCGCCACCGCCGGCGCCAAGGCCGAGAGCTCCGGGGCCCGGCTGACCCTCACCGGCACCGACGCCCAGCTCAACACCTTCACCGTCCCCGCCTCGACCCTCCAGGCCGCGAAGGAGGTGTACCTGAACGTCCCGGCCGGCGCCTCGACCATCGTCAACGTCACCGGCGACGGCTACGACATGGCGGCGGCCGGCACCACCGGGTTCTTCCTCTGGGACGCCGCCAAGAAGGGCTACGTCCTCGACGACAAGCTGCAGTCCGCCGCGGGCGGCGCGGTACGCGCCAAACTGCTCTGGAACTTCCCGACCGCCACCAAGGTCGTCAAGAACAGCGCCGCCGCGTGGTCCGGCAGCGTGCTCGCCCCGAACGCCGCCTTCGACCTGGGCAGCGGCGGCCCGGTCAACGGCTCGGTGATCGCCAGGTCGCTCACCGGCAAGGGCGGCGCCGAGACCCACCACTACCCCTTCACCGGCTGCCTGCCGGCGGAGGTGCCCCCGGTCGTCGTCCCGACCACCCCGGGCGTCCCCACCGGCAGCCCCTCGGCGCCGGCCACCCCCGGCACCCCGGGCACCCCCGTCGGGACCTCGCCCGCCGCCACCCCGGGCACCGGCGGCACGCCCGCCCCCTCGCCCAGCGCCACCGGCAGCGCCCCGGCCACCCCGGGCGCCGTCCCGAGGGCGAGCGCCAGCCCCTCGGCCACCCCGAGCACCGGCGGCGGCCTCGCCCTCACCGGCGCGGGCGGCGCCCTGCCGATCGCGCTCGGCGGCCTGGTCGTCCTCGCCGCCGGCGGCGGCATCCTCGTCGCCAGCCGTCGCAGGGCGGCCGGCCGGTCCTGACGGCGCCGCGCCCGAAGGCCCGAAGGTCCGAGACTCCGTGGGCCTGAACGGACCGGTGCCCCCGGAGACCACTCCTGGTCTCCGGGGGCACCGTGCTGTCCGTCGCGCCCGCGACGGCGCCGCCGACCTGCGGCGCCCCGGTCCGAGCCGTCCCGGGAGGTCGGCGGCCTGCCGTGGCGCCGAAGCACCGGAGGGCCCAACGACCATTCCTGATCCGGACGTTCGGCGGGGGTGGCAGGCGGCCGCGGGGGCGGTAGAGTCCCCCGCACATCGCGGCAGGCAGGCCCGGACCATCCCCGGAACGCTTCTCGGCGTACTTCCCCGGCGCAGCTCCCGGCGTGCTCAACACCCCTGCCGCCCAAGCCCCTTCGGAGGGAAGAGCGAAATGGCGCGACACGTGCGCATTCGCGGCGCGGCGCTCGCCGGCGCCGCCGGCACCGCCGTCCTGCTGTCCGGCGTTCTGGCCACCGGTGCCTCGGCGCACACCCCGGCCTGGTCCGTGACCTGCGACAAGGTCACCGTCGACCTGGCCGACTACAGCGGCAGCAAGAACGTCAAGAACCTGGTGAGCCTGACCATCGACGGCGAGAAGGTGGTGGACCAGCAGCAGTTCGGCAGCGGCTACCACCAGAGCTTCACCGTCAAGGCGCACAGCGCCCCGGTCTCGGCCACCCTGGTCGTCACCACCACGGAACAGCCCAAGAACCCCCAGTGGAACGTGACGCAGACCAAGACCATCGCGGTCTGCGCCACCCCGTCCCCGACCCCCACCACCCCCACCACCTCGCCGACCCCCAGCACCTCGCCGACCCCCACCCGCACCGCCACCGCGACGCCCAGCACCTCGGCCCCGGCCACCGTCGCCCCCACCACCACCTCCGCGGCCCCGGCCACCAGCGCCCCGGCCACCAGCGCCCCCGCCACGGTGAAGGCCGCGAGCACCACCCCGGCCCTGGCCCAGACCGGTGGCAGCGGCGCCACCCCGATCGTCGCCGCAGCCGGCGGCGCCGTCGTCCTGGTCGGCGGCGCCCTGCTGCTGCTCTCCCGCCGCCGGGGCAACCGCCACTGACCCGGCCCGCCCCGACCACGCCCGCGCCCCGGGCCGGCCTCCGAAACCCCCGGAACCGGCCCGGGGCGCGGGTGCATCGTGACCGAACGCAGCGGGCCGAGGCAGACCCTGCCCCGTCACCGCCCCCGACGGTGTTCGCCGCGGCCCGGCGGGCCGACCACGGGTCCGGGCCGCCGGTGCTCGACCTCCCGGGCCCGTGTGCGGCCTGACGCCGGGTCCTGCCCGCGTGCGCCTACTCCCAGCGGAAGAACCGCGCCGCCGCCGCCAGCCCCAGGACGGACCACACGCCCAGGATCCCCAGGTCGCCCCAGGGCACGCCGGCGCCCTGCTGGAGTACCGACCGCAGGCCGTCCGAGAGGGCGTTGATCGGGAGGAGCTCCAGCACGTGCCGGACGCCGGCGGGGAACTTGGAGAGCGGGACGATCACGCCGCCGGCCAGCAGCAGCAGGACGAAGACCAGGTTGGCGGCGGCCAGGGTGGCTTCGGCGCGCAGGGTGCCGGCCATCAGCAGGCCGAGGCCGGAGAAGGCGGCGGTGCCGAGGACGAGCAGGGCGGCGACCGCGAGCGCCCCCTGCGGCGTGGCGAGCCCGTGCGGGGACCAGCCGAGGGCCAGCGCGATGGCGCTGAGCAGGGCGACCTGGAGGGCCTCGGTGACCAGCACGCAGCCGGTCTTCGCGGTGAGCAGGGCCCAGCGGGGGAGCGGGCTGGCGCCGAGGCGCTTGAGGACGCCGTAGCGGCGTTCGAAGCCGGTGGCGATGGCCTGGCCGGTGAAGGCGGTGGACATCACGGCGAGGGCCAGCAGGCCGGGGGCGAGGAAGTCCACGCGCTTGCCGGGGCCGTCGACGGCGACGATGTCGACGGCGCTGAAGAGCACCAGCAGGACGCTGGGGATGATCACCGTCAGCAGCAGCTGCTCGCCGTTGCGCAGCAGCATCCTCGTCTCGAAGGCGGTCTGGGCGAGCAGCATCCGGGAGACCGGGGCGGCGCCGGGCCGGGGGGTGTGGTCGGTCCGGGGGGCGCGGTCGGTCGGGACCGGCCGGGTGGTCTGGTCGGTCACGAGCGGAGGTCCCGTCCGGTCAGGTCGAGGAAGACGTCTTCGAGGCTGCGGCGCTGCACCGTCAGCCGTTCCGGCAGGATGCCGGAGGCCGCGCACCAGGTGGTGACGGTGGCGAGCAGCCGGGGGTCGACGGGTGCTTCGACGCGGTAGTTGCCGGGGGTGGGTTCGGCGACGGCGGCGCCGTCGGGGAGCACCTTGAGCAGGGAGCCGAGGTCGAGGCCGGCGGGGCCGTCGAAGCGCAGGCTGTCCTCGGCGCCGCCGCGGCAGAGTTCGTCGGGGGTGCCGGTGGCGATGACCTTGCCGTGGTCGACGACGGCGACCTGGTCGGCGAGCTGTTCGGCCTCGTCCATGTGGTGGGTGGTGACGACCACGGTGACGCCGTCCCGGCGCAGGTCGCGGACGAGGTCCCAGGTGGCGCGGCGGGCCTGCGGGTCGAGGCCGGCGGTCGGCTCGTCGAGGAAGACGAGTTCGGGGCGGCCGACCACGGCCATGGCGAGGGCGAGGCGCTGCTGCTGGCCGCCGGAGAGCCGGCGGTAGGTGGTGCGGCCGCAGGAGCCGAGGCCGAGGCGTTCGACCAGTTCGGGGACGTCCAGCGGGTCGGCGTGCAGTTTGGCGGTGTGCCGGAGCATCTCGACGGCGCGGGCGCCGGCGTACACGCCGCCGGACTGGAGCATCACGCCGATCCGGGGGCGGAGCAGGGCGCCCTGGGTGACCGGGTCGAGGCCGAGGACGCGGACGCTGCCGGCGTCGGGGCGGTGGTAGCCCTCGCAGGTTTCCACGGTGGTGGTCTTGCCGGCGCCGTTGGGGCCGAGCACCGCGGTGATCCCGCCGCGTTCGACGACGAGGTCGAGGCCGTCCACCGCGGTCTTGTCGCCGTAGCGCTTGACCAGCCCGGCGATCTCGACTGCGGGCTGCGGGCGGTCGGGGTCTGCGTGCATACCGGCGAGTCTAGGAGGCCTTCACACGACGTCCGCACAGGGCCTCGGTGATCGTTTTCGCAGGTCAGGTAAGCCTTACCTGCGTGATTGAAGCCACCCATGAGGCGTGGATCACGGGTTGTCCTGACGGAAGTAATTACGCAACACTGGTGTTGTGAAAAACATGCGGGAACGGAACCAGCAGCAGGAGGCCGAGTCGGCCCCCGGCTGTGCCGTGCCCGAAACGGCGGCCGAGGTGCTGCTGGAGGGCCACCGGGCCACCCGTGACCGGGTCGCCCGTTCGATCCTGGACCACGGCCCCTCCTCCGCCGCCGACCTGGCGAGCCGGCTCGGCCTCACGGCCGCCGCCGTCCGCCGGCACCTGGACGGCCTGGCCGCCGCCGGTCTGGTCGAGTCCCGCGAGCAGCGGGTCTACGGCAGCCGGGGCCGGGGCCGTCCGGCCAAGGTGTTCGGTCTCACCGAGTCCGGCCGGGACGCCTTCTACCAGGCGTACGACCAGCTCGCCGCCGACGCACTGCGCTGGATCTCCGACGCGGTGGGCGGCGGCAAGGCGGGCGAGGAGGCGGTCGCCGCCTTCGCCCGGGCCCGTTTCGGCAAGCAGGGCGAGAGATACCTCGGAGCGCTGGAGCAGGCCTCGGCCGACCAGCGGACCGAGGCGCTCGCGCAGGCCCTGAGCGCCGACGGGTACGCTGCCACCGTGCGGCGGGTGCCGTCCGCGGCGGCGTCGAACAGCCCGGCGGGCGCTCAGCTCTGCCAGCACCACTGCCCGGTCGCGCACATCGCCGAGCAGTTCCCGCAGCTCTGCGAGGCGGAGACCGAGTTCTTCTCCCAGCTCCTGGGCACCCATGTGCAACGGCTGGCCACGATCGCCCACGGCGACGGGGTCTGCACCACCTATGTGCCGGCATCCGGTGCCGCATCGTCGTCCGCGAAGCCGCGGACGCCCGGTGCAGTGCCGACTGCCGGTACGCCACTCACTGATCCGGAACCTGCGTCCGCGCGGAGGAACCTCGCATGACTGACATCGTTTCGCACCCGGAGCTCGAAGGCCTGGGCACCTACGAGTACGGCTGGTCGGACCCGGACGCGGCCGGCGCCGCGGCCAAGCGCGGCCTCAGCGAAGAGGTCGTGCGCGACATCTCCTCGAAGAAGTCCGAGTCCGAGTGGATGCTGAACCTGCGTCTCAAGGGCCTGAAGCTCTTCGGCAAGAAGCCCATGCCGACCTGGGGCTCCGACCTCACCGGCATCGACTTCGACAACATCAAGTACTTCGTGCGGTCGACCGAGAAGCAGGCGGAGTCCTGGGAGGACCTGCCCGCCGACATCAAGGCGACCTACGACAAGCTGGGCATCCCGGAGGCGGAGAAGCAGCGCCTGGTCGCCGGTGTCGCCGCGCAGTACGAGTCCGAGGTGGTCTACCACCAGATCAACGAAGAGCTCGAGGCTCAGGGTGTGATCTTCATGGACACGGACACCGCGCTCAAGGAGCACCCGGAGATCTTCGAGGAGTACTTCGGCACGGTCATCCCGGCCGGCGACAACAAGTTCGCCGCGCTGAACACGGCCGTGTGGTCCGGCGGGTCCTTCATCTACGTCCCCAAGGGCGTCCACGTGGAGATCCCGCTGCAGGCCTACTTCCGGATCAACACCGAGAACATGGGCCAGTTCGAGCGGACGCTGATCATCGTCGACGAGGACGCCTACGTCCACTACGTCGAGGGCTGCACCGCGCCGATCTACTCCTCGGACTCGCTGCACAGCGCCGTGGTGGAGATCATCGTCAAGAAGGGCGGCCGCTGCCGCTACACGACGATCCAGAACTGGTCGAACAACGTCTACAACCTGGTCACCAAGCGCGCCGTGGCGTACGAGGGCGCGACCATGGAGTGGATCGACGGCAACATCGGTTCCAAGGTCACCATGAAGTACCCGGCCGTCTACCTGATGGGCGAGCACGCCAAGGGCGAGACGCTGTCGATCGCCTTCGCCGGCGAGGGCCAGCACCAGGACGCCGGCGCCAAGATGGTCCACATGGCGCCGAACACCTCCTCGAACATCGTCTCCAAGTCGGTGGCCCGCGGCGGCGGCCGCACCTCGTACCGCGGCCTGATCGAGATCGGCGAGGGCTCCAAGGGCGCCAAGTCCAACGTGCTCTGCGACGCGCTGCTGGTGGACACCATCTCCCGGTCGGACACCTACCCGTACGTGGACGTCCGCGAGGACGACGTGTCGATGGGCCACGAGGCCACCGTCTCCAAGGTCAGCGAGGACCAGCTCTTCTACCTGATGAGCCGGGGCATGACCGAGTTCGAGGCGATGGCGATGATCGTCCGTGGCTTCGTCGAGCCGATCGCCCGTGAGCTCCCGATGGAGTACGCGCTGGAGCTGAACCGGCTGATCGAGCTGCAGATGGAGGGCTCCGTCGGCTGACGTCAGCCGCGCGAAGTCCAGTCGAGAACTTTCAGGAAGAGAGCAACACGACAGCCATGGCTGACGTCAACAACAGCACCGGCTCCACGACCGCCGGGTCCATCGAGGTCGGCACGTCCGGCGCCGGCGAGAAGCTGGCCGGCCCGGGCACCGGCCGCGCGAGCGTCCAGCAGCCGATCGACGCCCGCGTCACGGTCAAGCCCTCGTACGACGTGAACGACTTCCCGGTGCCCACCGGCCGCGAGGAGGACTGGCGGTTCACCCCGCTGCACCGCCTGGCCGGGCTGCACGACGGCACCGCCGCCGCCAACGCCACGGGCGTGGACAAGGTGGAGCTGGGCCTGCCGGACGGCGTCACCGCCGAGCAGGTCGGCCGCGACGACGCGCGTCTGGGCAAGGCCGGCAAGCCGGTCGACCGGGTCGCCGCGCAGGCGTACAGCTCCTTCGAGCAGGCGCTGGTCGTCACCGTCCCCAAGGAGACGGTGCTCACCGAGCCGGTGAAGATCGACGTGCACGGTGAGGGCGGCACCCGTTTCGCCCACGTGGTGATCGACGTCAAGCCGTTCGCCGAGGCCGTCGTGGTGATCAACCACACCGGTACCGGGACCCGGGCCGCCAACGTGGAGCTGCTGGTCGGCGACGGTGCGAAGCTGACCTTCGTCTCGGTCCAGGACTGGGACCGCGACGCGGTGCACACCGCCCAGCAGACCGCGCTGGTCGGCCGGGACGCCTCGCTGAAGTCCGTCGTGGTCACCTTCGGCGGCGACGTCGTCCGGATCCACCCGCGGGTCACCTACGCCGCCCCCGGCGGCGAGGCCGACCTGTTCGGCCTGTACTTCGCGGACGCCGGCCAGCACCTGGAGCACCGTCTGGTCATCGACCACGACACCCCGCACTGCCGCTCCAACGTGGTCTACAAGGGCGCCCTGCAGGGCAAGGACGCGCACGCGGTCTGGGTCGGCGACGTGCTGATCCGCGCCGCCGCCGAGGGCACCGACACCTACGAGCACAACCGCAACCTGGTGCTCACCGACGGCGCCCGGGTCGACTCGATCCCGAACCTGGAGATCGAGACCGGCGAGATCGTCGGCGCCGGCCACGCCTCGGCGACCGGCCGCTTCGACGACGAGCAGCTCTTCTACCTGCAGGCGCGCGGCATCCCGGCCGAGGAGGCCCGTCGCCTGGTGGTCCGCGGCTTCTTCGCGGAGCTGGTCCAGCAGATCGGCGTCGCCGAGATCCAGGACCACCTGCTGGAGAAGATCGAGGCCGAGCTGGAAGCGAACGTCTGATGAGCTTTCTCCGCGCCTGTTCGCTCAGCGACCTGGCCGAGGACGAGCCCAAGCGTGTGGACCTCAACGGTGTCCCGGTCGCGATCGTCCGTACCGAGGGCGAGGTGTTCGCGATCAACGACATCTGCTCGCACGCCAACGTGTCGCTCTCGGAGGGCGAGGTCGAGGACTGCATGATCGAGTGCTGGCTGCACGGCTCCAGCTTCGACCTGCGCTCCGGCAAGCCCTCGGGCCTGCCCGCCACCAAGCCGGTCCCTGTCTACCCCGTAAAGATCGAAGGGGACGATGTGCTCGTCTCCGTCAACCAGGAGTCCTGAGTCCCCATGGCAACGCTTGAAATCCGTGACCTGCACGTCTCCGTCGAGGCCGAGAACGGCCCGCGCGAGATCCTCCGCGGCGTCGACCTCACCGTGAAGCAGGGCGAGACCCACGCGATCATGGGTCCGAACGGCTCCGGCAAGTCGACCCTCGCGTACTCGCTGGCCGGTCACCCGAAGTACACGGTGACCAGCGGCTCGGTGCTGCTCGACGGTGAGAACGTGCTGGACATGACCGTCGACGAGCGCGCCCGCGCCGGCGTCTTCCTGGCCATGCAGTACCCGGTCGAGGTCCCCGGCGTCTCGGTCTCCAACTTCCTGCGCACCGCCGCCACCGCCGTCCGCGGCGAGGCCCCCAAGCTGCGGCTGTGGGTGAAGGAGGTCAAGGAGGCGATGGCCGCCCTGCACATGGACCCGGCCTTCGCCGAGCGCAACGTCAACGAGGGCTTCTCCGGCGGCGAGAAGAAGCGCCACGAGATCCTCCAGCTGGAGCTGCTCAAGCCGAAGATCGCGATCCTCGACGAGACCGACTCCGGCCTGGACGTCGACGCGCTGCGCCAGGTCTCCGAGGGCATCAACCGGGTCGCCTCCAGCGGCGAGGTCGGCACCCTGCTGGTCACGCACTACACCCGCATCCTGAAGTACATCAAGCCCGACTACGTCCACGTCTTCTCGGCCGGCCGCATCGTCGAGTCCGGCGGCGCGGAGCTGGCCGACAAGCTGGAGAACGAGGGCTACGAGTCCTACGTGAAGGGTGGCGCTTCCGAGTGACAATCGATTCTGGCTCGGCGCGTGCGCTGACCGGTCCGCTGGCCGAGGCGCAGGAGTTCGGCGACTCGCTCCGCAAGGACTTCCCGATCCTGCAGCGGGTGCTGCACGACGGCAAGCCGCTGGTCTACCTCGACAACGCGGCGACCTCGCAGAAGCCCCGTCAGGTGCTGGACGCGCTCAACGCGTACTACGAGCGGCACAACGCCAACGTGCACCGCGGTGTCCACGTCCTGGCCGAGGAGGCCACGGCACTGTACGAGGGCGCGCGTGACAAGGTCGCGGCGTTCATCAACGCGCCGAGCCGGGACGAGGTGATCTTCACCAAGAACGCCTCGGAGTCGCTCAACCTGGTCGCCAACATGCTGGGCTGGGCGGACGAGCCGTACAAGGTCGACGCCGACGCCGAGATCGTCATCACCGAGATGGAGCACCACTCCAACATCGTTCCGTGGCAGCTGCTCTCGCAGCGCACCGGCGCGAAGCTGAAGTGGTTCGGGCTGACCGACGAGGGCCGGCTCGACCTGTCGAACCTCGACGAGCTGATCAACGAGAAGACGAAGATCGTCTCGTTCACGCTGGTCTCCAACCTGATGGGCACCGTCAACCCGGTCGAGGCGATCGTCCGCCGCGCCCAGGCGGTCGGCGCCCTGGTGCTGATCGACGCCTCGCAGGCCGCCCCGCACATGGTGCTGGACGTCCAGGCGCTGGAGGCCGACTTCGTCGCCTTCACCGGCCACAAGATGCTGGCCCCGACCGGCATCGGCGTGCTCTGGGGCCGCCAGGAGCTGCTGGAGGACCTCCCGCCGTTCCTCGGCGGCGGCGAGATGATCGAGACCGTCACGATGGGCTCGTCCACCTACGCCCCGGCGCCGCACAAGTTCGAGGCGGGCACCCCGCCGATCGCCCAGGCGGTCGGGCTGGGCGCGGCCATCGACTACCTGTCGGCCATCGGCATGGAGCGGATCGCCGCGCACGAGCACGCGATCACCGAGTACGCCGTCGAGCGGCTGCTGGAGATCCCGGACCTGCGGATCATCGGCCCCCGGTCGGCGGTCGACCGCGGCGCCGCGATCTCCTTCGTGCTGGGCGACATCCACCCGCACGACGTGGGCCAGGTGCTGGACGAGCAGGGCATCGCCGTGCGCGTCGGCCACCACTGCGCGCGGCCGGTCTGCCTGCGGTACGGAATTCCGGCGACCACCCGGGCGTCGTTCTACCTGTACTCGACGCCGGCCGACGTCGACGCCCTCGTCGACGGCCTGCACCACGTCCGGAACTTCTTCGGCTGAGGCATCGGAAGGGAGCGGCGGGCATGAAGCTCGACTCCATGTACCAGGAGATCATCCTGGACCACTATCGCAACCCCCACGGCAAGGGGCTGCGGGACGGCGACGCCGAGGTGCACCACGTCAACCCGACCTGCGGTGACGAGATCACCCTGCGGGTACGGCTGGACGGCTCGACGGTCGCGGACATCAGCTACGAGTCCCAGGGCTGCTCGATCAGCCAGGCCAGCGCCTCGGTGCTGAACGACCTGGTGGTCGGCAAGACCGTCGGCGAGGGCCAGCTGATCCAGGAGGCCTTCCTGGAGCTGATGCAGAGCAAGGGCCAGGGCGAGGGCGACGAGGAGGTGCTGGAGGACGCGGTCGCGTTCGCCGGCGTCTCCAAGTACCCGGCGCGGGTGAAGTGCGCGTTGCTGAGCTGGATGGCCTGGAAGGACGCCACCGCCCAGGCGCTCGCGCAGCACCCCGCCGTCAACGACTGAAGCAGCAGAGGAGGACACACGTATGAGTGACACCGAGACCAGCACCACGGCCCCGGAGGCGGCCTCCCCGGCTGCCGGCGCCCCCGCGGAGACCGTCGCCACCGAGGGTCCGACGGTCATCGTCGGCACCACGGCGGGCACCGTCTCCGTCGAGGACCTCACCGAGGCGCTGATGGACGTCGTCGACCCCGAGCTGGGCATCGACGTGGTCAACCTGGGCCTGATCTACGGCATCCACATCGACGAGTCCGACGTGGCCACCATCGACATGACGCTCACCTCGGCGGCCTGCCCGCTGACCGACGTCATCGAGGACCAGGCGAAGACCGCCACCGACGGCCTCGTCCAGGACCTGCGGATCAACTGGGTCTGGATGCCGCCGTGGGGCCCGGACAAGATCACCGACGACGGCCGCGAGCAGCTGCGGGCGCTCGGCTTCAACGTCTGAGCACCGGCACCCGGCCTGCCCGGGAACGACACTGCCGCGCGGACCTTCGGGTCCGCGCGGCAGTGTCGTTCCCGGACGCCGTGGGCCGGCCGTGAGCGGCTCAGCGCGCGGCGAGGGACGTCGTCACGAGGAGCCGGCCGTCCGCGTCGTAGGCCGCGAATTCCAGACCCGTGCGCGACGCCAGGGGCAACGGGGTCGCCGGAGGCGGTTCGGGCACGCTGTTCGGCAGCACGACGTAGTAGGCGGCCCAACCGTCCATACCTGGGGTGGTCACGATCGTGGCCAGGGTCTGCACCCCGTGGTCGATCGCCACGATGCGTGCCGGCGGCGTCCGGCCGAGGTAGATCCCGGTGCACAGCGTCGGCTCCCCCATGTGCCAGCGTGACTGGCTGTAGAGCGCCGCTCTCTTGTCCCGACGGGCGGCGGGGGGACCTTGCAGGTTGTCGCTGTCCGAGTCCCGGCAGTCGATGCTCGGCGCGAAGCCCGGGGCCTGTTCGGAGATGCACTTCTCCGTGGTGGTGACCCACATCTCCAGATCGCTGTAGATGGTGAAGCGTTCCCCTGGGGCGACGGCCTGTACCGGCGAGAGCTCGACGGCCTTCGCGGCAGAGGGTGAGGGTGCGGGGGAGGACGACGTTGTGCCGGTCGCGGCGTCCGTGGCCGTCGGCGCCACGGCCGTTGCGGCCGGCCGCCGGTCACCGGGCCCGGTCAGGTCGGCGGTGACGGCCGCGCTCACGGCGATCACCAGCGTGGCGGCGGCGGCCGCCACCGTCCGCCGGTTGCGCCTGCGCCGGGCCCGGCGGATCACCAGCGCCGGGTCGATCCCGGGTCGGCCGGCGTCCTCGTAGTCCAGCAGCTCACCGAGCCGCCTGTCGAAGCTCATACGCTCACCTCGCTCTTGGTGCAGGGGGCGGCGTTCTCCTCGGGGAGGCGGCCGACGAGTTCCGGAAGCGCGCGCAGCTTGGCCAGCGCCCGGTGCAGGGTGCTCTTCACGGTGCCGACGGCGATACCCAGCTCGGCCGCGATCCGGGCCTCGCTCAGGTCGCCGTAGTAGCGCAGCACGACGACCGTGCGCTCGCGTGCGGTCAGCTGCGCCAGGGCGCCGAGGACGAGCGCGCGCTGCGCGTGCCGCTCGGTCATGTCGGTAGGGTCGGCGGGCTCCACCCAGCTCAGGTCGGCGGGCAGCTCCCGGTTGCGCAGCCGCCGCCACCAGTCGCGGTGCTGGTTGACCACGATCCGGCGGACGTACGCCGTGGGGTCGTCGGCGTTGATCCGCCGCCAGTGCGGGTAGGCCCGCTCCAGCGCGGACTGGACGATGTCGGCGGCCCGGTGCGGGTCACCCGTCAACAACTCGGCCAGACGGAGGAGCTGGCGTCCTTTCGTCACGACGAACGCACTGAACTCGGCGTCCAGGTCCTGCCTCTGCTCGCGATTCACACCCCTGAGACTCCCCGGGCTGCCCTCGGGGTTCTGTCGGCGGGCGGGGGAGTTCAGCCGGCCGGTGCGGTGCGGACTCCGCGGGGCCGGGCGCCGTGAAGGCGGCGGCCGGGGCGTCCTGAGGACACCCCGGCCGCCGGGAGGATTCCGGGAGGGCGCCCGGGTCGCGTTTCGGCTGGATCCGCGGGAGGGGCCGCCCTACCGCCGGCCGGGCCGCAGCACGCCGACCGCGAGGGTCATGCAGGCCAGGGCCGCGACCACGCCGAAGCCGCTGACCGCGGGCAGCAGGCCGTACCGCTGGGTCAGCGCGCCGACGGCCACGATCGGCAGCGAGCTGCCCAGGTAGACGATCACCCACAGGGTGCTCAGCTCGCCGCCCCTGCGCTCCGGGTCCATCGCGGCCACCGCGCTGGTGAACAGCGAGCGGAAGGCCACCCCCTGGCAGGCGCCGCCGAGCACGCTGCCGATGAACAGCAGCGCCGGCGTCCCGGTGTACTGGGCGGCGACCACCAGGGCCAGGCCGGCCGCGAGGCCGGTCATCCCGAGCGCGATCACCAGCCGGTCCGAGGTGGGCGGCACCAGCAGCTGGACGGCGGCGGAGGAGCCGAGCAGCAGCGCCGCGACCACCGCTCCGGTCAGGTGCGAGCCGCTGTGCAGCAGCTTCGCGGAGAACGCGGGCGCGAGGCTGAGGTAGACGCCGAAGACCGCGTAGGAGACGAATCCGGCGCCGGCCGCGAGCAGGAACTCCCGGCGGCCGCTCGCGGGCAGGGCGAGGCGGCGCGGGCGCAGGTGCGCGGGGGTGGTGACGCGCGGCGGTGAGGCCGGCGGGCGGCGGCGGCCGGGCATCCGGGGGTGCACCAGGGCCAGCGGGACGCACAGCGCGAGCAGGGCGAGCGCGTGCACCAGGAAGGGCGTGAGCAGCGGGTTCGCGCCGCCCGACAGGGTGGCGCCGACGATCGGGCCGAGCGCCACGCCGCCCGCGGAGCAGGCCAGGGTGAGCTTGGCGGCCAGGGTCGGGCGGTCGGGCAGCAGGTCGCCCAGGGCCGCGCCGGCGGCGCCGGTGGACATGCCGACCGCGATGCCCTGGACGGCCCGGCCGGCGGCCAGCTGCCAGAAGCTCCCGGCGGTGGCGAAGATCGCGTCCCCGCCGGCGGCCAGTGCCACGGCCGGCAGGATCAGCGCGCGCCGCCCGAGCAGGTCGGACCAGTGGCCCACCGCGGCGAGCACCGGGACGAGCGCGAAGACGTACACGGTGAACAGGACCGTGGTGTCCAGCGCGGTCAGGCCGAGCCGGGACTGCAGGTACGGGTAGATCGGGGTGGCCAGATTGGCGCCGATCAGGAGGAGCAGGAGAGCGGCGGCACAGAGGCCGACGCGGATGCCGCGTACCGCGTTCCAGCGGCTGACTGCGGCGAGCTGGAGCTGCGTGCGTGGTGCGAGCTCCAGCGGGAGCAAGGCCTCCGAGAGCAGGCGTCCGCTGCCGTGGCGCCCGGGGAAGGGCGCGGAGGGCAGGCCGGAGCCGGCGGGGGAGAGGTCCGCCATGGCAGGGGTCTCCTGTGGCCGGGCGCCACCATGGGTCGGCGGGGTGTGCCGATGCGCCCGTCCTGCGGCGCTCTGGTGGTGGCCTCGGTGCGGGGCTCCCTGGCGGAGCGGGTGTGCGTGGGCCCCGCGGCCCGTACGGGCTCGGGGTGGGGTGGGCTTCGTTGCCCGGGGGCGCGCGCGGGGTGTGCGCGGCGCCTGTCGAAGGATACGCGGTCGGCGTGCGCCGCGGCGCGCGCCCCTGGAGGCGGGGCATCGGCGGTGCCCGACCGATACGCTGGGCCGATAGGCCGGTACCCACAGCTGAGGCTGGACCGGTTGGCTGACAGGTCTCTGTAGGGAGAACGCGCACACCATGGCCGGACGACGTCGCAAGAATCCTGACAACCCGTCGGCGACCGGGCCCGGCGAGCACCCTGCCGAGGGCCTGCTGCCGGCCGACTTCGCCCTGGAGGACCTCTACGGCGCCTTCGCGGCGCACGGTCTGGACGACGAGGACCTCGACGACGCCGCCGTCCTCGTGCCGCCCGTCCGGCTGCCCTCGGAGCAGGAGCTGACGGCCGAGGCGCTGGCCGTCCCGATGCTCGGGTACGCGTTGAAGCTCTCCCGCTGGACGGCCCCGCACCGGGCCGTGGACGAGTTCGGCGACCTGACCGAGCCGGACCGCGAACCCGCCGCCCGGCTGCTCGGCCTGGCCGCGGCCGAGGGCGAGGTGGCCGAGGAGGAGGTCGTCGAGGCGATGCGGGCCTGGTCGCTGGCCTGTGACCTGGACCTCGTGGAGATCGGCACCACCGCGTCCGGCGAGCACGTGGCGATCCCCGGGCCGGACCTGGAGCCCGCCGAGCAGGGTGACCCGGAGACCGTCCTGGAGCTGTGGCTGACCGCCGCCGGCATCGTCCGTGAGCTGGCCGCCGAGGCCGACTCGCTGCCCGCCGAGGGCGAGGAGGAGGACGAGGCCGAGGAGGGGTCGGAGGAGGACGAGGCCCGGCTGGCCGAGGTCGAGGAGTCCCGCGACGCCGCCGCCGAGCTGCTCGACGAGGCCCTCCAGGTGCTCTACGAGACCACCGCCTTCGCCGAGCCCGGCACCGAGACCGTGCCCCTCGGGGTGCTGGCCGCGCTGCTGGTCGTGCCCGAGGGGGAGGAGCCGAGCGAGGAGCTGCTCGGCGACATCACCGACGTGATGGTGGCGCTGGACCCGATGCTCGGCGACCTCGCCGAGCTGGGCCTGCTCGTCTACCGCCCGATCGACCCGGAGCTCTTCGACGAGGAGGACGGCGAGACGCCCGCGCCGGCCGGTGACGAGCCGCTGGACGAGGCCGAGTCGGCCCGGTTCGGCCTCGTCCGGCTGACCCCGCTCGGGGTCTACGCCGTCCGGCAGTGGCTGCTGGAGGACGGCTACGACGCCCCCCTGGTCGGCGAGCTGGCCCAGGGCGACGCGGCCGAACTGCTGACCGCGGTGGCCGAGTCCGCCAACGTGCTGCCCGAGGAGGAGATCCGCGAGTGGCTGGACGGGCGTGAGCCGCTGCCGGCGGCGCGCGACCTGCTGGCGGCGGCGCGCGGCACCGACACCTACGCCCCGCTGCGCCGGCTGCTCTGCCGGCTGGCGCTGGACCAGCTGGGCAGCCCCGCCGAGCCCGCCGTGCGGGAGGTGCTGGACGACCCGGAGCTGGGCGGCGCGGCGCGGGCCTGGCTGGCGGCCGCGGGCGCGGCGGACGTACCGGCGCCCGAGCGGCCGATGGTGCTCTGGACGGTGGTGGACACCTTCGCGGCGCACCTGCTGGACAGCGGCGGCGACGCCGGCACCCTGCGCGACCTGGTCACCGGGCTGCCGGTGACGGACAACCCCGCCAGCTACTTCGGCGAGCTGTGGCGGGTCGACCATCCGAACACGGCGGACGTGCTGGACGCGGTCGGGGAGCTGCACCTGGACCGGCAGGTCGCCAAGGAGGCCCGGAAGGCCGCGTTCAAGGCCCGGTCGAAGAACTAGGCGCCCTCCGAAGCTCCAGGCTCCGGCCCCGCGTTCGGCTCCGGGCCGGCCCGGCCCTGCCGGGTGCCGTGCGGGGGGCGGCTGCCGCGCAGGCGCGTGGACGGTGCGTGGGTGCGGTCGCTGCGCGGGCGTGGGCGGTGCCGCGCCGCCGTGCGCCTAGGCGAGGTCGAGCTGGCCGGCGCCGGTGAAGGGGAAGAACGGGTTGTGGGCCAGCTCCCACAGGTGGCCGTCCAGGTCCTCGAAGTAGCCGGAGTAGCCGCCCCAGGAGGTGGCGGCCGGCGGCTTGACCACCGTGGCGCCGGCCTCCACCGCGACCTTCAGCGCCGCGTCCACCCGTTCGGGTGATTCCAGGTTCACCGCGAGGGTCACTCCCCGGAAGGACGGCTCGCCGGTGGCGGGGACGCCCGCGTCGGCGGCCAGCTCCTCGTACGGGAACAGGCCGAGGACGGAGTCGGCGGTGCGGAACCAGACGATCTCGGGGCTGGACACGGCCGCGCGGCGCCAGCCGAGCCGCTCGTAGAAACCCGCGCTGCGTTCGAGGTCGGAGACCCCGAGGGTGACGATGCTGATGCGGGCCGGGAACTCGTTGGATGCTGTCATGCCGCCAGCGTAGGCACGGTGACTGACAGGGCGTCCGGAACGCGGCCGGTGCGTCGCCGCCGGGCGCCGGGCCGGTCGCCCGGGGGCGGCTGATGACCCGGCAGGTCGGCCCGTCGTAAAGTTGGGCGGGCGTCGCGCGGGCGCCGGCCGGGTGGCCGGGCCGCCGGGCGGCCACAGGCGGGTACGGCGAGGACACGGGGGTGCGGCGGAACATGATGCGAGAGAGCGGGAGCAGGCCCCAGGACCCGGACGACCGCTACGCCGGCCAGGAGGCCTTCTCCCGCCGGACGATCGCGGAGGCGGACTTCCCGGTGTACGGGGTGGGACGGTTCGCCTGTCCGGCCACCGCGGAGCGGCTCGGCCGGGCGCGGGCGGCCGAGGGCGCGCCGCTGCACAGCGAGGCCCTCGCCGCCTTCGAGAGCTGCGACGGCGAACTCAGCTGGGTGGAGGTCCGCTCCGGCGACTGGACCTCGGCCGACGGCCCCTACCTCAGCGTGCGCACCTACCGGCCGGGCGCCGAGCACGGCGATCCGCTGCCGGAGCTGGAGGACGTGGTCGAGGACGAGCGGGACCGCCTCTACGAGCAGCTCGGCATCGACGAGGGCGACGGCCCCGGCGTGGTCCGGGCGCTGCGGGAGTGGATCACCGTGGAGGGCGAGCCGCGCGCCCTGCAGATCCACGAGGACCGGCGTCCGGAGGCCGTCCCGGGAGCCGGGCTGGAGCCCGGTCCGCTGCTGGAGGCCGGGGCGGTCTGGGCCGGCCGGCTGCGGGTGGACGGACTGACCGTCACGGTCTGCGGCCGGGGGGTGCCGCCTGGCGCCGTGGAGCTGGCCAGGATCGAGGACTTCGAGCGCTACATCCTCGGCCGCACCGAGTTGATGCGCCGGCTGGCGGCCCGGCGCGGTCTGGACGTCCCGGTGGAGGAGCGTGAACTCGCCCCCGCCGTGGGCCTGGAGGCACACCGGGAGCTGATCGAGCACAACATCGCGGAGTCGATGGCGATCGACGCGCAGGTGCGCGCCCGGCGCACCCCGAGGCTGCCCCGCCGCCTGCGCGGCGAGATCGGCGCCGTCCGCTGGGAGGCCGCCGTGCGCCAGCAGATGAGGCTGGCCTCGGAGACCCGGGAGGAGGCCGCCGAGGCGGTGGCCGCGATGGTCAACCACCTCACCAGGCTGGCCCGGAACACCGACTGGGCGGTCGGCACGCCGGACGGCCGGGACGCCGTGGAGGAGGTCGTCCGGTACACCGTGTTCGCCAGCGAGGTGCCGAGCCTGCCCGCGCAACGTGCCTGGGAACAGCTGTGGAACGGCGGGCCGGACCGGACCGCCGAGGACGGGCCCGGTGGCGCCGCCCGCCGGCTGGCCGAGCAGATCTGGCTGTCCGCCTGGGAGCAGTGGCGGCTGGAGCGCAGCGTCCGCTGAGGCGGCGCCCGGCCGGCGGGGCGTCCGCGACGGCCCCCGGCGCCGGCGGTGCGGGCGCCCGGGCAGGGACGCCGGGTGGGGATTTGGCAAAGTGCGAGTCATGCGTTCGGATACGGTCGGCAAATGACCACCCCGGCGCGGTGTCGGATTCACCTGAGGTTCACCCGCGGAGCACAGTCTGCTCGGCGTCGACGTTCCTTCTCGACGCCAGCTCGCCGCGCACCGGGGATTCCGCCGGGCGGACGGCCAACCCTCAGGAGTGACTGCCATGTCGCTGTCCCGTCGGGACTTCGTCAACCGTTCCACCCTCGTCGGCGCCGGTGTGCTGATCGCGGGCAGCGCCGAGGCGCTGGCCACCGCCCCGGGGGCGATCGCCGCTCCGGTCGGTGGGGAGGCGCAGGCCGCCGAGACCGCCGACGCCGAGCGTGCCGCGGTCGGCTACGGCCCGCTGCTCGCCGACCCGGAGAACCTGCTGGCCCTGCCCAAGGGCTTCAAGTACAAGGTGATCACCCGCGCCGGTGTCACCAAGCTGAAGACCGGCGAGTTCACCCCGAGCAACCACGACGGCACCTCCGCCTTCGAGGACGAGCACGGCGGCAACCTGCTCGTCGTCAACCACGAGCTGGGCGGCGCCCGCGCCAACTGGCCGAACCCGGTGCCGCTGACCGAGGGTCACGTCTACGACCCGGGCGCGGCCGGCGGCTGCACCGTGGTGCACGCCAAGGCCAACGGCACCGTCGAGGAGTGGGTCGGCATCGCCGGCACCGCCACCAACTGCGCGGGTGGCGTCACCCCGTGGGGCACCTGGCTGAGCGGCGAGGAGACCGAGGACAAGGCCGGCAAGAACGGCTTCACCAAGGACCACGGTTACATCTTCGAGGTCGACCCCTTCGACGACGAGTACAACCGTGACCCGCAGCCGGTGAAGGCCTTCGGCCGCTACGCGCACGAGGCCGTCGTGGTGGACCCGAAGCGCGGCCACGTGTACCTGACCGAGGACGCGTCCAACCCGAACGGACTGCTGTTCCGCTGGACCCCGCCGGCCGGCTTCAAGCACGGCCGTTACAAGCTGCGCTCGCTCGCCGCCGACGCCGGCGTGCTGGAGGCCTTCAAGGTCTTCGACTCGCAGGGCAAGTTCATCGACGACCTGTCGCGCGCCACCAAGGTCGGCACCACGTACGGCGTGGACTGGGTCAAGGTCGAGGACCGCGACGCCAGGACCGTCTCCGTCCGCAAGCAGTTCAAGGACGGCGAGGTGACCCGCGCCCGCAAGCTGGAGGGCATGTGGTGGGGTGACGGCGGCTTCCACTTCGTCTCCAGCTTCGCCCGCTCGGAGAGCCCGCTGCAGCACGACGGCCAGGTGTGGTTCTACAACCCGGTCCGCCGCACCATCACCCTCAAGGTGCTGCTCGGCGTGAACACCGACGTGTTCGGCGACCACGACAACTACGACGGCCCGGACAACATCACCGTCTCGCCGTACGGCGGCATCGTGATCGCCGAGGACGGCGAGGGCGTCAGCCACCTGTTCGGCGCGACCGAGGACGGCCTGACCTACCCGATCGCCCGCAACGACCTGAACATCGGCACCGCGGAGAAGCCGGAGTTCAGCGAGTTCACCGGGGTGACCTTCTCGGACGACGGCAGGACGCTCTTCGCCAACATCCAGGTGCCGGGCATCCAGCTCGCCATCACCGGCCCCTGGCACCGGCTGAACGAGCACCACCGCGGCCAGGGCTACGGCGCCTGACCGCAGCGGTGAGCACGGCGGCCCGTCGGGGGGACCCGGCGGGCCGCCGGCGTTCCCCGGCGGGCTCAGTCCTCGGCGGGGAGCCGCAGCTGGAGCATCGCCAGCAGCCGCTGCTGGGGCTGGGCCAGGTCGATGCCGGTCAGCTGCTCGGCCCGGCGCACCCGGTAGCGCAGGGTGTTGGGGTGGATGTGCAGCGCCTGGGCCGCCACCCGGACCTCGCCCAGCGCGTCCAGCCAGGCCAGGACGGACTCGGCGAGCCGGGTGCCGTGCCGGCGGTCGTAGTCGGTGAGCGCGGTCAGCCGGGGGTCGCGCAGGCCGGTGCGCTCCTGCAGCAGCGCCAGCACCTCGCTGACCAGGACCTGCGCCTGCACGTCGATCAGTGCCGCGACCTCCAGGTCGACGCCGCCGCGGCGCATCGCGTCCAGGATCCGGTCGGCCTGCGCGCGTGACTCGGGGACGGCGGCCAGGCCGTCCACGGTGCTGCCGATGGCGGCCCGCAGCGGCACCCCGAGGTGGTCCCGGGCCGCCTCCACCACCTCCTGGGCCCAGCCGCGGACGGTGGACATCGGCAGGCCGGCGGGCAGCTCGGGGAGCAGGACGTAGACCCGGGACTCGACCGGGGCGAGCAGCGCCCCGCGATGCCGGGCGGCGGTGTGCACCGAGATAAGGCCGGTCA
This sequence comes from Kitasatospora herbaricolor, assembly GCF_030813695.1. Classification (NCBI taxonomy): domain Bacteria; kingdom Bacillati; phylum Actinomycetota; class Actinomycetes; order Kitasatosporales; family Streptomycetaceae; genus Kitasatospora; species Kitasatospora herbaricolor. The sequence goes on from NZ_JAUSVA010000002.1 coordinate 6,491,399, forward strand.
CCTCGGCGCGGGTCAGCTCCAGGTCGGCGCCCTCGGAGGGCGAGCCGGCGGCGTACGCCAGGACGGTGGCCGGCCGGCGCAGGTCCAGGCCGAGGTGGGTGGCGAGGGACTGCGGGCCGGTGGAGCCCTCCAGCAGGCCGGTGAGCAGGGTCTGGGTCAGCCGGACGTCGGCGGAGACCTCCCGGCGCCGGCGCACCAGCTGCGCCGCGGCGACCCGGGCCGCCCCGACCAGGGCCTGTTCGGCCAGCGGGGCGAGCGGCTGGGCGCCCTCCTGGACCCAGATGGTGCCCAGCGGCTGGGCGCCGGCCCGGATGCCGATGGCCAGCCGGCGGCGGATCCCGAGGTCGGGGTGCGGGTCGACCGGGATGACCCCCTCGGAGGCGCGCAGCTGCTGGAAGACGCCCCACTCGCGGAGCTTGGCGAGGTAGGGCTCGGGGCCCTGGCGGCCGAGGATGGACAGCCGCCGCAGGTCGTCCACCTCGTCGGAGTCGGAGGAGCGGGAGTAGGCGAGGACGCGGCTGGAGGTGTCCTCGATGGAGACGATCCCGCCGGTCAGCACGGCGACGGTCTGGGCGAGGGAGAAGAGGTCGCCGGCGCCCGGCCCTTCGGGGTCGGGGGCGTCCGGGCCCGAGATGATCACCCGGGCGAGCGAGTCCAGGTGCTCCCAGCGGGTCTCCCGGCGGACGGAGAGCAGGGCGACGCCCGCCTCGGTGGCGGCTTCCCGCAGGGCGTCGGCCTGGCCGGGGGCGTCCAGTTTCACGGCGACGGCGGCGGCCCGGGCGCGGCCGGCGGCGCGCAGGGCGGGCAGGGCGGCGCGGCCGCGGGCGCCGATGGCCAGCACGAGCTCGCCGGCGGCGGCGGTCGCCTGGTCCTCGGGGTCGAGGATCGCGACGTCCCGGACGGGGACGTCCAGCCCGGCGGGGGCGGCCTGCAGTTCGACCAGCGGTTCGCCCAGCGACATCAGCAGCTGCCGCAGGGTGATCCCGGTGCCGGGGGCCGGTTCGGTCACCTGGGTCTCCTGAGGGTCCGGTCGGGCGGTGCGGGGGAGGGGCCTTGTCGGATCGGACAATGCCGTAGGCGCGATTTTAGTCCGTCGGGCAGATTCGCAGCCTGGTGCGGCAAAATAGTTGACTCTGACTATTCGATCTCGGATAGTCAATACTGACTAAGGAGAAGGCCGGATGGCGAAGCGGCGCAAGGTGGGCAACCCGCTGGCTCTGGCGGTACTTGCAGAGTTGGTGGCCGAGCCGATGCACCCGTACGAGATGGGCCGCCGGCTCAAGGAGCACGGCAAGGACCGCGACATCAAGTACACCCGCAGCTCCCTCTACATGGTCGTGGAGCAGCTGCGGAAGGCCGGTTTCGTCGCCGAGCAGGAGACCGTACGGGACACCCAGCGCCCCGAGCGCACCGTCTTCGCCCTCACGGAGGACGGCCGGCGCGAGCTCGACGACTGGATGCGCGAACTGGTCGCCGAGCCGCAGCACGAGTACCCGCTCTTCGGGGTGGCCCTGTCGTTGCTCGCGGTGCTCCCGCCGGCCGAGGCGGTGGACCTGCTCGCCCGGCGCCTGGACGCGCTGACCGCGCAGGTCGAGGAGATCCGGGCCCGGGTGGCGACCGCCACCGAGCAGGGCGTTCCGTGGATCTTCCTGATCGAGGACGAGTACCGCCGCGGTGTCCAGGAAGCCGAACAGCGTTTCGTCGCAGGCCTGATCGTGTCACTCAAGGAGCCGGAGTACCTCCGGACCTGGCAGCAATTCTTCGGGAGTCGAACATGACCGGAGTACGGAAGGCAATCGTCGTCGGCGGCGGGATCGCCGGACCGGTGGCAGCCCTGGCGCTGCGCCGGGCGGGAATCGAGGCGACCGTCCACGAGGCGTACGGGACCACGGCCGACGGCGTCGGCGGCGCTTTCATGCTGGCGCCGAACGGCCTGGCCGCGCTGCGGATCATCGGCCTGGACGAGCAGGTGCAGGCCGTCGGCCAGCCGATCGGGCGGATGAGCATCGACGACCCGCGCGGCCGGCGGCTGGCCGAGTTCGCCGGGGTGCCGGGCCTGGCGCCCAGCCGGCTGCTGTGGCGCACCGAGCTGTACGCCCTGCTGCAGGAGCGGCTGCGCCAGGAGGGCATCCCCGTCAGGTACGGGCAGCGGCTGGTGGGCGCCGACGAGACGCCGGACGGCATCACCGCCCGGTTCGCCGACGGTTCCACCGCCACCGCTGACCTGCTCGTCGGCGCGGACGGCGTCCGCTCCACCGTGCGCACCCTGATCGACCCCGCCGCGCCCGGTCCGCGCAACGTCGGGCTGGTCGGCTTCGGCGGTTTCAGCGACCACGTCCCGGCCGGGCGGCCCGAGCACGACGTGATGCACTTCGCCAACGGCCGCCGGGCCTTCTTCGGCTGGTGGACGGTGCCCGAGGGCGGCAGCGCCTGGTTCAGCAACCTCCCGCACAAGGAGCTGATGACCCCGGCCCAGGCCCGCGAGGTGCCGGCCGCCGAGTGGCTGGAGCGGCTGCGCGAGCAGCACGCCGGTGACGTGCCTGCCGAGGACGTGCTGCGCCGGGCCCGCCCCGACACGGTGGTCAACGTCGGCTCGATGCACATCCTGCCGAAGGTGCCGCGCTGGTACCGGAGCCGGATGGTGCTGGTCGGGGACTCGGTGCACGCGCCGTCCCCCAGCTCCGGCCAGGGCGCCTCGCTCGCGGTGGAGAGCGCCGTCCAGCTCGCCCGCTGCCTGCGCGACCTGCCCGCACTGCCGGACGCCTTCGCCGCCTACGAGGCGCTGCGCCGGGACCGGGTGGAGAAGATCATCGCCCAGGCCGAGAGGACCAACAACGAGAAGGCGGCCGGGCCGGTCGCCCGGACGATGACGAGGCTGCTGGCGCCGGTCGCGCTGCGCACCTTCCTCACACCGGAGAAGATGTTCGGCCCGGTGCACCGCTACTCCGTCGACTGGGACGCGCCCGTCACTCCGGCGGGTGCGACCACCGCCGGGTGACGGGCGATCGGGTGACGGGTGCCGGGGCCGGGCGTCCTTCGTCCGATCGGACAACGCCGTACGGATGACTTGGGCCGCCAGGCCAATCAAGTCGGGTCCCGCGGCGGCATACCTTTCGGACCAGGCCGATGCGCGACCCGCACCGGCGTCCCCCATGACCCGAAGGAGAGCGCGCGCCATGGATGCTGTGACCCAGGTCCCCGCGCCGGTGAACGAGCCGGTCCACAGCTACGCCCCCGGCAGCCCGGAACGGGCCCGCCTGGAGGCCAAGCTGAAGGAGCTGGGCGGCCAGGAGCCGGTCCAGCTGACCATGACGATCAACGGTGAGCGCCGGATGGGTGGCGGCGCCGAGATCCACGTCGTCCAGCCGCACAACCACGCGGCACGGCTCGGCACCCTGCGCAACGCGACCCGCGAGGACGCGCAGGACGCCGTCGACACCGCACTCGCCGCGGCCCCGGCCTGGCAGGCGCTCTCCTTCGACTCCCGCGCCGCGATCTTCCTCAAGGCCGCGGACCTGCTGGCCGGCCCCTGGCGCGAGACGCTGGCCGCCGCCACCATGCTCGGCCAGTCGAAGACCGCCCAGCAGGCCGAGATCGACACCCCCTGCGAGCTGGTCGACTTCCTGCGGTTCAACGTGCACTTCGCCCGGCAGATCCTGGCCGAGCAGCCGGTCTCCTCGGACGGCGTGTGGAACCGCAGCGACCACCGCCCGCTGGAGGGCTTCGTCTACGCGATCACCCCGTTCAACTTCACCGCCATCGCCGGCAACCTGCCGACCGCGCCGGCGCTGATGGGCAACGTGGTGCTCTGGAAGCCGTCCCCGACCCAGCAGTTCTCCGCGCACCTGCTGATGCAGCTGCTGGAGGAGGCGGGCCTGCCCAAGGGCGTCATCAACATGGTCACCGGCGACGGCCTGGCCGTCTCCGAGGTCGCCCTCAAGCACCCCGCGCTGGCCGGCATCCACTTCACCGGCTCCACCGCGACCTTCCAGCACCTGTGGCGCGAGGTCGGCAACAACATCGCCGGCTACCGCACCTACCCGCGGATCGTCGGCGAGACCGGCGGCAAGGACTTCCTGGTCGCCCACCCGTCTGCGCACCCGGACGTGCTGCGCACCGCGATGACCCGCGGCGCCTTCGAGTTCCAGGGCCAGAAGTGTTCCGCGCTCTCCCGCGCGTACGTCCCGGCCTCCCTCTGGGCCGGCCTGAAGGACGAGTTCCGCGCCGAGGTCGAGGGTCTGACCATGGGCGACGTCACCGACCTGTCGAACTTCATGAGCGCCGTGATCGACGAGCGCGCGTTCGCCAAGAACAAGGCCGCCATCGACCGCGCCCAGGCCGACCCCTCGGTCGAGGTGCTGGCCGGCGGTACGTACGACGACTCGGTGGGCTGGTTCGTCCGTCCGACCGTGCTGGTCTGCTCGGACCCGGCCGCCGAGTACTTCCGCGACGAGTACTTCGGCCCGATCCTCGCCGTGCACGTCTACGAGGACGAGAAGTACGACGAGATGCTCGCCCAGATGGAGTCCGCCTCCCCGTACGGCCTGACCGGCGCGATCATCGCCCAGGACCGCGCGGCCGCCCAGGACGCCATGCACAAGCTGCGGTTCGCGGCCGGCAACTTCTACATCAACGACAAGCCGACCGGCGCCGTGGTCGGCCAGCAGCCCTTCGGCGGCGGCCGGGCCTCCGGCACCAACGACAAGGCCGGCGCCAAGCAGAACCTCACGCGGTGGACCTCGACCCGCTCGGTCAAGGAGACCTTCGTCCCGCCGACGGACTACCGCTACCCGCACATGGGCTGACACCCCCCCAAGACGAGGGGCGCCTCTCCCCCGTGCCGCCCCTCACCCGGGGCGGCGGCCCAACCCCCCTGGCCGCCGTCCCGGCCCCCCGACACCGCTGAAGAACCAGTTCCAGGAGTACCGATGCTCCGTTCCGCCCTCCTCGCCGCCTCCCGCTCCCCGCAGGTGCGCACCGTCGTCGAGAAGTTCCCCCCGACCCACGCGATCGTCGAGCGCTTCGTCGCCGGCGAGCTGCTCGACGACGCGGTCACCGCCTGCGACGACCTGGTGGCCACCGGCCGCACGGTCACCCTGGACCACCTCGGCGAGGACACCAAGGACGCGGCCCAGGCCGCCGGCACCGCCGAGGCGTACGAGCACCTGCTGACCGCCCTCAAGGACACCGGCCTGGCGGCCGGCGCCGAGGTCTCGGTCAAGCTCTCGGCGGTCGGCCAGTTCCTGCCGGTCGACGGCGAGAAGATCGCGCTGGAGAACGCCCGCCGGATCTGCGCGGCGGCCGCCGACGCCGGCACCACGGTCACCCTGGACATGGAGGACCACACCACCACGGACTCCACCCTGTCGATCGCCCGCGAGCTGCGCGCCGACTACCCGTGGCTCGGCGTCGTCCTGCAGGCCTACCTGCGGCGCACCGAGGAGGACTGCCGGGAGTTCGCGGCCGAGGGTTCGCGGGTGCGGCTCTGCAAGGGCGCCTACAAGGAGCCCGAGTCGGTCGCCTTCCAGGGCAAGCGCGAGGTCGACCTCGCGTACGTCCGCGCACTGAAGGTCCTGATGGCCGGCCAGGGCTACCCGATGGTGGCCTCGCACGACCCCAACATGATCAAGATCGCCGGCCAGCTGGCCGAGTGGAACGGCCGCAAGCGCGACAGCTTCGAGTACCAGATGCTCTACGGCATCCGCCCGGAGGAGCAGCTGCGGCTGGCCGCCGAGGGCAACACCATGCGGGTCTACCTCCCGTACGGCCAGGAGTGGTACGGCTACTTCATGCGCCGGCTGGCCGAGCGCCCGGCCAACCTGACCTTCTTCCTGCGTGCGATGGCCACCCGGGGCTGACCCCCCGGCCTGAGTGGCGGCTCAGAGGAACGGTCCAGCTCGAACCCGAACGGGGCGGGCAGGGCCGGCGATGGCCCGAACGGGACGAGATGCACTTCGGTGCACTCGTCCCGTTGCGGTTTTCCGAAGACGCCGACCTGCGACGTGTCGCGGTCGACCAGCAGGGACAGGGGGATCCCGGCGCGGGCGTAGCAGCGCCGATTGGCCGTAGCACTCGTGATGCCCCTCCTCCGGGTGCGAGTCACGCCACGCCGGGCAGTGCGGCCGACCGGCCGTGGGCGATCCGACGCACTCGATCGGAGGAGTCGGAGGACGGCTGCCGACGCCGCCCGCAGCCTGCCGGTTTTCCGTTGGTGGTTCGTTGTTGACCCCGTGCTAAGAATGCGTGTTCGTTTTCTCACGGGGGAGTCCCATGTCGTATCCGCCTCAGCCGGGCCAGGCCCAGTCGCCGCCGTACGGTCCGCCCCAGCAGTCCTACGGCTATCCGCAGCCGCAGCCGCAGCAGCAGCCGTACGGCCGACCGGGCGCCCCGCAGCCGCCGTTCGGCCAGCCACCGCAGCCGTACGGCGTACCGCAGCCGCCGCAGCCGTACGGCCAGCCGCCGCCGGAACGGCCGCGCAGGCGTGGGCCGAAGGCGGTCCTGATCGTGCTGGGGACGGTCCTCGGGCTGATCGCGCTCGGGGCGGGGTTCGTGGTCTACCACATCTCCACCCGCCCGGGCCCGGTGGACCTCAGCGGGGAGAACAACCCGTACGAGAAGCTCGCCGCGGGGATGACCTCGGCACTGGCGGCGAAGGACGAAGAGGCGTTCGTCAAGCCGTTCAAGAGTGACGACTTGAAGGCGAAGCAGCGCAAGGTCTTCCGCAACCTCGTCAAGATCCCTTGGGAGCAGGCCCGTTGGGAGCCGCAGTTCGCCGCTCCGCTGAACGGTGACATGTGGGTCACCTTCGTGCACCAGATCAAGGGCGTCGACAGCAAGCCGGTCGGCGAGACGTACAACTGGCGGGTCGAGCCGGGCGTCGGCGCGCCGGTGGTCACCGAGGTCGGCGGCACGAAGGGCCTGACGGGAAAGACCTCCGACAACAACTTCTACCCCGGCCCGTGGGACGTCTACGAGGACCTGGCGGTCGAGACCCGCGAGCACCTGGTGGTGGTCTCGGACAAGAGCCAGACCGCCGAACTCCAGCGCGACGCCGACATCCTGGCGCAGGCGGCCAAGGACGACCTGGACGCGTGGAAGAAGTCCGGCCCGCGGCCCGCCGCCGGCCGGGAGACCGCGCGGGGCTACTTCATCGTGCTGGAGAAGCAGCGCGAGGTCTACAACCGGCTGTACCGGGGCGACGGGCGGGAGAACGACAGCCTGGAGGCCGGCGTCAACATGCCGATCCCGGTGCACGATCCGCTCTCGACCTCCAAGGACAAGGAGTCCGGCGGCTCCCGGATCGTCATGGACACCTCGCTGAGCCGCTTCACCGGCCCCGACTGGAAGAACGGCGTCGCCGAGATCGGCCGGCACGAGATGGGCCACGCCACCGTCGAACTGCTCAGCACCGAGACCGTCCTGGTCCAGGGCCTCCAGGACACCCGGATGTGGGTCGTCGAGGGCTTCGCCGAATACCTGGCCTTCCGCGGCAAGGAGGACCTCCTCAAGGCGGACGCGAAGGCCACCCTCCAGGGGTACCGCTTCGGTGGCACGCTCCCGGAGAGCCTGGGCTTCTACGCGGACGTGGCGAAGGACCGGTCCGCGAACTACTCGCTGAGCGCCCTCGCCGTCCAGTACCTGGCCCAGAAGTACGGCGAGGACAAGGCGTTCGCCTTCGTGGCGGCCCACTACGCCGACCCGAAGGCGTACGAGCAGCAGATCACCACGGCCACCGGGCTGCCGCTGAAGCAGTTCCAGTCCGACTGGGCGGCCTGGGTGCGGTCCTACGTCCCCGGCGTTCGCTGACCTGATCGCCCGGTCCGCCGGCCTGCCGGTACAGGTCGAGTGCCCTGCCGCCCTGGCCCGTTGCCGCCTCGCCGTCAAGATGCCGACCGCCGTACGGCCGCTGCCCCTGCTCGAAGCCGCCGACTGTGAGCGGGCCTTCCGCCCGCTCGGCGCGGAACGCCGCTGCGCGCCCTGTCGGCAGCGGGCCGCGGCCGCGTCGGCCGGGGCGGGCGGGTCGGCTGGCGGGAGCGGCTGGCGGGAGCGGCTGGCCGCGGTCGCGGCGCAGTGAAGCCGTCGGTCCGGGCCGGACGGCGGCAGCTCGCGGAGCGGCCGCCGGGGCGCTCCGGGTCACCGCACGCGACCGCCCCCGTCCGGGGCCGGACGGGGGCGGTCAGGGCGTGCGCGGCGTGCCGGGCGCGGAGCCTAGTCGGCGGTGGCGATCAGCGGCTGGAGCAGGATGTCGGGCTTGGCGCGCTGGAAGGCGCTCAGGTGCCACTTGTCGGCGAACAGGGCCAGCAGGGCGTTGTCCGAGCGGCGGACGAGCACCTCGGCGTCGGTCAGCCGGGCCTTGGCCAGCTCCGCGGCGCCCTCGGGGTCGGTGACCCGGGCCAGCTTGTAGGAGAGCCGGTCGAGGGTGATCGGGGAGGAGAACTCGTGCTCCATCCGGTGCAGCACCACGTCGAACTGCATCGGGCCGACGGCCGCCATCACCGGGGCCTGGTCACCGCGGCGGTCCGAGACCAGCACCTGGACCACGCCCTCCTCGTCCAGCTGGGAGACACCCTTGCGGAACTGCTTGGAGCGGCTGATGTCCTTCGGCCGGGCCACCGCGAAGTACTCCGGGGCGAAGGCGGGCAGGGCCGGGAACTCCGCCTTCTTGCCGGTGTACAGGGTGTCGCCGACCCGCAGGGCGCTGGCGTTGATCAGGCCCACCACGTCGCCCGGGTAGGCGGTGTCGACCACGGTGCGCTCGGCGCCGAAGACGGTCTGCGCGTACTTGGTGGCGAAGGAGCGGCCGCTGGCCGCGCGGGTGACGTTCATGCCGCGCTCGAAGACGCCGGAGCAGACCCGGACGAAGGCCATCCGGTCGCGGTGCGCCGGGTCCATGTTGGCCTGGATCTTGAACACCAGGCCCGAGAACTCCTCGGTGACCTCGCGGCTGCCGCCCTTGGCCAGCGGCCGGGCGGCGGGGGAGGGGGCGAGGTCGACGACGGCGTCCAGCAGCAGCTTCACGCCGATGTTGCTCAGCGCCGAGCCGAAGAAGACCGGGCTGATCTTGCCGGCCTCGAAGGCCTCCTGGTCGTACCCGGGGCCGGAGGAGAGAGCCAGCTCCAGCTCCTCCAGCGCGGTCTCCCAGGCCTCGCCCTCGCGCTCGGTGGCCTGCTCGGCGGTCAGCACCTCCTCCAGGGCGGCGTGGGTGCCGCCGGGCACCTTGGTGTAGCGGAGCATCTGCTCGGTGTCCGAGGCCTGGACCAGCCCGCGCAGGTCCCCGGCGCCGCCGACCGGCCAGACCACCGGCACCGGGGTGATGCCCAGGTGGGTCTCGATGTCCTCCAGCAGGGTGAGCGCCTCGCGGCCTCGGCGGTCCCACTTGTTGATGAAGGTGATCACCGGGACGCCGCGGTGGCGGCAGACCGCGAACAGCTTGCGGGTCTGCTCCTCCAGGCCCTTGGCCGCGTCGACCAGCATGATCGCGCAGTCGACGGCCGCCAGCACCCGGTAGGTGTCCTCGGAGAAGTCGGCGTGGCCGGGGGTGTCGACCAGGTTCATCACGTGGCCGCGGTAGCCGAACTGCAGGGCGGCCGAGGTGACCGAGATGCCGCGCTCGCGCTCCAGCTCCATCCAGTCGCTGGTCACGCCCTTGCGGGCGCCCTGGCCGTGCACCGCACCGGCCGAGGTGATCGCCCGCGCGTGCAGGGCGAGGGCCTCGGTGGTGGTGGACTTGCCGGCGTCGGGGTGGCTGATGACGGCGAAGGTGCGCCGGCGCCCGGCCTCGTTGACGATCTGGACGACCGGGACGGACTGCTCGTTGCTCACGTGACTTTTCCTCGGGTGCGGGGACGGCATCAGGCCGGGTGGACGCCTCTCCGCACCTGCTGAGCCGGGCCTCTGGTCCGCAGGCTCAAGGGGTGATTCTAGTCGGCCGGACGGCCCAACCTCGAACCGCCCGGTCAAGTGCCCGTGGAGGGCGGCCCGGACGCGACGGTGCCCGGTGCCCCGCCGCGCCGGGCGGGGCACCGGGCACCTGGTGGTTCAGAGCATCGCGGAGGCGGGCTTGACCATGGCGCGGGCGGTCTTGGCGTCCACGTACTCGCCGATCGCCGTCATCACCCACTCGCCGGAGAACTGGCGGACCAGCTTGCACATCACCACGCCCGTGTGCGGCTCCGAGCTGGTCAGGTCGAACCGCACCAGCTCCTGGCCGCTGCCGGCGTCCAGCAGCCGGCAGTAGGCGTTCTTCACGTCGGTGAACTTCTGGCCGGAGAAGGAGTTGACCACGAAGACCAGGCCGACCGCCTCGGGCGGCAGCCCGTCCAGGTGGACGGTGATCGACTCGTCGTCGCCGGTCCCCTCGCCGGTGAGGTTGTCGCCGGAGTGCGCGATCGCGCCGTTGAAGATCGACAGCTTCATGAACCAGGCGGTCTCGATCTTGTTCCGCTGGGCGTCGAAGGCGATGCAGGAGGCGTCCAGGTCGACGTTGCGCCCGCCCCGGGCGGGCTCCCAGCCCAGGCCCATCCGGACCGAGGACAGGAACGGCTTGCCGTTCTTCTCCAGCGAGACCGACCCGCCCTTGACCAGGTTCACCCGGCCCTTGTCCAGCGTGACCTTGGTGAAGGAGGGCGCGGTGGCCGGCGCCGGGGGCGCGGCTGGGGGCGTGTTCGGCATCGGCGGGGCCTGCGTGGCCGGCGCCTGCGCGGGCGGCGGCGGGGTCTGCGCGGCCCGGGCCGCCGGGGCCGGCTCCTCCTCGACCGAGACGCCGAAGTCGGTGGCGATGCCCGCCAGGCCGTTGGCGTAGCCCTGGCCGACGGCGCGGACCTTCCAGGCGCCGCCGCGCTGGTAGACCTCGACCACGACCAGCGCGGTCTCGCGGTCGAGCCGCGGCGGGGTGAAGGTGACCAGCACGGCGCCGGTGTCGGCGTCCCGCACGGTCGCGGTCGGCTCGATGCCGGCGAAGGTCGTGCCCGCCTCGTCGGGGCTGGCCGTCACCACGATCTTGGTGATGCCGGCCGGGACGGCACGGGTGTCGATGGTGATCGCGTCCGCCGCGCCGCCGCTCGCCGGTCTGTGCGAGACACCCGGGCCGTTCGGGGCGTTGAAGAAGACGAAGTCCGCGTCCGAGCGGACCTTCCCGGCGTCGGTCAGCAGCAGACCCGAGACGTCCAGCGCCTTGGGTGCGGTCACCTCGACGGTCACCCGCGCGGCGGTCAGCGGCGCGTTGCCGCCTTGGGTCAGGACCGTGGTCACGGGATCCTCCTGGGATGCGTTTGGGAGGCCGGCGCGGCCGACGCGCCGACGGGATCCACAGTAACGAACGCGTGTGGCAAAGTGACCGGCCGACGGGCCGGGTTCTGTCGGATCGTCGGACCGGACGGCACGCCGTCGCCGGTACCGCTCAGGGCGGGCCGGCGACGTGGCGGGACGGAGCCCGGGACTGCCGCCCGGCCGCCTCGGAACGGTGGTTGAGGCGGAGTCAGCGCCCGGGGACGAGGGACGGGCGGGCGGCGGGCGCCGAGGGCGCACCCGGAGCGACCGGACCGGCGGGCACGGCCTCGAAGGCGCCGATGGCGGCCACCGCGCGCGGGTCCAGGATGCCGAAGGCGGAGGCCGTCCAGGTCTCGGCCTTCGCCCTGCCAGGTCCGGCGGCGGGCAGCACGCCCCGCACCCCGAAGGTGTACTGCCCGGGCGGGACGTCCACCCCGACGGGGGAGGCGAAGCGGTAGACCCGGGCGCCGTGCTCCTGGGAGGTGGTCATCACGGCACCCGCCAGGTTGGTCCACGCCGTGGTGCCGTGCACGACCTCGGCCGGGCTGAGCCGGAACTCGGCCTGGAGCGCGGTCAGCGGCTCGGTCACGGTGAGGCCGAGCAGGTGGCGGGTGCCGTCCTGGCCGAGCGAGCGGACGCTGGCCGCGCCGGTGAGCGCGAGGTCGGGAGCCTGGGCGTCGGCGGGGTTCTGAGCGGTCGGGTCCTGAGCGGTCGGGTTCTGGCCGGTCGCGTGCTGCGCGGTCGAGTACTGGCCGGCGGCGTGCGGGCCGACCGGGAAGCGGTCGGCGGGGAAGGGGTCGGCCGGGTTCTGGCCGGGCGCGTACGGGTGCGCCGCGTGCGGCCGGGCCGCGCCCTGGGCGGGTGCGGTCGCCGAGGGCGTACCCGGCCCCGCGGGGCGTGCGGGTGCCGGCACGGCAGCCCCGGGCCGGGGCACGAACTGCTGCGGCACGGACTGCTGCGACACGGACTGCCCGGGCACGGACAGCGGGGCGGCCGGCCCCGTCACGGCGGACTGCGTCATGGCCGGCGGTACCGCGGGCGGGGACTGGACCAGCGGCGGCCCGAACGGGCGCGCCCCGATGCCGGGGGGCCCGAACTGCGGGCCGACCGGGCCGGGGCTCGCGGTCGACTGCAGCAGGCACTCCGCTTCCGTCAGGCCGCCCGGCGGCCGCAGGCCCTCCGGGGTGGGGCCGGCGCTCGGCGGTGGTACCGGTGCGGGCGCGGAGGGGGCGGCCGCCGTGGCGGAGGGCGCGGCCGTGGCGGTGGGCGCCGGCGTGGGCGCCTGGCCGGCGAGCGGCGGCGGGGTGGTCCGTTCGGCGTTTCGCGAGCCGGGCGTGCCCGTGCCGGGCCCGATCGCCCGGACGGAGGGTTCGGCGCCGGCGGCCGGGGAGTGCCCGGCGTCGGAGTGGGCCCGGGAGTCGCCGTCGGTACCGGGAGCCGGCGGCGGGGTGGCCCCGACCGTGGCGAAGCCGGCCCGCCGCCCCACGGCCTGCTGCTCGTTCAGCAGCCAGGTGGTGGCGATGCTGAGCCCGACCACGGTGGACATCGCCATCGCGGCGCCGGAGAAACGCAGGGTGGGCAGGCGCAGGCGGCCGCCGAAGGGCTTGGGACGGCTGTGCCGGCCCTGCGGCGCAGGCCGCTCGTCCGGGCGAGGTGCCGCCTCGGGGTCCTTACGGAGAGCCACCGGACTCCCTTCCCTCCGTGTGCCGCCCGCCGCGATCCGCGACGGGCCCCGGGGCCGGACCCGTGAGGAAGCAACGGGCTCGCGGCCGTGCCCGCGCGGGCCGGAGGCACGAGAGTACCAGCGGCGGAGGGGATCGTCGCCGGACCGCGCGCGAAGCCGGCCGTCGGACGGACCGTCCTCGCACGCAGAACAGTTGACGGACCGTCGGACGATCTGCCCGGTGCCCGGCGCGATTGTTGCAACCTCCTTGCAACCCTTGCCGTCCCCGGCCGGATGGCGCACGCTGGTGCAATTCCAAGCCGTACCGGAGAGATAGTCATGCCGCGCGACCCTCTGCCCGCACCCTCCGATGCCTCTCTCGCCGCTACCCCCACGGGCGGCGATGAGGAAGGCTCCACCGCCGCTCCGGCGGCGGTGGAGGAGGTGCTGACCATGCGCATCGCGCTCGGCGACGAAGCTGTCGGAGAAGTCAGCACCCGGTTCCGGTTCGACCCGCAGCGCCCGTACGAGGTGCTGCTGACCTTCCACCTCGGCCGGCCCGACGAGGCGGACTGGGTCTTCTCGCGGGAGCTGCTGCGGGACGGTCTCACCACCCTGAGCGGGCAGGGCGACGTCAAGCTCTGGCCCGCGTACTGCCCCTGCCACGGGGCGACGCTGCACGTGGCGCTGGAGTCGCCGCACGGCAGCGCGCTGCTGGAGGTCGCCAAGTCCAAGGTCCAGGACTGGCTGGACCGGACGTACGCGCAGGTGTCGGAGGCGGCCGAGGCCTCCTGCGGGCCGACCGACGCCCAGCTGGCCGCGCTGCTCGCCGGGGGCTTCCCCACCGACTGACCGCCGCCGGGCCGGCCGGCGTGCCGTCGGCACCCGGGCGCCCAGGGTCGGCTGACCGGGCCGCACGGCCTGCCCGGGTTCAGGAGGCGCGGGTTCAGGCAGTCCGGATTCAGGCAGTCCGGGTTCAGGAAACTCGGATTCAGGAAACTCGGATTCAGGAAACTCGGGGGCGTGTGAGCACGGGCGCGTGCCCGCCGTCCGGGTGAACCGTTACGTCCGGCGGCCGCCCGGCGGCCGGGGTGCGCACCGCGTCCGGCGGGGCCGGCAGCCGTACCGTCCCGGCGGCGAGCCGGGCGCGCAGCCGGCGGACGGCGGGCGCCGTGGAGCCGGGCAGCAGGTCGTACGGATCGTCCGGGCCGATCACGCCGACGGTCACGGTGGGTGCGAAGCGGTACGGCCGGTGGACCAGCAGGCCGCCCAGGTAGCGCCGCAGCCGGGAGAGCTCGGCCCGGACGGTCACCGTACGGGCCGGATCGCCGAACAGGGCCTCGGCCAGCTGGGCCGCGCTGCGGCCGTCCCGGTGGGTGGCGAGCAGCAGCAGCAACTCCGCGTGGCGCGGGCTGAGGCCGTGCGACCAGGTGCCCGCCGCGCCCTCCACCGACAGCTCGGGGCGGTCCGGGCGGCGCAGGTCCAGCCGCAGCCTGGCGCCCTCGGTCTGCTCGGTGGCCCCGGACCGCTCGTCCAGGGCGGTGCGGCCCAGCGAGTGCACGGGCCGGACCAACCAGCCGTCGGCGAGCGGTTCGACGGCGCACTCCCCGAGCGAGGGAAGCCAGTGCACGGCGGCCGAACCCCACCCCTCGGCCGGCAGCCGCAGCCGGTCGGTCGGGGGCAGGCCGGCCGCGGCCGCCGTCCAGCCGTCGTCGTCCACCACCAGCGCCGGGCCGTTCACCTTGGCGAGCAGCGGGGTGGCCACCGTCCGCAGCTGGTGCAGGGCCTCCAGCCGGCGGGCCCGCAGCTCGGCCTCGGCCAGCCGGGCGGCGGTCATGGTCAGCTGCAGCAGGTACGGCCGGGCGTGCTGGGCCGGGGCGCTGATGTTGATCACGCCGGCCAGCCGGCCGGTCCGGGGCTCGTGCACCGGGGCCGCGAAGCAGGTCCAGGCGTGGTGGCTGCGCAGGTAGTGCTCGGCGGAGTGCACCTGCATCGGCCGGCCGGCGCGCAAAGCGGTACCGATGCCGTTGGTGCCGACGTTCTCCTCGACCCAGCGGGCGCCGATCAGGAAGCCGATCCGGTCGGCGCTGCGGCGCAGCTGCCGCTCGCCCTCGTGCCACAGGACGTGGCCCTCGGCGTCGGCGATGGCGAGGATCAGCGGGCAGTCCCCGGTGGAGTCCAGCAGCGAGTCCCGCAGGATGCCGATCACCTCGTCCAGCCCGCTGGCACGACGCCGGTGCTCCACCTCGGCGGGGCCGAGATGGACGGTGGCGGCGCCCCGGTCGGGGTCGAGGCCGAGCCGGCGCAGCCGGGCCCAGGAGTCGCCGATCTCGGGCCGGGGGCCGGTCTCGGGGCGGCCGTCGGCGGGGAGTTCGCCACCGCCGGTGGCGGCGTCGTGGACGGCGGCGAGTTCGGGCCCGCCGGGGGCGGGGGCCGGGGCCGCGCCGGCCGGTCGTCGAGTGTGCCGCCGGGTCTGCCGCACCGCTCCCCCTAGCCGCGAACCGTCGCTACCTCGTCGTTGACGCGTTGCCGAAAGCGTACGGCGGGAGCACGGTCGGCGGGGGTCCCGTGCGCAAATGTGACCTACCGACCGGTATGACCTGCACGTTCGCGCAGACCTTCACCTCTTGCGGTCATTCTGGGCGGCCGCCCGGACCCTGTCCAGCAGGCCTCGGGGGTCCGGCCCGGCACGGTGAGCGGCCGTCAGCGCCCGGCCGCGCCGGCGCTCCGGGCGGCCTCGACCGCCCGGTGCAGGTCGGTGGTGGCGTCCAGCGCCGCGGTGAGGGTGACGGACAGGCAGGTGGCGAGCACGAACGCGGCCGCGCGGCGTCCGGTCCGGGGCCGCGGGTGAGGGTCCAGCAGCGCGGCCACCCGGCGGGGCACCGGGCCGGCGTGGGCGGCCGGGGCGAGGCCGGGCCGGTCCGGCCGGGGGGCGTGCCCGGCGGCCAGGGCCGCGCGGCCGACCGCGCGGGCGGTCACCGTCCGGTCGCCGACGGCTGCGGCGGCGGCCTCGTCGGCCCAGCGTTCCAGCTGGTAGCCGATGGGCGCGCGCAGCGTCCGCAGGGCGGGGTGGACCACGGCCGCGTACTCGGCGGCGGCCAGGAAGAGGTGGTGGCGCCCGGTCAGGTGGGCGCGCTCGTGGGCGAGCAGCGCGGCGCGTTCGGGGGCGGACAGGGCGCGCAGCATCCCGCCGGTGACCACCACCCGCCCCGGGCGCCCGGGCAGCGCGAAGGCGTCGGCGCGGTCGTCCGCGAGGACGGCGAGCGGGTGCTCGGCGGGGGCGGCGGGCCGGGACCGGGCCCTGAGCCGCGCGGCGGGGCCGGCCACGGAGGTGCCGAGGAGGGCGGCGAGGGCGCCGGGGGACAGGCTCCTCGCGGGGCGGGCCGGGTCGCCGAGGGCGGCGCGGGCGCGGGCCAGGTCCCGGCGGTGGCGCCGGGCGATCCGCAGGGCGAGGGCCGCCGCGGTGGCGAGGGCCAGGCCGGCGAGGCCCGCGACCGGCGCGCCGCCGGGGGCTCCGGCGGCGATCCAGCGCGGGGAGAGGTGGCCGAGGGCGGCGACCGGCGGCAGCCGGAGCAGGCCGGTGGCGGCCAGCAGGCCGAGCGAGCAGAGGGTGGCCGCGGCGAGCAGGGCCGCGGTGCCGGTCAGGATCCGGGCGGCGGCCGGCGGCGGCAGCGCCCGGGCGAGCAGCCGGGCGGCCGGCGCCGCGAGGAAGGGGAGCAGCAGCGGCACCCAGACGGCGACGGTCATCGCGGCACGTCTTCCGCCGCGGAGCGGTCCGTGCCGGTCGCCCTGTTCGCCCCGCTCCCGCCGGTCGTGCCGGGGGCTCCGGCGGAGCCGTCCGGGCCGTCCGGCGTTTCGACCGGGACGCGGGAGCCCGGTGCGCCGGGGGATCCCGGGGAGCCGGACGGGCCGCCGGCGCGGTCCCCGAGGAGGTCGCGCAGCATCCGCTCGTCCTCGTCCGAGAGGTCGGAGACGAAGCGCGCCAGTACGGTGGAGCGGTCGGACCCGCGCTCCAGCTCGGTGCGCATCCGGCGGGCGGCCAGGCCGGCCGGGTCCTGGACGGTCGGGACGTAGGCGTACGCCCGGCCCGCCCTGGTCCGCTCGACCGTGCCCTTCTCGTGCAGCCGGGCGAGGATCGTGGCGACGGTGGTCCGGGCGAGCCCGGTGCCGAGGGCGGCCTGGACGTCCTGCGGGGTCAGCGGGTGCTCCGCGGCCCAGAGGGCGACCAGCACCTGGGCCTCCAGCTCCCCGGAGGAACGACGGGCCGACGGCGCTTCACTCATGTCGACGTTTCCTCCAGCTGTCGTCTACAGTCTCGTAGACCGTCTACGTCACTGTAGACGGTCCGAGCGCGACCCGCAGGGCCGCCCCCAACGTACGGGAGGTCCGCCCGCCGTGTTCCGGTCGTCGGTGTACACCTGGTCCGCCGCCCAGGCGCAGGCCCTGCAGGAGCACGCCCGGGGCCTCGCCGCCCCGGCCCTCCCCGGCCCGGGGCACGGCGGGCACGAAGCGCTCGCGGTGAACCTGCTGGACGCCTCCTCCCTGCTGGCCGCCTTCGGCGCCCTGGGCATCGCCGTCATCCTGTTCGCCGAGACCGGCCTGCTGGTCGGCTTCTTCCTGCCCGGCGACTCGCTGCTCTTCACCGCCGGCCTGCTCTGCGTCCCCGGCGCCACCGACGGCCCCCGGCTCCAGCTCTACCAGGTGCTCCCGGCCGCCGTGCTCGGCGCACTCGTGGGGGCCCAGGTCGGCTACCTGATCGGCCGCCAGGGCGGGCACGCCCTGCTGCGCCGGTCGAGCAGCAGGAGCCTCCATCACGGCGTCCTGCGCGCCGAGGAACTGCTCGCCCGCTACGGCTACGGCAAGGCGATCGTGCTGGCCCGTTTCATCCCGGTCGTGCGCACCGTGCTCAACCCGCTCTGCGGCGTCCTCGACGTGCCGCTGCGCACCTTCACCCTCTGGCAGGTGGTGGGCGGCACGGTGTGGGCCGTCGGGGTGACGATGGCCGGCTACGCCCTCGGATCCTCCGTGCCGGATATCGACCGTTATCTGCTACCCATCATCGGTCTGGTAGTAGTTGTCTCCGTGATTCCCATTGTTCTCGAACTGTTCCGCGCCCGTAAGGGGCGCCGTGGCGGGGGTGGCGAGTGACCGCCACCCCGCCCCCGGGGCTCCCGGCCGGGCCGCGCGCGCTGCTCGCCTACGACGGCAGCGGCATCGACGGCGGCCTCTACAGCCGGGTCGTCGGCTGGGCCGACCGGGCCCCGCACTGGCTGGACGAGCTGGTCAAGGTCTGGTCGGCGGTCGGGCTCGGCCTGTTCGCGCTGCTCATGCTGTACGCCTGGTGGCGGGCCCGCGGCGCCGACTCCGTGGTGCTGGCCCGGGTACTGGCCTCGCCGTTCGTCGTGATCGTGGCGTACCTCGTCAACTCCGTTTTCAAGAGCCTGGTGGAGGAGGTCCGCCCCTGCGCCCAGATCGCCGGCACCGTTTCGCTGGAGACCTGCCCGGGCGCCGGCGACTGGTCCTTCCCCAGCAATCACACGGTGATCGCCTTCGCGGCCGCCGCGGCGCTCTGGTTCGCCTTCCGCGGGCTCGGGCTGACCGCCCTGGCCTGGACCGGCTGGATCGCGGCCGCCCTGATGGGCCTCTCCCGGGTCTGGGTCGGCGTGCACTACCCGCACGACGTGCTGGTCGGCGCGCTGGTCGGCACCGCCGTGGGGGTGCCGCTCGCGCTGGCCGCCGGCCGCGCCGCCCCGCTGGTGGACCGGGGGCGCGCGGGGCCGCTCGGCGCGCTGCTGGGTGCCGGTCCGAGCGGTTCGGGTGCGCCCCGCGAGACCCCGGCGCGGATGCCGGCGGACTGATCCCGACGGTCGTCCGCCACTCTTGTGCGGCCGGGCCGGCGGGGAGAGCATGTGAGCCGGGCGAGGGCCCCCGAACAGCGGGGTCCACGCCCGGCTCTGTCGTTCCAGCGGAGGGATGCGCCATGCCGTACCGGCTCGACATCACGCAGGGCGAGTGGCCCGCCGAGGAGTTCCGCAAGGGCGTCGAAGGCATCCTGGCCGAGAGCATGGTGCTCACCCTGGCCACCGCCGGCCCCGAGCGCGGGCCGCACGCCAACCTGGCCTTCTTCGCCTACGACGAGGACCTCGTCCTCTACTTCGTCAGCGAGCGCTCCACCCGGCACAGCCTGCATCTCGCGGAGGAGGCCAGAGCCGCCGCCACCGTCTTCCTGCCGCCGCCGGTCTTCGGCGAGCAGCTGCGCGGCGTCCAGCTGACCGGCAGCGCCTGCGAGGCGTGGGGACGGCAGGCGGAGGCGGCCCTCGCCGCGTACCAGGGCCGTTACCCCTCGTTCGCCCAGGATCCGGACGTCCGCGAGCAGTTCCTCACCGGGGCGGGGGCCGCGGCGCTCTACCGGCTCCAGGTGGAGGAGCTGACGGCGGTGGACGAGCCGCACTTCGGGCGGCGCAACTACCTGCGGGCGACGGTCCTGCGCTGAGCCCGGGCGGGTGCGGGTGAGCGGGTGCGGGTGAGCGGGTCCGCCGATCCCGGGCCGGCCCGTCCGGGGGAGCCGTCCGGGGGAGCCGTCCAGCTCCGGTGAATCCGGTGATCAAGGTCGTGTTGTCTGTACAACTTTCTGGGCCATTCACCTGCGCGCCGCGATCCGGACCCCTCGCGGCCACCTCCAGGCGACAGCCTGGCCGCATGAGAATCATCGTTGTAGGAGCAGGCGTCCTGGGCAGCATGCACGCCTGGCAGGCCGTCGAGCGCGGCCACGAGGTCGTCCACCTGGAGCGCGAGGCCGAGGCGCGCGGCGCGTCCGTCCGCAACTTCGGGCTGGTCTGGGTCAGCGGACGCGCCGGCGGCGAGGAACTCGCCACCGCACTGCGCGCCCGCCAACTGTGGGAGCGGATCGGCGAGCAGGTGCCCGCCCTGGGCTTCCGGGCCAACGGCTCGCTCACCGCGATCCGGACCGAGGCCGAACTGGCCGTCGCCGAGCACGCCACGACCCTGCCGGACGCCGCCGCCCGCGGCTACCGCCTGCTGGACCCGGCGCAGACCAAGGCCGCCAACCCCGCCCTGCGCGGCAAGCTGCTCGGCGCCCTGTGGTGCGGCCAGGACGGCGCCGTCGAGCCGCGGACCGCCCAGCCCGCGCTGCGCGCGGCCATGCAGGCCACCGGCCGCTACACCTTCCTCCCCGGGCGGGAGGTGCGCGAGGTGATCGGCGAGAACGCCGTCCGCGACGACCACGGCGACGTGCACACCGGCGACCTGGTGATCCTCTGCACCGGCGCCTGGACCGGCGGCCTGATCCGCGAACTCGCCCCCGAACTGCCGGTCCGCCGTGTCCGCCTGCAGATGATGCAGACCGACCCGCTGGACGAGCCGCTCACCACCTCCGTCGCCGACGGCGACAGCTTCCGCTACTACCCCGCCTTCGCCGGCGACGCGCTGGAGCAGCTGAAGGCCGTCCAGCCGCAGCCGCCGGTCGCGGCCGAGCACAAGATGCAGCTGCTGATGGTCCAGCGCCAGGACGGCGGCCTGACCATCGGCGACACCCACGAGTACGAGCACCCGTTCGCCTTCGACGTCGACGAGGCGCCGTACGAGCACCTCGTCTCCGTCGCCGAGGAGTTGCTCGGCCGGCGCCTGCCCCGGATCCGCCGCCGCTGGGCCGGCGTCTACGCCCAGTGCACCGACAGCTCCCGGGTCGTCCACCGCGAGCAACTGCGCGGCGGCGTCTGGCTGGTCACCGGCCCCGGCGGGCGCGGCATGACCTGCTCGCCGGCCATCGCCGAGAGCACCGCGGACCTCGCCGGCCTCTGAGGCCCGCCCCCGCACCCCGCCCGACCTGCTCCCCTCGCACCCGAACGCACCGATCCCTAAGGAAACCTGACCATGAGCACCGACATCCGTCTGGTCGTCCTCGACATGGCCGGCACCACCGTCGCCGACGACGGCCTGGTCGAGCTGGCCTTCCGTTCCGCCGCCGCCGCCCTCGGGGTCGAGGCCGACAGCCCCGAGCACGGGCGCATGCTGGAGCACGTCCACGCCACCATGGGCGAGTCCAAGATCTCGGTCTTCCGGCACCTCTTCGGCGAGGAGGAGAAGGCCCAGCGCGCCAACCTCGCGTTCGAGGAGGCCTACCACGACCTGGTCGGCGCCGGGCACTGCGCCGCCATCCCCGGCGCCGCCGAGGCCATCGCCGAACTCCGCGGCCAGGGCCGGAAGGTGGTCCTCACCACCGGCTTCTCCCGCTCCACCCAGGACAGCATCCTGAACGCCCTCGGCTGGCAGAGCATCGCCGACCTCACCCTCTGCCCGTCCGAGGCAGGCCGCGGCCGCCCCTACCCGGACATGGTGCTCACCGCGCTGCTCCGCACCGGCACCGACTCCGTCCGGCAGATCGCCGTCGCCGGCGACACCGGCTACGACATGCTCACCGGCACCCGCTCCGGCGCCCCGATCGTCGCGGGTGTCCTCACCGGCGCCCACGGCGAGGAGCGGCTGCGCGCGGACGGCGCGACCCACGTCCTGGCCTCGATCACCGAGCTGCCGAAGCTGATCGCGGGCTGATCGCGGGCTGATCGCGCGCTGATCGCGGGCCTGGGGTGGGCTTGGCGTGGGCTTGGCGTGGGCCGACCCTGTCCGCCCGCGCCCGCCTCAGCCACGGGAGGCCGGCTCGCGCTCCGTCCGGAGCCGGGCCGCCTCCCGGGCGTGCCAGCCCTCCACATGTTCCAGGCACCACCGGCACAGGTGCAGCGGGACGGTCGAATCGGCCACGGTCAGTTGGCCCGAACCGGCCACCTCCTCCAGCCGGAGGCAGCCGAAACACCGGTCGGCGCGCCGCCGTTCGCCGTCCGGGGCGGCCACCGGCGACCGCTCCGCCGTCGGCGCCGGTGCCGGGGCCGGCGCCGGGCCGGACACCCACGGCGGGGGCGGCCCGGCACACCGCCCCGGGTCCGACACCGAGTCCCGCCCCGCGTCCGGCGCCGCCCCGGCCGGGTCTGCGGCCACCCGGCGCATCACCGGTTCGGACACCGAGACCCCCACCATGAGCGAGATCCCGAAGGTCAGCAGCGCGACCAGACCGGTGGTCCCCGCCGGCCCGTCCCGGATCGGCCAGGCCGCACCGAAGGCGACGGCGCCGCTGACGGCGACGACCACGACGGTGGCGGCCGGCGCCGCCACCGGACGCGGTGCGGGCCTCATGCCGGCTCCGCAGTACCGGAGTTGAGCCGGCTGTCCCGGTTCCGCTCGGACAGTTTCGTCCCGAGCCCCTTGGGCGGCCGCTCGATCCAGCCGGGATCGGCCTCCCACTCCGCGCCGCCGGACTCCGGCCGGAGGTAGACCGCCTTCCCGATCCGGTCCATGAAGGTCCCGAGCCGCCCGCTCAGCGCGTCGAGCACGAGTTCGCCCACCCGTCGGGGAACGTACGGGACGGTCGGCGGCGTCGAACGGCCGGCCGCGGCCGCGACCGGCGGGTACGGGCTGGTGAGCCTGAGCCCGGCCTCGGGGCGGCCGCCGCAGCGGCGGCCGCCGCACTCGCACGGGGGGAAGGCTCTGCGATCGGCTGTCGTTCCGGGCTGGTCACGCTGCTGCTCTTCGGTCATAGGTGGCACTCCGTGGTGATCCTGTTGCTTTCTGCCACCAATGATCGGCGCGGCGCTCTACGATCGGAAGGAATTTGAATTGACAGGAAGGTCTGTTGATTTGGAGGTCCGATGAATCGGCGGGATCTTGACCCTTCGGCGTCTCCGCTCGCTGCCTTCGGCGTGCAGCTGCGCAGGTCAAGGGAGGCAAGGGGGTTGACGCAAGGTCAGTTAGGCGAACTCCTGAACTACTCCGGTGCCTATGTCTCCTATGTTGAGAGGGCCGAGCGCACCCCACCCGTGCGCTTCGCCAAGTTGGCCGATGACGCACTGGAGACGGGTGGCACGCTCGCGCTCATGTGGTGGCATCTCGGACACAGCTCGCTGAGCGACGGCTTTCCGGAGTACGCAGCCCGTGAGGCCGAGGCAGCAGCAGTGCAGCTCTTCGAGCTGAGTGTGGTGCCGGGGCTGCTCCAGACCGAGTCCTACGCGGCAGCATTGGTGAACGCGGCCGCTGCGCGCGGCGAGATCACCCAGAGGCAGGCCGACGAGCGATTGGCCTTCCGGCTCGCGCGGCAGCGCCTTCTGTACCGCGCTGCGGCACCTGTCGTCCATGCCGTCCTCGACGAGAGCTGTCTCCGGCGAACGGTGGGTGGCCCGGGGGTCATGGCCGGGCAGTTGCGCCACCTGGAGCAGATCGCCCGGCGACCGAATGTGATTCTTCAGGTGGCGCCGTTCGACCTCGGCGAGCGGGTCCCGTTCACCATGCCCGTAACGCTGCTGACGATGCGTGGCCGAACCCTCCTCGGGTACACGGAGACTCTGGCACGTGGCTTCCTGGAGAGCGAAACAGAAGCAGTTGCGGGATGGGCCAAGGACTACGATCGGCTTCAGGTTGAGGCCCTCTCGCGGGCCGACTCCTTGGCCATGGTCCGCGCCTTACGGAAGGAACTGCCCATCATGACCTCCACCGATGTCGACCTGTCCGGCGCTCCCTGGCTGAAGAGTTCCTACAGCAACGGGGGTGGCCAGTGCATCGAGGTGGCCCCCGGCTTCGACGGCGTGATGCCCGTCCGCGACTCCAAGGACCCCGAGGGGCCCGCCCTGGTGTTCGCCGCCGGCGCCTGGCGGGCGTTCGTGGCCGCCGCCGCGCGCGGCGAGTTCGGCGCCGTCTGACCCGACCGTCCACTTCGGAGCCCCGCCGTCCCTCCGGGGATGGCGGGGCTCCGGCGTGTCCGGGGGCGGGTTCGGGATTTCCCGAGCTTTTTGCTCTCAGTGAGAGCTAAAATCGAACCATGGACGACTCGGCACTCCCCGGCGACTTCGAAGGGCTGCTGGTCGGTATCAACCGGCTGGTGCGGCGCCGGCTCCGGCGTGGAGTGCCCGAGCCCCGGCTGCGCGGTGCGCAGGTCGAGTTGCTGCGGCTGGTCGGGGCCCGGCCGGGGCTGCGGGTCTCGGAGGCGGCCGAGGAGCTGCGGCTTGCCGGGAACTCGGTGTCGACGCTGGTCCGGCAGCTGATCGGACTGGGGATGCTGACCAGGGAGCCCGACCCGCAGGACGGCCGGGCGGCGCTGCTGCGCGTCACCCCGGCGGCGGCCGGCCGGCTGCGGGCCTGGGAGCAGCGCCGCGCGGCGCTGCTGCGCGAACAGTTGGACCGGCTGTCGGAGGAGGACCGGGCCTCGCTCGCGGCGGCGCTGCCCGCGCTGCGCAGGCTGGCCGCGAACCTGCACGAGGAGGAGGCCGCGCGATGACCGACCGCACCGGCACGGGTACCGCGGACGCGGTGAGCTGCACCGGCTTGGAGTACAGCTTCGGCGGGGCCAGAGCCGTCGACGGGGTCGACCTCACGGTCGCGCCGGGAGAGGTGTTCGGCCTGCTCGGCCCCAACGGCGCGGGCAAGACGACGGCGATCCGGGCGATCACCACGCTGCTGCCGGTCCCCGCCGGCATGGTCCAGGTCTTCGGCCTGGACGTGGCGCGCGAGCGGATGGCGGTGCGGCGGCTGCTCGGGTACGTCCCGCAGCAGCTGTCCGCCGACGCCAACCTGACCGGGCGCGAGAACGTCGAACTGTTCGCCCGGGTCTACGACGTGCCGCGCCGCGAGCGCGCGCCGCGGATCGCCCAGGCGCTGGAGGCGGTCGGACTCGGCGACGCCGCCGACCGGATGGCGGGCACGTACTCCGGCGGCATGGTCCGCCGGCTGGAGCTGGCCCAGGCCCTGGTCAGCGCGCCCCGGCTGCTCATCCTGGACGAGCCGACCATCGGTCTGGACCCGATCGCCCGCACCAGCGTCTGGGACCGCCTCGCCGAGGTCCGCGCGGCGACCGGGATGACCGTGCTGGTCACCACCCACTACATGGACGAGGCGGACCAGTACTGCGACCGCCTGGCCCTGATGCACCGGGGCCGGATCCGGGCGCTCGGCACCCCCGCCCAGCTCAAGTCCGAACTGGCCGGGCAGCGGGCCTCGAACGGGGAGGCGGGCGGTCCGGCGCCCACCCTGGAGGACGTCTTCCGGCACTTCGCCGGCAGCGGCCTCACCGACGACCAGGCAGGAGGGGAGTTCCGCGATGTCCGCAACACCCGTCGTACCGCGTCCCGAGTCGGCTGAGACCCCGGCCGCTCCGGCCATCGGTCTGCTCGGCACCCCGCCGAGGGTCCGATCCGGCTGGGCGGTCTTCCCGGCCCGGGTCGGCGCCATGTGCGTGGTCGAGCTGCAGAAGCTCCGGCACGACCGCACCGAGCTGTACACCCGCGCCGTCCAGCCCGCCCTCTGGCTGCTGATCTTCGGCGAGACGTTCACCCGGCTGCACGTGATCCCGACCGGCGGCATCCCGTACCTGGACTACCTGGCCCCGGGGATCATCGCCCAGTCCGCGATGTTCATCGCGATCTTCTACGGAATCATGATCATCTGGGAGCGCGACTCGGGCGTGCTCCCCAAGCTCCTGGTCACCCCCACCCCGCACTCCGCCCTGGTGGCCGGCAAGGCCTTCGCCGCCGGGGTGAAGTCGGTGATCCAGGCCGTGGTGGTGATCCTCATCGCCGCCGTGCTCGGCGTCGCGATGACCTGGAACCCGCTGCGCCTGCTCGGGGTGGTGGTCGTGGTGGTGCTCGGATCGGCGTTCTTCTCCTGCCTCTCGATGTCCATCGCCGGCATCGTGCTCACCCGGGACCGCCTGATGGGCATCGGCCAGGCCATCACCATGCCGCTCTTCTTCGCCTCCAACGCCCTCTACCCCGTCGCCCTGATGCCGGGCTGGCTCCAGGCGGTCAGCAAGGTGAACCCGCTCAGCTACCAGGTCGACGCGCTGCGCGGCCTGCTGCTGGGCACCCCGTCCCACCTCTGGCTGGACTTCGGCGTGCTCATCCTCGCGGCCCTCGCCGGCATCGCCGCGGCCTCCTCCCTGATGGGGCGGCTGGCCCGCTGACCGGGCCCGCCCCGGCGCGCGGGCGGCCTGCGAGAATGCTCGACGTGCACGCCTGGGACTCACTGACCGTCGCCGAACAGACCCTGTTGCGGGCCGCCATGTCCGGTGGCTCGCTTGCCGGGCAGATCCAGGTGTACGGCACCGCCCTGCGCTGGGCGGGCGCGGCGGAGGCCCCGCCTCCGCGCAGCTGGACCGAGGACGAACAGCGGGCGCTGGTGCCCGCGTTCGCGGCGCTGACCCTCGACCTGGCCGAGCGGGGACTGGTCACCGTTCGCAGGCTGCGCGGGAGCTTCCCGGCCGAGGACGATCCGGCGGTCGTCGGGGCGGAGCTGCGGGATCTCCTCGGCCGGCCGTCCACCTGGCTCTGGAACCCCCGGCCGCCGGACCGGTACCGTCTCGCCGCCACCGAGGCGGTGGGCGAGGACTGGCGCCGGGACCGCTACGCGGTTCCCGACGCCGCCGCCCGTCCCGCCCCGCCCGCCTGGGAGGAACTGGACCAGGACCAACGGGACGTGATGATCTGCGCCATGGAGGCCAGCGGGATGCTGACCGGCCCGTTCGGGATCTGGGCGGACCTCCCGGACGACCTCGACGAGTCCGACCGCGCGGGCCTGGTGGACGCCCAACTCGCGCCGCTGCTGCCGTTGGTCCGCGACGGCTGGATCGAGGTGCGGTACAGACCCGCCCCGGACCGGAACGAGTTCACGGTGATCCCCTTCGAGGGCCTGCGACGTGCCTTCGCCGACCCGGCGCTCCGGCGCGACGACGCGGACGACTGGGGCATCGGCCTGACCTGCGTCTACACCCACGCCTACCTGGCGCTCAGGTAGCGGCCACCGGCCCGCGAGCCTTGTCGTTCGGGCCCGGTGCCGCCCCCGAACGAGGGCGGCACCGGGCCGGAGCCGGGCTCAGTGCAGACGGCCCGCGTACCGCTGGGCGAACCGGGTGCCGGTGCCCGCCGTCACGGTCAGGTCGTAACGCCCCAGATCGAGAGGCCAGTTGACGGTGACGCTGCCACCGGGGGCGACCCAGGTGGTCTGGGCGGTGCCGGCGAAGTCGTTGGGCGTCAGGGTGAACGACGTCTCCGTCCGGCCGCCGTTGGCGAGCAGCACGGCCACCGTCGTGGCGCCGGGGGCCGGGGCGGCCGCGGTGACGGACGGCACCGCGACGTCGTCCTGGCCCGCCCGGACCACGGTGCCGGCGAAGCGGCGGACGAAGCCGTCCGGGCCGTGCACGGTGAAGTCGTAGCGTCCGTCCGTGGTGGCGGCGTCCCAGGTGTAGGTCCGCTGGACACCCGGCGCGACCGTGAACGGCGTGCCCGCGAACGGGAACACGATGTTCGGGTACACGGTGAACGGGAACGCCACCGACCCCTGGTTCGCCAGCGTGCAGGTGACCACACCCGTCGCCCGGTCGACCGTCGCGTCCGCCCACGGCCGGTACGGCAGCCGGCGGGACGGGCGGGTGCCCGGCTCCTGGACCGGTATCGCCTGGGTGCCGTTGGCGGGGAGGGGGACGGCGGGGAGTTTGGTGCCGGCGTCGGCCTTGGCCATCAGGGCCGTGGTGTCGGGGAGGGCGGGGATGGTGGTGTCGGGGGTGGTGAAGTCGAAGCAGCTGGTGAGGTCGCCGCAGACGGCGCGGCGCCAGGCGGAGATGTTGGGCTCCTGGACGCCGGTGACTTTTTCGAGGAACTGGAGGACGGAGGTGTGGTCGAAGACCTGGGAGTTGACGTAGCCGCCGCGGGTCCAGGGGGAGGCGACCCAGAGCGGGACGCGGTTGCCGAGGCCGATGGCGCGTCCTTGGGTGAACTCCTCCGGCGTGCCGGCCTCGGGGGTGGGCGGGACCATGTGGTCGAAGTAACCGTCGTTCTCGTCGTACATGACGAGGAAGACGGTGTGCTGCCACACGGCGGGGTTGGACATCAGGGACTGGAGGGCGGTGTTGACCCAGTGCGCGCCGTAGGCGGGGCCGGCGTTGGGGTGTTCGGAGAAGAGGTAGGGGGCGACGAGCCAGGAGACGGTGGGCAGGGTGCCGTCCTTGCAGTGGGCGTCGAAGGCGGCGGGGTCGAACTTGGTCATCGCGTTGATGTAGCGGGGGTCGGTGGTGGGGTAGTTGTGGAACTGCTTGAAGTAGGAGAGGGCGTTGTCGTCGTAGTCGCCGGTGCGGTCGTCCTTGCTGGGGTTGTGGTAGACGCGCCAGGTGATGCCGGCCGCCTGGAGGCGTTCGGCGTAGGTGGTCCAGTCGGCGACGGGGTTGTCGGTGACGGGGGTGTTGTCGATCCAGGGGCCGGTGGTGCCGTCGCGGCCGGGGCCGGCGGTGCCGGTCCAGAGGTAGAGGCGGTTGGGGTCTGTGGGGCCGGCGAGTGAGCAGAAGTAGGCGTCGCAGAGGGTGAAGGCGTCGGCGAGGGCGTACTGGTAGGGGATGTCGGTGCGGGTGAAGTAGCCCATGGTGCGTTCGCCCTTGGCGGCGATCCACTTGTTCATGGCGCTGTTGTTGATGGCTTGGTGGCCGGTGGCCCAGTCGTGGGCGAGGCCGCCGGCGTTCTGGGCGTTGTACTTGGTGGTGTCCATCCGGTAGGGGAGCATCGCGGCGCCGTCGGCGCGGGCGGTGTCGGGCTGGCGGAAGACGTCCGTGCCGTCGGGGAACTGCAGGGCTTGCTTGTCGTTGAAGCCGCGGACGCCGTCGAGGGTGCCGAAGTAGTGGTCGAAGCTGCGGTTCTCCTGCATCAGGATGACCACGTGCTTCACGTCCGCGATGCTGCCCGTTGCGGTTGCGGTTGCGGTTGCGGCGTCGGCAGGAGCGGCGGTGGCGGGGGTGGTGGAGAGGCCGACGAGGGCGCCGGCGCCGGCCGCCGCGGTGGCGCCGACGAAGCTGCGGCGGGAAAGCTCAGGCATGGTGGACCGGCCTCTCAGAGGGTGAAGGTGGCGACGGCGGCGGCGGTGTCCGAGGGCCACTCGTTGGCGGCCGTCGCGGGGTCGGCCTGCGGCCAACCGGTGGCCAGGGTGTGCGCCTCGACCAAGGTGACCGGGCCCGCGAACTGCACCTGGTCGATCCGGTCCTGCGGCTCCGGCTTGCTGCCCCGGACCTTGCGGGTCGGCGACCAGGTGTTCCCCGGGAGCGCGACCGGGTCGGGGTGCGCGCTGCGGAAGGCATCGGTCAGCCCGGCGGCCTGAAGCGCCACCGTGACAGGCCAGTTGAGCGGTCGGCCGGTGGCCGCCGTCCAGTCCAGGTGGGACGGCGAGGCGAGGCCCGCCGCCAGCAGCACCGGGACGCCGGTCGCGATGTCCGCCTTGACCGCCGTCGCCAGCGCCTTGGCCTGCTGCAGCCGGACGGAGGCGTTCTCCGCCGCCTCCACCTGGGCCGCGCTCTGGCCGTCCTGGACGGCGTACGGGCCGTAGCCGGTCTCGCTCAGGTGGGCGGCCCAGAACCGGGCGGTGCGGCCGCCGGGCAGTTGCAGGGTGACACCGGCGGCCGGCAGGGCGGTCGTCACCGCGGTGACGGCGGTGATCGGGTAGCGGCTGAGCACGCCGACGCTGCCGGGGCTCTGGTAGGCGTACCAGCCGAGGGCGTCGGCCAGGGCCTGGGCCGCGGTGCCGGCGGTCTCCTGGAGCGCGAGCACGTCCAGGCCCTGGGTGAGGATCACCCGCAGCTGCTTCTCCAGCGCGTCGGTGACGTGGGTGCCGGCGTCCCAGAGATTCCAGGCCGCGGTCTTGAGCTGCAGCGGTCCGGTGGCGGCGCGGACGGGCACCAGGACGGTCACGGTGTCGGTGGCACCCGCGCTGTCCTTGACCCCGACGGTGACCAGGCCCGGGTGCGCCGGGGCGGTGGCCGGCGCGGTGCCGGTGACCGTCCCGTCCGCCGCGACGGAGAGCCAGCTGTCCCCGCCGATCCGGCGGAACGTCGCCGTGCCGGCCGGGTTGCCCGCCGGCCGGGACCACAGCTTGCCGAGCTTCACGGTGACTGCCCCGCCCGGCGCCACGGCGGTCGCGGTCAGCGCGTCCACCGCCGAATGCGGCCGCGGCACGGAGGGCTTCGGACGGAAGGTGAACGGCGCGCTCTGCGCCAGGATGCCGTAGCCGTCCTTGGCCAGCAGGTAGGCGGTGTACGGGCCGCCGGTCAGTGCGGAGGTGTCCAGCTGGACGTCCCCCGAGGCGCCGGGGGTGTACTTCCAGAGCAGCGAGGAGCCGGTGCCGGGCTGCCGGGCCCCGTCGTAGATCCCGACCCAGTTCTTGGCGTCGGGCGCGCCGGTGGTCCAGTGGAAGGTGAGCTTGTCCCCTTCGGTGGGGCTGCCGGGGGAGCTGAGGGTGAGGGTGCTGCCTGTGGCCACGAGGATCCTTCAGGTCAAGTTGGTTGCACAACTGGAGGCCTATTGACCCGAAGGACGGCGTACTGCGCGTGAACGGCGAGTTGCCGGGCGCCGGGGCGCGCGGTAACTCCAGGGCTGCACAGGCGGGGTGGGTCCGCGTGGGTGACCTGAGGTTGAGGTCGGGCTTGGGGCCGCGCTCGGTGTCGTCGGGCGGGGCCGGCAAGGGGACACGGCCCGGGGACTGGGGCCTGGGCCTGGGCCGGGTCGGGGTCGGGGTCGGGGCCTGGGCCTGGGTCGTCGGCCGGCGGCTACGGTGTGCGGCCGCCGGCCGAGGGATCACCGTCGGACGTGCACCTTCGCTGCGGTCGGGTCGGTGGGTGTCGGGTCGGGCGACGTCAGGGCAGTTGACCCGGGGTCGGTGGACCCGGGGTCGGTGGTGGGCAGGTCCGCCGGTGCAGCGGGGTTGGTCAACTCGGCCAGAACCTCGGCCAGTCGGGCGGGATGACTCAGCTGGGGATGGTGGCCCGCCCCCGGAACGGTGACGACCGGGAGGGCGATCGCGGGATTGGCGGGAACGGCCACCGTCAGCGGGTCGTGCTCGCCGACCACCAGCCGTACGGGCACCGGGCAGGACCGCAGCAGTTCCGACAACTCCGCACGCATCATCGGCCTCTGAAGGCTTCGCAGACGACGCGCGGTTCGTCCGGACACTCCCGGCCGGCGCAGGCCGAGCGCCGCGGCCGCCACCGCGGCGTCGGCCTCCGCACTGCGTGGGCCCGGACCGAGCAGGGAGCCCGCCAGGAAGTCGACGGACGCCCTGCGCAGGACCGCCGCGGTGATCGGTACCGTCCGCACCGCCCGGGGCGGCCGGGGCTGCAGGAAGTACGGTGCCACCAGCACCAGTTCGGACACCCGCTCGGGGTGCGCCGCCGCGTAGGCCAGCGCGGGACCGGCGGCCGCCGAGTGCGCGACGATCACGGGCCGCGAACGGACCGGCGCCAGGAGCTCGGCGAGCCACTGCGAGGCGCTACCGGTGGCGGGCGACGAGCGGCCGAGCCCCGGCAGGTCGGCGAGCAGGGAGGGAGCCGGAAGGCGGTCCACGACGGCGTGCCAGCCGTCCGAGTCCAGCGGCAGACCGTGCAGCAGGACGTAGCCGGGTGCTTCCCGCTCGCCCGCCACGTAGCTGCGGCTCCCGGCCAGCCCGACGAAGGAGCCCGCCGGCCCTCCGGGTGCGGCGCCGAACCGGTCCGCGACCAGGCGGGCGGCCCACCGCCGCAACAGGTCCTCGACGGGCGGATGGCTGATACCGGCGGACTCGGCCAACAGGTCGGCGGAAGAGGTGTCGTAGCGATCCTCGGAGATGAAGGAGAGCGTCTCGGGATCCGTGCGGGTGACCGCGCGGGGGAGCCGGCGCAGGACGGTCGTCGGGATGAGCCGACGGGGCGCGCGAACGCCCAGGTGCGCGGCCACGATCCCGACCAGCTCGGGCAGATCGGGGGTCGCCGGGTCGAGCACCGTGTGCACGCTGAGCGGGCCGCTGTCGTGCTCGGGCACGGCGGCCAGGAAGCGGGCCAGATGGTCGATCGCCACCACGGGGAGGAAGGTGCGCCGGCTGCCGGGAAGCGCCGGGAGTCGGCCGTGCCACAACTGCTCGACCAGGTTGGCCAGGCCGATGTACTGACCGGCCTCACCGGTGACGGAGTGCCCGATCACACTGCTTGGGTTCACCACGGTCAGCGGCACGTCCAGTCCGCCCGCCTCGACGCGGACGGCCGCGTCGCCTTCCAGCTTCGAGGCCTCGTAGGCGCCGAGTCGGGCGTACCGTTCGTCGGCCTCGTGGGGTGGGAGCGGGAAGACGGCAGGGCCCGTCCCGACGCGATAACCCGAGATGTGCACCAGACGGCGGAGCCGTGGCCGGGTGGACGCCCAGCGCAGCGCGTGCAGCGCGCCGTCCACGTTGGCGGCGTGGGCCTCGGCCCTGGACAGGCCGAAACGGTAGAGGGCCGCGGTGTTGAAGACGTCTCGGACGGTCGCCAGTTGCGCGTCGTCGGTCGGGCTGAGCCCCAGCCCTGGACGGGTGATGTCGGCCTCGACCGTGAGCAGTCCGCGATCGTCCGCGCCGTGTTCACGGAGCCAGTTGCGGAGTTCGCCGTCGCGCCGCGTGCCGCCTCGGACGGCGGCCGCGACTGTGAGGCCGGAGGAGAGGAGTTCGAGGACCAGCCAGCGGCCGATGAAGCCGGTGGCGCCGAGGACGAGGGTGGTGGGGGTTGTGGGCGTGGGGCTGTTGGTGGGGGGCATGTGCGCGAACACCTCTCGGTAGACCGATCTACATAATTTTTGGACGGTCGGAAGGATGGGTGGTGCATGGAAGGGGGAGGTGGGTACTTGCTCCGGCTGTTGACGGGATGACACTCGATCGCGGGTGCGGCGGTGGTCTCCGCGCCCTGGGTAGACCGGTCTACATATTCTCGAGGTGGCCGCGAAGCCGGCCCGCCCGAGTCACCCCGTCCGGCCTCAGGAGGTTGTGAGCAGCAACTGTGTGGCGCGCGCCGCCTGATCCAGCGGAGTGCGGCTGTGTCGTACCCGCGCGAGCAGCAATGCGCCCTCGAACTGGGCGAGCACCGCGCCGGCGGCGACGTCGGCCGCCTCGGGTGTCCGGCCCTCGGCGACCAGTTGCGCGGCCAGTGCCTGCTGCCAGTTGTCGTAGGCCTCGGCGCAGGCCTTCCGGAGCTCCTCGTTCCCGCCCGCAACCTCCAGGGCGACGGTGGCGATCGGGCAGCCCTTGGTGTAGCCGGACCCTTCCATGCGGTCGCCGAAGGCGTCCAGCAGTCGCCGGACGATGACGCCCGCGCTCAGCTTGTCGCGAGTGAAGGAGTCGATCAGTCCGCTGATCTCAAGTCCGGCTTCGGTCAGGGCTGCCCCGACCAGCTGGTCCTTTCCGGCGGGAAAGTGGAAGTAGAGCGAGCCTCGTGGCGCCCCGCTCTCGGCCAGCACCTGGTTGAGGCCGGTGCCGAAGTATCCCTGCGCCTCGATGAGCGCCCGCGTCGCGGCGATCAGCCGAGCGCGTGTCTCCTCGCCTTTTGCTCCCATGGCGAAAGAATAGACCGGCCTACATATTCTGTCCATGGGCGGGACTGGTCCTCGCGGGAGCCGTGGCGTCAACGACTCCCTGTCATATGGGTGTCCCACTCGATAGACCGGCCTACATATTCCGCTAGGGGTCGCCGCGCCGAGCCGGCCGCTCTACGAGTGAACCCCGCGATAGACCGGCCTACATGTTCAACCCAAGGACCGCACCCGCCGTCGCAGCAGGAGACGGCACCACCCCCATGACGGTGCACGAGTCGACCGCGGGGCTCGGGGCGCGCCCCGAGCCCCGCGACCGTCAGAACATGTCCCCGACGGCTGGCCCGGACCCCGGCCGCATGCCGCCCGGACCCCCTCCGGCTGACGCCCGGCCACCAACTCGGCCACCGCGCATCCACAAACCGGAAGCAGCCCGGAAGCAGCCCGCGCAGCCCGGTCAACCCGCAGCCGGCTCAGTGCCCCCCGCGCAGGTTCAGCGCGACCACGCCCACGATGATCAGGGCCAGGCCCAGCCACTGGGCCCGGCCCAGGCTCTCGCCGAAGGCGAGGACGCCGATGCCGGCCACGGCGGCCGTGCCGGCCCCGGACCACACCGCGTACGCGACGGAGACCGGTATGTGCTTCAGGGCCTGACCGAGCAGGACGAAGGAGAGCACGTAGCCCACTCCCACGCCGAGGCTCGGCCAGAGCCGGCTGAAGCCCTCGGTGAGCTTCAGGCAACTGGTCGCGCAGACTTCGCTGACGATGGCGAGGCTCAGCAGCAGATAGGGCATGGTCCGTCAAACCGCCCGGGCCGCGGCGAGCTTCCCGAGCAGGGCCAGATCGGCCCGCTCCAGACTGTCGAGCAGGGTGACCCGGGGGGCGGCGGCGATCGGGACGGCGGAGGGCACCGCCAGCACGGCGCAGCCGGCCGCGTGGGCGGAGGCGACTCCGGTCGGGGTGTCCTCGACGGCGACGCAGCCGGCCGGGTCGAGGCCGAGCAGGCCGGCGGCCGCGAGGTACGGGTCGGGGGCGGGCTTGGTGCGCTCGGTGTCCTCGGCGGCCAGGGTGACGGTGAACCAGTCGCGCCCCAGGCTGCCGAGCACCAGGTCGACCACCCGCCGGGGGGAGGCCGAGACCAGCGCGGTGGGCACCTGGGCGTCCCGCAGCGCGGCGAGCAGGGCGAGGGCTCCCGGGCGCGGCACGATCTCGGCCGCCACCTTGCCGGCGAAGCTGTCCCCGAGCCGCGCGGCCAGCTCCGCCTCGCTGAGGTCGGTGCCGCTGCTGCGGTGGAGGTGGCCGGCCGTGTGCTCGATCGCCTGGCCGAGCACTTCGGGCAGGTCTTGGTCGGTCAGGGTGAGGCCCAGCCCGGTGGCGATCTCGGCGGCGGCCTGCCACCAGAGGTGCTCGGTGTCGACCAGGGTGCCGTCCATGTCGAACAGGACGGCGGCGGGCGGCGCCCAGGGCCGGCCGGAGCGGGCGGAAGGGGCAGAGCCGGCTGAACCAGCGGAACCAGCGGAACCGGTCGAACCGGGGTCGGTCGGCCCGGAGCCGGGCAGGGCGGAATCGGGCAGGTCGGATGCAGGCATGGCGGTACCTTTTTCGGTGTTTCGGGTGGAGCCGGTCGTGCGGGTGCCGCGCGTACGGTCGCCGGGCCGCCGGGCCGGCCGTCCAGGACAGGCCCGTCCAGGACAGGTCCGTCCAGGACGGCTGCCCGGACAAGCCGGCGGTCCGACGAGCCGGCTGCCCGGACGAGCCGGCCGTTCGCCGCGCGGGCTCCCGTTCGACGGTGTCAGGCGGGGCGGCGGTCCACCAGTACGGGCCGCTCGGGGAGGGTGATGTCGGCGGTGCTGCCGATCGGCAGATTGGCCGCGGCCTCGGTGGGCAGGTCCGTCTTGACCTCGGTGCCGTCGGCGAGCCGGACGGTCAGCCGGGTCACGGCGCCCAGGAAGGAGGCGGCGACGACCAGCGCCGGGCCGTTCGCGGCGGGGGTCAGGCCGACGTTCTCCGGCCTTACCAGCACGTGCAGTTCACCGTCGGCGGGGATCTCGCCGTCCGCCGGGTGGTTGCGGCCGAGCACCTCGACCCCCTCGCCGGAGCGCACGCACGGGATCCGGCTCATGGTGCCGACGAACTCGGCGACGAAGGCGGTGGCCGGGCGGGCGTACAGCTCGGAGGGCGTCGCGCACTGCTCCAGGCGCCCGGCCCGCAGGACGGCGACCCGGTCGGCCATCGACAGCGCCTCCTCCTGGTCGTGGGTCACGAACAGGGTGGTGATGCCCAGCTCCTGCTGCAGGCGGCGGATCTCCTCGCGCAGGCTGAGGCGGACCTTGGCGTCCAGCGCGGAGAGCGGCTCGTCGAGCAGCAGGACGCGCGGCTCCAGCGCCAGCGCGCGGGCCAGCGCGATGCGCTGCTGCTGGCCGCCGGAGAGCTGGTGCGGGTAGCGGTCGGCGTGCTGCGGCAGTCCGACCAGCTCCAGCAGCTCCAGCGCGCGCTTGCGCCGCCGGGCCTTGGCGGTGCCCCGCATCCGCATCCCGAAGGCGACGTTGTCGGCGGCGGTCAGGTGCGGGAAGAGGCTGTACGACTGGAACACCATGCCGGCGTCGCGCCGGTGCGCGGGGATCCGGGTGATGTCCTCGCCGTCGACCAGCACCCGGCCGCTGTCGTGCTGCTCGAAGCCGGCCAGGATCCGCAGGGCGGTGGTCTTGCCGCAGCCGGACGGGCCGAGCAGGGCGAGCAGCTCACCGGGGTGGACGGTGAGGTCGAGCCCGTCCAGGGCGGTGGTGGCGCCGAACGAGCGGCGCAGGGAACGGAATTCGACGGTCGCGCTGCCGGGCGCGAGCGGTGCGCCGGCAACGTGGGCGGTAACCGTGGTCATGGGGGTTTCTCGCTAACGGTGTCAGGGACGGGCAGGCGTGCGGTGCCGGCGCTCACGGCCGGCGGCGGCCAGCAGGAGCAGCAGCACCCAGGTGATCAGCAGGCTGAGCACCGAGACCGCGACGGACATCTGGGCCTGGCTGTTGCCGACCGAGTAGATCCACACCGCGAAGGGCTGGTAGCCGAGGATCGAGGCGGAGGTGAACTCGCCGAGCACCAGTGCCAGGGTCAGGAAGGACGCGTTCAGCAGCGCCCCGCGCAGGTTGGGCAGCACCACGGTGAACACCGCGCGCGGCCAGCTCGCCCCGCAGTTGCGGGCGGCCTCGACCAGGGTCCGGACGTCCACCGCGCGCAGTCCGGCGTCCAGCGCCCGGTAGGCCAGCGGCAGCGACATCAGCACGTACGCGATCACCAGCACCAGCGGGAACTTCGGGTCCTGGACGAACACGAAGGTCTGGAAGAACGGGGTGTCCATCAGGTAGTCCGGGCCCCAGCGCAGTACGCCGATCAGGCCGGCGGTGAGTGCCACCGGCGGGACGACCAGCGGGAGCGTGCAGACCACCTCCAGCACCGTGCGCAGCTTCGGCGAGCCGAGTCGCACCGCGATCAGGGCCGGTACCAGCAGCAGCAGGACGACCAGCACGGTCACCACGGCGAGCTGCAGGGTCAGCCACAGGCTGTCGGTGAAGCCGGGGGCGCTCAGCAGGCCGGTGTAGGCCTCGAAGGTGATGCCCTTCGGGTCGTCGATGCTGAACCACACCGAGGCGGCCATCGGCAGCAGGAAGTAGGTGCCGGCGATCAGCAGGACGGCGCCGCGCCACAGGCGCAGCCTTGAGATCAGCTGAGCCATCGGGCACTCCGGCGCTGGAGGGGCAGGTACACGGCCATCACGAGGGCGGCCACCACGATCATGTCGAGGCTGAGGGCGAGGGCGAGGTTGCCCTGGCCGACCAGCACGTTGCCGGACAGCGCGTCGGCGATCGAGCGGCTGATCAGCGGCACGGTGGCGCCGACCATCGCGGCGGCGGTGGCGTAGGCGGCGAAGGCGCTGCCGAAGAGCAGCACGAACCCGCCGAGCAGGGACGGGAAGAGGATCGGCAGGGCGACGTGGCGCCAGTACTGCAGCGTGGTGGCCCGGTTGTTGTGGGCGGCCTCGCGCCACTGCACCCGCAGGCCGTCCAGCGCCGGGGTGATGCTGAGCACCATCAGCGGCACCAGGAAGTACAGGTAGACCACGGTCAGGCCGGTGAAGGAGTAGAGGCTCCAGCCGTGGTCGGTGAGGTGCAGCAGCTTGGTGAGTTCGCCGGCGTTGCCGAGGGTGGCGACGAAGGCGAAGGCCAGCGGCAGGCCGCCGAAGTTGGCGAGCACGCCGGAGGCGGACAGCACGGCCTCGCGGACGGCCTTGTGGCGGGAGGTGACCACGGCCTGTGCGATCGGCAGGCCGATCAGGGTGCCGAGCAGGGCGGTGAGCGCGGACAGCTTCACGCTGCTGAGCAGGGCCGTCCAGTAGGCGCCCTGCACGGAGGCGGTGAGGTTGTCGGTGGTGAACTGGCCGGCGCCGGTCTCGGCGTCGCTGGAGGCGGTGAAGGCGCCGATGGCGATGGCGACGGCGGGCAGGCCGAAGCTGATCGCGAAGAAGGCGAGCAGCGGGACGGTGGCCAGCCAGCCGCCGGCGCGCGGGCGCAGTCGGCGCCGGCCGGCGGTGGGCCGGCCGGGGGCGCGCTGCGCGGGGACGGTGGGGGAGGTCGCTGAGGCGGTGCCGGAGACCCCCGCGCCGCCACTGTGGTCAGTGGCGGCCGGGGTCGGCACCGGGGTGGGAGCCGTTGTCATGGTGGTGATCAGCCCGCGATCGCCTTGGTCCAGTTCTCGGTCACGACCTTCTTGGCCGCGGCGATCTGGTCCTGGGTCGGGAAGGTGGTGAAGGGCTTCTCGACGGCCGGCAGCTTGGCGGCGGCGGCCGCGTCGAGGGTGCCGTCCTTCTTCAGGGCGTCGAAGAGGGCCGGGGTGGCGTAGCCGCCGAGGAAGAGGTTCTGGCCCTCGGCGCTGAAGAGGTACTCCTGCCACAGGCGGGCGGCCGCCGGGTGCGGGGCCCACTTGTTGATCGCCTGGTTGTAGTACTGGGCGTAGCTGCCGTCGTTGGGGACGGAGACCTGCCAGTCGATGCCCTTGGTCTTGAACTCGTCGGTGTAGCCGGCGTTGAGGTACGACCAGTCGATGCTGATCGGGGTCTCGCCCTTCTCGATGGTCGCCGGGGTGGACTCGACCGGGTTGAAGTTGCCGGACTGCTTGAGCTTGCCGAAGAAGTCGATGCCGGGCTGGATGTTGTCCAGCGAACCGCCGTTGGCCAGCGCGGCCGCGTAGACGCCGCCGAAGGCGGAGCCGGACTTGGTCGGGTTGCCGTTCAGCGCGACCTGGCCCTTGTACTCGGGCTTGAGCAGGTCGGCGAAGGTCTTCGGGCAGTTGGCGATCTTCTTGGCGTCGCAGCCGATCGAGACGTAGCCGCCGTAGTCGTTGACCGCCAGGCCGGTGGCCTCCTTCATGGTGTCGGCGATCTTGTCGAAGTTGGCGGTCTTGTACGGGGCGAGCAGGCCGTCCTTGGCGGCGGACTGCGCGAAGGCGCTGCCCAGGTCCACCACGTCGGGGGCGCGGTCCTGGCCCTTGCGGGAGGTGATCGCGTTGATCTCGTCCTGGCTGGATCCGTCCGGGTTCTCGTCCTCGATCTCGATGCCGTACTTGGCCTTGAACGAGTCCATGATCTTGCCGTAGTTGGCCCAGTCCCGGGGCAGCGTGATGACGTGCAGCTTCCCCTCCTTCTTGGCGGCCGCGACGAGTGCGTCCATCCCGCCGAGGTCGGCGGCGGAGGTGGCGTCCTTGGCCTCCTTGGCGCCGGCCTTGGCGGCGTCGCCGGACTTCGCGGTCGAGCCCGCGGAGCCGCAGGCGGAAAGGGAGAGCGCGGCGGCGGTCAGAACGGCCGCGAAGGCGGCGGCACGGGCACGGTGCACGGTCACGAGTCAGTCTCCTGATCAGGGGGCGTACTGCGAGGGATGCGATTGCGAGAGTGGGGGCCGGCCCGACTGGCCGCCTGGCTCAAGGGCTGAGCCTGGCTGAGTTGACTAGCCAACTTTGCCGACGGGGGTAAGTACGCCGGAGCCCGGTGACGGGAAGGTGAACGGATGCCCGAGAACCGGGGGCGGCTGCGGGAACGGTCGAATGCGCCCGGCGGCCGGTGATCGGAATGGTGCGATGCTTCGAGGGCGCAACGGATAAGGTCAGCCTGTCCGCGCCGGTACGGCTGCGCAGGACACCGCCCCAGGAGGGACCTTGACTGACGTGGCACTCGAACCGGACCAGTCCGCACCCGGCCCGGCCGGAACCGAGCGCGGCGCCGCCCTCTACCGCAAGGTCGCCGCCGACCTCCGCGAGGCCATCACCACCGGAGCCTTCGGCGAGGCCGGGCGGCTGCCCGCCGAGGGCGCGCTCGCCGAGCAGTACGGCGTCTCCCGCGGCACTGTGCGACAGGCCCTGGCGGTGCTGCGCTCGGACGGTCTGGTCACCTCGCGCCGCGGCACCCGCCGGGTGGTGCTCGGCAACGCCCGGGTGCAGAGCTTCTCGGAGCTGCTCAGCTTCACCCACTGGGCCCGCTCGATGGGGGAGGAGCCCGGCGGCATCCTGGACTCGCTGGTCCGCCGCCCGGCCGACGCCGCCGAGCGCGAGCAGCTGCGCCTGGAGCCGGGCGCCGAGGTCTACGCGATCGTCCGGCTGCGCACCCTGTCCGGCGCGCCGGTGATGGTCGAGCGGACGGTCTACCCGCCCCTGGTGGGCGAGCTGGTGGCCGAGCTGCCGGCCGACGTGGTCTCGCACACCGAGCAGCTGCGCGAGCACGGCATCCTGTTCACCGACGCCGACCACACCATCGACGTGGTCGCGGCGAACGCCGAGGACGCCCGGCTGCTGGGCTGCCGGCGCGGCAGCCCGCTGCTGCGCGAGCGCCGCCGCACCACCGACCCGACCGGCACCCCGGTGGAGTGGTCGCAGGACCGCTACCTGCCGGGGACGGTGGCCTTCAGCGTGCACAACTCGCTGGCCACGTCGGCGCTCTCGCGGCACGCAAGGGACAGCGACTGAGCGACCGGCCGACCGGCCGACTGGCCCACCGGCCCACCGGCCCACCGGGCGCCAGGGCGCCAGGGCCGTGCCGGCGGGGTGGCGCCCCGTCGCCCCGCTGCCTGGCACCGTCAGCCGTCAGCCGTCAGCCGTCAGCCGTCAGCTGTCAGCGCATCAGGGCGGCCAGCAGCGGACGGAAGTGGTCGAAGCCGGGCGTGGCCGCGTCCGCGTACTTGGCCTCCTCGTCCCATCGGCGGACCGCCACCGCGTCCGCGGCACCCGGCAGGGCGGCGAAGGCGACGGCCTGCTCCGCGCTCATCGGGCCGCCCTGCACCCGCAGGGTGTACTCGGACGCCTCGGACAGCCGGGCCCGGTAGCCGGGCTCGGCCGTGCACAGGTACCGCTTGGCGGCCACGTGCAGCCGGACCGGGCCGGTCACCTCGGGACCGAACCACTGCGCCAGCCAGTCGGCGCCGGTGTCGCTGTGCCGGTTGTCCCGGCCGGCCATCAACTCCAGCCCGGTGCCCTCGAAGTGGCCCACGTCGTGCAGCAGCGCCGCCGCGACCAGGTGGTCCGGTGCCCCGGCCGCCTGGGCCAGCGCGCCGGCCTGCAGCATGTGCTCGGCCAGCGTGACGGCCTCGCCCAGGTACTCGGCGGCGCCCTCGCCCTCGAAGTACCCGGCGATGGTGTCGAGCGCGGCGGCCCGCCGGTCCAGCACCGCGAGGGTGCTGGCCAGCGAGTCCAGGTCGGCGTAGCAGCCCTGGAGGTGGCGCGCGCCGCCCCCGGGGCCGGCCGGTTCGAAGGCCGTCCGGGCGTGCAGCAGGCGGACGTTGTCGAAGATCAGGCAGTCGCCGGGGCCGAGCCGGAACTCCAGCCGCAGTTCGGGGCGCAGGGTGACGGCGGCGAAGCGCCGGTAGGCGGCGTAGAAGGCGTCCAGTTCGGCGGCGGGCAGGCGCAGGGTGCCGATCGAGCGGTTGTTGAAGCGCACCTCGCGGATCCGTCCGAGCGCGTCCAGCTCGATCAGCGGGCGGTCGGCGCGCAGTTCGGTGGCGCGGTCGCGGAAGACGAACGGGACGAGGGTGCGGGTGAGCACCGCGAAGGCCGCCGGGTCCTCCGCCCGCAGC
The DNA here is from genome assembly GCF_030813695.1 of Kitasatospora herbaricolor. Taxonomy (NCBI): domain Bacteria; kingdom Bacillati; phylum Actinomycetota; class Actinomycetes; order Kitasatosporales; family Streptomycetaceae; genus Kitasatospora; species Kitasatospora herbaricolor. The sequence goes on from NZ_JAUSVA010000002.1 coordinate 6,532,825, forward strand.
TGCGCCGCCGCGCGGAACCCGTCCACCAGGCCGGAGTCGCCGCCGACGGCCGAGTTGTCGAGGCAGTGCAGCAGTTGAAGGGTCGGCACAGGGTCGCGGTACGGATTGTCGCTGTGCGGGGCGATGGCTGCGCTGGTGAAGGCCAGGTTGTTCGGGTCGGCCTCCACCCGGACGTCGAACAGCTCGCCGTAGTTGGTCTCGCGGACGTAGCCGAAGGTCCGGGCCACGTCGAGCACCTGCCCCTCGACGGCCGGCACCCCGCGCAGCACGGCGAAGCCGGAGCGCAGCACCGCGCCGAGCACCGCCGCGCGTTCCGCCGGGTCCGCCAGGTAGGCGTCCCAGTCGGCCTCGGGCAGGCCCGCGGCGAAGTCGGCGGCGGCCCACAGCCGCTTGCCGGCCTCGCTGCGCCCGTCGTCGCTGCCCTCGGAGTCCAGCCACTCCAGCGGGTAGCGCGAGCGGTGGCCGTCGGACCAGAGCACCGCCAGCCGGCCGTCGCGCTCGTCCTGGTCCGCGATCGCCAGGTCCTCCGGCAGGTCGGTGATCTGGAACAGCTTCTGCCCGTTGCGTGGGTCGCGGCACTCGGGGCAGGGGCAGTTGTCGCGCAGCCAGTACGGCGACAGGGGCATGGGTGTCTCCTAGTCCGGTGCTTCCCGAAACGTCTCGCTACGTTTCCGGCCGGGCAGAGTTGTATAGCCAACTATGCCGCTGCGACGACCATCCCGGGCGTGGATGAGGCGGGGATGCCGCCGAGATGAACGATCGGGGAACAGTGCTCTCCCGCTCGGCCGCAAGACCCGGGACGGACCGGCCGCCCCCGCCGCCTCCCCTCCTGCCGCGCGTCCCTACGGCGCGTCCTCCGTGCCGGCGGTGCCGGCGGTGCCCACACCGCTGACGGTGCGCACGGTGTGGGCGTGCGAGGCCGCCGCCGCCCCGTACGCACCGGGCCGGACCCGGCGACGGCGGGCCCGGGCCGCCAGGACGGAGAGCAGGATGCCCACCCCGCACGCGATGGTGAGCAGCAGGCAGGCCCGGGAGAGGCCCGCGGCCAGCGCCTGCGCCGTCCCCTCGCCGCTCGCGAGGTGCGACGCGCCGACGGACGTGTTCACGGTGGCCACGGCCGCGGTGAAGGCGGCGGCACCGATGTAGCGGGCCATGTTCGAGATGCCGGACGCCGCGCCGACGTCGTCCTCGGCCACCGACGAGGTGGACGCCGAACTCGCCGGGCCGTTCACGAGCCCCAGGCCGGCGGCCAGCAGCACCAGCGGCAGGGCGAACGCCCCGTACCGCCAGTCGGCCTGCACCAGCACCAGCAGCGCGCAGCCGGCCGTCGCCGCCGCGAAACCGGCCCCGATCACCGGCCCGACGCCCAGCCGCTTGACGGCCCGGGGCACCAGCGGGGTGACGGCGATCAGGCCCACGGTCGCGGGCAGGGTCGCAAGGCCGGCCTGGAACGGGCTCAGGGCGAGCGTGGCGGGATTCTGGAAGTAGAGGCTGACCAGGTACATCAGGCCGTTGATCACGCCGGCGCTGAGCAGGATCGCCACCGTGGCGCCGATCAGCACGCGGTCGCGCAGCAGCCGCAGGTCCACCAGCGGCTCGTCCACCCGCCGCTCCACCGCGACGAAGGCGAGGGCCGCGAGCAGGGACAGCGCGAGGCAGCCCAGCACTCCCGCCGACGTCCAGCCCCAGTCGGCGCCCTCGCTCAGCGCGAGCAGCGCCGGGGCCAGCACGGCGGCGATCAGTACCGTCCCCGCGAAGTCGATCGACCGGCTGCGGTCCGGATCACGGGACTCGGTGATGCCGCTCAGGGTGACCGGGACGCAGGCCGCCGCGATCGCCGCGTCGATCCAGAACAGGCCCTGCCACCCGATGCCGTCCACCAGCAGGCCGCCCACCAGCGGCCCGACGGCCGCGCCCACCGCCGAGGCGGCGCCCCACACGGTCACGGCCCGGACCCGGCCCTGTCCCGAGGTCGCCACCGACAGCAGGCTCATCCCGCAGGCCAGGATCGTGGCCCCGGAGGCGCCCTGGACCGCCCGGCCCGCGATGACCCCCGCGCCGCTGTCGGACAGCGCGATCACGGCGCAGGAGGCGATGAACAGGGCCAGCCCGGCGAGGAAGACCAGCCGCCGACCGAAGACGTCGCCGAGGGCGCCCGAGGTGACGATCACGGCCGCGCCGACCAGCGAGTACCCGGTGATGGCCCACTGGAGGGTGTCGAGGGACGCGCCGGTGTCCGCGCTGATCGCCGGCAGCAGGATGCTCACCGCCGAGGTGTTGGCGTTGACGACCAGGGTCGAGACGCAGGTGGCGGCCAGCAGGGCAGCGCCCGCCGGCCGGCCCTGTTCCTCGCCTGGTGCGGCGTCCTCCGTGGTCTCCGGCACCTTCGTAGGTTCGCACGGGCCCGGCCGCTCCGCAGCCCGGGCCGACGGGCCTCACCCGGCCCGCGCCGCCCGGACGGCCCCCGCACGCCGGACCCCTGGCCCCGCACTCCGCCCCCACGCTCCGGCGCCCGTTGCTCCGGAGCCCTTCCGGTCGGCCGGCGTGCCCGGCCGCCCTCATCGCTGCCAGGCTGCCAGCAGATCCCCCGCGTCCAGGTGCAGGTCGGGCTTCACCCCGGTGTGCAGGCCAGCCGGGCAGACGGTGACCAGCCGGGCCCCGGCGGCCTCGGGCACCACGGCCCGGGCTCCGGCCAGATGGGCCAGTTCGCCGGCGGTGATCCGCTTGCGCTCCCGCCACTTCACCGTGCCGACGGCCGTCACCCGCCGGGTCCGGGCGGTCCGGGCCACGACGTCGTACTCATGGGTGTTGTCGCGGGTCCACCAGCTGCCCACCTCGTCCGCGCCGTCGAGCGCCGGCAGTTCGGGCGCCAGTCGCAACAGGGCCTCGTGCACCAGCGGTTCGACGGCCTTGCCCCGCCAGGTCGTCCAGTCCCGCCCGAACGCGTCGAGGGCGATGTCGGCCCGGCCGCGCGAGATGTGCGGGATCTGCTGCTCCACGAAGCGGAACCAGAACCGTAGGTACGGATCCTCGATCCGGTAGCGCCGGAGCTTCCCGCGGGGTGGCGCGCCGATCGGCACGTCCGCCGCGACGACGCCCTTCTGCTCGGTCAGCGTCTTGAGAGCACGGGTCGCCGCGGTCTGGGCGGTGCTGCCGGCTTCGGGCAGCCGGCCGACGATCTGCGAGAAGGCGGCCACGCCCACCTCGTGACCGCCCATCGCCGAGAGCACCCGCCGGGCCTGCGGCCCGTCGGGGAACTCGGCGTCCACCACCCGCTGCCCGGTGACCACGAGGCTGCTGTTCTCGTCGGTCAGCTCCTGTTCGACGAGACGCCGGGCGCCGCCCGCGGTCGCGCACTCCAGGAGCAGTCGTGGGTAGCCCCCGGTGACCAGATGGGCGTCGAAGGCGTCCATGGGATCGTGGCCGGAGCCCAGTGCCTCGGCGCACTCGGCGGGGTTGAAGGGCCGGATCAGCTGCTCGCGGGCTCGCCCGTACAGCGGCCGGTCGTGCTCGGTGAGCCGTTCCATCATGGTGACGTCGGAGCCGATCAGGACCAGCAGGACGGGCGTCCGCTCCAGCCGCCGGTCCCAGGCGTTCTGCAGGGCGCCCTCCAACGTCGGGTCCGTGGCCGCGGCCCAGGGGAACTCGTCCAGCACCACGACGGCGGGTGTCCGCGAGCAGGCGAGCGCGAGCCGGCCGAAGGCGTCAGACCAGGAGGACGGCGGTGAGGCGAACAGGGTGTCGGCCTCCGGAAGGGGCGTGCGCGCCGTGCCGAGGTCGGCCGTCAGCCCCTGCAACTGGGTTTGCGGGTCGGCGTTCTTCACCGCCGTGAAGTAGAGGTACGGCAGGCCGGACCCCTCCACGAAGCGCGTGAACAGGCGGGACTTGCCGACCTGTCGCCGGCCGCGGACCGCGAGCATCCGACCCTGCCCCTGTGCGCTGATCGCGCTCAGGTGCCCGGCCAGTTGTTGCAGTACGTCGTGACGGCCGTAGAAGGACATGGGTCACCAGACATCCAAGGAGGAATCATACGGCAACGTATGATACATCGATGCGTGTTACGGAGAGCTCTTCCTTGTTCACCTGAGGTGTTCGGGAGGCCCGTCGGTCGTGGTCGCCCCGGCCGTCCCCGGGGCGCCCGCACGCGCACGGTCGGGGCGGCCGCTCCGCCCCGACCGGCCCCCTGCGGCGGGGGTCACCCGGTGGGGCCGCCCGCCGCCCTCCAGGCCGTCGCCGCGGCCGCCGTCGCCGTCGGCACGTCGGCGGCTGCGCCCGTGGCCAGCAACGCCTCGCCGAGTGCGGTCAGGCAGTCCTGGACGACCTCCGCCGACGCGTTCCGGCCGTAGTGGTTGACCCGCAGCATCTCCGCGGCCAGCGCGCCGCCGCCCGCCTGGACGGGCAGGGCGGGGTCCAGGCCGGCGGCCAGCTCGGCCGCGTTCAGACCGGGCGGGGTGCGCAGGGTGGTGGCCACCGGAGCCGCGTGCCCGTCGGCGGGGACGAACGGGGTCAGCGTGCCGAGCGCCCGCACCCCGGCGCGGACGGCGGCCGCCGCGGCCCGGTGCCGGGTGATGGTGGCGTCGAGGCCGTCGGCGGCGATCCGGTCGAGGCAGGCGTCCAGCGCGAGCATCTCCAACTGGGCCGGGGCGTGCGGCAGCACGGTGCGTCCGGCGTCCGTCCAGCGCTCCTTCCAGTCCAGCAGCGAGAGGTAGGAGCGGCGCGGCGCCGCCGGGTTGGCGGTGATCCGCTCCCAGGCCCGCCCGCTCACCGACACCGCCGAGACCCCGGCCGGGCCGCCCATCGCCTTCTGCCCGCCGATCACGCAGAGGTCCACGCCCCAGGCGTCGGTCAGCAGCGGCTCGGCGGCGACCGAGGCGACGGCGTCCAGCATCAGCAGGGCGCCGTGCTCGCGCACCACCGCGGCGATCTCCGCCACCGGGTTGGTGTTGCCGGTGGCGGCCTCGGCGTGCACCAGCGAGACGAAGTCGATCTCCGGGTCCGCCCGCAGGGCCTGGGCGACCTGGTCGGCGGTGACGGCGGAGTCGAACGGCACCGTCAGGTCGACGACCTTGGCGTCGCAGTCCCGCAGCCAGTTCCCGAAGGTCTGCCCGTACGGGCCGGTGACGACGTTGAGCGCCGTGCTGCCCGGGTGCGCGGCGCCGCGGATGGCCGCCTCCAGCGGGAGCAGGGCCTCGCCCTGGGTGATGATCACGTCGGCGGTGGTGTGCAGCAGCGCGGCCACCTTGTCCTCGATCGCGGCGAAGTGCGCGGCGCCGAGCGGGGGGAGGTCGAGGAAGGGGCTCACGGGGCCGGCCTTTCGCTGGTCGTGGTGGCCCGCCCCCGGCCGGCCGGGGGCGGGCCCGCAGGCCTCCGCGGGGCCGCCCCACCGGTGGCCGGGGGCGGCCAGTGGTGTACGGAGGGCACCGTGCGGACGGGCCCCGGTGCCCAGTCTGCCCCATCGTCCGCCGCCGGCCCGGCCGGACCCGTCGGTAGAGTGCGGGCATGAGCGACGCTGGGGTGCTGCACATCAAGGGCCGGGTGCTGGTCGGCCCCGAGGACGTCCGGGACGAACTCTGGGTGGTGGACGGGCGGGTGGCCTTCGACCGGCCGACCGGCGGCGATGTCCGGACGGTCACCGGCTGGGTGCTGCCCGGCCTGGTCGACGCGCACTGCCACGTCGGCCTGGACGCGCACGGAGCGGTGGACGAGGCGACCAGCGAGAAGCAGGCCCTCACCGACCGCGACGCCGGCACCCTGCTGATCCGCGACGCCGGCTCGGCCGCCGACACCCGCTGGATCGACGACCGCGAGGACCTGCCCCGGATCATCCGCGCGGGCCGCCACATCGCCCGCACCCGGCGCTACATCCGCAACTACGCGCACGAGATCGAGCCCGGGGACCTGCCCGCGTACGTCCGCGCGGAGGCCCGGCGCGGCGACGGCTGGGTGAAGCTGGTCGGCGACTGGATCGACCGCGACCGGGGCGACCTGGCGGCCTGCTGGCCGGGCGACGCGCTGGCCGAGGCGATCGCGGCGGCGCACCAGGAGGGCGCTCGGGTCACCGCGCACTGCTTCGCCGCCGAGTCGCTGCCCGACCTGCTGGCCGCCGGGATCGACTGCGTGGAGCACGCCACCGGCCTGACCGAGGAGTTGATCCCGCAGTTCGCCGAGCGCGGGGTGGCGATCGTCCCGACCCTGGTCAACATCGCGACCTTCCCGAAGCTGGCGGCCGGCGGCGAGGACAGGTTCCCGGCCTGGTCCGCGCACATGCGCCGGCTGCACGAGCGCCGCTACGACACGGTGGCCGCCGCGCACGACGCCGGGATCCCGGTCTACGTCGGCACGGACGCCGGCGGCTCGCTCGCCCACGGCCTGGTCGCGCAGGAGGTCGCGGAACTGGTGAAGGCCGGCCTGACGGCCGCCGAGGCGCTCTCGGCGGCCAGTTGGGCCGCCAGGGCCTGGCTCGGCCGGGACGGTCTGACCGAGGGCGCCTCCGCCGACCTGGTGGTCTACGCCGAGGACCCGCGCGCCGACGTCCGGGTGCTGGCGGACCCGCGGCTGGTGGTGCTGCGGGGCCGTCCGGTCGGCTGATCCGGTCGGCCGGGCGGTTCCCCGCGGCGCCGTCAGGACGGGTCCTTCGCCCCGCCGGGGTGGTCGTACGGGCCGCGGCCGGGCAGGCCTACGGCCGCGGCGGGGCAGGCGTACGGGCCGCGTCCGGCCGGCCGGCGGCCCCGGCGGGGCGGCCCGCGTTGGGCCGATAGGGTGGTGCGCATGGCACCGCGTCCACTGAACGAGATCGTCGAGCCCGGCTGGGCCACCGCACTGCAGCCGGTCGCCGGACAGGTGGCCGCCATGGGCGACTTCCTGCGCGCGGAGATCGCCGCCGGCCGAACCTACCTGCCCTCCGGGCCGAACGTGCTGCGCGTCTTCCAGCAGCCCTTCGACGCGGTGCGGGTGCTGATCGTCGGACAGGACCCTTACCCCACACCGGGGCATGCTGTCGGCCTGTCCTTCTCGGTGGCGCCGGAGGTCCGGCCGATCCCGGCCAGCCTGATCAACATCTACCAGGAGTACGGCCAGGACCTCGGCCTGCCGCAGCCCTCCAACGGCGATCTCACGCCCTGGACCGAGCAGGGCGTCCTGCTGCTCAACCGCGCCCTGACGACCGCGCCGCGCAAGCCGGCCGCGCACCGGGGCAAGGGCTGGGAGGAGGTCACCGAGCAGGCGATCAAGGCGCTGGTGGCGCGCGGCGGCCCGCTGGTCGCGATCCTCTGGGGGCGCGACGCCCGTAACCTGCGCCCGTTGCTGGGGGAGGTGCCGGCGGTGGAGTCGGCGCATCCGAGTCCGTACTCGGCGAACTCCGGTTTCTTCGGCTCGCGTCCGTTCAGCCGGGCCAACGAACTGCTGGTCCGGCAGGGTGCGCAGCCGGTGGACTGGCGACTGCCTTAGCGCTCACGGGCGTTGGGCCGCCCGGTGCCGTGGCCCGGTCCGGGGCGCGCGGTGGGCTCCTGTCGCCGTACCGTCAACACATGGCGTCAATCTCACCCGAAGGAGTGAACTGACGCTCCGTGTTACTCATGTGACGGATTGTTCGAAGAGGATGGCGGCAGTCGAGAGCGACAGCCTTCCCCCGGTCCGACGCGGAGCCTTGCCGCGCACGGGGTGACATCGGTGGCGCGCTCTCTCCCGATCGCCATGTGTGGGGGTTCCTCCTTTGCTGTCCTCATCTCTCCGTGTCGCCGTCGCCACCCTGGTCGTCGCGGCGGCCGTGCTGCCCGCCACCGCCGCACACGCGACCGGGCCCGGCGCCGTCTCCGGCGCCGGCGGCACCGGCTCGACGGGCGGCCCGGCCACCGGCAGCGCCCGCGCGGTCACGGCCGAGGTGGACCTGGACGTCAGCCTGCTGAACAAGGCCGTGGACGTGCCGGTGAACATCTCGCTGAACAAGGTGGAGAGCCCCGCCAGGCGCGACGGCTCCGTGCTCACCGCGAAGGTCGACGGCGTCGACCAGCAGGGCCCGGTCACGCTGGTCAAGGCCGACGTCGGCCGGTCCGTCACCACGGTCGACGCCAAGGGGGCCGCCGCCTCCGTCGAGCTGGTCAACGCCGACGTCCACGCGCCGGGCCTGCCGCTCACCTCGCTGCTCGGCCTGGAGGCCCTCAGCTCCAAGGTGACCTGCCCGGTCGACGGGCCGCCCACCGCCGACGTCACCGCCCCCGCCAAGCTCACCGTCCTCGGCAAGCCGGTCGCCGTCGGCCTGTACGCACCCACCACGGTGGACGTGCCGGCCGTCGGCAGCGTCTCGGTCGAGTTCTCCAGGCGGAGCGCCACCAGCAGCACGGCCGCCGCCTCCGCCCTGGAGGTCCGCGTCGAGCTGAACCCGCTCAACCTCAACGTGGCCAAGGTCAGCGGCACCGTCACGATCGCCTCGGTGAGCTGCGAGAAGCCGGCCCCGACCGCCCCCGGAACGGCGGCCCCCGCCCCCTCGACCCCGCCGCCGGCGACCCCGGCCGCCGTGAAGGCGGCGGACGGCACGGCGAGCGGCAAGGCGGCCGTGCCGCAGGCCGCCGGTGAGCACCTCGCCGCCACCGGCGGCAACGGCACCGGCCCGCTGGCCGCCGGCGCCGCCGCGCTGCTCGCCGGCGGTGCGGGCGCCCTCTGGTTCGCCCGCCGCCGCCGGGTGCACGCCCGACGGCACTGAGGGCGGGCGGTACCCGAGGGCGCGGGGCGCCTCCCGGGACGGGTGCGTACAGAACGGGTGGGTACAGCGGGAAGGGGAGCGCTTCTTGGGAAGGGCGCTCCCCTTGAGAGAGGTGCGCCTCTTGAGACAGGTGCGCCCCGACTGTCACCCTGGGCGGGCCGCCGCCGCACCCCGGCGCGCGGCCGCCCCGTTTCCTCGGAAGTCCGCCCCGTCTCCAGGGGCACCCGTGCGCCCCGGGGGTGACACCGGCGGCACTCCCGGAGCGTGACAGGGCCGGTGCGGACAGTTGGTTTACATGGGCGTCACATAGGAGGAACAACCGGGAAACGGCGGCTTGCGACGCTACGCGGGCACCCACCACTCAGTTTGCGAGGTTCACCGCCGTGGCAATCAAGGCCGAGTACATCTGGATCGACGGCACGCAGCCGACCGCCAAGCTCCGCTCCAAGACTCGGATCCTGGCCAACGCGGACAAGATCCCCACCTGGGGCTTCGACGGCTCGTCCACCAACCAGGCCGAGGGTCACGCGTCGGACCGCGTTCTTGAGCCGGTCGCGACCTTCCCGGACCCGATCCGTGGCGGCGACAACATCCTCGTCCTGTGCGAGGTCAACGAGATCGACGGCACGCCGCACGCCTCGAACACCCGCGCCCTGCTGCGCCCGATCGCCGAGCAGTTCGCCGCTCAGGAGTCGATCTTCGGCATCGAGCAGGAGTACACCTTCTTCAAGGGCTCGCGCCCGCTCGGCTTCCCCGAGGGCGGCTTCCCGGCCCCGCAGGGCGGCTACTACTGCGGCGTCGGCGCCGAGGAGGTCTTCGGTCGCGAGATCGTCGAGCTGCACCTCGACCGCTGCCTCGCCGCGGGCCTCGCGATCTGCGGCATCAACGCCGAGGTCATGCCCGGCCAGTGGGAGTTCCAGATCGGCCCGGTCGACGCGCTGACCGTCTCCGACCACATGTGGGTCGCCCGCTACCTGCTCTACCGCACCGCCGAGGAGTTCGGCATCGACGCCACCCTCGACGCCAAGCCCGCCCGTGGCGACTGGAACGGTGCCGGCGCGCACACCAACTTCTCCACCAAGGCGATGCGTGAGGGCTACGACGCCATCATCACCGCCTGCGAGTCGCTCGGCGCCTCGCAGGAGAAGGTCCTGGAGCACGTCACCCAGTACGGTGCCGAGATCGAGTCCCGCCTGACGGGCAAGCACGAGACCGCCCCGTGGAACGTCTACAGCTACGGCGTCTCCAACCGCGGCGCCTCGGTCCGCATCCCGTGGCAGGTCGAGGTCGACCAGAAGGGCTACATCGAGGACCGTCGCCCGAACGCCAACGTCGACCCGTACGTGGTGACCCGCCTCATGGTCAACACCTGCTGCTCGGCGCTGGAAAAGGCCGGCCAGATCTGAGCCCGAGGCTCTGTTCGTCCGCTGCAACGTGACGCCCGCCGTCCCCCGCAAGGGGTGACGGCGGGCGTCCGTCGTTCCGCCCCGCGAGACCCGCACCGCCCGGCCCGCCCCGACGAGAGCCGCCCGGCCCCGCCCGGCGACGAGGCGCCGGCCCCCGGCCCTTGATCCGGGGCGAGCCGCCCCCGGATAATCCTCCCCATGACCGCCGCTCCCGCCCGCCGCCTGGTCCGACGCCTGCACGTCGACCTGTGCCGGCTGGCCGGTGCCACCTGTCGAGGCTGACCCGTCACCTCCGTCACCCGCAGGTTTCCGCAGGCAGCGCCCGGCAGTGCCGGCCGCACCCGGTCAGGAGTACGCGCATGTCCCTCGCCTTCCACTGGTTCCTCCCCACCAACGGCGACAGCCGTCACGTCGTCGGCGGCGGCCACGGCTCGACCCCCGGCGCGGCCGGCTCCGACCGGCCGCCTAGCATCGCCTACCTGGGGCAGGTCGCCCGCAGCGCGGAGCAGTTGGGCTTCGAGGCGGTGCTCACCCCCACCGGCGCCTGGTGCGAGGACGCCTGGCTGACCACCGCGATGCTCACCCAGGTGACCGAACGGCTGAAGTACCTGGTGGCCTTCCGTCCGGGTCAGGTCAGCCCGACGCTGTCCGCCCAGATGGCGGCCACCTACCAGCGCCAGTCCGGCGGGCGGCTGCTGCTCAACGTGGTCACCGGCGGCGAGTCCGCCGAGCAGCGCGCGTACGGGGACTTCCTCGACAAGAACGCCCGGTACGCCCGGGCCGGCGAGTTCCTGGACATCTCGCGGCGGCTCTGGGCGGGCGAGACGGTCGACCACCACGGCCCGCATCTGAGGGTGGAGCGGGCCAAGTTGAACCGCCTGCCGGAGCCGGTCCCGGCGGTGTACTTCGGCGGTTCCTCGGCGGCGGCGGGCGAGGTCGCGGCGCGGCACGCCGACGTCTACCTCACCTGGGGCGAACCGCCCGCCCAGGTCGCGGAGAAGATCGCGTGGATCCGCGGGCTGGCCGCCGCGCACGGGCGGGCGCCGCGGTTCGGCATCCGGCTGCACGTGATCGCCCGGGACACCTCGGCCCAGGCCTGGGCCGAGGCGGACCGGTTGCTCGCCGGGATGGACCCGTACCGGATCCGGGAGACCCAACGGGCCCTCGCCCGCAGCGAGTCGGTGGGCCAGCGGCGGATGCTGGAGCTGCACGGCGGTTCGGCCGAGCGGCTGGAGATCCACCCGGGCCTGTGGGCCGGCATCGGGCTGATCCGGGGCGGTGCGGGCACCGCGATGGTGGGCAGCCACCGGGAGGTGGCCGCCCTCGTCGAGGAGTACCACGCCCTGGGCATCGAGGAGTTCATCCTCTCCGGCATGCCGCACCTGGAGGAGGCCTACTGGTTCGGCGAGGGCGTGCTGCCGCTGCTGGCCGAGCGCAAGCTCTGGCAGCGGCCCTGACGGTGGCTCCGGACCGGGGCCGGCCCCGCACTCGGGCACTGCGGCCTCCGGGCTCCCTTGTCCGTCCACCGCCCGCCGGGCGAGGATGGCGGGCATGACGCCGCCGCCCGCGCCGCTGCTGCTCCTCGACGTGGACGGCCCGCTCAACCCGTACGCGGCCAAGCCGCACCGCCGCCCGGCGGGCTACCGCACGCACCGGATCAAGCCGGACTCCTGGGTGGCCCGGCATCCGCAGCGGCCGGCCGAGTACGTGCGGCCGCTGCGGGTCTGGCTCAACCCCGGGCACGGCCCCGAACTGCTCGCGCTGCCCTATGAACTGGTCTGGGCGAGCACCTGGATGGACGAGGCCAACACCTGGCTCGCCCCGCTGCTGGGCCTGCCCCGCCTGCCGTACATCGCCTGGCCGCAGCTCCATCAGGAGGACCCGGACGGCCTGCACTGGAAGACCCGCCGGCTGACCGCCTGGGCCGCCGGGCGCCCCTTCGCCTGGGTGGACGACGAACTCGGCCCGCAGGACACCGAGTGGATCGCTGCCCACCACCCCGGCCCGGCCCTGACCCTGCGGATCGACGCCCGGACCGGCCTGCTCCCGGCCGACTTCGCCACGCTGGCCGACTGGGCGGCCGCCCCGAGGGCCTGACCGGTGCCGGCCGGGGGAGCCGGCGGCCCGGGTCAGCCGAGCACGGACGCCAAGGCCGCCAGGAACCGGTCCGTCGTCCCCTCGTCGCGGACGGCGATCCGCAGCCAGTCCGGGCCGAGGCCGGGGAAGGTGTCGCCGCGGCGGACGGCGAAGCCGGCGTCGCGCAGCCGGAGCCGGACGGCGGCCGCGTCGGGCAGTTCGACCAGGACGAAGGAGGCGGCCGGGTCGCCGTGCACCCGGACGGCGGGGAGCACGGCCAGGCCCTTGAGCAGGTGGGTGCGCTGCAGGGCCGTGGCGGCGGCGGCCCGTTCGGCCTCGGCCAGGGCGGCGGGTGCGCTGCAGGCCTCGGCGGCGGCCAGGGCGGGCGTGGAGACCGGCCAGAGCGGCTGGGCGGCCGAGAGCGCGGTGATCAGCGGCGCGGGCCCGAGGACGTAGCCGATCCGCAGGCCGGCCAGGCCCCAGGTCTTGGTGAGGCTGCGCAGCACGACGACCTGGCCGGGCAGGCCGCGCAGCGCGGCCAGGGACTCGTGCTCGCCGGGGACGGTGTCGATGAAGGCCTCGTCCACGACCAGGGTGCGGCCGGGCCGGGCCAGGGCGGTGAGGGCCGCGGCGGGGTGCAGGACGGAGGTCGGGTTGGTGGGGTTCCCGACCACCACCAGGTCGGCGCTCTCGGGGACGGCGCCGGCGGTGAGCCGGAACCCGTTCCCGGGCGTCAGCACGACCCGTCCGACCTGGTGTCCAGCGTCCCGCAGGGCCGCCTCCGGTTCGGTGAACTGCGGGTGCACCACGACGGCCTGACGTGGGGTCAGTACGCGGGCCAGCAGGACGAAGGCCTCGGCGGCGCCGGCGGTCAGCAGCACCTCGTCCTCGGGCCGGCCGTGCCGGGCGGCGACGGCGGCGCGGGCCGCGCTCTGCTCGGGGTAGGCGGCGAGTCCGGCGATGGTGTCGGCGAGGTGCTCGCGCAGCCAGGCCGGCGGGGTGCCGGTGCGGACGTTGACGGCCAGGTCGACCAGCCCGGGGGTGCGGACCTCGGCGTCACCGTGGTGTCGCAGGTCGGGCCCGGGCCCCGCCGCGCCGGTGTCGCCGGCGCCCGGGGCGGCGGTGTCGGGCTGGTCGATGGTGCTGGTCACGGTGTTGCTCCTGCGTGGTTCGGACGAGCGGGCTGGCCGGCTGCGGGCACTCCGGGGACGAGCGGGCCGGGTGGGGGGTGGCCGGACGCGGGCGGGCCGGGCGCCGGAGGCCCGGCCGCCGAAGGCCCCGGCGCCGGCAACCCGGGGACGTGCAGCAGGTCGAACCCGGCGCCCGCCGCGACCTGCCCGGCGTACTCGGCCGCGTCACCGGCGCCGACCAGCGCGACGGCGTACCCCTGCTCGGCGAGGCCGGCGGCGACGGCCGCCCGGTCGCGCCCGGCGCTGCCGGCCGGCGGGCCGGAGCCGGCCGCGGGTGCGGCCCGCCGGGTGCCGGGCAGCAGCAGGTCGGCGATCCGGTCCAACTCCTCGGCGGCGCCCACCACCACGGCGGCGCGGCGCAGTTCGGCCACCGCGCGCGGGGTGAGCAGGTCCCGGTCGCCCGGGCCCAGGCCGATCACCGCGAGCCGTCCGCGCACCGCGCGGCGGGCCACCGCGACCGTGGCCGCCGCCGACTTCCGCTTGGGGAGGAGCAGTTCACCGCCGGGGGCGTCCAGCAGGGCGGCCGCCTCGGCGACGCTCGGGGTGCCGACCGCCAGCTCCGCCGCACGTGAGGGGTGCGGCACCCGTACGGCAGCCAGTGCGTCGGCCGGGTGGCCCACCACGGGTACGCCCAGCACCAGGGCCGCCCAGCGGACCGCCGGGTGGTCCTTCTTGCCGTCCAGGGTGGAGAGTTGGACGACCGAGTACCGGGACAGGCCGCCCTCGGCCAGGGCCGCCAGGACCAGCCGGACCAGCTCCTGCCCGTCGGCGGCGCGGCCGGCGCCGACACCGACCACCAGGGTGCGCGGGTGGAAGGTGAGCCCGGCCGGGCCCGCGCCGGGCGCGCGGTCGGTGACGCGCAGCACGGGCGCGTGCGCCGGGGCGTCCGCGCGGACGCCGGGCGGGAGCGCCGGCAGGGGGTGCACCCGGTCGCGCTCCAGGCGCACCGGCTGCCCGGCCGCGATCGCCCGGGTGATCTCCTCGCCCGCACCCCCGGCGCTGATCGTGGTGCCGTGGCGCCGCAGGGCGTCGAGCGGTCCGGGCGCGGCCGGCGGCCCGCCGGTGACGACCGGGCGGGCGCCGAGCACGCCGCAGACCTGCGCGGCCAGCTCCTCGGCCCCGCCGGTGAGGGGGACGGCGTACCGGGCGTCCGGGTCCACGCAGACCACCGCGGGGACCGGGTCGAGGTGCTCCAGCTCGGGGCCGAGCAGGCGGACCGCCAGGGGCACGGAACTGAAGCAGACCACCTGCCGGCACTCCTGGAGGGCCCTGGCCAAGGTCTCGGCCGGGCCGGCGCAGGAGCCCCGGACGGCGCGGTGGACCCGGCTGCCGTCCGGCCAGGCGGCGTGCAGTTCGGCGGCGAGCGGGCGGCCTGCGGCGCTGACGGCGACCAGACCGATCACGCGTGGCTCCTCCCGTCCGGTCACCGCTGCGCGGCCCCGAAATCCCACCACGCCGGTACGCGGGCGGTCAATCGGGACAACTGTGACCTGCGCCGCCGGGTGACCGCGGCAGGTGACGCCCCGGGCGGCCGTTGTTCGCTTTTTCTTCATGTCCCTTGTGCCGTAAACGCCACCGGGCCGACCCTAGGGTTACGGCGCTCCGCCCCCCATTCCCCTGTGCACGGAGGTCACCATGCCCTTCGCTCGGAACAGCAAGCGCCCCCGCCGTCCCCTCACCGCCCTCGCCGCAGGCTTCGGCCTGGTCGCCGGCTCGCTCGGCATCTGGGCCGCCACCGGCAGCACCGCCCAGGCCGTGGTCGGTCTCCCCACCCCCGACCACGTGATCGTCGTGGTGATGGAGAACCACGCCTACTCCCAGGTGATCGGCAGCTCCAGCGCGCCGTACATCAACAACACCCTCAAGGCCGGCGGCGCCAGCCTGACCAACTCCTACGGGCTGACCCACCCCAGCGAGCCCAACTACTACATGCTGTTCTCCGGCAGCAACCAGGGCCGCACCGACGACAGTTGTGTCGGTGTCGGCTCGATCAACCAGCCGAACCTGGCGTCCGAGCTGATCGCCGCCGGCAAGACCTGGGCCAGCTACAACGAGACGCTGCCGAGCCAGGGCTCGACGGTCTGCTCCAGCGGCAAGTACGCGCAGAAGCACAACCCGTGGTTCGGCTTCAGCAACGTGCCGACCAACACCGCGTACACCTTCGCGCAGTTCCCCACCGACTACACCACGCTGCCGAAGGTCTCCTTCGTGGTCCCGAACCTGTGCAGCGACATGCACGACTGCTCGGTCGGCACCGGTGACACCTGGATCAAGAACAACCTCGGCGCGTACGCCACCTGGGCCCAGACCCACAACAGCATCCTGGTCGTCACCTTCGACGAGGACAACAAGCTGTCCGGCAACAAGATCCCGACCGTCCTGTACGGCCAGCACGTGACGCCGGGCAGCAGCTCCGCCACCACCTACAACCACTACAACGTGCTGCGCACGGTGGAGGACCTCGCCGGTCTCACCAGCCACGCCGGCAACGCCGCCACCGCCGCCGACATCACCGGCATCTGGAACTGACGGCCGTGTACCTCGCGGATCGCCGCGGCACCACCGCGCCGGCCTCCGCCGCCGCCGCCCCGGGCACCCGCCCGGGGCGGCGGGCGGCCGCCGTCCCCGGCACGGTGCTCGCCCTGGGCGCGGTCAGCCTGATCACCGACGTCTCCTCGGAGATGGTCAGCGCCGTCCTGCCGCTCTACCTGCTCACCGGACTCGGCCTGTCCCCGCTCGGCTTCGGCGTCCTGGACGGCCTCAACAACGGTGTCGGCGCCCTCGTCCGGCTGGCCGGCGGGCACCTCGCCGACCGCGGCCGGAGCGGCCACAAGACGGTCGCGGCCGTCGGCTACGGGCTCTCAGCGCTCTGCAAACCGCTGCTGCTGCTCGCCCACACCGTGCCGCTGATCGGCGCCGTGATCGCCGTCGACCGCACCGGCAAGGGACTGCGGACCGCCCCCCGGGACGCGATGATCTCGCTCGCCACCGAACCCGAGCACCGCGGCCGGGCCTTCGGCGTGCACCGCGCGATGGACACGGCCGGCGCCCTGCTCGGCCCCCTGGCCGCGTTCGCGGTGCTGCGCCTGGCCGGCGGGCCGCTGCTCGCCGACGGGGGCGAGCAGGGCGGCTACGACGCGGTGTTCGCGGTCAGCGGCTGCGTCGCCGCGCTGGGCGTGCTGGTGCTGCTGCTCTTCGTGCCGGGCCGGCCGGGGAAGCAGGCACCGTCGCCCGCACCCGCCTCGTTGCGCGACGCGTTCGCCCTGCTGCGGCTGCCCGCACTGCGCCGGCTGACGGTCTGTGCGGTGCTGCTCGGCCTGACCACCGTCAGCGACTCGTTCCTCTACCTGCTGCTGCAGCGCCGGCTCGGCCTCTCCGCCGAGTGGTTCCCGCTGCTGCCGCTGGGCACCGCCGCGGCCTTCCTGCTGCTCGCCGTCCCGCTCGGCGCCCTCGCCGACCGGATCGGCCGCCGCCGGCTGTTCCTGGCGGGCCACGGCCTGCTGCTGCTGGCGTACGGGCTGCTGCTCGGCCCGGTGTCCGGCGACGCCGTGGCGTTCTGCGTCCTGCTGCTGCACGGCGCCTTCTACGCCTCCACCGACGGCGTGCTGGCGGCGGCCGCCGCCGACGCCGTGCCCCAGGGGCAGCGCGGAGCCGGCCTGGCCCTGGTCGGCACCGGGCAGGCGCTGGCCAGGTTCGCCTGCTCGCTGGCCTTCGGCGCGGCCTGGAGCGCGGTCGGCGGCACCACGGCGCTGGCCTGGTCGGCCGGCGCCCTGGCGCTCTGCGTGGCCGGCGCCGCCTTCGTCCTGCGTGAACCCCGCGACCCCTCCGAGGTGCCTTCGTGACCGACCTCCTGTCCCCGCGCCGCGGGCGCCCGACCGGCCGGGTGGTGGTCCTGCTGGTGGCCGTCCTGCTGCTGGGCGCGGTCGGCACCGGCTCGGTGCTGTACGCGGCGGACCGCTCGGGCCGCCGGGACCAGGCGCAGCCCGGCGGCCCGTCGGTCGTCCCCGGCCACGTGGAACTGCACGCGTCGGCGGGCGCCCGGAGGATGCTGTTCCGGAACATGGCCTGGGGGCCGCACCACGACGAGATCGTCAGCGTCCCGCTGGACGACCCCCGGGGCGTCCGCACCGCCTCCGGCCTGCAGTGCCTGCGCTTCCACGCCGCCGCCGGCACCGGGATCTGCCTGCAGGCCGAGCGCGGCGCCCTGCAGGACACCTACCGGGCCGTGGTGCTGGACGACCGGATGCAGGAGCTGCGGCACTTCCCGGTGGCCGGCATCCCGACCCGGTCCCGGGTCTCGCCCTCCGGCCACCTGGCGGCCTGGACGGTCTTCGTCAGCGGGGACTCCTACGCCGGCACCGACTTCTCGACCCGGACCTCGATCGTCGACACCCGCGACTGGAGCCTGCAGGACAACCTGGAGACCTTCGCGGTGGTCAAGGACGGACACCCGTACCAGGCGCACGACGTCAACATCTGGGGCGTCACCTTCGCCGACGACGGCACCTTCTACGCCACGCTGGCGACCGCCGGGCAGACCTACCTGGTCCGCGGCGACCTGGCCGCCCGTACCCTCACCACCCTGCACCAGAACGTCGAGTGCCCGTCCCTGTCGCCCGACGGCACCAGGATCGCCTACAAGAAGCGGGTGGCCGGCGCCGACGCCGACGCGCCCTGGCGCCTGTACGTGCTGGACCTGGCCACCATGACGGAGACCGCGACCGCCGAGCAGCGCAGCATCGACGACCAGGCGCTCTGGTCCGACTCCTCCACCCTGGTCTACGCCCTGCCCGGCGACTTCGGCGCCGACCTGTGGACCGTCCCCGCCGACGGCAGCGGCGCGGCCGCCCCGCTGCTGGACGCGGCGGTGGCGGCGGCCTTCCTGGGCTGAGGTCGCCGGGACGCGGTTCGTGGGCCGGCGCCGCCGGTGCGGCCGCCGCTCCCGCGCCCGGCGGTCAGGACGGCTGGACCTCGTCGAAGAGGGCGAGGGCCGCGGCGGGGTCGGGGCTCACCAGGCGGTCCAGGCCGACCGTCGTGATCCTCGCCCACCTCTCGGCCCGGGCCCACATCCGTTCCTCGAAGGCGCGGACGGCCTCGTCCGGATCTCCGGGGGCGGCGGCGACGGACTCGGCGAGTTCGGCGCCCTCCAGCATCGCGAGGTTGGCGCCGGCCCCGAGCGGTGGCATCAGATGGGCGGCGTCGCCCAGCAGGGTCACCCCGCGGAGGTGGGTCCAGGTGTGGGCGACGGGCAGCACGTACAGGGGGCGGTGGACGAACGCGGCGCCGTGGCGGAGGAGGTCGAGGACGGGAGCGGCCCAGCCGTCGAACCGGGCCAGCAGGCCCGACCGCACGGCTTCGGCGTCAGCCAGGTCCAGGTCCGCGTGCCGGTCGAGCGGCGCGCGGAACTGGGCGTACACCTTGACGTGGCCGCCGCTGTTGCGTTGGGCGACGAGAGCCCGGTTCACGCCGTACACGGCCAGGGAGCCGTCGCCGATCAACCGGGCGAGGCCGGGATGGCGGGTGTCGACGTCGTCCAGGGAGGTCTCGAACGCCGTGACACCGGTGTAGTGCGGCGTCACCGCCGAGACGGCCGGGCGGGTCCGGGACCAGGCACCGTCCGCGCCGACCACGAGGTCGAACGCCTCCGCCCGTCCGTCCGCGAAGTGGACCTGTGCGCCGCCCCCCGCCCCCGGCACCACCCGGGTCACGCCCCGGCCCCACCGGACGTCGAGCGGGCCGAGCAGCAGGTCGCGCAGTTGCCCGCGGTCGATCTCCGGGTTGGCCCGGTCGTCCGGACGGGGTCGCCACTCGCGTAGCACGGTCCCGTCGGTGTCCAGGATCCGCATGGCCTGGCCCTCGGGACGGGACAGCGCCCGGAAGTCCGCCAGCAGCCCGGCCTTGTCCAGCGCGAGCTGGCCCAGCCCCTCGTGCAGGTCCAGCGTGCCGCCCGGCGGGCGGGCGTCGGGGGCAGGATCGCGTTCGAGGACGGTGACCGGGTGGCCGTGGCGGTGCAGGACACGGGCGAAGGTGAGGCCGGCGGGGCCGCTCCCGACCACGGCGATACGGTGTCTCATGCCGATACACTGTATTTCCCGATCGTGATGCGACGCAACGGAACGGTGTGACCATGACTGTGTGGGACCGGCCCCAGCCACCGGCTCGTCCCGTGCCGCTCGACCGTGAGCGGATCGTCGCAGCCGCGATCGCGCTGGCCGACGAGGGCGGGCTGGAGGCGGTGTCGTTGCGCAAGGTCGCCGCCCGGCTGGAGGCCGGCCCGATGCGGCTGTACGGATACATCTCCACCAAGCAGGAGCTGTTCGACCTCATGGTGGACGAGGTGTACGCCGAGATCCTCCCCGAGGAGCGGCCCGGCGACTGGCGGGAGGCGCTGGGCGCCCTCGCCCACCGCACCAGGCGGGCCGCCCTGCGCCACGAATGGCTGGCCGACCTGCTCGGCGGCCGCCCGGCCCTGGGCCCGAACGGCCTCGCCGTGGCCGAGGCCACGCTGTCCGCCCTGGACGGCCTCGCCGACATCGACACCGTCATGCGCGCCGTGGAGACCGTCAGCGCCTACTTCACCGGCGCGATCAGACGGGAGACCGCGAACCTGCGGGCCGAGCGCGCCACCGGCCTGTCCAGGCTCGACTGGCAGCGTGCCTCCGGCCCGCACCTGACGAGGATGCTGGCCACCGGCCGCTACCCGGCACTGGCCGAGGCCGTGCACGACGGCACGGACGTGGACGCCGAGGAAACCTTCGCGACCGGCCTGGACTGGGTCCTCGACGCCCTGGCGGCCAGACTCGTCCGGCCGCCGGCGTGACGCCCGGCTCCCGCCGGCCGTGGGAGGATCGCCCTGCCGTCGGGGACGGTGACCGGGGAACGGTGGAACGCGTGCGGATCCGCCCGCCCGGGCCCGCGCGGCCCCTCGGGCGGCGGAACACGCTGCGGCACGGCGCCACGGCTCAGCCCCTGACGCCGTGCTCCAGGTAGTCGGTCCGCCCCGCGGCCCGCGCCGCGATCCCGGCCAGGACCCGCCGGGCCAGCCGCGCGGGAAGCAACTCGCCCAGTTGCCCGGCAGGTCGGAACGCGGCCTCGCCGATCTCCACGCCGTCCGGCGACAGCCGGGCCTGCTGCGCGTCGTCCAGCACACCCCCGTCGAAGAGGAGGAGCACCCGGTCCTCCGGGCCCATCGGCGCCCAGTCCACCACCAGCAGCGGGCCGAGCGGGGCCGTCACCCCGAGCTCCTCCGCCACCTCCCGGACGGCGGCCGCCGACGGGGACTCCCCGGGCAGCACATGGCCGCCCGGCACCTCCCAGCCGTCCTTGTAGGTCGGCTTCACCAGCAGCACCCGGCCCTCCGGGTCGAAGAACAGCACCCCGGCGGCGAGCAGCGCCCGGGCGATCGGCTCAGGTTCCCCGGTCACCCGGCGGCCTCGACGTCGGCCCCGGGCCCGACCTCGATCTCCGGCTCGTGCCGGACCGGGAAGTTCACCGAGTTGGCGATGAAGCAGGCCCGGTGCGCGTCCGCGTGCAACGCCAGCGCCTTCTCCACCATCCCCGCCGCCGCGACCCGCACCCGCGGGCGCAGCACCGCCTCGGTGAAGTGCCCGCCGGCGGCGGTCTCGGCCATCGTCCCCACCGCCCGGTCGACGTAGCCCGTCACCACCACCCCCGACACCGAGCACAGGTGCAGGTACCAGAGCAGATGGCACTGCGAGAGCGAGGCCAGCAGCATCTGCTCCGGGTTCCACCGCGCGGGGTCGCCCCGGAACGACGGGTCGGAACTGCCGGGGATCACCGGCCGGCCCGCGGCCGCCACCTCGTGCGAACGCTCGTAACCACGGTAGTCGCTGGTCCCCGTGCCGCGGTCGCCGGTCCAGGTCACCACCGTGTCGTACGTGTGCAGCCGGTCCATCGTCGGCCCCCTTCGTCGTCGCCGGAATCCTAGCCGCCGCCCTGGCGGGAGCCCGGGAGCCCGGGAGCCCGGGAGTTCGGGAGTTCGGGAACCGGGCTCAGGCCGGCAGCTCGCGGGCGATCCGCAGGCGCTACGGAGCCGGCTCCGCCTCGGTCGCCGCGGCCTCCTGCGGCGCGACGACCGGCGCAGGCGCCGGGACGGGCCGGTGGCCAGCATCCTGATCCGCCGGCAGGTCGGCGGACGGGTGCTGTCGACACTTCTCAACTCCCGTACGGACAGCCTGATCAGCCGCCCCGTCTCCTGCGGCGGCACCGAGGCCGGCTCGGCGGTGAACGCGGCCCGGAACCCGGCGACCCACATCGTGGCCGAGTTCATGGGCGAGCAGGGCGAGGCGCTGTCCCCGGCCGAGCGGCTCCCGGAGGGGCAGTCCGAGGGTGAGCACCTTCCCGGGCGAGGGCCCGCCTACGAGTCCGTCTCCGAGCGGAGGGCCAGCTCCTGCAGGACGTCGAGCGCGGTGACGTCGGTGCGTCCGCTGTCGTGCACCTCGGCCAGCTCCCAGAAGGCGATGGCGAAGGCGGTGGTGAGCTGCATGATGCGGCCGCCCAGCTCCTCGCTCAGGATCGTGCTGATCTCCGCCGCGGAGGCGTCGGCGGGGATGGTCACCTGCGGCATCACGTCGTTGAGCAGTTGCATCACCACGCCCGGTCCCTCCTCGGTGGCGTCCTCGGGTACGCCGTCCGGCTCGTGGAGCCACTCGCCCGCCTGGGTGAGAATGCCGATGACGCGCTTCAGTACCTCGCCCTGTTCCATGCTTCAGAGGATCTCACTCCGGGACGCCCGCTCGGCGTGACCCGGCTTCCAGGGCCCTCACCCGGACGGCGGCCCCGCCCGTGTCGCGGGGGCCGCCGGGGGAGTTGGGGCGGGCATGCAGACCAGGATCTGGACAGGCCTCCTCGCCGGCGCCGCCCTGCTCGCCACCGGCGCCGCCGTCGCGCCGGTGGCCGGGGCGGTCGACGTACCGGTGGGGCCGCGGGACGCCTACACCCGTACCGAGTTGTCCTTCGGCACCGAGCGGCCGGACGGCGGGGCGGCCGTCACCGCTCAGGAGTTCGAGGCCTTCCTGGACGCCGAGGTGACCTCACGGTTCCCGGAGGGCCTGACGGTCGAGGAGGGGCGGGGCCGGTACCGGGACCGCTTCGGGGCGATCGAGCGTGAACGCTCCTACCACGTCGTCCTGTTGTACCCGCGCGGGGCGGCCCGGTCCTCGGACCTGAAGATCGAGGAGATCCGGCGGCGCTACGACGCGGCGTTCCAGCAGGAGGCGGTCGGCCGGGTGGACGACTCGGTGCGGGCGGCCTTCTGAGCCGGCTGGGCGAGCGGATCGGCGTTGCCCGGTCCCGGGGCGGGAGTTAGGGTCGTTCCCGTGACTGCCGGGTCGGCCATGGGCCATGCACGAGTGGGGCGCCCGGCCCCGACGTGAGCCAGGGGCGGGCCCGGGCCCCGCCCTGTTCTCTTCGTGTCCTCCTCGCAGGCGCCCGCGCGTGGCGCCTGGTCCGCAACGGAACCAGACCGGAGAGAGTCCGCCCATGTCGCCCGACCAGCAGCATCACCCGCAGCAGTCGCAACACCCGCAACAGCCGCAACACTCGCAGCGCCCGCACACGCCGCCCGCCGGGGCGGTCCGGCTCGACCACACCGTCGTCCACGCCACCGACCGGCAGGTGTCGGCCGAGTTCCTCGCCGAGGTCCTGGGGCTGGCTGTCGGTGCCCCGTTCGGGCCGTTCCTGCCCGTCGACCTGGGCAACGGCGTGACGCTCGACTACCACCAGCAGCGTGACGAGCCGATCCAGTCCCAGCACTACGCCTTCCTGGTGCCGGAGGACGGCTTCGACGCCATGATCGCGCGGCTGGAGGCGCTCCGGGTCACCTACTACGCCAACCCGAACCACACCGAACCCGGCCGGGTGAACCACCTCTTCGGCGGCCGGGGCGCCTACTTCGCCGACCCCGACGGCCACAACATGGAGATCATCACCCGGACGTACGCCCGGCCCTGAGGCCCGGCGCCCTCGTGTCGGCGGTGCCCCGGCGCCCCCGGGTCAGCCGTGTCCCAGGCCGGCCGGCGGGGGCGCCGCGTGCGCCTGCCGCGGGACGGCGGCGTGGCCGAGCGCCCGGTCGTCGACCTCGGCCCCACCCCGGGCGGGCAAGGGCCCGGGTTCCCGGCCCGGCGCTGGTGCGGGTTCAGTAGGCCTGGCGGCGGCCTCGGTGCCGGACAGGGCCCGAAGGGCTCTGCCCGCAGCCTGATCTGACGAAAGGTCGGCTCTGCTCGGCCGACGAAAGGTCAGCCCTGCCCGGCGGCGGCCGCGGCGACGAAGTGCTCGGCGAGCTGCGGCGCCCCGGCCCAGTGCAGGTGCAGGTAGGAGGCATGCACGTTGCCGGCCGCGAAGCCCTCGGTCCGCGGCCCGGCCGGGGTGCGCCAGCCCCAGGCGGGCTCCTTGCCGGCGCCCGGTTCGCAGACCGTGCGGTGGAACTCGTGGCCGCGGACCCGGGTGCCGGCCGGTGCGAGCGGGGAGTCGTGCAGTGCGACCGCCTCGCGGTAGCCGAGGGTGAGCCGCTCGGTCATCCGCGCACCGGTGTCGAGCACCCCGCACATCGGGCGGCCGTCCAACTCCTGTCCCAGGTAGAGGAGTCCGGCGCATTCGGCGGCGACCGGCGCGCCGCCGGCGGCGAGCGTGCGGATCGCCTCGCGCAGTGCGGTGTTGGCGCTCAGCTCGGCGACGTACATCTCGGGGAACCCGCCGCCGATCACCAGGCCGGCGGTGCCCGCGGGCAGGTCCCGGGCGTGCAGCGGGTCGAAGGGCAGCACCTCGGCGCCGGCGGCGGCCAGCAGTTCGGCGTTCTCGGCGTAGGAGAAGGAGAACGCCGCGCCGGCGGCGAGCGCGATCCGGGGGCGCCGGCCCGCGACGGGGGTGACCTCGGCGGCCGGGTCCCAGGCGGCGTCCGGCAGCGGCGGAGCCGTCCGGGCCAGGGCCAGTACGGCGTCCAGGTCGACCGAGGCGGCGATCAGTTCGCCCATGTCCCGGACGGCGCGCAGGGCTTCGGCCGAGCGTTCGACCGCGGGGATCAGCCCGAGGTGGCGGGACGGGGTGGCGACGGCGGCCGAGCGGCGCACCGAGCCGAGCACCGGGACGCCGGAGCCCTCCTCCAGGGCCTCCCGCAGCAGCAGCTCGTGCCGGTCGGAGGCGACCCGGTTGAGGATCACCCCGGCGAGCCGGACCTCCGGGTCCCAGGAGGCGAAGCCGTGCACCAGTGCGGCCACCGACCGGGACTGCGAGGAGGCGTCCACCACCAGCACCACGGGGGACTTCAGCAGCTTGGCCACATGGGCGGTGGAGGCCAGCTCGCCCTGCCCGGAGGCACCGTCGAACAGCCCCATCACGCCCTCGACCACGGCGACGTCGGCACCGGCCGCGCCGTGCAGGAACAGCGGGGCGACCCGCTGCGGACCGCACATCCAGGCGTCCAGGTTGCGGCCCGGGCGCCCGGCGGCCAGCGAGTGGTAGCCCGGGTCGATGTAGTCCGGGCCGACCTTGTGCGGCGAGACCGTCAGGCCCCGGGCGGACAGCGCCGCCATCAGTCCGGTGGCGACGGTGGTCTTGCCCGTGCCGGAGGCCGGCGCGGCGACGACGATGCGGGGGATGTTCACGGTGCTCACGGCTGTGTCGGCTCTACCACTCGATACCGCGCTGGCCCTTGCGGCCGGCGTCCATGGGGTGCTTGACCTTGGTCATCTCGGTGACCAGGTCGGCGAGGTCGGTCAGCGGCTCCTTGGCGTAGCGGCCGGTGATCACCACGTGCTGGTTGCCGGGGCGGTCCTTGAGCACCGCGACGACCTCCTCCACGTCGACCCAGCCCCAGTGCATGGGGTAGGTGAACTCGTCGAGCACGTAGAAGCGGTAGGTCTCGGCGGCCAGGTCGCGCTTGACCTGCTCCCAGCCCTCCTTGGCGGCGTCCTCGCTGGACTCGACCATGTCGGCGTTGCGCTGCACCCAGGACCAGCCCTCGCCCATCTTGTGCCAGGCGACCGTGCCGCCCTCGCCGGAGGCGCCGAGCACGCGCAGCGCGTTCTCCTCCCCGACCTTCCACTTGGCGGACTTCACGAACTGGAACACCCCGACCGGCCAGCCCTGGTTCCAGGCCCGCAGCGCCATCCCGAAGGCGGCGGTCGACTTGCCCTTGCCGGGCCCGGTGTGCACGGCGGTGATCGGCAGGGTACGGCGCTGGCGGGTCGTCAGGCCGTCGTCGGGGACGCTCTCCGGCTTTCCCTGTGGCATGGGTCAGGCTGCCTTTCGGTTGGCGGTGGTGGTGCTGGTGGCGGGGCGGTGGGCGTGCACCAGCGCGGTGACGCCCTCGGCGCGCAGTTCGTCCAGGGTCACGGCGGAGGCGCCGAGCTGTCCGGCGAGCCTGCGGGCCAGGCCGAGGCGGACCGGGCCGGACTCGCAGTCCAGCACCACGCTCGCCAGGCCCCGGGCGGCGAGGAGTCCGGCGGCCCGGCCCGCGTCGCCGAGCGCGTCCCGCCCGCCGGTGGCCCGGCCGTCGGTGACCACGACCAGCAGCGGCCGGCGGTGCGGGTCGCGCATCCGCTCGACCCGCAGGGTCTCGTGGGCCCGAAGCAGGCCGGCCGCCAGCGGGGTGCGGCCGCCGGTCGGCAGCGTCTCCAGCCGGGCCGCGCCGACCTCCACCGAGGAGGTCGGCGGCAGGGCCAGCTCGGCGCCCGCGCCGCGGAAGGTCACCAGGCCGACCTTGTCGCGCCGCTGGTAGGCGTCCATCAGCAGGGAGAGCACGGCGCCCTTGACGGCGGTCATCCGCTGCCGGGCGGCCATCGAGCCGGAGGCGTCGACCACGA
The DNA here is from genome assembly GCF_030813695.1 of Kitasatospora herbaricolor. Taxonomy (NCBI): domain Bacteria; kingdom Bacillati; phylum Actinomycetota; class Actinomycetes; order Kitasatosporales; family Streptomycetaceae; genus Kitasatospora; species Kitasatospora herbaricolor. The sequence goes on from NZ_JAUSVA010000002.1 coordinate 6,559,016, forward strand.
ACAGCACCAGGTTGGACTCGCGGCCCTGGCGCACCTGCTCGCGGAAGTCGTCCCGGCGCAGCTCCAGTGCCCGGCCGGCGCGGCCGCGCACGTGCTGGTGCGGGGCGGCGGCCTGCAGGGTGGCGGCCAGGTGCAGCCTGGTCAGCTGGCCGGCCGGGCGGCGGGCGCGGATGGTGTGGCCGCCGTCGGTCTCGGCGGGGGAGCGGCGCCCCTGGGCCCCTTTGCCGGTGCCGGGCACCTTGAACAGCTTGGTCCGGTACGGATCGCCGGCGGCGACCGGCGCGTTCTCCCGGGCCGGACGGGGGTGCTGGGCGGGCACGTCCGCCTCGGGGGCGTCCGGCGCGGGCGCGGCGTCGGTGGCGGCGAACTCGGGTGCGGCCGGTCCGGCGGGGTCGGGCGTGCCGCCGCCGGGCCCGCCGTCCGGGCCGTCGGGGCCGCCGCCGTCCGGGCCGTCGTCGTCGGGGCCGTCGCCGTCCGGGCCGGGCTGCTCCTCGTCCGGCCCGCGGCCCTCGCCGGGGGTCTCCTCGGAGCCGGTCTCCTCGGGCCGCTCGTCCGGCTCGGCGTGCTCCTCCAGGGTCCGGTCCAGCTTCTCCTCGTCCAGTCCCGGCGCGTCGAACGGGTTGCGCCGGCGACGGTGCGGCAGGGCGAGCTGGGCGGCCTTGCGGACGTCCTCCTCCAGCACCTCGGTGCGGCCCGACCAGGCGGCCAGCGCGACCGCGGTGCGGGCCATCACGATGTCCGCGCGCAGCCCGTCCACCTCGAAGGCCGCGCAGACGGCGGTGATCTGGCGCAGCGCCGTGTCCGTCAGCTCGACCGTCGGCAGCAGTTCGCGGGCGGCGGTGATCCGCTCGGCGAGGGCCCGCTCCTCGTCCGCGAACCGGGCGGCGAAGGCGGCCGGGTCGGCGTCGTGGGCGAGCCGGCGGCGCACCACCTCGGCCCGCTCGCGCGGCTCCCGGGTGGCGGCGATCTCCACGGTGAGGCCGAAGCGGTCGAGCAGCTGCGGCCGCAGTTCGCCCTCCTCCGGGTTCATCGTGCCGACCAGCAGGAAGCGGGCGGCGTGCCGCACCGAGACGCCCTCGCGCTCGACGTACGAGCGGCCCATCGCGGCGGCGTCCAGCAGCAGGTCGACGACGTGGTCCTGGAGCAGGTTGACCTCGTCGATGTACAGCACGCCGCGGTGGGCCTTGGCCAGCAGCCCCGGCTCGTAGGCCTTGACGCCCTCGGACAGCGCCCGCTCCAGGTCGAGCGAGCCGACGATCCGGTCCTCGGTGACGCCGACCGGCAGTTCGACCAGTTGGGCGGCCCGGTCGGTGACGGCCGGGCCCTCGTGGGCGCCGTCCGGGCACTGCGGGTCGGGGGCGGCGGGGTCGCAGGCGAAGCGGCAGCCCTCGACGGTGCTGATCGAGGGCAGCAGGCCGGCCAGCGCGCGGACCATGGTGGACTTCGCGGTGCCCTTCTCGCCGCGGACCAGCACCCCGCCGACGGCCGGCGAGACCGCGTTGAGCAGCAGCCCGAGCCGCAGGTCGGCCATGCCGACGATCGCGGTGAACGGGTATCGGACGTCAGTCATCGGGTGTCCCTCTCCTCGGCCGGTCCTGCGGCATCCGTACCCGGCAACGTCTTCACGGCGCACCCGGCGGCACGAAGGGCAGGCCGTCGGCCGGGACGCCGCCCTCGATCAGCCGCCACAGCGCGCCGGTGTCGGCGTGCTCCTCGATCAGGTCGCCGAGGCGGTCCAGCCGGGCCTCGCGGGCCGCGGCGAAGGAGGTGTCCGGCGCGGGGACGAAGGCGCGCCCGGCCAGCTTCGCCACCTCGCGCAGCAGCTCCCGGCGGAACCCGTCGTTCTCCAGCGCGCCGTGCCAGGTCGTCCCCCACACCGACCCGGTCCGGCAGCCGTCCAGGAAGGGCTCGCCGCCCTCGACGGTGACCACGCCGTGGTGGATCTCGTAGCCCTCGACCCGCTGTCCGAAGGCCTCGCCCACCGGACGGGCCAGCACCTTCTCGGCGCCGAACCGGACGTGCGCCGGCAGCAGCGCCAGCCCGTCGACCGCGCCGGCCTTCGACTCCACCCGGTCGACGATCTCGCGGGTCAGCATCTGGTAGCCGCCGCAGACGCCGAGCACCGGCAGCCCGGCGGCGGCCCTGGCCCGCAGGGCGGGCTCCAGGCCGCGCTCGCGCAGCCAGGCCAGGTCGGCGACGGTGGCCCGGGTGCCGGGCAGGATCACCAGGTCGGCGTCGGCCAGCTCCTCGGGGCGGGTGGCCCAGCGGACCAGCACCCCGGGCTCCTGGGCCAGCGCGTCCACGTCGGTGAAGTTGGACAGCCGGGGGAACCGCACCACGGCCACCCGCAGCACGTCCGCGCCGAGCGGGCCGGGCGTGTCCTCGCGGTCGACCACGGTGGAGAGGTCGAGCGAGTCCTCGGCGTCCAGCCAGAGGCCCTTCAGCATCGGCAGGGTGCCGAGCACCGGACGGCCGGTCAGCCGGTGCAGCATCTCCAGGCCGGGCTCCAGCAGCCGGGCGTCGCCGCGGAACTTGTTCACGAACCACCCGGCCACGTGCCGCTGGTCCTCGGCCGAGAGCAGCGCCAGCGTCCCGTACATCGCGGCGAAGACCCCGCCCCGGTCGATGTCGCCGACCACCACCACGGGCAGGGCGGCAGCCGTGGCCAGGCCCATGTTGGCGATGTCGCGGTCCCGCAGGTTGATCTCGGCGGGTGAGCCGGCGCCCTCGCACACCACCACGTCGTAGCGGCGCCGCAGGTCGGCCAGGCACTCCAGGGACTTCTCCAGCAGGACGGGCTTGCGCTCGCGGTAGTCCAGCGCGCCGACCTCGGCGACCGCCCGTCCGAGCAGCACCACCTGGCTGCGGCCGTCCGCGCCGGGCTTGAGCAGCACCGGGTTCATCGCCGCCTCCGGCTCGACCCGGGCGGCCTGCGCCTGCATCGCCTGGGCGCGGCCGATCTCGGCGCCGTCGGCGGTGACGAAGGAGTTCAGCGACATGTTCTGCGCCTTGAAGGGCGCGACCTTGACGCCCTGTCGGGCCAGCCAGCGGCAGATCCCGGCCGTGACCACGCTCTTGCCGGCGTCCGAGGTCGTTCCGGCGACCAGCAGTGCCCCGCTCAATTGCGGCCACCCTTCCGTTGACGTGTGAGGCCCCGGCCCGCGCCGTGCAGGAGGGCGTGCCCGGCGGCGGTGACGCCGAGCGCGAGCAGCCCGACCCGGCGGGAGAGCCGGCAGGCCCGTTCGATGTCGGCCACCCCGACCGGGGGCAGTTCGCGGCCCAGTACCGGCCGGTGCTCGACCCTCTCGCCGTAGGCCAGGGTGCCGCCGAGGCGCACGCCCAGCGCGCCGGCGAAGGCGGCCTCGGCCCGGCCGGCGTTGGGGCTGGGGTGGGCCGCGCCGTCGCGGTGCCAGACCCGCCAGGCGGTGGCGGGCCGGGGCGCGGCCAGGACGGTCAGCAGCGCGGTGAGCCGGGCGCCGGGCCAGCCGGCCACGTCGTCCAGCCGGGCCGAGGCCCAGCCGAAGCGGACGTAGCGGGGCGAGCGGTGCCCGACCATCGCGTCCAGGGTGTTGACGGCCCGGAAGGCGAGCAGGCCGGGGGTGCCGGCCAGCGCTCCCCAGACCAGGGCGTTCACCACCGCGTCGGCGGTGTTCTCGGCGACGGACTCCACCACCGCCCGGGCGATCTGCTGCTCGTCCAGCGCGCTCGGGTCGCGCCCGCACAGGTGCGGCAGCCGCTCCCGGGCGGCGGTGAGGTCCCCCGCCGAGAGCGAGCGCCCGACGGTCCCGGCCTCCCGGATGAGCGAGGTGCCGCCGAGCACCGTCCAGGTCGCGGCGGCGGCCAGCGCCGCCCTGCCTGCCGGCGAGCGTCCCAGGGTGCGGTCGGCGAGCGTGGCGACGGTCGCGACGGTGCCCACGCAGAGCGCGGTGTACGCCGCGCCGGCGGCCCGCCGGTCGCGCCAGAGCAGCCGTTCCAGGCGGCCGGCGGCGGTGCCGAAGGCGGCCACCGGGTGACCGCGTCGCGGGTCGGCGAAGCGGGCGTCGGCCAGGTGTCCGGCGACGGCGCCCAGGGCGAAGGCTGCGCCGCGGGTCAGCCCGCGCACGGCAGGTGCGCGGCGGTACGGCGGCGGGCTCGGTTCGACGGTGGCCGGTGGACGGCCCGGGCAGCCTGCATGGCGTGCGTGTCCTCACTCAGGGTCCGCGCCCTGGCTCGACGTACCGGGGGCGAGAGTCTCCTGGCTTCCGGGTCGGACACACCCTCGGGCCTTCCCGCGGGCTTCTGACGGACCGCCGTGACCATGGTTCGAGCGTGCTCCCCGGTGACAGTGGCGGGACCGCGCCGGATTCGCACCGGCTTCCTCTGCATGCCTCCGTTTGGCTGATGGATCCCATCACGCGGCCGAACCGGGAGTCAACCAAGGCCACCGAGGGTTTGGTCACACGCGCGGCCCGCGTGCGCCGTGCGCGGCGCGCGGACGACGCACCCCGGGCGCCGGGCCGGCCGTCCGCGAGCGGCGCAGGCCAGGGTCGCGCTACCCGCGTAGCGGTGCGCCTTGGAGGAAACCGTCATTACCTCCGAGTAGCGCGCCCGTCGGGCGGCACTGATCTGTACGATCCGCCAGTCGCCCACCGGGGGCCTGACCTGCGCTTCGTGCGTTCGGCGTCTGGGGCCGTCCGGGCCCGGCCCGTACGGTCGTTGCTCATGCGATCCAGACAGCCCTCCGTGACGCCGGTGCCCTTCTCGCCCATGGCGGCCAGGGCGCACCGCGCCGGGCTGGGCCTGACCCCTCATCAAGTGGCGGAGGGGATGGCCGCGCACGGGGTCCGGCTGCTGCCGGCCCACGTGATCGGCTGGGAGACGGGGGAGATCCGGCCCTCCGAGGAGGAGTTCATCGCCCTCGCCCGCGCCCTGTGGTGCCCGCCCGCCCAGTTGATGGGAGCCCGGCCGGCCTGCCTGCGCGACTTCCGGGTGGCCCGGGAGCTCGGCCGGGACGAGGCCGCCCGCCGGATCGGCCTGTCGCCGCGCGCCTACGACCTCGCCGAGGACGCCGGCCGGTGGACCGGGGACGAGGACCGGACGTACGCGCTCGCCCAGGTGCTCGGGATGACGCTGCGGGAGGTGGTGGCCGTCCTCGGCCGTGGGGAGGAGCTGGACCAGCGGCTGCGCCGTTGCGTCGACGGGCGCTGGCAGGCCCAGGTGAAGGCGGTCGGGCGGATCGTCCCGGTGCCGAAGGAACTGCTCGCGGCGGTGCTGACGGACCTGCAGAACGAGTACCAGGTGACGGCGCACTGGGGCTCCGGCGGCTGGGGGTCGTCCGCCCCGGCGCAGCCCGAGCCCCCGCGGCAGACCCGGCCGCTCGGCGAGCGCTTCTGGGAGCTGCTGTCCCGGCGGCCCACCGAGATCCCGGTCTGACCCCCGAGCCTCTCCTTCCCCTTTCTTCCTCCGCGTCCCCCTTTCCGGGTTCCTTCCTCCGCGCTCCGCACGGCTCCCCGCCCGCCCGCTTCCGATCCCCGCCCGTGCCCCGGACGGCCCCGCACCGGTGGCCGCCCGGCCCCGCGACGCGTGGACTGGGGAGCGGATCCAACCGGGCCGTGGCCGGCCGCCCGGCAGGGAGCAGCAGAGCGGGGAGCGAGATATGCGTTGGGGAACCGCAGCAGTCGTGGCGGCCGCCGCGGCCGGTACGGGCGTGGCCGTACTGGCCCTCGGGCGCAAGGTGTCGGAGCGGGCGGTGCACCCCCGCGCGGACCACGCGTCCGGCGCCCGGCCGGTCCGGGTGCTCGGCGTGGCCGCCGGCCGGGTCACCCTCACCCGGACGGTGGAGACCGCCCGTCCGGGCCGCTACGCCCTGGAATGGGGGGCCGACGGCCACGCGGTGGTCGGCGAGGTCCTGCAGAGCGACCAGCAGGCCGTCACCCGCCGGCTGGAGCGGGCGGACACCGGCACCCTGGAGACCGGCACCGTGGTGCGGCTGACCCCCCGGGTCCACCTGGGGGACCCGACCACCGCGCTCGGGCTGCCCTTCCTGGAGACCGCCGCGGTCGGCGAGGCCGGGCCGCTGCCCGCCTGGTACCTGGACGGGATGCGCGGCACCTGGGTGCTGCTGGTGCACGGCCCGGGGGCGGACCGGCAGCAGACGCTCCCGGTCGTCCCGCTGCTGCACCGCCTGCGACTGCCGGTGCTGGCCGTCACCTACCGGGGCGACGAGGGCGCGCCGGCCTCGCCCGACGGGCTCGGCCACTTCGGCGACACCGAGTGGCGCGACGTCGAGGCGGCCGTCCGGCTGGCGCTGGACAGCGGCGCGGGCAAGGTCGTGCTGTTCGGCTGGTCGCTGGGCGCCACCATGGCCCTCCAGACGGCGGCCCGCTCGGCCTGGGCCGAGGCGGTGAGCGGCCTGATCCTCGACTCGCCGGTGCTCGACTGGTCCAGGACGGTGCGCAGGGAGGCCGCCGGGGCGGGTGTCAGCGCCCCGCTGGCCGGGCTCGGGGCACTGGCCGCCCAGGGGCGCTCCGGCGTCGACCTGGCGGGCTTCGCACGGCTCGCCGAGGGCACCGACCTGCGGGTGCCGACGCTGCTGATGCAGAGCCCGGACGACGCGGTCGCCCCCTGGCCGGCCGCCGAGCGTCTGGCCGGCCGCCGTGAGGACCTGGTCAGCCTGCGCCCGGTGCCCGGGGCCGCGCACGCCGCGCTGTGGAACGCCGACCCGCACGGGTACGAGGAGAACCTGCGGCGCTTCCTCACGCCGCTGTTGTGACCCGGGCGGCTGCTGCGACCCGCGCGGCCGCCGTGACCCGAGCCGCCGCACCGGCCCCGGCGCCCCCTGCCGGGCCCGCCCGGGCCGCCGTGCGAGGCACCCGGCGGCAGCGGCCCGGGCCGCCCCTCGCCGGGGGGTACACCATCCAATAGGTGGCGTGACCACGTCATTTTTGCGGTGCGCAAGCCCGGTTTGGGGTCTGTTGCCCGATCTTGCGGCCCTCCCCGCCCCGGCTCCCCGCAGACTCGCCGAACTCGATGTGACAGAACGCCCGTGCACGGGGAAGACTGCACGGCGTGACGTCTCGGAACCCGCGCGACCGTGATGCCCCGCTCCCGCCGACGATCGGTACCGGCGCGACGGTGACCCGTCTGCCCGGTACGGCCCACCGTCCCGACGGTGCGCGCCCGGGCACTCCCGGCGCACCCCGCCGCCGTGGCCCCGCACCGGCTCCCGGTCGCGGGCGCGCACCCGTACCCGAAGGCTTCCCCGCCCCCGCCGAGCTGGCCCCGCTGGCCCGGCGGATGCTCGTCGACGCCGTCCGGATCGCCCGCTGGGCCGGCGAGCTGGAGCAGGTCGACAAGCGCGGCGAACTCCTCCCCGAGGACGCCCGCGCCGCCGGACGCGCGCTCGCGATGACCGTCGGCGCCGCCGCCAAGGCCTGGGGCCAGGCCCTGCTGGTCGGGCTGGTCGAGCCCCGCGACGGCGGCGCCGCCCCCGGCTGGCGCCTGCACGCCTGGGAGCACGACGACGAGGCCGTGGTCCGCGGCTGGTCCGCGCTCTTCGACGCCTGGACGCTGCTCGCCCCGGTACCGCCCGCCGCCCTGCGCGGTGTCTTCGCGGTGCTCGCCGGGCAGGCGGTCGACCAGGCCCCGCAGCTGCTCTCCTTCCTCCACCTGGTGGACGGCCCGGTCTCCGACGGCGAGCTGATGGAGCTGCTGCGCCGCGGCCTGGACGAGCGCCGGATGGGGGCCGGCACCGGCCTGCTGTCGCTGTCGCCCGTCCCGCACGCGGCCTCCGCGGTCTCGGCCGTCCGCGGCACCTGCCGGGAGCCCCAGGTGGACACCCCGGCGGCGCCCTCCGACGTCGCCGCCGTGCTGGACTGGATGCTGGACGGCCTGGCGGCCGTCGGCGCCGTGATCCGGCTGGACGAGGCCGCCGAACTCTCCCCGCTCGGACACTGGGCGGTGCGCGCCAAGCTGGAGGAGATCTGCACCGTCGCGCAGACCGCGGCCGGGCACATCGAGCAGAGCGCGCTGGAGCTCCTCAACGCCTGCGCCGACTACTCCCCGGGCCCGGCCCGCGCCGAGTACCGCGCCTGGGTCGCCGCCCGGCCGGTGGACCGCGCCGTCGCCGAGCTGCTGGACGCGGCGCAGGGCGACGACGCCCTGGTGCGCGGCCTCGCCTTCGAGGCGCTGCGGGTGGCCGGCGGCACCGCCGAGCAGGCGGTCAGGGCCGCCGTCGACGAGCCCGTGCTGCGCCCGTACGCCCTGCTGTGGCTCGCCGAGCAGTCGGACGAGGAGGGCGTCTCCCCGGCCGACGTCCTCGGGGCGGAGGACGCCGCCTGGCTCTGGGTCGACACCGCCGCCGCCGTCCTGGACCACGGGGAGACCGGACTGCTGGTCGGCCACGTCGAGGGCGCCTCGGCGGGCGACCCGGTACGGCTCTTCGCCCGGGCCCGGCAGTCCGGGCACCCGCGCGCGGCCTCCGTCCTGACCGCCGTCTCCGGCGTGCACCCCGACCCGGCGGTGGCCCGGGCGGCCCGCCGCTCGGCCTTCTCGGTGCACAACGGCGGCGCCTAGGCACGCGGCCCCTGCCGCCCCCATCGGCCGTACGCAGTACGAAGGGCCCGGATCCTGGTGGATCCGGGCCCTTCGTACTGCGTGGTGCGTTGCCGCTACAGCTCGCCGTCGCAGCCGAGGCGGGACTCCGCCCGGCGGGCGCGGACGTCGCCGACCTTCTGGCCGACCTTGCGGCGGATGACCAGCAGCGGGGCCATCGCGGCCAGCGCGATCTGGGCGAAGGCGCCGATGTGCAGCAGGGTGTCGCCACCCGGCAGGCCGGTCGCCCAGGCGGCCAGGCAGCCGATGCTGACGACGATCCAGCAGAGCGTCGCGGTGGCCAGCAGGCCCTGCGGCTTCGGGTACTCGATCCGGCTCATCATCAGGTACGCGGTACCGGCGATGGCCAGCAGGCCCGGCAGGAACGGCGGGTCCAGCAGCACGATGGCGATCACCGTCATCGCGCCCATCGGGCAGGGCATGCCCTGGAAGACCCCCGGACGCATCTTCACGGCGGAGAAGCGGGCGAGCCGCAGCACCACCGAGAGCAGCACCGTGAGGGCGATCAGGGCCGACAGCCGGCTGTCGGAGCCCGGCGAGACCATGCCCCAGACCGCGACGAAGTAGGCCGGCGCGATGCCGAAGCTGATCAGGTCGGCCAGGTTGTCCAGTTCGGCGCCGAGCGCGGAGGAACGCAGCTTGCGTGCCACCAGGCCGTCGAACAGGTCGCACATCGAGCCGATGAGCAGCAGCACCACGGCGGTGGCGGCGCTGTGCCGGTCCGGCGCGGCGTCCGGGTTGGTGATGTGCGGGACCAGGACCCCGGTGGTGATCGAGTAGATCGCCAGGAAGCCGCAGACGGCGTTCCCCAGGGTCAGGAAGTCAGCGGTGGACAGGTGCTGGGGCGAACGCGGAGCGCGCAGCTCGCGGTCGCGCGCCCAGCGGCGGCGACGCAGCTCCGTCTCCTCGTCGTCCAGACCCGCGATCGTCTCAGGATCAGTCACGGTCAAGGCGTGTCACCCCGGCAGTGGTCTTCTGGCCGACCTCGACGCCGACCTCGACGCCGGCCGGCAGGTAGGTGTCGACGCGCGAGCCGAAGCGGATCAGACCGATCCGCTCGCCCTGCTCGACCTTGGTGCCCGCGTTCACGTACGGCACGATCCGGCGGGCCACGGCCCCCGCGATCTGCACCATCTCGATGTCGCCGAGCTCGGTGTCGAAGTGCCACACGACACGTTCGTTCTGGTCGCTGTCCTTGTTGAACGCCGGGACGAACCCGCCGGCGACGTGCTCGACCGAGGTCACGGTGCCGGGCAGGGGCGCCCGGTTCACGTGGACGTTCAGCGGGCTCATGAAGATCGCCACCCGGGTGCGGCCGTCCGGCCAGGCGTCGATGCTCTGCACCACGCCGTCGGCGGGCGAGATCACTCGGCCGGTGCTGATCTCACGCTCGGGGTCGCGGAAGAACCACAGCATGCCCGCGCTGAGCGCACAGGCCGGCACCGCCGCCAGGGCCCACTTACCGCTGCGCCTGGTGAGGGCGGTGGTGAGGGCGGCCGTGGCCAGGGTGGGGACGAACCAGGGGGTGGCTCCGCGCGCGATGGTCACGCGGGGTCGCCGACCGGCCGTCGGAGCGGCGAGGGCATCGCGGTCCGTGACGGAGGTGTGAGGGGACGGGCTGATGGGCATCGAAGACCTTAGTCGCGGGGGATCATGGCCGCTGGACGGGGGCCACCGCGGGGATCGAGTGATAAAGGGACGGCTGTGCTGTCCCGGTGGATGCTATCGGGAGCACACGGTGGGTGGGCAACCCGCCTGCTCGTTCATCTGTCCTGGGCTGCGCGGGGGTGCCCCTGCTATGTGTACGACCGTAGCTCGCCCGGGTTCGGTTCCCAAGGGGTCCGCAGATCCGGGTGACCCATGTCTCAGCCCAATGGGTGTGTGCGCGGGGGCGTGCGGAAGCGGCCGCAGGGCGCATACCTACTGACATGCGCCCTGCGGCCGCCCCTGTGGCGCCGTACCGACCCGCGGCGGACCAGGCCGGGGTACGGGGGTACGGCGGTGCCGGGTCGGGCCCGCACGCCCGTCCACCGGCCGTCAACCGGAATTGCTCCGGTCAGTCGGCGAGTCGGTACTCCTCCAGCAGGCGGCGTCCCACGATCATCTTCTGGATCTCCGCGGTTCCTTCACCGATGAGCAGCATCGGAGCCTCCCGGTAGAGGCGCTCGATCTCGTACTCCTTGGAGAAGCCGTAGCCGCCGTGGATGCGGAAGGAGTCCTCCACGACCTCCTTGCAGTACTCGGAGGCGAGGTACTTGGCCATGCCGGCCTCCAGGTCGTTGCGCTCGCCGCTGTCCTTCTTGCGGGCGGCCATCACCATCATCTGGTGCGCGGCCTCGACCTTGGTGGCCATCTCGGCCAGCTTGAACTGGATGGCCTGGTGCTCGGAGATCTTCTTGCCGAAGGTCGAGCGCTGCTGGGCGTAGGAGATGCCCAGCTCGAAGGCGCGGCGGGCCACTCCGCAGCCGCGGGCGGCCACGTTGACCCGGCCGACCTCGACGCCGTCCATCATCTGGTAGAAGCCCTTGCCGGGGACGCCGCCCAGGATCCGGTCGGCCGGGATCCGGACGTCCTGCAGCACCAGCTCGGTGGTGTCGACGCCCTTGTAGCCCATCTTCTCGATCTTCCCGGGCACGGTGAGGCCGGGGACGGTCGGGTTCGGGCCGAAGCCGGGCGTCTTCTCGATCAGGAAGGTGGTCATGTTGCGGTACGGCGTGCTGCCGCCCTCGTCGGTCTTGCAGAGGACTGCGACCAGGGTGGAGGTGCCGCCGTTGGTCAGCCACATCTTCTGGCCGTTGAGGACGTAGAAGTCGCCGTCCTTCACGCCCTTGGTGGAGATCGCCGCGACGTCGGAGCCGAGGCCCGGCTCGGACATCGAGAAGGCGCCGCGGATCTCGCCGGCCGCCATCCTGGGCAGGAAGTACTCCTTCTGCTCCTGGGTGCCGTGCGCGTTGATCATGTGCGCCACGATGAAGTGGGTGTTGACGATGCCGGAGACGGACATCCAGCCGCGGGCGATCTCCTCCACCACCAGGGCGTAGGTGAGCAGCGACTCCCCGAGGCCGCCGAACTCCTCGGGGATGGTCAGGCCGAACAGGCCCAGCTGCTTCATCCCCTCGACGATGGCGGTGGGGTACTCGTCCTTGTGCTCCAGCTCGGTGGCGACCGGAATGATCTCCTTGTCGACAAAGTCCCGCACGGTGGCGAGGATGTCCCGCTGGATCTCGGTGAGGCCGTCGGTCTGTGCGAGGCGTCCCATCGTGCGGCTCCTGTCATGCAAAGGAAAAAGTGAGGGTGGGGGTGAGGGGGCGTGCGTGCCGCGGGGGTGCGGGGTGACGAGAGGGTGCGGCGGTGCAGGGGGTACGGGAGGGGTACGGGGGGCTCCGCGGGCGTGACTTCCGCGGAGCCCCCCGTGACCGGAGAGCGGCCGATGACGGCGGCCCCTCGTTCCGGGGTCTCGGGGGCCGGCCCCGGGCGGGGCCGGAGCCGCTAGGACAGCGGCTCGGGGCGGCCGGGCTGCTCGCCGCCGCGGGCCTTGATGTACGTCTCGGTCGGCACCATCACCTTGCGGCGGAAGATGCAGACGACCGTGCCGTCCTGCTTGTAGCCCTTGGTCTCGACGTGGACGATGCCGCGGTCGTCCTTGGACTTGGACGGCCACTTGTCGAGCACGACGGTCTCGCCGTAGATCGTGTCGCCGTGGAAGGTCGGCGCGATGTGGCGCAGCGACTCGATCTCCAGGTTGGCGATCGCCTTGCCGGAGACGTCCGGGACGGACATGCCGAGCAGCAGCGAGTAGATGTAGTTGCCCACGACCACGTTCCGGCCGAAGTCGGTCGTCTTCTCGGCGTAGTTCGTGTCCATGTGGAGCGGGTGGTGGTTCATCGTGAGCAGACAGAAGAGGTGGTCGTCGTACTCGGTGACGGTCTTTCCCGGCCAGTGCTTGTAGACCGCGCCGACCTCGAACTCTTCGTAGGTGCGTCCGAACTGCATGAGATGTCCTTAGAGGCAGGGGTGCGGGCGGGGCTCAGGACTGCGGGGGCTCGAACTTCGAGGTGCGCTCGAAGCCCGCGGCGCGGCCCTTGCCCGCGATGACCAGGGCCATCTTGCGGCTGGCCTCGTCGATCATCTCGTCGCCCAGCATCGCGGAGCCCTTGGCGCCGCCGGCCTCGGAGGTGCACCAGTCGTAGGCGTCCAGGATCAGCTCGGCGTGGTCGTAGTCCTCCTGCGAGGGCGAGAAGATCTCGTTCGCGGCGGCGACCTGGTCCGGGTGCAGGACCCACTTGCCGTCGAAGCCCAGCGCGGCGGCGCGGCCGGCCACCTCGCGGTAGCCCTCGGCGTTGCGGATCTGCAGGTAGGGACCGTCGATGGCCTGCAGGTCGTGGGTGCGGGCGGCCATCAGGATGCGCATCAGGATGTAGTGGTAGGCGTCCGCCGGGTAGCCGGGGGGCTGCTGGCCGACCACCAGGGTCTTCATGTTGATCGAGGCCATGAAGTCGGCCGGGCCGAAGATGATGGTCTCCAGCCGGGGCGAGGCGGCGGCGATCTCGTCGACGTTCACCAGGCCCTTGGCGTTCTCGATCTGCGCCTCGATGCCGATCTTGCCGACCTCGAAGCCCATGGTCTTCTCGATCTGGGTGAGCAGCAGGTCGAGGGCCTTGACCTGGGTCGCGTCCTGGACCTTGGGCAGCATGATGCAGTCGAGGTTCGGGCCGGCGCCCTCGACGACGGTGATCACGTCGCGGTACGTCCAGTGGGTGGTCCAGTCGTTGACCCGGACGACCTTGGTCTTCTTGCCCCAGTCGCCGTTGTTCAGGGCGTCGACGATGTTGTGCCGGGCGCTCTCCTTGACCAGCGGGGCGCAGGCGTCCTCCAGGTCGAGGAAGACCTGGTCGGCGGGCAGGCCCTGGGCCTTCTCCAGGAAGCGCGGGTTGCTGCCCGGTACGGCGAGGCAGGAGCGGCGGGGGCGGAGCCGGTTGACGGTGCTCATGAGGGTGGGTCAGTTCCTTCCGGGGTCAGCTGGTGGACGCGGCGGTGGTCGGCGTCCAGGGCTGGAGCCTGTTGGCCAGCCGGATCTCGTCCACGATCCGGCCGATGATGGTGGTGATGCCGAAGTCCTTCGGGGTGAACACGGCAGCGACGCCGGCGGCCTTGAGGGCCTCGCCGTCCGCTGCCGGGATGATGCCACCCACGATCACGGGGACATCCTCCACCCCGGCCCGCCGCAGGCGGTTCAGGACGTCGGGCACCAGCTCCGGGTGCGCCCCGGAAAGGATCGACAGACCCACGCAGTGCACGTCCTCCGCGACGGCGGCGGAGACGATCTGCTCGGGCGTCAGCCGGATGCCCTGGTAGACCACCTCGAAGCCGGCGTCGCGGGCCCGGACGGCGATCTGCTCGGCGCCGTTGGAGTGCCCGTCCAGGCCGGGCTTGCCGACCAGCAGGCGCAGCTTGCCGGCGCCCAGCTCGGCGGCCGTGGCGGCCACCGCCTCACGGACGGCGGCCAGCTCGCCGCCGGGCTCGGCCGCGACCGCGACCGGGGCGCCGCCGACGCCGGTGGGCGCGCGGTACTCGCCGAAGACGTCCCGCAGGGCGAAGGACCACTCGCCGGTGGTGACCCCCGCGCGGGCGCAGGCCAGCGTGGCGGGCATCAGGTTGTCCGAGGTGACCGCGGTCGCCCGCAGCTGCTCCAGGGCACTCTGGACGGCGCTCTCGTCGCGGTTCTCCCGCCACTTCTTGAGCGCGCCCAGCACCGACTGCTCGGAGGCCGGGTCCACCACCATGATCGCGGTGTCGAGGTCGGCCGTGAGCGGGCTCTCCTCGGTGGTGTCGAAGCAGTTGACCCCGACGATCTTGTCCTCGCCGGACTCGATCCTGGCCCGCCGCTCGGCGTGCGAGGAGACCAGGTTGGACTTCAGGTAGCCGGACTCGACGGCCGGGATGACCCCGCCCATCTCCAGCACCTTGGCGATCTCCGCCTCGGCGCCGGCCAGCAGCGCGGCCGTCTTGGTCTCGATGACCTCGGAGCCGTTGAAGATGTCGCCGTACTCCAGCAGGTCGGACTCGTAGGCCAGCACCTGCTGGATCCGCAGCGACCACTGCTGGTCCCACGGGCGGGGCAGGCCGAGGGCCTCGTTCCAGGCAGGCAGCTGGACGGCGCGGGCGCGGGCGTCCTTGGAGAGGGTGACGGCCAGCATCTCCAGGACGATCCGCTGGACGTTGTTCTCCGGCTGGGCCTCGGTCAGGCCGAGCGAGTTGACCTGCACGCCGTACCGGAACCGGCGCTGCTTGGCGTCCTGGATGCCGTAGCGCTCCAGGGTGACCTTCTCCCAGAGCTGGGCGAAGGCGCGCATCTTGCACATCTCCTCGACGAAGCGCACGCCGGCGTTCACGAAGAAGGAGATCCGGGCGACCACCTCGCCCATCCGCTCCGCCGGCACCTGGCCGGAGTCGCGGACGGCGTCCAGCACGGAGATCGCGGTGCACATCGCGTAGGCGATCTCCTGGACCGGGGTGGCCCCGGCCTCCTGCAGGTGGTAGCTGCAGATGTTGATCGGGTTCCACTTGGGGATGTTGCCGACCGTGTAGGCGATCATGTCGGTGATCAGCCGGACGGACGGGCCGGGCGGGAAGACGTGCGTCCCGCGCGAGAGGTACTCCTTGACGATGTCGTTCTGGGTGGTGCCGGTGAGCTTGGCGATGTCGGCGCCCTGCTCCTCGGCGACCACCTGGTAGAGCGCCAGCAGCCACATCGCGGTGGCGTTGATCGTCATCGAGGTGTTGGTCTGTTCGAGCGGGATGCCGTCGAACAGCGTCCGCATGTCCCCGACGTGGCCCACCGGGACGCCGACCCGGCCGACCTCGCCGCGGGCGAGGACGTGGTCGGAGTCGTAGCCCGTCTGGGTCGGCAGGTCGAAGGCCACCGAGAGGCCGGTCTGCCCCTTGGTGAGGTTCTTGCGGTACAACGCGTTGGAGTCGCTCGCGGTGGAGTGGCCCGCGTAGGTGCGCATCAGCCAGGGCCGGTCGCGCACGATCCGCTCGCTCGGCGCTGCCATCAGATGTCCCTGAAGCGGTTGATCGCCGGCAGGTGCTTCTCGCGCAGTTCGAGGTCCCGCACGCCCAGGCCCTCGGACGGGGCCAGGCAGAGCACGCCGACCTTGCCCTGGTGCTTGTTCTGGTGGACGTCGAGCGCGGCCTGGCCGGTCTGGTCGAGGGAGTAGACCTTGGACAGGGTCGGGTGGATCTTGCCCTTCGCCACCAGGCGGTTGGCCTCCCAGGCCTCGCGGTAGTTGGCGAAGTGCGAGCCGACGATCTTCTTCAGCGACATCCACAGGTAGCGGTTGTCGTACTGGTGCATGAAGCCGGAGGTGGAGGCGCAGGTCACGATGGTGCCGCCCTTGCGGGTGACGTACACCGAGGCGCCGAAGGTCTCGCGGCCCGGGTGCTCGAAGACGATGTCCACGTCCTCGCCGCCGGTCAGCTCGCGGATCCGGCCGCCCAGGCGCTTCCACTCGCGCGGGTCCTGGGTGTTCTCGTCCTTCCAGAACCGGTAGCCCTCGGCGCTGCGGTCGATGATCGCCTCGGCGCCCATCGCCCGGCAGATCTCGGCCTTCTGGTCGTTGGAGACGACGCAGATCGGCGTGGCGCCGCCGGCCAGCGCGTACTGGGTGGCGTACGAGCCGAGGCCGCCGCTGGCGCCCCAGATCAGCACGTTGTCGCCCTGCTTCATGCCGGCGCCGTTCTGGCTGACCAGCTGGCGGTAGGCGGTGGAGTTGACCAGGCCGGGGGAGGCGGCCTCCTCCCAGGTGAGGTGCGCCGGCTTGGGCATCAGCTGGTTGGTCTTGACCAGGGCGATCTGGGCCAGGCCGCCGAAGTTGGTCTCGAAGCCCCAGATGCGCTGCTCCGGGTCCATCATCGTGTCGTTGTGGCCGTCCGAGGACTCCAGCTCGACCGAGAGGCAGTGGGCGACGACCTCGTCGCCCGGCTTCCAGGCGTTGACGCCGGCGCCGGTGCGCAGGACCACGCCCGCGAGGTCGGAGCCGAGCACGTGGTACGGCAGGTCGTGGCGCTTGGTGAGCGGCGAGAGCCGGCCGTAGCGCTCCAGGAAGCCGAAGGTGGAGACCGGCTCGTAGATCGAGCTCCACACGGTGTTGTAGTTCACGGCGCTGGCCATGACGGCCACCAGGGCCTCGCCCGGGCCGAGCTCGGGCAGGGCGACGTCGTCCAGGTGCAGGGACTTGCGAGGGTCCTTGTCGCGGCTGTCGAGGCCGGCGAACATCTGCTCCTCGTCCTTGTGGAGCGTGACCGCCCGGTAGGACTCCGGCAGCTTGAGCGCGGCGAAGTCCGCCGCGGTGCTGTCGGAGCTGAGGATCGCGTCGAGGATTTCCTTCATGGCTGCCTCCGAAGGCGTACCTGTGTGAGGGGCACAGGGCGTCTGGGGGAGCCGGGAGCGGACACCGGCTTCGCTGAGGGTGGGTGGGTTTGGTGAGGCCTGACTCCCGGGGTGGGGGAGTGCCTGACGACGGCGCGCCGAGGTGGGGAGCCGCGGCGCCGCGACTGGTGAGTAACAAGGTAGTGGCACCCTGTGCCACTCGTAAAGACACTGGGTGTCATCAATTCAGGTGAACCGGAAAACCGTTCGAGCACCCTTCGGCGGGCATGCGAGAGGCCCGCCCCGGCTGACCGGGACGGGCCTCTCGAACTCTCTTGACCTGCGGAAACGCGCCCTACTGGCTGGCCTTCGGGCCCGCCAGCGCGGCCCGGATGCTGTCCAGCACGATGTCCAGCGGGGCGTCGGTGCGGGCCACTGTGATGAGGACCTCACCGCCCGGGGTGGCACTCAGTGCGCTCGCCGCGGCCGACTCCAGCGAGGACGTCGCGTCACTACTGGCACCGGGTGCCACAAGGGCCCCACGGCGCCGGACGCCGGACGGCTCGGTGGCCCAGAACGTCCCCCGGATCACTTCGAAGGAGTGGTCCAGCTGGGCCTCCACGTCGCCGTGCCCGCCGGCCCGCAGCCAGCGCCGCAGCACGTGGTTGTGCGCCGCGACCACCGCCGCCGCCGAGACCTCGGCGAGCATCGAGTCGTCGTCCCCGCCGCGCTGCCAGCCCGGCGGGATCTGCGCGGCCGTGTCGAAGCGGCCCAGCAGGTACCGGGTGAACAGGCGCTCGTACCGGGCCACCACGGCGATCTCCCGCTCGCGCAGCGCCGGCACCTGGCGGATCAGCTGGTAGCGGGCCACCGAGACCGAGGGCATGGAGGCGTACATCCGCAGCACCTCCTTGATCCCCCGGCAGACCACGTCCAGCGGGTGCTCCTCGGAGTCGGCGCTGGCCAGCAGGTCGGCCACCCGGACCAGGGTGTCGTCGTGGTCCGGGAAGATCGCCTCCTCCTTCGACCGGAAGTACCGGAAGAAGGTCCGCCGGGCGACCCCGGCGGCCGCGGCGATCTGGTCGACCGTCGTCTCCTCGTAGCCCTGCCCGGCGAACAGCTCCATCGCCGCCGTGGCGAGGTCCTGCCGCATCTGCAGGCGCTGCGCCGCGGCCCGGCGCCCGCCCGGCCCGGGGTCGGCGGCGGGGGTGCCCGCCGTGGCCGGCCGCGGCGGGTCGTGCCGTGCCGGTTCGTGCCGGCCGGCCGGCTGCCGTACGGCGGACTGCTGCTCGGACGCTGCCTGAACCCGATCCATGCCCGGAACGCTACACGTCCCGGCGGGCGCGGATTCCGGCCTTGTCCGACGCACCGGGGCGACGGGCCCGGCGACGCTCGGTCTGGGCCACCGGGAGGACACCGGGGCGGGGCTCCAGCCGCCCCTGGGCAGGCCGCCGGAAGGTCCTGCGGGGGCGGTCATCGGCGTGCGTGGTCGCGGAACCCGCGGCCGGTCTTGCGGCCCAGGCAGCCCGCCGCCACCAGGTGCTCCAGCAGCGGCGCGGCCGCCAGGCCGGGCTCGCGGAACTCCTGGTGCAGCACCTGCTCGATGGTCAGCGAGACGTCCAGGCCGACCACGTCCAGCAGCTCGAAGGGGCCCATCGGGTACCCGCAGCCGAGCTTCATCGCGGTGTCGATGTCGTCCACCGTCGCGTAGTGCTCCTGCAGCATCCGCACCGCGTCGTTCAGGTACGGGAAGAGCAGCGCGTTCACGATGAAGCCGGCACGGTCGCCGCACTCCACCGGGTGCTTGCGCACCTTGGTGCAAAGGTCGAGCACGGTGGCGGTGACGTCCGGGGCGGTCAGCACGGTCGAGACCACCTCGACCAGCTTCATGGCCGGCGCCGGGTTGAAGAAGTGCATGCCGATCACGTCCTGCGGGCGCGAGGTCGCGGCGGCGCAGCTGATCACCGGCAGGCTGGAGGTGGTGGTGGCCAGCACCGCGCCCGGCCGGCAGATCTTGTCGAGGGTCGCGAACAGCTCGCGCTTCACCGCGAGGTCCTCGGCCACCGCCTCGACCACCAGGTCGGCCTCGGCCAGGTCGGTGTACGAGCCGGTCGGCGTGACCAGGGCGAGCGCCGCGTCGCGCTGCTCCTCCGTCAGCCGGCCCTTGGCGACCGAGCGCTCCAGCGACTTCGCCAGCTGGGCCTTGGCGCGGTCCGCCTTCTCCTGGCTGCGGGCGGCCAGCAGCACGCCGTAGCCGGCCTTGGCGAACACCTCGACGATGCCGGTGGCCATCGTGCCCGAGCCGCAGACGCCGATGCTGCGCACCTCACGCCCGGCCGGCCGGCCGGCCGCGGCACCGCCCGCGCCGGGCACCACCTTGGCGGAGCCGGGAGCCTCGTACGTGTAGAAACCGCGCCCGGACTTGCGGCCGAGCAGTCCGGCCGAGACCAGCTGGCCGAGGATCGGCGCCGGCGCGTGCAGGCGGTCCTTGGACTGCTCGTACATCGCCTCCAGGACGGTCCGGGCGGTGTCGACGCCGATCAGGTCCAGCAGGGCCAGCGGGCCCATCGGCAGGCCGCAGCCGAGTCGCATCGCGGCGTCGATGTCCTCCCGGGTCGCGTACTTGGACTCGAACATCGCCGCGGCCTGGTTCAGGTACGCGAAGAGCAGGCCGTTGACCACGAAACCGGCCCGGTCGCCGGCCGCGACCGGCTCCTTGCCGAGGTCCCGGGCGAAGGCGGCGGCGGCCTCGGCCACCGGCGGGGCGGTCAGCACGGTGCGGACCACCTCGACCAGCTTCATCACCGGCACGGGGTTGAAGAAGTGCAGGCCCAGCACCCGCTCGGGGCGCGAGGTGGCGGCCGCGATCCGGGTCACCGACAGGGCGGTGGTACCGGTCGCGAGCACCGTCTCCGGGGGGCAGATCCGGTCCAGCTCGGCGAAGATCTCCCGCTTCAGCTCAAGCTGCTCCGGGACCTCCTCGATCACCAGGTCGGCGGCGGCCGCCGCGTCCAGCCGGTCGCCGACGGTGATCCGCGCGAGCAGCGCGGTGCGCTCCTCGGCGGTGATCCGGCCGCGCTCGACGTCGTGGGCGGTGGTCTCCGCGATCCTGGCCAGGGCGCGGGCGGCGCTGTCGCCGTTCGCCTCGACGCCGATCACCCGGCGGCCGCTCCTGGCGACCGCCACCGCGACGCCGGCACCCATGGTGCCCAGGCCGATCACGGCGACAGTGGAAAAGGGACGCTCCATTGGATCCTGACTCCTTGTCATGTGGACCCGGGCGTGCTCCGGCGGCGCGGCCGCGCCCGTCGTCGGGGGGCCGGCGGCCGCCGGAGGAGGGTCACGCACGGGGGAGGGAGATGACGGTCCGGCGTACCCGAGGGGGCCGGTCCGCTCCGGCCGTGCCGCGGGTACGCCGTGGTACTCAGGCGCTCAAGAAGAAGGAAGCGACTCTGATACGAGGATCCGGCCGTGCGCCGCCATGGCGCGGGCCGGGAGAAGGGCACCCGTGCCGCCGCCCCGCAGAGCGCGATGGCGCGCCGGGCGACGACCCCGCCGGTGCGGCTCCCGAAGCCCGGCGGTGGTGCGTGCGGTCACTGTAGCGAAGTTACCGTTGAGTAGGAAGAGGGCGTGCGCGAAATTCGCCGCCGCCCTGCGCAGGCGGGCCGCCCGGCTCCGGCGGCCCGTCCGCTCCGCGGCCGCGCGGGCCGGAGCCGCGCAAACCACCCGTACGGGGAATACCGCCCGGTCGGCGGGCGCGGAAGCATGGCCCCATGAGTAGCGCCGCCGACACCCGGCTGCCCAGGGCGGAGCGCGCGGCCCGGGCGCGGCTCGCCACCGACCGGCTGCGGACGGCCGCGGTGGACGCGGTCGCGATCGGCTGGGTCGACAACGCGGGGCTGGCCCGGGTCAAGGCCGTGCCGGTCGGCGGGCTGGTTCACGCCGCCTCCTGGGGCGTCGGCGCGGCGCCCTGCTTCGACGCCTTCCTGGTCGACGACTCGACGGCCGAACCGGTGGCGGATCCGACCGCGGAGGCCCCCGACCGGGCCGCGCCGCCGGCCGGCAGCGGCGTCGTCGGCGACCTGCGGCTGTACCCCGACCTCGACCGGCTCGTCCCGCTCGCCGCCCAGCCCGGCTGGGCCTGGGCCCCCGCCGACCGCTACACCCAGCAGGACATCCCGCACCCGGGCTGCCAGCGCCTGTTCGCCCGCCGGGCGGAGGCCGCGGCCCGGGCCCGTGGGCTGTCCGTCCGGGCCGGCATCGAGGTGGAGTGGGTGGCCGCGCTGGCCGGCCCGCCGGAGGAGGAGCCGCGCTACCCGACGGCCGGCCCGGCCTACGGCCTGCAGCGGCTGACCGACCTCTCCGACTACCTGCGCGACGTCCTGCGGGCCCTGGAGCAGCAGGGCCTCGACGTGCTGCAGATCCACCCCGAGTACGCGCCCGGACAGTTCGAGGTCTCGGTCGCCCCCGAGGGGCCGGTGGCCGCCGCCGACACCTCCGTGCTCGTCCGGCACACCGTGCGCGCGGTGTCGGCCCGGCACGGGCTGCGCGCCTCCTTCGCGCCCGCCGTCGAGCCCGGCGGCGTCGGCAACGGCTCCCACCTGCACCTCAGCCTCTGGCGCGAGGGCCGCAACCTCTCCCACGGCGGGCCCGGACCGCACGGACTGACCGGCGAGGCCGAGGCCTTCCTGGCCGGGGTGCTCGCCGCGCTCCCCGAACTCCTCGTCCTCGGCACCCCCAGCCCGGCCGGCTACCTGCGCCTGGTGCCCTCCCGCTGGGCCGGCGCCTACCGGTGCTGGGGGCTGGAGAACCGGGAGGCCGCGCTGCGCCTGGTCACCGGCTCGGAGGGCGAGCGTGCGGACACGGCCAACGCCGAGATCAAGTGCTTCGACGGCGCCGCCAACCCCTATCTGGCCGTCGGCGCGGTGCTCGCCGCCGGCCTCGCCGGCATCGACGGCGGGCTGCGGCTGCCCCCGGAGACCACCGTCGACCCGGCCCGGCTGGCCCCCGGCACGCTCGCCCGGCTGCCCGCGGACCTGAGCGAGGCCCTCGCCGCCTACGAGCGCTCGACCGTCCTGCGGGAGGCCCTCGGCGAGCCGCTGTACCGGGCGGTGCTGGCCGTCCGCCGGGCCGAGAGCGCGCTGTTCGCCGGGCGCGGCGCCGAGGAGATCATCGCCGCGACGCGCTGGCGGTACTGAGGTGGGCGGTACCGAGGTGGGCGGTAAATGGCCGGGCGGCACCGTGACGGGCGCCGCCGGTGCGGGCGACGACGGACGGGAGGCCGGTCCGCCGGCCCTGGTCGACCACCACTGCCACAGCGTGCTCGACGGCGAGCTGGACGACGACGAACTGGCCGGCCTGCTCACCGAGTCGGACCGCCCGCCGGCCCCCGGCACCTCGCCGCTGGACAGCGCCCTCGGCCTCGCCGTACGCCGCTGGTGCCCGCCCGTGCTCGGCCTGCCCGCGCACGCCCCCGCCGCCGACTACCTGGCCCGCCGTCGTGAACTCGGCGCCGCCGAGGCCACCCGCCTGCTGCTCGCCGCCGCCGGCCTCGACACCTGCCTGGTCGACACCGGACTGCTCGCTGCCGCCGGCCGCCCGCTGCTGCCGTTGCCGGAGTTCGCCACGCTGACCGGCGCGGACGTCCGGGAGGTGGTCCGGCTGGAGGCTCTCGCCGAGGCCCTCGACCCGGCCGCGGCGGCCTGGCCGGGCGCCGTCCGGGTGGCGGTCGGCGCGGCGGTCGAGGGCGGCGCCGTCGCGCTGAAGTCCGTGCTGGCCTACCGGCACGGACTCGACATCCCGGCCGAGCGGCCCACCGACCGCGAGGTGGTGGCGGCGGCCGGGGCCCGGCTGCGGGCCGGCGGCGGCCGGCTCACGGACCCGGTCCTGCTGCGCCATCTGCTCTGGACGGCGCTCGACGCCTGCGCCGGCCCGGGGCTGCCGATCCAGCTGCACACCGGGTTCGGCGACCCGGATCTCACCCTGCACCGGGCCGACCCCGCGCTGCTGGCCGATTTCGTCCGTGCGGCGGAGCCCACCGGTGTCCCGCTGGTGCTGCTGCACGGCTACCCCTACCACCGGCAGGCCGCCTGGCTCGCGCAGGCCTTCCCGCAGGTGTACGCGGACCTCGGGCTGACAGCCTCGTACGTCGGGCCGAGGGTGGCGGGGGTGCTCGGCGAGATGCTGGAGCTGGCGCCGTTCGGCAAGCTGCTGTTCTCCACCGACGGGTACGGCCTGCCCGAACTGCACCTGGTGGGCGCCGCCCAGTTCCGGCACGGCCTGGGGGCGCTGCTGGCGTCCTGGCGGGCGGACGGCGCCTGCTCCGCCGGGGACGTGACCCGGATCGGCCGGCTGCTCTCGGCCGGGAACGCGCGCCGCCTCTACCGGCTCTGAACCCGCGCTCGTCCCTGGGTCGGGCGGGGGCCGCCGGACGGGACGCCGGCGCCGGCCGGGCACGGGAGGCTGCCCCCTCGTGCCCGGCCGGCGCCGCGGGCTCAGCCGATCGCGCGCAAGTGGTCGCGCACGCCGACGCCGAAGTTGGTCGGGGTGCCGTCGAAGTTGCTGATCAGGGACGGGCCGGAGCCGCAGTCCCAGGTGTTCCAGGTCCAGCCGAGGTAGGAGAGCTTCTTGGCGTCGAGCCAGGACATCACCTGGTCGACGAAGCCGTGGGCGCAGTCGTTCTCGCCGATCTCACCGGCCATCAGCGGCACCTGGGCGGCCACCGGCGCCAGGGTGGAGTCGAAGCAGGAGACGGTGGAGCAGGTGTTGAAGTTGTACACGTGGAAGGCGGCGCCGAGGTTGCCGGTCGGGTCGGCCGGCTTGTGGGCGAGCCACTGGCCGAG
Source organism: Kitasatospora herbaricolor (assembly GCF_030813695.1). Lineage (NCBI taxonomy): Bacteria > Bacillati > Actinomycetota > Actinomycetes > Kitasatosporales > Streptomycetaceae > Kitasatospora > Kitasatospora herbaricolor. The sequence goes on from NZ_JAUSVA010000002.1 coordinate 6,582,821, forward strand.
GTCGTTGGAGTAGGCGAGCCCGCCGAGCAGGATGACGTTCTTCGCGCCGGTCGCGCGCACGGTGTCGACCAGCTTCTGCATGCCGCTGACCGGGTACGAGATGCCGGGGCAGGCGCTGCCGCCGTCGCGCCAGCAGAGCCAGGCCTGCGGGAGCGAGGAGACGGCGCGGTCCGCGTAGGGCTCGTTGAACAGGTCGAAGACGATCGAGGTGTCGCCCTTGAAGGTGTCGGCGACCGACGTCCAGAACGGCACCGCCTCGGCGCCGGGCATCGGCTTCTGGCAGGTGGCGTTCACGTCGGAGCAGCCCGAGGAGTTGCCGGTGTACAGGCCGTGGCTCCAGTGCATCTCGACGATCGGGGTGATGCCGTTGGTGCGCAGGGTGTCGACCCAGGTCTTGATCGCGGCACGGTAGTTGGCGCCGCCGTACTCGGGCTTGACGTTGGACGCGCCGAGCCAGCAGTCCTCGTTGAGCGGGACGCGGACGGCGTTGACCTTCCAACTCTTGATGGCGGCCACCGAGGCGGCGTCCACCGGTCCATCGAAGAAGCCGTAGCCCTGGACGCACATGAACTCGGTGCCGGAGCGGTTGACCCCGTGCAGGGTGACCGTCCGGCCGGCGGCGTCGGCCAGGGTGTTCCCGGCGACGTGCAGGGCCGGCGCGGCGCCGGTGCCGGTGGGCGTGCCGGTGGGTGTGGCGGTGGGGCTGGCGGTCGCGGTCGGCGAAGCCGTGGCGGTGGGCGAGGCGGTGGCGGTCGGTGAAGCGGTGGCGGTCGGCGAGGCGGAGGCCGTCGGGGAGGGGCTGACCGTCCCGGCGCCGGTGCAGGCGAGCCCGTTCACCGCGAACGAGGTGGGGGCCGAATTGACGCCGCTGTAGGCGAAGTTGGCGCCGGCCGTGACCGAGGCGCCCGGGGCGACGACGGCGTTCCAGGACAGGTTGGTGACGCTGACGTTCTTGCCGCTCTGGGCCCAGGTGCCGCTCCAGCCGGTGCCGGAGAGGGTCTGGTTGCCGGTGTAGGCGTACGTCAGCTGCCAGCCGTTGACGGGGGCGGTGCCGAGGTTGTTGACCTTCACGTTGGCGGTGAAGCCGCTGCCCCAGTCGTTGGTCGACCAGTCGACGGTACAGGCGACGGTGGCCGCGGCGGCGCTGCCGGGGCCCACCATGGCGACGGTCGCGGCGACGGCCGCGGCCAGCGCCGATCCCATCGCGAGGGCTTTCCTGCGGACGGACATGGGTTTGCTCCTAGGGGTGCCAAGACAGATCAGATCAAGAATTTTCATGGGCGCGCTCCCACGTCCCGGTGAGGAAGATAGCGACCAGTCATCGGCCTGACAATCCATCTCCCCTTTCTGACTTGGCATTTGTCCACCACATGGGACTTGTCAGGAACGCGTGCGCACCCTCTTGACACCCCTTGCGGGCAGTCCGATTCTTGGGAGCGCTCCCACAGCCGCAAGCGGGAGCGCCCGGCACCCGCCGGGCGCAACGGCTCGCGAACGCAAGGCATGCAAGGCAACGACCCGCTCACCCCCACCCCATGGAGCCCGTCTTGTCACCACCCACCCTGCGCCCCCGCACGCCCGGAAGGCGTCTCACCGGCTCGCTCGGTGTCTCGCTCGCCCTGCTCGCCACCGGCCTGACCACCGCCGTCGGCGCGCCCGCCTCGGCGGCCGCCGTCCAGTGCACGGTCGACTGGACCACCAACGACTGGGGCAGCGGCTTCACCGCCAACGTCGCCGTCAACAACAAGGGCACCGCCGCGATCAGCGGCTGGCAGCTGACCTACGCCTACACCGGCAACCAGACCCTCTCCGGCACCGGCTGGAACGGCACCTGGGCCCAGAGCGGCAAGAACGTCAGCGTCACCAACCTGTCGTACAACGCCACCATCGCGCCAGGCGGTTCGGTCTCGGCCGGCGCCAACTTCGCCTACAGCGGCACCAACGCGGCACCGACCGCGTTCGCGGTCAACGGCACCACCTGCACCGGCGCCCACCAGGCGCCGGTCACCACGCTCACCAGCCCGGCCCCCGGGGCGAGTTACGCCGCCGGGGCGGCGGTGCCGATCGCCGCCACCGTCTCGGCCTCCGACGGCGCGAGCATCAGCCGGGTCGACTTCTACGACAACACCACCCTGCTGGGCAGCGACACCACCGCGCCGTACAGCTTCACCTGGACCGGTGCCGCCGCCGGCAGCCACTCGGTCTACGCCAAGGCGTACGACAGCACCGGTGCGACCGGGGAGTCGGCGCCGGCCGGCATCACGGTGGCGGCCGGCCCGGCCGTCTCCGCGGTGCCGTCCGCCGTGTCCGTGGCCCAGGGCAAGACCGGCACCTTCGCCCTGAAGCTGTCGGCGCAGCCGGCGGCGAACGTCACCGTCACCACCGCCCGCACGGCCGGCAACACCGGGCTGTCGGTCACCGGGGGCGCCACGCTCACCTTCACCCCGGCCGACTGGTCCACCCCGCAGACCGTCACGCTGACCGCCGACGCCACCGGCACCGGCTCGGCGACCTTCACCTCCACGGCCCCCGGCCACACGGCCTCGACCGTCACGGTGACCGAGCTGGCCGCCGCCAGCGGGGTGTACAACGACCGCTTCCTGCAGCTCTACAACAAGATCAAGGACCCGGCGAACGGCTACTTCTCGCCGGAGGGCATCCCGTACCACTCGGTGGAGACCCTGCTGGTGGAGGCGCCGGACCAGGGGCACGAGACCACCTCGGAGGCGTACAGCTACCTGATCTGGCTTGAGGCCCAGTACGGCCGGGTCACCAAGGACTGGACGAAGTTCAACGCGGCGTGGACGCTCATGGAGACGTACATGATCCCCACCCACGCGGACCAGCCCACCAACAGCTTCTACAACGCCGCCAAGCCCGCGACCTACGCCCCCGAGCGTCCGCTGCCGAGCGACTACCCGGCGCAGCTGGACACCTCGGTGACGGCGGGCCAGGACCCCATCGCGGCCGAACTCAGCAGCACCTACGGCACCAGCGACATCTACGGCATGCACTGGCTGCAGGACGTGGACAACGTGTACGGCTACGGCAACGCGCCGGGCAAGTGCGAGGCCGGGCCGACCGACACCGGGCCGTCCTACATCAACACCTACCAGCGCGGCGCGCAGGAGTCGGTCTGGGAGACCGTCCCCCAGCCGACCTGCGACAAGTTCGCCTACGGCGGCAAGAACGGCTACCTGGACCTGTTCGTCAAGGACTCCTCGTACGCCAAGCAGTGGAAGTACACCGACGCGCCGGACGCGGACGCCCGGGCCATCCAGGCCGCCTACTGGGCGGACACCTGGGCCAAGGCGCAGGGCAACGGCGCCACGGTGGCCGGCACGGTCGCCAAGGCCGGCAAGATGGGCGACTACCTGCGCTACGCGATGTACGACAAGTACTTCAAGAAGATCGGCAACTGCGTCGGTCCCAGCGCGTGCGCGGCCGGCTCCGGCAAGGACTCCTCGCACTACCTGCTCTCCTGGTACTACGCCTGGGGCGGGGCGAGCGACACCAACGCCGGCTGGGCCTGGCGGATCGGCGACAGCGCCGCGCACGGCGGCTACCAGAACCCGATGGCGGCCTACGCCCTGGTCAACGACGCCGCGCTGGCGCCCAAGTCGGCCACCGGCAAGACGGACTGGACCACCAGTCTGGGCCGGCAGATGGAGTTCATCCAGTGGCTGCAGTCCAGTGAAGGCGCCATCTCCGGTGGTGCGACCAACAGTTGGGAGGGAAGCTACGCGACCCCGCCGACCGGCACGCCGACCTTCTACGGGATGTACTACGACGAGGCGCCGGTCTACCACGACCCGCCGAGCAACCAGTGGTTCGGGTTCCAGGCCTGGGGCATGGAACGGGTCGCGGAGTACTACTACGCGAGCGGCGACGCCAAGGCCAAGGCCGTGCTCGACAAGTGGGTGAGCTGGGCGCTGTCCAAGACCACCTTCAACGCGGACGGCAGCTACCAGATCCCGTCCACGCTGGCCTGGACCGGCAAGCCGGACAACTGGAACGCGGCCTCGCCGGGCGCCAACACGGGCCTGCACGTGAGCGTCGTGGACTACACCAAGGACGTCGGCGTGGCGGGCTCGTACGCCAAGCTGCTCTCCTACTACGCGGCCAAGTCCGGCAGCGCGGCGGCGAAGACGGCCGCGCAGAAGCTGCTCGACGGCATGTGGGGCAACAGCCAGGACGCGCTGGGCATCGCGGTGCCCGAGACCCGCACGGACTACAGCCGGTTCGCCGACTCCCTGTCGGTGCCGTCCGGCTGGACGGGCACCATGCCCAACGGTGACGCGGTCAACTCCTCGTCCACCTTCCTGTCGATCCGTTCCTGGTACAAGAACGACCCGTCCTTCGCCAAGGTGCAGAGCTACCTGAACGGCGGTCCGGCCCCGGTCTTCACCTACCACCGGTTCTGGGCGCAGGCCGACATCGCGACCGCGATGGCGACCTACGGGGATCTCTTCAACTCCTGACGACAGCGGCCCCCGGGATTCCTGGGAGCACCCGACGGGCCTGTCGGTACGGAGAGTTGGGCGCACGGCCGGGACGATCCGGGCCGTGCGCCCTTCCCATGTGGCCGGAATGTGGTGGGGACGTGTCAACCTCTTGCGGATTGCGACGGCTGTTCACTAACGTCCCGATCATTCCCGTGCACCAGCCAACCAGCAGGTGCATCCGAGTCTCCGGAGGGTCAACCCCTATGAGAGTTCAGCGGATACGCCCGACCCGGCTCGCGGTGGTGGGTCTCACCCTCGCCACGGCCGGCGCACTCGCGCTGCCGGCCGGCGCGGCCGCCGCGGCCACCCCCGCGGCCGCCGGCACGACCGGGCCGCTGATCAGCTACGTGGTCAACACCAAGGCCAACCACGGCCAGGTCCAGAAGGTCGAACAGGCGATCGCCGCCCTCGGCGGCACGGTGGTCCAGTCGTACGAGCAGATCGGCGTGGTGATCGCCCGCTCCACCGACACCCAGTTCGCGGCCAGGCTCCGCCCGGCCAAGGGCGTCGACTCGGTCGGCGCCAGCCGGACGGCGGGCATCCTGCAGAGCGACGTCGAGGCCACCGAGGCCGCCACCGTCCCGGCCGCCGCGCCGGCCGACGGCAGCGAGCCGCTGGAGGCCAACCAGTGGGACATGCGCCAGATCGGCGTGGACAAGGCCCACAAGATCTCGCTCGGCAGCCGTGACGTCACGGTCGGCGTCCTGGACTCCGGCATCGAGGCCACCCACGAGGACCTCGCCGCCAACGTGGACGCCTCGCAGTCGGTCTCCTGCATCGACGGCGGCAGGCCCAACACCGCCTGGCAGGCCTGGCAGCCGACCACCAGCGACCACGGCACGCACGTCGCCGGGACGATCGCGGCCGCCAAGAACGGCAAGGGCATCGTGGGCATCGCCCCGAACGTCCGGCTCGCCTCGGTCAAGGTCGTCGACGACGGCGGGTTCATCTACCCCGAGTACGCGATCTGCGGCTTCGTCTGGGCGGGTGAGCACCACTTCAAGGTGACCAACAACAGCTACTACATCGACCCGTGGCTGTTCAACTGCAAGAACGACCCGGACCAGGCGGCGATCACCACCGCCGTCCGCCGGGCGGTCGCCTTCTCGCAGCGCAACGGCGTGCTCAACGTCGCCGCGGCCGGCAACGAGAACATCGACCTGGCCCACAAGACCGTCGACACCAGCAGCCCGGACGACACCACCCCGGGCACCCGCCCGGTCGACCAGAGCTGCCTCTCGCTGCCGACCGAGCTGCCCGGCGTCATCGTCACCACCTCCGTCGGCGTCAACGGGGAGAAGTCCTACTACTCCAGCTACGGCAAGGGCGTGGCCACCGTCGCCGCCCCCGGCGGCGACGCCCGCTACCAGCTCCCGGACACCCCGGACAAGAACGGCCGGGTACTGTCCACCGTCACCGGCGGCGGCTACGGCTACAAGCAGGGCACGTCGATGGCGTCCCCGCACACCACCGGCGTGGTGGCGCTGCTCGCCAGCACCTTCCCCTGGGCCGACCCGGAGGAGCTGACCGAGCTGCTGCTCAACCAGGCCGAGTCGCACGCCTGCCCGACCGTCCCGTACAACCCGGGCGGCGCCGGTGCCTGGACCGCCACCTGCGAGGGCGGCGAGAACGACAACGGCTTCTACGGGGCCGGCATCATCAACGCCCAGAAGGCGGTCCAGTGGTGGCGCTGACGCGCTGACCGACCACGGGACCCGCCGGGAACGGGCGGGGCGGTGAGCAACAGGGGGAGCCGGTCCGTCGCGGGCCGGCTCCCCCGTACGTGGTCGTACCGGCGGTCTCCGCCGTGCCCGGCGGCCGTACGGCGGCCGGGGTCCGTCGGTCCGGTCCGCCGGCCGGGCCGGTCAGCCGAAGTGGCCCCGGCCGTCGATCTCGACGGCCGGCTGCCCGTGCAGGTCCGGCACCTGCTGCAGCCAGGCGGGCCGGCCCGCCCGGGTGACCGCCGCGCGCCGGGCCTCGGCCGCGCGCTGCTGCTCCGGGGTGGCGAACCCCTCCGGCAGCCAGGCCGCCGAGTCGGCCGCCCGGGCGGAGAGGTGGCCGACGTACGCCTCGCGCAGCTCGGCGGGCGAGCCGAAGCCCGGCTCGTCGGCGAGCCAGGCGTCCGGCACCAGGGCGAGCACCTCGCGCAGCAGGGCGGGGGTGACCAGCGGGGCCAGCTCGGCGTCGGCCCGGGCGACATCGGGTCGGTAGCCGCCGAGGGCGTGGTCGCTGAGGTCGTAGCGCCGGCTCACGCCGGCCGCGGCGCCGGCCCAGCGGTGGTGGAAGACCAGCGCGGCGCCGTTGTCGATCAGCCAGAGCCGGCCGTGCCAGACCATCAGGTTGGGGTTGTGGACCGTCCGGTCGACGTTGGCGGTCAGGGCGTCCAGCCAGACCACCCGGCCGGCCTCGGCGGGGTCGACGTCGATCATGCCGGGCCGGAAGTCGCGGGCGCCGGGGAGCAGATCCATCCCCAGGTTGAGGCCGCCGCTGGAGCGCAGCAGGTCCTGGATCTCGGCATCGGGCTCGTCCGCGCCCACCGCCGGGTCGAAGTCGACCAGCACCAGCGGCGGCACCCGCAGGCCCAGCCGGCGGGCCAGTTCGCCGACGATCACCTCGGCCACCAGCGCCTTGCGGCCCTGCGCGGCGCCGGTGAACTTCACCACGTACGTGCCCAGGTCGTCGGTCTCGACGACGCCGGGGACGGACCCGCCCGCGCGGAGCGGGTCGACATAGCGGACTGCGGTCACCTGATCGAGCACACCGGCCACCATAGCCTGCGGGCCCGGTCCGACCGCGAACGGTTTACCCGGCCGAGGAGGAGGCGGCCGGCGGCCCGGCCGGAAGGGCTGCCGGAGCTTCGCCGGCCACCGCCCGCGCCACCGCGAGGGCCCGGTCGACGGCCGCCGGGATGTCCGCGACCGGGAAGACCACGTGCCGGACCACCCGCTCGCGGTCCACCACCAGGACGGACCGCTTCAGCCGCAGGCCTTGGCCCACGTGGAAGGTGGGCAGCCGCAGCGCCGCCGCCAGCCGGACGTCGGCGTCGGACAGCAGGGCGAACGGCAGGTCCTCCGCGGTGGCGAACGCCCGCTGCTCGTCCGGTCGCTGGGTGCTGACGCCGTGCACGGCCGCGCCGGCCGCCCGGAAGTCCGGGTACGCGTCGCGGAACAGCCGGTTCTCCAGGGTGCAGCCGACCGCGCCCGGGACGGCGTTCCACTCCGCGGGCAGCGGGGCGGGCCGGCCGGTCGCCGGGTAGCAGAACAGCACCGTGACGGCCGCCGCCGGGTCGACCGGGTCCAGCTCGATGCCGGTGTGCGCGGGCAGGGTGAGCGCCGGCAGCCGGGTGCCGGGCAGGGCGAGCATCCGGGCCGCCTCGGCGCTGTCCGGCGCGGCGGAGCCGGAGAGCGTGCCGTCGCCGAGCAGCCAGCGGTCGGCCCAGTCCTGCATGGTGACCAGGACCGGGAGCAGTCCGCGCCCGGCCTCGGTCAGCCGGTACTCGTAGCGGACCGGGCCCCGCTGGTAGGGCACCCGCTCCAGGACGCCGCTCTCGCCGAGGTGGACCAGCCGTTCGGTGAGCACCTTGCGGGAGATGCCGAGCTCGTGCTGGAGGTCGTCGAAGCGCAGCCGGCCGCGGGCCACCTCGCGGACCACCAGGATGCTCCACCAGTCGCCGATCACGGCCGCGGACTGGGCGATCGCGCAGTCCGCGTCGCGTTCGGGCACTGCTCTGGGCACGGCCGCTCCTCCTTCGCGGGCCGGTGGCTTCGGGCCGGCCCCTCCCCGGCCGGTGCCTTCTCCGGCCCGCTCGTCCGCGGGCCGGCGCGGCGCCGGCGGGCTCCCCATCCTCGCACCGGGCTTGCGAGTTTCAAAAGGGAACTAGTAAGTTCCCAATCGGAACTCATGGCGCCCGCCGGGGCACGCCCGCCGCCACGCCCGCCGCCACCCGTCGAGCGCCCCGGGCGCCTGCGGCCGTGAAACCGTCCGCCCCGACGGCCCCACCGTCCCGACCGCCCCGCCCCGACGGCCCCACCGTCCCGACCGCCCCGCCCTGACATCCGGAAGGAGCCGCATGCCCGTCGCCTGGGCGACCCTGCGCCGCACCTGGACCATGACCAGCCGGGCCTACCCCTGGTCCTACGCCGTCGGCTGCCTGCTGACCGGCGTCCTCACCATCGGCCTCTCCTACCTCGCGCTGCACGCCATCGGCGGCGGCACGGTGGCCGCCGACTTCACCGCCCGCACCGGCGGCGCCGACTACCTCGGCTACATCGCGATCGGCGCCGGCGCCTTCATGTTCACCGTCCGGCTGCTGCTCTGGAGCAGCAAGGCGCTGATCACCGAACAGCGCCAGGGCACCCTCGGCGCGCTGCTCGTCGCCCCCGCCGGCCGGCTGCCCTACCTGCTGGGCTTCACCGGGTTCGCGCTGGCCAACACCGTGGTGGAGGTGGGCCTGCTCGGCGGCTTCGCGGCCCTGCTCGGCATCACCCTGCCCGCCTGCCAGCCGCTCGCCGCCCTCGCCGGGGTCCTGGCCCTGGCCTTCGCGGTCTTCGCCGTCTCGGTCGTCCTCGGCGCCCTGATGATCGTCGCGGGGGAGGCGCACATCTCGCAGAACACCGTCTTCCTCGCCGTCTCCCTGCTCTGTGGCGTCACCTTCCCCAACAGTTACCTGCCCGCGCCCGCCCGCTGGCTGGCCGAGACCCTGCCGGTCACCTCGGCGATGGACGTGCTGCGCGGCGCCCTCTCGCACGGCGCCGGCCTCGCCGACCTCGCACCGCGGCTCCTCACCTGCCTCGCCCTCGGCGCCGGGTACCTGCTGCTCGGCCTGCTCGTCCTGCCCGGCGCCGAACGCCGTGCCGTCGAACGGAGTTACTGACGTGATCCGCACCCACGACCTCCGCAAGACCTTCCGGGCCCGGGAGAAGGGCCTGTTCGGTCCGCGCCTGGAGAAGACCGCCGTGGACGGCCTCGACCTGCTGATCCCGCCCGGCCGGGTGACCGGTCTGCTGGGCCTCAACGGCGCCGGCAAGACCTCCACCATCAAGATCCTCGCCACCCTGCTGCGCCCCACCTCGGGCACCGTCACCCTGGACGGCCTCGACCTGGTCCAGCACGCCCGGGAGGCCCGCCGCCGGATCAACCTGATCGCCGGCGGCGAGCGGATGGTCTACGGCAAGCTCACCGGTGCCGAGAACCTGCGCTACTTCGGCCGGCTCTACGACGTGCCGACCCCGGTCCTGCGCCGCCGGACCGGTGAACTGCTGGACCTCGTCGGCCTCGGCCACGCCGCCGACGTCCCGGTCGAGCGCTACTCGCGCGGCATGGCCCAGCGGCTGTCGATCGCCCGCGGGCTGGTCAACGACCCCGCGTACCTGCTGCTCGACGAGCCCACCCTCGGCCTGGACGCCCCGATCGCCCGCGACCTGCGCCGGGTCGTCGCCGAGCTCGCCGCCGAGGGCCGGGGCGTCCTGCTCACCTCGCACTACCTGGCCGAGGTCGAGGAGCTCTGCCGGCACGTCTACGTGATCGCCGACGGCCGGCACCTGGCCGAGGGCAGCCCGGCCGAGCTCAAGGCGGCCACCGGCAGCCACCGGGCCGTCCGGGTCACCGTCACCAATCCGTCGCCCGAACTCACCGACCGGATCACCGAGTTCGTCCGCGGGATCGGCACCGAGCCGCAGCTCGCCCCGACCGCGGAGGGGGGCCTGCTGGTGACCGTCCACCACCCCGAGGACATCGCCGGCCCGCTGGCCGGGGCCGTCGTCGGGGCGGGCGGGGCGATCGGCGGCCTGGAGGTCACCGAGGCCAGCCTGGAGGACGCCATCCTCGCGCTCGCCGACGGCGGCGCCGGGCGCGGCCCCGGCCCCGGCCCCGGCCCCGGCCCCGGCCCCGGCCCCGGCCCCGGCCCCGGCCCGGCCGACCGGGCGGGCGCCGGCGCGGAGGTGGCGGCGTGAGCGGGCACTCCCGGGACCCGGGCGCCCTGCCCAGCACCGAGGCCCTGCTGCTGCCGCTCGCCGACCGGCTGCTGCCGCTGCGGCCCGGCGAGCCCGGCCGGCCCGGCGGCCCCGGCCCCGTCCGACCGCCCCGCCGGCCGCGTCCCCTCCGGCCGGCCGCCCGCCGGGCCCGCACCGAACTGCGCCACGCCGGAAAGGTGTTCGCCGCCGAGGCGCTCAAGCAGCACCGGACCATGTTCGGGCAGCCGCTGGTGGTGGCCTCCATGCTGATCTGGCCGCTCCTCCAGCTCGCCGCCACCTACTACACCCTGCACCCGATCGCGGCGGGATCGGCGGCCGCCGCCCGGTGGCCGCTCGCCGCCGACCCGGCGAAGCTGCTCGGCTTCCTCGCCACCGGCGCGCTCGCCTGGGCGTTCTTCTTCTCCCTGGTGCAGTCCGCCTGGAACTTCTCCTACGAGCGGACCACCGGCACCCTCGAACTGCTCTTCCTCTCACCCGCCGGCCGGGTGGTGCTGATGCTCGCCAACGGCGCCGGCGCGCTGCTGCAGAACGCCTGGCTGCTCACCTGCTTCCTCGGCGCGGCCGCCTTCGGCTTCGGCAGCCTCCAGGTGGCCGGCCCCTGGATGTACCCCGTGGTGCTGCTGGCCCTGCTGCTGCCGGCGATGGCCTGGGGCGCGCTGCTCAACAGCCTGATGGTGTTCTCCCGGGACTCCACCTTCGTCTACACCGTGCTGGACGACCCGATGTGGTTCGTCGGCGGTGTCCGGCTGCCGGTGTTCGCGCTGCCCGGCGTGCTCCGGGTGCTCGGCGCGGCGCTGCCGCTGACCGGCAGCCTGGCGGTGGTGCGCGGCGCCCTGCTGGAGCGTCAGGGCCTGGGCGAGCTGGCGCCGGCGCTGGCCCGGCTGGCCGTACTCTGCGTCCTGCTGCTCGCCGGTGCGGTGCTGGCGCTGCGACTGGGGGAGGCCAGGGCGCAGCGGACCGGCGGCCTGCGGCTGGTCTGACCGGGCCCCGGCACCCGGCCGGCCGGCGCCCCAGCCGCCCGGCCGGCCCGGCCGCGCCGGTTTGGTGCCGGGCCGCGCCGGTGGTTGGCTTGCCGGAGATACCGGATTCCAGTCGAGGAGTGCAAGGTCATGGGACAGGTGTACGCCACCACCGAGCGGGTCTACGAGGCTTCCCCCGAGCGGGTGTACGAGGCCCTCGCCGACTACCAGGTGACCCGCCCGAAGCTGCTGCCCGCGCAGTACAGCGAGTACGAGGTGCGGGCGGGCGGCACCGGCGCGGGCACCGAGGTGCACTGGCGGCTGCAGGCCACCGAGAAGCGGGTGCGGGACTGCCTCTTCACCGTCACCTCGCCCAGCCCGGAGAAGCTGGTGGAGAGCGACGCCAACTCCAGCATGGTGATCACCTGGACGGTCTCGGCGGCCGGCGAGGGCCGGGCCAAGGTGACGGTGGAGACCACCTGGCAGGGCGCGGGCGGCATCGGCGGCTTCTTCGAGCGGACCTTCGCCCCGAAGGGCCTCAACCGGATCCACGACCAGGTGCTGGCCGCCCTCGCGGACGAGGTCCGCTGACCAGCGGCTGACGGCCCGGCCGGCCGGTCGGTCGCCCGAGCCCCGGGCCGGCCCGTTCGTCCGGCCCGTTCGTCCGACCGGGGCCGACGGCCGCGGCGACGGACCCGCCCGGCTCCCGGGCACAACCCGCCCGGCGGGCAAGCCCGTTCGAGCGCCCCGGACACCCGTACGGCCGTCGGCGCCGTACGGGTGGAAGCCGTCCCGGGCGGGCGGCGGAGGGGTTCGGCGGCGGTGGCCGGACCCTAGGCTCGCGGCCGTGTCTATGACGATCCTTCACATCGCCCAGCCCGTCGACGGCGGGGTCGCCCGGGTGCTGGTCGACCTGGTCCGCGGCCAGCGCGAGGCGGGCCACCGGGTGCTGGTGGCCTGCCCGGGCGGCGGCCGGCTGGAGCCCGAGGCCGCCGCGGCGGGGGCGCTGGTGCGGGACTGGCCGGCCCGCCGCTCGCCCGGCCCGGCGACCGCGGCCGAGGCCTGGCGGCTGCGCCGGATCGTCCGGGACGCGCAGCCGGACGTGCTCCACCTGCACAGCGCCAAGGCGGGACTGGCCGGCCGGCTGGCCGTCCGGGGGGCGGTACCGACCGTCTTCCAGCCGCACGCCTGGTCGTTCGCGGCGGTGGACGGCCCGCTGGCGGCGGCCACCCTGCGCTGGGAGCGGTACGCGGCCCGCTGGGCGGACCGGGTGCTCTGCGTCAGCGAGCAGGAGCGACGGGACGGCGAGGCCGCCGGGGTCCGGGCGCGCTGGACGGTCGTCCCGAACGGCGTGGACGTACGCCACCACACGCCCGCCGACCGGCGGGCGGCCCGGATGTCGCTGGGCCTGGACCTGGAGGCGCCGCTCGCGGTCTGCGTCGGCCGGCTCTGCCGCCAGAAGGGCCAGGACGTCCTGCTCGCGGCCTGGCCGCAGGTGCTGGCGCGGGTGCCGGCGGCCCGGCTGGCGCTGGTCGGCGGCGGCCCGGACGAGGCCTTGCTGGCCGCCACGGTAAGGGAGTTGGCGGAGCCGTTCCGGGTCAGGGCGGCCGGGGACGTGCCGGATCCGCGCCCCTGGCTGGCGGCGGCCGACCTGGTGGTGCTGCCCTCGCGCTGGGAGGGGATGGCGCTGGCGCCGCTGGAGGCGATGGCGGCCGGCCGGCCCGTCCTGCTGACCGACGTGCCGGGCGCCCGGGAGTGCCTGCCGCCGTCGGAGCGGGCGGGCGGGACGGTGCCGGCGGAGGATCCGCTCGCGCTGGCCACGGGGATCGCGCGGGCGCTGGCGGATCCGATCGAATGCGAACGGCGGGGGGCGGCGGCCCGGGCGCACGTGACGGCGCGCCACGACGTCCGGGCGGTGGTGGAGCAGGTCGAGGAGCTGTACCGGACGGTTGTGCGGGCGGACCGGGCCGGGCGGACAGCCGGGCGCGGCGGGGACCGTGTCCCGGGGCGGATCTGATCGTTCTACCAGCCGTGAATGCTCGCCGCGAAGGTGCTGCCGTATTCGCACCTCAACCGAATAGGACGAGGCTTCAAGTCGGACATTCCTATTAATGGGCGGGTGGAATGAAGTGGCACGTCAACTGCCAGGAAAAAAGCCAGCGTTCGGTATTGTCTGAATTTGCCTGCTTCCTTTCCATTCGCATCGGCAGTCCACCGAACATGCCGAAATTCGTTCGCGGCGGCAGGTACCACCTGGACCGCGCCCACCGGGCCGGGACGGCCGCCCCGGGGGACCGGGAGCCGCACTCCCGACGTCACGGGCACACAGCAGGGGAGTTCGTGCGCTGATGACCATTGACCACGAGAGCGTGCCGAGGCCGGGCGGATCCATGGCCGCCGCCCGCCGGCCCGCCACCGGAGTCCTGGACCGCCCGGCCGCCGCCGGACCGGCCCGGACGGCCCAGGCGATCGGCCGCCACCGCCGGCCCTTCCGCTCCCGGCTCGCGCTGCCCGCCGCGCTGGTCACCGTGGACATCCTCGCTCTCGGCGCCGCCGCCGCCGTCGGCACCGCCACCCTCGGCGCCACCGGCCGCGACCGGCCGCTGCTCGCCACCAGCACCCTGCTGGCCCTGCTGCTGGTGCTCAACCTCGCCGGCGGCCTCTACCGCACCCGGCTCAGCCTCTCCGCCCTGGACGAACTCCCCGCCCTCGCGGCCCGCTCCGTGGTCGCCACCGCCTTCGCCGTCACCGTGGCCGGCTGCCTCGACGGCCGCTGGCCCGACCGGGGCACCGGCACCCCGGTCCGCCTGCTCACCCTGCTCGGCGTCTTCCTGCTGCTCGCCAGCTGCGGCCGGGCCGTCTCCTACCACCTCATCCGCCGGGCCCGCCGCCGCCGGCCCAGCCCCGTCCTGCTGCTCGGCGCCGGCCAGCTCGGCCAGTGGGTCGCCGCCGCGCTCACCGAGCGCCGCGAGTACGGGCTGCGCCCGGTCGGCTTCCTCGACCCCGACCCGGTGCTGACCGCCGAGGGCACCGGGCTGCCCGTCCTCGGCGGCCGCGAGGCGCTGGAGCGCGAGGTCCGCCGCCACCGCGTCCACCACGTGCTCGCCACCGAGGGCGCCGCCGACGGGACGGAGACCGCCGCCGCCCTGCGCGAGGCCGCCCGGCTGGGCTGCCAGGTCTGGCTGGTCCCCGCGCTGCGGGAGTACGGCTCGCTCCCGGCCGGCCCCCGCCCCCGCGGCGGCGACCACCTCTGGGGCTTCCCCTGCCTGCGGATCGGCCGCCCCGCGATGCGCCGCCCCGGCTGGGCCGGCAAGCGCGCCCTCGACATCACCGCCGCCGCCCTCGGCCTGATCGCGCTGGCGCCGGTGCTGGCCGCCTGCGCGCTGGCCGTCCGCTTCGACACCGGCTCGGGCGTGCTCTTCCGCCAGCAGCGCACCGGACTCGACGGCCGGGTCTTCACCCTGCTCAAGTTCCGCACCCTGCGGCCCAGCAACGAGCACGAGTCGGCCACCCGCTGGAACATCGCCCAGGACCACCGGATGGGCGCCGTCGGCAAGCTGCTGCGCCGCAGCTCCCTGGACGAGCTGCCGCAGTTGTGGAACATCCTGCGCGGCGACATGAGCCTGGTCGGCCCCCGGCCGGAGCGCCCGTACTTCGTGATGCGCTTCGGCCAGGCGTACCCCGAGTACGCCGACCGGCACCGCGTCCCCGTCGGTCTCACCGGCCTCGCCCAGGTCAACGGCCTGCGCGGCGACACCTCCATCGAGGACCGGGCCCGCTTCGACAACCGCTACATCGAGAGCTGGAGCCTGTGGCAGGACGTCAAGATCCTGCTCCGGACGGCAGCCCTGATGCTCCACCCGGACGGAAGCTGACCACCGTGGCCCTGACCCTTCCCGCCGCCCCCGGACCGGCCGCGGCCTTACGCCGGGCGGGCGCCGCGCTGTCGGCCCGGCCGAGCCTGCTCGCCGCCGCCACCGTCCTGCTGGTCTGCGTGCCGACCGGGGAGAAGGACGTCGCCGCCGCCGTCCACGTCACCCCGGCCGACCTCGCCTCGCTGGCCCTGGTCGCCCTGCTCGGGCTCGACCTGCTGCGCGGCCGCACCCCCCGGATCGGCCGGACGGCCTGCGTCCTGTTCGGCGCCGTGGTGCTGGCCGCCGCCGTCGCCACGGTCGGCTCGATCGACCCGGTCGCCGGCGTCACCGGGTTCGTCCGGCTCGCCCAGGTCTTCGTACTCGTCCCGGCCGCCGTGCTCTGCGTCCTGCGCGACCGCACCGACCAGCGGCTGATCCTCGGCTCCTTCGTGCTCGCCGCGTTGGTCCAGGGCGTGGTCGGCGCCCACCAGTACCTGACCGGCACCGGCGCCTCGTACACCGGGCAGCCGATCCGGGCGGTCGGCACCTTCGGCGCGCTGGACATCATGGCGATGTCCAGCGTGGTCAGCTACGGCCTGCTCGCCGCGCTGGCGCTGGCCATGGCCGAGCGCGGCCCCGGCGGCGACGCCCGGCTGCGCCGGGCGATGTTCGCGGCCGCGGCGTTCCTGGTGTTCCCGCTCGCCGTGTCGTTCAGCCGGGGCAGCTGGATCGCCACCGGCATCGCCGCCGCCGTGCTGCTGCTGCGCTGCGACGCCCGGCTGGCCCTGCGGAACGCCGTGCTGGCGCTGGCCGCCGCGGTGGTGCTGGTGGGCGGCTTCGGGGTCGGCGCCTCCGGCGTCACCGCCCGGCTGAGCAGCATCGGTTCCGTCTCGGCGGCGCCCGACCAGTCGGTCAGCGACCGCTACGACCTCTGGGGCACCGCCGAGCGGATCTGGCAGGACCACCCGGTGACCGGCGCGGGCCCCAAGGCCTTCCAGCAACTGCGCGACAGCCACGCCCCCTTGCGGCTCTCCTCGGGCAGCGACGCGGAGGACACCAGCATCGGGTTCACGCGCGAGCCGCTGCTCTCCCCGCACAACATGTACTTCCTGGTGCTCAGCGAACAGGGCCTGCTCGGGATCCTCGCGTACGCCGCGCTCTTCCTCGGCCTGCTGGCCGGCTGCCTGCGCCGGGCCCGGGGCACCGGGACGGCCGCCCTCGCGCTGCTCACCTGGGTGCTGGTGGACTTCCTCTACGCGGACATCGGGGGCACCACCACGGTGCTCACCTCGATCGTGCTCGGCCTCGCCGCGCGGACGGCGCTGCCGGCCGCCCCCGGACGGGCCGCCGGGCCGCTGCCCGCGCCCGGCGTCCCGGTCCCGTCCGCCCGCCCCCGGCCCGCCCCGGCCACCGCCCGCGCCGAGGTGCCCGCCCCGTGAACGGCGACCCACCCGCCCGGACGGTGGCCGCGCCGCTGCCGCCGGCCCGCGCCGCCGAACCCCGGCCCGCCCCGGCCGGGGCCGCCGCGCCCCCGCCCGCCCCGGCGGGAGCGCCGAACCGGCGCGGCTTCCTGGTCAAGGCCTTCGGCGTCACCGCCCTGCTGAGCGCCGCCGGATCCGCCCTCGGCCTGCTCCGCGACCTGCTGCTGGCCCGCTTCTTCGGCGCCAACCAGGGCACCGACGCCTTCCTGGTGGCCTGGACGGTGCCCGAGACGGCGGCGCCGCTGCTGATCGAGGACGCGATGGCCTTCCTGATGGTGCCCGCCTTCAGCCTGGCCCTGGTGCTCCGCGAGGAGAACCCCGAATCGCCGGACCCGGTACGCCAGTTGGTCCGGGCCACGCTGCCCTGGCTGCTGGCGGCACTGTGCGCGCTGTCGCTCGGCGCCGCCCTCGGCGCGCCCCAGCTGGTGCGGCTGCTCGCCCCCGGCCTGCCCGATCCGGGCCTCGCCGTCACCTGCACCCGGATCACCGCGCTCACCATCCTGCCCTTCGGCCTGGCCGGCTACCTGGGCTCGGCGCTGCGCGCCCACCACAACTTCACCGCCCCGGCCGGCATCTACGTGGCCTACAACCTGGGCATCCTGGCCGTACTGCTGACCTGCAACGCGATCTGGGGGGTCCGGTCGGCGGCGATCGGCGTGGCGGTCGGCAGCCTGCTGATGGCCGCGCTGCTGGTGGGCCCGTTCCTGCGGCGGCTGCGCGGCCGGGGCGCGGGCCAGGCCGGGCCACGGCCGGGGCGCGGGCGGGGGCCGCAGCCGGGCGGCCTGGTCCTCATCCCGCTCGCGATACTCCCGGTCGCGGTCTTCACCCTGACCCGGCAGGCCCAGGTCTTCGTCGAGCGCTACCTCGGCTCGGGCCTGCCGCCCGGCACCATCTCGCACCTCAACTACGCCGCCAAGGTCTCCCAGCTCGCCATGACGGCGGCCATCCTGATCTGCACGGTGACCTTCCCGCTGGTGGCCAGGGCGCTGGCGGCCGGCGACCTGGTCACCGCCAGGGACCGGGTGGAGAAGGACCTCGGCCAGGCCACCGCCGTGGTGCTGGCCGGCACCGCCTTCCTGATGGCCTGCGCGCCCTCCGTCGTGGCGCTGCTCTTCCAGCGCGGCGCCTTCGGACCGCAGGACACCGCCGCGACCGCCGCCGTCATCCGGGTCTACAGCTTCGGCCTGCCCGCTCAGGCCCTGATCGGGGTGATGGTCCGGCCGTACTTCTCGGTCCGCCCGGTGGTCCGCCGGGCCGGCGACCGGCGGCCGGACGACGGCGGCCGCCGGCTGCTCGACTGGTACCCGGCCGCCGCGATGCTGCTCGGACTCGGGGTCACCGTCGTCGTCGGACTGCTGGCCACCCCGGGCTACGGCGCGCTCGGGCTGGCGGCCGGCAACGCGGCGGGCATCACCGCGACCGCCGCCCTGCTGCTGCGCGGACTGCTGCTGCGCGGCATCGCCGTCCGGACGGGCCGGGTGCTGGCCGGCCAGGCCCGGCTGCTGGCCGCCGCGGTCGGCGCGGCCGCGGCCGGCGCCCTCGCCGCCGGGGTGCCCGCCGACCCGCTGCTGTCGACCCTGCTCGGCGGGGTGACCGTGGCCCTGGTCTTCGCCGCCCTCGGGACGGGCTTCGGCGCCGCCGAGGTGCGTGGCCCCGTGCTCGCCGCCGTCCGGGCCCTGTGCCCGCCATCCATCGCCGATGAAGGGAAGCTGCCCCATGGACGCTGAACGGGGCCCGGTCCGCCCGGTCCTGTCCGATCCGCGCCGTCGCCCTGCCGGCGCGCCGCAAACCGTGCCGGACGGCGCCGGCCGGCGGGCCCCCGAGGCCCGGGCCGGCCGCCTGCCCTACCCGAGGCGGCCGCTGCCCGCGGCCCGGCCG
The DNA here is from genome assembly GCF_030813695.1 of Kitasatospora herbaricolor. NCBI lineage: Bacteria > Bacillati > Actinomycetota > Actinomycetes > Kitasatosporales > Streptomycetaceae > Kitasatospora > Kitasatospora herbaricolor. The sequence goes on from NZ_JAUSVA010000002.1 coordinate 6,601,470, forward strand.
GGCTCGCCCTGGGCGCCGTGGATCCTGATGTACCACTCGGTGGCCGTCGAGAAGGACGACCCGTACCTGCTGACGGTCAGCCCCGGCCGGTTCGCCGAGCAGATGAACTGGCTGCACCGCACCGGCCGCCGGGGCGTCTCCACGCGTGAGCTGATGCGGGCCCAGGCCGAGGGCCGGGCCGAGCGGCTGGTCGGGCTGACCTTCGACGACGGCTACGCCGACTTCGCCCGGTACGCCGTCCCGGTGCTCCAGCAGTACGGCTTCACCGCCACCGCGTACGTGGTGCCGGACCTGCTCGGCCGGGTCAACGACTGGGACTCCGACGGCCCGCGCAAGCAACTGCTGACGGTCGACCAGGTGGCCGGGCTGGCCGCCGCCGGCTGGGAGATCGGCTCGCACGGGCTGGGCCACCGGGCGCTGCCCGGGCTGCCGGCCGACCAGCTCGCGATCCAGACCAGGGAGAGCCGCCGCGCGCTGGAGGAGATGGTCGGCGGCCCGGTCACCGGCTTCTGCTACCCGTACGGGGCGGTGGACCTGGCCGCCACCCTCGCCGTCCGCGACGCCGGCTACGACTACGCCTGCGCGATCGCGCACTCCCCGCTGACCGGCCGCTTCGCACTGCCCCGCTGCTACGTCGGCGACCGCGACGGCGGCTGGCGGCTGCGGGCCAAGCGCGGCCGCCACCGGCTGCGCGACACCGTCACCGGGCTGCGCCGCGGCCGGCTGGCCGAGCGGCGCGGGAGGTCCGGGCGATGAGGGTGCTGCACATCGTCACCGGCCTGGCCTCCGGCGGGGCCGAGCGCCAACTGCTGCTGACCGTCCGGAACCTGCCCGCCCACCAGCACTGCGAGGTGCTGACGCTGACCAACCCCGGCGCGGTGGCCGGCGCGCTGCGGGCGGACGGCGTCCCCGTCCACGACCTCGCGATGCGCGGCAACCGGGACGTCGGCGCGTTGCCCAGGCTGGTCCGGCTGATCCGGGCCGGCCGCTACGACCTGGTGCACACCCACCTCTACCGGGCCGGGCTGTACGGGCGGCTGGCCGCCCGGCTGGCCGGGGTGCGGGCGGTGGTCGCCACCGAGCACTCGCTGCACCCCGGGGTGATCGAGGGCCGCCCGGTCACCCGCGGCGTCAAGGGCCTCTACCTGGCCGCGGAGCGGCTGGGCCGCACCACGGTCGCGGTCTCCCGGCAGGTGGAGGGGACGCTGCACGCCTGGGGCGTCCCGCCGGCCCGGGTGGAGCTGATCCCCAACGGCATCGACGCCGCCCGGTACGCCTGGCCGGCCGGGCAGCGCGCGGTGGTCCGGCGCCGGGTCCGGGACGGCCTCGGGCTGCCGCAGGGCAGCTGGGTGATCGGCGCGGTCGGCCGGCTGGTGCCCGGCAAGCGCTTCGACGTCCTGCTGGACGCGCTGCGCGAGCTGGACGGGCCCCGGCTGGTGCTGATCGGCGAGGGCCCGGAGCGTCCGGCCCTGGAGCGCCGGGCCGGGCGGCTCGGGGTGCGCGGCCGGGTGCTGTTCACCGGCGAGCGCGACGACGTGCCCGACCTGCTGGCCGCCCTCGACGTGCTGGCCGCCCCCTCGACCGAGGAGACCTTCGGCCTCGGCGTGCTGGAGGGGCTGGCGGCCGGCCTTCCCGTCCGGCACAGCGCCTGCCCGGCCCTGGACGAGCTGCCCCCGGCGGCGGCCCCCGGCGCCCTGCGGATCCCCTCCGACCCGGCCGCCTACGCCTCCGCCCTGCGTGAGCTGTACGACCTGCGGGCCACGGGCACCCGCCCGCTCGCCCCGGCGCCGGCGGTGGCCCGCTACGACGCCGCCCGGGCCGCCGCGGAGCTGGGCGCCCTCTACGACCGACTGGTGCCGCGCCCCGCGTCCGCACCCGCCGGCGCCGCCCGCGGCGCCTGAGCACGAGCCCGTTTCCCTACGTTCCCGTCACCTCCGGCCCACCCGGGCCGGCCGACCCCCTGGAGCCCCCCGATGTCCGAACTGCGTCAGAGCGCTCGCCAGCTGGCCCGCCGCTGGTGGCCTGTGGCCCTCGCGGTGCCGCTCGGCGCCGCGGCCGGCGCCGGGTACGCGACCGTCGCGCACCCCGTGTACGCCGCCAACGCCTACGTGGTGGTGGTGCCGCAGACCCCGGGGGAGGGCGCGAACGCCGTCAACTTCGCCCAGGCGTACGGCCGGCTGGCCGGCCAGCCGCAGGTGCTCGCCCCGGCCGCGGCGGCCAGCGGGCACACCACCTCGGAGCTGTCGGAGCTGGTGCACGGCACCACCTCCCCGGACGCGCCGATGATCGAGATCACCGGCACCGGCCCGGCGCCGAAGGAGGCCGCGACGGCCGCGGACGCGGTGGCCAAGGCGCTGGTGGCCTTCGCCAACCCGAGCACGCCGGAGACCGGGGTGAAGCTCGTCCCGCTGGCGGCGGCCGCCGCGCCCGATCGGCCGACCTCGCCGTCCGCGCAACTGGACGTCGCGGTGGGCGGCGCGGCCGGGCTGCTGATCGGCGCCCTGGTGATGATGACCCGCCGGCGCGACGACGACCCGGCCGCCGCACCGGCGGGTCAGGCCCTGCCCGTCGCCGCTGCCGCCCAGGCCGTGCCCGTGCCGGGCCCGGCGGCCGCCGGGGAGACCGCCGGGCGCGCCCGGGGCAAGGAGCAGGCCGCCGAACCGGCCACGAGCACCCGGTGACCGCCGACCTGGCCTCGGCGGGCCTCCCGGCGCAGGCGGCCGGGCCGCGCTGGAGCACCGAGATCCGCCGCGACGACGAGGCCCTCGGCGCCCTCGCCGCCGAGTGGGACGACCTGGCCGCCCGCTGCCGCACCGCCACCTCCTTCCAGAGCGCCGCCTGGCAGGCCTCCTGGTGGCGGAGCTACGGTCGGCCGGGAGCCCTGGTGGTGGCCTTGGTCCGGCGGGACGGCCGGCTGGTCGGCGCGGGCGCCTTCCAGCGCCGGGCCGGCCTGCTGGGGCGGCTGTCCGGCGGGCTGACCGGCCTGGGCGGCGCCCTGATCGACTTCACCGACGTCCTGCTGGACGACGACTGCGCGGCGCGGGCCGCCGCCGAGCTGGCCGCCGTACTGCCGCTCAGCCGGCCCTGGCACAGCCTGGAACTGCGCGAGGTGCACCCGGACGCCGCCGCCCAGCAGCTCTTCGAGCACTGGCGGGGCGCCCGGCACCGGCTGCCCGACTCGCTCTGCCAGTACCTGCCGGCCGTCCCGATGGAGGAGCTGCTCAAGCGGCTGCCGGGCCGGACCGCCCAGCGCAGCCGGGTGAAGCTGCGCCGGATCGCCGAATCGGGCGTGGAGTTCCGCTCCACCCCGCCCGAGGAGGTGCCGGAGGCCGTCGCCGGACTGCTGCGGCTGCACTTCCTGCAGTGGCAGCAGCGCGGTGTCACCCCTGAACACCGCTCCGAGCGCTTCGCCCGGCACCTGACCGAGTCCACCACCGGCCTGGTCGCCGCCCGCCGGGCCGCCGTGCACCAGTACTGGCTGGACGGGGAGTTGGTCGCGGTGAACCTGCTGCTGCTCTCGCCGGCCTTCGGCGGCCTCTACCTCTACGGCGCGCACCCGGCGCTGCGCGAGCGGCTCGACATCGCCGGGCTGCTGTTCGGCGCGGCCCTGGACGAGGTGGTGGACGCCGGGATCCCGGTGCTGAGCCTGCTGCGCGGCCAGGAGCCGTACAAGCAGCGCTGGCGCCCGGACGCGCTGGCCAACCAGCGGCTGCTGCTGGGCCCCGGCCGGCTCGCCCCGGCCGTCGCGGTGCTGCTGCTCGCGGCCCGGGCCAGGCGGACCGCGGTCGAGCTGCTGCGCTCGCGGCTGCCCCGCCTGAAGGAGGCGCTAGCGGCCCGCCGCCGGAGCTGAGGCCGGAGCGGCAGCCGGGGCCGGAAGGGTCCCGGCCGGAGCGGGGACGCCCGGAGCGGGCACGGGGGCCGGGGCGGCCGGGGACGGGCCGGTCGCGCCCCTGGAGCCGCTCATCAGCTGCTTGAACACCGCGCTCGACCGCGGGTTGCGGTCGCACCCCCAGAAGCCGTGCGGGCAGTAGTCCGTCACGGTCTGGTAGCTGGTGTCGTGGGTGCGCATCCACTCCACCATCCGCCGGACGTACTCGGGGTTGTCGCCGTTGCGGAACAGGCCCCATTCCGGGTACGAGACCGGCTTCCCGCGCCGGGCCGCGAACTCGACCTGGTCCTGCAGGCCGTAGGGCTCCGAGACGTACTCGTCGAAGGTGCCCCCGGCGGGCTGGTCGTAGCTGTCCATGCCGATGATGTCGACCACGTCGTCGCCCGGGTAGCAGCGCGTCCAGGGGATGGCGTCCAGGCCGCGGTTGGGGGTGAAGTCGAATCGGAACCGCTGCCCGGGCACCGAGCGCATCACCGTGACGATCCGCCGCCAGTAGGCTTTCCAGGCGGTCGGGTCGGGCTTGCAGCGGTGGGTGTAGGTGACGCCGTTCATCTCCCAGCCGAGGGTGAGCACGGTGTCGTTGCCGCCCAGCGCGACCAGCTTGCGGGCCAGTTTGAGGAAGTGCTGGTCGAAGTCCCCCTTGGCGCCCTGGGCCAGCAGCCGGGCGACCTCCGCGTCCGGGACGCCGCCCTCGCTCGGCACCAGCATCGGCACGCCGAGCACGAGGGTGCGCGCGGGGTCGGCCTGCCGCCACTGCGACCAGAGGCCGAGCACCACCGGCTCGCCCTCCACGTCGCCCCAGCTGTTGCCGGCCAGGTAGGTGTGGCCGACCTGCAGATTGGCGTTGCCGAGCCACTGGGCGTAGCGCCCGATCTGCGGGATGTACCGGTCCCAGGAGCCGACGAAGGCCCCGAACGGGGGTTCGTGCCGGGGCTGTTGGGTGGCGGGCCGGGGGGCGGCCCCGCGCGGTGCGGCCGCGTCGGCGGAGAGGGCCGAGCCGGGCCCGTCCCGGTCGGGCGCGGGGCCGGCCGGGACGCTCGCGGTGGTCAGCATGAGCAGCGCGGCGGCGGCCAGGGCGAGCCGGCCTGAACGCATGGTCTCTCCTCGTGGGCCTCAAGGCCGGGCCCGGCAGAGCGGGCCCGCGATTCTGACACTAAGCCCACAAGGCGTCAGAAAACCCCAATGTCACCCTAAAGTGGACGCCGTTCGAACTCCCCTTCCGGGCCTGGGGGAGAGCGGGCCGCGGAGCCGCCGGAGCGCCGCCGGACCCCGTCCGGGAGCCGCCGCGAAGGGCCCGGAGCGGTGCCGCTCCGGGGCCGGGAACCGCGCCCGGGCGCGGTGCGTCTGTGTACCACCTCTGTAACAGTCCGCCGGCCCGCCGCGGCCCCGCGGGCGCGGGGCCGCGATCCGCCCGCCCGCCCGGCGACACCCCTGACGGCGCAGGTCGCCCGACGCGTCCGGAGACCTCGCGGACGACCCCCGTACGGGTGTCCGTCCTACGGACGGCCGATGATGTCCGGCTGACTCGCGGGGTGAACGGAAGGTACGCTCCGCCCGTGTCCTGGAAGCCGCTGCGTGTTCTCACCCCCCGTTCGATCCTCCCTGCCCTGGCGGTCCTGCTGGTGCTGCTGGCGGGCGCGGCCGCGCACGCCAACAAGCCCGTCCCGTTCGGCGACCGGGTGGCGGAGCCGGGCGGCGCGGACGCGAGCCCGGTGACCGCGCAGTCGCTGGACACCGCCGGGCTGGAGCTCAGGGTGGGCCCGGGCCTGGAGGCCTACGACCCCGCCAGCGGCGAGCACGCCTGGTCCTACCGCCGGGAGGGCGCGACCGCCCTCTACCTGGCGATGGCCGGCGACGACGCGGTGGTGCTCTGGGACGACGGCCTGGTCACCTCGGTCCGCCCGAGCGACCACGAGGTGCGCTGGCACCGCGCCGTGCCCGGTCTGGCGGAGTGGCTGCGCGGCGAGGGCGAGCCCGGCGCCGCCCAGCGCACCGAGACCCAGCGCAAGCAGCTTGCGGTGGAGCGCGCGGCCATCGCCCTGTACACCGTCCCCCAGGCCAGCCCCTGGGTGGCGGTGGTGACGCCGGGCCTGACCATGGGCTTCCGCGACGCCGACGGTGATCTGCGTTACAACGACCGCCCGGCCGGCAACTGCGCCTACGACCCGCTGCGCACCGTGCGGACCAACTACGCGGTGCTGGTCCCGCGGACCTGCACCGGCAGCAGCAGCAACAACCACCAGGCCTTCGGCGGCATCACCGGCTACCGCCTGGACAGCACCAACTGGCAGCTGGCCACCGGCCCGGCCGTCGCGATGCGGGCGCTGGACGGGCAGCGGGTGCAGATCGAGGACGGCCCGATCCTCGGCAGCCGGGTCTTCGACACCAAGGCGGCCGCCCCGGAGTCGGCCTGCGGCAGCCGGACCGAGGCCTTCGCGGCCGTCCGCCCGCAGGGCGCGTGCGCCGAGCCGGCGGCCAACCCCGGCCCCTGAGCCCGCCGCCCGGGCCCCCGCCGCGCGCCCACCGGGTGCGCGGCGTGCGCCCGTCGTGCGCCGCTCGGGCACGTATTGCCTTCGGGCCTTCGCGCGGCGCCCGGTAGACTGGTCCGCATGGCTGACTTCTCCGGGCACTAGCGGGCGGGACGGCGAGCCGATCGGTGCACCTCAGCGTGCGTCCGACGGCCGTCCGTGTTCCGTGACGCCGCCCCCTCACCCCCGCCGCCGCCCCGGCCCGGTGTCCCCAGCCCCTGGGGTTCGCCGGTCGCCCGCGCCCGCCCACGTCCCAGGAGTACCCAGCCATGATTTCCGCGAACGCCCTCGAACTGCGTGCCGGCGCCCGCGTCCTGATCGAGTCCGCCAGCTTCCGGATCGCCCCCGGCGACCGGATCGGCCTGGTCGGCCGCAACGGTGCCGGCAAGACCACCCTCACCAAGGTGCTGGCCGGCGAGGGCATCCCGGCCGGCGGCACGGTGACCAACTCCGGCCAGGTGGGCTACCTCCCGCAGGACCCGCGCACCGGCGACCTCGACGTGCTGGCCCGCGACCGGATCCTCTCCGCCCGCGGCCTCGACACCGTGCTGAAGAAGATGCGCGAGAACGAGGAGCGGATGGCGAACGGCAAGGGCGCCACCCGCGACAAGGCGATGAAGAAGTACTCCAACCTGGAGACCGAGTTCCTCACCAAGGGCGGCTACGCCGCCGAGGCGGAGGCCGCGACCATCGCCGCCGCGCTGGGCCTGCCGGACCGCATCCTCGGCCAGGAGCTGCACACCCTCTCCGGTGGTCAGCGCCGCCGGGTCGAGCTGGCCCGGATCCTCTTCTCGGACGCCGACATCCTGCTGCTCGACGAGCCCACCAACCACCTCGACGCCGACTCGATCGCCTGGCTGCGGGACTTCCTGAAGACCTACAAGGGCGGCTTCATCGTGATCTCCCACGATGTCGAGCTGGTCGAGACGGTCGTCAACAAGGTGTTCTACCTGGACGCCAACCGGGCCGCGATCGACATCTACAACATGGGCTGGAAGCAGTACAAGCAGCAGCGCGAGGACGACGAGAAGCGCCGCAAGCGCGAGCGCGCCAACGCCGAGAAGAAGGCCGCGACCCTCAACTCGCAGGCCGACAAGATGCGCGCGAAGGCGACCAAGACGGTGGCCGCGCAGAACATGGCCCGCCGCGCCGAGAAGCTGCTGGCCGGACTGGAGCAGGTCCGGGTCTCCGACAAGGTCGCCAAGCTGCGCTTCCCGGACCCGGCCCCCTGCGGCAAGACCCCGCTGATGGCGGAGGGCCTGTCGAAGTCGTACGGCTCGCTGGAGATCTTCACCGACGTGGGCCTGGCGATCGACCGCGGTTCGCGGGTCGTCATCCTCGGCCTGAACGGCGCCGGCAAGACCACCCTGCTGCGGATGCTCGCGGGCGTGGAGGAGCCGGACACCGGCGAGGTGATCCCCGGACACGGTCTGAAGATCGGCTACTACGCCCAGGAGCACGAGACGCTGGACCCGGAGCGGACGGTGCTGGAGAACATGCGTTCCTCCGCGCCCGACACCGACCTGGTGCAGATCCGCAAGATCCTCGGCTCCTTCCTGTTCTCCGGCGACGACGTGGACAAGCCGGCCGGGGTGCTCTCCGGTGGTGAGAAGACCCGTCTCGCGCTGGCCTCGCTGGTGGTCTCCAGCGCCAACGTGCTGCTGCTCGACGAGCCCACCAACAACCTGGACCCGGCCAGCCGCGAGGAGATCCTCGGCGCGCTGCGCGAGTTCAGCGGCGCCGTCGTCCTGGTCACCCACGACGAGGGCGCGGTCGACGCGCTCCAGCCGGAGCGGATCATCCTGCTCCCGGACGGCGTCGAGGACCTCTGGAGCCCCGCCTACGCGGACCTGGTCTCGCTGGCCTGACCGTTCGGCCACCTCGGGAGCCCCCGCATTCGCGGGGGCTCTTCCCATGGGCGCGCCCGCCCGGTGACCCCGGGGCCCTCGGGCATCCGCCGCTGCGGCCCGCCGCCATGACCGCAGGGTGACGTCGGGTGGACGCGGGGTAGTCCATCGGTACGAGAAGAACTAGTCCTCCCGGTGTGTCCGGGAATGAAGTGGTCGGGGATTCCGTTTGTGTGGGATCTCGTAGCCCTGGCGTCGCCCCGCTGCCGGGCCGGCCGTGCTGATCAGCTCTTTCGCCGCCGGGACGGTACTCGGAGCAGGGGCGCGTGCACCCAGCGTGAGCGCCGTCGTGCGGGGCGATCACCACCGGCGAGCAGTCCTTCCGTACATCCACCTTGTCGAATGGGTGGCCAGGACGCGGTCGATGGGTGATCATGGGAATCTGACCGAGCAACGCTACGAGGAGGCACGGGTGGCCGAGACTCTGAAAAAGGGCAGCCGGGTGACCGGTGCCGCGCGTGAGAAGCTCGCGGCCGATCTGAAGAAGAAATACGACTCCGGAGCGAGCATTCGCGCGCTGGCGGAGGAGACCGGTCGCTCGTACGGCTTCGTGCACCGCATGCTGAGCGAGTCCGGAGTGATTCTCCGGGGCCGCGGCGGTGCCACGCGGGGCAAGAACAAGGCTACTGCAGGAGCTGGTTCCTGACATTACGTCATGCCGGGCGGCGGTGCGACCGTTGAGCGGACCCGAAAGGGGGGTCGTGGTCGCCGTGCCGGAAGCTGCGCGCAGGAGCGCGGTCGAGGATCAGGACGTATCGGCGGCAGGGCGCCGGCCGGGGGGACGACGTGAGGGTCGTCCGCCCCCGGGCCGGGCGAACCGGCCGCCGATCGCCATGTCCGGGTCCTTCCGGCTCCTCCTGGCCGCTCCCGGCGCCTTCCGGTCCGGGGTGCGACCCGCTCCGGACCGGCCTGCGGGGTGCCCCTGCCGTCACCGGCGCAAGTTTGTTACTCTCCGGTAGCCGACCGGGCGGGCCGTCCTGCCGCCCGCCGGCCGTGGTCCGCCGCCACCCCTTCGGCGGCGCGTCCCCACGCGTTCCCTTCACCGCCGGAGGTGCCCCATGACCGCTCCCGCCACCGACCCGCAGGCCGAGGCCTGGGAGCAGGACGGCGTCCGACTGGAGATCGACGGCGACGTCGCCCTGGTGACGCTCTGTCAGCCCAAGCGGCGCAACGCCCAGTCGCCGGCGATGTGGCGCGCGCTGAGCGCGGCCGGCCGCGAGCTGCCCGGCACCGTGCGGGTGGTCGTGCTCCGGGCCGAGGGCGTCTCCTTCTCCGCCGGCCTGGACCGTGCCATGTTCACCCCCGAGGGCCTGCCGGGCGAGCGGAACTTCATCCAGCTCGCGGCCGCCGAGGACAAGGACCTCGACGACACCATCGCCGGCTTCCAGGAGGCCTTCACCTGGTGGCGGCGCCCCGATCTGATCAGCATCGCGGCCGTTCAGGGGCACGCGGTCGGCGCCGGGTTCCAGCTCGCCCTGGCCTGCGACCTGCGGGTGGTCGCCGAGGACGTCCAGTTCTCCATGAAGGAGACCTCGCTCGGGCTGGTCCCGGACTTGGCCGGCACCAAGCCGCTCACCGAACTCGTCGGCTATGCGAGGGCGTTGGAGATCTGCGCGACCGGTCGCTGGGTCGGCTCGGAGGAGGCGGTGGCCACCGGGCTGGCCAACCTGGCGGTGCCCGCCGCCGAGCTGGACGGCGCCGTCCGCGACCTCGCGGCCGCCCTGCTGGCCGCCCCGCGCAACGCGGTGATCGAGACCAAGGCGCTGCTGCAGGGCGCCGGTGCCCGCTCCTACGACGAGCAGCGTTCGGCCGAACGGGTGGCGCAGGCCCGCCGGATGCGGGACCTCGCCGGTATCGGCGACTGACCCGTCGCACGACCGGGCGCGGCTGGCGCGCCTTGGTCGACCGCGGACGGCCCGGCCCCGGGTGGGGCCGGGCCGTCCGTGCTTTCCGGGGGCGGGTTACGTGGCGGAATGCCAGAGTTGGGGTGATTTGCGATATAGCTGGACACGCAACGACAGGAGATCCCCCATGGCTGACACGCCGACGCCCGCAGCCCTGCACAAGACCGCCCCCGCCGGCAGCCCCACGTCCTCCTCCGGGTCGTCCGGGGTGTCCGCCCCCAAGGCGTCCGCCGAGCGCGGGCGCACCGCGCTGGCCGTCGGTGTGGTGGAGAAGATCGCCGGCATGGCCGCCCGCGAGATCCCGGGCATCCACGCCCTCGGCTCGGGCCTGACCCGGACCTTCGGCGCGATGCGCGACAAGGTGCCCGGCGGCAAGTCCAGCATGGGACGCGGCATCAAGGCCGAGGTCGGCGAGAAGCAGACCGCGATCGACATCGCCCTGGTCGTCGAGTACGGCGTGGTGATCCCCGAACTCGCCACCCAGGTACGGGAGAACATCATCTCCGCGGTGGAGCGGATGACCGGCCTGGAGGTGGTGGAGGTGAACATCGCGGTCAACGACGTCCACCTGCCCGACGAGCCGGACATCGAGGAGGAGGACGAGAGCGGCTCCACCGGTCAGCGGCCCAAGCTGCAGTAGCCCTACCGGCCCGACGGCCGCCCCCGGCCCGACCGGGCCCGGCCCGAACAAGCCAGACCCACCCGGACCCGACCCACCCGGGATCGAACCGGACCCGACCCCGGACCCACGAGGCCCCGGAGACACGAGGAGCAGCGGATGAACCTGGCCATCGTCGGCCTGGTGGCAGGAATGGCCCTCGGCTTCGCCGGCTACTTCGGCGGCTTCGCCGCCTTCCTGCTGGTGGCCGTCCTCGGTGCGGTCGGGTTCGTGGTGGGCCGGTTGCTGGAGGGCGACATCGACCTCGGTGACCTGGGCGACATGCTGCGCGGCCGCGACCGGCGCCGCTGATGCCCGCCGTCCTGGCGCCGGGCCGCGGCCGGCGGGGCAGCCTGCGGGTCGCCGACCGGGTCTTCGTCAAGGTGGCCGCCCGGGCCGCCCGCGACGCCCTGGGCGTCGCCTGCCCCGGGCTGCCCGCACCCGGCACCCCGCCCCACGTCTCCGTCTCGGTGCCCGGTCGCACCGCCACCGTCCGGGTCGGCGTGGAGCTTCCCTTCCCCTCCGACCTGGCGGCGCTGGCCCGCATCGTCCGGGACCGGGTGGCCGAGCAGGTCGCCGCCCTCACCGGAACCCGGGTGGTCGAGGTGACGGTGCTGGTCGAGCGGCTGCTGCCGGTGACGGGCGGGGAGTGAGATGACCCACCCGGTGGGGAGGCGGCCACGATGACCGGACCGCGCAACGAGCCGGCCGGCGGGCCGGAGCAGGAACCGCCGGGCGGGCCGGAGCACCGGCCCGTCGAACCCTCCGCCGACGGCGCGGAGCCGGCCCCGGGCACCGGCGCCGGCTCGGTGCCGGTGCCGGTGCCGGGCACGGGCGCGACCGCCTCGTCCGCGGCCGGGCCCCCGGCCGGCCCGCCCGCCGAGCCGGTTCAGCCCTTCGAGCCGGGGGAGGGGGAGCGGTCGGAACCGGAGCCCGGGCCGCCGGCCGGCGACCGGACCGGCAGGCGCACGGCCGCCGGAGCCGCCCGGGCGGTCCGGGGCCGCCGGGAGAAGTCCCCCAGGACGGCCCCCACGGCGGTGGTCGTGGTGGCCGCGCTGGCCGTCTGCGGGCCGCTGCTCTACGACGTGATCGCGGTCCGGGCCGGCCGGCGGGCGGCGTACTGGCGGACGGAACTCGCCGACCAGCTGGCCACCCACCACCTGGACGACCTGTGGGTGCTGCTCGGCGCCGGCGCCGCCGTCCTGCTGGGCGGCTGGCTCCTCTGGCTGGCCTTCGCCCCCGGACTCCGCCGCTGGCTGTCGCTGCTGCCCGCGGCGACCACGGACGCCATGATCGACCGGGCCGGGGTCGGCGCCCTGCTGGTGGCACGGGCCGACGAGGTGCCCGGGGTGGAACGCACCACCGTCAGGATCAACCGCCGGCGGGCCAGGGTCACCATCGAGGGACCCGCCGACCCGGCGGCCGTCCAGCGCGACCTGGCCGCCGAGCTGGACCGGATCGCCCTGGCCCGCCCGCTCCGGCTGGAGGTGCTGACCAGCAGGATCGGCGCGGGGACACCCCGGACGGGAGGACGAACCCGATGAACCACTCCGGAGTCAACCGGGTGGTACTGGCCCTGGCCGGCCTGCTGCTGCTCGCCGTCGGCCTGCTGGTGCTGGCCGGCGGGCTCGACCTCTACCGGCACCTCGGCCTCGACATGCCGGACGGGTGGCCGCTCACCTCGCCCGACCAGCCGCTGCTGAGCGATTCCGCCCGGACCCGCCGGACCGACGAGGGCTGGTGGTGGCCGGTGGTGATCGGCGGCCTGTCGCTGATCGTGGTGCTGGGGCTCTGGTGGCTGGTCGCCCAGCTCCGCCGGCCGGCGCCGAGCAGCCTGGCGCTGCCCTCCCCGGGCACCGGGCTGCGGCTGCGGCTGCGGACCAAGGCGCTGGAGGAAGCCCTGGAGTCCGGCACGGACGGCCTGCCGGGGGTCGAGCGGGCGCGGATGCGGGTGGTGGGCCGGCGGACGAAGCGGCTGGCCGTGCAAGGTTCGGTGCTGCTCTCGCCGGGCGGCGACCCGGCGGCCCTGGTCGAGGACTTCGACGCGGGCCCGCTGGCGCAGGCCCGGGCCAGCCTCGCGCTGACCGCCCTGCCGGCCCGGCTGCGGCTGCGGGTGGCGGCCAGGAAACCGGCCGCCACCCCCAAGCACCCCCGGGTGATCTGAGCCCCCGGGGCCTGCGGGCGGGTCAGAGCCCGCGCAGGGCGCCGCCGTCCACCGGGACCATCACGCCGGTGAGGTACGAGGCGGCGGGGGACAGCAGGAAGGCGGCGACCTTGCCGAACTCCTCGGCCGTCCCGTAGCGGCCGAGCGGGATCGCGGCACTGGCGCGGGCCCGGGCCGCCTCGGCGTCCCCGCTCAGCTCGTCCAGCTCGCGCACCCGGTCGGTGTCGATCCGGGCGGGCAGCAGGCCGACCACCCGGATCCCGCGCGGGCCCAGCTCGTCCGCCAGCGACTTCGCCGCCATCGCCAGCCCCGGCCGCAGCCCGTTGGAGACGCCCAGCCCGGAGATCGGCTCGCGGACGGAGCCGGACAGCACGAAGCCGATCACCCCGCCCTCGCCCAGCTCCGCCGCCGCCGCGCGGGCGATCCGCAGGGCGCCCAGGAACACCGACTCGAAGGCCGCCCGCCAGGTGTCGTCCTCGGCCAGCACCACCGGGCCGGCCTTCGGGCCGCCCACGCTGATCAGGACGCCGTCCAGCCGCCCGAACGCCTCCTGGGCGGCCTCGACCAGCCGGGCGGCCGCGGTGGGGTCGGCGTTGTCCGCCACCACGCCGTGCGCGTGTCCCTCGCCGCCGAGCCCGGCCACCGCCTCGTCCACCGCGGCCTGCGAGCGGCCGCTGACCACCAGCCGGGCACCGTCGGCGGCGAGCTCCCGGGCGGTGGCGAAGCCGAGCCCGCGGGTGGCGCCGGTGACCACGTACACCTTGTTCTTCAGTCCAAGATCCATGGACGGCATTCTCCCCCGTCCGGAGCGGGCCCGGCGGCCTTCCGGGGGCGGTCTGCCGCGGGTCGTCCCGCCGCCGGCCCGCCGCCGGCCGCCACCGTCCGCCGGGCGGGGCTGGCGTTGACGTCAGGGTCAAGGTCTACCGTCGGTCACGGCGGCACGGCGCGGCCGGAGGGAGTACGGGCATGCGGATCGGTGAGCTGGCCAGGCGGGCGGGGACGACCACCCGGACGCTGCGGTACTACGAGTCGCGCGGGCTGCTGCCGGCCCGGCGCAGCGGCAACGGGTACCGGGCGTACGGGGAGGACGATCTGCGGCTGCTGCGGCAGATCCGGTTGTTGCAGGACTTCGGCTTCGGGCTGGAGGAGACCCGGCCGTTCGTGGAGTGCCTGCAGGCGGGGCACCCCGAGGGCGACACCTGCCCGGCCTCGTTGGAGGTCTACCGGCGCAAGCTCGCCGAGCTGGACGAGTGCATCGAGCGGCTGCGGGCCGTCCGCGCCCAGGTCGGCGAGCAGCTGTCCCGGGCGGAGCGGTCCCGGTCGGAGCTGGCGGACGCCGCCGATGCCGCGCCCTCGCCGCGCTGCGAGCTGGCGCACGAGCGGATGCCGGCGCCGGAGTAACGGCCGGGCGGGCAGGCACGCAGGCACGCACGCAGACAGGCACGCAGACAGACAGGCAAGCAGTCAGTCAGGTAAGCGGACCGGTGGCCAGGTGGCCGCCCGCAGAAGGGAGATCAGGATGACTCAGGCAGCAACGGTTCAGGCGGCAGGAGGCACGGTCGTGACCGGGGTGGCGTCCGTCACCGACGAGTCGTTCGCCGCGGAGGTGCTGGGGGCCGAGGGCCCCGTCCTGGTGAAGTTCACCGCGGACTGGTGCCCGCCGTGCCGGATGGTCGCGCCGGTGCTGGCCGAGATCGCGGTGGAACTGGCCGGGCGGCTCAAGGTGGTGCAGCTGGACGTGGACACCAACCCGCGGACGCAGGCGGCGTACGCGGTGCTCTCGATGCCGACGCTGATGGTCTTCCGGGACGGTGAGCCGGTGAAGTCGATGGTCGGGGCGCGGGCCAGGGCGAGGCTGCTGCGCGAGCTGGCCGACGTGCTCTGAGCCGTCGGTGCGGCCGGTCCGCGGGACGCGGTCCGGGATTCAGCCGGCCACCGGCACCGGCTCGGGCCCGGCACCGGCCTCGGCGGTCGCGGCGGCGGCCTCCCGGGCCCGGTCCTTGGCCTCGCGGCGGACCAGCACCCAGACCCCGACCGGGATCATCGCGGTGAACAGCCACCACTGGACGGCGTACGCCATGTGCGGGCCGATGTCGGAGTGGTTGGGCTCGGGCAGCAGCTCGGGCTGGCTCGCGGGGGCCGGCGCGGTGGCCGTCAGCTCCAGGTAGCCGGGGAGTACCGCGGCCCCGGTGCGCTCGCTCTGCTGGGCGCTGCTGATCAGGTTGAACTGGCGGTCCGGCAGGCCGCTGCGGTCGCGGATCCCGCTGCCCGCGGCGGTCTCGTCGGCGCGCATCCGCCCGGTGAGGGTGACGTCGCCGGAGGGCGCGGCCGGGACGTCGGGGTAGGCGGCGGCGGAGTCCCCGGAGGCGGTCCAGCCCCGGTTGACCAGCACCTCGCCGGCGCCGTCGGCGAGCCGGAGCGGGGTGATCACGAAGTAGCCGATGTTGTCCCCGCCGGCGTCCGTCCGCTTGCGGACGACGAACTCGTGCGCCTGGTCGTACTGCCCGGTCGCGGTGACCGCCCGCCAGGTGAGGTCCTTGGGGACGGCGCGGCCCGGCGCGCTCAGCGAGTCGAAGGGGACCGGCTCGGCGGTCAGCGCGTGCGCGATCAGCTCGTTGCGGGCCACCCGCGCCTCGTGCCGGTGCAGCTGCCAGAAACCCAGCTTGATGGTGGCGGGGATCAGCAGCAGGGCGATCAGGACGGTGATCACCCAGCGCCGGGAGAGCAGAAAACGGTACACACCGGCACGGTACGCCCACCGCGTCCGCCCGTCCGACACCGGGGGTCGGTCAGGCTCCGGGGTGCGGTGCGACCTCGCGCAGCAGCTGGAGGAAGGCGTCCTCGCCGACCACCGGCGTGCCCAGGTCGCGGGCCTTGCGGGCCTTGCCGCTCCAACTGCCGGGCTCGTTGGTGACCAGCAGACTGGTGAGCCGGCTCACCGAGGTCGCGATGTGCAGTCCGGCCTCCACCGCGCGGTCCTCCAGCACCTCGCGGTCGGTCGCGGTGTCACCGGTGATCGCCACCCGCATGCCCTGCATGAGCGGCTTGCCGTCCTGCCAGCGCCCGGGGTTCGGGTACGGGCACGGCGGGCGCTTCTTCGCGGCGCGGTACGAGGATCCGCTCCAGGAGCTGCGGCCGGGGGTCTGCGGTTCCTCCTCGCCGAGGTCGGTGACGGCCACGCAGGCCTGCAGCGGCAGCGGCACGCCGCCCTGGCGGGCCAGGTGCAGGCTCGGCCGGAAGGCCTCGGCGAGCACCCGGGCGTCGTCCAGCGCGTTGTGGGCCTGACGCTGCTGGACCCCGAAGTACGCGGCGAGCGAGGCGAGCTTGCCGTTGGGCAGCGGCAGCCGGAGGTCCCGGGAGAGCACCATGGTGCAGAGCCGCTGGTCGACCGGGGCGCGCAGGCCCGCCCGGGAGTACTCGCGGGAGATCATGTTCCAGTCGAAGAGCGCGTTGTGGGCGACCATCACCCGCCCGCGCAGCCGTTCGGCCAGCTCGCCGGCGATCTCCGGGAAGGTCGGCGCGTCCTTGAGCACCGCGCTGGTCAGGCCGTGGATCCAGACCGGCCCGGGGTCGCGCTGCGGGTTGACCAGGGTGTACCACTGGTCGGTGACCTCGCCCTCGGCGTCCAGCTGGTAGACACCGGCCGAGATGACGCGGTCCGAGCGGCCGAGGCCGGTGGTCTCGACGTCCACCACCGCGAAGCCCTCGGCGGGGGCGGCGGTGCGCTGCGCCGGGACGGGGACCGTCCACGGGGCGTGGTTCGTCGGTGACTGGATCGCGTGCATGGTCAACCAGAATAAGGGCCGCGCGGCGCCCCCATGGTCCGAATGTCCGAGCGGCGGCGCCGGAATAGAGTGGTGAGCGTGTTCGCCGGACATCCCGACGAGCGATTTCCGGCCGCCCTACCCCAGGCGGCAGCCTCCCCGAAGGACGTTCCCCCATGCGCGCCACCGTGATCCACGGCCCCAACGACATCCGGGTCGAGGAGGTGCCCGACCCCGTGATCCAGCACCCGACCGACGCCGTCGTACGGGTGGTCAACGCCTGCATCTGCGGCAGCGACCTCTGGGCGTACCGCGGCGTCGCGGCCCGGGTGGCCGGTCAGCGGATCGGGCACGAGTTCCTCGGCATCGTCGAGGAGACCGGCTCCGAGGTGCGGGACTTCCGCCGCGGCGACTTCGTGGTCGCCCCCTTCGTATGGTCGGACGGCACCTGCGACTACTGCCGCGAGGGCCTGCAGACCTCCTGCCCGCACGGCGGGTTCTGGGGCCAGGTCGGCTCGGACGGCGGACAGGGCGAGGCCGTCCGGGTGCCGTTCGCCGACGGCACGCTCGTCCAGCTGCCCAAGGAGGCGGCCGCGGACGAGAAGCTGCTGCCCGGGCTGCTCGCCCTCTCCGACGTGATGGCGACCGGGCACCACGCGGCCGTCACGGCCGGGGTGCGGCCGGGCGCGACCGTCGCGGTGGTCGGCGACGGCGCGGTCGGGCTCTGCGGCGTGCTGGCCGCGCACCGGCTCGGTGCGGGCCGGATCATCGCGCTCGGCCGGCACCAGGTGCGCACCGACATCGCCCGCAAGTTCGGCGCCACCGACGTGGTCGCCGCGCGCGGCGAGGAGGCCGTCGAGGCGGTCCGCGAGCTGACCGGCGGTCAGGGCGCGCACGCGGTGCTGGAGGCGGTCGGCACCGAGGAGTCGATGCGGACCGCGATCTCGATCGCCCGCGACGGCGGCGCGGTCGGCTACGTGGGCGTGCCGCACGGCGGCAGCGCGGGCGTGGACATCGGCCAGATGTTCGGCCGCAACGTCTCGCTGCGCGGCGGCGTCGCCCCGGCCCGCGCGTACATCCCCGAACTGCTGCCGGACGTGCTCTCCGGCGCGATCGACCCGGGCCTGGTCTTCGACCGCACGGTCGGCCTGGAGGGCGTGCCGGACGGCTACCGCGCGATGGACGACCGGTCGGCGCTGAAGGTGCGGATCGCCTTCTAGGGCGCGGCCGGGCGGTACAGGATCGGGGTGGCTCCGGGACCGGGGCCACCCCGATCGCATGTCCGAACCTGACGTGTTTCGGCCAATAGGAGAGCGCTGCTGGGTGAAGATCCGGCTGATCGTGCCCGTTCCCTTCTCGCGGCCCACCGGCCACTTCTAACATCAGCGGCGCACAGCCGAACTGTGACACCCCTCACGTCCGGTCGTTCCACCGTGCGCACCGCCCCGACGAAGGAGTCAGGAGAGACCGAGTGGAATCACCGCCGCCGACCAGCACCGAGCAGTCGTCCGTCCAACGGATCGAGGAGACCGCGGAGTTCCGCGAACTGCGCCGCTCCGTCCGGAGCTTCGCCTTCCCCGTCACCATCGGCTTCATCCTCTGGTACCTGCTGTACGTCCTGCTCTCCAGCTACGCCCCGGCCTTCATGGCCACCAAGGTCGTCGGGCACGTCAACGTGGCGCTGGTGCTGGGCCTGCTGCAGTTCGTCACCACCTTCGCGATCGCCGCCTGGTACGCCCGGTACGCCGACCGCCGGCTGGACTCGCCGGCCACCGCCATCCGCACCCGGTACGAGGCCGCCACCGTCCACGCGCCCCGGGAGGCCGGCGAATGAGCACCCACCTGGTCACCGGTCAGCTGCCCGCGAGCCGGCTGGCGGGCAGTCAGCTGGCCACCGCCGCGACCGAGCACCGCGGCCTGACGATGACGCTGTTCGGCCTGTTCGTCCTCGCCACCCTGGGCATCACCGTCTGGGCCGGCCGGCAGACCAAGGACGCCTCCGACTTCTACGCCGGCGGCCGCGGCTTCACCGGGTTCCAGAACGGCCTGGCCATCTCCGGCGACTACATGTCGGCCGCGTCCTTCCTCGGCATCGCCGGCGCCATCGCGCTGTTCGGCTACGACGGCTTCCTGTACTCCATCGGCTTCCTGGTGGCCTGGCTGGTCGCCCTGCTGCTGGTGGCCGAGCCGCTGCGCAACTCCGGCCGCTACACCATGGCCGACGTGCTGGCCTTCCGGATGCGGCAGCGGCCGGTGCGGACCGCCGCCGGCATCTCCACCATCGTCGTGTCGATCTTCTACCTGCTCGCCCAGATGGTCGGCGCGGGCTCCCTGGTCGCCCTGCTGCTGGGCGTCGAGGGCGGCGCGGCCAAGCGCTGGACGATCGTCGCGGTCGGCGCGCTGATGGTGGTCTACGTCGCCATCGGCGGCATGAAGGGCACCACCTGGGTGCAGATCGTCAAGGCGGTGCTGCTGATCGCCGGCACCGCGCTGATGACCGTCCTGGTGCTCGCCAAGTACCACTTCAACGTCTCGGCCCTGCTCGGCGCCGCGGCCGACGCCAGCGGCAAGGGCGCGCACTTCCTGGAGCCCGGCCTGAAGTACGGCGTCACCGGCACCACCAAGCTGGACTTCCTCAGCCTGAGCCTGGCGCTGGTGCTGGGCACCGCCGGACTGCCGCACATCCTGGTCCGCTTCTACACCGTTCCCACCGCCCGGGCCGCGCGGAAGTCCGTGCTCTGGGCGATCGGCATCATCGGCGGCTTCTACCTGATGACGCTGGCGCTGGGCTTCGGCGCGGCGGCCCTGGTCGGCCCCAAGGTGATCAAGGCCTCCAACGCGGCCGGCAACACCGCCGCGCCGCTGCTGGCCGAGAAGCTCGGCGGCGGCGCCGGCTCCACCGGCGGCGCGATCCTGCTCGCGGTGATCTCGGCCGTCGCGTTCGCCACCATCCTCGCCGTGGTCGCCGGGCTGACCCTGGCCTCCTCGGCGTCCTTCGCGCACGACCTCTACGCCAACGTGATCCGGCGCGGCAAGGTCGGCGAGAAGGAGGAGGTCCGCTCCGCCAAGCTCGCGGCGGTCGCGATCGGCGCGGTCGCCATCGTGCTCAGCATCTTCGCCGAGAAGCTCAACACCGCCGCGCTGGTCGCGCTGGCCTTCGCGGTGGCCGCCTCGGCGAACCTGCCCACCCTGCTCTACTCGCTGTTCTGGAAGCGCTTCAACACCAGGGGCGCGGTCTGCTCGGTCTACGGCGGCCTGTTCAGCTCGGTGCTGCTGGTGGTCTTCTCCACCGTCGTCTCCGGCAAGCCCACCTCGCTGTTCCCGCACTCCGACTTCCACTGGTTCCCGCTGGAGAACCCCGGCCTGGTCTCCATCCCGGTCGGTTTCCTGCTCGGCTGGATCGGCACCCTGCTCTCCAAGGAGGAGGCCGACCCGGCGAAGTACGCTGAACTGGAGGTCCGCTCCCTCACCGGACTGGGCGCGCACTAGATTTCCCACCGGACGGACACCGCCCGGCGGTGGCGGTCCCTGCGGTTAAGCTGGCCCGGCCCGCCGTGACGGCGGCCGGGCCGGCCGCACTACAGGGAAGGGGCTCGCCGTGCTCCTCGACACCTTCGGCCGCCAGGCCGTCGACCTGCGCGTCTCGCTCACCGACCGGTGCAACCTGCGTTGCACCTACTGCATGCCCGAGGAGGGTCTGCAGTGGCTCGCCAAGCCGGAGCTGCTCACCGACGAGGAGATCGTCCGGCTGGTCACCATCGCCGTGCGCGACCTGGGCGTCCGCGAGGTCCGCTTCACCGGGGGCGAGCCGCTGCTGCGCCCGGGGCTGGTCGGCATCGTCGCCGCCTGCGCGGAGCTGGCGCCGCGCCCGGAACTCTCGCTCACCACCAACGGCATCGGCCTGGCCCGCACCGCCGCCGCGCTGCGGGCCGCCGGGCTGGACCGGGTGAACGTCTCGCTGGACACCCTGGACCCGGACACCTTCCACACCCTGACCCGCCGGCGCCGCCACCACGACGTGCTGGAGGGCCTGGCCGCCGCCGAGGCCGCCGGGCTGACCCCGGTGAAGCTGAACGCAGTCCTGATGCGCGGCGTCAACGACCACGAGGCGGCCGGCCTGCTCGGCTGGTGCCTGGAGCGCGGCTACGAGCTGCGGTTCATCGAGCAGATGCCGCTGGACGCCCAGCACGGCTGGGACCGCTCGCAGATGGTCACCGCCGAGGAGATCCTCGACCGCCTCACCGAGTCCTTCCGGCTCACCGCCGAGCCCTCGGCCGCCCGGGGCGCCGCACCGGCCGAGCGCTGGCTGGTCGACGGCGGGCCGGCGAGTGTCGGGGTGATCGCCTCCGTCACCCGGCCGTTCTGCCGGGCCTGCGACCGGACCAGGCTGACCGCTGACGGTCAGGTCCGCAACTGCCTGTTCGCGACCGGGGAGACGGACCTGCGGACCGCCCTGCGCTCCGGCGCGGCGGACGCCGAGATCGGCGCGCTGTGGAAGGCCGCGATGTGGGGCAAGAAGGCCGGGGCCGGCATCGACGACCCGGAGTTCCTGCAGCCCGTGCGGCCGATGTCGGCGATCGGCGGCTGAGGGCGTCAGGCTCCGGGGGGTGCGACCGGCGGCTGCGGCTGCGGCCGCGCCTCGGCCTCGGCCTCGGTCCACTCGGCGAACGGCAGGACCTCCTTGAGGAAGCCCCGCACGCCGAGGAACTGGGAGAGGTGCTCGCGGTGCTCGTCGCAGGCCAGCCAGGTCTTGCGGCGGTCCGGGGTGTGCAGCTTGGGGTTGTTCCACACCAGCACCCAGGCGGCGGCGGTCCGGCACCCCTTGCCCGAGCAGATCGGGTTCTCGGGGTGCCCCGCCGCGCCGGCGAAGAGGCTGGGCGAGGGTTGCTGGTCGTCCTGGGGGGTCATCGCGGGCCGTCCTGTGGCATCGGGGCCCTCCGGCTCGGGGGAGGGGCGGGTGTGTGCACCGCCAGTCTCCCGCACCCGTCGGGCGGCCCCGGGCGCACCTCGCGTCCGGCCTGACCGCGTGCGGGCATGGCGACGCCGGGCAGCCACGGGGGGAGCCGCCCGGCGTCGGTCCGTCGCTCCGACGGGGGATGCGGAGCGCGTACGCAGTATGTCACGGCCGAGACCCCTTCCGGGGGCCTCTTTCATGATTAATCTGAGGCTGGTTTGAGCTTTCCGGCGGACTAACGGCAATCAATCCGGAGGAAACGGACAGTCACTCGTCCATGGCTCCGGGCGCCGCCGGGGCGGCCCCGCCACCGCCCGTTCCGCCGGGCCCCAGCATCAGCGGGGTCTCGGCCGGGACGGCGAAGGTGCTCGGCAGTCCGGGCGCCCGCTCCCGTCCGGCGTTGGCGATCAGCACCGCGAAGTACGGCAGCAGCAGACCGCCGGCCAGCGCGACGAACGCGACGTACCGCTGGACGTCCCACATGATCACGGCGAGCAGCACGCAGAGGGTGCGGACCAGCATCGAGATGACGTAGCGGCGCTGGCGCCCGCGGACATCCTCGGTGAGACTGCTCCGCGCTCCGGTGATCCGGAAGACCGGTCCGCTGCCGGCGCTCTTGCCCATGTCCTACCGCCTTCGTCCGCGCCCGCACGCCTCGCCGTGCGGCCCTCCTCACGGTACGCCGGGCCGGCGCCGTGCAGGAGAGCGGGGGAGGAGCCGGCTTTCCGTGTCCGCCCCGGTGCCCGGGCGTGGGCGGCGGCCCGTCCGGGGTGCGCCAGGGCCGAACGGAGCCAAGACTGTGAGCTGCAAGGGGAACGCCACCGGCCGTCGGCGGCCCCGACCCCTGGGAGCTGGCATGTGGGCAATCGTCTCGGCACTGATCGAAGGGCTGGTCCTCGGTGTGATCGCCCGGCTGCTGATCCCGGGCAAGCAGGACGTCCCGCTCTGGCTCACCATGATCCTCGGCATGATCGGCGCGATGATCGGGAACGGCGTGGCGCACGTCTTCGGGGTCGCCGACACCAGCGGGATCGACTGGTGGCGCAATCTCTTCCAGCTGGGCGCGGCGATCGTGGTGATCGCCACGGTCGCGCCGCTCTGGGCGGGCCGCAAGCAGCACTGACCGCCCGGGCAGCGCAGCCCGAGGCGGCCCCGGCCGGGCCACCTCGGGCCGTGCTCAGCCGGCGGGCCGGCTCAGGTACTGCGGCGCCACCGAGTCCGTGAGCCAGACCCCGTTGGCGCTGACCCGGAACTCGTGCCCGGCCGCCGCCATCGCGGCCGCGTCCACCGCCAGCACCGCCGGACGCCCGTGCCGCGAACCCACCCGGACGGCCGTCCCGGTGTCGGCCGACAGGTGGACGTCCTGCCGCGACATCGGCAGCAGCCCATCCCGGAAGATCGCGTCCAGGGCGTGCACGGCGGTGCCGTGGTAGAGCACCGGGGGCGGCACCGTGGCGGCCAGACCGAGGTCGACCGCCACCGAGTGGCCCTGGCTGGCCCGGATCGACAGGCCGTCGTCGGAGAGGGCGAAGCGGCGCTTGTTGTTCGTCTCGACCACATGGTCCAGCTGGGCGCGGCTCACCGCCCGGCCGTGCCGGGCCAGGGCGGCGAGCAGCACGTCCACCCGCACCCAGCCCGCCTCGTCCAGCGTGACGCCCACCGAGGCCGGATCGTGCCGCAGGATGCGCGAGAGCATCTTGGAGGTCCGGACCGTGCGTTTCTCGTCCACTCTTCCATCGTCCCTGTCGGGTCAGGGCTCCTACGAGGCCTGGCTCACGGAGCTCATGTTGAAGTCCGCCACCCGGACGGGCGGCATCGCGGCGCGGGTGAACCAGTCGCCCCACTCGCGCGGCAGGCAGCGTTCGGTGCGGCCCACCTCGGTGATCCGCCCGAGCAGGTCCACGGGCGACTCGTTGAACCGGAAGTTGTTGACGGCGCCGACCACCTCACCGTTCTCGACCAGGTAGACGCCGTCCCGGGTGAGGCCGGTGAGCAGCAGCGTCGCCGGGTCCACCTCCCGGATGTACCAGAGGCAGGTGAGCAGCAGCCCGCGCTCGGTGCGGGCGATCATCTCCTCCAGCGTCGGCGCGGCGGCCTGGTCGCCGCTCTCCAGTACCAGGTTGTCCACGGCCGGGGTGAGCGGCAGGCCGGCCAGACCGGCCGAGTGCCGGGTGGTCAGCAGGTTGGTCAGCTCGCCGTCGCGGATCCAGTCGGTGGCGGCCAGCGGCAGGCCGTTGTCGAACACCGAGGAGTCGCCGCCGGTGGAGTGGGTGAGCACGAAGGGCGCGGCCTCCAGGCCCGGCTCGGCCGGGTCGGAGCGCAGCGTCAGCGGCAGCTCGCCGAGCTTGTCGCCGATCCTGGTGCCGCCGCCCGGCTTGGAGAAGACCGTGCGGCCCTCGGCCGCGTCCCGGCCGCCGGAGGACCAGCTCAGGTAGACCATCAGGTCGGCGACGGCCGAGGGCGGCAGCAGCGTCTCGTAGCGGCCGGCCGGCAGGTCGATCCTCCGCTCGCCCCAGGCGAGGCGACGACTGAGGGTGCGGTGCAGCTCGGCGACGTCCACGTCCCGGAAGTCCCGGGTGGCGGCGCCGGCCCAGGCGGAGCCGGTGAGGTCGGCGGTCTTGGCGTTCAGCTCGACCGTGCCGGTGGGCTGGTCGTGCCGCAGCCGCAGGCCGGTGGAGCTGCCGAGGTAGCTGGTGGTCAGCTCGTGGCGGGCGAAGCCGTAGAGCAGCTCGCCCTGGGCGGCGGCCCGGGCGAAGGCGGCGCCCAGCGCGGGCGCGAAGTCCGCGAACACCTCGACCGAGGTCTCGGCCGGGGGCGCGGTGAAGTCGGCCGACGACGGGCGGTCGGCGACCAGCGGCTGGGCGTCCTCGGCCGGGCCGGCGTCCCGGGCGGCCGCCTCGGAGGCCCGGACCAGGCTCTCCACCTCGTCGAGGGTGACGGCCTCGCGGGCCACCACGCCGGACGCGGTGCCCTGACCGCCGTCGACGGTGGAGATCACCGTGAGCCGCCGGCCCCGGGTGACGCCGTTGGTGGTCAGCGCGTTCCCGGCCCAGCGCAGGTTCGCGGTCGACTCCTCGTCGGCGATCACCAGGCAGCCGTCGGCGCGGGAGAGGCCGAGCGCCCGCTCGACCAGTTCGTGGGGTTGGATCGCGGCCATCAGTGACCCGCCTCCTGCTGCGTGTTGAGCACGTTGACGTTGCGGAAGAGCGCGGACGGGCAGCCGTGGCTGACCGCCGCGACCTGGCCCGGCTGCGCCTTGCCGCAGTTGAAGGCACCGCCCAGGACGTAGGTCTGCGGGCCGCCGACGGCGGCCATCGACCCCCAGAAGTCGGTGGTGGTGGCCTGGTAGGCGAAGTCCTTCACCTGGCCGGCGAGCCGGCCGCCCCGGATCGCGTAGGCGCGCTGGCCGGTGAACTGGAAGTTGTATCGCTGCATGTCGATCGACCAGGAGCGGTCGCCGACGATGTACAGGCCCTTCTCCACGCCCTCGAACAGGCCGGCGGTGTCCGGGCCGTCCGCGGCCGGCTGCAGCGAGACGTTGGCCATCCGCTGCACCGGGACGTGCGCGGGGGAGTCCGCGAACGCGCACCCGTTGGACCGGCCGAGGCCCTTCAGCGCGGCCATGCCCCGGTCGAGCTGGTAGCCGGTCAGGACGCCGTCCTTGACCAGGTCCCAGGACTGGGTGGCCACCCCCTCGTCGTCGTAGCCGATGGTGGACAGGCCGTGCTCGGCCGTCCGGTCCCCGGTGACGTGCATCAGGTCGGAGCCGTACCGCAGGCTGCCGAGCTTGTCGAAGGTGGCGAAGGAGGTGCCCGCGTAGGCGGCCTCGTAGCCGAGCGCCCGGTCCAGCTCGGTGGCGTGGCCGATCGACTCGTGGATGGTCAGCCAGAGGTTGGACGGGTCGACCACCAGGTCGTACACGCCGGCCTCGACGCCCGGCGCCTTCATCTTCTCGGCCAGCAGCGTGGGCAGTTCGGCCAGCTCGGCGTCCCAGTCCCAGCCGGTGCCGCGCAGGTACTCGAAGCCCCGCCCGACCGGCGGCGCCAGCGTCCGCATCGAGTCGAAGGCACCCGTCCGCCCGTCCACCGAGGTGGCCTCCACCTCCGGGTGCAGCCGGATCCGCTGCTGGGTGGTCATGGTGCCCGCGGTGTCGGCGTAGAACTTGTTCTCCTGCACCGTCAGGAGGCTGGCCTGGACGTGCGAGACGCCGTCGGCGGCCAGCAGCCGCCGGCTCCAGTCGGCCAGCAGCGCCGTCTTCTCGGCGTCCGGCACCTCGAAGGGGTTCACCTCGTACGACGAGATCCAGGTCGCGTCCGGGTACACCGGCTCCGCGGCCAGCTCCACCAGGTCCTTCGAGCCGGCCGCCCGGCTGATCCCGCCGGAGAGCCGGGCCACCGCCACCGCCTGCTCGGCCACCCGGGCCACCGCGTCGGTGGTGAGGTCCACCCCGGCCGCGAAGCCCCAGGCGCCGTCCAGCAGCACCCGGACGGCGAAGCCGAGCTGGACGCTGTCCGAGGTGCCGGCCGGCCGGGCGTCGCGCAGCCGCCAGGACGCGCTGCGGACCCGCTCCAGACGGAAGTCGGCATGCGTGACGCCGAGTTCGCGGGCCCGGGTGAGCGCCGCGTCGGCCAGGGCGCGCAGGGGGTAGGCGAGGAAGAGCGGATCGACGGCGCGTCCGTGCGGGGCACCGGCGCCGGTCGTCGCGGGCATCGGGGTCAATCGGGCTCCCTGGATCGGGTACGGCAAGGGGGGCGGGGCGTCCGGTCAGGGATCCCCGCATCGAATCATGGCCGTTCGCACCGCTTTCGGCCAGCAGATTTGGCCTGCGCCGCCCCGCGGCGAGGATCCGCCCGGTGGTCGTTCCGTCACTTCAAGAGGGGTCCGGCGGGGACGTGTTGACACCGACAGCGGCCCGTGGGGGGTGGGGCGATGGCTGTCGTCTTCCTGGGGTGCCTGGTGCAGTTGGGCCTGCTGGGGCCGGCCGGGTACTGGGCGGTGACCGGATTCCGCCGGGGCGCCGGGCCCGGGTCCTCCACCTGGAGGGCCGGGCCCTGGCCGACGCGGGCAGCCACCAGGAGGCCGCCGGCAAGCTGGCCGAGGCGGCCGGGCTGCGCCGGGCCGACGCGGAGCGCGACCGCCGGAGCGGCGGCGCCCGGATGTCGGCCACGCTCGACCTCTACGCCACGGTGCGGGCCCGGCTGGATCGGCACGAGGAGGCCGTCGCGGCGACGGACGAGACGGTCGGGGCGGCCGAGCGGCAGCTCGCCCGCCTGCGCGGCGAGGGGGCGCCCGGGACGCCCGGGCGACCCTGGGGCTTCGGCTGCTGAACCTGGGCGTCCGTCTGCGGGCCGCCGGGCAGCCCGGGCGCGGCCTGGACGCCGCCGCGAGCGCCGAGGCATGGCTGGAGCCGCTGAGCTCGCCCACGGACCGCCCCGCCGAGCAGGCCACGCTGCTGCGACGGCAGGCCGGCGCCGGCACCGTCCGGGCCGGGTGCCTGGCCGCGCTCGGCCGGACCGAGGAGGCCGTCGACGCCCGGCGGGCCGTGGCGGCGGCGCGGGCCGGCGGTACCACCGACCTGACCCGGCCTGACCGCCGTGCGGTGGTCGGGCCGGGTCAGGTCAGGTCAGGCCGGGTCAGGTCAGGTCAGGTTGAGGACCGGGTGGGGCCTCAGGCCAGGCCCTCCCACCAGCCGTCCAGCTCCGGCGGGTTGTCCACGTCCACCCGCTCGCCCGGACGCGGCACCGCCAGCGGCACGGCCTGCGACTTCGCCTCGGCCAGCAGCCGCTCCACCGGCTCCGCCCACGGGTGCAGCCCCAGGTTGAAGGTGCACCAGTGCACCGGGACGAGCAGCCCGGCGTCGAGGTCCCGGTGAGCCTGGACGGCGTCCTCCGGCGTCATGTGGATGTCCGACCACGCCTCGTCGTACGCACCGATCTGCACCAGCGCGGCGTCGAACGGGCCGTGCTGCTCACCGATCGCCTTGTACCCCTCGAAGTAGCCCGAGTCGCCGGTGTAGAACACCTTGCGGGTCGGACCGGCGATCACCCAGGAGCCCCACAGGGTGGTGTTGCGGGTCAGGCCGCGGCCGGAGAAGTGGTGCGCGGAGGTCAGCGTGAGCACCAGGTCGCCCAGGGTGCAGGTCTCGTCCCAGTCCAGCTCGATGATCCGGTGCTCCGGCACGCCCCAGCGCCGCAGGTGGCCGCCGATGCCGAGCGGCACCGCGAACGGCGCGGACTGGCTGCGCACCAGCCGCTTCACGGTCGCCATGTCGAGGTGGTCGTAGTGGTCGTGCGAGATCAGCACGGCGTCCACCGGCGGCAGCTCCTCCAGCTCCACCGGCACCGGGTGCAGCCGCTTGGGGCCGACGTGCGCGGCGGGGGAGCAGCGGTCGCTCCAGATCGGGTCCAGCAGCACCCGGGCGCCCTCGATCTCGACCAGCGCGGAGGCGTGCCCGTACCAGGTGATCTCGACGCCCTCGGCCGCCTGCCGCGGCCCGCCCGCCGTCCGGACGGTCGGCACCGGCAGGGTCGGCGTGCGGCCCTCGCGCTCGAACAGCATCCGGCGGACCGTGCCGCGGTCGATCTCCGGCCGGGCGCTGTCCCGGGCCAGCGAGGACGGGGCGTTGTGGAAGACGCCGTCCCGGTACTGGGGCGAGCTGCGGACCCGATCCTCCCGCTCGGCGTCGGGGCGCCGCCCGAAGGCCGCCGGCAGGTCGCGCAGCGACCAGGCGGCCGCTCCCGCTCCCGCGGCCAGGGCCGCCAGGGCCAGCAGTCGTCCCCGTCGGCCGGTGGTACCGGGCTGTGCCTCGCTCATCAGGGCTCTGCCTTCACTGGGAGTCGTCGGGCGGTGGCGTTGTGACAACCGGCCCGTGCCAAATCGGTGCGGGCGGCCGGTGGTTGTCCGCCCGGTGGTCCGCATGCATGTCCGCACCGAGAAGGCAACGGGCACACCCTGCCGAGTTGTTCCCGGCGGGGCCGACCACCGTGCCCTCCACTGTGCCATTGTCGGAACGCGACAGTTCAGCCGGTACGGACCTGTGGGAGCCCGATTCGTCGCATCCTCCCCGCGGCCGATAGCGTCACATTGCGTGCGCGTTTCGCCGTACGCGGACGACCTGGTCGGCAGGGGCGGACACCGCCCGGGCCACCGGGTCCCATGGTCAACTACGGAGAGAGGTGGATCGTTGAGCCGCTCGGTTCTCGTCACCGGAGGCAACCGGGGCATCGGCCTCGCGATCGCCCAGGCCTTCGCCGAGGCGGGCGACAAGGTCGCCATCACCAGCCGCTCGGGTGAGGTTCCCGAGGCCCTGGCGAAGTACGACGTGCTCGCGGTCCGCTGCGACATCGACGACGCCGCCCAGGTCGACGCCGCCTTCGGCGAGGTCGAGTCCAAGCACGGCGCGGTCGAGGTGCTGGTCGCCAACGCCGGCATCACCAAGGACACCCTGCTGCTCCGGATGACCGAGGAGGACTTCACCTCGGTCGTCGACACCAACCTCACCGGGGCGTTCCGGGTGGTCAAGCGCGCCTCGAAGCTGATGATGCGCGCCCGCAAGGGCCGCGTGGTGCTGATCTCCTCGGTGGTCGGCCTGAGCGGTTCGCCGGGCCAGGCCAACTACGCCGCGTCCAAGGCCGGCCTGGTCGGGTTCGCCCGTTCGCTGGCCCGGGAGCTCGGACCGCGCAACATCACCGTCAACGTGGTGGCGCCGGGCTTCGTGGACACCGACATGACCGCGGTGCTCAGCGACGAGCGTCGTAAGGAGATCGTCGCGGGGGTGCCGCTCGGCCGGTACGCAGCCCCGTCCGAGATCGCCACCACCGTGCGGTTCCTCGCTTCCGACGAGGCCGCGTACATCACCGGAGCCGTCATTCCCGTAGACGGCGGATTGGGCATGGGTCACTGATCACATGAGCGGAATTCTTGAGGGCAAGCGCATCCTGATCACGGGTGTGCTGATGGAGTCCTCCATCGCCTTCCACACCGCGAAGCTGGCCCAGGAGCAGGGCGCGGAGATCATCCTCACCGCCTTCCCGCGGCCCAGCCTGACCGAGCGGATCGCCCGCAAGCTGCCCAAGCCGGTCAAGGTCCTGGAGCTCGACGTCTCCAGCGACGAGCAGCTGGCCGGCATCGCCGACCAGGTCCGCGAGCACCTGCCGACCCTGGACGGCATCGTCCACTCGATCGGCTTCGCCCCGCAGGACGCCCTCGGCGGCAACTTCCTGAACACCCCGTGGGAGTCCGTGGCCACCGCCATGCAGGTCTCCGCGTTCTCGCTGAAGTCGCTGACGACGGCGCTGCTCCCGCTGATGCAGGACGGCGGTTCGGTGGTCGGCCTGACCTTCGACGCGCAGTTCGCCTGGCCGCAGTACGACTGGATGGGCCCGGCCAAGGCCGCGCTGGAGGCGACCTCCCGCTACATGGCCCGCGACCTCGGGTCCCGCAACATCCGGTGCAACCTGGTCTCGGCCGGCCCGATCGGCTCGATGGCCGCCAAGTCCATCCCCGGCTTCTCGGAGCTGGCGGCGGTCTGGGACTCCCGCTCCCCGCTGAAGTGGGACCTCGCCGACCCGGAGCCGGCCGGCCGCGGCGTCGTCGCGCTGCTCTCGGACTGGTTCCCGAAGACCACCGGCGAGATCATCCACGTCGACGGCGGCCTGCACGCCATCGGCGCCTGACACCCGGGCGCACCCCGCTGACGGCCGGGGCACCACCCGCCCGAGCGGTACCGCCCGAACACCGCTGCCCGCCCGCCACTCGTGAAGTGGCGGGCGGGCAGCGGTGTTTCCGGAGCGTTCCGGAGCCGTCCGGTTGCGGCGGCCGGTCAGCCCGGGGCGATCGGCTCGCAGCCCCGCTGGGCCGCCACCGCGTTGGCGAAACGGGCGAAGAGGTCCTTCGGAAGCTCGCTGCGGGCCTCCCCCTGACCGTCCCGCAACGCGCTGTCCAGGGCGGACACCCCCAGGTACAGGGTGTCCTTGCCGCAGGGCACCAGGACCGGGCCGTCGGTGTCCCCGGTGCCGCGCCAGCCGGTCGGCAGCGCCGCCCGCAGCTCGGTGTCCAGGGCGGCCGCGCCGATCCAGGCCTGGTCGGCGGTCACCGTGAAGCTGAGCACCGGCGACACCAGGTGCCCGTCCTCCACCCCGCAGATCCAGACCGGCGCGCCCTCGCTGCTGACCCGCTCGCGCAGGGGGGTGGTTCGCCCGGCCGTGCTGCCGAGGCTCAGCCCGGGCAGCCCGCAGGCCTTGCCGTCCTCGGACGCGCGGGCCTGCCCGCCGGGGTCGCCCAGCCGGTCCCCGGCCGGGGCGGCGGGAGTGCCGCAGCCGGCCTGCCGGCCCGCGGCGGCGGCCATGCCGTCGGCCACCCGGGCCAGCGCCGTCCGGGCGGCGGTGTCGGGCTGCTCCTCGGCGCGGCGCTTCTCCGGCAGGACGTCGTCCGGCGAGAACCAGACGTCGGCCCACAGCACGTCGGCGTCGCCCCGGGACTTCAGCGGCAGCGGGTCGTCCTTCGGCACGGGCAGTACGCACCCGGCCGGCAGCAGCACCCAGCCGGTCCGGTTGGAGAACGAGCCCGGCCGCCCGCCCTCCAGCTGCGACATCTGCGGCACGGTCCTGACCTGCTTGTCGATGCCGGGGCTGACCGCCCGCTCGGTGCGCAGCGTGACCCGGGCCCGGGCGGTGCCGCCCAGGCCCGTCCGGGCGGTGATCGTGCAGGAGACCGTCGGGTCCCCGGCCCGGGCCGTGGAGCCGGATTCCGTGATCCGGCCCTCGCCCAGGACCTGCTGCGCGTCGGCCCGGGACACCGCGCCGCCGCAGAGGCGGTCGGGGCCGAACACGTTGGTCAGGCGCCAGGTGAGCAGGGCGCCGGCCGAGACGGCCAGGACCGCGGCGAGCGCGATCCAGGCCGTCCGGCGGCGGGACAAGGCCCTCATCACTCGGCCGACCCGTGCCGGCCGAGGGCGATCATCGCCTCGTCGTAGCCGCGGTTGTGGCCGTCGCGCAGGCTGGTGTTGACCTCGTTGGCCAGCTCGCTCTTCGGGTCCAGGCCGTTGTGCTCGGCCCACCCGATGACCATCTGGGTGCCCTGGTTCAGGTTGGCGTCGTGGGAGCTGGAGGCCTCGCTGTTGGCCTTGTCGACGGCCTCCTCCTTCACGCCGTCCGACCAGTTGCTGACACCCAGGTCGACCAGGCTGCCCGCGACGTCGCCGACCACCGGTATGTAGCCGGTGGCCAGGCCGCCGCCGCTGGAGACCAGCTCGCCGGTCTTGTCGGCCCACTCCTTCTTGTCGTCACGCTCGTCCAGCAGGATGTCGCTCCTGATGGCGTCGAGGGTGCCGAGCGCGGAGCCGGAGCGGTCGGTCGGCCCGGTCCGGTCGTGGTCGGGGCGGCCGGCGTCGGCCGGCAGGTCGCCGATGACCTGGGCGGACTTGGCCTTCTCGGCCTCGTACAGGGCTGCGTAGGCCTCCGGGTCGTCCGAGACGCCGCGCATCACCCGGGTGAGCGAGGAGCTGTCGTCGGAGAGGTGGCCCTTGCCGCCCTCCTCCCAGGCGCCGTCCTTGTGCTTGGCGGTGCTGAGCTCCGCGCCGAGGATGTCGTGGGTGTCGTCGACGTAGTCGGTGAGCGCGCCGGCGATCGGCTTGCGGAGGTTGTCGGGGATCTCCTGGCCCTTGCTGTCCTGGTCCAGGGCGTCGATGGTGCCCTGCATGACCCGGGCCTGGGCCGGGGTGTGCGAGCCGCCGTTGTGCGCGGTGCCGGTGGGGTCGCCGGTGGTGGCGGCCTCCAGCGCCGCGCCGAGGCCGGCCCGCTGGAGCGGGTCGTCCATCTTGATCGGCGCCCCGTACAGCGGGTTCATGTAGTTCTCGGGCCACTTGCGGTCGCGCAGCAGGTAGTCGAGACGGTCCTTGGCGCCGGGGGAGTCCGGGTCGAGGAAGCCGGTGGCGGCCTCGGGGTTCTTCCCCATCTGCTTGAGCACGCCGTCCAGCGGGTCGGAGACCAGGTCCTGGCGCTCGCCGTCGAACTGGTGGCTCCAGATCTGCGGGTGCTTCTTCTCGACGTCGATGATGTCGGCGCCCAGGTCGTTCAGGTACTCCTTGGAGTACTGCGCGTCGCCCTTGTCCATCAGGGTGGCGAGCGCCTGGTAGCCGTACACCGGTGAGGTGTTGCGCCCCAGGTTCTTGTCGCCGATGTCCTTCATGCCCTTGCGCCAGTCCTGGTAGAACTTGCTGTTCGGGTCACGGGTGGCGCCGGCGACGGTGTTGGCCAGGTTGGTCTGGAGCTGGCCGTAGCCCTCCTTGTTCTTGGCGTCCCGGTCGCCGCCGATCTTCTCCAGCTGGTCGGCGAGCTTGAGGGTGCCCTCGGGGCCGAGCGTGTTGAGCAGGGTCTGGCCGTACTGCGGGTTGTTGGCGTTGGCCTTCATCAGGTTGTTGAGCTCGGCGAGCTCGCCCGGCTCCAGCTTGCCGTCCTTCTTCAGCTTCTCGGCGAGGTCGGCGGCGCGGCGCCCGTCGGCCGCGTCACCGCCGCCGATGGCCTGCCCGTTGAAGGTGTTGAAGGGGTCGCCGGCCTTGGAGGCGCGCTTGAGGGCCAGTGAGGCGCGCTCGTCGGCGGCGGTGGCCTCGGCGAGCGCGGCGTTGATCTGCTGGGTCCACCTGCCGGCGGCGGCGTTGCGCTCCTCCATGTAGCCGGGGTCGTGGTGCATGGCGTTGCGCTCGGCCGGGGTGTACTGGCTGGTGTCGAACACGGCCTGGCCGGTGCCGGTCACCTTCATGCCGTCGGCGGCGGCGTCCGCGGCGGCGGCCTTCAGCTTCTTCTGCGCGGCCTCGAAGTCGGCGTGCGCGTCCGCGATGATCGTCGAGACCGCCCGGGCCTCGGTCTGCGCGTCGATGGTCTGCTGCTTGGTGATCAGCACGTGCTGGTGGGCGGCGCCGGCGGCGCTGCCCATCCACAGGTTCTGGCCGCCGGTGACGGTCAGGACCTCGTTCTCCAGGCGGTGCTGCACGCCTTCGTACTTCTTCGCCATCGACTCCCAGTCGGTGGCGGCGGTGCTGAGCGCGGACAGGTCCGCGTTGAGGACGTCCTCGTAGCCGAGCATGGTCAGCGACCCCCGAACGACTGGGCCAGGGCGCTGTCGATGCCGATGTAGTTCGTGTGGGTCTGGCGCATCATCCCGGCCTCCTGGTTGAGTCGGGTGTTGAGCGCGGAGACCTGCTCGTGCCACTCGGTGAGGGCGGCCCGCAGCGAGTTGGCGGTGTCCCAGCCGCTGAGCTTGGAGGCCGCGGCCCCGGTCGAGTCGTCCGCGGTCTTGCCCGCTGCCGTGCTCTCGGTGGCGATGCTGTCGAGTGCCAGCGCGGCCTTGTCGAGGGCGCTGGGTGCCACGCCTGTGGTCCCCGCGTCTGGGTCAGCCATCGATTCTCCCCGAATTATTCATGCTTGACTGTCAGTTGACCGGCCTTTGGCCAGTCCTAGCGGGACGTTAGCACGCGTATACGACCGGGCCGGGGCCTGTCCGGGTCAGGCCTCGGCCGGGGTGCAGGCGCCGATCGCGCGGCCGGCCTCGACGGAGGCGAGCCGGGCGTCGCCGGCCCGGACGGCGGCGAGGATGCCGTCGTGACCGACGTAGCGCTCGGGGATCAGTTCGGGGCCGACGTCGTGGCGCAGGTGGGCCCGCATGACCTCGCCGAGGTCCGCGTACACGGCGGCGAGCACGTCGTTGTGGGCGGCGGCCACCACCGCCTGGTGGAAGGCGGCGTCGGCCTGGACGAAGTCCTCGGCGTCACCGGAGGACCAGGCCTCCTCGCGCCGGGCCAGGGTGCTCTCCAACAGGTCGAGGTCGCGCTGGTTGCGCCGACCGGCGGCGAGCCCGGCGGCGGAGGTCTCCAGGGTGGCGCGCAGCTCGGCGACCTGCTGCTGGTCCGCGTCGGCGAACCGGCGGTGCATCACCCCGGCCAGTTCGCTGGTGGCCAGGACGTAGGTGCCGGAGCCCTGCCGGATGTCCAGCAGTCCGTTGTGCGCGAGCGCCCGGACGGCCTCGCGGACGGTGTTGCGGGCGACCCCCAGCTGCTCGACCAGCGCGACCTCGGTGGGGATGCGCGAGCCCACGGGCCACTCGCCGGAGGTGATCTGGGCGCGCAGCTGCGCGATCACCTGGTCGGACAAGGGGGTGCGCCTCGGGGAGGACAGCGCCACGGGGGCTCCTAGCGGCTAGGTCGGATCGGGCCATCATGCCAAGAACGGGCGGGCGGTCGCGGCCCTCGGGCCGGCGCCGCCGGTGCGGCCCGGTGGACGTGATGGTGGACGTCGGTGGTGGACGTGGCGGTGGACGTGGGTGGTGGATGCGGTGCGGCGGTGCCGGCCGGCGGCCCGGGGACACCGGCGTGCGTTAATTCATCCCATCATTCTATGATGTCGTCCATGTCCACCGCAGCAGACTCCCCCACAGACGCTCGGCCGCTCCCTCGGACCGACCCTCCGACGACCGGCCGGACCGAGGCGGGCACCCGCGACGGGCGGCCCGCCCCCGCCCGCACCCGGTACCTCGGGATGCTGTTCGCGGTGGCCATCGCCGCGGCGGCCTTCAACCTCCGTCCGGTGGTCACCAGCCTCGGCCCGCTGCTCGACCAGGTCCGCGCCGACCTCGGCATGAGCGCCACGGTGGCCGGCCTGCTCACCGCCGTCCCCTCGCTCTGCTTCGCGCTCTTCGGCCTGGCGGCGCCCGCACTGGCCCGCCGGATCGGCCCGATCGCGGTGGTCACGGCCGGCATGGGCGCGATCACCCTCGGCGTGCTGGCCCGCTCCTTCGCCGGCGGCACCGCGGTCTTCCTGCTGCTGACCGCGCTCGCGCTGGCCGGCGTGGCGGTCGCCAACGTGCTCATCCCGGTCGTCATCAAGCGGTACTTCCCGGACCGGGTCGGGCCGATGATCGGCCTCTACTCGATGGCCCTGTCGGCCGGCACGGCGCTGGCCGCTGCCGTCACGGTGCCGCTGACCTCCGCCCTCGGCGGCGACTGGCGGGTCGGCCTGGGCGTCTGGGCCGGCGTGGGCGCGGTCGCCCTGGTGCTCTGGCTGGTCACCCTGCTGCTGCACCGGGAGCGGGCCGGCAGCGCCGCGTCCCGGGCCGCCGAGCGGCTGCCGATCCTGCGCAGCCGGACCGCCTGGGCGCTGGCCTGCTTCTTCGGGCTCCAGGCCACCGGCGCGTACGTGACCATGGGCTGGATGCCGCAGATCTTCCAGGACGCCGGCATCTCCTCCTCCACCTCCGGCGTGCTGCTGGCGCTGACCATGGTGGTCGGGGTGCCGGTCTCCTTCGTGCTGCCGAACTGGGCCGCCCGCCGGGGCGACCAGCGGATCTTCGTGGTGGTGCTGGCCGCCTGCGGGATCGCCGGCTACACCGGGCTGGCGCTGGCGCCGGCCGGTGCGCCCTGGGTCTGGGCCGCGCTGATGGGCCTGTCCAACTGCGCCTTCCCGCTGGTGCTCACCATGATCGGCCTGCGGGCCCGGACCTCGGGCGGGGTGGCCCAGCTGTCCGCCTTCGCCCAGGGCCTCGGCTACCTGATCTCCATCCCCGGCCCGATCCTGATCGGCAGCCTCTACCAGGCCACCGGCCAGTGGTACCTGCCGCTCGGTTTCCTGGCCTTCCTGCTGCTGCCGCAGATGGCCTTCGGCCTGCGGGCCGCACTGCCCCGCTTCATCGAGGACGAGGCCGTCCGCCCGGCGGCGCCGGCGGCCTCCTGAGCCGGGGCGGGCCGGTCACGGCCGGTCCGCCGCCCGGGGCCCGCCACAGGGCCCCGGGCAGGGGCGGGGCCGGGCGGGCGAGGGTCCGCGCGGGTGCGGGGCCGGGCCGGTGCGGCCGGGGGCCGGGAGCCGGCCGTCCGGGCGGGGGTGCGAGACTCGGTGCATGCCCGTACTCGAACCGAATCCCACCGACGGCCACAAGAAGCTGGCCCAGATCGCCGGCCTGATCGCCGGCATCGTCGTCCTGCTGGCCGTGGTCGCGATCGTCGCCAAGAACCTCGGCTGAGCGGCGCGGTCGATCCCGTCCCACTCCTGAGGGTGGCGCTGCCCGGAGCACCGCGCCCGACGGCCGGTTTTCTGCCAAGCTTGCTGGGTATGAGCGCCGAAACGTCCCGCAGGATCATCGTTCTCCGCCACGCCAAGGCCGACTGGCCGAACCAGGTTGACGATCACGAGCGGCCGCTGGCCGACCGTGGCCGCCACCAGGCACCGGACGCCGGCCGGTGGCTGGCCGACTCCGGCATCAATCCCGACTACGTGCTCTGCTCGACGGCCCTGCGCACCCGCGAGACCTGGAAGCTCGCCGTCCACGAGCTGCCCAGGCGGCCGCAGAAGACGGTGTACGAGGACCGGGTGTACGAGGCCAGCCCCGGCGAGATCATCACGGTGCTGCAGGAGACCCCGGACGAGTTCGTCGACGTGGTGCTGGTCGGTCACAACCCGGGCGTGCTGGGCCTGACCCAGGTGCTGGCGGGCGACGCGGGGGACCGCGAGGCGCTGGAGCGGCTGCGGCTCGGCGGCTTCCCGACGGCGGCCATCGCGGTGCTGGCCTTCACCGGGTCCTGGAAGGGCGTCGAGCCCG
Source organism: Kitasatospora herbaricolor (assembly GCF_030813695.1). Lineage (NCBI taxonomy): Bacteria > Bacillati > Actinomycetota > Actinomycetes > Kitasatosporales > Streptomycetaceae > Kitasatospora > Kitasatospora herbaricolor. The sequence goes on from NZ_JAUSVA010000002.1 coordinate 6,638,820, forward strand.
GAGTGGCCGAGCTGGTGTCGTACCACACGCCGCAGGACTGAGCGGACAGCCGAAAGGGGCGCGAGGAGTGATCCTCGCGCCCCTTTTCGTCGTTGCCCGTCCGGGTCACTCCGTCGGGGTGCCGTCCAGGGCGTCGGCCGCCTCGACCTCCTCGCGGGTGATTCCCAGCAGGTAGAGCACGGTGTCCAGGAAGGGCACGTTGACGGCGGTGTCGGCGGCCTGACGCACCACCGGCTTGGCGTTGAACGCCACCCCGAGACCGGCCGCGTTGAGCATGTCCAGGTCGTTGGCGCCGTCACCGATCGCCACCGTCTGCTCCAGCGGCACCTTCGCCTGCTCGGCGAACCGGGCCAGCCACCGGGCCTTGCCCGCACGGTCCACGATCTCGCCCGTCACCCGGCCGGTGAACTTCCCGTCCACCACCTCCAGGGTGTTGGCGGCCGCGAAGTCCAGCCCGAGCTGCTCCACCAGGTGGTCGGTGACCTGGGTGAAACCGCCGGAGACGATCGCCACCTGGAACCCGAGTCGCTGCAGGGTGCGGATCAGCGTACGGGCGCCCGGCGTCAGCCGGACCTCCGCCCGGACCTTCTCCGTCACGCTCGCGTCCAGCCCGGCCAGCAGCGCCACCCGGGCTCGCAGCGACTCCGCGAAGTCCAGCTCGCCGGCCATCGCGGCCGCCGTCACCTCGGCGACCTTCGCCTCGCAGCCCGCGTGCGCGGCGAAGAGTTCGATCACCTCGTCCTGGATCAGGGTGGAGTCGACGTCCATCACGACCAGCCGCTTGGCCCGGCGCTGCAGCCCCGCCTGGACGACCGCGATGTCCACCCGCTGGGTGGCCGCCTCGACGGCCAGCTCGGCGCGCAGCTCCTCGGTGGGCACACCGGAGACGGCCAGCTCGACCGCGGTCACGGGGTACTTGGCCAGGCGGAACACCCGGTCGATGTTGCCACCGGCCGAGGTGATCCGGGTGGTGAGCGCGGCCACCGCGGCGGCGGTCAGCGGGTGGCCGAGCACGGTGACGTGCGAGCGGCCCTCGCGGCGCGGCCGGTTGTCACCGGTGCCGGAGATGATCTCGGCCTGGAGCTTGAGCTCCTCGGCCCAGCGGTGCACGGTGGCCCGAAGCGCCCCCTCGACGCCGGGCGAGCCGCCCGCCGGGGGAGTGATCAGTGCACAGAGAGTTATCCGGCCCCGGGTCACCATCTGCTCGATGTCGATCACGTCGACGGCGAAGTCGGCCAGTGTGGCGAACAGGCCGGCGGTGATGCCGGGGCGGTCCTTGCCGAACACCTTGACGAGCAGGGTCCGCTCGTCATCGGTCCGGGGCTGCGGGCTGGGGACGGGCTCGGCGGCCGGGAGCGATGCGTTCATGGTGGCTCCCACGCTACCCGTCGCCGGACCTGCGCACGGCACCGGTCCGGCCCGTGGACACCGCCGTCCGGCGCCCCCGCGGGGCCCTTCGTACCGGTGCCGAAGGGGCCCGTGAGCGCTGCGGGGCGGGCTTCGGCCCGGCGCCGTCCGCGAATCGTTGCCAGCTGGTCACAGTCACGAGGGGTGACTTTCGTCATCGGGAGCCGGGCTGGAATGATTCCCCCCGTCAGTTCAGGATCGTCGACCCCCGCAGGGGGCCAAACCGGGGGACCGAGAGAGCGGGGCAGGCGCGTAGTGCCGCAACTCGTCATTGACATCAACGGGCAGCAGCGGACTCTGGAACCGGGGCGGGCCTACACCATCGGGCGCAACCCGCAGTCGGACTTCCCGTTCGACGACGCCAGGATCTCCTGGCAGCACGCCACCATCTCCTTCAACGGCGCTGGCTGGCTGCTGGAGGACCACGGCAGCACCAACGGCACCTACGTCGGCGGCGCCCGCACCCTGCAGGCACAGCTGTACCCCGGCGCGGTGGTCAACCTCGGCAACGGCGAGAACGGCCCCCGGCTGAGCTTCTCCGCGCCGGACCGGGCCGCCGCCCCCGCGCAGGCCTGGCACGAGGCCGCCACCAGCCGCAGCAGCGCCGCGCCGGCCGCCCAGCCCTGGGCCCAGCAGCCGCCCGTCCAGCCGCAGCCCCCGGTCCAGCAGCCGCCCGTGCACCAGCCGCCCGTGCACCAGCAGTGGAACGCGCCGCAGCCGGGCTTCCCGCACCAGCAGGGCGTCCCGCCGCAGCCCGGCCCGCAGCAGGGGTTCCCGCCGAACCTCGCCGGCCCGCAGGGCCACGGCCCGCAGCCCACGATGATCCGCAACCTGACCTCCGGGATGCGCACCGTCCGGATCGGCCGCGCCCTGGACAACGACATCGTCGTGTCCGACCTCCAGGTCTCCCGCCACCACGCCGAGCTGCGCCAGCTGCCCGACGGCCGGTACGAGATCGTCGACCTCGGCAGCCACAACGGGATCTTCCTCAACGGCCAGCCGGTCCAGCGCCAGCTGATGGGCCCGCAGGACCGCCTGACCGTCGGCCACTCCAGCTTCGTGCTGGTCGGCGACCAGCTGCAGGAGTTCGTCGACACCGGCGCGGTCTCCTTCTCGGCCCGCCACCTGACCGTCGAGGTCGAGCACAAGGGCGCCAAGAAGATCCTGCTGAACGACGTCAGCTTCGGCGTCCCGGAGAAGTCCCTGGTCGCCGTCATCGGCCCGTCCGGCTCCGGCAAGTCGACCCTGCTGCGCGCCCTCACCGGCTACCGGCCGGCCGACCGCGGTGACGTCCTCTACGACGGCCGCAACCTCTACAAGCAGTTCGCCGAGCTGCGCTCGCGGATCGGCCTCGTCCCGCAGTCGGAGATCCTGCACAAGGAACTCACCGTCCGCACCGCCCTGAAGTACGCGGCCCGGCTGCGCTTCCCCGGCGACACCGAGGCCGCCGAGCGCGAGCGCCGGATCGACGAGGTGCTGTACGAGCTGCGCCTGGACAAGCGCGCCGAGAACCGCATCACCGCCCTCTCCGGCGGCCAGCAGAAGCGCGTCTCGGTCGCCCTGGAGCTGCTGACCAAGCCCTCGCTGATCTTCCTGGACGAGCCCACCTCGGGCCTCGACCCGGGCATGGACCGCGAGGTCATGCAGATGCTGCGCGGCCTGGCGGACGACGGCCGCACCATCCTGGTGGTCACCCACTCGGTGGCCGAGCTCGCCCTCTGCGACCGGCTGCTGGTGATGGCACCGGGCGGCTCGGTGGCCTACTTCGGCCCGCCGGACGAGGCCCTGCACTTCTTCGGGTACGAGACCTGGGCCGATGTCTTCCAGGCCTTCGAGAACTACCCGGACCACGACTGGGCCGGCCGCTACCGGGGGTCGGTGCACTACCAGCAGTACTCGGCCGACGCCGACTCGGTGGCCCCGCAGTCCGCGCAGATCGTCCAGCAGGCGATCCGCCCGCCGAAGCCGCAGAGCTGGGGCTCCCAGCTGTGGACGCTGATCCGGCGCTACCTGTCGGTGATCGCCTCCGACAAGGGCTTCATGGCGCTCTCGATCCTGCTGCCGGCCATCCTCGGCGGGGTCAGCATCATGATCCCCGACACCGCCGGGCTGACGTACAAGCAGCTTCCCAACGGCAAGCTCGGCTTCAACAGCGGGGCCGCCACGATCCTGCTGATCATGGCGATCGGGGCCTGCTTCTCCGGGGCGGCCAACTCGGTCCGGGAGCTGATCAAGGAACGGGCGATCTACGAACGGGAACGAGCCACCGGGCTCTCCCGTTCGGCGTACATGATGTCGAAGATCATCGTGCTGGGCTTCTTCAGCGTGGTGCAGGGCGCGATCATCGCCGCCGTCGGCTTCACCCCGCGCAAGCTGCCGGAGGAGGGGCTGATCCTGACCGGCCTGCCGGCCGTCGAGATGGCCGTCGGCCTGATCCTGCTCAGCTTCGCCTCGATGATGTTCGGCCTGATCATCTCCGCCCTGGTGAAGACCGCCGAGAAGACCATGCCGCTGCTGGTGATGTTCGCGATCATCCAGGTCGTCTTCACCGGCTGCCTCTTCCAGCTGTTCGGCAAGCCGGGCCTGGAGCAGTTCGCCTGGCTGATGCCCGCCCGCTGGGGCGTCGGAGCGGTGGCCACCACGCTCGACCTCTCGCACCTGATCGGGCCCTGGAACGGCAACCCGCAGAATCCCGAGTGGGACTCGATCTGGGGCCACAACGTGGGCCAGCTGGTGGCCGACTGGGTGGTGCTGATCGTCATCTCGGCGATCCTCGGCTACGTCGTGACCCGCCTGCAGAAGCGCCACGAGCCCGAGGTCATGCGCCAGGGCTGACACCGCGCTCCCGTACGGGCGGCCCTCCCACCCCGGGAGCGCCGCCCGTTGGCGTTCCCGGCCCCGGCCCCGGCCCGGAGCACGGACGCGGGCCGGGAACGCGGCCCCGGCCCGGCAGTGCCGGCCCCCGGACCTAGGACCACGGACCCGGGACCGGGGCGCCCCCGGACCGACGCGGCATCCCGCGGCCCGGCGGTAGGTTGGCGGTATGCCGACCGAGCCCAGCGAAGCCGCGCCGCCTCCCGCCGGCGCCGGCCCCCTCCCCGAGGAGACCTGCTCCGGGGAGGACACCCGGGCCCCGGCGGACGGGCCGCCCCGCTGCGACCCCTGCCTCGGCGGCATCGAGGCGGTCAGCGCCGCCGTGCTGGCGATGAGCCGGCACCTGGAGGTCCGCGAGGTGCTGCGCCGGATCACCGCCTCCGCCCGCGACCTGCTCGGCGCCGAGTACGCCGCCCTCGGCGTGCCCGACGACCACGGAGGCTTCGCCCAGTTCGTGGTGGACGGCATCACCGAGGAGCAGTGGCGTGCCATCGGCCCGCTGCCCCGCCAGCACGGCGTGCTCGCCCTGATGCTGCACGAGTCCGGGCCCACCCGCCTGGACGACGTCCGCGAGGAGCCGTCCTTCGGCGGCTGGCCGGCCGCGCACCCCGACATGAAGGCCTTCCTCGGCATGCCGATCCTCGACGCGGACGCCTCCTCCGGCAGCGGGGAGCCCGGCAGCGGGAGCACCGGCGACGGCGCCCAGGAGGTGATGGGCGTCATCTTCCTCGCCAACAAGCGCGCCGGTGGCGGCTTCACCGACCACGACGAGGAACTGCTGCGGATCCTCGCGGCGCACGCCGCGATCGCCCTCAGCAACGCCCGGCTCTACGAGCGCAGCCGCGAACTCACCCTCGCCGGCGAACGCGCCCGGATCGCCCACGACCTGCACGACGCCGTCTCGCAGAAGCTGTTCTCGCTGCGGCTGACCGCCAAAGCCGCCGCCACCCTGGTCGGGCGCGACCCGGACCGCGCCCGTGCCGAACTCGCCGAGGTCGCCAGGCTCGCCGCCGAGGCCGCGGACGAACTGCGCGCCGTGGTGGTCGAGCTGCGTCCGGCCGCGCTGGAGGAGGACGGCCTGGTCCCCACCCTGGCCTCCCAGGTGCAGGTGCTGGACCGGGCCCACACGGCCGCGGTCTCCTTCGCGGCGGACGGGGTCCGGGCCCTGCCCGCCGCCCAGGAGGCGGCCGTGCTCAGGGTCGCCCAGGAGGCCCTGCACAACGCGCTGCGGCACTCGGGCGCCGAGCGGGTCGAGGTCACCCTCAGCGGCACCCCCGCCCGCGGCGCCGTGCTGCGGGTCACCGACGACGGCCGCGGCTTCGACCCGGAGTCCGTCCGCCGGGCCGGCCGCCACCTCGGCCTGGTCTCGATGCGCGACCGCGCCGCCGCCGTCGGCGGCCTGCTCACCCTGGACTCGGCCCCCGGCAAGGGCACGGCCGTCGAACTGGAGGTCCCCGGTGCCTGAGAACCCGTCGATCCGCGTCCTCCTGGTGGACGACCACCAGGTGGTCCGCCGCGGCCTGCGGACCTTCCTGGAGGTCCAGGACGACATCGAGGTGGTCGGCGAGGCCGCCGACGGCGCCGAGGGCGTGGCCAAGGCCCAGGAGCTGGCCCCCGACGTCGTCCTGATGGACCTGAAGATGCCGGGCGTGGACGGCATCGAGGCGCTGCGGATGCTCAAGGAGGGCGGCAGCCGGGCCCGGATCCTGATCGTCACCAGCTTCACCGAGCACCGCACGATGGTGCCCGCGCTGCGCGCCGGCGCGGCCGGCTACGTGTACAAGGACGTCGACCCCGAGGCCCTGGCGGGGGCGATCCGCTCGGTCCACTCCGGGCACGTGCTGCTCCAGCCCGAGCTCGCCGAGGCGCTGCTGGCCGAGGACACCCCGCGCGCGCCGCAGGGCCGCGGCGGCACCCTGACGGAGCGTGAGCGCGAGGTGCTCGGCCACATCGCGGACGGCCGCTCCAACCGCGAGATCGCCCGCGGGCTGCACCTGTCCGAGAAGACCGTCAAGACGCACGTCTCCAACATCCTGATGAAGCTGGACGTGGCGGACCGCACCCAGGCGGCGCTCTGGGCCGTCCGCAACGGGGCCGCCAACGACGGCTGACGAGGCCCGACGACGGCCGACCTCCTGGCCGGCCCCGCCCGCCCGGGACGCATCCGGCCCGGGGGCCCGCCGGCCGGCCCTGCCCGGGGCAGGGCCTGACCGCGCAGGGCCGCCCGGTCAGTCCCGGCGCTCGTCCACCAGCGCGTTGTACGCGGCGACCTGAGCCCGGCGGGCGGTGCGCTGCAGCGGGGCGAGCGCCGTCCGGCGGGCCGCCATCTCGGAGGCGCTGACCGCGGCGCCGTGCCCGCCCGAGGCGATCGACAGCAGCGCCGTCACCCGCCGGGCCGACTCCAGCACCCGCACCGCGCGCGGCGGGTAGCCGGGCGCCAGCAGCTCGGAGTGCCCGCGCCGCCGGTACGCCTCCAGCGCCCGCAGCGCCTCCGGCCCCGCGCCGGCGACGTCCAGCCGCGCCAGCAGCGCGGTGGTCTCCCGCAGGCCGTCCGCGAGCTCACGCTCGGCCTCGTGCAGCGAGGGCACGTCGGCCGGCGGCGCCTCGCGCACCTCCGAGCAGCGCCACAGCACCGTGACCGCCTGGTCCCCGGCCGGCCCGAACACCTCGACCTCCGGGACGAGCCCCAGCGGCACGCCCACCGCCAGCACCGCCTCGCCCGCGCCGAGCGCCCGCGTGTTGAACTCGGCGGGACCGGTCAGCCCCAGCGGGTGGCCGGCCGCCGGCAGCGCGAGCCGCAGCCCGGTCACCCCCAGCACCCGCAGCCGCCCGAGCGCCCAGGTCAGTCCGTGCAGGTCGCCCTCGGCGTCACCGGGCAGGCCGGTCACCCGGTGGCTCTCGTCCTGGCCCAGTACGGCGGCGGCCGCGTTGTCCGGCGGCGCGAATCCGCCCAGCAGGGCGTTGCCCCAGGCGGTCAGCCGCCCCGATCGGGGCTCTTCGTACGGATTGTCGGCAGGTGTCACGAGCATCCGGCCAGCCTACGGAAAGTTGCGCGACCCGGGTGGCGTAGGTTTGCCCTGTGCTGCGAGCGCCGCACCTCCTCCGTACCTGACCGGCTGCTGGAGTAGGCTGCCCGCCCGCACCGCTGTCGAGACGAGTGGACCGCACCCCGAGGACCCACGGCCAAGACTTCCTTGGGCAGCCTCGGGCGGCCGAATTCTGCATTGGGGAAGGCGTAGGCATGAGCGACGTGCTGGAGCTGGTGGACGTTTCCGTGGTCCGGGAGGGCCGCGAGCTGGTCGACCAGGTCTCCTGGTCGATCTCCGAGGGCGAGCGCTGGGTCATCCTTGGCCCCAACGGCGCCGGGAAGACCACCCTGCTGCAGATCGCCTCGACCTACCTGTTCCCGAGCAGCGGCAAGGTCACCGTGCTCGGCGAGAAGCTCGGCGAGGTCGACGTCTTCGACCTGCGGGCCAGGATCGGCCTGGCCGGCGCCTCGATGATCGACCGGCTGCCGGCCGAGCAGACCGTCCTGCAGACGGTGCTCACCGCCGCCTACGGGATGACCGCCACCTGGCACGAGAAGTACGAGGACACCGACGAGTCGCGGGCGCTGGCCCTGCTCGACCGGCTCGGCATGGCCGCCTTCACCCACCGCAAGTTCGGCACCCTCTCGGAGGGCGAGCGCAAGCGCACGCTGATCGCCCGCGCCCTGATGACCGACCCCGAGCTGCTGCTGCTGGACGAGCCGGCCGCCGGCCTGGACCTCGGCGGCCGCGAGGACCTGGTCCGCCGCCTCGGCGCGCTGGCCCAGGACGAGTTCGCCCCGGCGATGGTGATGGTCACCCACCACGTCGAGGAGATCGCCCCCGGTTTCACCCACGTCCTGATGATCCGCCAGGGCAAGGTGCTCACCGCCGGTCCGATCGACAGCGAGCTGACCGCCCGCAACCTCTCGCTCTGCTTCGGCCTGCCGCTGACCCTGGAACGGCACGGCGACCGCTGGTCCGCCCAGGGCCTGCCGCTCGGCTGAGCCGTGGCCGCCCGCCCGGAGCGCTCCGGGACGTCCTGAACTCACTGAACTGGAACCGGTCGCGCCCGCGGCCGGTTTCCGTCCGTCCACCTGCGGGAACCTTCCGCCTCGAAGCCCTTCGCTCCCTAGGATGGACACGTGGACAGCTGGATCTGGTGGCTCCTCGCCGCCGTCGGCCTCGGCATACCCCTGGTGATCACGGCGATGCCGGAGTTCGCCATGTTCGCGGTGGGTGCCGGCGCGGCCGCCGGTGTCGCCGGGCTGGGGGCGGGAGTGGTCTGGCAGGTCCTCACCTTCGTCGCGGTCTCGACCGCGCTGCTGGTCGTGGTGCGGCCGATCGCCTACCGCCAGCTGAAGAACGGCCCGCAGGTCAAGATGGGCATCGAGGCGCTGCAGGGCGCCACCGCGGTCGTCGCGGAAACAGTCGACGGGGAGGGCGGGCGGATCAAGCTGAACGGCGAGGTCTGGTCGGCCCGCGCGCTCAACCCCGGCAGTGTGTACCAGCCGGGGCAGCAGGTCGACGTCGTCGAAATCCAGGGCGCGACCGCCCTGGTCGTCTAGGGGAGAGTCCGTGGAACCCGTCCTTATCGTCCTGGTCGTCCTCGTCGTGGTGGCCTTCATCGCGCTGATCAAGACGATCCAGGTGATCCCGCAGGCCAGCGCCGCGATCGTGGAGCGCTTCGGCCGCTACACCCGGACGCTCAACGCGGGCCTGAACATCGTCGTCCCGTTCATCGACCGGGTGCGCAACCGGATCGACCTGCGCGAGCAGGTCGTGCCCTTCCCGCCGCAGCCGGTGATCACCCAGGACAACCTGGTGGTCAACATCGACACGGTGATCTACTACCAGGTCACCGACGCCCGGGCCGCCACCTACGAGGTCGCCAGCTACATCCAGGCGATCGAGCAGCTGGTCATCACCACGCTGCGCAACATCATCGGCTCGATGGACCTCGAATCCACCCTGACCTCCCGCGAGGTCATCAACGCCGGCCTGCGCGGCGTCCTGGACGAGGCCACCGGCAAGTGGGGCATCCGCGTCAACCGCGTCGAGCTCAAGGCGATCGACCCGCCGACCTCCATCCAGGACTCGATGGAGAAGCAGATGCGCGCCGACCGTGACAAGCGCGCCTCCATCCTCACCGCCGAGGGCGCCCGGCAGGCCGCGATCCTGCGGGCCGAGGGCGAGAAGCAGGCCGACGTCCTCAAGGCCGAGGGTGAGGCGCAGGCCGCGGTGCTGCGCGCCGACGGTGAGGCGGCCGCGATCCGGACGGTCTTCGAGGCCATCCACGACGGCAACCCCGACCAGAAGCTGCTGGCCTACCAGTACCTGCAGACCCTGCCCGAGCTGGCCAAGGGCGACGCCAACAAGCTCTGGATCATCCCGAGCGAGGTCGGTGACGCGCTCAAGGGCCTCGGCGGCGCCTTCAGCGGCCTGACCGGCGCCAACGGCTCGGGGGCCCCGGCCGCCGCCGCCCCGCCGGCCGCCCAGGTCCCGCTGGACCCGGCCGCCGGCCCGCGTCCGGTGGACACCGACAAGGGCGCCGCCCGCCCCCGGATCGACCGCACCCGCGAGTACCCGAAGATCGACCCCGAGTGAGCCGCGGGCGCCGCGCCGCCGGCCGGCCCACCAGCTGACGCACCGTCCAGGGCCCGCCCCCGCACCGTTCGGGGGCGGGCCCCGGCGCGTCCGGCTCCCGTGCGCCCGCCCGTCCACCGTTCGGAATCCCACTGGGCAGTCCGCCCCCGCTCCGGCATGATCATGCTCGGACAGCCCCGAACCGAGGAGTGACGGATGACAGTCTGGGAGGCCGTGGCCGTCCTGGTCGCCGGCGTCGGCGCGGGCACCATCAACGCGATCGTGGGCTCCGGCACCCTGATCACCTTCCCCGTCCTGCTCGCCGTCGGACTGCCGCCGGTCACCGCGAACGTCTCCAACACGCTGGGCCTCGTCCCGGGCAGCCTCAGCGGTGTCGTCGGCTACCGGCGCGAGCTGGCCGGCCAGGGCCGGCGGCTGCGCCGCCTCGGCACCGCCTCGCTCTTCGGCGGCCTGCTCGGGGCCTTCCTGCTGGTGGAGCTGCCGGGCCGGGCCTTCGACGCGATCGTCCCGGTGCTGATCCTGCTCGCCCTCGTGCTGGTGGTGATCCAGCCCCGGGTGGCCCGCGCGGTCGCCGCCCGCCGCCCCGCCGACGGCGACCCGGACGGCGGCCCGCTGCTGTTCGCGGGCGTCTTCCTGGCCGGGATCTACGGCGGCTACTTCGGCGCCGCCCAAGGCGTCCTGCTGCTCGCCATGATGGGCATGCTGCTGCAGGACGACCTGCAGCGGATCAACGGCGTCAAGAACGGCCTGGCGCTGATCGTGAACGCCGTCGCGGCGGTGTTCTTCCTCTTCACCTCGACCATCGACTGGACGGCGGTGCTCCTGGTCGCGGTCGGTTCGGTGCTCGGCGGCCAGCTCGGCGCGAAGGTCGGGCGCCGGCTCCCCGCACCCGTGCTGCGCTCGGTCATCGTGGTGGTCGGCCTGGCCGCCGTGACCAAACTGCTCATCAGCTGATCACCGGAAGGAGAACCCCGATGTCCCTGGAAATGCGCGGGATCTGCGAACGCTGCGAGGTGTCGCTGACCTCGGACGGCGCCGCCTCCATATGCTCCCACGAGTGCACTTTCTGCCCGGAATGCACTGCGGCGATGGCCGGCACTTGCCCCAACTGCGGTGGTGAACTGGTGGCCCGCCCGCGCCGCACCATCTGACACCGACGGCACCCGGGAGCGGACCGATGAGCAGAGCACGACTGACGGAGGACGAGATCATCGCCGGCCTGACCGGCATCCCGCAGTGGTCGCGGGTGGGGGACACGATCGTCCGGACCGCGGACGCCAAGGACTTCCCGGCCGCGATCCGGGTGGTGGTCGCGGTCGCGGCCGCCGCCGAGGAGTTCGACCACCACCCGGACATCGACATCCGCTGGCGGACCCTGCACTTCGCGCTGTCCACCCACAGCGCGGGCGGCCTCACCGCCCTCGACCTCGCCCTCGCGGCCCGGATCGACACCGCCCTGCTGGCCGAGGCCCCGGACGCCTAGGCGCCGGATGCCTGGGCGCCGGATGCCTGGGCGCCGGCCGCCGGGCCTCGGGCAGGGGCCGGCCGTCGGGCCCAGGGCGGCCGGGCCGGAAAGTCTGTTCACCACACCTCCCTACCGGGCGGAGCGGCCCGCTCCGCCCGGCGTGAGATGCTGACTGCCGCATCGCAGAGCGCCGGGAGGGACGGAACACATGGCTCAGGACCGTCCTCCCGCCGAGCAGGGGTACTCCACCGACGCCACCGGTCGGCCGCCCTTCGGCACCGAGCCGCAGCAGCCCTGGCAGTCCGGCGAGTACGGGCAGCAGTGGCAGGAGTCGATCCCGGCGCCGCGTGCCCCCGAGCCCTATCCGGGCGTCCGTCAGCAGCCGGGCAGCGGCCTGGACGGCGGCTACGCCGCCGGGTACGGGAGCGGCGGCCACCAGGGCGGCGGGTACGACCCGAACGGCTACGGCGGGACGTCCTACCCGCAGGCCCCGTTCGGGCAGGACCCCTCGGGGCAGGGCTCCTTCGGACACCCGCCGTACGCCGAGCAGCCCTACGGCGGCCCGCCGTACGGCGGGCAGCAGGCGTACCCGGAGCAGGCGTACCCGGAGCAGGCGTACCCGGAACAGGCGTACCCGGAGCAGGCGTACGGCCAGGTCTTCCACGGCACCGGTACGGCCTACGAACCCGGCCACGGGTTCGAGGAGCAGTCCCCGTACGGGCAGTACGCCCCGTACATGGTCCAGCAGGGCGGCTCGGACCAGCAGCTGTACGCCCCGCCCGGCGCCGAGCACTCGCAGGACGGCTACGTCGCCTTCACCGGGGAGTCCGTCGCGGCGGACGCGACGCAGGCAGCCCCGGCGTCCACGCCGGAGCCGGCGACGGACTCCGCCTCCGACTCCGAAGCCGGCCCCGCGGCCGGCCGGCCGTTCCGGGTGGGCCGCCCGACCCCCCGCCCCGAAGGGACCGAGCCCGCCGCCGGCGGGAGCCCGCGCCCGTCACTGGTGGACAAGGCCCGGGCCGCCGCCGGAGCCGTCGTCTCGGCCGACCACGCGCCCGGCCGCCGCACGCTGATGATCCGGGCCGGGGCCGGAGTGGCCGCGCTGGCCGTCCTCGTCGCCGCCGGCCTGATGGTCAGCGGCGGGAGCGGTGGTGACAAAGCGGCCGCCGGCAGCTCGGCCGAGAAGGGGTTCACCGTCGCCCACGCCAAGGTCTGGTCCGCCGAGCCCGCCGCAGCACAGCCCGGCGCCGACGACACCCTGATCGGCGGCTGGCTGCTGGAAGCGGCGGTCGTCCGGGCGGAGAGCACCGGAGTGCACGCCTTCGACCTGGCCGCCGGCAAGCCCACCTGGTCGGTCGAGGCGCCCGCCGCCGGGGCCGTTCCCTGCGGCCTCTCGCCGTCCGTCAACGCCGCCGGCCTCGGTGCCGCGCTGTTCCGGCCGCAGGCCGACCCGAACAGCCCCTGCACCCTGGTGGTGGCAGTCGACACCCGGACCGGGAAGACCGTCTGGACGAAGACCCTGTCCGACGCCAAGGAGAAGTACGCGGCCCGGATAGGCGTCACCGAGGACAAGGTGATCGCGATCGGGGACGACAAGGCGGTCGCCTGGCAGTCCGCCGACGGCGCCGACATCTGGCAGTACACCGGCCAGGGCAAGTTCTGCACGCTCGCGGGCGGTGTCGGTGCGAAGACCGTCGTCCTGCACAGCAGCTGCGCCGACTCCACCCCGGTCGACCAGGCCGTCTCGCTGAACACCGCCGACGGCAAGGTCGGCTGGTGGCGTGGTCTCAACAACCAGCCGCGGACGGTCAGCGTGCTCTCCGCCGAGCCCGCCGTCGTCGCGACCACGGGCGCGGCCGTCACCGACGACCGGATCTTCGCCTGGGGGCCGGCCGGCGACCCGGCCACCGAGATCCCGGTCGTCGCGGACGACACCCGGATCGACGTGGTGCACGGGAGCTTTTCGGCCACTCCGGGCATGTACTTCCAGGACCGGACGATGGCCGTCACCATGACCCCGGTCGCGGGCGGGCCGGTCACCGTCGCCGCGTACGACCTCAGCACGGGCAAGCAGCTGTGGAAGGCCCCGACCGCCGAGAAGGGCAAGGTCAGGGCCGTGGGCCTGGACAACGGCGCGCTGCTGCTGGCAGCCGACGAGCGGCTCGGCCAGCCGGCCCGCCTCAGCCGATTCGCCCTCGCCGACGGCACCGAGACCGTCGGCGGCAACTTCCCCCAGGGCACCGGCTCGCTGCTGATCGCCGGGCGGGTCCTGATCGGCGGCGGCAAGGTGATCGCCGTCCCCGAGCACTCCGCGAACTTCGGCGTGGCCGCCGCCTACCAGGCCAAGGGCTGATCCCGCCGCCCGGCGCCGCTCGCGCGCCCGGTCTCCCGGGCCCCGCCCTGCCGGTGGGCCGGCCGGTCCCCCGATCGGGCCGGCCCACCGACGTTCCGCACCCGGCCGGTGGCCGCACCTGACCGGTGCGGCCACCTCGGGCGGTCCTCGGGCGGATCTCCGGGCCGCCGGCTCTCAGCCCGCGGGTTTCCCAGCCGGCCGCTCGGCCGGGCGCCGGTCCCTCAGGCCGCGGCGGTCATCGACGCCGCCGGCGGCAGCCATGCGGCCAGCTCCCGGACGTCCGAACCGCGCAGACCCAGCGCCAGCATCAGGGTGGCCTGGGGCGTCGGCTCGAACGGCTTGCGGAGCAGCCGCATACCCGCCTGCTCCGGTGTCCGGTCGGCCTTGCGCTGGTTGTCCTCCGCGCAGGCGGCCACGGTGTTCAACCAGCTGTCGGCCCCGCCGCGCGACTTCGGCTGCAGGTGGTCGACGGTGGTCGCCCGGCGCCCGCAGTAGGCGCACAGGTGCTGGTCCCGGACCAGCACCCCTCTCCGCGACCACGGGGCCCGTTGTCGGAACGGCACCCGGACGTACCGTTGCAGCCTGATCACCCGCGGCACCGGGACGCTCACGCCCGTACCGCGCACCGTGCGCAGGGGATGGGCCTGCTCGACGACGGCCTTGTCCTGCAGCACCAGAACCACCGCCCGCTGCAACGACACAGTCGTCAGCGGCTCGTAGCTCGCATTGAGCACCAGCGTGTTGCGCACCTCGGCCACCTCCCTGCGGGCGCGCCAAGGTGGCACGACCGGCTCCTCACACGTCACCGCCGCCGTACGGCGGTGGGACCACTGTGAACGGGCCCGGGGCCGACGAACAACGGAATTTCCGGTGCCGGCCGGGACACCCGCCGGGGCCGGACCGCTCCGGGACGGAAAGTCGCCGGTCGGGAGCGCGTACCCTCTACAACGCTGGAGCCGTACCGTCCCCGGGCCCGATCGAACAGGGCCCGCCACCGGGGCCGGGCGCCCGATCGAAGGAGAAGCGTGACCGTGACGGACATCGTCGACGAGCTGCGGTGGCGTGGGCTGATCGCCCTGTCAACCGACGAGGACGCACTGCGCAAGGCGTTCGCGGACGGCCCGGTCACGTTCTATTGCGGCTTCGACCCGACGGCCGCGAGCCTGCACCTCGGCAACCTGGTGCAGATCCTCACCATGCGCCGGATCCAGCAGGCCGGGAACCTGCCGCTCGGCCTGGTCGGCGGCGCCACCGGTCTGATCGGCGACCCCAAGCCCACCGCGGAGCGGGTGCTCAACGACCCCGAGACGGTGGCGGCCTGGGTGGACCGGCTGCGTGGCCAGATCTCGCGCTTCCTCGACTTCGAGGGCGAATACGCGGCCCGCATGGTCAACAACCTGGACTGGACGTCCGGCATGTCGGCGATCAGCCTGCTGCGCGACGTGGGCAAGTACTTCCGGGTCAACAACATGATCGCCAAGGAGGCCGTCGCCCGCCGGCTCAATTCCGACGCGGGGATCAGCTACACCGAGTTCAGCTACCAGATCCTCCAGGGGATGGACTACCTGGAGCTCAACCGCCGGCACGGCTGCACCCTGCAGACCGGCGGCAGCGACCAGTGGGGCAACCTCACGGCGGGCACGGACCTGATCCGCAAGGCCGACGGCAAGTCGGTGCACGCGCTGGCCACCCCGCTGATCGTGAAGGCCGACGGCACCAAGTTCGGCAAGACCGAGTCGGGCACCGTCTGGCTCGACCCCGAACTCACCACGCCGTACGCCTTCTACCAGTTCTGGCTGAACGCGGACGACCGCGACGTCTCCACCTTCCTGCGGATCTTCAGCTTCCGCTCGAAGGAGGAGATCGAGGAGCTGGAGCGGGAGACGGCCGAGCGTCCGGCCGCGCGACTCGCCCAGCGGGCGCTGGCCGAGGAGCTGACCACGCTCGTGCACGGCGCCGACCAGTACGAGCGGGCCGTGGCCGCCTCCAAGGCGCTCTTCGGCCAGGGCGACCTGGCCGACCTGGAGGCCCCGACCCTGGCAGCGGCCCTGGCGGAGGTCCCGAAGGCCGAGGTCACCGAGCTGCTCCCGATCGTCGACCTGCTGGTTGCCGTCGGCCTGGCGCCGAGCCGTTCCGCGGCCCGGCGCACGGTGAAGGAGGGGGGCGCCTACCTCAACAACACCAAGGTGACGGACGAGGAGGCGGCCCCGACCGGGGAGGACCTGCTGCACGGCCGCTGGCTGGTCCTGCGTCGCGGGAAGCGCAATCTCGCGGCGGTTGAGCTCACGTCAGAAGGCTGAAAACAGCCGTAGGTTGAGCTGCGTCTTTGAGCCCTGGGGGCCGGATCCGGACAGATCCGGCCCCCAGGTGTTTGACGCCGCCCGGTGAGTGGCCTAGTGTTGGACGAGTCGCCTGAACCGGGCGGGTGAGCGGGAAAGCCTAGCGGCTG